>NZ_CP017603.1:0-1200000 GCF_001854185.1 Clostridium formicaceticum
GGGTAGATTTCCCAGAACCAGATTTTCCTACGAAGGCCACCTTTTCTCCTGGCTTTATATGTAGGGAGATGTTTTTTACTGCTGGTCGTTTGCCGCCAGAATAAGCAAAGGTCACTTCTTGAAGGTTAATTCTGGTAAAGGTCTTTCAATAGATTGATGTAAAAACTGACTTTTTTCCTCTACAATCAATGGTTCATCCAACAAACTAAAAATACCTCTAGCAGCTGCAAAACCTAGAAAGCTTTGATGCCATAATCGATTTAAGTCATTTAAAGGGCGGAAACACTACCACTAAAAAAAGAATGACAAAGAGACTTTGTACAGGCAAATCGCCAGTGGTTACCCTTAGTGCCCCTACTCCTGTAGCAAAGGCAGCCCCTGCTGCAGTACCCCATTTTACAATAGCGGAGTCCAACAGGGATACACCTAAACTTTTCATAGAGCGATTATATACCCCTTTTGCTTCCTCTTCTAATTCCTGTCCTTTGTGTTTGCTGGCTTGAAAAACCTTTAAGGTCGTCATACCCTGCATAGCATCAATATACTGAGCATTTAATTTGGCATAGGATTGCCAGTATTCTAAAATTATTTTTTTGAAAAGTTACTGCCTAGCTGTGGTGCTCCTACCGCAATCAGAAGTCCTGCTGCAGTAATCCATCCCACTATAGGGTCTAATGTCCAAATGTAAATAACAACAGCCCCAGATCCTAGCAAAGATACCAACAGCTGAGGAACATATCCTGTCAAAAAAGGTTCTAGAGATTCAACACCATCGATTAGTACCGATTGTAAATTTCCGCTTCTATAGTTTTCTTGATAGCCTGGGCCTAAATCCATCAATCGCATCAACAGCCGCTCTCTAAGTTCATTTTTAATAAAGTAGGCAATTTTCTTTCCATAGATCTCATCGATCTTAACAAGAAAAGCTCTTATCACAATCAAAACCCCAATGATTATAATAAGAGGAATAATCTCATGAAAACTTCCTCCTGCAAATAATGTCTTCATTGTGGCTGCAGTGGCAAAGGCTTGTCCAACATAGGTACCCATGATCAGTAGTCCCAATGAAATTTTCAGTGCCAGTTGTACTCTTGCTCCTTTGAGAAATGTAAATAATCTAAAATACAAGTTCAAAGTTCATCAACCTCCATCTACTTCTTCTCAGCTCCTACCATAAACATAGGTGTAGAGCGAAATAATATCCTATCTTCTTCACTATGAACCCTATGAGAGATATTGGTTTCTACAAAAACCTTAGCATAACCGCAGTCTATCAAAGCTGCTGCATCCCATTGAGGTCTTCTCTTACTGCTTAAAAACAACTGCTTTGCAATGGCATCACTTTCTTTCATATCTGCCTTATCATGAGCATCAACAATCCCCAGCTCAGCTGCCCTTTTCTTATCTTCCTCATACTGCTTTTGCATTTCAGGATCATGAAGCCTTAGAGCCCAGTTTGCATCAAAAATAAGCAGTCTGCCTTTAGATTTTAGTACCCTATGCCATTCTTTATAGGCATCCATAGGTGCCCTTAAGGTCCATGTCAAATTTCTGCATAAGATCAAATCAAAACTTTCATCAGGAAAATCTAATTCATGGGAGTCCATTTTATAAAAATCTACCTTTACCCCTATACGTTCTGTATTATGTCTGGCCTCCTGCAACATGTTTTCTGTACAGTCAATAGCAGTTACCTGATGACCCATCAAAGACAGTATCATAGCAAAAAAAACCAGGGCCTGTGCCTATGTCCAGTACTTTTAAAGATTGTCCCTCTGGACGGTATTCAGCAATCATCTTCATCCATGCATCTTTTTTAAAGCTTTCCATCTCTCTCCATATCGATGTACTATAATCCGTTGCTCGGTCTTCCCAATAATTTTCTATTTTACTTTGAATACTCATTTTTATCTCCTCCATGTCTATAATATGTAATATAAAACAGCCTTCCACATCAAACAAACGCAAAAAAACCATGAGGAATAAACTTGCTTTAGCAAAGTTATTGGCCTTCATGGCTGTGTTCAAGAAAATCATATTCTTGCCTTATTTGTTTTAAGTTTCATACTTTTCTCTATTTTTGTACTATATTTCCATCTGATCTTCAATATCTATACGAAAATTTGTAGAAATTTTAACGATTTTTTTAAAAGTTTAGTTTTGAAAGATTTCTCCTTTTGCACTTTTTTATCATTAGCGTTAACTTAAGCCCTACCTGAAGAAAATTTTGGAGATAATAGGGTTAAGTTAACGCCTATGACTTTTTTATAAGGCTTTCTATCTCTCTACTTTATATCAATGCTCCAATTTCCGTTCATTACAAATTGAGGATAACTTATTTCAAAATTAATATCAGTAAGACCTTCAGTAAATTCTAAAATCATTGTAGCATCATCACCATTAAATTCACTGGTCATTTTTTTAACATCAGGGCTATACAAATCAAAAGATCTTATATTGATATTCTCATTTGTACCGGTATTTAATTGAAATTTTACCTCTGCCGATGTTGGAGATATTCTTCTAACATTTTAACAATAGCCTTCTGAATCCTTAAATCAATTTCTTGATTTAAAGTCACTTCCCCTTCATTAGGAATACCAAAAGAAAGTGAAGCAACTGTTTCCTCATAGAAGGTAGTGATTGCAGGTAACTTTAGTGTCAGGGCTTTGTTTTTTGGTGCATTTGTTTCAAATATACTTACCGGATGACCTTTTGAATTTTCTGGAATTTCAAGCTTATATTCATTGCCTATTTCATCAAATACATAAAGATCATCTGTTACTAACGAAGTACCTGAACTAAACAAACCATCTTCACCTCGATTTTCAAATGTTGATGAAGTCTTTATTTCTTTTGGTTTTCCGAACTTTAATAATTTTAGTTTTTCATCTTCAAATGACGCAACTAACTGAATACCTAATTTTTCCCTTTCTTCAAGGATTTTAGCACCGATATTTACGCCTTCCAAACCCTTTGCTGTAACATTAGAAGCATAAATTTTGCTATTTAAATCTAAACTTTTAGCTTTTTCTAATGAGATTTCATAGGAATTTCCTGCAATATTAAGTGTAAATTCTTTAAAAGGTGTAATGTTATAATTTTTTTCTGTTTCATTCATAAAAGAGAGAAAATGTTTATTATTATCCTCGGAAAAACTTCCATATCCTCCTACAGAATAGACTGTACTAGAATTATCTTTTGCTATAATATTTATAGGGGCTACTTCATCATCAAAATTTAATTCTGTAACTATTTCCATTTCTAAATTTCCTTCTGACACCATTATACTTTCTATGGTAATATTATCATTCAAAGGGTAGCTTTCTTTTAAGTAATAAGCTTCTCCATCAACAATCGTTGAATATATTGGCGTTTTGTTTAAAAATGACTTGATTGCTTGTGAAATATCATTGGCATATATAGTCGTTATACTTAATAAAAATAGGCAAACTGCTGCTACATATAAAAGTCGTTTCTTACCCTTAATCTTTTTATCATTGTTGTTTAGCTTTTGGTGAGCTTTCTTGTTGATAGCATCCATATCGATCTCCACGCCTTCTAATAATCTATCAATTTCCTTTTCCACCAAGTCATCATCCAAACTATTTAGCAATTGAATCAATTGATCTTCCTTCATAATTTAATGCCTCCTTTATAACTTTTCTACCTCTCAAAAGTCTATTGTCTATAGCGGATCTAGATAAATTAAAGGTTTTTGCCAAATCACTTATTTTTTCATCAAAAAAACCTTCTGAAAAATATTTCTTTATCTATTGCATTAAAAGAGTTGATTACTTCTATCACCTTTTCCTGGTCTTGCCTTAAGAAGAATTGTTTTTCTAAGTTATAGTTATCTTCTATTTGAAACGCCTCAATATCAACGAGATTTCTTGTTGCTTTTTTGCGTTTATAGGTAAGTGATTTATATTTTGTCAAAACTAAAAGCCATGTTCTAAAATTTCCTTTTTCCTGATCAAATTCATCAATTTTCCTCCATGCATCTAAAAACACATCAGATACACACTCTTCGATATCTTCTTTATTAAGTGATGGAGATAAAATATTATAAGCCAGATAATAAATTGTTTTTGTATATTTATTGATCATATAATTGTAAGCAGGCACATCTTTAGCTTTTATTCCTTCAACAAGTGCACTTTCTGTATATTCCAATCTTGTCACCTCCTATTGATTTCTTATGGCTAGCCTTTCATATATTACTACGCATTAAGCGTTGCTTTTCTCTTAAAAGTTTTCATATCAATCTCCAAAAAATTTATCCTAATTTTGTTTTTAGGGCATAAGACCTCTACCTCTAAGCGTTAACACAGGTGGAATTTTTTCATCAAAAAAACGCCTATAACCGCTTCTATTCTGTCATAGACGTTTTTTACACTTTAAATTTCTCAATAACCGTCTGTAAGCCCTGTACTAAACGTGATAAACCTTTACTAGCACCTGCAATCTCTATTGTTATTTTTGTCAATATTATTATCTTAGCTCTTTTTAGGTATCGTGTTAACTTAAACCTACTCTGTCATCCTAAGAAGTTTTTTGTATTTCCCGAGGATCTAAAATGTCTCGAAGTCCATCTCCTATTAAATTAAAAGCCAACACTGTAATAAGAATAGCTAACCCTGGAAAAATCATGATCCAAGGAGCTATATACATATAAGGTCGACCATCGTTCAGCATGGCACCCCATTCAGGATTAGGGGGTTGAGCCCCTAATCCTAAAAAGGATAATCCAGAGATGGCTAAAATGGTTGAACCCATATCTAGAGTAGCCAGTACAATGACTGGTGATAGGACATTCGGCAAGATATGGCGGAAAATCAAAGGAAAATGCTTACATCCCCCCGTTCTAGCCGCCAATACATAATCCTTTTCTTTGACAGAGGCAATCATTCCTCGAAGGATTCGTGCATAACGTACCCATTGAACAGAAGCCATAGCAATCATTACATTTCTAATACTAGGACCCAACATGCCTGCAATAACCAAAGCCAGTATCATTTCTGGAAAGGCCAGCAGCATATCTATCATGCTGACGATAATATCATCCACTTTTCCACCTACATAGCCTGCAATGCTGCCTACCAGCACGCCAATGGACATGATGATCACTAAAACCAAAAAAGATATGCTAAGAGAAGCCCTTGCCCCATGCATAATACGGGATAAAATGCATCTTCCTAGATGATCTGTTCCTAGGGGATAACTAAGAGAGGGTTTTTCCAGTCTATAATTTGCATCCATCTGTATTGGATCCTTAGGTGTAATCCATGGAGCCAGTAGTGCAACACCTAAAATGAGTAAAATCAAAATCAATCCTATAAAAGCCATGGGGTCTTTGATCAGTCCCTTTAACCTCATTTACTTCCCCCCTTCCCTGACAGCCGCATCCTAGGATCTATAAAGGTATAAGATATATCTATCATCAAATTTACTGTAACAAAAATAAGTGCCATCAGTAATACATATCCCTGAACAACGGGATAGTCCCGGGTGAATATAGCCTCCACCAAATATTTCCCTATACCCGGCCAGGCAAATATGGTTTCCACAATTACCGTACCACCCAGCAAATGTCCTAGACTCATGCCAAAAACAGTCACCAAAGGCAACAGGGCATTCTTCAGTGCATGACCTATAAGAATTGTTTTTTCTTTTAACCCTCGTGCACGGGCTGCTTGAATAAAATCCTGTCCTAAAACCTCCAGCATACTGGCTCGCAGTAAGCGAGCATAAGTAGCGGACATTCCCAGCCCTAGGGTCAGCCCAGGCAAAACCAAATGAAGCATACTTCCACGACCCATCACAGGAAACAAGGAATATTTTACAGCAAAAAAGTAAATGAAGATAAGCCCCAACCAAAAAGAAGGAAGGGAAGCCCCTATTAAGGCAAAAAAACGGCTGAAATGATCAATCTTAGTATTCTTATAAAAGGCTGAAAGCAAGCCTAAGGGAATAGAAACCAAGAGTAGTACTACAGTGCCCGCCAAGGTGAGTTCCACCGTGGCAGGTAAACGCTGCAGCAGTTCCTCCAGTACCGAACGTCTGGTACGGAAAGAAACTCCGAGATCTCCTTGTACCGCTTTTAATAACCATTTGCCATATTGAACAAGTACTGGATCATTTAGTCCCATCCTTTCACGCATAAGCGCCACAGCCTCTGGGGTAGGATCAATACTATCCATTCGTAAAATCACTTCTGCTGGATCTCCTGGTGTAAGATGACTCATACTAAAAGCCAAGAAGGACACCCCTAGCATCACCAGTAGTAAAAAGACCATTCTCTTGCAAATATATCTAAGCACTTTTTTCTCCTTTCCTAGCAACTTTATTCAACGATTCTTACATTGGTCAGTCCCTTCCCTAGTTCCCAAACATTGGCAGAAAACTCGAAGCCTTCAACAGATTTATTATACACTGCTATATTAGGTGTAATGGTCATAGGTATAATCACGAACTCCTCATTCATGAAAATATCCGCTATACGATCAAACTTTTCCCTTCGTTGATTGTCATCTAATGTCTGAAGTGCCTGCTGAAACAAAGTGGCTGCTTCACCTTGAAAGGCTGGAGCAAAATAAGGTCTTGCATCTCGTAATGACTTGTAAATACTCTGAGGGTCATACTGGATTCCCCATGAAACATCCGGCATTATACCGAAGTCACCAGTATTTCTACGGTCAAAATATACAGTAGACTCTACAGGGCTGATGTTGACTTTAATGCCTATTTCTGCAAGCTGTGCTTGTACAACTTCTGCTACAGTTCTTTGTGTGGTTACATCTGAACGTATGTTGTATAATACTTCTAGATTTTCTCCATTTTTTTCTACATAACCATCTCCATTAAGGTCTGCCCAACCAGCTTCTGCAAGAAGTTCTTTGGCTTTTTCTAAATTCCGTTTACTTCTTTTAGCGTTTCCTAAAACTTCTGGTATCTTGGTGGAAAACATCGTTTCTGACAGACTTTCCATACCTTCATAAGCCACAAGGTTGATTTCTTCAGGATCTATTGCTAAAGCTATGGCCTGACGTACACTCTTGTCCTTTAGCAGTTCTGTACTAGGATTTAGTGCAAGAAACTGTGCTACATCTCCCATTGCTATTTTGCCTTCTACGTTAGGATTACTTTCAAGACTTTTAAAATCCATATAAGATACTGCAGTTACACCACTGCCTATAATCAAATCTACTTCTCCCGCCATTAATGCATTTAAACGGACATTAGAGTCAGGTACAGGGCGTATAACGATTTTTTCAAGATTAGGCTTTTCGCCCCAATAATTTTCGTTCCTTATGAAAACGGCTCTTTCATCCTGTACATATTCTGCCAATATATAAGCACCTGTTCCCAATGGCTTGTCAAAGGCTATGTCGTCAGCACCAAAGCCTCCTGGACTAAGAAAACGTATGGGACGAACCATTGTTAGTTCAAGAAGGCTAAAAGGATATGCTTCCTTCATGTGCAATGCCACTGTATAGGGTGCTACGACTTCTACTGTTTCTAAATTATCAATCAAAGGCAGCCAGTTATGTCGGGTAGCATTGGACAAAACAGCATCAAAGTTTTGTTTCACCACTTCCGCATTAAAGGCTTCCCCATCGGAAAACTTTACATCTTCTCGAAGCTGAAATACTAAGCTTCGTCCGTCATTTTCTATTTTCCAAGAAACTGCCAACCAAGGGATGATATTTCCCTGCTGATCTAAGTTTACTAAAGGTTCATAGACTAAAGTTTGTGCCCCCATATCGCTGTCATAGAGGTGAGGATTCATACTGCCAATATCACCTACTCTGGCAATCGTCAATATTTGAGGAACCTCCTTCACTTCTCCTGAAGTGATGGGTTCTTTTTTTGTACAACCGGTATAGGCAAAGGAGCTTATTAAGATTATTAAGCAAAGAAGTATAAGGGATTTTGATTTTTTAATTTTCATTTTTATTCCTCCAGTCATCTAAAGATCATCTACTTGACTTGTGCAATTTTTAGCTATTCCTAAAGAAAATTAAATATATTAAGCGGAAGCATTTGAAAGTATTGTAACAACTACATTAAATCATTGCACAACTCAAATAACCTATTTATATAGATAAACAACATCAGGACTTAATTTTGATATACTAAGGGCTACATTTGCAGCCCACGGTTTTGGGGCGAAACCGTAGACCGTGTATATCAAAATTAAAGTTTGAACTTGCTTATCTATAACTGTCCGTATAAATATTTTTTATCTGTTTTTTCAGCACGGATCATAAAAGGCGGAATGGTACGATAACGAGCCTTGTTGACTTCGTTATGAATCTTTTCACTGACATCTGCATCCACTACAATTTTACCAAAGCCAATGTCCAGTAAATGAGGGATATCCCATTGAGGTCGGCGAACTTTGCTGAAATAAAGTTCATCAGCGATTTTAGTTCCTTCCTCTTGGGATTCCTTAGAGAACTTTTTGAATCCTAGTTTTGCTGCTTCCTCTTGATCTCTTTCAAAGGCTTCCTTCCATTCATTGTTATACATCCATAAGTACCAATTGCCATCAAAGATTAAAAGTCGTCCTCCCGGCTTTAAAACCCGATACCATTCTTTATAGGCTGTAATTGGGTCATACATTAGCCAGGTTACATTTCGTATAAGAATCATATCAAAAGAATGATCATCAAATGTAAGCTTATGTGCATCCATCAAATGAAAGGATACATCAAAGCCAGCCATCCTCACATTTTCTTTTGCGGTCTCCAGCATACTCTCCGTGCAGTCGATACCAGTAACATGATGTCCCATCTCAGAAAGCAGCAACGGGAAAAATCCAGGGCCTGTACCAATATCTAATACCTGTAATTTTTCTCCTGGAGGGCGGTTTTCTTCAATGAGTTGCACCCATACCTCTTTCTTTACGCCATTTAATTCACTTTGAATTACCTCATTGTATCTCTCATTTTCATTTTGCCAGTACCCTTCAATACGTTTTTGAATTTGCATTTTTTCATCCTTCCTTTCTTATATTTAATAGTAAAAACCTACTGTAAATATAAAAACGGTCACAAAAAGAAGCTTCCATGTCAAGGAAACAGTCTTCATGACCGTTAGTTTCTATCATCTGTCTTAGTTTATCATCTCAAGACCTTTCAATGCCTTCATAGCATCTACTATAAAATTTATATTATATATATAAGTTGCAATAAAACTTTTACAACTTAGTGTGAGATAGCGGAGTCATGGGGACGGTTCATCTGGCACGTATGGTTTTTATGTGCCTGAGGAACTGTCCCCATGGCGTAGCGGATGTAACATATTTACTACAACTTTTATAACAAGTTTGAGGACAGTACTTTTTTATGGTGTTATAAGCATACCTTATTTTATAGATTCTCCATCAGTATATCCTCTATCTTTAGTCCTTTAAAGAAAAACGGAAAATATATGCCTGTTCATATTCATACTGTATTCGATCATTTAGACTTCTAAAAAATCGATCATTACTATTTATTTCTATATAATCATCTGGTATCATTTTTCGAATACCCACATTAAATCCTTCCTCAAGAAATGCATTAGAGATATCTTCAAGATCATGTAAAAGCATTGGTATAGAAGCATTTTCATCTATCTTTTTCTTCATATAGGGTAAGCTAGGGTTACCATTGTAGTCTGTATAAGTGGCATAATAAACACCTTTAGATTTAAGGATCTTTTTTATCTTGGATGCATGTTCTTTTAAGTCAGCGATTAAATAAATCACCGATATACTAAAAGCCAGATCAAACTGATTTTCATATTTTTCAGGGGTATTAGTAGCTTCATATTGAATTGGCAAATTTCCTTTTCTGCTATTGGCTACTTCAACTGATTGACGAGCTAGATCTATTCCCAAAGCATTTTTAAAGGGTTTCTCGTAATATAAAAATCTTAAAAAACCACCTTGATTACAACCAAAATCGAAAACAGAAAGATTGGATAAATCCTCCTCCTTGATATAACTCAATACTTTCTTCCAAAATCTATTATGGGTCTCCTCCATAGCTTGTTCTGTTTCTGCTTGGTCCTTCCACCAAACATTGTACAAAAAATTAGCTGTCATCAATGATGCTCCTTTCGGTATTTAAAATTTAAAGCTTATCAAAAAAACATTTCTATTCCTATGTATCAACATGAATTTTAATACACTAAGGGCTACAGTTACAAATCTTGACTAGATCTTCCAACTAATATGAAACCGTAGACCATAGGTATTAAAATTCAGTTGCACAATCACCTATATAGATAATTCTTATTCTACATAAACACCTTTTAAATCTACTGCCCATACAGAAGAATGGGGTTGAAAACCTTTGACTCTACTATTTACAATAACAACCTCTTCATCATGCACATATGGAATCAATGCTGCGTCTTCATAAATGATTTCTTGTACTTTTCTATACATTTCTTCTCTTTTTTCTTCCTTAAGCTCTTTTCTTGCTTCTTCCAACAGCGTTTCTATTTCCTTATTTACATAGCCAGGGGAAGCATGGGTAGAAGCACCAAATAGTTCAGAATGAAATCTGCTCATAAGCTGATAATCCGCCCCACCATGAACACCTGGTGTTGTGCTGGCAAAAATATCATACTTTCCAGCATCTCTCAATTCATTAAATGCTCCTCTCTCCATAACCTGTACATTCACCTTGATGCCAATTTGCTGAAGCTGTGCTTGTATCACTTCTGCTGCTGGTTTCCAATAAGAACTCCATGGTTGAATAATGATATCAAGTTCTAAAGGTGTACCATTATGTTCCATAATATTGTTACTATTCAGGGTATATCCAGCTTCTTCAAATAAACCCATTGCAATCTCTGGATCATAAGGATACCATGCTTGTCCTAAATGTCCAGGTATAGCAGGAGATACAATCCCTGTGATATTATGACCATATCCCAGTAAAACTTTTTCAACAATGGCATTTCTATCGATGGCATGGTTGATAGCCTTTCTAACCCTTACATCTTTAAATACATCTTTAGTTGCATTAAATCCAAAATAATGTGTTCTTACACCTGGAACACTGAGGATCTGGTACTCACTGTTCTTAAATGCTTCAATCTCTGGGGCATTTAAGTCCCTTATGATATCCACTTCTCCAGCTCTTAAAGCCATTGTACGGGCACTTGAATCTGTGATAATCTTGTAAATTACTTTTTCTAAGACAGGCTTTTCACCCCAATAATCATCATTTCTAACTAAAACAATCTCTTGTTCAGGAACAAAAGCTTCTACTTTAAAAGGTCCAGTACCACAAGGATTCATCTCATATCCATCACCCTGCTGTTGTACTGCAGTTGGGCTGACAATAGAGGCAACAGGGTTCATTAACCACTCTAACAAAGGAGAAAAAGATTCTTCTGTTATGATTTGAATCGTATAATCATCCTCAACAATGATTTCTTTTATAGGTGGCGTTGTCCATGCAGGACCTTCTTCTTGCTGTCTTTCGAGGGAAAATTTCACTGCTTCTGCATTAAAAGCTGTTCCATCGTGAAAAGATACCCCTTGTCTTAGTTTAAAGCGCCAAGCCACTTCATCGATTCTTTCCCAGCTTTCTGCCAACAAGGCTTCTGGTTTCATGTCATGACCGGGATACACCAATGTCTCATTAATGTGATGTCCTGGAAACCATACCAGTGGATCTGGTGTCTTCAACACATCTAAAGTTGCGGTGTTTTTATCCATACCTATCGTTAACACTTGCTCACTGGTTATTGTTTCACTGCTGGCATCAACATCATTATTACTGTTGCTGCTGCAACCAACAGCTAAAAACACAATAGCCAGTATAATTAAAAGCCCTACCCCCCGTTTAAATTTCAGTACTTTTTTCATTTCATCATCCTCCTAGATTAAAAATAATTGCTTGAAGATCATATAAAAATCACAGATTTTCTTAAAATTTATTTTATTAGGTAAAGATTATTAATAGTTTCTATATAAGTTGTAGTAAATATATTACATCCACTACGCCACGGGGACAGTTCCTCAGGCACATAAAAACCATACGTGCCAGATGAACCGTCCCCATGACTCCCCTATCTCACACTAAGTTGTAAAAGTTTTATTGCAACTTATTATATCTGCTTTTTCAATATCTATGACAAGCAACATAGTGCATTGGACTTATTTCTCTTATATCCGGCTCTGAATAGCTACATATATTTAACGCTTTTCTACAACGAGGATAAAATTTACAGCATTTCGTAAAGCTTACAGGGTTTAATGCTTCGCCACAAAGCAATTGTTCTTTACTTAATCTATTATCAGGATTAACGCTAGGGATAGCTTCAATTAAAGAGATAGTGTATGGATGAGCTGCATGCTCTAACAAATCCTGACTTTTAATTATCTCAACAATTTTTCCAAGATACATAATAACAATACGGTGGCTTAATAGCTTTACAGATGCTAAATCATGAGAAATAAATATATAGGAAATTTTATATTTACTATGAAGCTCATATAGTAATTTCAAAATTTGCACCTGTATTGATACATCTAAGCTTGCAATCGGTTCGTCACAGATGACTATTTTGGGATTTATTGCCAATGCTCTTGCTATTGCGATCCTTTGTCTTTGCCCCCCACTGAACTCATGTGGATATCTTGATAAGTGTTCCTCTTTTAATCCTACAAGTTCAATAAGATATTTAATCTTTTCCCTCTGATCTTCTTTACTAAGCATTTCAAAGTTGGCTATAGGTTCTTTAATTATTTCTTCAATTTTCATCCTTGGATTCAGAGAAGCATATGCATTCTGAAAAATTATCTGAAAATCTTTTCTTAGCTCTCTAAGCTTCTCTCCACTTAAACTTGTTATGTCTTCTCCTTTAAATAAAATTTTTCCCGCTGTGGCTTTTTCTAGTCTTAATAGTAATCTTGTCAACGTACTCTTCCCACAACCACTTTCTCCTACTAATCCTAAAATTTCATTTTCATACAGGGTTATAGAAACCCCCTCGACTGCATTTAAAACATTATTTTTAAAAGAAAAATAATTGTTTTTCGTAAAATAACTTTTTTTCAGATTTATCGTTTCTAATATCGGTATTTTGTTTTCAAATAGGATCTCCTCTTTACAATTCATAGGTATGTACCTTTCTAATATTAGATTGGAAAAAAGCAAGAAACAAAATGGTTAGAATTAATTTTCTCCATCAAGGGTTGATTGTTTTCACAAAACTCTTTTCTATATGCACATCTAGGGTAAAATGAACAGCCTTTTCTTTCTTCATATATCTCCGGTGGTTGTCCTAAAATCTGTTGCAGAGAATTTATATTGTTAGCAAAATCAGGAATAGAACACAATAATCCCTTTGTATATGGATGTGATGCTTTATAAAAAATTTCCTTTACTAAACCATATTCAATAATTTCACCAGCATACATCACACAAACCCAGTCTGACAATTGAGCTATAACACCAAAATTATGAGATATTAGTAAGACTCCCGTATTATATTTCTCTTTCAACTTCTCAATTTCTATTAATATCTGGGCTTGTATTGTTACATCTAAAGCAGTTGTAGGCTCATCAGCAATAAGGAAATCTGGCTTCATTGCTAATGCCATAGCAATCATTACTCTTTGTTTCATTCCTCCACTAAGCTGAAAAGGATAACAAGACAATATCTTCTGAGAATCAGCAAGTCCCATTTCCAATAAAGATTGACTTGCTACGGCCAAAGCTTCTTTTTTAGATAATGACATCCTATATTGAAGTGTTTCAATAAATTGTCTGCCTATGCTTCTTACAGGATTAAAAACCGAATGTGGATCTTGAAATATCATTGCTATACGCTTACCTCTTATTTGTCTCATATCTCTGCTGCTTAATTCCAGAATATTCATATCATTAAAAAAAATCTTGCCGCTGGGGGCACTGATTTCAGGAGGAAGCAGTTTCATAATAGAAAGGGCCGTCATACTTTTGCCACAACCACTTTCTCCAACTAACCCTAAAACTTTTCCTTTTGGTATTTCAAAGTTTACCCTATTGAGTACTATATTTTTTTTGCCCTTATTCGTGAAAACTACTTCGAGATTTTCAATTTTAAGAAAGGGATTAGTTTCTAATCTCAATCAATCACTCCTCTCTTTTTCGGTTTGACTTTTAGGATCAAAGAAGTCCCTCAAACCATCTCCCATAATATTGAAGGAGAATACCGTTAACAAAATCGCCAATCCAGGATATATCATAAGATCTGGTTTCAATAAAAAATAGGCTTTTCCATCATTTAGCATAGCCCCCCATTCTGGTGCAGGAGGTTGTGCCCCTAAACCTAAAAATGACAATCCGGAAATCGACAAAATGATTCCTCCCATATCTAAAGATGCTAATACAATTATAGTCGATAAGATGTTGGGTAATATATGTCTTGTAATAATGTGGAAATGATTGGTTCCTGAGGTACGGGCGGCTATAACATATTCCCTTTCTTTTATTGAAATCACCATACTCCGAACAACCCTTGCATATCCAACCCAATGAACAGCCATAATGGCAATCATAACATTCACCAGACCTGGTCCAAGAATACCTGTTATAACGATTGCAAGAATCAAACTAGGAAAGGCCAAAATGATGTCTATAATGCTTACGACAATTCTGTCAAATCTTTTTCCTATGTAGCCAGACATCAAACCTATGGTTGTTCCAATTGTCATCACTGTAAAAACGATGATAAAAGAAACACTTAAGGAAATTCTTGTTCCATAAATAATTCTAGAGTATACACATCTGCCTAGATGGTCGGTGCCAAAGGGATAATTTCTTGATGCACTTTGTAAAGCATTGCTCAAATCAATCTGTAGAGGATCCTGCAACACTAGATAAGGAGCAAGAAGACCAATAAAAGTTATCAAGATAATGATGATGGATCCTACTAAGGCAACTTTATATTGAAAAAAAAGTTTCAGTCTCTCTATCAATCATCACTCCCTTCAATGTTTATTCTTGGATCAATGAATTTATAGGTAAGATCAATTAGCAGATTAATACCCGAAAAAACCACCGCCATGAACAATGCATATCCTTGAATCATAGGATAATCTCTGCTAAAAATTGATTCCACGATTAGTTTTCCTAATCCCGGCCAGCTAAAGATGGTTTCTACGATGGTTGTCCCTCCTAATAAGTGGCCTAAACTTATTCCCAGTGAAGTTATTACAGGCAGTAAAGAATTCTTAAAAACGGTGAAAATAATAATCATCGACTCTTTTAATCCTCGGGCTCTTGCGGCTAAAACAAAATCCTGACCTAACACTTCTAACATACTTGCCCTTAGCAACCGAGCATATTGTGCTGACATCCCTAATCCTAATGTAATAGAGGGTAGAATAAGATGAATAAGTCCCCCTCTGCCCCTTACCGGAAACATAGAAAATCTCACTGAAAAAAAGTAAATCAGTACAATACCCAGCCAAAAGGAGGGTATGGATGAACCTAATAAAGAAAAAAGTCTTATGATATGATCAAATACAGTATTTTTGTAAAAACAAGAAATAATCCCAACAGGTATGGAGATGAAAAGCATCACCAAAAATCCAGCTATTGTAAGCTCAATTGTAGCAGGCAGTTTGTTTAATAATTCCTCCAATACCGGTCGACCTGTTCTGTAGGAAATACCTAGATCCCCCCTTGAAACTTGTTTCACCCAATCTTTGTACTGCATAATAAAGGACAAATCCAGACCCAGGTCCTTACGTGTTTCTTCAATAATTCTTTTTTCTGGTTCAATTCCTCTTGATATTAATACTAGCTCTGCTGGATCTCCCGGCGTAATGTAGGTCATTAAAAAAGTTAATATTGAAACACCTATTAAAACCAAGAACATATAGCTAATTCTTTTTAAAATGTAGCTTTTCATTTTTCACCTTCCTTAACTAACCACCGCCACCAACTGTCTTGTATACTCATATCGATCTTTGCTCATGATTTGATTGCTCATAAATTCATCTACAATAAGATAAAATGAATGCATAATAAATCCTCTCATTGTCCTTAATAGATTATATTGTTTCCCTCACAATCTTCAGCATTAAAATAAGTACAAAAACCATGAAGGAAAAACTCCCTTTTTAGTAATTTCATTAGCCTTCATGGCTGCATTATAGAAGATCATCTTCTTATTTGTATGTTAAGGTTTCATATCTTTACCAATGTGCTCTAAAAACATAAAAAAGTCTCTTAGTATTGAATACCAAGAGACTTCCCCATCTAAAGTCACCAAATTTATTTACAGCAGAAATTGATCCCCTTTCTATCTGAACATCATCAATTTAAGGCAGGTCTCCTGACTCACGGTTCATACGCCTCTTCGCCTTCCCAGGTTTCATACCCAGTGGCTTTTTGAAGACTTGTCCCCGATTACAGTGGTGGGTCCGTGCTGGATTTCAACCAGCTTTCCTATTCTCCCTTTTTCAAAAGGGCACCTTAAATCTAGTTTTATTAAATTCTTATTATGTTCATGGTAGCACTTTATGTATAATTTTGTCAATAATAACTTGTATATTTTTTAACATATTTTCCTGCTATTCTGGTTTTCCATAGCAGACAATACCGCCGTCTTTGTCTACCCATAAGGCAGAGGTTCGGTATAAAATAACACCATCATATTCTGCATAATAGGTAGCCAGGAGATTGCTAAAGTAATCTCTGATTTCTCCTAGTTTTTGACCTTCTTTCACTTCATCTCCTGCATCAACACTGGGGTACCAGCATCCTGCAACATCAGAATTCAAATAAATCAAATCCACCAAATCCTTTGGCTTGTTTTGAACTTCCGTCATAGGACCCTTTATTAATCCAAGATGTATTAAAATGTTATAGACGTCTTTTTTGTATAAATCTACCGTTTCTTGATCCCATATACCACTACAGCCTCGTTCCATCAATATACTAGGTGTCCCCTGTAGGCCACAATAGTTGTAAGCCCCTGTAGTGGCCATGGAGCGAACCATATATTTACAATCCATCACGCTTGCAGCGTTTCTAGCGATTTCAACTGCTTCTTCTGTAGAATTTCCTACATAGTATACATAAGGTGTTAACTGTTCATGGGCCTCTCCACCATGCATATCAATATAAAAGTCTGCCTGATTTTGAAATTCATTTACCTGCATATAGGCAATTTTATCGGCTAATGTACCACTTTTATTTCCCGGAAATACACGGTTTAAATTTTTTCCGTCCTCGGGGACAATGCTAGGTCTTCTGGCTTCAAACCCATTTTTATTTAAAGGGTGACAGATCATTAAACGGCCTTTTATATCCTCTGGTTGAACTTCCTTAGCTAATTCTATCGCTGTTTGAATCCCCGCATATTCACAACTATGCACACCACCAGTGATCAGCACAGTTTTTCCTTCTTCACAACCATTGATCAATGTTACAGGAATGACTGTGTCGGTGTCCATGACGGTTACAAAACCCTGTACTTTTATTCCTTTTTCAGTGCTTAAGTTTCCTACTTTTAGTAATGCCATATCCTCAACTCCCCTATGTATTTTCGTAAATATGTATCATAAATATAAACGTATCTAAGCATGCAAAGAGTCTCGTAACTCTACAGCCATCCATTTTTTGCTATAAAATCGTTTGAAGCAAAAAACATCCCCAGGGTTTAGTCTGCAATTAATACCATCCATGCTCCATATAGTTCAAATCCTAAAGGAAAACATAGCATCCAGGTTAGGGTGGGTCAAAACACCGCTATAATAGCTAATGAATGTAAGACCCTGTATTAAAAAGCTAAAATACTACTTCTTGTGCAACCTACCCACTTAGCAATGTGTTGATAATGAATTTCATTTACTTAATGATTATATACTATTTATACACGTATGTAAATAATTGCATATATCTATCTACACAAAATTTTTTATGTAAAAGCTTATCCCTTTTCTATACTACCGAAGCAATCCTTCTAACTTCTTCATACTTTCTACAGGCAACGCTAACATATTGATTCACCTTTACCAAATGGGGTTTTTCTTCTAAACATCTTCTTGATTTATTTAGGCACCCTTCTGCAAACACACATCCCTTTGTACCGTTAAATGCCCTATCTATCTTTCTATTCACTTCAATTCTCTTATCAAAGTTTTTAATGGAAAATACTGAATCTAAGAGCATGCGGGTGTATGGATGTCTTGCCTCGCTAAGAAGATTTTGTCCTTCCAGCACCTCGACAATTTCTCCTAAATACATAACATATATCTTATCACATATGCTTTCTGCTAGGGCTAAATCATGTGTGATAAATATAGATGAAAAATTTGTCTTTTTCTTTAAATCTATGAGAAGCGCTATAATCTGTTTTTGTATGGATACATCAAGAGCAGAGGTACATTCATCACATAGGATAATATCTGGTTCAAGACCAATGGCCCTGGCTATAACTACTCTTTGAAGTTCTCCGCCACTTAATTCATTGGGATATTTTTTCATGTAATCTTTACTAAGACCCACCTTCTCTAACAATACCTCAGCATATTGATATGCCTTCTTTTTGCTCATTATTTTAAAATTAACAAAGGGCTCAATTAAATAGGCCCCTATTTTCATTCTTGGACTAAATGTGCCTAGAGGATCTTGAAATATCATCTGTACATTTTTATAGTACATTTTAGTAGATTTTTTAGGAAGAGCTGTTATATCTTCTCCTCTGTAAATGATCTTGCCTTCTGAAGGAGCAGTTAGCTGAGCGATTATTCTAGCAAGTGTACTCTTACCACAACCACTTTCTCCAACGATACCTATGCATTCTCCTTTTCCTAAGGCAATATTTACATTATTCATAGCCTTCATGGTTTTACCATTATTATCGCTAAAAACTTTATGAATATTTTCTAACTGAAGTATTATATCTCTCTCCATCACTAGAATCCTTTCAGTTCAGGTATCGTTTGCAACAATGTCCTGGTATATTCGGCTTTAGGTTCTAAAATAATCTGCGACTTATTGTCACACTCTACTACTTTTCCGTCATGCATCACCACAATTCTATCTGCTATGTATGCAGCAAAGCCTATATTATGTGTAATCATTACAATGCTAGTTTTGAATTTATCCCTAAGATCCAACAGTTCATTAGCTATCTGGGTTTGTGTTATTACATCAAGGGCGCTGGTTGGCTCATCAGCTAAAATAAGTTTTGGCTCCATCGCCATGGCCATAGCAATAGCAACTCTTTGCTTCATACCACCACTTAATTGATAGGGATAAGAATTCATCATCCTATCCCCATCATCAAGACCCATTTTTTCTAGGGTATCTTTAGCTTTTTTTACTGCCTGAGCCTTAGAAATATCTCTATGACTTCTGATACTTTCTATAAATTGCTTTCCTATTTTCATAATAGGGTTCAAGTAAGAACCAGGATTTTGAAAAATCATGGCTATTTCATTACCACGAAGCTTCCTCCACTGCTCTTTATTGTATTTTCCTATATTTTCCCCACAGAATACTACTTCCCCAGAAACGATCTTAGCATTGGAGGAAAGTAGATTGATGATGGCTCTTACTAGGGTTGTTTTTCCACTTCCACTTTCTCCTACAATACCAATAATCTCTTGATCATTTACATCTATATTTATGTTCTCTATGGCATAGCCCCCACCGTCATACTGGACAGTAAGATTCTTAACTTCCAATAATTTATCCATTGATCTTTGAGCTCCATTCCAGTCATAGACTTCTAAAACCATTTCTACAACATCATTACTTTATCTTAACTCTATCATCGATATAGTATATTTCTGATATAAACCTGTGTACACCTTCTAGATTTTTTCTAGTTACTACTGTACCCTCTTGATAGTATAAGAATAAAGAAGCCACATCCTCCATAAGAACTTCTGATCCTTTTATTCCTAATCTATCTCTTTCCTCTTTATCAAAGGTATTCCCTAACGCATCACAAATCCTATCAAGCTCTGGATTACTGTAATTTCCATCATTTCCCGCACTACCTGTTTTATAGCTGGCTTCAAGGAAATATTGAGGATCTGCCGTTGGTGCAGAAGTCCATCTTTCCCATAGCAAATCAAAATCTCCTGCCGCTGCCATATTGGCATAGTTTTCTACCTGAATAACTTCAAGTCCTATTCCTATTTCTTTGTATTGGGCCTGCATAGCTGTGCCTATATTGTTGGCATCATTTCCATGGTTGGTTCTGGAAACAAATCTCAGTACAATATTTTCACCATCTATTTCTCTAATACCGTCTCCATTGGTATCGATAAATCCTGCCTTATCCAACAGCTTATTTGCCTTATCGGGATCATAAGGATAAGGATCATCCTCTGTATAACCAAAGGAAAGCATGTCATTAAAGGGTCCTTTAGCAGCCACACCATTGACTATTTGTGTAGCGTAGGTCTCTTTATCTATACCATGGGCAAGGGCTTGTCTAAATTCTAAACTCTGCATATAAGGTTTATCCATATTTAATCTTAATAAAAATATTCTTAGATTAGGTCCCTTCTGTACGATAAACTCATCATTATTCTCAAATAAACTTAAGTCCCTAGCCTGTATTTGGGTAGCCAAATCAATCTCACCTGATTGTAATGCCATAGTGCGGGTAGCACCATCAGGTATGTACTTTACATTAACTCTATCTACCCCAATATCTCCACGCCAGTGCTCTTCATGCTTCTCAAGAGTTAAACCAAGGTCTGAACCAAACTCAACCACTTTAAAAGCACCGGTGGCAATAGGCTTATATTTAAAATTTTCATCGTCAGCTACTGATGCATCAATGATGACATATACAGGATCTGCTAGATTGTTAAGCAACATAGGAAAAGGTGCTTCTGTTTTTATGGTTAGCTTTTGATCTTCTGCTGTAATAGATTCCACAAAGAATTTCACATCATCTCTATCGGATATCTTAAGGGCTCTTTCTAAAGAAGCTTTAACAGCCTCAGCATCTACAGGGTTGCCATTATGAAACTTCACCCCTTCCCTTATATCAAAAACCATGGTTCTATCATCAACCCATTGGTAAGACTCTGCAATCACAGGCTTCAAATTCATATCCTCATCAAATTGCACAAGATTTTCCCCTATACCACAACGGGTCAATGTCCAACCGTTCCATCCTTCCGTAGGCTCTATATTACTATCTAGCCAAAACAAAGCCATATTTAAGGTTTTAACCTCTTCAGCTTCATCTCCATTGCTACTTCCCACTTTAAGAGATTCTTCTTGTTTACTGCAAGCAATTAACATAAAACATAGCAATAGCATAAATACCCTCGTTAGAATTTTTTTCATTTCTACACTCCTCGTATGATTTAGTTTACTCGACTTGTGCAATTTTTTCAGTTATTTTGAGGGAAAATCAAATATATAAAGCGAAAGCATTTGAAAGTATTGCTACAACTCTTAACGACTGGAAATATTAAATCCGTTAAGAAATTCGCATGTTTGAACGTCAGTGAGTTTGCGAATTTTAGGATTTGATATTGAAAGGAGTTTTAGAGTTGTCAATACTTGAAACTAAATGAGCGTATATATTTGATTTTCACTTCTACATTAAATAATTGCACAACTCAAGTTAATTTATAGATGTTTGGGGTCAAGTAAATCTCTTACACTATCTCCCAATATATTAAATACCGCTACTACAATAAATATCGCTGCTCCAGGATAGATCAACAACCAAGGAGCCGTTTGAAGATAGGATCTACCTTCATTTAGCATATTTCCCCACTCAGGTATGGGAGGTTGTACCCCTAAGCCTAAAAAGGATAGACCTGCAATAGCCAGCATCATCCCCCCCACATCTAAGGCCAGTTGTACTACCAAAGGCGATATAATATTTGGAAAAATATAATGGGTGATAAGTTTTACCTTACCTGCCCCAGCCATTGTTGCTGCATGTATGTATTCTTTGTTTTTAACCGTCATAACCAAAACCCTTGTCAACCTAGCATACTTTGTCCACCAAATGACAGATAGTGCTAATATGGTATTTCTCATGCCAGGGCCCAAAATTCCTACGATAGCAATGGCAAAGACGATATCAGGAAAAGAAAGTACTGTATCTGCTATTCTCATGATGATGGTATCTATAGTACCTCCTGCCATACCAGCAACAGTACCCATCATCAATCCTAGAATGAAAATAATACTTAAAAGTAAAAAGGTAGTTCCAAGAGAAACCCTAGCACCGTAAAGCACTCTGGAATATATACATCTACCCACTTGATCGGTACCAAAGAGGTATTCACTGCTGGGTTTCTGTAAAATTTGAGAAAAATTAGTGTCTAAAGGATCATTAGGTGCAAGTATGGGAGCTATCATAGCTAATATAACCATGGAAATAGCTAGCAATAGCATTACCACAAAAACAATTTCTTTATTTTTTCTATTTTTCACTTACTTTTTCCCCTCCCTTCAAACTAATTCTAGGATCGAGAGTTTGTGTTATGATATCCACAATAAAATTGATGGTGACATAAATCAAAGTCATAAAAACTACATAGGACTGTAGTAAAGGATAATCCCTATAGGTTATAGCCTCTAAAGCCATAGACCCCAATCCTGGCCAAGAAAAAATATTTTCTACTATCACAGTTCCTCCTAAAAGTGATGCTATAGATAGCCCTAAAAGTGTAACGATTCCTAAAAGAGCATTGGGTAAGATGTGCTTGATTATTATTTTGCTTTCCTTTATACCTCTAGCTCTGGCTCCTATAACATAATCCTGAGAATACTGTTCTAATATCGCCTCCCTTATTTGTCTTATATATCTTCCCATCAATGGTATAGCTAAAGTCATAGCTGGCAGGATAACACTTTTAAGGGATGTTTGCTGGGTTATTTTAAACCAACGAAGCTCCACCACAAATACATACATCAACATAAGCCCCAGCCAAAAAGCAGGAATAGATATTCCCATAAGGGAAAGTCCCCTCACTATATAATCTAATACTGTATTCTTTTTAACAGCCGATAAGATGCCAAGGACAAAGGAAAAAAATATCAAAAACAATAATGAAGCAACAGCCAGCCTCACCGTCATAAAAATCCTTTGAGGCAGGATATCTGTTACCAATCCCCTTGTGAAATAAGAATAACCAAAATCCCCCCTCAGCAAATCCTTAAGCCAGTTTCCATACTGCATTATAAAGGGATCATTTAACCCCATCTCCTCCCTTGTCCTTTCCAACAGTTCCTGAGTAGGAACAATATCATGAGCTGTCAGCAGCATCTCAGCAGGATCACTTGGGCTGATATAGGTAAGACTAAAGGTAATCAAGGATGCTAACATCATAACACTCATTAACTGCAATATTTTCTTTAGCAAATTACTTTTTATCATATTCATTCACCATTTCATCCTATTTGAGATTTGAATCTCCTGTTCTAGTTTCTTTCCTGATTTTATAAGAAAGTTCTTCGTTATTTTAAGATCCTTCGCTATGCTCAGGATGACAAAATAAAAAAAGTCTCTTAGCATTAAATACCAAGAGACTTTCCCATCTAAAGTCACCGAATTTATTTACAGTAGAAATTCATCCCCTTTCTATCTGAACATCATCAATCTAAGGCAGGTCTCCTGACTTGCGGTTCATACGCCTCTTCCCCTTCCCAGGTTTCATACCCAGTGGCTTCATGAAGATTTGTCCCCGATTACAGTGGTGGGTCCGTGCTGGATTTCAACCAGCTTTCCTATTCTCCCTTTTTTAAGGGCACCTTAAATCTAGTACTATTAAGTTGTCATTAGGTTTATGATATCACTCGATGTATAATTTTGTCAACTATAACTTGTAGTTTTTTTAACACTCAGTACCGTTCTTCCAGTTTTCTACAGCAAGCAATACTATCTTCTTTCTCTGTTCATTAAGTATCTGTAGGATATGAAACATTTTTCCATGAAATATGCACCTTTATAAAAAACAACTTAGCTATCAACTTTGCGAAATTTTTTACGACAATTAGAACGCAAACCACTTAGTAAATAAAACTAAGTGGTTCGATTCTTTCGTCTTTTTATCTATTTTTTTATTTACATAACACAACCGCAATATCATTTACATTTGTTCCTGTTGCACCAGTTATAATCAAGTCTCCACTTGCCTTTAATGCATGATAGGAGTCATTGTTGTCTAAGTATATTTGCGGTGATATATTTGCTGATCTCATTCTTTCTGAAGTTTTTCCATCCACCATGCCTCCAGCTGCATCTGTTGGTCCATCTGTTCCATCCGAGCCTATAGAAAACAAGACAACATCTTCCATCCCTTCAATTCCTAATGATGCCGCTAAAGCTATCTCTTGATTTCTTCCACCTTTGCCCTTGCCTGTTAAATGTACTACAGTTTCTCCCCCAGCGATGACTGCACAAGGAGGCTGTAAAAATGTTCTACTGGTTTTACTATTTTTAATTTCTCTAGCAATAGAGGCCATAAATTTTCCCGCTTCTTTTGCTTCGCAATCCAGTGTAGAAGAAATAATTACTGGTTTGTATCCAAGCTTTTCTGCACTAGCAGCGGCAGCTTCGCATAAGGCGGTGACACTTCCAGTAACGACAGTTTCACAGTTTTCTACCTTTTTAGGTGTTTCAATATTTAATATCTTTCTTAAATGATCTGCCACCTGCAGCTTGTATTTTTCTACGATCCCTAGGGCTTCTTTTGATGTTGAACTGTCAGGATAAGCTGGTCCGGAAGCAATGGCATCTAGTCGATCTCCAACTACATCTGATAAAACAATAGCATAGATATTAGCTTTTCCACATTGAGAGGCAAATCTTCCTCCCTTCACAGCTGAAAGATGTTTTCTTATAGCGTTGATTTCAACAATATCTGCTCCGCAGGCTAACAGTTGATTTGTAATATCCATGATATCCTCAAGGGTTACTCCCTCCATTGGCTTCTCAAATAATGCTGACCCCCCTCCAGATATTAAGAAGATCACATGATCCTTTTCTGTTAGATTCTCAACTAATGCCAAAGCTTTACTAGCTCCTTTAATAGAGTTTTCATCTGGTACTGGATGTCCTGCCTCAATGATTTCAAAGCCTTCTATGGGACCCTTCGAATGATCATATTTTGTCACTACAACGCCCTTTGAAACCTTGTCGCCCAGTGTAGTTTTTGTAGCTTTTGCCATATTCCATGCAGCCTTTCCGATAGCAATAACAACGACATCTCCTGTAAAGCTCTTTTTTTCCAATGCTTTTATTACCGCTGCCTCTGGCAAAACAGATTTTATAGATTCATCTATTATCGTTAAAGCATCTTGTCTAATTGTATTCATTAGCATCCTCCTTGCCGTATAGGCCAATTTCATAATTTTTTATACCCCACTTAAGCCTTAAAACCCTTCATTCACATACTTTACTATGATTTTTACATTTTTCCACTTGCAAGAGTCTATAGTTTTTTATATACACTAGTCTACCCACTCCTTTTTATTTTCACTTGCAAGTTTCAGCATTCCTTGAAAAAAAATTATTAAAAAAGAAGCTTTCTATAAGGAAAGTTTCTTTTTAGCAATAAATCATTCTTCTAAAGACTATTTTACAAAAAATTTTCTTTATTTACCATTAAAATATAAGTATAAATTACAGTTTTTGTGTTAATAAAATTTATTGCATATCTTAATTGACTTATTACGGTTCTATCTTAGATATATTTTTTATACAGTAAACTACCTCTTCTATTGAAGGCACCGCAGGCGTCGCACCCTTCTTTGTCGTTGTTAAAGCACCAACCGCATTTCCAAAATCAACAAGATCCTCTACTTCAGCTATCGTCAAAGTTTTTAAGTCCTCCAGCGACAATCCTCTTAGTTTATAAAGTATGCCGCCAAGAAAGGCATCTCCTGCACCTGTAGTGTCAACTACCTTTACGTCATAGGTATGAAGTTTTCCAGTTTTGCCCTGATATCTATAATAAGTGCCAGCAGCGCCAAGTGTAACAAATATCAAACTGATTCCCAAGTCCTCCAGAATTTTTGTTCCTATATCAAGATCCTTTTCTTTTGTAATAAATACAAGCTCTTCCCATGAAATTTTTAGTACATCAGCATAGACTAATCCTCGCTTAATTTCACCTTCTGCCTCCTTTATAGACTTCCACAGAGGAGGTCTAAGATTTGGATCATAGCTGATAATCAACTGATTTTCTTTAGCAAGCTTCAAAGCGTTAAGGGTAGCACTTCTAGAAGGCTCATCGGTCAATGATATAGAACCAAAGTGAAAAATTCTAGAGCTTTTGATAATATCTACTGGCACATCCTCTGACATCAGCATCATATCTGCCCCCGGATTGCGATAGAAACTAAAAGACCTATCACCATCATCTGTCAAATGGACAAACGCCAGCGTAGTAGAAACATCTGGACTTGTCTTTAAACCTGAGGTATCTATTCTATTTTTTTGTAAACAGTTCTTTAAAAATTTTCCAAACTGATCATCGCCCACTTTACCAATAAAAGCTACATCTGCTCCCAACTTTGCCAAAGTAGTCAATACATTTGCAGGTGCACCCCCAGGGTTCCTTTCAAACAGTGGATAACCATTTGCGGAAGTTCCATAGGGAGTAAAATCTATGAGTAATTCCCCTAATGCTACTACATCAAACATAAGCACCACGATCCTTTTCGTTTTTATTCTTCGGCGTATTGCTAAGACGCCCACTTCTAGCTGAACAAATTAAGTGACTACCACAAAAGTTAAAGTACAAATTTTTGGCCATCTATTTATGAATGAAGTCTCATTTTATCTTAATGTTTCTATACCTACTCCCTTAAGGCTGAATCAACACTTTAATACTCTGCTTTCCAGAGATGACCGTATCGAGCCCCTTTGCATATTCATCCAGGCTAAATCTGTGGGAAATAAGCTTATCAACCTTCACAATGCCTTTTTCTAAAGCATTGATTGCCCTATCAAAACAGTGGGTCTGTGCAAACGAACCTATGATTTTATATTCATTCGCGAAAATTTCATAGGGACTTATGCTAATCCTATCTGCTTCATCGCACACACCGTAAATAACAATTTTAGAACCTTTTTTTGCATACTTAAAACAGGATTGGGTGACAGAAGCAGCTCCTGTTGCATCTATAATAATATCAAATCCCTTGGGATACATGCTCTTAATTTTTTCCTCATGTACACTTTCATCCTGCTTATCTATCACAACCGTTTCGGCGATGCCCAGTTCTTCTAAAATATCCAGTTTAAACTTAGAGGGAGCCGCCACCACGATATTTCCCGCACCTCCATATTTTAAAAGCTGCGCTAGAATGATTCCTGTAGGTCCAGCACCAAACATTAGAACATTATCTCCATTTTGAACATCTATCCTATCCATGCCATGAACTGCACAGGCGGTAGGTTCAGCAAAAGAGGCTATATCAAAACTCAAGCCATCACTTATACCAAAAACCTTATCTTGATTTACTATCACATATTCAGCAAATCCTCCCGGGCCTGTTACCCCTAAGGAATGAAAATTCTCGCAGTATAAAGGCTGGTTTCTTCTACAATAATAACATTCTCCACATAAGACAGTATTATCTGCTACCACTCTGTCACCTTTTTTAAATGCAGTCACTTTTGATCCAACAGCCTCAACGACACCTGTAAATTCATGTCCCGGTGTCAGCGGAAACTTCGATAAAAACTGTCCATTATGTATATGTACGTCAGTTTTGCAGATGCCACAAGCAGCTACCTTTATTAAAACTTGGTTTTCCTTGCAGGCAGGAGTATCAACCTCCATAATATTGAAATTTCTTGGCTCAGTATACACTAAAGCTTTCATCTTGCCATCATCTCCCTTTAAAATTTATTGAAAACAAATACCTCCATAGCTACAACTGCCAGGCCGCAGTAGTGTGCGTTTTTATTTAGCTCTACAATTTTAGGTGTATAGATAACCATATCTTCTCTGTATTCAGAATGGCCTCAAACAAAACAGCCTATGATTTTGTTAAAGCATAAAATTAATGATCTAGATTGCATGAGTATGTAAAGCTTTGCATTTAACTGCAAATGAATTTACACAAGAGCACTACAGGATTGCCTTACTAACAACTGAGGTTCCATAATAAATTTTTTCTGATGAATCTGTTCACCGTTAATTATTTTTGTTAGTATTTCAGCAGAAAGCTTCCCGGTTTCATAGGGATACTGGTCAACCGTTGTGAGCCCCGGATATAAATCTCCTGAAATAGGTATATTAGCATATCCCACAATGGAGATATCTTCTGGAATCTTTAATCCTATTTCATAGGCAGCCTTCATAACACCCATTGCTATTTGGTCACTGCCAGCAAAAATGGCAGTAGGTCTTTCCTCTTTCTTGGATAAAAGTTGAAGAGCAGCTCTTTTCCCACCTTCCGGATAGGGCAAATTATGAATAATAAAATCCTTATTCATTGCTATATCATGTTCCTGAAGTGCTATCTCATAACCTTTTTGTTTGTTTTGATAAGTTGTATAGCTGCCATCTCCAGTAATATAAGCTATTCTTCTATGCCCTAAATCAATTAAATATTTTACTGCCTTATATGCTCCTTCAACTTCGTCAGTTAAAACTGCATAAACACCTGCTCCTAAAACATAGTCGTTAACCATAAGAAGAGGAATCTTGCTACTTATTCTCCCGATATGATTACTTTTACAGGGGTCTACTGGCCTTGTACCCATAAGAATAATACCATCCACTCTTTTTTCAAGAAGTGTATTCATATACTTTTTTTCCTTTTCAATATCCTGATCTGTATTACATAAGAACACATTATAATCATTGATTTCAAAGACATCTTCAATTCCTCTCACAACAGCGGGATAGAAAAGATTGTTAATATCAGGGATAATTACGCCAACTGTTTTCGTTTGGTTTCTTATAAGTCCTCTTGCAAGGGCATTTGGCTGATAGTTCATCTCATACATAATTTTATTTACTAATTCCTTCTTCTCTTCACTGACCTTATCTGGATTGTTTAATACACGCGATACGGTGGCCGTTGAAACCTTAGCCATCCTTGCTATATCCTTTATCGTTATTGCCACAAAACTCTTCCTTTCAAAATGTAATGCTTTACATTTATAACAAATATATTCTCTACAAGATAAAAATATCCTTCCTTTGTTTTAAAAATTATTTATGAGATAAAAATCCGCTTAGCTAGCAGTTTTCTTTATAGAATAAAAAGATTTGCCATTTTAGTGGCAAATCTTTATTATTATATAAAGTATAAATCTACAAAGTTGTTGGAATACCTTAGCGGAAAAATTTTATTCTGTATCATCATATTCCACTGGTTTTGCATACTGATATTGAATTACTTTATTATATCTTGGTAGGACAATAGCATCTTCTTTCTTCACATTTACCTGCAAATTTTCTTCCTTCATTGTCCATATAATACCAAACTTCATATTCATCGCAGCCTCTAGACCTTCAGGATTACCGATAGCTTTAATCGTAATAGGAGGTCTAGTAGGCACAGCATTAATCAACATCGTATTAGAGGCAGTGTGAATTTCAGTCGTTGCTATATACCTTTGATCGTTAATAGAAATCCCCTCTGCCCCCGCAGCATTAAGCTGATTTATTAGAGCTATTAAAAAATCATAATAGTACATAACTGTACTTTCTTCTCCTGCCACCGAAAAATCCTTAGGAGGATCATCAACAGTAATAACGATCCCCGGTCCTTTCCCTTCTTTATATCCTGCTAGTAATTGATGTCGTTCTAAATCTTTTTTCAGGTTCTTTATCGTCAAATTTTTATCCGCTTCAGACATTTCATATGCCTTTAAACGTTCTTCTAAATACACTAATTCTTCATTCAATTTCTCTTTTTCTGTTTTGAGATTGTTCAATTCCATGGTTAGCTGTTGAAGCCTTTGTGTTGATAAGTGTCCCCCTTTTATTTCTTTTTTAACAATATTAAACTGCAAAGATATAATAAGCCCTAATATCCCACAAAGCACGCCAATAGTGACTCTTCCTCTTAGACACATCCTGTTTGCTTCTCCCTTGCCTCAATAGATTTCTTTTTCCGTCAATGTTTTGCTAGAAGATAGCTTTATTCCACTTTTCTGATAAAGTTTAGCTACCTCTTCCTGTGTTTTATGTGTCAATATCGCTTCTTCAATGACATTCACTTTATAACCTCGATTCAAGGCTCCTATAGCAGTGTAATATACGCAGTATACTGCATCTAGACCAACAAGGTAAAGCTCGTTTACTTGGTTAGTTATTAAAAATTTATCTAAATCCACATTTGAAAAAGCGTCCGATATGTTTTTTGTAAAATTATTTTCACTTATTACCTTAATTCTTGAATCAATTTCAACGCCTGGGTGCCCCTCAATTAATCTGCCGCGTGTTAGCATTCTATAAATAAAGCTGTCTTTAAATGCATGTCTAATATAAACCACTTCCACTCCTGTGTCAGAAGCATGTTGAATTACTTTATTGATCATTTTAATCTTTTCTTCAGTATCTTTATAGGGTTTCAGCGCCATCCTGCCAGTAATACCTTCTTGTACATCAATTACCAAAAGGGCTTTACGGGGATTTTCATATTTCTTTATTATTTCGCCTTTAGTAGAAGTATACATCTTTTTACCAACATGTCTCAAAAACAAAGCAAGTAAAATTCCTATACCTACAAGAAAAATTACAACATAACCAACTAAGGACATGATATTTCCCTCCTTCTAATCATCAATCTACTTTTACATTATTTTTATTTCTACACGTTTTATGTATATCCTCCTATTTTTGGTAAATAATAGAAGGTTTTTTAGTCCATCAATATAAAAAGAGCGCCTATGGCGCTTTCGCTAGGGAATCCTATGGTTCCCTTCGACTTATATAAAAAAGCCAAGAATATTCTCGGCCTTTATATATTGGTCACACCTTATTTTTGCTTTGTTATTTATACGCAATGGGATCTTCTAATTTTGCTTCCTCAAAGCCCTTTAGCCTTAACACACAGCTATCACACACGCCACAAGCTTTTTCTTCCCCATTATAACAGCTAGTGGTTAAATGGTAGGGGACTTGCAGTTGATGGCCTAGTTTGATGGTTTCCGCTTTACTTAAATGAATCAGAGGTGTTATAATTTTAATAGATTTTCCTTCAACACCTGCTGCTGTTCCAACATCCACTATTTTTTGAAAGGCTTCAATAAACTCTGGTCTACAATCAGGGTACCCACTGTAGTCCACCGCGCTGACACCTATCACAATCGCCTCTGCTCCTATGACTTCTGCATAGCCTAATGCATAACTTAAAAACAAAATATTCCTAGCTGGTACATAAGTAATAGGAATATGATGATCTCCTTTATAGACTGGCACATCTATTGACATATCCGTCAATGCACTACCCCCTACATTTTCCATGGAAATAATTTCATGTTCTTCTGCGCCATAATAGGCAGCAATTTTTTTAGCCAGTGCTAATTCTCTCTTATGTCTTTGGTTGTAATTAAAGGAAATTGGATACAGCTCATAGCCTTCATTTTTCACAACTGCCATACAGGTTGTGCTATCTAACCCTCCTGATAATAGTACTACTGCTTTTTTCATAAGTTTTTTCCCTCCTTTTAAACTCCTCTTGCCTCTGGATGCCATAGAATCTTGTGAAGCTGCAATTGAAAACGTGCATCTATCCTGTCCTCCAGCATCCACTGAACTATTTTTTTAGGATCAATCCTATTATAAATGGGAGAAAAAGTAATGATCCCTTTTTTATAATGTTGTTTTAAAAGATCCCTTGCCCATAAATAATCTTGATAATCCCCAAGGACGATTTTTATTTCATCCTTTTCACGAAGATATTTAAAATTGCTTAAACAATTACTATCTGCTTCACCAGAAGAAGGTGTTTTTATATCCATGGTAAAGCGATGATTCTCTCCAAGGGGAAATAAACAAATATCCACGGACCCATTTGTCTCAATATTTATTTCATATTCCTTCAAGGCTGCTAAAAGTATCTTTATTTCCTGCTGTAGTAACGGTTCTCCCCCTGTCAAACAAACTCTTTTATAACCATAGGAGGTTACTTTTTTAAAGACTTCCTCTACCGTCATTTCCTCCCCTTCTGCATAGGAGTAGCTGGTATCGCAATAACGACATCGCAGATTGCAGCCAGCCAATCTAAGAAACACAGTAGGATAGCCTGTAGAAATCCCCTCTCCTTGTATACTTAAAAATATCTCATTAACTTTCAGCATCATACCTCCCCTTTTTTAGTAAACCTTCTAATTTATTAAAGATCCATACCAACATGTTTTCGCAGGTGGGATTGAAGTCTATCACCATCCCACAATCATCGATCTTTCCACGAACTGTAATCTCCAGTTTATAGGTATGTCCATGCAAGTATTTATAATCACCGTCATAATTTTCTAAATGTTGGGCACTGTCTCCAGTATTCTCATTGTTTTCACTCCTTTAAGTTCTTGAGCATACCCAAAAAGGGCTCTGTCCTTAATTTTGCACGGACATCAACTTTTCCCGGTAAATCCCCTTCGATGGTTAATATAGGAAGATTTAATAAAATTAAAAAAGCTACCTCATCATAAGGCAGCCTCAATACACATACACAAAAAACTGGTACAAAAAAGAAATTATTCTTTAATTTTGTGCCTTAGTTTTGTTTAGAGACAGGAGGCTTTCGAACTGTCCATTAATAATTTATCATAATTGGATTAGAAATACAAGCAGTCAAAATTCCCAATAATAATCTATTCTGTTTCTAAGTTTTAAAATTAACTTAAGCAGCATCGCTATAAGTTGTAAAATGCAGAATACACAACAAAGCATAATATAAACTTTAAGATTTTATTAATTAAGCAGTATACAGCTTCACTTTTGCTTTTATGGATATTATACAGTTTATTCTAAACTATTTCGACTCTTGGAGGTATTTTTGAGCTTTAAAAAGGAAAACCTCTGAGATTTACGCTATGTTTTTTCTAGAGGTAAAAATTAGATTCTATCACATTACAGGTATATAAAAAATCAATTGTCGTGCAATACCTATTATTGCGGCTGGTTTTCCTTGTATTAATAGCAGGATAAAATGTCATCATCATAAATATAACAGGTAAAATAGACAAAAGCGCCATATACGTCCTAAAGTATAGTAAACTAGTAGCATCAAATATTTTATTGGTAAACATTAAACCCAATACAGCTTCAGGTACAAGCATTGTGATGATCCAAAAGGGCAGCATCATCAAGGTACTGGCTATTGCAAATATTTTAAAGCTGCTGATGACACGAAGATTATTTTTTGCACCATAATTAATGCCGATAACAGGCTGCAATGCCCTCATCAATCCAAAGATTGGTGTCAGCAACAAAGTAAATATTCTATATATAGCACCATAAAGAGCTAAATCATAAGTGCTGCCATATCTGGATAAAGCATTAAAAACCACTACAGCCTGCACAAGACTCATAACACTCATAATTAAAGATGGCATCCCCATGGAAAAAATATCTTTTATCATCTTTTTATCTCTAAAAAATTTAAAGGAGTGGGCCTCAAAGGACGCTTTGCCTTTTGCAAAATAGATAAAACCCGCAGCTGTATATACAAACATACCAAGATTTGTCCCCCAGGCTGCTCCTGCAACCCCCATATCCATCACTACGATCAAAATATAATTGGCTGTAATATTCACCATAAGCCCTAGTGCCATAATCAGTGCAGCTGTTTTCATTTTTCCCTCGGCACGAACAATCATGTTTCCTGCTAAACCATAAATCCAAAATAATGCCCCTATGACAGTGATTTGAAAATAGGTTCTGCCTATCTCTAATGCATCCCCTACACCCCCCATTACTTTAACCAGAGGTGTTGTCAATAACAATGCAAGGATTACGTAGATCACTGTTACAACAATGGCTAGATAATTCACATTGCCTAATATTTTTTTCTGAGTCTCTTTGTCCTTTGCTCCTAAGGCGATGCTAAGGGCTGATCCTGCACCAACACCGATTAGAGAACCTAATCCAAGGGTGATTTGAGACAATGGATAGGCTATGGAAACTCCTGCTAATGCTGTTTCTCCAACAAACCTCCCTACAAATATCGCATCAAATACTGAATTCAGTCCATATAATACCATTGCAATCACTGCCGGCCATGAAATGCTATACATTACCTTCCATAAATTCTCTGAAAGAATCATTTGTTTCTGTTTGTCTTTTTCATTTAATTTTGTTTCCAATTGGTATCACTCCTTAATCAAATACTTTACTGGGTTAAGACCCCCACTTCTATAGATGAGCTTTGAATCAGAAGGAGTAGAATCTCCATCTGATTCCCCGATGTTCAACCTTTATTTCTGTATTTATAATGCCTGCACCCTCCAGCCTGAGGCTTGCTGCTGAATACGCCACAGATGATGGTACAAGCCTTGTTTTTCCAATAACGCTTCATGTGTTCCTTCCTCTAGGATCTTTCCTTTCTCTAATACGATGATTTTATCTGCTCCTTTTATGGTTTTCAATCGATGAGCAATGATAATCACAGTCTTATTCTTCACCAAAGCATTAATGGCCTGTTGGACCTGGGTTTCATTTTCAGGATCAAGGGATGCAGTGGCTTCGTCAAGGAGTACAATAGGAGCATCCTTCAAAAGTGCCCTGGCAATAGATATCCGCTGTTTTTCTCCCCCTGAAAGGGTGCATCCCCCTTCTCCCACAGATGTATCATAACCTTGAGGCAGTTTCATGATAAAGTCATGGCAGCAGGCCTGCTTTGCCGCCCATTCAATTTCCTGCTGGGAGGCATTGATTTTTCCAACGCTGATGTTATTGCGAATGGTATCCTTGAAAAGATACACATCCTGAAATACCATGGAAATCCGTGTCAGCAGCTTTTCAGGGTCAACCTCTTTGATATCCTCTCCATCAATCAACACCCTGCCCTCCTGCACATTCCAAAATCTTGCAATAAGACGAGTTATTGTGCTCTTTCCACTGCCGGAAGGTCCTACCAAAGCTGTAATGCTCTTGGGAGGAATAGAAAAGGATACATTTTTAAGGACGTCGGTGTTGTCATAAGCAAAGGTAACATCCTGAAATTCAATAGAATTTCCCTCAGGAGGATTTTTTTCTCCAGACAGAGGTTTTTCATGACGAATCTGCATGATACGCTCTGCACTTAAAACCGAATAACGTATTTCAGCATAGTTGATAAACACCATCGTCAAAGGTTCAAAGACACGAGTGCCCAATAGTAAAAACACAAGAAATACAGGCAAAGTAAGCTGACCCCCTACAAGAAGAAAGGTCCCCGTAAAAATCATCAGGGTAAGGCCTGCCCGCATCAGTGCTATTGCCACCACCATCACAGGACCAATCATGCCCTCCAGCCGGATTGACTCCCTCATTAAACGTGCAAAAGCTTCCTGAAGTCGCTGAAACCTCTCGCCGCTAAGGTTATGAGATTTAATCTCCCGCATACCAAACAGGTATTCCTGCAATCGGCTGGCACTGTCCACCTTGGCTTTCACATGATTTTTGCCAAGCCGCAATTGAAGTCCTGTTGAAAGCCATACAATCAAAATAGAGAAGGGTAAAGCAATAAACATAGCAATGGCCATTTGCCAGTTGATAAATAGCAATGCAATAAAAGCTATGATGGGAAAGGCTGTAGCGCTGACTAACTGGGGCACATAGTGAGAAATAGTGGTTTCCACAGTTGCATAATCTCCCAGCATCATGGTGGTAAGATCCCCTGGGTCCCGACTGCCCAAAAAACCCAAGGATAGCTTGCGGAGATGTTCTGCAAGGGCAGCTCGGCCATTGGCGGAGGCATCGTATGCGGCAGTAAATGTTTTACTGTAGGCGAAGCCAGAGATCAAATACTGTACCACCATCCATCCTATCAACATGCCGCATACTCTCCATAATCTTTCAATATTTAGCGGTATTTCAGGATTTGTAAAGGAGAAATATAGGGTGTTAATTACATCAAAAATAAGAGCCGCAGGCACTATTTTACAAATCCCCTCTAAAAAAGAGGCAAAGCAAGGCATGACAAGTGCTTTAGGATTGCCGCTGGATATATTATAAAAAAATTTTTTCATTATATATTCACCGCCTTTGATTTATTTTTTTAGAAAATTCCCATGCTCCTGCATCTATATGGGCCTCCCACATACGGTGGTAGAGTCCTTTTTGTTGGATTAATTCATCATGTCTGCCGGAAGCTACAATCTGCCCACCATCCACCACAAGAATTTGTTGGGCCTCACGGATTGTAGATAATCTATGGGCGATGATGATGACTGTTTTTCCTTTGATGAGGGCACTTAATCCCTCTTGTATTTTTGTTTCGTTTTCCGCATCGGTAAAGGCAGTGGCTTCGTCCAGTACTAAGATGGGAGCATTTTTTAAAATTGCTCTGGCAATTGCAATCCTCTGTGCTTCTCCACCCGAAAGATAAGTGCCTCCTTCACCGATTTTGGTTTGATAGCCTTGGGGTAAATCTTGGATAAATTCGTGGCAGCAGGCTGCCTTTGCTGCTTCAATGACCTCAGCATGGATAGCATTTGTCTTGCCCATGCGAATATTTTCTTCAATCGTATCATAGAAAAGATGCACATCCTGAAATACGAAGGAGACGATCTCCATCAATTTCTTCGTACCTATATCCCGTATATCCATACCTCCGATACGAATACTACCAGAGGTGATATCCCAAAATCGAGGGATTAAATTGGCGATGGTGGATTTTCCACTGCCAGAGGGTCCCACTAAAGCGGTTATTTCCTTCTCTTTTGTAATAAAAGATACACAGGTCAGTGCTTCTGTACGGGTTGCAGCATCCTTATTGTCATAAGTGAAGCTTACATTGTCGAATTCTATATTATAATCCTTAGGAATTTTCAAAATTGACGGTTCGACGATGGGTTTTTGAGCAAAAATCTCGTCAATTCGCTCCACACCCTCCGAAATAAGACGCATATTTCCACCTAAATACATCAGCTTCATCATTGGAACAGATAAACCTGGAGCCAATACAAGAAAGAGCATTAATGTCAAGGCAAAGGCTTGATGATCCGGCTGACCGCTAAGAAGCAGAATACCTACTGGAAGAATGAAGGAAAAAAGCGATGCAAGAATCGTCATAAAGATGATGTAAGGTCGTTTGCAGAACTTAGTGTATTTTACTGCCCAATCCCGATAGCCGTTGATGGCGTTATGAAAACTCAAGAAAGTATCTACTGTAAGACCAAACACCTTGACGGCAGACATTCCCCTCACATACTGGACGCCTGCGGCATTCATCTGCTCTAGAGCATCATGATAATGCTTGATAGCAAGGTTTCCTTCTTTACCAAAAAAGACAATGGATTGCAATAGATAGGCAGCCACAATTGGCACAGCGCAGGCTAAAGCCATACGCCACTCAAGAAGAAACATGCCAAATAGCATAATAAAAGGTAATGCTACCGCCCCTACAAAGTCGGGAAGCTGATGGGCAATAAAACCTTCTATTTTCTCCACGCTCATCTCCAGTGTTTTCTTTATAGCTCCTGAAGACTGGCGTGTATGATAACCCATGGGCAGCTTCGCTAAATGCTCTGCTAAACGGATTCTAAGACTATAAAGGATGCGAAAAGCAGCAATATGAGAGGCCATCAAACCCCATACAAAAATAAAAGAGCACCTAAAAGAGACAATAGTGCCCGTAAGCCCCATTGACGAATGAGAAAAATATTGCTCAAAGCTGGATTTGCTGCATTGTTTAAAAGCTCTGCCACAATAAAATAAGTAGCTATAAAAGGAACAAACATCAATAGGGTGCTTATGATTGATAGTATACCTGAAAGCACCAGCAGACCTCGTTTCTCCCCTGCAATCTCCAACAGACGGGAAATACCTGTCTTTTTCTTTGTTACAATAGCATCATTCATTACCTTCACCTCGCATAGATATTGATATTCATTATCATATTTCTATGATAAGAAAATCATATCTCATTCTCCTCTCTCTCTCTACGCCAAAAGGGATAAATTTTATGCCAAAAAAAAATTTAGGAACAGAGAAATCATTTCTTCCCTGTTCCTAAGACAGATATTTTTATAAACTTTTACTGTATTGCGATGGGTTCATACCATATTTTTTTCTAAATTTTTCTGCAAAATGGCTGGCATCACTATAACCCACTGAAAGAGCTGTATCCGTAACACTCAACTTTTTATTCTCCATTAAAAAACGTGCCCGCTCCAATCTTTTGTCAATAACATAGGCATGAACAGGCATACCAAACAATTCCTTAAATCCGGTTTTAAGCTTATATTCATTAAGATATACCAATCTTGCCAGCTTTCCTATGGTTGGTGGTGCTGTGATGCTTTCATCAAGAATCCTTCTGGCTTGATAAAGTGACTTTATATCAGATGAAGAAAGGCTGGGTGAAGGATACAGATCCCCGTTTTCAAAGATAGATTCATTCATATAAACAGCAATCAGTTCTAATATTTTCCCTTCAAGATATATTCTTTTTACCTGATCTCGATAAGGACAATGAATCATCTCATTTAGGATCAGCTTAATGTTAGGTGAAAATTTTCTCTTATAAAAAGAATGGTTTCTATAGGATTCTTCAGGGTGCTCTTTTCCCATATGATGAACAAGACTTGTTATCATTTCAGCCTCCAACTGTATACCAAGGCCGCAAAACCGCTGTCCTGGATTATAGCTGCATATACTGTTTCCCTGATTTCCATTGAAAATATAGCTTTCCCCACACTTTAGCTCATACTCTTTTTTATCCTCTTCTACTCTCCACTGAAGGGCTTCCCCTAAACAAAATGCAAGATAATAAGCAGGATCACCTTGTCTTTCTCCCATGGTAATACCTTTGTAAAAAGTTATATCGGATATTTTTATTTCCATTGAAGGTTTGACAATAATTCTACGATAATAGCCCTTTCCCATTTCTTCAGGCATTTGCATTTCTTTTTGAAAGGAATCAGTTGTGTAGATGCTGTTCAGCATGGCACATACAGGACAGTTTTTGTTTTTTGGATTAAAGACTTTATGTTTTTCAGATACATTTTCTATCATCAACAAGAACCTCCTAATAATATGATATTGATTATCAGTATCATATTAAATAAAGTATATACCATTTTTAACCATTTTGCAATAGTAAAATTAAGCATGTACATCCTGCTATCAGCTGTCTTTCTTTTTAAACAAATTCATGCTTTCATCTCCTGCAAAAGTTATGTTTATTTAGTACCAAACTTAAGTTCTTTATCGTCTTTGGCATATGTAGTGCCATTATTTTTGCAAAAAATAACACTTCCTTTCTCCCTGTATGCTTAAAAATATCTCACTAACCTTCAACATCGTATTGCTCCTTTTCTAAAGTGGCGAAACTTGTTGGTGTTTCCCATAAAACTACTTTTTGCAGCCAATACCGCTCCTTTTTTAGTAAATCTTCTAATTTATTAAAGATCCATACCAACATGTTTTCGCAGGTGGGATTGAAGTCTAAAACTTCATTTAAATAACGGTGGTCCAGAGGTTTAATGATTTCTTTTTTCACAATTGTTTTTAATTCACTAAAATCTATCACCATTCCACACGCATCGGTTTTTCCCCGAACTGTAATCTCCAGTTTATAGGTATGACCATGCAAGTATTTGCAATCACCATCATAATTTTCTAAATGGTGGGCACTGTCAAAAGTAAAAATTTTGGTTACATCAATTCGTTTTTTATACATGCCTTTCCTTCCTTTCTTTTATCATGCCTAAATAGCCACACCCTATTGCTCCATTTAGCTGGGGGTACTGGGGAAGAATAACTTCACCAAAATCCTTCTTCAAATAATGTATCATGGCATCATTCTGTGCTACACCACCGGTTAACACAAGGATTTTGTTCCTTAGTTTTTTAATCTGAGGTTTTATTCTCTGATAGAGGGAGTAATTAATCCCTGCTGCAAGCTCTGGTATACCATGACCCAGGGCAATCTGCCCAATCAATTCTGACTCTCCAAAAACAGCACAGGTGGTATTTAAATGCACTGGATTTCCATAATGCCTTTTCAACTCTTCTAAAGATATTTCAATGAGGGTTGCCATGTTTTCCAAATATCTTCCACTAGAGGCAGCACACTTATCGTTTAAAATCATATCCACCATGATACCATTTTCTACTTTTATGACTTTAAAGTCCTGCCCACCAATATCTAATAGGGTAAAATCCTTCAAACCCGTCTGATAGATACTGCCATACACATGGGCCTTTAATTCATTAATGATCAAAGCCTCTGCCACCTGAATATTGTTTCTACCATAACCGGTACTGATGATTTTATCTATCTGATGAAAACCTACGGAGACAAGGTCAATCACCACTTTTCCATCTACAGTCAAGCAATGATCTCTATAAAATTTCATTGTACTGATGATCTTGTTTCGTAATATTTTTTTATCCTCAAAAACTACCATTTTCACTGAACGACTTCCTATATCTATGCCTAGTATCCTCATTATTTCACTCCTTTAAGTCCTTTAACATATCCAAAAAGGACTCTATCCTTAATTTTGTGCGGGCATCTGCTTTTCCTGGCATATCTCCTTCTATGGTTAATATAGGAAGATTGAGCTCTTTTTTTATGACAATATCTTCAATGCCACGATGACAAAAGCTTTGGGTATAGTGGATAATTCCATCCAGTTTTCTTTCTATGATCGCTGCCCTGATATCCTTTAAGCGGGTTTGCAAATCATAAGGATAGGTAAAGTTTAAATACATTTGATAGATATCCACATCTACATCATTCTCCGCCATAGTAAAGGCTTTTTGAACTTCATTATAAACAACTCTTCCTTGATTGTTTTCTATCAGTGTATAGAGATCATCAATAATTGGCGGCACACCAATATAACCTAGTCTAACCTCTTTGTCACCGAAGGATCTTCTTTTTTCTATGCTTCTAATCACCTTCTCGAGATCTATTGAAAACTGCTGTGGATCACTATTAAAATCACTACAGGAAACCTGCCATAAATGATTTTCAAAACCTGTTGCTTTATTATATTTCCAAGTCAATTCATCTAAATATTTTACTCGTTGACGTATGGGATATAGCTCTCTTTTGATTTCCTCTGCTGCTTCTATGTTAACCTGAAAATGCATCATTAAACCATTGATTGCCTGTAGTATTTCCTCATATTGACGTTTTTGTGGAAAACCAAAAGAAATTACATCAATGCCTTTTGACTGCCATACTTCAATAAGGGATTTTGTATTAGAACAATCCCCTTCTGTCACACCGATGATGGTATCAATCCCTTCAGCTATAGCAGCGGCATACAGCCCCTTGATCCATGCACAAATATTTCTTGGAAAACCATCTATTTCTGCGGCTTCTATTAGGTTCAATGCCTTACCACTGGTAACAAAAATATTATTTAAGTCCACAGGCATTACCCCTGCTGCTAATAGTATTTCTACCGGTACTGTCGTTGTTAATCCTACCCTTTTCATCTTAATCTCCCTTCAACAAAACCTATATTATGCCAGCCTCTATCTTTAAATTTTAATAACCAAGATCCACGACTTCTCCCTAAATCAACAGAAAATTCAAAGACACTAAAAAAGGCTGCCTAAAATAAGGCAGCCTCAATAAACATACGCAAAAAACAATGGGTACAAAAAAGAAATAGTTCTTTAGTTTTGTGCCTTAGTTTTGTTTAGAGACAGGAGGCTTTCGAACTGTCCAGTAATAATTTATCATAATTCGGTTAGAAATACAAGCTCTCTTTATTTTTCCCCCACACAGCACAACCAATTTTTTTCCTCCACCAAATCTATGGCTATGCTATGATAACCTGCTTTTTCTAATAACTCCTTCAATTCTTCAGGTGTATGTATTTTTATATTTCCTGTTGCAGCAAATGCTTCATTTCTTTCTTTGAATTTCTCGCTGGCATACATTTCGTTGATAATGATGAATTTGCCTGATGGCTTTAAGACTCTTCGCACTTCTTTCAAATTTTCTAAAAGATTAGGCCAAAAATAGATGGTCTCCACTGCAAAAATAAAATCAAATTTATCCTCTTCGAAGGGCATTTCTTCTACACTAGCATGTAGAATCTCTACTTGACCTTGGTGAAGAAGCTCTTGATTGTATTCTTTTGACCAATTTACGCAATCCATTGAATAGTCAATACCAAAAACTTTGCCTTTTGTTGTCATAGAAGCCAATCGATTTACCGTTCTTCCCCCACCGCATCCTATATCTAAAATCATACTATTTTCTTCAATACTTACCTTTTGAAGACCCCAACCAGTTAGCTCAAAGTGTTTTTCATTCATGTCCTCTACAACAAGTTTTCCAGGTACTCCTGTAGGTTTTCTGCATTCTTTTAATCTTTTGGCGATTTCACTCATATTTTTATCCTCTCTAATTAAGTATTTTTTGTATTTTACTATTTCTATTATTTACATCTTTAACAACAGAAATAAATGATTTGTATAAAAAACATTGGAAGTTTTAAAATTTGCAGCAGATATCCCTTAATATTTCTCAAGATACCTGCTGCTGTTTCATACTATAATTCTATTATTTTTTTTCGCAGTTACAAGGGTGTCCTTTGTCGTCTCCATGACATTCTTTGGTTTGCTTTTCGCTGCACTTTTCACTTTCAGATTTTGACTTAGGCTTCTGACACTTACACTCACCCATTACTTTTCCTCTCCTTTTTTACGACATTGCTTTTTGCCAATGTATTATTTCTAATACTTGTTTTTTCTTAAATCATTTGAGGTGCTTCTTCTATAGTCTCTTCCTCAAGTTTTTGGAAGTTTATAACAAGTAAATAGTTGCTTAAAACTAGTGTATTCAACTTAAATTATTTTGTAGACTTTTTCACATATAAAATTCGGCTACAATTTAGGGGGAGGAAGTAGGGCTTGATCTTCCACTTGCATAAGTAGATAACCCAAATCTTTGATTTGATGTTAATCACTTAGTTTATTCACCTAGAAATGGAGGTTTTAACAATACACCGTAGGATAAATTTCAAACTTTCTTTTTTCATAATTAAATTTATTTTATAGCGATGAGCAACATTAGAAGATAAAGGATAGGCATAGTTTTGAACATTCAGCAGCGTTAAAGCATTCTATTAATGACCTTTTCTATTTTTTGCATGTCAAATAATTTTTTTACAAAGAATAACACTTCTTTAAATACGATTAAGAAGTGTTGAATCATAGAATCCGTTCATTTTAATTATGAAATACATTTATGAAAAAATATATTCTCATCTATGTTTTTATTAGCGGTACTGCTCTCTTGCTTTTTCCTTGTTAATATTTCATTACAGTTTTTAACCCAACACTAAGATAAAAGTCTCAGTTTTTTTGCATCAATTTTACCACACCGTCCAAAACCGCAGCCATTACGATGGCAATAATTGCCCAGGCAAATACTCCTGCCGTATTAAGATTTGCCTTTTCTATTTGAAAGTTTGTTCCTATAGAGATTCTGGGTTGACTTAGCACCTCTGCTGCTATAACAATCTTTAGATTTAGACCCAATGCAGTTGAAGCACCTGCAATTAAATAAGATTTTATAGAAGGAATATATAATTCTCCTATCATTTTAATTTTGTTTACTTTATACAATTTTACCATTTCAATAAGCTTCTGATCTACATTTCGAATGCCTTCAACAACATTATAGTATAAAAGTGGAAAAATCACCAAGAAGCCTACTAAAATAGGGGCCTTCTCTGATTCAAGCCATATAAGGGCTAAAAGAATCACTGCCATGGTTGGAACAGCTTTGTTGATAATTATTACAGGCTTCAATAAGTAATATATAGGTCTAAAAAAGCCAGCAAGCATACCTAAAATAAGGGCCAATAGAAAGGCTATAAAAAATCCCAGCATAGACCTAATTAGTGTACTTAATATAGACTGTAAGAAATTTTCTGCTCTGATAATCATAATTAACTTACTGAAGGTAGCTTCCGGTGAAGGTAGAATAATTTCTTTTCCCACCCATATAGCTAAAATTTTCCATAACATAATTAATACTACTACAGAAATAATGGTATAGATTATTTCTTTGTACTCTTTATTTTTTGAAGTAGAAATCATCATCCGGTAGTTTACCTCCCACTATATCCGGTGAATATTCAAGTAATATTTTTAAATAGGTTTCAATAGCCCTTTTAGCCTCTATGGCATTGACAAATTTAATATTTGACCTTTCCATACCTTTTTCCACCACTTGTGAATTTAATCCAGTTTGTAATTCTTCGCTATAAATTCCTGCTTCAGCTGGATAATCATTTGCCCAGTTTATACTCTCTTCAAACTCCTTCAGAAAAGCTTCTACAAATTCTGGATAACTTTCTATAATATCTTTCCTTATAATTAAAGAAGCTTGTGGATAGCTGGAGTCCATATTTGTCGTCTTTGCCCATTCTTCCTGAAGATTTAAGACTACTTTTGTATCTGCTTTCTTCATAAGGACATTTGAAAGCACTGGCTCAGGTATAACGGAAATTTTACTTTTTTCTGCTATAAAAGCAGACGCCAGTTCCGTTGCTTCTCCAAGATAGTTTAAAGTTACATCCTTTTCAGGATCTATGCCATTGCTGCTTAATAAGTATCTTAATACAATATCAGGCGTTAAACCTCTGCCTATGGTATCAATTTCTTTGCCTTTTAAATCATTCCAGTCATTTATATCTTCACTGCTTACTAAATACAGTACACCCCATACATTAGAAGCTGCTAATTGATAGGGAATTCCCTTGTTATAAATATTTGCTGCAAGATTGGTTGGAACTACCGCAATATCTACTTCACTTGACATCAATCTTGAAGCCATTAAATCCGGCGATTTAACAGACTCATAGCTTACTTCTACGTTTTCTCCTAAAGAAGGGTTTTCTTTAAACATTTTTATCATACTCAGAGTCGGTGCTCCTGAAGGTGCTGCAACCTTGGTATGAATTTTTTCCTCTTGTTTTACTTCAGCAGCAGCTTCTACATCGTTTTCTGCCGGTGTATTCTCCGGCTGTCTTTCTGTGTTGTTTGAACAACCTACAGCTAGAACAGTCATCAGTGCTAGGCTCAATAATAAACCCATCATTCTTTTCATTTTTATGCACCCCTTTTCTTTCTTTTAGATAATAAATCTATAATTTCATTGCGAACTCCAGCAAATCTTTCATCCTGTAAACTCCTTTGATCCTGAGGATAGCCTAGTTCAAAAACTTTTAGTATGCTTGTGGGTCTATCAGACAAAACAATGATTCTATTTCCTAAAAGTAAGGCCTCGTCTATTTCATGTGTTACAAATACAATAGCATTTTGCGTCTTTTTCCAAAGCTTAACTAAATGATTGACCATATTCCTTCTCAAATCATAGTCCAAAGATTTAAAAGGCTCATCCATAAGGAGTAATTCTGATTGATAGTTAAAGGCCCTGGCTATTGAGCATCTTTGCCTCATGCCTCCACTAAGTTGATGTGGAAACTTATTTTCAAAGCCTTTTAAACCCATATCTGTTATTAGTTCATCAATTTTTTCTTTACTGCTGTGCTGATCCACTAGTTTTATATTTTTATATACCGTTCTCCACGGCAGCAGTCTATCTTCTTGAAAAACATAAGCAATTTTGTTACTTTTATTCATTAATTCTCCTTGGTCAGGTTGAATTAAACCGGATATCAAGTTTAAAATCGTAGATTTTCCACAGCCGGAAGGTCCTATGATACAAACTATTTCACTTTCCTTTATTTCAAGAGAAAGATTATTAAAAACTTGTATATCATTATACTTTTTATGGATTTTTTCTAATTGTAATATCATGATTCACCCACCTTTATAAACAGTATTATTTCAAACAACGCTACGCCACGGGGACAGTTCCATCGTTTTCCCTTCGGTCCTTCACTACGCTTAGGAAACGCTGGAACCGTCCCCATGACTTCGCTATGAACAGTATGGTTTAATCGGAAATAATTTTCATTATCATTTTATGTTTATACTTGTTTAAACTTCTAATCTATTATTTTACTGGCTTTACAACAATTAACAACATCTTAAATTTCTCAATCGCCTTCAAACCATGAGGTATATTTGCAGGCATTACTGTGGTTTCTCCTTCTGATAAGATTAATTTATTTTCTCCAATGGTAATTTCTACACTGCCATCTAAAATATATACCATTGCATCACCAGGTGCTGAATGGGTACTTATTCCTTCCCCTTGATCAAAGGCAAATAATGTTATACTCAAGCCTTCCCTCTGCGCTAAGGTTCTGCTTATAACTTTTCCCTCTTGGTAAGTTGTAAGCTCCTCCATTTTTAATACCTCTGCAAAAGGGATGTTTTTAATAAATTTTTCTTTTTCCATAAATCATTCCTCCTATTTATTTAGATATAATACATAAAAGATTGAATCTTTGTCTTATCGTTTTCATTTTTGTTTCCATCAAAAGTTAGATGAAGTACAGGTTTTAAGTGTTTTTCATCAACTCCTTTATATAGTAGATTTAATATGGTATTTGTATTTTCATACATGGATGCTGCAGTGATTATCCCATCGATATTATTGAAACCAGATAATATTTTTGCCTGTCGATATCTTCCATTCCCACCAGTATAATATTTCATTCTTTTATCTGCTGTAGCAATTAGGTCACTCAGGCCCTTTGCAAAGGGACTCTCATCTGCTAAACACTCAGATATATCATGGATATAGTACTCAAATCTACTTAATCTCTGGCGTAGTATTTGGGCCTTTTTGTCTAGGTTTTTCATTAAAAAATCCTTCCATATAAACCACATATATTCACTTAGAGGACTATAAATGATTCTATTTTCCTCATCCTCAATATGATTGAAGGTAAAGTTATTCATAAAATCATTGAAAAGAACCATAGGTTCCCCTATTACAAGAACTCTTTTTTTGCTTTTTTCAAGTCTTATCTCATGATATATTTTTTTTGCTATTTCCTTTAGAGGATTTATTTTAAAATCATTATTTTTAATTAATTCAATGATTTCATTCAAATACTTATCTCTGTGATTCTTATGTGCAGTTCTGATCATGTCCCCTGCCAATAAGCTTAAGTAAATCCCTTCAGCATCTTCATCTTCGTATAACAAATCTTCTATAAAGGGGGCTATCATCTCTACATGATGAAAACCTTTTTCATTTAATTTCGTCCTCAACAGACGATCATATTGTCCATCTGCTTCTGTTCCCTCTGACTTAGGTATAAAGAAGGCTATGTTTTCTTCATCTTTTTTTAATCCATAGAGTTTTTTGAAAACATCTCCTAATATTGCTGTCAATGAAAAGTACTCTTTGGTGATGGTAAACTTTCTTCCTATATCAACAGAACTGGCATTGGTCATCGGTAAAACATCCGCCCTTATTCCCTTTTTCATCAATAGCTCCTTTAACAGCGTTGAATAAGGATATAGGTATGGTAAATATACTATCCTTTTATCTTTTAATTCATTAAAACTATTTTTTATATTCACCTCCTTATGTATAACCCTATTGGAGTAGGTTTTTAAATCCTCAGCTTTTTTCATCTGTACTTCCTTTGTTTTTAAGCTGTTAACAAAAGCCTCCACCCTGGTTAGTACCCCAACACTGGAGGAATGTTCATCTACTTCAATACTTAAATAGGGCTTTCCCTTCATTTCTTCTCTAAAATAATGGGATAGTATCGTATCTGGGCCGCAGCCATGATTGGTGATGTAAATGGCATATAAATTAGGATGCTGCTTTACAATCTGTGCTCCCGATAAAATATGCTGTCCAAAGGGCCAATACATATTAGGATATTCTTTAGAGGTATCATGGGTATGGGCTGGTAGATTGGACAGTGTCAAGACTTTATACCCCATATTCATCAGCTTCTTAGGTATGCCCATATTGAGTACTGGATCAGTCACCCCATAGGCCCTTGTAATAATCACAAAGGCTTTTTCATCGGTTCCTAGTTTTTCCACGGCTTCCTGCCCTATCATCTCAACCTTTTTCTCAAAGGTTTTTAAAGCCTGCATTCCTTTTTGTAGGGCAAGCATGCTTTGAATTGTATTTTTTCCAAGGTTTTTTCCTAATTCTAATAAGGTTTTCATCATATATTTTTTACCGAACTTAAAAGATAAAACTGGTGATAGCAGCTTTATTCCTTTTTTGTCCAATTCCATTGTCTGATGGATCATAGCAGGTGCCGCCTGCATATATGCACATCCATAATCCTGTCTTGTCTTTGATATAGGGTGGGTCATGGTGTATAAAGCAGGTAAAAATAAATAATCCACCTTTTTATTGATCAATTCTGCCACATGGCCATGAATTAACTTTACAGGGTAGCAGGTTTCGTCCAGGGAATGCTCTTGACTTAATCTAATGGTTTCTTCCTTTGTTAAATCCGATAAAAGAACATTGAAACCTAATTCTTTAAAAAATACATGAAACATAGGGAATAATTTATGCAAAAATAAAACCCTCGGTATACCCACTGTTTCTTTTTTTGGATCGATGGAAGCATCATATCCTTTTAAATACAGCTTCTCAATTTCATTATAAATTTTTCCCTCGCCCTCTGCCTTAGGCTGATGATGCTTTTGTTTTTCAATAAGGTGTACTTTTGTATCAAAATCAAATCCCTTGAATTGACTCTTTTCCTCCAGCATTTCCTCTTTTGCCAAAATTGCAGCACCATAAGCACCGGTTACACTGAAAAATGGTGGAACAAATAATTTATCTCCCACAAGTGCTCTGAAGGCATTGATAACCCCTTGATTATATGCTACCCCTCCTTGGAAAAATATTTTATTTCCTATTTTCTTTTGCCCCACCACTTTGTTAAGATAATTTTTTACAATAGAATAGCAAAGTCCTGAAGCAATATGATCTATCTTGGCTCCTTTTGATAAACTGGCTGCTATATTTGCTTCAATAAATACTGTACATCTTTCTCCTAAATTTATTGGATAATGACTGTTTAGAGTCATCTCTCCAAAGTCACCTATGGGTATATTCAGCTTTTTAGCCTGCTCTTCAATAAAGGAACCGGTTCCTGCTGCACAGATTTTATTCATTTCAAAATCTGTTACAACACCCTTTTCAAGTCTAATGTATTTAGAATCCTGCCCTCCTATTTCAAAGATGGTATCTACCCTGTCGTCTATGGTCACTGCTGCCTTTGCCTGAGCTGTAATTTCATCCTTAATGATATCAGCGCCAATGAGCTTACCAATCATATATCTGCCAGAACCTGTGGTACCTACCCCCATCATCTTTATCCTATCTCCAAACTCATTTTTTAAATCCTTCAGACCCTTCCTCACGGCTTCAACAGGATTTCCTAAGGTTTTTAGATATTTGTAAGCAATGATTTCATTTTCTTTATTCATAAGAACCAAATTGGTGCTTGTAGAACCTATATCAATACCTAGATAACATTCTAAATTGGTTTTCCCATTATCTATGCTTTTGCAAAGGTGTTTATTTTCACTGTCATTTTCTCCAAAGGGTTTTAATTCAGGTAACCGGGTCTCATCATCCTTTACTTCATGACTATCTTTTTTGTTTTCTAGACACTCAAGGAGTTTTTGTAAATCTATTTTCATCTTGTCTTTTTTTGCTATTACAGCTGCTCCCAAAGCACCAGTATTACCAGGTGTTTGAGGTACAATGAATTCTCCTTCATCTAAGCCCAGTACATCCTTCAGGGCCCTGATAATTCCTAAGTTATATGCAACGCCGCCAATAAATACTATAGGTTTTTTTATGGGGAGCTTTTTTATGACTGCTGCTTTATAGTTTTTCACCAAAGCATAGGCCAGCCCTAATAATAGATCTTCCACACAAACCCCTTCCTGCTGATGATGAATCATATCTGTTTTGGCAAATACACTACATCTGCCTGCAATTCTTGGAATAGATTGCGCCTTCTCTGTAAAAACAGAATAATCTTCTAGTTTTAAGTCCAGTCTGGATATTTGTTCCTCCAAAAATGAACCTGTACCGGCAGAACAGTCGGAATTTATAGCTATTTTTATTCCTGATTTATTGCTTTCCCTAAATTCTGTAATATATTTTGCACTTTGTCCCCCAATTTCTATAATTGAACCAATTTTTTTCTCTGTGCTCATACTGCCTTCTACAATTGCCGTTACTTCATTTATAAATTGAAGTTCTTGATCCTCAGCTAAAAACTTACTTCCAGTCCCTGTTATGGCTGCAAATTTTATATCCTCTAGTACATAGCTTGACATTAAGTTATATATAGCTTCTTTTAAAACTTCTTGAATTCTTCCTTTGTGTAGCAAATATGCTGTATGTTTTATTTCATCATTACTATTGATTAATACAAGTTTTATTGAAGTGTATCCTATATCGATTCCTAAGCTGTACAATCAAACACCTCCTTAATGTTCAACTTATTTTATTGAAAACTTATTAAGTAATTGCTATTGATTATCATTGTCATTATTGTTATGATTGTATTATACTACAATATGATTGATCAAAAAGTATCTCTTGCAACACTTTAATAATTTTTTTATATTTTTAGAAAGGAAACTTAACATGGATTCTATCTTATTCTCCCTGCAAGGATGTAACTTGTTTAAACATAAGTCTTTAGAGGAAATTGACTCCCTCCTATCGAATATTCATTATAGAATTGACGCATATAAAGAGAATGAAGTCGTATTTTCTCCTTACCAAATTGCAGATAAGATGGGGATCATTTTGTCTGGTGCTGTAGATGTTCAAAAACTTTTTCCATGTGGAAAAATTGTTACCCTCAATCGAAGAACAACTTCAGACCTTATTGCTGAGGCTTCATTGTTTTCTAAAACAAAACATTACCCATCTACGATTTCTGCATGCACAACCTGTCAAATCCTATTTATACATAAAGATGAACTTTTGAAATTATTTTTAATGGATAAAGATATTATGTCATGTTTTTTAGAGTCCGTATCAAACCGTGTATTAGCATTAAATAGGAAAATCGAAATCCTTTCCCTAACTTCTATCGCAGAAAAAATAGCGTACTTTTTGATACATGCCCATCATGATGATGATAACAATACAATCACCCTACCTTTTTCAAAAAAAGCCTGGGCGGAGCATATGAATGTTTCAAGACCTTCTCTTTTAAGGGAATTAAAGAAACTTGAAATGGATGGACTTATCTCTATTGCTAAAAGAGAGATCAAGATAAAAGATTTTGAGGGGTTAAAGGAAATCCTCCTATAATAATGCTAGTAGTCAGTTTCTTCGATACCTGGTTCATTTCCTTACATAGCAATTTATCTATTTCCTCATCTAAAAGAACAAAATAAAACCAGTATCAAATTTGATACCGGTTTTATCCCAATCCTTCAGCTTCACGAAGATATCTACTACTTCCCTCTGTGCTAAAATATTCTATTCTTTTACTTAGCAGCAATACTAATAGTGAGTTAATGGTATTCAAAGACTTAGCAGTATACGGATTAAAGGGGATAAATACTGCTAAAACCCCCAGTGTGATATTATACATTTTAGAAAAATTCGTATGTCGCTCTATTGCTCTATAGGACTTTTTTGACAGTTGAATAAAATCTGCTACTTTATATAAATCATCCTGAAATAGGATACAGTCTGAATAAAGCTTGACTTTGTCACAACTAGCCTCCACCAAACCAACACTTACATCTGCATGGCACATGGCCTCTAAGTCATTGATTCCGTCACCTATCATCATAATATCATCTGTGCTTTTTAGTTTCTCAATAATTTTTCCTTTTTCTTCTCCACTACACTCACTGTAAATGTTCTCAATTCCTAGAGCTACACCTGCATGATCTGCCTTAGTAGCATTATCTCCTGTAAGCAGGGATAATTTTGAAATTCCCTGTTTTCTTAAAGCTTTTATTAAATCATAAGCATCTTTTCTTAAGGAATCTTTTACTGTATTGTTATCATAAAACTGATGATCTATAGGGGTCTTTAGCCTTCCTTGACTTAGTGTACCAGTCTTATCGAAGGCTACATGATTGATATGGGCTGCCTTTTCCAGTGCACCAGGATGCTTAAGAAAAATTTTATTTTTTCCTAGCAAGCGCAGGTAGCTATTGATTCCTGTATGAATCGCAAGCTCAGAGGCAGTAGGGCAAAGTAAAAGTACAATCCCTAAGGCATTTAATAGATTTCCAGTAATAAGATAATTGATGACGGCTAATACAATTGAAAAGCTTCCTATTTCCTCTTGATAGCTGCTTACCTTTTGATAGATACATAAATCCTCTACAGCAGGATAGATTTTTTCCCTCCTTTGGGGCAGATGGGTAATTTCTATGACAATATCTCCTGATAAAATCTTCATTCCTTCGTAAACATAGTCCTGTGGCATCATTTCTAGGATGCCTAACTGTCCAGTACTGTACATGCCATCAATAATGGCTTTTCCTTGTATAATTACACCCTCAATGGGAAGGATCTCTCCCTTTTGAAGATGAATCCTTTCCCCCACCTTCAAAGAAGCAACGGGTGTTAATATTTTTTGCCCTTCGGCAGTTTCTATTGTTACCAGCTCAGTATTTTCCATAATACTTTGATGAAGAATTCTTAAGTACTCCACCTCTGTAGAATATTTCAAATAATCACTTATATACTTCAAGCTTAGTAGCAGGCACCCCATACCATCCTGTCTAAGAAAAACAAGAGAGATGGCGGTAAGCCTTAACAAAACATCTGATAATCCAGGCGTTTTTTTAGAAATATTCTTAAAAAACCTTCTGAGTATTGGATAGCCTTCAATCGTGGTAATGACAGAAGCAGTTACTAATAAACTTATACTTCTGCTGATAGGAAATACACCAAATAAAGCATTTTTTATTTTAAACACTACATAGAGAGAACCATAAAATAAAAATCTATTTTGTGCTATTTTTTGATTCTTTATAGCATTTAGATAAGTTTTATTCTGCATCAAAACAAGACCCTTATCTTTTTTTATATTTTTTAGGATCTCTTTTATTTGCGCTTGAATGGATGCTTTACTTGTTTTTTCTATATCATACACAATTAACATAGAAGATGTATAATAATTTACCCTGCTATACTTTACTCCCATAAGTTTTTCTATAGCAAGATGCACAGCTGCTGCTATCTTCTTGTCATAAAGCTGGGGTGTTTTTAATCGAATTCGTCCTGGTAGAACATGAACTTCCTCCACAGCTAACACCTCGATCCTTCTTATTACAGTGCAGTTAAATTTTCCTCACATTCATCCATCTTTCTCTTTATTTCCTTCACTCTCTTATTCAAGGCTAGAATTTTTTCCTGAATTTCCTTTTCATTTTCTACTAAGCTGTCAAATTTCAGTTCTTCTAGTTTCTCACTGTCTTTTTGAAATATACCATCTCTACTCTCAGCCTGTTGATCCTGAATTCTTTCACTTTCCTTAAGCATAGTATATACAAAATAACTTATTATCCCTAAACTTAGACCATAAACCAACTTTTTTTTCATGATCTCTATCCACCTCCATTGTACAAAATAAACATCTCATTTAGTAGCAATAAAATGAGACTTAATTCATAAGTAGATGACCAAAATCTATGATTTTGTGTCAGTCACTTATACAGAGTGCAAGTTTGCATTTTAGCTTTTGTGGCAGTCACTCAGTTTGTTTATCTAGCGAGGAGTTTTTACTACCCCTGAATTGTAGCCGAATTTACTTCGAGGATGTAGTGCTTCACCTCCCACCTCTGCAAGCGGGCGTCTTAGCAATACACCGAAGGATAAATTTAGCCCCGACATAGGGACTATTAGAATCGCTTGAACATAATATATTTCATTAAATTCTTTCCTAGTTCATCATTACCACTTTTATCTATCTCTATAAAGAAATAATCTTTAATATTTTTTGTATGACTTGCCCACAACTCCATTAACTGTTTTTCTATTTGTGGATTTTCCGTTGCTGATGCTACACTTAACTTTACTACTTCTCTTAATATCTCTTCTGCTTTTTTAAGACTATTTTTTACTTCTTCTAATGAAGCATTGGTGTCATTTGTATGCATTATATAATACTCCTTTTCCCTGATGGATATTGTTTTGTAAGATGATTAGTTGGGCCAACATATTTATACCGTATATACCTATGGCTGTAAAAGGATGAATTTGTCTTATCATGGTTAAAAATAAAGCAATAACATTTATGGTAACTGCCCTTACTTGAGTACGAGTAATAAGTTCATCTGTATTACCACTAAATCGTAAAATCTGCGGAAGCTTTATAATATCCTTTTGTAAAAGATTGATATCTCCTTGTATCACTTTTTTTGATGACTTTGTTTCAATGTTCATCATCACATCTCCTGAGATTTTTTTTCTATAGGCTATGAAGTCTTGGTGGCAAATCAACAGTTTTACTTTTTGATGCTGTTCTTTTGTTATATAACTTTCCTGATCATTCAATTGATCGATATGATCTAGACCAAAATAATAAGCTATATACTCTGTTAGCGCATCCTTCTTTCCTGTACATAAGGTAATATTTAAAATTCCATATTTTCTAAGTTCTTGTATGATTGTTTGCCCTTCTGAACTTATGGGATTTTTTACCTTTCCTAAAGTAATAAGCTTTTGCAAGTACATTCTAGATAAGTCCTTTTCCTTAGCAATATTGTTGACCTTTTCCTCCTGCAATAAAATCTGATCCTGAATAAAAACATCAGTAGTTTTTCCTAATAAGCCAATGTTTTCACTTTTCTTTATAAAAATACTATGATATTTGAAGCTCTCAGCTGCATAATAATAAGCTACTGAAGCTATTGCAAACAAAATTCCTGGGTAAGCTAGTATGCCTATCGACAATATATTCATAGAATAGGATGTAAATAAAAATAAAGCAGTACCTAAAAGAAATCCCAATTTGATTAATGTCTTAGATAAAACATACTCATTTTTATAGATTTTATTTGGATACTTCTTTCTACCCAGGCAAAAAGGGTTGAGAGATTTAAAAATAATCCTTATAATAGACTCTTCTCTAGGCCAAGAAAATATATCTAAACATTTCGAAAAATCAAAACCCTCAATCTGTTTGATGATTTCTCCTTCATTTAAATACTTGTTATTATACAAAACTAGGATATTTCCTGTAGTGTTGTTGAAGGAGATATTTTCTATACCCCTTAAATCTTGAAATAAACAAACTACTTTATATCCTAGTTTTTCATACTTAGATGCCCCCTCAATCTTTAATCTTATTCTTCCAGGTATTGAAGAAATAATCTTTATTTTTTTATTAGGTAGCTTCATCATTTTTATTCAGTGTACATTTCTGACATTGATGACATCCGTGGATCCATTCTTCTTTTTTTGTTTTCATACTGTGCTTCTGCAACAATATCTTCAATACCTTCTTTGGCCATAGACATTTTCTCAACCGTCATATCAACAACGGTTAAAGCAGAACTTAATGTTCTTACTATACCTTTTCTAAAAGCGTTTCTAGGCATCATCCCCATACCTTTTCTCTTCTGCTGATTTGCTGTAAGATTATTCAGCTTATCTGTTATATCCTGCATCGTTTTACTCATCTGAGAAATCTCCTGTAGGGTTTCGTTGATATCTTCAAACTCTTCTTGCATGGATTGCATGCTTTCCTGTAAACTATTTATTTTTTTATCATTTTTCTTAACATTTTCCAACTCTTGTGCTAGTAATGTGTATTGATTTTTTATCTCCTTTAATTCTTTTTCTAAGTTTTGCTGATTAACGTTTGAATTTGTGTTTTGATCCTGTGAATTAGTCATTTGTATCACTCCTTCTAACCGCCTTCTAATGTTATGGTATCTCGATAAAATTATGTTTAGCAAAAACTAAAAAATATATACGATGTACTTTATGTATTTCATATTGAATCTATTTTTTTGAAAATCCAGTAAATTTACCCAAACAAAAAACAAGGATTTAGTTTTTGAATGCAACTTCCTTGTTTACAGTGCTTGCTATTTAGGCTTTATTAGACAGTTTTGTATTTATTAATTATAACCCTATCCACTTAAATTACTTAATTGTATTTGTAATGAAAAACAAATATATACTTAATTAAAACTTAGTTTAAAAATATCATAAAGATGTCACGTGCAAAAGACCATGAAAAAAGAATTTTAACATTCATTTATTTAGAAACACCAATCTTTGATCCCACTCTACACCCTATGCTATAGAGTAATTATTTATTTGTAGGATATTTTTATTGGTAGCCTGTATATTTTTAATGGTGTGTTCAACTAATCGATTTCTTATATTTATCTTTATGTTCAGTAATATCCCCTGAACTTGTTGAAATATTATTTCCTGATGCCTTGCCATCTGCTTTTTAGAGCTTTTTTCACTTAAAATTTTTTCACCAACATTTATTTTTTTCGTCATATACTGTACAGGAAAATATGGGCATATACTTTTAAAGGTTTTTGAAAAAAACATTTTAAGTATTTTTTCACAATTTTTTGTTATATCCTTAGTGATTTTAAAGGCTTCTAGTGTTTCCTTTAGCATACTGTATGTATCTGCGTCAGCTAACTGGCAGCAGTAGGTAGGGTCTATTTTTATAGAGCAATCCAGATGGTTTTCCATCTCTTTGTGGATTTTGATGGCAATACGATGAATAAGTGCTTCAATCTCCTCATTAGAAAAAACCATTTTTTCAAAAGTAGCAAGGTCAAAACCCTTAGTATCCTTTGAAAGAATAAATGAATAGGTATAAGCGGCTTTTGTATAGGCAGAAAAAAATACCTCTAAATCCTCTTCGATCATGGTAATACATCGCTTTTCTAAGTCATTTTCCCTCCCATAATTTAACCTATACTTATCCATCCTACAAACTACCCCCTTTTATAATTAATAATAATTATCATTCTTATTTTAATTATATCATAAATAAAATCAAAGTAAAATGAATTTTTTTGTTAAGTGTTTGTAAATTTATCATATGAAATCTGAATAATATCTTTTGTATAGGTAAATAACTAATGAAATATCATAAAAAAATCAACTAGGATAGGTGAAATATAAATGATTCAAGCTTTAAAAGATATGGCACAGCAGGATGATCAGGAGGTTTTATATAAACGAGTTAGAATCTCAGTTGATAATATTTATAGGAATGAAATTTTTTCCATCAACTTATCTCGTTACCTTATGTCTCTTTATGGTATTCAGCAAGCAAAGGCCAATCCTATTACGGGAAGGATTCTTGTTGTATTTAATGAAAGCGTCATCCATGAGTATACTATTAAAGAAGAAATTTTTCATTTTACTAATTCTCCCTCTGCCACTCCTAAAACTACTCATAAGCCTGGTGGGAAAACGCCTTATCACGTCTTAAGTCCAGAACATATGATGAAGACGTTGAAAACAGATTTTGAAAAAGGCTTGTCGAAGCAAACTGCTCAGAAAAGACTACAGCAGTTGGGAGCTAATGTTCTGTCGGAAAGCCGTAGGAAAAGTCTTTTTTCTAATCTTTTAGAAGGATTAAATGATATATGTGTAAAGGTATTGTTAGGTTCTAGTGTTGTGTCCCTCTTTTTAGGTCAGGTTATAGAGGCGATTGCACTAGGCAGCATTGTGTTTTTTCAAGTGGCACTTGGAGCTATACAAAAATCAAAATCAGAAACCTCTTTAAATGCTTTACAAAATATGCTGATACAAAAAGCAAAAGTCATAAGAGACGGCAAAAATCTAGAAATCGATTCAAAGCAGCTTGTCCCTGGAGATATTATTCTATTGGAGTCTGGTGACAAGGTACCTGCCGATGCAAGAATTATCTCCTGTGAAGATTTAAAAGTCAATGAATCCTCCTTAACAGGAGAATCTATTGGTGTCTCAAAATCTGCTAAAATGTGTCCTCTGCATGCAGAGATGAGCAATAGGCATAATATGCTTTATATGGGTACCAATGTATTAGCTGGTATAGGAAAAGCTGTAGTTGTCTCCACCGGTAAAAATACTGAAATTGGTAAAATAGCCACCCTGCTGGAGGAAATTGCAGAAGAAACAACCCCGCTGGAAAATAAAGCCGAAGGATTCATCAGTACCCTCATTAAGATCTATATTGCAACCTTTTCAGTAATAGGCAGTATTGCCCTCCTGGCTGGTATGAGTTTTGCTCAGGTATTGATGATGGGAGTTACCTTTTTCTTAGGGGCTATTCCAGAAGGTCTCCCTATAACCGTCACCACCTGTATGGTTTTAAGTGTTCGCCGGATGGCTAAGAAAAACGCTGTTGTTCGCCATCTGAAGGCTGTGGAAAACTTAGGAGCAGTAGATGTTGTATGCTGTGATAAAACCGGTACCCTCACCTTAAATGAGATGACAGTCCGTAAAATCTATACAGACGGATGCTTCTATAATGTGTCAGGTGTAGGCTATAGTCCTCTTGGAGAAATAACCCCTTCTGAAGGAGAGTCGATGAAGAAACACGCCCTTGAGGAGCTGCTTAAAGCAGGGGTGCTCTGTAATAATGCTTCTTTAGTACAGGTAGAAAACAAGTGGGAGGTTCAAGGAGATCCTACAGAAGGTGCTCTTATTGCAGCTGCTGGTAAAATAAATCTTGATACCAATGCCTTAAAAACAACCTATATATGCCTTAAGGAGGTTCCCTTTGACAGCCAGCGGCGGTATATGTTATCTATTTTAGAAACAAAGGAAAAGGAAACTTACGCCTATTGCAAAGGGGCATTAGACACTGTTTTAGAAAAATGCAGTTATATTTATGAAAATGGTAAAGAACGCCTGCTTACCAATGCCGATAGAAAAAAAATCCAATTTCATTGCAATACAATGGCAGAGGAAGCTTTAAGAACGCTAGCATTTTCTTATAAGAAATTACAACATCAGCAGGAGGATATTGAAAAAGGATTTGTGTTTTTAGGTTTTGTTGGTATGGAGGACCCACCTAGAGAAGGGGTGAAGGAATCCATAAAAAAATGTTTAAAGGCAGGAATTAAAGTGGTTATGATTACAGGAGACCATATGAAAACCGCCAGTGCCATCGGCAGGCAATTGGGTCTGTTGACGGAGGGACTCGTCGTATGCGGCAGTGATTTGGATAAGATGAATGACAAAGAGCTTGATAATATTATTAGCAAAATTCAGGTTTTTGCCAGAACTACCCCAGAACAAAAATATCGTATTGTAAAAGCACTAAAGCGTCAGGGACATATTGTTGCTATGACGGGAGATGGCGTCAATGACGCTCCTGCTATTAAGGAAGCCCATATAGGTATTGCTATGGGTTTGAAGGGTAGCGATGTGGCAAGAGATGCTGCCTGTATCACCTTGGTAGATGATGATTTCTCTACCATTGTAGCTGCTATTGAGGAGGGTAGAGGTGTTGTCAAGAATATAAAAAGTACAATGAAGTACTTATTTGCTGGAGCTATCGGTGAAATGCTGGCGATCCTTCTATCCTTTATTTCTGGGTCACCAGTGCCCTTCTTGGCAATCCAAATGATATGGATTAATCTCGTTTCCGAAACATTGCTTGGTTCCACACTGGCAGTGGAACCACCTTCCGAAGAAGTAATGTTGGAATCCGCAAACAATAAGCCTCCTGTACTAATTGATAGACCTTTGAAAAATAGTATTATTAGAAGAGGTTTGGCTATAGGGATCAGCACCTTCGCTTTATTTAAAGGCTCTTTATTACTGGGAGCTAGTCTAGCCAAGGCACAGACCTTAGCTTTTACTAACTTTATCTGCTGTCAAATTGTCAACCTTTATGATAGTAGAAGCAATAAATCAGGCCATACCAACCTATATATGCATATCATGACGGGGCTATCGGCAGTATTACTTATAGGCATACTCTACCTGCCATCTTTAAATGCTTTATTCGGTACGGTACCGCTAGATCCCCTGAGCCTATTAGGATTAGCAGGGGGAGTTTTCATTAGCAGAGGTTAAGAATAAAAACAATATACCCATCAAAGAGGAAAATTGCTACATGTCCACCTTGATGGGTATATTCATTAATCGTCCTTATTTAACAATTTTTTTCACAGTTTCAATAAAACAGTCCATTTCTTCATCTGTTCCTATCGTTACTCGTAAAAAATTATCTATTTTAGGCTGCTTGAAGTAACGAACCAAAACCCCCTGCTCTTTTAATTGATGGAATAAATCCTCGGCTGGTATTCTTGGGGGCGAATAAAAATAAAATTAGCTTTTGAATCTATGACATGAAACCCAACTTTTCCTAATGCTTCTGCTACAACTTCTCTCGTCTTCATAATCTTAAGTCTTGTTCCCTGAAAATATTCTTCATCCTTCATTGCTTCTATGGCTCCTGCTAGTGCAATTCGATCTAAAGTATAAGAATTAAATGAATTTTTTATTCTTTCCAAGCCTTCTATTAAGTGCTCTTGGCCAAAAGCAAATCCTACTCTTAGCCCTGCTAAAGAACGTGATTTAGAAAGGGTCTGCACCACTAATAGATTAGGATATTTGTCGATAAGCTTCACTGCTGATTCTCCACCAAAATCAATATAAGCTTCATCTATAATCACAACCTCCTCCATATTGTTCTGTAAAATTTCTTCTATAGAGGCAAGGGATGTATATTTTCCAGTAGGTGCATTGGGATTAGGGAAAATAACACCTCCATTTGATTTGAAAAACTTATCCACAGGTAGCGAAAAGTCATCCTCTACATTCACAAGATCATAATTTATATGAAATACATCGGCATACACAGGATAAAAACTGTAGGTGATATCAGGAAAAAGTATCGACTTATCTGTATCAAAAAAGGTCATAAATGAAAAAGCCAGCACTTCATCAGAACCATTTCCCACAAAAACTTGATTTTGCTTTAAGCCATAATAATCTGCTAGAGTTGCTTTCAGCTTTTCACAGGTTGGATCTGGATATAGTTTCAAGTTTTCATCTGCCGCCTGTTTGATGGCTTCAATCACCCTTGGAGATGGAGGGTAGGGGTTCTCGTTTGTATTTAACTTAATATATTTCTTATCTTTTGGTTGTTCTCCTGGGATATATGGTTTTACTTTTTTAGTAAGCTTACTCCAATATTTGCTCATGCGCAACGCTCCTTTTTATAAATTTTATAAGAATATTCCTTCTATTTTACCACTTTTAACAGAAGAAAAAAATACCTAGAAGTGGGCGTCTTAGCAATATATCGAAGGATAAATTAAACTTCTAGTCACCTGCCTTTCTTCTATTAAATCGATCCGCAAAGTACAAAAAACAATTAATGCTAAAAAAAGGTATTTTAAGAAAAATGTTGAAATATTTATCTAGTTACTTTTGTGCAATCCATCAGTATCGTATAACTTTTGTTTTAGAATTACTTGAGGAGGAATGGCAGAATGAACATTATAAAAAATTCAATCCAATTTTTAAAAGTATCAACAAAAGAAATATTCGTGCTTATTTTATTATTAATGGGATTAGCTTACTTGAGTTTTAAAAATTTTTTGCTATTTCACACCATCTCTGAAATTATTCCTATCACGATCTCAATGATTATTACACTTATCGCTGTAAATACTTACAAGTTTAAAGGTAATAATAGCTTATCTTTCTTAGGAATGGCCTACTTCTTTGTAGGTTCGTTTGACCTTATACATACACTTACCTATAAGGGAATGGGGTTTTCCCTCATTATGACGCCAATGTTCCAACCCAACTATGGGTTATGGCGAGATATATGGAAAGTACATCTCTATTGATTATGGCGTCAGCTTTAAAGAAGAAACTAAACATTCCTATTTTAACGCTTATTTATAGTGCAGTTTCATTGTTTTTATTATTATCCCTTTTTTATTGGAGGTTTTTTCCTGATTGTTTTATCGAAGGCATGGGGCTGACGTTATTTAAAAAAACAAGTGAATATATCATCTGTGCGATTTTATTTATTAGCCTCCAATTTTTAATAAAAAACCGAGACACGCTGCCCGCAAAAGTATTTAATTTTATGTTATTTTCCTTTGTTTTCACGATTGTTTCAGAATTGTCATTTGTATTTTATGTTGATGTGTATGGGTTATCTAATATGATAGGTCATCTGTTTAAATTAATATCCTTTTATTTAGTGTATAAAGCAATTATTGAGACAAATTTAAAAATTCCCTATGATCTTCTTAAAAGTACAAATGAAATATTATATCAAAGAAGAGAAGAACTTAAGCATATAAACCAACAGCTACAAAAAGAAAATGAAAACCGCAGTCATGTTGAGAAAGAATTAATCAAGAAAAATCAACTTCTTGAAGCAATATTAGCAACCAGTAATGAAGGAATCCTTGTCACAGATGCTGACAATACTATCCTCATGTCAAATCGTCACTTTAAGCAAATGTGGGGTATTCCTCAAAACTTCGTGTTTGAAAAGTATGATGATAAGTTTGTCAGTTATATAAAAGAAAAAACACTTGATGCTAATGAATATATCTCAGTAGTGAAGGAATTAGATAACTACTATCATAAAAACATAGACTACATCTATCTGAAAAACAAAAAAATATTAACCTGTCAACATAAACATTTTGCAGTCAATGGTTCTGATGCTGGACAAGTAATCAGCTATAGGGATGTGACTGAGCGAATAAACGCCAAAAGTTTTCAGGAAAAGTTTGAAAAAGAAGAAAGATTATTAAAAGAAGTTCGAGAATATGATAGACTTAAAACTGAGTTTTTTCTCCAATGTCTCCCATGAGCTCAAAACACCTTTAAATATCATTCTAGGAACAGTACAGCTACTAAATACAATTCACCAGGAACAAGAACCGCTGTCCTGCCAACATTATCATTCAGTTGAAAAGTATATCTACATGTTAAAACAAAACTGCTATAGATTATTAAGACTGATTGATAACCTTATTGATATTACACGAATAGATACTGGATTTCTGAAGGTTAATTTAAAAAATCAAAATATCGTTAGTGTTATTGAAGACATTACACTGTCTGTAAGTGAATATATCAAGGACAGAGGCCTCAATCTCATTTTTGATACAGAGATTGAAGAGAAAATACTGGCTTGTGATTCAGATAAAATCGAGAGAATCATGCTAAATTTACTCTCCAATGCTATTAAATTTACAAATCCAAATGGCCTCATTAAAGTTCATCTATATGATGGTGTAGACTATATTAAAATTACAGTTAAAGACAATGGAGTAGGTATTCCAGCGGACATGAAAGAAAAATATTTCGACGTTTTAGACAAGTAGATGCTTTGCTAAGTAGAAAAGCAGAAGGAAGCGGTATAGGCCTATCTCTAGTAAAATCTTTAGTAGAAGCTCATAGAGGAAAAATATGGGTAGAAAGTCAATGGGGTTGTGGTAGTGAATTTTTTATTGAATTACCAGTTAAGCTAGTCCAAGATACAGATGCTAAAGTATTCGATGAATCAACAGTATCTTTTAAAAGTAACATTGAAAAAATTAGCATTGAATTTTCAGATATATATAATAACATATAAAATTCTAAACCCCTCAAGTGACTTACTCGAGGGGTTGCATATTCATCTGTCTACTTAACTATATCTAATTTTTGGAGTTTTTATACATAAATCATTTTCTTTGTCATGCCCCCATCTATCACGATATTTTCTCCAGTGATAAAGTCATTTTCCTCGTTGCTTAGGAATAAACAAGCTCTAGCAATATCCTCAGGCTTACCTACCCTTTTAGATGGATGCTGATTATGGTCTTCTTCACTTAAATCCTCATAGTGATGGTTTTCTATCCACCCAGGGCTGATACAATTGACAGTAATGTTATAGTCAGAAAGGCTTATAGCTAAGGCATGGGTAATAGAAACAATGCCACCCTTTGAAGCACTATAACTTTCAGTATTTTTCTCACTCATCAGGTGTCTGGTGGAGGCTATGTTAATGATTCGACCATATTTTTCTTTGTTTTCTTGTCTGTGTTTTGCAAACTCTCTAGATGTAATAAAGACACTGGTCAAGTTGGTATTCAACACCCTCAAGAAATCTTCCGTTTTTGTTTCTAACAAGTTTCTATTTTGTCCTATCCCCACATTATTCACTACTATATCGATATCCTGAAATTTTTCAAAAACCTTCTTCATAAGCAGTTCAACTTCCTTTACCTCTGCGAAGTTAACCTCATAAAAGTAATCTCCATAATTAGACTTTACGATATCAGCTACAATCACATAGCATCCTTCTGCTTGATAGGCTTTCCCAATGGCTTCTCCAATTCCTTTTGACCCGCCAGTTACTAAAACTTTTTTAACCTTTTTCATATACAAATCCTTCCTTTAATAGGTAAATCACGAATATCTATTCTATTCATTCCTACACCTCCATTTCATACGAACTATAGTATACCAAATTTTAGTTGCTTATTAAAGCTTTTGATACGTTTCTTCCTAATAGAAATAACATAAGAGACCTCCTTTGGGAGGTCTCTTATGTTGAAGGCGTTTACCGAATAATTCTATTATTTCTAAATTCATTCCATACTGTCTCAAACCAACTGTCTTCCTTAGGTAAGGGGGTAACATCTCGCCAGTTACAGGTTACTTCACCATTAGCATAAGCGATCTCCTGAACTTTACTGCTTAGATCACTATTTTCTAATGAAAAGCTCAACTGCTGATCTAAAAAGTCTATCCTCAATTCTCCCTGTTCCTCTGCTATCAAATAAGAGCCTCGGCTTTTTCCATTCTGTTTCATATAATCTTCAATTCCTGAAAGATATACCAATTGTGTAATTAACAGATCACGATTTTGATAAGCGTAAGGTAACTCTTCTATTGATTTCATTTTTGTTTGAGATACTAAAGTCTTCAAAGCTTCTTTAACTTCTTCAATCGCCTCTTCTACATTTTCTTGTGTTCTTATAATGCCACCATATTTTGTCATAAGAGATGCATAGCATTTTCTTATCTCCAGTACATTGCTGCTGTCTCCTATAGTAGATATAAACTGATGACCAATTTCTAATAGCTTTTGAATTTGGTCAGCGGTAAGCTTTATAAATTCTTCTAACAATAACGGTTCTTCTTTACGGCAGGCGGTAATATACTGTGCAGCTCTTAGGCCCCCTACCTGTCCTGCGTTCAACGCACTACCTCCTGGACGATAGACGCCGTGACTGCCATTTACCTCTCCTACAGGAAAAAATCCTTCTACATTACTTTCCCACCATATATTTCCTGATAACCCACCATTGTTATGCTGCGCACATACTGCTATTTCAAGATACTCCTTTTCTAAATCAATACCATGGCTCTTGTAAAGATCAATCGCCGGTTGATTCATATGAGCAAGACGGTCAATAGGCTTTCCAAAAAGTGCTTTAGAATTATATAAGTAAGTATAGCTTTCTTCACCAAGAAGCTTAAAATTCATTTCTCCCTTATCCATGGCACAGGAGGGATTATTCATAAAATCCAGATAGACCCTCCTTCCTTTACTGTTTTTTCATGATACACCAGTAAATCTATGAGGGAAGAACCTTCATTTTCCACCTTGCGTGGATCAAAGGGCCATTGATACCCCTTCAGAAAAATTGCATCCAGCATTTTTCCCGTATTTGAAAAATATTCATCTAAAAATTCCTTTTCGTCACTTCCATCCTGATTGGTAGAGATATATCTTGGTAGTACCTGTTGATAGGTGCCGGATAAATTCCATCTGAATTTTATTGAGGCAATACCAAACTGAGACTCTGTCACATTTTTACCTTTTACCCCAGCTTCATAAGCAATACCGCTGGCTCCTGTTTGACTTTCAGGATAAACAGAGTCTTGATAGATGGCTGCCGGACCTCCAGTTGCATAAACTATATTTCTACAGTTAAACAGTGTATATCGTTTTTCTTCCTCATGTAAATGATGAAGATTCAAAGTTAGTAGACCTGTAACACTATTTTTTTCTTGGTTTGTTAAAATTCCTATGACTTGATAGCCATCAAAAATCTTGATTCTCCTAGAAACAACTTGTTCCTCTAGCTTTTCTGTCATTATTTTCGATGTCAAGGGTCCAACAGAGGTGGCTCGTTGTCCCGGATCATGGTCGGTTTTGTAGCCTATATACTCACCATACTTGTTATGCGGAAAGGGCACACCAATATCTACTAAACGGTAAAAACATTTGGGGGATAATGCAGCCTCTACCAAAGAAACATCCCCATCCATACTTCCTCCATCAAACAAAGTTTTAGCCATATCATATATGGAATCTTTTTTATCACCAGCAAGCGTCAATTTATAATAGGTTTGTTTGTCGGAGCCAGTATTACGGGAAGTGCCCATATTCATGCCTTCAGTTACTAAAACAACATCCTTTTGCCCAAAGGAATGGATACGATCGACAGCATTAAACCCTGCTGCCCCTGATCCTACCACTACTGTATTTACTGAGTAAATTTCTATATTCTTATTCATAAACTGTGTGCTTTGACATAACATAAGCTTCGCCTCCTTTACATTCATGCCAATCATCTTCTATGTGTCTAGTATAGACTTGCTTATATCCTGATTTTACAACATTAACCTCTATTTGGTATCAATACCGCCTTCAATGCTTCCCTAGCGTTCATAGACGCAATAGCTTGATTCGCTTCTTCAAGAGAAAAACGGTGGGAAATAAGCTTTGCAAAATGTTCTTTGTTTTTCATAACAATATCTATGGCCATCTTTGTATGCTTTGTATCGCTAACCCATACACCATGAACCGTAATGTTTTTGCTAACAATATCACGATAAAAATCAATAGATTCTTCTCCAGCGGGTTGTGCATAGCCTGTGGAAAGATAAGTTCCACCAGACCTCAGCAACTTTAATCCCTCTTCTGCCACACCTCTGGTTCCTACTGCCTCAACCACTAAATCCGCACCAATTCCTCGGGTCTTTTCCATAATCATTTGATTTCTTTCTTGAATATTCGTTTCGTGCCGATCTAACACTAAAGTAGCGCCGAAATAAGTGCATAAATCCAACCTTTCTTTAGAGCCTCCGATGACGATAATTTCTGAAGCCCCCATACTTTTAGCAAAAGCAACAGCATAAACCCCGAGGGGGCCCGGTCCTTGAATTACTACTGTATCACCTAAAACACTTGATATCATGTCAAAAGCATGAGCAATGGTAGCCCCTGAACATGAAGCAGATACTAATAACGCTGGATCTACCGTATCTTCAACTTTAAAAATATCTGTATTGCTATTTAAAATGATATATTCAGAATAACAGCCATTTAAATAGGGAAAAACGGCGCTAGACTGATTAATGCCATAAACCTTTCTGTTTTTACATAGAGAAGGATCTTTTAATATCTTGCAGGCAAAACACTGTCCACAGGTAACACCTCTGTTCCAAATCACTAGATCTCCTACCTGTAAGTCTTCACCATAAACCGTTTGCTTTTTTCCTTTAATCTCCTGAATCCTCCCAACACCTTCATGTCCTAGGATAATTGGTAATGGTGTTCTAGGGTCCTCGCCCTTCCACATATGCACATCGGAACCGCAAACGCCAGCGGCTTCAATTTTTATGAGAACCTCTCCTGCTTCTAGAGGTGCAATTTCAAATTCTTCCATTTCTAATGGCTTCATAAATTCTTTTAATACCATTGCTTTACTTTTCATTTATCCACCCACCTTATCAACAATCTATTTTCTAAATCACTTCATTTTTACTATATATCCTAGTGCTTATCTTCCATAAACCATTTCTGGTAAAAATAATGATAATTGCGGTACAAAGGTAATAACTAATAATGCTGCAATCAGTACAAAGATAAAGGGTAGCGCTCCTTTTGTTACCTCCGTCATAGACATGTTGCTGATTCCTGAGGCGACAAATAAGTTTAACCCGAAGGGAGGTGTCAACATTCCTATAGCTAAATTAACAATCATAATAACGCCAAAGTGAACAGGACTTATACCAACTTCCACTAAAACAGGTAAAAATATAGGTACCAAAATTAGTACAGCCGCACTTGGATCCAAAAACATGCCAACAAAAAGTAGCAGAATATTAATAGAAATCAAGATAAGGAATGGCGTTGTGGCAAAACCTAATACATGTTGTGCTACTATTGTTGGAATCCGTTGAAAAGTTAAATACCAGCTAAATATCTTTGCTGTTGATATAACAAACATTACCATTGATGAAATAACCACTGATTTTTTTGCAACAACAAATAATTTCTTGACATCTATCTCCTTATAGATAAACATACTAACAAATATGCTATAGACAATGGCAACTGCGGCAGCTTCTGTTGGGGTGAAAACCCCCAATAAATACCACCTAATACGATGATAGGCATCATGATGCCCCAGATAGCTTCCCTGGTAGCTGTGATAATCTCTTTCCAGGTAGCTTTTTCCCCTGGCTGATGTCCTTGTTTTTTTGCAATAATATAGCTAGTAACAATCAAAACAAGACCTATAAACACACCTGGTAGCGCCCCTGCTAAAAATAGCTTACTAATAGATTCTTCAGAAATAACACCATATACCAACATCGTGATACTAGGAGGAATAATAATGCCCAAAGACCCAGCAGCACACATTAAACCAACAGAAAATTTCGGTTTATACTTGGCTTCATTTAGCGAAGGAATCATAACCCCACCAATAGCAGCCACAGTAGCTGGTCCAGACCCAGATAAAGCAGCAAAGAACATAGAAGATAAAACCCCAGCTATCGGTAAACCACCGGTTGTCCATCCAACCCATTTGTTTACCATATTAATGAGTCTTTTTGAAGTACCTCCTACCAACATTAAATCACCAGCAAAAATGAAAAATGGGATAGCCATTAGGGAAAAGGAATCTACGCCAGCAAACATCTTTTGTGCTGCCACAGTCAAAGAAATATTATCAAGTTGCATGGCAATAATCGTCGTCAAACCTGTGGCAACTGCAATGGGTGCACTGACTGCAAGCAGTAATAAGAAAATAACTACAATAACCATAATACGTTTATCTCCCTTCTTCTGCCGAATGGCTTATAAGTTTTTTTATATTGCCCCATAATTCTTGGATAAATCGAATCATCATCAAAAAAGAACCTACAGGTATCGCTAAATAGGGGTAAAGCAATGGCATCCTTAAGGAAGCACTTACAGCATCAAACTTCAAAGCATTTAAGATCATTCCCCATCCTGCTATTATGATCATTATTGAAAAAACAATAGAAATCACAGAGGATAAGACAGCAAAAACCTTTTTTAACCTCTCAGGCAAGTAAGTAACTACTGCATCCACGGAAACATGCGCTTTTTCCCTTACAGCAATGCTACTACCGATAAAGATAAACCATACAATCAAATATCTAGCGACTTCTTCTGACCAATAAATAGAATAATTGAACTGATAACGAAATAACACCTGCGCAAAAACTAAGAAAGAAGTGAAGATCAGCAAGGAAGAAGCTATATACTCTTCTATGTGATTCAATACATGGTTAAGTTTATTCAAGTGTGTCCCTCCTTATTTAAAATGAAAACGGCCTAACAAGGCCGTTCTTTCCTTATTATAGATGCGCGCTTCTAAAGTTAAATTTTAATATATACGGTCTACCGTTTCGCCTCAAAACTGTGGGCTGCAAATGTAGCCCTTAGTATATTAAAATTTAAGGACGCACATCTATACTAATATCCACGAATATCTTGTAATATTTCTAATAACGCTTCTCCACCTGACGTCTGTTTAAATTCTTCATATACACTTTCAGTAGCTTTAATAAAAGCTTCTTTATTTTCTGGTGTTAGTTCTGTAATCTGTATACCAGATTCCTCTAAAGTTTTCAAATAACCTTGTTCTTCTTCTGCAGCTTTTTCCCACTGCCATCGACTTACTTCATTGGCCACTTCCTCCACCAGCTGCTGCAAATCAACAGGTAAGCTTTCATAGAAATCATTACTAATCACAAGTGCATATCCTAAATAACCATGGTTACTTAAAGTTAAGTAATCCTGAACTTCATAAAATCTTCTTGAGGCAATATTTGATAAAGGATTTTCTTGACCATCTACTGTTTTATTTTGTAAAGCTGTATATAATTCAGCAAAGGGAATTGAAATACCCCCTGCATTTAAGGCTCTAAACTGAGAGATTAATAATGGACTCTGTGAAGCACGCATCTTTAAGCCACTAATATCCTCTGGGGTTTCAATAGGTCTTACTGAGTTGGTAAAGTGTTTAAATCCCCCATCCCAATAGCCTAAACCTCTAAGTCCGGCTGCGATAAGATATTCATTTAACTTTTCTCCCAAGGCACCATTCATTGCCTTATAGGCTATGTCAGTATCTGGGAATATAAAAGGCAAGTCAAAAACTTGAAACTGTGGTACAAAAGGAGCAAGCACTGCTGTAAAAGGAGCATTCATTTGAATTGTTCCCAATTGCATTTGCTCTGTTATTTCTTGATCAGTTCCTAGCTGAGAATCAGGATATACTTCTACTTTGATTTTTCCTCCAGACCTTTCTTCTATTAACTCAGCAAACCTATCAGCAGCCATTCCTTTGGCTGTTGTGGGTCTAACAACATGACCAAACTTAATCACATAACTATCTTGATTATTATTTCCTGCACTGGATTCTGATTTGCTACAACCAGCAAGCAGTGATACCAGCAATACGAAAATCATTGTCCCTATTAGAAACTTATTTCTTTTAAACATTATTTATTTCCCCCTTAGTGTTCTTTTTATGATCAACTACAAAACTTTAACATGATAAATCATCTGTAGTTTTCTAACATACGCTAATTTTCACCTGCGTTTTTTTATAAAATCCAGATATTCCACACAATCGTTTGCATGAACTCCAAACCTTATCTGCTACTTTAAATGGTAGAATTTCTTATGACTAATTCTGATTTAACAACATCGATCTGAGGCTTTTTCTTTCTTTTGCTTTTTTCATTAATAATTTTTATTAATTTTTCTACAGCCAGTTTGCCCATATCATACAGTGGCTGCGCTACGGTTGTGAGCTGGGGATCTAATAGTGCACTGATCTGTATATCATCAAAACCAATGACAGAAATGTCTGTCGGAACCCGTAAGCCAACATCTTTTATAGCTCTAATCGCTTCTATCGCCTTTGAATCATTGGTAGCAAAAACCCCATCAACATCTCTGTGGGTAGAAAAATAGTTCTTTACAACCTCATAACAATTGCCATTAGCCATAGAGCAGTTAAAACAGATTTCCTCTGAAAAATCAATACCGTGATCTTCTAGTGCCTTTTTATATCCTTCATATCGTTCCCTATATAAGCTAAGGCTTAAACGACCATTAATAATGGCTATTTTCTTCAAGCCTCTATCAATAAGGTATTTAACGGCATTATAAGATGCTTCAAAGTTATTTGTTACAACAGCATCAAAAGATTCTTCAATATTTCGAACCATTAATACAACAGGAATATTTTCCTCTCGCAATTGATGAATATGCTGGCAATCCAATGATGCGGTTGCAAAAATAAATCCATCTACCCACCTGTTTTTTAGCATATTAACAGAATTAATTTCATTTTCAATGTTTTCATCGCTGTTGGAAAAGATTACATTGAATCCATTACTTCTAGCAGTGTCCTCCACCCCTCTCGCCAAAGCAGGAAAGATAGGATTTCGAATATCAGGAATAATCAATCCAATAGCGTTAGAGCGTCCCTCCTTCAAACCTTTTGCTAAAAAGTTTGGTTTATAGTTCAGCTGTTTTACTGCATCGAGGACACGTTTTTTGGTATCATCATTCACTGGAATATTTCCACTCAATGCTCTTGAAACCGTACTGGTAGATACACCTGCTATTTTTGCCACATCTTTAATGGTATGCATAACCAACTTTCCTTTCATCATTTTCTTTTATTTCTTCATCATAAAACCAACGAAACTATATATGATCTGCTTCATGGGTTCCTACTAGTGATGGTTTACCATCTCTACCTGCTAAATAAATTTCCTTGTACACCTCTTGATCATATATCACACAACCTGTCCTACCGCCATCCCGCATAATTTCAGTACATTTACTACAGGCAATACAACACTTTTTCTTATCAAATTCGCCTTTTTCAAGGATATCCCTCGGAAAATCAGGATACGCGAAGGCTTGTCTTCCAAAACCAACAAGTTTGAAGTAACCATTTTTAATGCCACCAGCTGCTACATGAGGACCAAGATTTCTCAACCAGCTAAAACCCGTTCCAATAATCATCATTTCATGAACCTGCTGTTGAATAAGTTTTGCCAGTTCCATGAGCCTATGAATACCTTCTAGAGGATGCTCTTTAGGTACATAAGACCCTAGATCATAAGCTCTACCGATATGTGGATTATAGTAAGGATTACCTGCTGAAACATTTAAAATCTCTACACCTCTTTTAGACAACGCTTTGACTAGCTGAATAGGTTCTTCTAAATCATATTGATCTGGAGAATTTTTATCAACGCCCCAGCCGTAGGGATAGGGAATAGCATCAAATATATTTAGCCTAACAGTAATATCAATAGAATCTCCCATTCTATTTCTTATTTTATCAATGATATTTAGTAAAAATCTAGTCCTATTTTCAAAAGAGCCACCATACTGCCCCTCTCTCGTATGAGCAGAAAGCAATTCAGAACATAAATATCTGTGACAACACTTAATATCTACCGCATCAAATCCTGCTTTTTTTGCCAATTCTGCCGCCTCTACAAAAGCATCTTCTAATGCCATTAACTCTTCATCAGTAATAATATGATACTGCTGAATATCCTTTTTATCTAAATAAGGATTATTTACTGCAATAATAGGGGCTGGAGCATTAACCGGTCTACTATACCGCCCTGAGTGGGTCAATTGAAGGACCGTATAGGGTTTATACTTATCTCCATTTACTTTTTTACCTTCTTCAAGAGATACATCTAACAGTCTTTTAAAAACTGCTACGTTCTCCTTATTTATGTACAAATGTCTTGGATTTGCCCTGCCTTCTGGAACTACTGCAGTTGCTTCAAACCATAAGAGTCCAGCACCACCCCTAGCAAATCTTTGATACCTGCGAAAAGTTAATTCTCCAGGGCTGCCATCTAGCTCACCGTCACAACCCTCCATAGGATGCACGATCATCCTATTTTGAAGTTCTCTTTTACTAAGTTGACAACTCGTTTTGAGAATATCTAATTCTTCGGAAATCGGCACATCTAATTTCATTTCATCAATCTTCTCAACTAATTCTTCTAATTTCTTAAAGCGGTACTTTTCGTGTGAATACATATGAGACCTCCTTGTGCAGTAACTATTTTTAAATACTATCTTATGCAAACGATTGTGCATTTGGGTTAAAAGATGCAAACGATTGTGTAATATAGTTAAAAGAATGCAAACGATTGTGTGCATCAACTATGTCACTGGAAACGTTTGTACCTAGATTATACTATAGGCATAGCATTGATGCAATATTTTTTTTCTATTATTTCTATTTTATTTACCATAAGTGTTAAAAAACATAGAAGGAAACTTAATTCAAGAGGAGTTTTTACTCCCCTTAAATGCAGCCGAATTTACTCCTCTTCCAAAAACGCTACAATATCTTTTGCCTTTGGAGGACATCCTCCAACACTTCTAGCAAATTTGCTGGTACATAAACCGATGCCGATTCCTTCAGAAGCTTGACCTCTATATCCTTGGCCGATGTAAATTTTTTCCCCTAACACATCTAGTTTTCCTTTATCCTTTAACCGTTGTAGGGCATGAATCAAAGTGCCATAACAAGCAGAGCAAGCATCTTGGTCGATGATATATTTTGCAAGTCTAGCTACTTCGGAGGATGCTTTCATGGTGTTAATATTTTTATTGTCGATATCATATTCAGTAACAACAGCATCCCTTAAGTTTGTGCTTCCTATACCTAACTCAGCAGAAATAGGTATATATGGGATATCTTCTATGTTATAACCCATTAGCTCTGCTATATAGCTATCTATCAATACAGGATCTCTTCCAACAATGATACGATCCATTTCTACCGGTGTGCCACCCTCTTCAAAGTTTAAATCTCCCATCATGCCATCTACAATCACTACATCTTGCTTAAGTGCTTTATTCAAATAGGCGATGGGCTTATGCAATCCCAAGGTATGGTATCTTCTCTTCTCATCGTCAGGAATACATCCCTTCATATTTTTCAGCGCACAGGTCATCTTTGTTTGACAGTGACCCTTTAAAACTGGAAGGTTAATGAAAACATCTACATCATATACAGATGCACACACCTTTAAGTCTAGGTCCTTTATCTTTACGGTCTTCGTTGCATCCTTTTTTAAATCTAGAAGAGGTACTTGGTATTTTTTTGAGATTTCTTCGTAACCACATACCTTAAATGCCTTGGTTGTACTATCACCAATCCAGGAACTCTCCATAATCGTAAGATTTTTAAATCCCTGCTGTTGCAAGTACACGATAACACCCTCTACCATTTCTGGGGATGTGGTGGCGCCGCTGGAGGCCTTTTTTGATACAACCAAATTAGGCTTTAAAGCAATGGTTGCCTCCTTCTTCCATCCACTTCCTAAGTTGATATTTTCTAACAGTCTTTTTACCATCTCTTTTGGATTTTTTCCATAAATAACAGCGATTTCATTGTTATGCATTTTATTCCCCTCCATCACTTTTTCGTTGCCATTACAGAAAAGCTTTTTACCTAATGATCATATTCTCTAGTTCATTTAACCAAATTTCATAGGAAGCATCGCTGGGCATTCTCCAATCACCTCTAGGAGACAAACAAATAGAACCTACTTTGGGCCCATCGGGAAGGCAACTTCGTTTAAATTGTTGGGTAAAAAACCTTTTATAGAAAATCTTTAACCAATGCAAAATTTCTTCTTCCCTCCATTTCCCCCTGAAGGCAATGGTGGCTAAAAGAAAGATTTTTGAAGGACTAAACCCATGGCGTAGCATATTAAAGAGGAAAAAATCATGTAGATCATAGGAACCAATAATTTCTTCTGTTTTCTGTTCTATCTTTCCTTCCTTATCCGGCGGCAATAGTTCAGGACTTACGGGGGTATTAGAAATATCATTTAATATCTTGGCCATCAATGTATCTCCTGCTGTATCGGCATACCATTGTACTAAATATCGTACTAATGTTTTGGGAATACTGACATTGACACCGTACATACTCATATGATCTCCATTATAGGTGCACCATCCTAGCGCCAGCTCCGATAAGTCGCCTGTCCCCACCACTAAACCACTTTCTTTGTTAGCAATATCCATCAGAATTTGTGTCCGTTCCCTGGCCTGCACGTTTTCATAGGTGACATCCTTCACTGACATATCATGTCCAATATCATTGAAGTGTTGAATACAGGCATCCTCTATGGCTATTTCCTTCACAGTAATTCCTAATTCCTTCATTAGCAACAATGCATTATTGTAGGTTCTTCCTGTTGTTCCAAATCCAGGCATCGTAATACCGATGATATTTTTTCTTGAAATCTTCAAGCGATCAAAGGCTTCTACACATACCAATAGCGCTAAGGTAGAATCTAACCCCCCTGAAATTCCAACCACCACCGTATCAATCCCTGTTTTTAATAACCTTTCTGCCAAGCCTATAGATTGTATGGTGAAGATTTCTTTGCATTTTTCTGTTCTCTTCTCCTTAGAGGCAGGAACAAAAGGAGCGGGATCTATTTCTCTCTTTATATCCCCTATCTCTATATCTGTAAAGGTAAAGGATATTTTTTCATAGGAAACCCCTTCTGTGAATTTTCCCATGAAACTATTATTTTTGCGTCTATCATTCATAAGTTTTTCAATATCAATATCGTAGAATATAAAGGTGGCTTCCTCAGCAAACCTTGTCTCTTCTAAAATTCTTCCATTTTCTGCAATCATTCCATGTCCACTGAAAACAACATCTGTTGTAGACTCACTTTGTCCGGCGGATACATATAAATAACTTGCTATGCATCTGGCAGATTGCTGTTTCACTAACGCCTGTCTATATTCATGCTTACCTACGATTTCATTACTTGCAGATGGATTTAAGATCAAGTTGGCGCCGTACATAGCATGTCTGCTACTGGGGGGAATCGGCGTCCATAGATCCTCGCAAATCTCTGCTGCAATACATAGTTCCGAAGTAGTATCTTGAAAGAGTAGATTTTCCCCAAAGGCTACCCTCTGTCCACATAAGTCAATCCACTCACTTATTCTATCTTTTGAAGAAGCAAACCATCTTTTTTCGTAGTACTCATTATAATTTGGGACAAAGGTTTTAGGAACAACCCCTAAAATCTCCCCTCTATGAAACAAGACGCCACAATTAAACAACTGATTATCAGCTTTGATAGGCATACCTACTGCAATCAGCATATCTAATGTCTTCGTGCCTTGAAGGAGTGTTTCCAATGCATCTTCACAGCTTTTTAGTAATACCCTCTGGTGAAATAAATCTCCACAGGTGTATCCTGAAATACTTAGCTCTGGAAATACCAAAACCTTGACTTTATGTTTTGATGAAGCCATCGCAGCAATTCTTTGAATCTCTTTTCCGTTGAAGATTGGATTTCCTACCTTTAACGATGGTACTGCTACCCCCGCCCTTAAAAATCCATATATATTCTTATAAGCCATAACTTCCATTCCTCCCCACTACGCTATATAAAAAACTTTTCCTTTTTTATAGTTTATCATTTTCTTTCCGTTTGTAAAAATAAAATAAGATTTAATTAGGGGAGTTTTTACTTCTCTTGCATTGTAGACGAATTTACTTCGAGGATATAGTTCTTTACATTCTTTTCCTCTTATGTTAAATTATAGATAACAGAAACGGTTGCATTCGCAACTAATTATTTAAGGAGGGACAAAATGGATCCTTTAATGAAATATATCAGCCGCACCTCTCGGTGTGCCGCCCTTTACCGCAGCGATGTATTAGAAGCCTATGGCCTGAATGGTTACCAACATTCCTACATTTTAAACATTTGTCAACATCCAGGAATTTCTCAAGACCAGCTGGCAAGGATAATTTATGTGAATAAAAGCAATGTGACAAGGCAATTGGCACTGTTGGAGGACAACGGATTTATCACTCGTACTCCGTGTGAAAATGATCGACGTCAAAGACAGGTATACCCTACTGAAAAAGCGATGCAGGTGTATCCAAAGGTACGGGAGGCTCTATATCAACTAAATGCTTATTTGTTGGAGGATTTTTCAGAAGAAGAGAAAGAACTACTGATGATTATGATGAAAAAAGTCATGCATAAGGCCGCTAAGTTGGTGGAAAAAAACCTAGAAGGATCTAGTGAAAAGCGATGAAAAAGCTTATTCCTTATTTAAAACCCTACATAGCCAGCATCTCGCTGGGATTATTCATCAAATTTATGGGAACCATAACCGACTTGCTTTTGCCTTGGATTTTGGCCCACATGATTGACCATATTGTTCCACAGAGCAGCATTCGTCTTATTTTACTTTGGGGTCTAATGATGGTATTTTGCTCTATCTTTGCAATTAGCGCCAACATTACTGCCAATCATATGGCCTCCAGAGTAGCCCGTGATACCACCAAGCAAATTCGGCATGACTTATTTAAAAAAATTTCTTATCTTTCATGCAGCCAAGTAGATGACTTTACCATGCCCTCGCTGATTTCTAGATTGACTTCAGATACTTATCATGTCCACAACATGATTGGAATGATGCAGCGTATGGGGGTTCGCGCACCTATTTTAATTTTAGGTGGCATTTTGGTTACCTTAACCTTAGACTTTTATTTAACCTTAGTGCTTCTAGCAGTTTTGCCTTTTATTATTATCTTGGTTTATTTTATTTCTAAGAAAAGCATTCCTTTGTACGATAAACTACAGCAATCAGTAGATAAAATGGTACGTACCCTCCGAGAAAACATTACAGGCATCCGTGTTATTAAGGCATTATCGAAAACCGACTATGAGAAAAATCGTTTTTCAAAAATAAATACAGAAGTTGTAGAGGATGAAAAAAAGGCCGCGATGACGATGGCTATTACCAGCCCTATGATGAATTTATTTTTAAATTTGGGCCTGACAGTTGTCATCTTAGTAGGTGCTTACCGTGTCAACAATGGACTGACACAACCGGGTAAAATCATCGCTTTTTTAACCTACTTTACAATTATTTTACACGCAATGCTGTCAATCAGCAGAATCTTTGTGATTTTTTCTAAAGGAAATGCTTCTTTTCAAAGAATTAATGAGGTGCTGCAGGCCTCTGAAGATTTAGTACTTCAAGAAAAGGATACGATAGACAGCCCCTATCATATTTCTTTTGATCATGTTTCTTTTTCCTATTACAACCAGCAGGAAAACCTGACAGACATTAGCTTTCATTTAAGGCAAGGTGAAACCCTTGGCATTATTGGTACAACCGGCAGTGGAAAATCCACCATCATTAAACTATTGATGCGTTTTTATGATGTTGATAAAGGTATTATTCGTATCCACGGTAGAAATATCAACAGTATCCCACAGGAGGAGCTTCATACAAAGTTTGGTGTGGTTTTTCAAAATGATGTGCTGTTTGCCGACACCATTGCAGAAAATATTGATTTTGGTAGAGGGCTGGCCCTAGAAGAAATTGCAGCTTCCTCTTGTTTTGCACAAGCTGAGGAATTTATCACTTCTCTTTCTGACGGATATACACATTTATTGACTGCAAAAGGTTCTAACCTAAGCGGAGGACAAAAACAACGCCTCTTGATCTCTAGAGCTTTGGCAGGCAATCCAGAAATTTTGATTTTAGATGATTCCTCCAGTGCTTTAGATTATCGGACGGATGCAAAACTTAGAAAGTCCCTTTATGAAAATTTTCAAAGTACAACCACCATTATTGTGGCGCAACGGGTAAGTTCTATTATGCATGCCCACCGAATTTTAGTACTGGAAGATGGTAAAGTTCTTGGATACGGCAACCACGAAGAACTTCTCAAAAGTTGTAAAAGCTATCAAGAAATGAATCAATGGCAAATGGGGGATGGTAGGCATGATTAAGGAAAAAATAGTTCAAATCAAGGGCAGTCTTGTTTTCCGCTTATGGAGATATCTTTATCAATATAAATGGACCCTGTTTCTTGCTCTGTTTTTAACGATTACCAGTAATTTACTTGCCTTAGTAGGACCCATGCTGTCTGGTTATGCTATTAATGCCATTGAGCTCGGCAAAGGAGCTGTGGTTTTTGAAAGGGTATTTTTCTTTTGCGGGCTGATGATTTTGTTTTATATTCTATCGTCTGGCTTTTCTTACTTTCTATCTATTTTAATGATTGATTTAAGTCAAAAAGTCACCTTTAAAATGCGTAAAGATGTTTTTGAAAAACTTGCAGATTTGCCAGTAAGTTATTTTGATCGTCATCAAACTGGAGATATTATCAGTCGTATCACCTATGATATTGATACGATTAATGCCTCTCTTTCCAATGACTTAGTGCAAATTTCCACCAGTACGATCACCGTCATAGGTTCTCTTTTGATGATGATCCTTATTTCTCCTGCCATGGTACTTATTTTTGGCATCACCATTCCTATATCCCTTTGCTTCACTAAGTATATGGCCAATAGAGTAAGACCTTTATTCAGAAGGCGCTCTGCCAAGCTTGGTGAATTAAATGGATTTGTTGAGGAAATGATTTCTGGACAAAAAACAATCAAGGCTTATCATCGCGAAAAAGTCATGCTCCAGCGCTTTGATGAAAAAAACCAAGAGGCGGTGGATGCCTACTATGCTGCAGAATATTATGGCAGTATGATGGGACCTTCCATCAACTTTATCAATAATTTATCTTTATCACTTGTTAGTGTCTTTGGAGCACTTCTATACCTATTTGGACAACTTACCTTAGGCAGTGTCTCCTCCTTTGTGCTTTACTCAAGAAAATTTTCTGGGCCTATCAACGAAATGGCAAACATCCTCAACGAGTTGCAATCAGCTTCTGCCGCTGCTGAAAGGGTATTTCGCTTAATGGATGAAGCCCCGGAATCCAATGCTCTAGGGGAGACCCAGGCCTTTACAAACCTTCAAGGTGATGTCGCCATAAAAAATGTTGATTTCGGTTATCATGAAGATAAAATCATCCTTCATCATCTTAATTTAAAGGCAGACAAGGGAAACCTTATTGCCATTGTAGGGCCAACCGGTGCAGGGAAAACTACCATCATTAATCTATTAATGCGTTTTTATGACCCCCATCAAGGGAGCATTACATTAGATGGTGTTGATATCAAGAAAATCACCAGAAAAAATCTTCGTTTATCCTATGCTATGGTTTTGCAGGATGCCTGGTTGTTCCATGGCACCATTTATGAAAACATTGCCTATGGTAAGGAGAATACTTCTTTGGAGGAAGTGATTGTAGCAGCAAAGGCGGCAAAAATTCACAGCTACATCACCCAGCTTCCCAAAGGGTATGATACAGTTTTGAATGAAGAGGGCATAAATATTTCACAAGGACAAAAACAGTTGATGACCATTGCCAGAGCCATGCTTTTAGATGCTAAGATGCTAATTTTGGACGAAGCTACCTCCAATGTAGATACAAGGACTGAGCTTCAAATCCGAGAAGCTATGAGCAATCTAATGAAGGAAAAGACTTGTTTTGTCATTGCTCATCGGCTTTCCACCATTCAAAACGCAGATACAATCTTGGTGCTTAGGGACGGAAATATCGTAGAACAAGGGGACCATCTAAGTCTGTTAAAGAAAAAAGGCCTTTACGCAGATTTGTATTATTCTCAATTTGAAAGTTGTTAAACTATATCCCATCTCAGCATCCAAACAGCTTCAGCTAAATAGGTCTTGTCATTTACAAAGCCTAAAGTATTGTAATAACTTTATTCCACCCAGCTCACTACATACCCCAGGTTTTCTATTCCAGCAGGATCTACCTGGGGATTTTCTATTATCCAGTTTCCCTTGACCCCTAGCTCCTGTAAAACCATTTCAAAATGGCACATAGCAATTCCCATATCAATCCGCTGAATATTAAAGCCCAGCTTTTCTCCGTATCCTTGATCTCTCTTTAAATAAAAATGGTATACTTTTTCTTTTTTCACGATTCTCCATGGCTGCTTATTTGAAGCAGAAGGGGCTAGTCTTATAGCTTCTAGTGCTGCTAAGTATTCCTTTGCCCCTTTTTCTTTCAACGGTTTATTGAAACTTTCATCAAAAAAGAGTTGATGCCATGATTTTCTTTTATTAGCGCCTACAGCAAAACGCATAAATGACTCCACTACGCTTTTTTTATCTTCTGGATAGCCTATAGGCGTAACAATAGGTAGTTTTTCATTGTCTTTTAATGCAACCATCTTGACAAACTGGTTTCTTTTGAAAGTTCCTCCCAACCAACAAGTTCCAAGATTTATAGAAGCTGCATATAGGATAAATTTTTCCAAGACATAGCCTAACGCCTCAAGATCCTTTTCACCATTTTCTACAATTGCTGCAATATAATCTTGAGCCCCTTTTATTACGCCATAAGTACCGATTTTTCCACCATTTTTCTCCAAAATCTCGAAACAATCAATCAATTCCAGTCTTACCTTAGGGCCAAAAGGTCCCTTAAGGGCTGCAGCATATTCTCTTATTTCCTCCTTTATTTCCTCCGACAACTTCTCAGGCCGATAGGTCCTTACTGAATACCTGCTTTTAATCACTTCCATGATAGGTTTTTTGAAGTGTTGTTTCATCACTACACCAACTTTCTAAAGAATATTTTTATTTTTTCATAAGCTTCTCCCATTCCTCCGCCTTAAAACCCACCAAAACAAAATTTTCTCCAATAGCCAATGGACGTTTTACCAGTATACCATTGGTGGATAGTATAAGCATTTCATTTTTCTTCCTCCTCAATTATTTATTCTATTGTAATTTTAAAAGATTTTTTATAGATTTTTTTCCTTGGACAATAATAATTACAGATGCTAAGTTTTACAAGCAATCATAAATTTCGTATAATAAAAATATCAATATTAAACATTAGGAGGTCTCTATGGAAAAAATAGTGTTTCTCAATTCAGCAAAAGTAGACTTTGATCATCAGCTTAACTTTTCTTCCCTACAAGAACTTGGCACTTTTACCAAATACGATGCCAGCAGTGATGAAGAAATTTTAGAAAGAGTGCAAAATCAAAGTGTGATTATCACCAAAGAATTGCCCCTCGGTAAAGATTTAATTGAACAATTTCCACCTTCTGTTAAGCTTATTTGCGAAGCTGGCACTGGCTATAATAATATTGATATTATTGCCGCAGCGAATAAAAATATCACCGTCTGCAATATACCAGGCTACAGTACTGAAGCTGTTGCGCAACTAGCAATCACCTTCATGCTGAATTTTGCTTCCTCTATGGTGCTGCAACAAAACATGATTAAACAAAGCAATTTTACTAATTTTACAAAGCACCTTCAGGTCCCTCATTTTGAGTTGCAAAACAAAACCCTTGGGGTGATTGGTACAGGTGCTATTGGCAGACAGGTAATCAAGGTGGCTAGTGCCTTGGGCATGAACGTTCTAGCATATAATCGCACACCTAAGAACTATGAAGAACCAAATATAAAATCTGCTTCTCTTGAAGAAGTATTGAAGGGTAGCGATTTTGTCTCAATCCATTGCCCACTTACTCCTGATACAAAACATCTTATTGATAAAGATAAATTAAAACTTATGAAGCCTACAGCTTTTATTATCAATACAGCTAGAGGCCCTATTATTAAGGAAACTGATTTGATAGAGACCCTCCAAAACAACGTCCTTGCGGGGGCTGCTCTAGACGTACAAGATCCTGAACCTCCAGCACTAGACAATCCATTGTTCGCCATGGACAACGTAATGCTTACACCCCACATAGGTTGGAAATGCTTTGAGTCTCGTGAAAGACTGATTCAGCTTGTGTCTGATAATATTGCCGCCTTTATTAAGGGAAAACCAATAAATGTTGTAGGTTAAGGCTGTTTTTCTTATATACATATAGCATCATGAAAAATTTTTTCAAACTGCCCTCCTAAACATAGTGAAGAATCTTGATCAAGATTCTCACTATGTTGGGAGCCATATCAAGCTAAGGGATAGAAAGGTCATCTATCCCTTTTTTCTTTTTTTACTAATCGATTTTGATGCCAAAACCCTTTTTAAATATATATACTGCAATGAAGAAAAATCCTATACAAAAAACACTGGCTGCCAACAACTGTAGGAGTAGATTCCCTTCATAAACACCTATATACGTATATCGGGTAATATTTACAAGTGGGTAGATAGGGTTAATATATCTAATTTTTGATAACATACCAGGTAATTTTGTAATTTCAAAGAATACGCCTCCTATATAGGTCAGTGGTGTGATAACAATAGCCAATACAAAATTCATTTTTTCAAAACTATCCAGTATAAGCCCCGAAATCAATCCTATTGATGCAAAAATAAAGGAGGTTACCGCAAGGGAAACAAAGAATAATAAAGGATGCTCTATTCTGTAGCCAACAAAAAAAATAGTGGCAAAATAGGTTAAGGAACCTACCAATAAACCTCTAAAGGTGCCCCCAAGAACAAATGCCAAAGATTTTTCAATATCAGAAATTGGGTAACTATTTAAATCCTGTACTGTATTCTGAAACTTCTGCACAACGATAGAGAAGGAAGGATTTTGAAAAGAAGCAAGAATTGCCCCCATGGTGGTTAGTCCTGGAACGAGAAAGTAAAGATAATTTACCCCTTCAATCCCCACTTCCCTCGTTTGCAGCATTCCTCCAAATATACCCAGATACAATATATTTGAAAGCAGCGGCGCAAGAATCGTCTGAACAGAAACCTTCATAAATCTATGAATTTCTCTTTTTAACAAAGTCATAAAACCAGTTTTGTTATAAAATATTGATGTTTTACTCATAAAATCCTCCTAACCTCTGATTAACTGTAAATAGATGTCTTCTAGCTTTTGTTTTTCTATATTCAGGTCTACAAATTTCATGTTGTTTTGTGTGATCCTTTCTAATACCTTAGCCAAGTCATCTTTATCTATCTTGAAGGAAACTTTCCTTTTCTCCTTTACTTTGGGATGATATTCCCTCAAAAACACAAAGTCAGCTACATCTAAATCCCAATCAAAAAGAAGTTCAACTTTTATTTCCTTAGAAAAATCCTTCAACAACTTATCCTTCGGCGCATCTGCAATAATAGCACCCTCGTTTATTACAACCACCCTTTTACATAATTTTTCTGCTTCTTCTATATAATGGGTGGTCAGTATCAAAGTCATCCCAGTGTTGTGTAGTTTTTTTAAAAATTCATACATAGTATGGCGTAGTTCTATATCTACACCAGCGGTGGGTTCATCCAATATAAGGATTTTGGGTTTATGCACGAGGGCTTTTGCTATTAAAAGTCTTCTCTTCATACCACCCGACAGCGCTCTACCATAAGCCTTTTTTTTATCTTTCAATGCTAAAGCCTCCAACAGTTCATCAATATATTCCTTGTTGTTTTTAAAGCCGAAATAACCCGACTGCTTTGTTAAAATCTCCTCTACTGTAAAGGCAGGATCATAAGCTATTTCTTGGGGAACAATACCGATGATTTTTTTCGTTTCTAATTCCTGTTTGTCTAAATCATATCCCCCTATCTGTATCTCACCATAGGTTTTTTTCACATTTCCTGCCAGTATATTAATTAAAGTAGTTTTTCCTGCGCCATTCTGACCCAATAGTGCTGTGAATTCCCCTTGCGTTATATTGAGATTGACATTCTTCAAAGCTTCTTTTTGGTTTTTTACATAGGTTTTTGATAAGTTTTTTATTTTTAACATTGCTGTCTCCCTTCTATATGATTATATATATCTAAAATTTCTCTTCTTTTAAGACTATACCACTCTTATCAGTAGCTTAAACCCCAAATTAAACTGCTTCCCCCTATTCTTCCTTATCATAGTCAATCACTCAACCCGGTATATAGCTTTCATAATTTTCTTCTTGGCATGCAATACCTGGTTTGCATTAAATTAATGAATTTCTTTTTTGTTTCTTCGTTATATTTTGTCATGCAAAAATGCTCCTCCAAATGTTAGTTTTTATGTCTAACATTTGAAGGACACTTCAAATTTCATGTCCTTTTTTCTGAGATATAACTATCATGCTGTAACTATACGTAGTCACTTAATGAGATAGAAAGCCCCTTCTATGACCATAAAAGAAAATGTGTCAACAAAAGGGGTTTTAAATAATCCTTATGCTAGGTATATAAACCAACGCTATTAACAATTTAAAGAAATCTATAAAAGCTACCTGTGCTAATATATACTTATTTTATTAAAGGGATAAAATCTAAAAATAACTTTTCCTAGTACATTTTCAACAGGCACTGATCCAATTTCTCTACTGTCAATACTTATGTTTCTATTATCTCCCATAACAAAAACATGATTTTCTGGTACCTTTATTGTTTCAAAAGCCTTCATCATATCCTCTTTAATATAATCTTCCTCTAGAGCTATGCCATTACGATATACTGTCCCTTCTTTAAATTCTAATAAATCTCCAGCTTCCCCGATGACTCTTTTTATCCAAAATTGTCTATCATTCGTATCATTCATAGCCCTTCTTATTAAAGGATTGTCTATAACCTTATCCTTTAAAGTCCTCTGTCTATTTACTCTACTATCGATGATAACAATATCGCCATATTCAGGTTCGTTACCTAGTATATATGCACTTTTAAATATCATTACATAATCTCCAGCCTTGTTAACATCAAAAGAGCTCTTTCCCTCCAATGTTGGTTCCATAGAGGCTTCACATACTATTGACGGTTGAAGAATAAATGCACTAAGGAATATAGATGCTACTAGGGAAAAAAGAAGAATTTTTCCCCATTCCAAAATTTCTTTTATTATTCTTTCACTTTTCATTTAATCCACTCTCTTTCTTAATTTATCGTATCTCTAAATTTAAAAGATACTGTTCTTTGTATTCTTCCATAATTTTTCCAATATGTTTATTATATCAATTTACAAAATATGCTACAATAATGAAAATATTAAAAGAAACGCCTTTCATCCTAAGAATAAAAGAAAAAGGATCGTTTTTAAACAGCTAAAGGGAGGTTTTGTTTTCCATCAGTACTCTTTAATTTTACCCAAACGTCCCCTCGGTCATAATTTATAAAATAGACTCGTTCCTCTTATTCTTTTTTATCATACTCAATCACCAATCCCGGCACATAACCTTTACTCATTTTGTGCTGTTTTTTTCGGTTTTCTTTGCTTTCAAATAGAATATTCATGTCATAATCCTCAGGATATAGTGCCTCCGCCTCTACATACAAAGAAAGCCTTTTCCTATTGACCTTGATCTTTTTTCCTTGATATAAAACGCCTACTTCCCCAACAGAATTTTCTTCTTGGCATACGATGCCTGTTTTTCCCAAAAAGCTTATTAAAACACAATCTCCTATATGAAAACTTCTCTTTTTTTCGGACTTTTCCTGCTTGTTTTCTTTTTTATTCAAGGTTTCTACCCTCTTCTTTTCCTTACTAACAAAAACATTTGTTTTTTGCCCTTCTGCCATTTCCTCTACCAGTTTCATAGAATAAAGCTTCTTTTCTCCATAGGTTATTTCGTGGGCCCTCTCAATGATGGATCTATCTAAGCCCAGTCTTAAAGCAATCAAAAAGGCATTACTCTCTCCGGATTTTCCTATCTTCAATTTATAGAGAGGCTTTAAAGACAAGATATCAAAACCCATGGCACCATTTTCAAAACCTTCTTTTTTTGCAGCAAACTCCTTTATCCCATTATAATGGGTGGTGGCTAAGATTGTAGCTTTTTTTTCCATAAGATTCTCTAAAATAGAAGTAGCTAGACCCATACCTTCTCCAGGATCTGTTCCTGCTCCTAGTTCGTCTACTATAACCAATGTATTATTCGTAGCTTGTGTTAATATTTCCTTGATGTTTTCTATATGGGAGGAAAAAGTGCTAAGGGATTGCTCTATACTTTGACCATCTCCTATATCCACTAAGACATCATCAAATATTGCAAACTCGCTATTTTCCTTTACAGGAACATGTAAGCCTGATTGCACCATCAAGGTTAGAAGTCCTACTGTTTTTAATACAACAGTTTTCCCGCCGGTGTTGGGTCCTGTAATCACCAAAGCTTTATAAGCCTCCCCAATAACAAAGTCTAAAGCTACAGCAGTTTTACCGATTAAAGGATGCTTGCCTTCAACAATCTTAATGTAACTTTTATTATTGAGTTTTACAGGTACTCCTTCAATAGCTCTGCTATACTTAGCTTTGGCAAAAACAAAATCGTATTGTACCATCACTTCGATATTAACGGCAATTTCTCTTTGATAGGTTTCTATCAAAAGGGTTAAATCAGATAATATTTTGTAAATCTCTTTCTCCTCCTGTATTTTAAGCAAAGAAAGTTCTCCACAATGTTTTCTGATACTTTCTGGTTCAATAAAAACAGTTGAACCCGTGGCAGAAGAATCCAATACAGTTCCCTTCACCTTGCTTTTATATTGGGCTTGGACAGGTATGACATACCTTCCATCTCTTGTACTGATTAAATTTTCCTGTAAATATTTTTTGATTTCTGAAGACTTTAAAATATTCTCTAACTTTGTTTTTATCTTCTCATCTATTATTTTAATATTTTTTCTTATTTTAGCAAGTGTTGAGGTAGCCTTATCACTTACCTTACCATGTTGTATAGATTTTTCAATTTCGGTAGTGAGTTGTGGTAATTCCGAAATAGAAAGTGCATAGCTACTTAAGCAGGGGGCGGTCTCCATTCTTCCCTTCATATATTGTTTCATTCGATTTCCTTCTATCAATAAATCATATATGGTAATAATATCTTCTATTGAAAGAGCCGAGACCTTGCCCAGCTTCTCCATCACTCTTTCTATGCCTGTGAGGGCATGGAGAGGTGCACTGGAGCCTCCTGATAATAGTTGTACTCCTTCCGTTGTTTCCTTTATCCAGTTTTCAATCACCGTTTTATCTGTAATAGGTTCCAGTGCTTCTATCCTTTTTTCTCCTAAGTGAGAAAGGGTATATTCCTTTAATATATCCTTAATTAAATCAAATTCCAAATAAATCATAGCTTTTTTATTCATTGTACTTTTCTCCTCTCATCTTTTTTAAACAAAAAAGGCGATAATGAACAACCATTCATTATCGCCTTTTAAACCAATAGATAAAAATATTTCAAAAACAAAAATAAGCTGTACAAAACCACAGCTTAGATATCTTGAACTATTTATCATCAAGCATAGAAAGTGAATAAGATATTTACTGGTGTTCTTACCAATCAATCACCTAAAAAAATTCAACACAAACAAAGGGATTAGATCCCCTAAAAATCTTTTTTCTAGGCAAATATTTACTTGATTAGTTAAGAACTACCTCTAACATCCACACACTTCCAATTCTTGAATTTTCACTTACATTTTACACGAAATAGTTTCTTCTGTCAACCTTCACGCAAGAAAAGGGTTAAGTTTTTTCCAAAAATTTATAATGGTCGATTCCTCCGTTGTATAAAACAAGTGCTTCCTAAACAAATTTAAAGGACGTGAAAATTCACGTCCTTTTTTGTAGCAAAGCAACTACTTTGATCCTATTCTATCACAATGACCGCACCGTTTTCTACATTTATCCAGTTATGGAGGAATTCTGCATGGCTGGTAAAGTTCCGTACACACATGTTGGAACGGGGAAATGTACCGATGGTATGAAGGTATTCTATTAACCCGGGATCAATTTTCTCTCCATCCTCCTTCTCATAGGCTACTGGAACACCATGGATATAGGCTCCTCCTGTAAATCGTACGGCAAAAGGGGCATAGCCTGCAATATCCTGTGTACCACTTTCTAAATACTCAAAGCGATCTCTTTTTTCAATCACCTTGTAACTACCAAGAGTGGTTTCAAAGGAAAAATCTCCTGGAATTCCAGTGGTAGACAAGGTATATGATACAAGATGAAGTTCATCTTCACCAAGCTCAAAGGAAGCCTGGTTCTGCTGATCTCTGTCTACCACAACTACGTGCTCCAGCCGGCTTAGCGTGACATCTGGATCAATATATTGTTTGGGTATATAGTAGTCTCCACCAAAAGTTGGAACATCAATATGGTAAAATTCCTCCGTCTCTTCTATGATGCGTACCAACATTCCGTCTGGTATATACCTAAATTCACTATTTGTATCTGCCTGCTGGTAGGCAGGAGCACTGTGGTAAACTCTATAGCCATACGCATCTACTGCAGCATCTCCCTTTTGAGGAGGTGCACCATTTTGATTTTTATAGTTACTGACAAAGTGCAAATCTCCTTGGGCCACCTGCTGTCTTAACTGGTTGATGGCCTCTTCCATTCTATCAAAGCGAAAGTTTCTAGGAACACCTGTTGTTGCATGAAGATATCCTTCACCGACGCCATTATCATCTTCAAATCCCACCCTATACCAAATGCTTGAATCCTCTAAGGCTTCACCTTCAACCCTTTGAAGGAGGGATAATTTCTCTAAGCTCTCTACTTGGGCAACAACGGTGGCATCTGGTGCTGGATTTTCTAAAATTTCTGCACCTTCCTCTGCCGTTACAAGGAAATAATCAAAAGAAATATCATATTGAAAATACTGAATTGCATCATTGATGGTTTCAGGTAAGGTGGTGCTATATTCTTGCAACACAGTGTTCATCTTTTTAGATCCAATCTCTTGCAATACCTCTGTTTTCTGCTGTTGATTAAGGTAGGATATCCTGTTTTCTTCCTCCTCTTGAGTGTTTTCAGTGATCCTTAGATCATCTTCAAGATTGAAGCCGTTTATATTTTCTTCCACTGCTTCCCCTTGAGGCTTGGCTAATCTATCTTCCTTAGGGACATCCTCTGCAGGTGTGGATTGCTGTCTTGGCGCAGGTGTCTCGTCGGGAGGCAGATTTCTGCGATATGCACAACTGGACAGTACAATCATCATGATAACGAATAGTGCTAGTGTAATTTTCTTATACATATGCATCCCCAATCTTATGTTTTACTATTTGCTTGAATCTATCTTTCCCAAATAATTCTTCTATTATGTGTCCTATTAAAACAAAAATGCCAAAGGAATAGGTGTTGTCAATAACTCCATCCCCTCGACACTTACGTATATATCAAGTATATCAAAGAATTATACCCACTCCCAATCGGTAAGCCATTTATTATAAGTAATAGACCACAATCGTTTTTGCAGCCTTCCATCAACAACTCGATATCGCCACTCTGTTTCTTCCGCATTTATCACCACATTGGTATCTTTAGTGTAAATCATTGTCTCTGCTGCATACACAACATATTTAGGGCTAAAGACTCCACTCAGACATATTAAGAGCAGCCCAACTGTAGAGCAATGAACCACAAAATTTCTTAATTTCATAAATCCTCTCCTTTCTCGGCAAACCGTTTATTTAACCGACAATAATGAAAATGGTTCTTCGTTTATTTGGTTTATATTACATCTATATTGACCATCTGTATATAAGGAGTAAGTGCCATCTCCATTAAGTATAAGAAATGAATTCTCCGGAGTAATGATAAAGGTCTCCTCATATCCTGCTTCAACCGTCGGAAAGTATCTTGGCTGTATCACAAACCTATACGAAGCAAAATGAGACAACAGAATCAAACCACAAAGCAAAAATATAGGGAATATGCGTTGCTTTTTCTTTCCGTCATATTCCAACACCAAGCGAAATCTTTGCTGGATTTTTTTTGTTTTACTTGTGCTGATTAATGCGGTGCTATTGACAGGTATAGTATGCTGGAAATTCTTTTTACCTGTTGATTTCATAACCTTTAGAATGCTTTCCAAATACCTAATACGATCTTTCTCGTCCATTTGAGACGTAATGCTTAAGTCGCATTGAATTTCCAGTACATGATTTAACTCGTGCTTTAAAAGATGAACGAAAGGATTCCACCAAAATACCGAACTAATCAAATACATAGATAACTTGATCCATGTGTCTTTATGTAAAAAATGAGTCCATTCATGCAGCAGGATATTTTTCAGTTCACCATCTGAAAACTGTATATCCGGCAGATAAATCGTAGGTTTAAAAAATCCTGTAATCATAGGGATACTGATTTCTTTGGATTGTATGATTTTAACCTTCATGTTTTTCTGGCTTTTCGCGATAATCTCATCCATACACAAAATAATTCGCATATCCCGTGTTCCGTCAACAACGCCGACAGAATTGTTCAATTGAATTAATTGGCATATATATTTTTGCAAATTATAAATGCTTCCTACCACCCAAACAACAAGCAGCACATCATAGATACGTATTACAACAACACCATCGAAAGCTGTAAATAGTGACATAGTAAGAAAATTAATAACAGCAGGCAAAATAATTTCAGAGGGTAAAACAACTGTCGCTGGAAGTTCAACGGAACAAAGCAAACGGAAAATGCTTGTAACTGTTAGAAGTGCCAAAGGTGCAATGCTGAAATGGATGAGAAAACTGTTGCGGCGCCTCATGAAGGCAATCATTGCAATATATATGTTGCACCAGAATATTGAAGTAATGAATGAAAAAATTGTGATGCTCATTTCTTCTCCCGCTTCCGTGCCTGTAATATAGCCTCCAATTTTTCCAATGTCTCGTTATCAATCTCATCATCTTGAATAAGCGTAGATACAAGACAGGCAATGGCAGAAGATTTAGATTTAAGATAATTTGCACTTTGCTTAAACTGCATTATGTGATATTTCTCTTGAGTAATCATCGGAGAAAACGTACGTCCATAATTTTTACCAGTCTTTATATAGCCGTCTACCTTAATTGCACCTTTTTCCAGTAAGCTGTTTAATAAAATATGAATAGAGCTGTCTTTCCAAGAACGTTCCGGAGAAAGTTCAATAATTTCAGAACGAGACAAAGCCCTGCCTTGTGTCCACATAAGCTCCATAATTTGCTGTTCATTTTTTGTTAACGAAAATGATGCTTTATCCATTAAATCACCTCAATATATTATATTTAATAAGGTTATATTAAGTATTACTATATTATATGTAATATTATAAGAACTTTTTTTTATAATGTCAATGAAAATCCAATTATACAAGATAGGTTTTAAGCTATATTTGTCAAGGGATTCCTGCTTAAACAATAAAACCAAGCAATTGATTTCGGTATTGTTCGTTAGTATATAGCTTTAAACCTTTTATTTGTATAAACTAAAATTCTCATTTTGTATTGACATATATAATTATGTTAAATATAATACAGTTATATTTAACATAATTATATTAATTTTCAAATAATGGACTTAGTAATGAAGGACAAGCATTAAAAGTGTGTCATGCGCAATAATTTACATACAAAAGAAAAAAGAAATATAAATGTGCACAATGACCCCTGATTAAGGAGTGTTTCTTATGTACATTTATATTCCTCTAGAAACACTACAGCTACTATTATTTTCAAAGGAACTGTTATCAATACCTAACTACAAATATTTTGTTTACTTTGTTTGCTTGTGGTAATACAAATCAAGGCAAATAACACCACTGGAGTATATTAGGCTTCATTGGCTCTTTTTTCACTAACCACTTCCCTTTGTTTTCCACTGATTTTCAGACTATTATTGGATAAATCTAAGGGTTTTCAGTGGGCAAACGATATCGATGACATAGCTACTCCAATGAACTTTTGGCATAATGCCCATGCTGCACTATTTCAGTTCTGTAATTAGGCTCTTAAGTATCCGGCCAGAACAGTAGCAGATACATACTTTAGCAATAAGTCATTCATCCAACCTTATATTAGATAGAACCACTCCTATAAAATATTCAAATAGTAGTTGACTTCAAACACAAGTTTATCGAGGGGATATCCCTTGGACATTAGAACTTAGTTTTAAAAAGCTTCGTATCTACCTGAGTACATTTTCCTTAGAAAAACTTGTTTTCTCCAAAACCGCATTAGATCAAGAAGTAGAGAAAAATATATCAGTAAAAGATGCTATACTTACTATTGCTTCATAACAGTAGTAAAGTTAAATTCTTAAGGCTTTAATTTGTGCAAAACTATAGTAAATTATAGAATCATTATTCCAAACAAGGGGGTTTTTATTATGCGAAAGATAATATCGTTTTTTACAGCTTTAGTTTTACTGCTGAGTTGTTTTACAATTATTCAACCAATTGCGGTAAAGGCAGAAGGTAAATCTACGTTGCCTTTTACAATAGCTGTTGAAAATTTAGTTGCAAACAATGTTGTAGATATTAAATTTTCAAGTGATGAAAAAGTACAATTGTACATTCATGAAGAAAACACTACTAAAAAAGAATCAATTTATTCATCAGTAGTAGAAAATAGCGTGTCTATAGAAGGAATTTTATTAAATCAAAAGTATAGCATTGATGTTGAAACAGTTTCAAAAGAATTATATACCGGTTATTTTATTTTATACAATAAGGCTGAAAGTGAAGTCATTGGGTTAATACTTGATATAAATAAAGTTGAAAGAAACATAAATTTTGAAGATGACACAGACTATACCCGAAGGATACAAGACACTGTTACAAGTGTTGTATATGAAAGGGAAAAAAATGATAATTTAAACACAGCTAATAAGTTATTTGAAGAGGTTATTTATGGAAAAATTAGTGCTTCTAATGATGTAGATTATTTTAAGACGATGTTTTATGAAAAAGGGGATGTTGTATTTTTATTAGACAATATACCTGATGGTAAAGACTTTGACTTGTATGTTTATGACAGTAATAAAAAACAAATTGCTTCATCCTGTAGTACAAATAACTTTGAAACCATCACGATTAAAGATGTAAAGCTAAATGATTGGTATTATATAAAAGTTGCCGGATACAATAAATCCTTTGATAACGATAACTATTATAGACTTACAGTCAGCCATATCCCTAAAAAAATTGTCAACTATGGTCATACTTTTGAAACAGCAAGAATCCTCACCACACAAAATGACGTGGAGGGTGAAATATTATTTGATGGAGATAGTAACTATTTCAAATTTACACCGGCGGAAGACGCATATTATGTAATCTATACAACTGGAACTACAGATACATATGGTTATTTATACAATAAAGATAGATATCTAATTGCCAGCAATGATGACAAACCCGATGATCCTTATGGAAACTTTGAAATAAAAGAGAAGCTAAAATCAAAGGAACAATATTTTATACAGGTTAAGCATTACAGCATTGGTACGAGAAGATTTACCCTAAAGGTTGAAAAAGAAAGCAATAAAGAAGAAACCTACAACAATATTGATAACCCCATCGTAGTTGAAATGAATACAGAGTATCCAGGAATCATCCCAACTGAAGATTCTCAAAACTGGTTTTCATTTACCCCAGAAGCTACAGGTAGTTATAGCATCACTTCAAAAGGAAGTGCAGATACATACGGCATACTCTATGATGATACAAAAACAAATATTATGATGGAAAATAGTGATGGTCTTAATACCAAAGCATTTGAACTTGCCAATACCCTTCTTGAAGGCAAAACCTATTATATTAAGGTTACTGCCGAAAATTTTGATTTACAAAATAATCAATATAACTTGTTCATTGAAAAGCTAAACAACCCTGATGATGAGAACTTTCAAGAACAATGGGGATTGCTGAATTACTTGAATGGAGTAGATATTAATATTCTTCCTGCATGGCAATACAGCAAAGGAAATGGCTTTAAAATAGGTATTGCAGATACCGGTACAGATGATAATCATATAGATTTGAAAAAGAATATTGATTTAACGCTGGCTTATAATTTTATTCATAATATGAAAGATGTTTTTCCTGCTAATGAGAACCTCTCTGCTTCATCAGCAAGAGCAGGCCACGGAACGCACGTTGCAGGAATTATAGGAGCTGAGGCAAATAATGGACAAGGCATAGCAGGAATTGCACCAGAATCCACCCCTATACCTTTAAAAGTTCTGGGAAGTAGAATACCAGAGTATCCGGTTTATAACGGTGCAATAGCATCTTTTGTCAATTCAATTCAGTATGCGAAAGATAATGATATTAGGATAATGAATTGCAGCTTTGGGGGTTATGCCCCAGCTGTTTCAGAACAAGAGGCAATGCTAAAAGCAGAAGAAATATTATTTGTAATAGCTGCTGGAAATGACGGAAACGATTTAAGTATCAATCCTGAATACCCTGCTTGTTATTATCATGACAATTCTATCGTTGTAGCAGCTGTTAACGCTAATGGAGAACTAGCCATATTTTCAAATTATGGTGGACCAACGGACATCGCTGCACCAGGAGAAAAAATATTGAGTACCTATCCTCAAAACAATTATACCTACAAGAATGGTACATCAATGGCAGCGCCAGTAGTATCAGCTGTTGCAGGATTAGTCTGGTCAGATGATTTAGGCTTAACACCCATAGAGATTAAGGAAAGATTAACTGCTGATAGTAACGTAACAAAATTGGACAGCTTGAAGAATAAGGTATTAAGCGACGGAGTTGTTAATGCTTTCAAAGCGATAGTTTCAAATAAAACCGAAACAAGTGCAAGAAGTATAAAAGGGATTGATAGAAATATATTTGGTCGGGATATTAAAGCAAAAATAAAATACTACAAAGACAATACAAAAAATCATGAAAAAACAGATAAAATCATAGTGAAATTTGCTGATGGAGTAGAGCTTGTAGATTTTATCAACAATATAAATCAAAAAAATATATTTAAAAAAATGAAACAAGTCGAACATCTTGAATTAATTAACGCTTATGTATTTGAATTTTCCACTGTTGAAGAAGCAGATAAAGCAGTAGATGTATTTAACGCTTATGGAGAAGTTGTTTATGCTGAACCAAATTATTTGAGAAGTCAAAATTAGAGTAAATTTGATTCTGGGTTTAGAATTCAATCTATATTTGTTATAGATTGAATTCTAAATAATACAAATGAAAGGGTGATTCTATGATTGATGTGGGTCCACCAATTTAGATAGGCTTTTGCGCCGCCTAATACTTGGTAAGCATTAGGATGTGCAAAAGCCAATAGGAGGATTTATAGAGACAAATATTTCGACTAGTTTTAGAATTAAGTAATTGTAACACATCGGAGTTTTCGAGGAAACCAACCAAATAAGAGGAGGAATTAAAATGAAAAAAATAACATTAATTCTATCATTACTTCTAGTTTTATTTTCAATAAGTTTTATATTTGCAAGTGCCAATCAAAAACCTATTGAAGGAGTAGTGATTGAAACAAACGAAGATGATGCTGATGTTAGCATGGAAGAAGTAGTAATTGAAACAAACGAAGATGATTCTGATGATAGAGAACCAAGGGATAGTTATCTAGCAATTAGGGATGAATCCATTGGTTCTAGTGGCAGGCGTTGGGATCAACCTGAAGGATATAATTCTTATCGTATACATGTAACAAACAATAGAAATGAGGAATTAACAGTTACTGTATCCTATGATAATGGTAATAAACGTTGGAGTTTTGAAGTACCAGCAAACGATAGTAGGACAAGAACTGTAAATAATGCGTGGAGCGGTAGACATAATGTAAGTTTTACAACAAGTAGTGGAGCATTATCAGGTACTATAAGTGTTAGAGTATCAGATGAAAACCTTTAATGAATTTATTAATAGTTAACTATTAATAAATAAAAAGCAGGGTAGAAATTTTCAAAAAAATACTACCTTGCTTTTATAACTCATTGATCTTTATTAAATCAAGCAAGGAACAAGTATGTTGAATGAATCAGCCTCAAATTCATTATAGCAAATACATTAAACAAACTAAAATATACTGTTCTTTCTAATGAGGACAGTATATTTTAGAGAGGAATAAAACTATGAAAAAAAGAAGTTTAGCAATAATTGGTTCCCTTTTTATTGTATTAATAAATGCATTTGTTTTTTTATGCATTTAAAACAAAACGCAATATATTTCAAAAGAATATTCACATACTATAGTTTTGCGCTTTTTAAATAATTACCAGAAATTGACGTAATAATTTGCAAAATAAAAGAGGAATATATGTACAAAATAACCCCGGCAAAGGAGTGATTCTTGTGTACATTTATATTCCTCAAGAAATACTACAGTTGTTATTATTCCCAGACAGCTTTATGGTCCACGGGGCATTACTGGTAGCTTATGACACTAGCCTGATTGCTAAGAATTCCGAGAAAATACTAGGTATCCAAAAGTGGAATAATCATAGCGGAAATGCAGACGAAGGTGAATATATTGTTGGGCACCACTGGGGTATATTGGGTTTAGTTGGCTCTTTTCTCACCAAAAGGTTCCTATGCTTCCCACTGATCTTTCGGTTGATATCCGGTAAGTCTAACCCCTGTCAATGGATCTGCGATGCTGACGGAATGGCAAGACCAATGAACTTTTGGGATAATGCCCATGCTGCATTGTTTCAGTTTACAGATTATATTAAGGTTACTGCGAAAAATTTTGATTTAGAAAATAATCAATATAACTTGTTCATTGAAAAGCTAAACAACCCTGATGATGAGAACTTTCAAGAACAATGGGGATTGCTGAATTACTTAAATGGATTAGACATTAATATTCTTCCAGCATGGCAATACAGCAAAGGAAATGGCTTTAAAATAGGTATTGCAGATACCGGTACAGATGATAATCATATAGACTTGAAAAAGAATATTGATTTAACGCTGGCTTATAATTTTATTCATAATATGAAAGATGTTTTTCCTGCTAATGAGAACCTCTCTGCTTCATCAGCAAGAGCAGGCCACGGAACGCACGTTGCAGGAATTATAGGAGCTGAGGCAAATAATGGACAAGGCATAGCAGGAATTGCACCAGAATCCACCCCTATACCTTTAAAAGTTCTGGGAAGTAGAATACCAGAGTATCCGGTTTATAACGGTGCAATAGCATCTTTTGTCAATTCAATTCAGTATGCGAAAGATAATGATATTAGGATAATGAATTGCAGCTTTGGGGGTTATGCCCCAGCTGTTTCAGAACAAGAGGCAATGCTAAAAGCAGAAGAAATATTATTTGTAATAGCTGCTGGAAATGACGGAAACGATTTAAGTATCAATCCTGAATACCCTGCTTGTTATTATCATGACAATTCTATCGTTGTAGCAGCTGTTAACGCTAATGGAGAACTAGCCATATTTTCAAATTATGGTGGACCAACGGACATCGCTGCACCAGGAGAAAAAATATTGAGTACCTATCCTCAAAACAATTATACCTACAAGAATGGTACATCAATGGCAGCGCCAGTAGTATCAGCTGTTGCAGGATTAGTCTGGTCAGATGATTTAGGCTTAACACCCATAGAGATTAAGGAAAGATTAACTGCTGATAGTAACGTAACAAAATTGGACAGCTTGAAGAATAAGGTATTAAGCGACGGAGTTGTTAATGCTTTCAAAGTGATAGTTTCAAATAAAACCGAAACAAGTGCAAGAAGTATAAAAGGGATTGATAGAAATATATTTGGTCGGGATATTAAAGCAAAAATAAAATACTACAAAGACAATACAAAAAATCATGAAAAAACAGATAAAATCATAGTGAAATTTGCTGATGGAGTAGAGCTTGTAGACTTTATCAACAATATAAATCAAAAAAATATATTTAAAAAAATAAAACAAGTCCAACATCTTGAATTAATTAACGCTTATGTATTTGAATTTTCCAGTGTTGAAGAAGCAGATAAAGCAGTAGATGTATTTAACGCTTATGTAGAGGTTGTTTATGCTGAACCAAATTATTTGAGAAGTCAAAATTAGAGTAAATTTGATTCTGGGTTTAGAATTCAATCTATATTTGTTATAGATTGAATTCTAAATAATACAAATGAAAGGGTGATTCTATGATTGATGTGGGTCCACCAATTTAGATAGGCTTTTGCGCCGTCTAATACTTGGTAAGCATTAGGATGTGCAAAAACCAATAGGAAGATTTACTGATCAAGTTGGAGATTTTTATTAACAAGGAGAATAGTTATGAAAAAAAAGTATCCCTTAGCTTTGTCTATATGTATAGTTGCTCTTGTAATAGGTGCTGGTAGTTTCTTTTTTTTGAATAGAAATATGAATGTGCAAACAGATGAAAATATAAAGGAAATAACATCTCAAAAAGAAGAATCAAAGATTATTAATAATGAGATGTTGCGAATCATTATGGCATTTAAGTCAGACAATAATAGTATTCCGACTTTTGTCGTGAATTTTGATAACCTACAGCAAACGATTGACATTTTGGATGTTTCTGGAGACCTGAGTTACGCAGCAGAGAATATACAATCTCAAAAAAATTTACAAGAAATTATTGGAAAATCAGCGACAGATTCCGTTGCTTATTTAGAGTTGGATTTAAGTGGGTTAGATATGTTTATCGATAAAATAGAAGGTATACCTTTTGAAATGGAAGAGGCCTTACTTTATACAGACCCGTATAGTGGGACAGTTATTGATATACCACAAAATACTATCTTAAATGGTAGTCAATTTGTAGAGATGTTATTTATCAGAATTAAAGATAGGCCTATTTTAAAGACAACTCTAGTGCATAATCTTATGTCTAAAATAACTGGAGATCAACAAGAAAACAGAGACTTATTCTTTAAAGATTATGCAGTTATCAAATTTGGAGAATTGGATCTGATAAAATATTCGTTTGAAAATTGCAAAGCTTTCAAGTAACACCACAAACAACGGTTACAAAACAAGTAGTAGTCCCCTTAGGGGGGACTACTATAATAGATAGAGACATAAACAGAGTAGGAAATTTGTTTCAAGACAGATTTAAAAGTGAACCAATAGAAAAAAAGAGAATCAAATAGTGCCTAAACTTTTTCGTTACCACAAACGCCCACTTCGTTCCAATTGTATAAAAATATGGAAATTATCTGATATAATGAATGAAAGGGTGATTCTATGATTAATGTGGGTTCACTAATTTAGATAGGCTTTTATGCCGCCTTATGTTTGGTTAGTATTAGGATGTGCGAAAGCCAATGGGAAGATTTACTGATCAAGTTGGAGATTTTTATTAGGGCGTGTCTGAAAACTAAATAACTCTATACTATTTGCTCAAAATAAAAATAGCTGATATATACACAAAGGCAAGGAAAGAATCGGCAAGTTTGTCATATCGGGTTGCAACCCTGCGAAAATGCTTGATTTTGTTAAAGAAATATTCCACTAAATGACGCTCTTTATAAACCCACCAATCACATTTCCATGGATCACGGGTGTTAGCTTTAGGCGGAATCGTATACGTTGCTTCTTTTGAGCTTATGTAATCTCTGATGTCTTTTGTTCCATAAGCTTTATCTGCCAAGATATTGCTGTCACTTATATCTACATGAGAAAGCACATCAACAGCCAGCGTACTATCATGAAGATTACCTGCTGATAATTGAAAATGAATTGGGTTACCTAAGCCGTCAACGATAGCATGTATCTTTGTCGTATGACCACCACGACTTAAGCCTATATGCTGATTCATTTCATGGTTTATTGCCCTTTTTTAGCACCTGCACTATGCTGGTGAGCTTTGACGGAAGTGGAATCAATACTTAAGTTTTCATAATCTGGTTCTGAATTTAAGTGGTGAAAAATCTTTAGTAAAGCACCGTCATCACGCCATTTACAAAAACGGCTATATACGGTTTTCCAAGGGCCAAAACGTTCTGGTAAATCCCGCCGTGCAGCTCCACTTCTAGCGATCCATAGGATTGCATTAAAAATGACTCTGTGTCAAGTGCAACTGGTGCAGTGCAAAAAACATTTACAGTAGCGGCTGGAAAATCAGGTGAAGTAAGAATGCAGGCTTCTGATTTTGGCACTCGTTATGTTAACATAACATCAAAAAATGGTTATCCTTTAAAAGGTAGTTTAGCGGTTAGAGTAGCTACTACCTCATCTGGACTCGGTTAACTTTTTAAATAATGGCCCTGTACAAGGAAAATGTTGTTTTAGGCAAATTGTTTATTTAAAATAGTGTGCTTTATTTTAATAATTATGTAAATTTCTGTTACAATTGAGATATAAGTATGGACGCATAAATGAAAAATGCGAAGCAGCAAAGATTATTTTAATATGTGTAGAAATAGTCCAATATGAAGGGAGGATGTCAATGTTAATATCAACTTTACTGAGTTTGGGAAGTCTGCTACTTGGACTTATTGCATGGATTGTTCCGTTTTTAGCTATGAAACACCCTAGAAAGGATGCAGTGAAAAATTGCTCTTTCATTATTGTTAGTTTTAGTGCTTGTGTAGCATCACTGTGTTTACAACTGTTCGAAATTAATCATAGAGTACAAATTCAAGATTGGTCGGCACTCATGGACACAATAGGTACTTTAATATGGGTTGCTGTAATACTTGCTGTAATAACATTGATACTTAATATAATATATAATGGTGTTATTTATATGCAATGAAAAAGAAGCAAAAATTTCATAACCTGCTGTATAAAATTCTTAAAATACGAAAATTTTAAATCAAGATTTATGTCACATCATCATTTTAGACGACACAAATAAGCCTTTAGCAAATAACGAAAGGTTATCGATAAACATTTAATCTAATTGCATCAAGGATTTTATGCCTCCAAATAAAGGCTGTTTCAAGGCTAATCCCAACAATCCCAGCTGTTTTTCTAAGGGAATATCCTTCTACAAAGCAATTGGCATATTCTTCCCACTTTGATAAAGCCTTTTTACTATACGCAAAAGGGGTGAGAGTTGTATCAGAAAAGGTCTTGGTACACTCTTTACAACGATATCTTTGCTTTTCCTTAACCTTGCCATGCTTAATTACCTCTAAAGATTTACAATGAGGGCATTTTATATCATCTTCTGGTTCACCACCTTTTATTGCAAGAAGTGAGTTGCTACTAGTGGAATCAACCCCCATTAATGTTTATAAATGCTTTAGTAAAACCCTACGCTCTTTTTTAGTTAGTCTGCTAAACAATTTTTTAGTTTGGTTAAAAATTGATGTAGACATACCATATCACCTCAAGTTTAGTTTATATCAATAGTATGTCCACATCAACAACATTTATTCTGTACAGAGCCTAAATAATCTATAACCCACAATCCACATGCTAATTTATGCCAATAGAAGTGCCAAATCAACAGGGTTGTTGACAGAACAGGAATATTTATGGCGGTAAATATTTTGACTAGTTTTAGGATTAAGTAATTGCAACGCATAGGAGTTTTAAGGAAACTAATGAAATGAGAGGAGGAATGAAAATGAAAAAAATAACAGTAACGTTATCATTACTTCTAGTTTTATCTTCAATAAGTTTTCTATTTGCATGTGCTAATCAAAAACCTATTGAAGGAGTAGTGATTGAAACAAACGAAGATGATGCTGATGTTAGTATAGAAGAGGTAGCAATTGAAACAAGAGAAGATGATTCTGATGATAGAGTACCAAGGGATAGTTATCTAGCAATTAGTGATGAATCCATTGGTTCCAGTGGCAGGCGTTGGGATCAACCTGAAGGATATAATGCTTATCGTATACATGTAACAAACAATAGAAATGAGAAATTAACAGTTACTGTATCCTATGATAATGGTAATAAACGTTGGAGTTTTGAAGTACCAGCAAACGATAGTAGGACAAGAACTGTAAATAATGCGTGGAGCGGTAGACATAATGTAAGTTTTACAACAAGTAGTGGAGCATTATCAGGTACTATAAGTGTTAGAGTATCAGATGAAAACCTTTAATGAATTTATTAATAGTTAACTATTAATAAATAAAAAGCAGGGTAGAAATTTTCCCCAAAATACTACCTTGCTTTTATAACTCATTGATCTTTATTAAATCAAGCAAGGAACAAGTATGTTGAATGAATCAGCCTCAAATTCATTATAGCAAATACATTAAACAAACTAAAATATACTGTTCTTTCTAATGAGGACAGTATATTTTAGAGAGGAATAAAACTATGAAAAAAAGAAGTTTAGCAATAATTGGTTCCCTTTTTATTGTATTAATAAATGCATTTGTTTTTTTATGCATTTAAAACAAAACGCAATATATTTCAAAAGAATATTCACATACTATAGTTTTGCGCTTTTTAAATAATTACCAGAAATTGACGTAATAATTTGCAAAATAAAAGAGGAATATATGTACAAAATAACCCCGGCAAAGGAGTGATTCTTGTGTACATTTATATTCCTCAAGAAATACTACAGTTGTTATTATTCCCAGACAGCTTTATGGTCCACGGGGCATTACTGGTAGCTTATGACACTAGCCTGATTGCTAAGAATTCCGAGAAAATACTAGGTATCTAAAAGTGGAATAATCATAGCGGAAATGCAGACAAAGGTGAATATATTGTTGGGCACCACTGGGGTATATTGGGTTTAGTTGGCTCTTTTCTCACCAAAAGGTTCCTATGCTTCCCACTGATCTTTCGGTTGATATCCGGTAAGTCTAACCCCTGTCAATGGATGTGCGATGCTGACGGAATGGCAAGACCAATGAACTTTTGGGATAATGCCCATGCTGCATTGTTTCAGTTTACAGATTGGGCTTGTAAATATACTGTCAGGGTAGTAGCAGATGCATATTTTAGTAATAAGTCGTTTATACAACCCCTATTGGATAGAAAGAACCCTATTCATGTGATTACAAAATTAAAAAGCAATGCAGTTGGGTATTTAGACCCCGAAACACCTGAAATCAAGAAACGAGGCAGACCAAGAAAAAAGGGAGAAAAAGTAAAGATACTTGGTCTTATTAAAACCGAACCGATTCAATCGGTATCTGTATGTCTGTATGGCGAAGCCAAAACCATTGAGGTTGTAGTAAAAGACTTATGGTTATTAGATCTTGACCGTAAAGTACGAGTTGTAGTTACTAAGATCGGTAGCAATGTAGCTGCACTGATTAGTACAGATATAATGCTGAGCCCATCTCAAATCATTGAAATCTACGGTGCACGGTTTTCCATCGAAATAGCGATCAAGGATATGAAGCAACATCTAGGGCTAGGAGATTACCAGCATCAATCTTTATTACCTACATTCAGATTCGTACACCTTGTAGCTGTAGCCTATAGTATCGGAAAGATAACACTGTTAAAACATTCTAATAACAGCTGGCTTTATGCATATGAAAATCAAGGGGACACCCCTTGGACATCAGAACTAAGCTTCAAAAGACTTCGTATCTGCCTTAAAAGATTTTCTCTGGAAAAACTTGTTTTCTCCAAAACCGCATTAGATCAAGAAGTAGAGAAAAATACATCCGTAAAAGATGCTATACTTTCTATTGCTTCATAACAGTAGTAAAGTTAAATTCTTAAGGCTTTAATTTGTGCAAAACTATAGTAAGTAAGTTTAAAGAAAAAAATTATACAGTATCAAAAAAGCTAAATTCCTTCTACAAAGATGCTATACTTACTATTGCTTCATAACAGCTATAGCTATAAGGTTAATTTTATAAAGGCTTTATTTCTGCAAAACTATTAGTAAGCATGGTTTTTGCTCATGACAATGTTGAAGTAAATCAGTCAAATACTTCAACCTATGCTATGGAAGGGGACTTATATATGATTAAGAAAATATACAACGGGTTGATCCTTTTTTTCTTTATTGCTATTTTGATTTTTTACGGAAGTGGTCTGGCGATACGGGAATATAACAAAATTACCAATGAATTTTTTAATGCCACCATATACTTAAACACGACGGTTAGTCAGGAAAACACCATTAGAGAGCTGAAAGCAATAGCAGATGAATATGATTTGACTGTTGCTAAATTCATTCCAGAGAATAACAGCGGGATAGATATATTCGTCTACTCCCACAAAAATAAATATATACATGACTTTTTATTCTCCAATAGGTTTATCAAAGACTTGAATTATGATCAAACTATCACATATTCCAATGATTTAACAGAAATAAATGCAGAGATGATTCAAACCTTTTTCAATAAAGGGATTTTTATCAGACCTTTAGATCACCTGAAAAATATAGGTGTAGAGGGAAAATATGCATTAAATGTTGATGACGCCTCTAATTTAGAAAATTTACTCAATGAAATTAATAATAGATACGGAAATAGCTTGACAATGTACTATAATCAAAGGCTGCAAAACACCTTTACTGGAGATGTAAACAGCCTCAAATATAATTATGGTATGATTTTAATTGTAATGCTTTTTATTACTCTGCTTACATCTTTTTTATATGATATCAAAGGCCGAAAAAAAGAAATTGCCGTTAAAAGACTTTTAGGATACGGTACAGAAGTCGTTTTTTATGATATTTTTATAAAACAGGCTGTAAAACCCATGGTGTTTTCTGTATTATTATCGCAATTGATAGTTATTCCTTTTTTTGTGCTTAATAAAAACATAAAAAGTTTGGATATCCTAAAGTATTTTTTGAAGGGTTCTCTAAAATTCTCAATTCCCTTTGCTGCAGTTTTCATGACTGCCTTTGCCCTTTTTTTGCTTATTAACATTGCAAGCAAATCAGAGAAAATACATATAGTGTCTTATATAAAGGGCAAGAAACCTTCTAAGAATACTTTAAGTGTTTTCGTAAAAATGGGCTCCACCTTAATCATCATAGTTGCTTTTGGCATATCAGCCGTTTCCTGGAATTTTATTTCTGAAAAAAAGGAAGCTGTTCATCGATGGGAAGAGACAAAAAATTATGCTACTTTAAATATTTATGTACCTGACCACATCTTTCATAATAAGAAAAGAGCAGCTGAGTTTGAACAAACCCATAAGATAATTTGGAACTATCTCAATGAAAAAAACGGCCTCTTGTTTTATAAGACGACTAATCAGATTAATGAAAATTCTTTCTTCATCAATAATCAGGAGGTGGATGTGCCCTTCGTGTATATAAATGAAAATTATCTCATCGAAAATCCGATTTTAGATGCAACGGGAAACAGGATAAGCTCCGTAGATAACAGGGATAATAATGCAATCACCGTCCTTGTTCCTATGCGCTATAAATTCCATGAAGAGGAATTAAGGCAAACAATACATAAAAAGCATGTTTACGACAAATATATTTCTGAGGATATTATTAGGGAACGGATTACTGGTGAGAAAAACACCACAGATCTTTCAAAAGAAAATTTAAACAACCCCAGCATAATGGAAAAATTTATATACATAAAAGACAATCAATCATTATTCACTTATACTGCTGGAGGAGATTTTATTACCGATGGTATCTTAGCTATCGTGACTGGAGAAAACATGGGATTAAACGTATATACTCCATCTTTTACCAGCATGAATGTAAAGTATGATGATATTAATGAGTTAAATAGAGAAATAAGCGTGCTCTTCAACGATTTAGGCTATGGAGAAGTAGAGACAGATTTTGCCTCTGTATATCAGCAAAATGCTGAAGATGTTCAATATTTCAAAAATCTGATGGGCTTCAGTCTGATTGTATTTGTATTGAGTCTTATATTTTTGGTTCTCTCTTTGCTTTTTTATCTGGAAATATATTTTCAAAATAATAAAAAAAGGATTGCGATTAAGAATTTCCTAGGATTCAATTTCTTTTCAAGAAACAAAAAGGTTTTTATCGGCTTATTTCTTCAGGATGCAATGATTATTTTAATAAGCTTAGCAATTAGTTTTTTTATAAGCAATAAAGTCGTAGGAATTCAAATTCTTAAACCTATTTTAGCAAGCTGTTTACTAGCGCTGTTGTTTGATACACTTTGTTCTGCTTTAGTTTTAAAGGGACGAGAAAGTAAATTTATGGTAGAAACATTAAAGGGGGAATAACATGAAAATTGTTGAAACAATAAATCTCAATAAAAATTTCGGTAACAATAATATACTTAATGACTTTAATTTGTGTATTAATGAGCAAGAAATTATTACCATAACAGGCAAAAGCGGGTGTGGAAAAAGTACTTTATTGAATATAATTGGTTTGTTGGACGAATGCACATCCGGTTCCTTATTCATCAATGGGAAGCAAATCTCAAAGATAACTTCCAAGGAAGCTGTATTATTACGAAGGTACCATATAGGGTATATTTTTCAAAATTATGCACTTATTGATAGGGATACCGTTGAGGAAAATTTAAAGCTTGCTCTACGATATAGCTCTGAAAAAGATAATAAAGGCATAATCCAGCAAGCTCTAGCCAAAGTTGGTCTTGAAAATTATGAAAAGAAGAAAATTTATGAACTTTCCGGTGGAGAACAGCAAAGAGTAGCCATAGCGAGGGTTTTTATTAAACCATGCAGTGTCATTTTAGCTGATGAACCGACTGGATCTTTAGATTCAGCTAATAAGCTTTTGGTACTGAACTTATTGGAACAGCTGAGACAAGAAGGTAAGGCCGTTATTATCGTTACGCACGATTTGGATATCGCAGAAAGATTCGACCGGAATATCCAACTGGAATCGGCATCGGCTATGTAAATAATTTTGTGTATTCTCTTATTTCGCTAATGTTGCTTTAATTTATCCTTAATTTAATTTCTATAACAGCTTTTTTATGTAATATATGCAATAAAATCCAGCTTGAGATTAGACATTATAAAAGGGTACTTGGATTTAAATAAAAAAATTCCATGTACCCTTTTCATATTAAAATTAGCGGCAAAAATGAAATTAATCCTTCATAATCCTTCCCTCTACTTCAGGATTTACACAATTTGGAGGTAATTTACCATCAAGAGCAGCAAAAATATTTCTTGCAGACCCCTCCCCCATGACTACTCTTGTATCTAAGGTGGATGTACCAACATGGGGCGCTAAAACAACATTATCAAGATCAGCTAACCCCGGCTCCAGCAAAGGTTCCCGCTCAAAAACATCAAGTCCTGCCCCTGCAATTTCTCTATCCCTCAATGCCAGTACCAAAGCTTTTTCATCAACAATAGGCCCTCGAGCTGTATTAACCAGTATTGCTGAATTTTTCATAAGTTTTAACTCATTGGTGCTAATCAGATGATGGGTAGAAGGAAGGAATGGTACATGAATCGATATAAAATCTGCTTCCTTTAGGAGTGTTTCCTGATCAACGTATTTGCCACCCGTTACTTTTTCAAAATCAGGCTTTGCCTTACTTCCAGTATAAATAATGTTCATATTGAAGCCTTTGGCACGCTGAGCCATGGCGGTACCAATACGCCCCGCCCCAATGATTCCAATTGTTTTACCACTTACTTGCGTTCCCATTAGATTTGTAGGACCCCAGTCACTTCCTCCAGCCCTTACATATCTATCACACTCAACAATTCGTCTAGCTGTGGCCAGCAGCAATGCCCAGGCCAAGTCTGCTGTAGCATCAGTAACTACACCAGGATTATTGGTGACATAAATACCATGTTTCGTGGCAGCCTCTACATCTATATTGTCATAGCCTACTCCATAGCCAGCCAGTATCTTACAATGAGACTTAATTGCTGCACAAATCTCTTCATCAATCTTAGTACCTGCTACCAATAAAGCATCATAGCCTTTAACTTTATGTAATAACTCTTCTTTCGATAAATCTCTGGGCTCACAGTTCATCTCCACATCGCACCGTTGCTTCAATAAGTTTAATGCCTCCATTGGCAAAAGTCGTGTCACATATACCTTTGGTTTTGTCATTTTTATCACCTCTGCTATTTTTCTATAACAATCCTTAGACCTATCATCATTTTTTTAATATACCCTATTTGCTCCAGTTGTTTACTATTTTTTTTGCATGTTTCATAATTGTTACATTCTCGAATTGTTTCATTGTAAATCTCCTCGATTTTTTAATAAATATACTATTACAATTATGCTACAAGATCAAGTAAATTCAGTGACTTTCACAAAACTTATTCGTAAAATAAATGCTTATTTTAAAATGCAGTTAATGGAACGTAATATTTAATATACCGATTTCCTTCTTTGTCTATAAACTGTCCTTTTTTATCCTTTACCATAACTGTAGCCCGTTTATTTATTCTATAAATAATACCGTCGACTTTTTTTCCTTGAAAAGTAAAAGACACTTGATCCCCTATTTTAAGTCCTAACTTCTTGTTTGCTATCTGTCTATAAGTTGGTAGCTGATGATAACTTTCAGTATGTCCAAACAGATTATTAGAGATAGTTTTGAATCGTTCTCCTTTGCAGCTTGATTTTTTGAAATAAATATATTCTATAGCATGGCAAATTTCATGTTCAAAAACAAGTTGTAAGGCTTCAAGGCTGTTTTTGGTGTCTATACCACAAACTGTTTTCTTTCCTTCTAAAAGATCATACTGTAAAAAGAAATCTACCCCAATACGAATCTCAATTTTCTCTCCTTCTGATTTCATCTTATTTATGTTTTTAGAATAAAGAATAAGTCCTGCACTTTTCGTCATACGTTTAGATAATGAAAAAGAAAATGTACCCTTAAAATCCTTTTTAAGCCTATTTTCTAAAAACACTTGATTATAAAGACTGAACAATAGTTCTAAGTCTGTTTCTGATATCTCCTTAATATTGCCGTTGTTTATGTTAGGTGATGCTTCTATCAGTGATTTATATACAATATCACGTTTTTTCTTGATTATTTTTCCCTCCAGCTTGTACTGTATAAATGGAATCATGCTGTAACCTCCGGTTATTCCTCTAATTACGAAGAAGCATTATAAATTGTTAATGAATAAAAGAGTCTGATGCTTTTAAAAAAATCAAGACAATAGAATAAGCTAAAGGGAGGTCTATAAACCTCCCCTCTTAACCTACGATTGATTGGTTAAAACTATCAACAGCTGCTGCTATATTTTCCTGTTCCTTTGTAAGGTTTTGTAAAACACCATACTGTTCTTGCGTCGCCACCACATTTTTTTCTAAATTTGATGAAATTTCATTTACTAAGTTCTGGATATCTACTATGATCGTTTCAATTTCCTTGCTGGACTTGGCAGTTGTACCTGCTAGTTTACCGATCTCCTGTGCAACAATCTGGAAGCCTTTTCCTGCATTACCTAATCTAGATGCTTCAATGGCTGCATTAATTCCTAATATATTAGCTTGCTTAGAAATCGTCTTTAGTAAATGAATGATCTGACTGGTATTCATCATTCTAGCTTTTACTTCCTTCATAGTCTCATGAATCGTTGTAGCATTTGCAACATGTTCATCTGACGTAGCTGCTAACTCTTCAAGTCCCGCAGTTGAACTTTGTAAGCTTAGATTTATATCTGATGCCATTACGCTAAGCTGACTCATAAAAAACTCTCTTTTATATTCTAACTTAATTACATGACTTGTAATTAATGCAATAGGTTTTACCACTTCTGGATCACCGGAAATACCAATAGCTGCTAAGTTACCATCTCCAAAATCAATCCCTATATTATAACCAGGCTTTGCACCCTGCATGGTTTTAGCCATTTCCTCTGTTATAGCTATTTCTGCTACTTCACCCGCTAGAATTTTTTTGGCACCATCATGAATATTGCCAATTCTCTCTTTTTGTGTTGAAGCGATGATCACTCCGCCTTCACCAAAAATATTGGCATTCTGCTGTGTTACTTCATTAATTAACTCTACTAGTTGTTGTGCAAAGTTGACATCAAGTTTAAACATCTGTAATTGCTCCCTTCAGCTTTTGTAACAAGGTCTTTAATTTTATTATATACCAGTTACTAAGCAAAGTCGACACGCAGTTTAAACACCTTAGATTGCTTCCTGTATTTATCAACTAGCACTAAATATTTCCCGATTTTTAGCGTTGCTCCTCAAGAGATCTCTTTAAGCTTTTCTTATATCCTTTTTATACCACCTTCACCAAATCTCCTTTTTTTATTTTACCACCCCGTATCACTTTGCAGAATAACCCTTCGCTTGGCAAAAGACTTACACCAAAGGTTCTGCTAACAATACTGGGATGATCCTCTTTACCAATCTGGGTAACTTCTAAAACAACACTTGTACCCAATTTAAACCTGCTGCCAACCGATAAACTTGAAAAGTCTATCCCCTCTATTAAAATATTCTCTGCAAAATCACCTGGACCAGCATTTAGCTCATGTGCCTTATTTGTCTCTTGCACGCGGGTCCAGTTGAGACAAGTAATTTGACGCCCCCATTCTCCTGCATGCCCATCTTTTTCTATCCCATAGTTTTCTATAACATCAGCATCAACCACTTCTTTTTTTAGCTGTCCTCGCTCTGGGCTAATAGAAATAGCATATATCCTTCCTTCAGTCATCACGATACTCCCCTCTATTGAAAGTTTTTTAAAGCAATAAAATTGGGATTATTGATCCAGTCCTTATTTTACCTAAGTTAGAATATCATCTTATTGTAACTGGTTAAATGCAACAAAAATATCTTCATGAGTATCTACTAAAAACCAAAACTCCATCTTTAAGTTTTCTGTAGTGCACTCCTCTTGAAATTTTCTTAACCATCTGTTTGCTAAGCACTCTCGCATCATTGGATTCCTGCCGAATCTTCCTGCGATCATATAAAAGCTTAGATATTCCCATGGTAATTTTTTTATTTTAGATTTTCTCCTTAGTGTCCACATTCACTATGGTGTTGATGTTCATGACACACAGAGGCTGTGGATTTAAGATTACCTCGTAAATACTCTTCTGCTGCAACTTGCGCATTTCCTGCAGCTCCTGTAATTACTTCTATACCTTTTTCATTAAAAATATCAATTGCACCTCCCCCCATGCCACCAGAAATAATAACATTTACACCCATATCATTCAAAAAATTCGGCAAGAATCCCGGCTTATGTCCAGGGTTAGGTATAGATTTACTGCTAACAATTTGATTGCCTTCCACATCAAAAATATAAAAACCCTCACAATGACCAAAATGCTCTGCAACCATACCATTTTCACTAGCTACTGCAATTTTCATTTTTTTCCCTCCATTTTCCATAACTAAATACTTTGCAATATTATCAAGCCAATTCCCATCAAAAAATTCTATCTTACCTTTGTCACAGGCTGCTGAGACTTTAGGGTCGATTGGCAACTTTGCAAGAACATCGATATTATGCTTTTCTGCGATTTCCTCAATATGACTCTCTCCAAATATTTTGTATTCCTTATTGCAATCTGTACACTTAAAATAAGACATATTTTCTATTAATCCTATAATGGGTATATTCATCATTTCTGCCATTTTAACCGCCTTGGACACGATCATTGAAACCAATTCCTGTGGAGATGTTACAATGACAATGCCGTCTACTGCTATGGATTGAAATACTGTAAGGGGTACATCCCCTGTACCAGGGGGCATATCAATAAACAGAAAATCAACATCGCTCCATATAACATCTGTCCAAAATTGTTTTACTGTGTTAGCGATAATTGGCCCCCTCCAAACCACAGGATCTGTGTCATTGTCCAAAAGTAGATTAATGGACATGATATCAATACCTGTCTTACTTTTCATAGGAAATAGACCTAATTCATTTCCTACTGCTTTTCCCTTAACACCAAATGCTTTAGGTATCGATGGTCCTGTTATATCAGCATCAAGAATAGCTGTTTTATACCCTCTTCGATTCATGGTTACTGCAAGCATAGAAGTGACCAATGATTTTCCTACCCCGCCTTTGCCACTGACAACGCCAACAACTTTTTTGATATTACTTAGCTCATGGGGTTTAGCGGAAAAACTGGAAAAATCACGGTCATGACTGTATGTATTACAATTTTGATTACAATTTTCGCTCATTTTACTGACTCCTTTATGTTTATTTATAGTATATTTAAGGTTTTCTCAAAGATAGCTTTTATTGCTTGACCCGCTATGCAATCAATATCAACAAGACTTTTACCATTGTTAATAGCTTTTACAGCATTTGGGTCAAAGGGAATTCTTCCTACAAAAGGTAAACCTATTTTTTTGCAATATGCCTCTATTTTTTCTGTGTTTTCAATATTGGTATTATATTTATTGATACAAACAACAGTTTTTATTTGAAATTTTTCTGCTGTTTTAATAATACGTTTCATATCGCTGATGCCGGATATAGAAGGCTCCGCTACGATTAAAACCATATCGACACCGCTCAAGGATGCTATCACTGGACATCCTATACCGGGCGATCCATCTATGATTGCCACTACGTTATTTTCAGATGCGGATTTCATCTGTCTTTTTACCTCAGTGACCAGCATTCCAGATGTACCACTTCCCATTTTAAGCTGAGCAGTGGAAAACACTGTTTCATCTACATAAAGCATTAACTCTCCTGCTTTTGCAGGTTTAAGAGATATCGCTGCCGCTGGACAAATTGTTTCGCAGACACCGCAGCCTTCACAAGCATAATTATCTACGTTGTATGTATCCTTTACATGGATTGCATCAAAACGGCAATTTTGCCTACACAGATCACATTGAACACATAATTTCCCATCTATTTCTGCTTTAGGTAGTCCATAATAGTCTGTTGATCTCGGTTTTGTTAAGTGCTTCATAACGAGATGCAAATTAGGTGCATCCACATCACAATCTGCATAGGCTTTGGCATTTGATAACTTTATAAAGGCACTGGCAACTGTTGTTTTTCCTGTACCTCCTTTGCCACTAAGGATGAGTAACTGTTTCATCTTCCACCTCCCTAGTTATTCTTTGAAGCAGGTAAAAAAACAGATCCCTGTACTTTTGACTTTCTCTAATTGCAATTAAACCATCAGCATTTACTCTGCCAAGTTGCCTATCAAAGGGAAGTCTGCCTATGATTTTAATACTATTTTCTATACAGAATTTTTCTGCTGGATTTTCCTCCTCCAAACATTTGTTAAGTATCACACCATGGGGTTTATTGAACAACTTGACTAGCTCATAAACCATATTTAGATTATGGACACCGAATAAAGTAGGTTCTGCCACTAAGATACAATAATCTACCTCCTTTATACTTTCCATAACAATACAAGCACTTCCAGGTGGGCAATCAATAAAAGTAAATTGTTTATCTGAACTTGCACAAGTCAGCAGTTTCTTAATGATTGGAACCCCTGAAGCTTCACCTGTATTCAATATTCCTGTTATTACCCCTACATTTTCTGAAACACCACTTTGAATTTCTCCAATAACTTTTTCTTTTTCCGACAGCGCCTTTGCAGGACAAAACAGCACACATCCTCCGCAGGAATGGCAAACTTCGTCAAAGATGATTAGCTTATCTTTAATATAAGCTAACGCATTAAATTTGCAAAATTCAACACATATACGGCACCCTTTACAAAGTTTTTCATCTACAGAAGGAGTCCTGATAGCAATGGCTTCAGACTGAACAGCCTTCGGTTTAAAAAAGAGATGACCGTTTGGCTCTTCAACATCACAATCTATGTAAATAGATTCCTTTGCTGACGCAGCTAGGTTTACAGATACTAGGGTTTTGCCTGTGCCACCTTTGCCACTTAGCACAGCGATTTTCATGCTATTTCCCTCCATGATTATGTAATCCAGCGTGAATTTCTTCCAATAAAGATAGCTTTCCATCTATGAAAGCATTGATATTCTCCATAATAGAGGTGTTAATTGTTTTGTATATTTTGATGTCATCTGCTTTAATGACCTCTGCAGCATTCTCTCCACATCGTGGCGTAAGTAAGGCGCTTATCTTACTATCCACAATCGTCTGTGCAGCCTTAATCCCAGCTCCACCTTGACTGGCAGCGGCACTATTATCTAAATAAATACTTTCTTTCGATTCAGTATCGTAAATAAGAAAGTAAGGTGCACGTCCAAATGATTGGCATATACTGTTTTTCATAGACTTATCATCTACTGGCATTGCTATTTTCATTAAGACTCCTCCTTATAACTATTTTTATCATTATTCCTTATTTTTTTTACCATTTCTTACAAAGTCTTTGTCACACCTATGTTTGGAGTGTCCACCAACACCACAGGACTTTTCAAAACCATTGCAAAGCCTATAGTCTCCACCCTCAATTTTTAACATTTTTCCATTAACCAATGACGTTGCAAGTTTTTTCCTTGCTTCATTGTAAATACCTTGAACAGTTGTACGTGAAATGTTCATTCTGTTGGCACACTCCTCCTGCGTAAGTCCTTCCAAGTCAATTAGCCGTATCGTTTCATACGCATCAACGGTCATAGTAATAAAATGTTCTTCTTTCATTAGGGGTTTAAGTGGTCCAAACCTATCGCTTTCCGGCAAACAACATACTTTTCTCCACTTTCTCGGCCTAGGCATAATTCCCTCACCTCATTGCTGCAAAAGTAACAAAACCTCCCTCTGCTATCCTTGCTGCCTTTTATAAGCCCTCTAACTGCTTATCAATAGCATTAAGCCTGCTTTTAAGTAGTTCTTTTTGTTCCAGTAATAAATTTTTTTGAGTTTTTAAATTATTCTCATCATTTAGAAAATGTCTTCCAAATCCTCGTCTGCAACCAAACCCAAATCTGTGATGAATTCTCAAGCCAACATCATACTTAAATGTACTTGCATTGATACAACCACCTAAACCAATTTCATTTATTGTTCCTACTCCCATTGGGCCAGTTCCATCTCTTCTCGGCATACAAACACCTCCTTTTAGTTTTTGACATATGTCATTTATATTTTTATTATATCCCATTTTTGACATATGTCAATAATTATTATTTAAATATTCTAATACATTTTGTCTGTTTGTGGTTAATAAAGTTTAGAATACATTAAAAGGACTGAATCCTACATAATGTAGAACTCAGTCCTAGAAAATTTCTTGTTTAAGCTTATATAACCTTTTAAAATCAGTTTAGCATTTAAGAACCCAATATAATAAACTTGATAAAAGTCAAAAAATCTTTTCTAATATTTTCATCCGGCGGTAAAAAATCAAATTCATCTTTTAAGCCCTCAATCAACTCTAAAAGTGTTTTTTCTTTCTCCATGTATTATTCCCCCTATTTATATACACCATGTTCATGTACAAACTGATTAACTGCTTTTAAATTTTCTACGTTTAAATCACCTCTGGATAAAAGTTCTCTACTTGTTGCAAATATATATCCTCCGCCAGGTGCACATTCATCAAGCAATTTCTTTGCATAATCTATACATTTATCCTTTGTACCCATTTTCAACAGTTCTAAAGGCATACCGCCGGCAATTGTGATGTTATCTCCAATTTTTTTCTTGGCTTCAAAAACATCGTCCCCTTCTATGATGCCTATAGCAAAGTTTTTTGGCATACTATTCAAAAGATAATACTTATCTTCCCATTTTCCTTCTAGGAAAATAATTAATTTACCTCCTAATTCATGAATTTTAAGGAACATTTTTTCATAGGTTGGCCAAAAGAATTTTTCAAACTGTTTTGCGTTAATAAATGTAGGAAGGTGCATCATTGTAGCATAAAATGGAAAACTAGCAACTTGTTTTGTACCAGGATGTATTCCCATAACATCATTTGAGAATTCTGCTAATGCATTAATCGCCTCAAGAAGTTCTTCAGGACGTCGCCTTATATCCAGTGAAATTCCTTTAAAACCTCTCAAGTAGTCAAAAATAATATCCATAGGCGGATATGCAAAGCCACCAGTTATAACAGGTATTCCGTACTTTTCCTTCAGTGTTGCCCTTAGTCTTTGCTGTACATCCCCTTTCACTTTCCAATGATTTAAAAGTTGTTTAAGGGTATCATAATTCTCTGAAGCTGATTCCCGCAAGTTAGCTGCTTTTCTTGGCACTAACTTGTTAAATATAAATTCCATAGGGTTTTTGATCAAATCAGGATAATCTTCCGATTCCATAGGTGTTATTTCTTGATGCTGTATTGTCTCCCCATCTCTAGAGATAAAATGACTTTTACTTCCAATAATTTCGGCACTTTTAGCATCGAAAGCTATGCCACATGTATACGTGGCATCACAATAAATATCTTCATGAGGCTTACAAAATACCTCTATTTCTTTTTCTGGGTTCTCTTCAATTTCTTTTATGGAACTATTTGCATAAGAAACTGCCCAAGTACCATAAGTTGATAGTATTGGCACTCTATCTGGTTCCTCATGATTAACTGTTGTTAAAATTCTCTTCACTCGATCATCATATACTTTTTTCATGTCGCCCATTTGTTACACTCACCCCTTCGTAAAATCTTCTATTTAATTATTATTTAGTTTTTTATCAACTTCTCTAGTGCCTTAAAATTCATTATATAATTCTACCCTTTCATGAAATGAAACTTAATTCCGAGGGAGTTTTTACTCCCCCGGAATTGTAGCAAAAGGCAAAATTATAGATCTTTCATATTATAGTTCAAGCTTAAAGGCGTATGCCTATCGTTAACTTTCATTCAGTTTTGATTTTATAAAGGATTGCTTTACATAGTTAAATACATAGAAAAGGCAAAAACTAATTCTTCATATGGCTGGGTATTTGGTGCAATGAATTCCGCTTCCTCTTGAGAAACATTATTTTCCTCTGCATACTCTGACCAAGAAGTGTAATATTCTGATTTAAATTCCATCCTAAATACCTCCTTTAATAAACTGCATATTCTCTTACAAATTCATTTACAGCAATAATATTTTCAGGTTTTGCATCTCTTATATTTAAAGCCACCTTGTCAAAAGAGAAAACATAATTACCACCTGGTGCAAGAATATCAATCAGTTCTTTGGCTTTGTCAATACATTCTTGTTTTGTGCCCTGAGCTAATAAGGTTAATGGGTAAAGCCCAGAAATGATATGCTTCTTACCTACTTTTTCTTTGATCGTCTTTGGATCACCATATTCAAACATCATATGTGTTCCCTTAGGTAGTTCATTTAAGTAATCTAAAAACCTCGTCCAATCATGTTCAACAAATAGTAATACCCCTGCTCCAGCAGCCCATAATCCTTCAACCAATTTTTTAAAGGTAGGCCAATAGAATTTTTCAAAATCCTTTTCTCTCATATAGGGTGCCATATGAAGAGGGATAAATGTTTTCTTGCTAACAGATGAATGCGGCTTAACCCCAGCTTTTAACATCATAGGCAGTACTGCTTCACATGCTGCAAGTACCTTTTCTGGATACCTTCTTATGTCTGCACTAATACCACTAAAACTTCTAAACTGATCAGCAACTTGGTCAAAGGGTGCAATCGATTGACAAGCTATTCGCCCATCAGCCAGACCATATTTTGCATTCATCTCAGCATCGGCCGCAGCTATTTGTCCCATGATATCGAAAAAAGCTTTTTGTGCTTTAGCAAATACCATAGATCGTTTCGCTGGCGTTGTGTCTAAATTTGCATATAACCGTGGGAAGATTTTGTCATGCATAAACTTATAAGGATCTTTAATCATTTCATCATATTCTTCAGGATCCATGCCAGTAATTTCTGGGTGTTGAATTTGACCTGAAGAACTCATTATAAAGTTTTTTGCTCCCAATATGTTATATACTGGATATAGCCTTGTAAACGTGGCAGGATTGATATCAGATGCAAATGATTTTGCCCCAACTTCAATCATATCTTTAAATCCACCAACATCCCATTGTGCCTTTTTTAAATCAACCCCGGCATATTGCATAATATATGTTATATCCATCCAAGTATATACGGGTACCCTTTTAGGTATTTTTCCTTCATCAATATCTTGGAAAAGCTGGTTTCTTTCTTTTGCTTGTGCTAGCATATCCTTCATCTAATTCACCCACCCTTGACAGATTTTTACACCTTCTGCCGCATTGGTGGTAAAAGCATCTGCCCCAACATGCTCACAAGCCTCTTTGGTTACAGGGTTGCCACCAATAATAATTTTTACATCTTCCCTTAACCCTTCCTTTTTCATTTTATCTATAATGTTTTTCATAGAGTCAATGGCTAAAGTAAGTACGCCGCTCATTCCTACAATCTGAGGTTTTACATCTTTGATTTTTTGAACAAAGGCATCTGCTGATTTATCAATTCCAATATCATATACTTCAAAACCCGCTGCTTCTGACATGCTTCTGAAGATGTTTTTACCAATATCATGTAAATCTCCCTCTACCGTCCCAAGAACAATGGTACCTATCTTTTCCGTGCTACCTAAACCTATCACTGGCTTTAATGTTTCAATAGCACTTGCTAATAACTCTCCAGCAAAGATTAAATCACCTACAAAGTATTCACCTTTGTCAAACCAATCTCCTACAATTGCCATTCCTTGCTGACACGCATTTACTACCTTTTGCGCTTCTTCTTCACTTGGATTTTTTCCTACAAACTCATTTAATATTTTTAATACTTGGTCTTCGTCAAGCTCTCCGACTGCTTGGGTTAATGCATTTAAATCCATTGCTAAATCTGCCATTTTAATTTCCCCCTTTAACTTATAAAATATATTTTTTTCTTAACCATACATGCAGTTAAGTGTCGAAACAAAATTATTGAATACGATTTCAATTACTAGTTTTTTATACAGTGGTTATTGCTGTTTCTTTAATGATTTTATTTCATTTTTTTATAAGCATTAGCATATTTCCTAATTTCTATCTCTACCAATCAGCATCTCTATTGTAATTCTTAAGAAACCCAGTGTACATCTAGGTTATACCTGTATATACAGCGTAGATTAAAAAATAAAATCTTACTTTTTCTTGCAAGCCTAAGCATCAAGATAAATCAGATTCTTTAAATTTCATAGCATTTTTTGTTTATGAAAAGGTTTATTATGCTATTTTGCATATGCAATTGTAACCCTATACAGCTATTTTTTGAATAGTGTTTATATTTTAATAATAACATAAGCTATTCCTCATGGTCAATATTTTTTTGGCGACAATTACCAAAGGTTTTATAAATTCTATAATTTTATTCTAAAATCCCAATGTGAACTGAATATAAACCAGCAGCGCCAGTTAAGCCATAAATCATCTTAGAAAAACCAAAATAGGAAGACCATATCTTCCTATTTTTAGTAAGCCTTACTTTTCTTTTGGAGCCACTGTATCAGCTCGTTGCAGATACATATGAAAGAAAAATTCTACCACGCCCACGATTATTGCTAATCCTATCAATGTACCAAATGTAGTATTGAAGTCTCTTGTAAACATTGCTATCACATAGGCAACAACTGCTGCCATTACACCATCCCCTATAGAAGCTACAACGTTTCCTAGGTTTGGTAGAACCACTAAATCTCCTAATATATAATTTAATCCAGTACCTACTATTGCTACAATAATTACCCAGACCAATGGATTTCCATCCATAAAGCCTAAAGTCAACCATGCAGCAATAAAAGTCATTACAAGTTTAACTAATAGGGCTGTTGTTGTATTGCTCATTCCTCCAACTCCTTTTTATTTTCCTGCTATTTCTGATAATTACTTGAATTATATAATATTTTTTCTTCTTTTTTTGTTAATAGATTTCTAAAATAGTATTACTCTGATAATTGCTTATTATGTAATCAGCAGTTAATAAAAAAACGTCGAGGCCTTGATAAGATTTTTAAAATAGAAATTTTTTCTATCTCTTTTACTTTTTCAATACTATACTAAATTTCATAAAATTTGCAGATTTAGGACATGCTACATATAATGAGAGGAGACTAGAACAATGAAACTTATTGAAGTGGGTAGTGATGCACCGAATTTCACTGTAAAGGATAACCATGAGCAAAACATAAGTTTGTCAGACTATCGAGGCAAAAAAGTATTACTCTCCTGGCACCCTCTTGCTTGGACACCAGTTTGTACTGATCAGATGAGGGCATTAGAAACGAATTGGCAAACATTTCAGAAACTCAATACTATTCCCCTTGGATTTAGCGTTGATCCACCACCTTGTAAAAAAGCATGGGCAACAGCAATCCTAATGAATAACGTAAGCCTTCCTTCAGACTTTTGGCCCCATGGAAAAGTAGCACAAGAATATGGATTGTTTAATGAAACGCAGGGTATATCAGAACGAGCAAATATTATCATAGACGAAAAGGGTAAGATCAGGTGGGTAAAAATGTATTATTCTCAAGAGTTACCTGATATAAACGAAGTTATACAGATTTTATCGAATATGTAGAGAAAAGCCAGTTGCTACTAGGATATTTAATATACTAGTAGCATTATTCTATTTATAGGAATATAACGATTATCTTATTTTCAATTGAGCCTGTCTTGATTATATCTGTTGGATATATGTATTTTTTATAGTGTTCTCTATGTAGTTTGGGTGAAACCAAAGAAATCTTAAACAGAATGACGAATGCTTTAAACGCTAAAAAACCTCTTAAGAAAACTAGTTTGTAAACAAACCTCATCAAATGGTATAATTACACTGTGAAAGCGTATTATTTCTTCTGTGAAAGGATCATCCATTATGCAAAAAGTAATATTTCTTGTTGATATGAATGCTTTTTTTATTTCTTGCGAAATGACTAGAAACCCTGAACTTATAGGCGCTCCTGCAGCAGTAGCAGGGGATCCTAGAAAGCGTACTGGAATCATTTTAGCGGCTAACTATGAGGCAAGAAGCTTTGGTGTAAAAACTGCGATGGTACTCCATGAAGCTTTAAAACTTTGCCCTAATATGAAACTAATTCCTCCAGATCATTCTTTCTATACACAAAGATCAAGAGAAGTTATGCACCTTTTATCTTCCTACACCCCTGTTATTGAACAAAACAGCATCGATGAAGCTTGGTTAGATATGACAGGCTGTGAACGACTTTTAGGAAAACCGTTGGAATCGGCACAAAAGATTATGAATAACATCCGAGGTGAACTAGGTTTATGGTGTTCTATAGGAATATCTGAAAATAAGTTTCTTTCTAAAATGGCTTCTGATATGAAGAAGCCTTTAGGTATTACAACGCTTTGGAAAAAAGATATTGAGCATAAGCTATGGCCCCTTCCTGCTAAATCTATGTATGGTATTGGAAAGCAAACTGCTGAAAAGCTTTCCAGTATAGGCATTGAGACCATAGGCGACTTAGCTCTTTTCAACCAAGAATTTCTTATAAAAAAATTCGGAAAATTAGGTCTTGAACTTCATAAAAAAGCCAACGGAATAGATCCTTCACCTGTAGCACCTCATTCTGAAGACGAGGTAAAGTCCATCGGTAGATCTACTACCCTTTCAGAAGATTTATCTGACTTAGAAACTGCAACGGTAGTATTAATGCAGCTTGCCGATGAAGTAGGAATGACTGCACGCCAACACAATAAAAAGGGATGCACTGTACAAATAATCATTAAATATTCAAATTTCCAAGCTATAACCCGACAAATGACTATACCCGCTACTTATATAACAAAAGAAATCGTATCTGCCGGTATTCAACTTCTTAAACAACACTGGAAACCTTTCCCTCCTGTCCGACTACTTGGTATTAGTCTTAGCGGCTTTGATAAGGGCTGTAAATCAGATCAAATCTCACTATTTGATTTGCCTGATGTAAATCATTCCTCCCACAAAGAGGAAAGGCTTGAAAAAACTATGGATACCTTACGAAGTAAATATGGTATGTCTAAGATTAATAGAGCAACTTTAATAAAAACTGCTAAACAGCAAGTAAATCCCTCCATAAAAAACTAACCCCTCCTAAATTCTGTAGAATCTAGAAGGGGATTGTGCTTTTTAAACACTTCTATATCAAGTACCGCAAAAGGTTCGATAAGGACAACTTGATGGCGCAGGCAATACGGCGTATTCATCCTGCTCAGGGGCGTGGTCGTAGGGTCTTGAAAGAACATCAAGAAGCCGATGCATCACGCTGTAATCTCCTTGTTTCACCGCGGCTTCTAATGCCTCTTCTACCCGGTGATTGCGAGGAATGATGGCAGGATTACTATTCCGCATCAACATCTGGCAGGCGTCTTTAGATTCCCGTTGTCTGCCTAGTCTCGCCTGCCATAGTTCATGCCACTGAGCAAATTCTGTGGTACCAAACAAGGCTATATCCTCCTTCTTATCAAAAGTTAATGCACGGAAGGTATTAGTATAATCCACACCATGTTTTTCCATCATACTTAGGAGATCTTCAATAAGTGCTTCATCCTGTGGCTCTTCATTAAATATTCCCAGTTTTGCCCTCATTCCCGCCAACCAATTACTATGATACAACTCAGGAAAATCTGAAATCGCATCCTGAGCCAACTTGACAGCCTTCTCTTGATTAGCATCCAGCAGCGGCAGTAGGGTTTCAGCAAATCGTGCGAGATTCCATGCGGCAATATTCGACTGATTGCCATAGGCATATCGACCTTGAACATCAATGGAACTAAATACCGTTTCTGGATCATAGGTATCCATAAAAGCACAAGGGCCATAATCAATAGTTTCTCCACTAATGGTCATGTTATCGGTATTCATGACTCCGTGGATAAAACCAACTAACTGCCATTTAGCAATCAATGCGGCTTGACGCTTAATTACTTCCTGCAGTAATAAAAGGTATCGACGCTCATCAGTTGTAATATCCGAAAAATGACGTTTTATTGTATAATCAGCTAGCATCCGAAGTTCTTCAACTGTACCCCATTCTGCAGCGTATTGAAAGGTACCGATGCGCAGATGACTGGCAGCCACACGGGTCAGAATTGCACCGGGCAGTTCTGTTTCGCGGATGACTGACTCACCGGTTGTTACCACTGCTAAACTACGAGTAGTAGCAATACCAAGGGCTTGCATTGCTTCACTAATGATATATTCTCGAAGCATCGGTCCCAATGTCGCTCGACCATCACCCCGACGGGAATATGGTGTTCTACCTGAACCCTTGAGCTGAATATCCAATCGTTCACCTGAAGGCGTGATTTGTTCACCAATCAGCAGCGCTCGACCATCTCCTAACATCGTAAAATGTCCGAATTGATGCCCCGCATAAGCTTGGGCAAGCGGCGAAGCACCTTCAGGAATCTGATTCCCCGCAAACACAGCCACCCCATCATCGCTTTGCATCGCCTGAATATTTAATCCTAAAGATGTTGCTAACGAATGATTAAAAATCACCAACTTTGGTGAGGATACAGGCGTTGGATTGAAGCTGCTAAAAAATATCTTCGGCAGTCCAGCATAACTGTTATCTAAGTTCCATCCTGTTCCTATTGTTGTTTTTTCCTTTGTCATCGTATCTCCTTTTCTCCTTTCCTTCTTTTGTCTTTCTATATCTGAGTTTTTCCTTTTACACAAAATAAAATGAGACTTCATTCAGGGAAGTTTTTACTCCCACTGAATTTATAGCCGAATTTATTTCGAGGATGTAGTACTTAATCTCCCACTTGCATAAGTAGATAACCCAAATCTTTGATTTGGTGTTAGTCACTTAGTTTGTTCACCTAGAAGCGGGGGTCTTAGCAATACACGAAGGATAAAGCCTATAAGCATTCTATGAAATTTTTAGCTATCTATTTTCTATATCAATACAACCCCTTTTAGTGTCTACTTCTGCTGGCTTATTATACTCTTTTCACACAAAGACAATATTCTTTTTATAAATATCAGGCTTGTCTCTATAAAATGGGACTTAACACAGGGGAGTTTTTATTTCTTTTTTGTAAATTTTCATACGCTAGTAGATTGAATTATCCCATTGTTTAATTGCTTCTTGTATATTATAATATTGATTGACTATCGAATGTACATCATTATTTTAAGTAAGAAGGAGAATTACAACTATGTCTAATGTAGAAAAAGAGCAGAACACAAAAACTACTGAGAAAAAAAAGATGAGTCTACAGGAAGCTATGCGGCAGATGCTAGCATCCAAAAACCAAGAAAAGTCAAAGAGTAAGTTTCAATCTAATTCCTTCAATGCCAACACAAGTAAACAAAGTCAGCTATCAAAAAAGACAAGTAATCAACGCAGAAAAATGGGCAGTTCCTAGTAACTCTCAAGAATGAATGCTAACAGAAATCCCAGTCCGTAGGCTTTTTATCTACCTATAGGCTGGGATTTAATAGTATATAGATTTTGTCACTTGATTTAATATGCAATTTCTAATAGAGTTACCTTTAAACCGCTGTTTCTATATTCTTGGCTCTTTCATTCCTTCAGCTGGCATTTCCATACCCTCTGGCCGTTCCATATTCTCTGGAGATCTTCTCATACCTTCATTAGGCATCTCCCCTTCTGGCCACTGTCCTCTTCGACCTCCCATACCACCCATGCCGCCACCAGCTGTAACGCCAGATTCATTCACTTCAACGCTGACTTGTCCATTGGTCATGGTACCAGTCAACACATAACCACCACCTTTTGTAATAACCACATCCTCAAAAGATGTCATATTTACAACCAAGTTTTATCTATTTATATAAGCTTTTCCCTATTGCTATTTTATGCTTAGCTGACAAAAAGAAACTGTTCTCGTCAACTATGTATTATAATTAAATCCTTCCTGCGATATACACCTAGAAGCAGTCCTATTAAAGCCATATTTACAACAAAATTGGTACCTCCATAGGAGATAAAAGGTAAAGAAAAGCCTAATATAGGCGCCATTCCAATATTCATTAAAATATTTCCTAATGCTTGCAATGCAAATACAGCTACTATTGAACAGGCTAAATATCTACCATAGGAATGGTGAATTCTCCTTGTTGCCAAAAACATGCGGACTATGGCTAATGCAATAACTATAATCGTTAGTGCTCCCATGATCCATCCAAAGGCAGCCACAATATAAGCAAAAATATAATCTGTATTTGCTTCTGGTAATGCTATTCTATGAACCCCTTCAATCGTTGAATAGAGACTATCACTTTTTCCAAACAGTTTGGCACTGGATAGCATCTCATTTAAAAGGAAATTAATATACCCGTATCCATAGGGATCTAAGCTGGGATTCAAGAATACACGTAACCTGGCTGCCTTATAACCACCCTGTCTTAATATGCGAATCAGTAGTAGTAGTATTCCAGAAGTTGCACCTCCATAGATGGAGATTAAGACGCGCTTTCTATTTCCAACAAATTCTTTGCTCATAATTGCTATTGTAATGATAATGATAAATCCGCCGCTAAGCAGCATAGTACTTGAAAAAGAAGGTTGAACCAATACTATAAATACAGCTGAAAATGCACATCCTAATAGTTTTAACATATTTTTTATCTTTCCGGTAGCCCATCTGTTTACAAGTCCTGAAAAAGATATAAGAAAAAGTGGAAATGCTAAAGATACAGGATTAAAACTGAGCACTCCAATGCTTATATAGGGTACTCCATTCATGTGACGACCCAGTTTTCCGCTGATAAGTAAAAAAATAATGGTGGTTATAAAGATAAACAACGAATATTTCTCAAGCTTAGTATAATCAAAGAAATAGAAAACTGTGCATGCCACGATACCAATTGTTATGTAAACCAAATAGGATTTGAAAATTCGATTAAAGTTTAATAATGAAGCCTGATCATTGGCAAGAAAAAACAAGGTAACTCCTCCAATTAAGACCATGGCACCTAACAAGAATAAGATGGACCATTCAGTTTTAGGTCTATGGGTTTTGTTAAGCGCTTTTCCTATGAGAATAGGATCTCCCATTTGCTCTATCGATTTTTGTGCTGCTTCATCCTCCTTCATTCCATCTTCAATATATCTATCCATTAACTCATAGATATGTCCTTGTAATTCTTCAACAATATCTCCACATATCTTTTTATATTTTATCTGTTCACATACCCCAGCTAAAAAGTCAGAGATATATTTATTCAAAGCAAACACCTCCTATTACCTTGTTTACAGTGTTGCTATAGATTTCCCATTCTTTCTTCTTTTCCTCTAATAGTTTTCTACCCTTGCCTGTAATATGATAATATTTCCTTTTGCGGGATGAAGTGCTTTCTTCCCAATAGGCTTCAACCATCCCTTCACTTTCTAAGGAATGTAGGATTGGGTACATGGTACCTTCTTTTAAGGTAAAGGTTTTATTCGAACGCTTTTCAATTTCCTTCACCATCTGATATCCATACATATCCTCGCCACTTAGCAAATTAAGTATTAACATTGTAGTACTGCCCTTCATAAGATCTTTATCAATTTTCACAATTATACCTCCTTTATCTATGCATATATTATCTATGTATATCATAGATCGATTTAGGTAATTTGTCAAGACCCCTTATCAAATCCTACGTGCTGTTTTTAACGTAGGTTCTATTCTTTTATATTGCCTAGTAGATCTTCTATTGTTCTAATCTTGGCTCCGGGAGGGAGCGCACCCATAACAACTTTTTCCCAAGGAGCCCCTATTACAGGCTCCATGATAGCTACTGCCCCCTGATCATCCTTTGTCCTAATTAATCTACCACATCCTTGTTTTAGTTTAAGACCCATTTCAGGGTAATCTACTGTCGTCATTGGATCTAGTCCTTCTTTACTTGCCTCTTTACGTTGCACTTCAATTAAAGGGTCTAAAGAAGGAAAAGGGAGCTGCCAAACAATAAGAAGGGATAATGCTTCTCCTGGTACATCAATTCCCTCCCAAAAACTAGCACCAATCAATACAGATGACACTTCCTCCCGAAATTTTCGGACAAGGTATCCTCGCTCTCCTTTATCTTCCCATAAAATTTCAAAGGGTAGCTGATAGTCCTCAAATCCTTCTCTAATTTTTCCAACTTCATCTAAGGAATTAGTAAGAACTAGAGCGCTTCCGCCATTTAATTTCAGTAAAGATACTAATTGTTTAATGCCAAGGGAAAACCTAACATCTTCACAACCACCTGACAAGCACTGAGGCAAATAGACAACAACTTGTTTTTCAATATCAAAGGAACTTCCAACAGTAGAACTGGATGGTTTCTTTAATCCAAGCATTCTAGTAAAATAACTAAAATCACCTTCATTACTTAGCGTTGCAGAGGTAAACACCACAGGTAGTCCCTTTTGAAACAAATGTATATCTAGCATTTTACTTAAGTTTCTTGGAACCACCCAAAAGCTGCCATCCAGTCGGTCTATCCAACTGATGACATCCCTACTTTTATTCCTACAAAATTTCCCCAATGCCATTATTGCCTTTTCTATTTGAATTTCAAATGTCTGTAACAAACTTCCGGGTAGAGATTCTAGGTATAGCTCTTGTTCTATCTGTATCTCAAGAAGCAGCCGATCTAAAGCCTTATGGAGGACATCCGCTAATTCAAATAGAACATTATCTACTTGAAGTGCTAAGCGGTTGGAATATTCATCTGTAATCACACAACGATTAAGCCTTATAAAGAAGTCAGAAGAAGCTTGTTCCAAGGCAACCACAATTGAAATGAGAGATTCTCTAGCTCCTTGGATTTGCTCTAGGGTGAGGATCATGTTGTCTATACTTTCTTTAACAACTTGTTGTCCTGCCTGCATGGCTGCTGGAAGTATCACCTTGTGTCCCTCATCGAAAATGACTGCCGAATAACTAGGAAGAATAGGTAACTTACCATCATCAATGCGTTCATCCCGTGTCCATAGATCATGAAAAAAGATTTCATGATCAGCAATAATTAAGTCCTTGGCAGGCCGATAATGTTCCCTTGCTTTAACTAGTTTACAAAACCCACGACTAGAACATATATCACAGGACATAGATTCATTCCATCCAATCTGCTTCCATACAGGATCCGGTATCAGCGGCATTTCTGAACGTTCCCCCCGATTCGTTTCCTTTAACCATTGATGAATCTCATCAGACATTGTATTTGATTGATCTGCAAAAATGCCTCTAGATTCATTCACCCGTACATCACAGATATACTGGCGTGGGTCCTTTGCCATCCGTGCGTCTATCTCTAGTCCAAGTATTTGAGAAAGCATCTGAATATCTCCTTTAGGCCCTGCAAGCTGTTCTTGAAGTGCTGCCGAGGCACATGCAATCACCACAGGTTTCCCACTGAAGCGAGCATAGGCAATTGCTGTCAATAAGTAAGCGAATGTCTTGCCTGTGCCAAGTCCAGCTTCAGCTAAATGAACTTTTTTATTGCAGACTGCATCTGCCAGTTGAAATGCAGTAAATATTTGTTCCTCCCGAACCTCATATCCGTGTTTTGGCAGGATATCATAAAAAACTTCGCCAATCCATTCCGTTAATTTTATTGAAAATTCTTCTTTTTTATTGTAATCAAAGAGTGCTTTTTGTCTTGTTGTCATGTTTGCTCCCTCCAGATTTGCTATACGAATTTTATCAAAGACCGTAAGACATCATTCCATCCCTTAGAAGGATAGAATCATTGTATCCATTCTTAATTAGATTTGACACTAAAAAAAGAACCTTTTATTTAAGGTTCTTTCAATATTGTGTCCCCAAAAGTGATGTCTTATTAAGGCTACTGGCCATAACCTTTTTTGATGCTGTCTAAAATACTATAAATCCAATCCCACATATATATTTTCCAATCCTAACGACCTTTTTTATAAAATATACATAAGTATTCCAACAGTACAGATACCGGTTATAACCGTCACCAGCATGTTTTTTGAAATATGTGCTGATAAAATTGTAATCACTGAAGCGATGATATACTTATTATTAAAGGAAATATCAATATTGCCTTCTTTGATAAAAATAGCTGGAACAATTAAAGAGGTCAATACTGCAGGGGCAATAAAGCTCATGAATTTCGTCAATTTCGGAGAGATTTCTCCTTTGCCGGAAATAATCATTAAGGGGAAACGTGTGCAATATGTGGCAAGCCCGGCACCCAGTATGATTAATATCATTTTAATGCTCACAATCAGCACCTCCCTTCATCAAATCCTCTTTTACATCTTTCATCGGTAACTCAGATGCTAGATATCCTGTCAAGCTTGCTAATATTCCCGCGATGATTATATACCACTTACCGGGGAGCAATTGGCTTCCGGTGATGGAAACAACGGCTGAAGCTACTACTGTAACAACAGTTGGAAAATCTTTTATCATAGGTACAATCATACCTATAAATGCAGCCACAAAAGCGAAATCAAAAATATAATTCAGCTGACTTGAAATGATGTTACCAAAAAAGTAGCCGGTAATCCCCGCCGATCCCCAGAATACATAAATGTTCAAACCGCTTCCAAGGAAATAATGACCACTAGCTCTGCCGGTCTGGAAATGGCTGTATGTTACAGCATAGCTTTCATCTGTCATAAAAAAAGAATTGATCATTTTCATCTTGTTGGATTCATGTTTTAGATAGGGTGATATGGAGGCTGCCAGCAAAAAATGTCTCAGGTTAATGATAAGGACAGTTATTATTACCGACAACGGGTTACTCCCAATTGCCACCATCTGTACAGCAGTCATCTGGGCAGCTCCTGCAAAAACAAATGCAGACATGGCTATCGTCTCAAATATTGAAAGTCCAGCTTTAGATGCCATCACCCCATAAACGACTCCATAAATAGAAGTACTTATCCCTAGAGGAATCGTATCCATAAAACCTTTCATCAATTCTTTAATTTTTTGTTCCGTTTTCATTGTTATCACATCCTTTATTTTATCTGAATATCAGCAACAGCATATAGCGTTGCTGATCCACTGATTTTTACGCTATCTCCACAATATTTACAGTATAATGTTCCTCCTCGTTTTGAGAGCTGTCTTGCTACCGTTTCATTATTAATCTCTCCTTTATTTACATACAATCTATGTTTAAAGCAAATTTTATCATTGTCTTTGTATGCTTTCAATGGTAAAATTGTATGCAATACAATTTTAGGAGGTTTTGTGATGCCAGTAAATTCTTTTGAAAATTACCCAATGACCTGGAAGCCTAATAAAGACCAGCTTACAACGCCACTATACCTTTCTATTGCAAATTTATTAGAATACGATATTATCAATGGTTATCTTGCCCCCAACACAAAACTACCACCTCAGCGAGAGCTGGCAGATTATCTGGACATCAACCTTAGCACTATAACAAGGGCATTTAAAATTTGCGAATTAAAGGGATTAATTTATGCTAAAACTGGGAAAGGAACTTTTGTTGCACCAAATGCAGGTACAACAATTACAATCGTTGATAGTGAAGTAGAAAAAAACTACATAGAAATGGGACTTATTAAACCTTTTGATCAGTTTAACCTTCTTGTCGTAGAAACAGCAAAAAGCATTTTGGCTAAAGGATATTTGGAAAAGTTGTTAGACTATAGCCACCCTTTAGGCACCCCCTACCATAAAATGTCTGCTGGAAAATGGTTGAAAAAATACAATATGGATGCAGATATTGAAAACATCGCCATCACCTCTGGTGCTCAGAACTCCGTCACTCTGACCTTAATTTCTCTTTTTCACTCCGGAGATAAGATTGCGGTTGACATGTATACCTATCCCAATTTTATCGCATTAGCCAATATGCTAAATATTCAATTGATTCCTATAAAGGGAGACCCCCTTGGAATGAAACCTGAGGAGCTAGATGCACAGTGTAAATTAAATAACATACAAGGTATCTACCTGACACCTTCTTGCAATAATCCAACGGCAATTTTAATGAATATGGAACGTAGACAGGAAATTGCAAGCGTTATAAAAAAGAATAACCTTATCTTAATAGAGGACGACATTTATGCTTTTCTTGCTCCACAAAATTATCTTCCTATCACTTGTTTTGCACCTGAACAATCTATTTATATCAGCAGTGTCTCAAAGTCTTTGTGTTCAGGAATGCGAGTAGCCTTTATGTTCTACCCTAAAAAATATTCGTCAAACATCATCCGTGGAATTTATAATATAAATGTAAAAACCTCTGCACTAAATATAGAGATTATTGCAGAAATAATTAATACTGGAATGGCGGACAAAATAGTTGAAGAGAAGATATCCATTGCAAAAGAAAGAAACGAAATTTATAAAAAATATTTTCAAATTGAAAACCCAAATGAAAATCCCATCAGTTTTTTTCGCTGGCTTCCGTTGCGTCAAAAATTTAATGCAAATCAATTTGAAAAAAACGCTTTAGCACAGGGCATTAAGATTTATCATTCAAATCGCTTTTTAGTTGGAAATTATGAGGAAAAACAATTTTTACGTGTATCTCTTTCCTCTATGGCTGATTCTAATGAATTAGAAAAGGGATTAGACATATTAAAAAATATCTTGCTTGAACCAAAGGATAAATCAAATATAAATTCATTGATCATATAGAAATTTAGACGGACGTCCTCCATCATTTATTGATATATGCATTATAATTACTCCACTTATAGGTTTCTATTCTTTCTGCTATTTCTAAAAAGATAACTCCAACTTATCATTGGAGTTATCTTTTTACATTCTTAGATATGAAGCATTTCTTTTATGGTGGCTTTCATATCCTGTTTTTCACATACAGTTCTATGTAAAATCTCTTTTTTATCCAGATCCTTTATTGGTGTTGGAATTTGTAGTCCTGTATGCTCCGATAAAACTTTAATCAACTCAAATTCATCTTTTCCCTCATTTGTTTCTGATAAAGCACCAATCACACTTTTTGTGAATTTATAGGGGCTTGCGGTAGATACAATCACTGTTTTGCTTGTATCCTTGGTCTCTTCCTTGTATTGTTCATACACCTTATAGGCAACCGCCGTATGGGTATCCATTACATATTTTGATTCATTGTATACCCTCTTAATGGTTTCTAGGGTTTGCTCATCTGTTGTATAGCCACCATAAAAACCCTTCAAGTTTTCCTTCATTTTAGGGGTTATCTCATATTTATTTTCTGTCTCTAACTGTCCCATGATTCTATTGATCAAGCCTTCGTCTCCCTCACTCAGTTCATATAATAATCTTTCTAGATTACTTGAAATCAAGATATCCATGGATGGGGAATTCGTAATAATAAACTTCCTATTAATATCATATATCCCACTGTTAATAAAGTCATACAAGACATTGTTTTCATTAGAAGCGCATATTAGTTTGTTGATGGGCAAGCCCATTTTTTTTGCATAATATCCCGCCAATATATTTCCAAAATTGCCAGTAGGCACTACAAAGTTGATTGTTTCCCCTTCCTTTATTTCCCCTCTTTTGAGTAATTGGCCATAGGTATAAACATAATAAACCACTTGAGGAACCAGTCTTCCTATATTAATAGAATTAGCCGAGGAAAAAATATGATTACTTTCATTCATTTCCCTATTGAAGGCACCATCATTGAATATTTCCTTTACCCCTCTTTGAGCGTCATCAAAGTTTCCTTTTATGGCTATCGTGTGGGTATTTTTCCCTTCTTGGGTGGTCATCTGCCTTTTTTGAATCTCACTAACTCCTTTTTCAGGATAAAATATAATGACTTCTGTATTCTCTACATCTGCAAATCCTTCTAGTGCAGCTTTTCCTGTATCTCCGGAGGTTGCCGCAAGAATTACAATTTTTTTATTTTCTCCCATTTTTTTTGCAGCGGTGGTTAATAGATGGGGAAGTATGGACAGGGCCATATCTTTAAAAGCTAGAGTCTTCCCATGATATAATTCTAAGAAATATACATCCTTTTCTTTTGCTAAAGGGGCTATTTCCGATGTCTCAAACTTTTCATCATAAGCTTTTTCAATAGCATCTTTTAACTCTTGCTCTGTATAGTCTTCTAAATATTTTTTTAGAATGTAAAAAGCAACTTCTTTGTAGTCCATTTCTGCAATTTCACTTAATTTGACGTCAAGCGTAGGAAAATCCACCGGTACATATAGACCTTTATCTCCAGCCAACCCTTGTAAAATAGCTTGTGCCGATCCTATACTTTCAGCATTTCCTCTCGTACTTTTATACTTAATTGTCATTTGTTTCTCACCCCATATTTTTTATTGATATTATTTTTACCTTATAGTATATCATCTAACGCCTTAATCTACTATATAAATTATTTTTTACTAAAGCTAAATTATTGTACAATATATAGATACTATAGATGCGCGCTTCTAAAGTTAAATTTTAATATACACGGTCTACAGTTTCACCTTACCTAAAAAATCTAATCAAGGACTGCAAATAAGCAGTAAATCGCCCACTGAAAAAAGTGTATATTTTTCAGTGGGCGCATCCTGCCTAAATTTTCTATTATAGACTAAAATCTATTATCGTTGTTAATTGACTCTTTTCAATTTTTTCCTTCTTTTCTTCTTCTATAACAAGTACATTAATTTTAGCCTGATATTTTCCTGATGTTAATTTTTCTCCTTCTTTATTGGTCATATCCCATTCATCTTGCCATTTTATAGCTTCACCTGGGTTAATGTTTTTAAATATAAGTGCTAGTGTAAAGAATTTGTCATCTGAGTATCTGTATACTTCTTCATCTTCCTCATTAACAATCACTATTTCGAACTGTTGTCCAGAACCAAATTGAAGCTCCTTTGGTTCAGTATAGTGGCTCATTAATTCGAAATCAAACACTACCTTGTCATCTTTGATTACATAGCTTCCTTTCGTCTCAAACTTTCCTTCTGCAATAGGTAGACCTTCTGAATCAATATCGCTTATATTACTACTTTCGATCATCATCACCCTTGAAGAATTATCCCAATCCACTTTAGCTCCTAATGTTTCAGTAACAAAACGACCTGGAATAAAAGTGCGTCCCCCCACAATTTTTGCTTTAACTCCTAGTTTTATCCTTTCCTCTTTTAATTCTCCATCAATATTTTTGGTTATTTTTGCAGTATCCTCACCAATTACTAATTCAATTCTTATATCTTCCGCATAAATTTTCACAGTACTTTCTTCTGGATACCATTCAACTTTAGCACCTAATTTTTCCATAACCCCCCGTAGAGGTATTAATGTACGATCATTTTCAATAAATGGCTCTACATCTAATTGTAAAAATTCACCATTTACTTGAATTTTTACGCCACTATCTTCTTTTATCCTTTGACTTTTAAGTTCAAGGGTTGATTCACTAACATGAATAACACCTATGTCTATAGCATCTATCTCTATTGGCAATATAGACGCTTGCTGGCCTTCAACAATCTTAACCTGATCTTTGCCAAATATGCCATATAAATATTGGGCACTTTCTTCATTATAAGGCGTTATGCCTATTTCAACATAATCATCAAATGCTCCTGTATATGTAACGGCAAAACCCTTCTTTTCGATTTCTTTAACATGATCTTTAAAAAGATATCTATCTATCTCTTTTTGCTTTTGGATCATTTCTCCACTGATTTCCCTTGGTTCCTGCCTTAAATCTGATACTGAAGTATCTAGTAAATCTACCGGCAATCTCTTCATATCTATTACCTGATTTAAATCAATTTCAATCATATCAGATGGCAATATTGACGGCTGTACTCCTCCATTGGCTAAAACCATGTTAGATGACAATGCCGTAAAACATATACCTAAAGTAAGCGTCTTTATAAGTTTTGATTTTATCATATACTATTCCTCCTTATTATCTTATCTCTTTTTTTGCTGTTCATTATGTTAGACGAATGAAATTAATTTTTGTTCCCAATATTGTTTAAAAGTTTTTAACAAATCCACTAGATATGCTAAGGAGAATCTACGCATGATTTCATAATCCTTCCTTTTTGGAGGTTCAACAATAACAGTTAGCATATTTAATAGATGTTGAAAGTATATGGCATAGAGGGTGTATTTTATACTGGAATAGATTCACCTCAAAACTTATATGTGTCTAAAAAAAGTATCAAGCAAAAATAATATAAGGCTGAAATGAAATTCTGCAGAAGAACTTTTCCTTGTATTGACAAATATACAATAAAATGCTATTGTATATTTAAAAATAAAGAAAGGTGGTGTCTGTTTGTCAGTTCTTCTATAAGGCTTTTTCTTAGGTTATATTTATGAGAAGGGTAATCGTCCTTCTGATTTGTTATGCCAAAGTGCCTTATAGAAAACTGGTGAATAGATACCTGTTTTATGAATGAAAGCAGGTGCGCTTATTAGTGTATCTGTTTTTTCCTGTAAGGCACTAACCCAACAGGAAAGGAATGTTGATAATGAGTAAATATTTAAATACTGAATTTTTAAAAGAAAACATGATGGGCCCTAATGCTGTAAAGTTGTTGGAAGAACTCCTCCAAGGTTTACAATTCAATCCCAACATGCGGGTATTGGATCTTGGTTGCGGTAAAGGGTTAACTTCAATTTATCTTGCAGAGAAATTCAATGTCAATGTCTTTGCGATGGATTTATGGATTTCAGCTTCTGAGAACTTTCAACGATTTCAAAAAATCGGTATGGATCATAAAATCATCCCTATTCATGCAGATGCATTGTGTCCTCCCTTCGCAGATGAATACTTTGACGCTGTGATTAGCGTAGATTCCTATCACTACTTTGGTCGTGATGCGCAATATCTTGATGCACATTTAGCCCCTCTTGTTAAAAAAGGGGGCATGATTGCCCTAGCCTTCCCAGGACTAAAAAAAGAACTGGATACATTGCCTGTCGAAATGGCGCTGTCCTGGACAGCCGAAGATATAGAGACAATGCATAGCTGTCCATGGTGGCAGAAACTTTTACAACAGTCTAAAATGCTTGAAATCATCTCTATCACAGAAATGAATTGCTTTGAAGAATGTTGGAATGACTGGTTGTCATGTGAAAACCAGTATGCTATTTTAGACCGCCCTGCTATGGATGCTGGAGCAGGCAAATATATGAACTTTATCTCAGTCATATGTAAACGCATATAATAAACTTAAACAACTGAAGGGCAGCGCTTGATCGCTGCCCTTCAGTTTAGGTCATACTGTTGTCTCTATTTTACAGTTTTCACCAACTTCTTTAATATTGAAAAATTTTATTCAAATTGTTAATCTGCTTATATATATATAATTAAGCTATAATTTTTTTTTGCCTTAATTACTTATTTGCTCTAATTTCATTTTATTATGAATCAACTTACAATGTTTAATCATATACTCCACAATTCTAGTTAAACCAATACCTGCACCGCACTTAAGGATATCCTTTTCCCCATAAAAAGTGCTTAAATTTCCGCCACCGGCAATTGCATACATATAGTCATCTATCCAAGCATCAAACAATAATGTTGTGTAGGCATCCCATGTTTTAGCAATATAAGGCACAATTTCTACTCTAAAGTTTTTATTTTGTTTTATAACATTTCTGTAAATATCTTTCAAATAGCTAATTCCAGTATTGGAAATATGATTTCCTGTAATCTCATGCAAAACCTCAAAGGACAACTCATTTGAGTTGCTTTTGGAAAATAATGTGTATATTTTTAAAGCAATTTCTTTATTTCCGCCCATTTTGATATATCTACTATAAAATTCCTCCCCATCTTCCTGACAAGTATCTATTAGAGAATAAATGCTACGGATTTCTTTTTGTGGTAAATCGGATACGATCCCTCCCAGTATTCTTTTATCTGCTATTCTAACTTTCATCCTGTCGATATCAAAAAGAGATAAGCAGTTAATTAGTGTTAAAAGAGCAGTTAAACTAAGCTCTTTTTCAGACAAACCAAAAATCTCATAGCCAATTTGCCAGAAGGATATTGTTTTTCCCTGCCTTACGCTGTCTTCTGTCTCATTTCTTAAAAATTCCTGAGAATAAAAAACCTTCCCTTCCCTCCTATCAAGCAATCCAGACCTATCCAAGTATTCATAAACTCTAAAAGTACCTTCAGGAGAAATAATGGTACTTTCTTTCCCGTTGCCTAATTCAAAGATAATGTCTCTAAAAGACTCTCCTAATATAGGTATGTTTTGTTCGTATATTGATTTTTTCGATAAGATACCACTATAAAAAAAATCATAGCCTAATTGTATTAGTTCCTGTTCAACCATATTCCGTGCCGCAAGAAAAGTAAAGGCATCTTGAGCAAACCACTCTTTTGTTCCATTTACAAGCATTTTATCGCTTCCTTTCTTTTGCTTCTTTCTCTAATTCTTGCAATCGTAATACAACCCCCAATAATTAAAATTGTACCAATTATAGAAAGTATATCTGGAATTTCCATCCAAAAAACAAATCCCCAAAATCCATTGAATGCAATACCTATATAGCGCACCACTTCTACTACTACAACATTTTCATGTGTAAAGGCTTTTGTTAAAAAAACTTGTGCCAATAGAGAAATTACACCGATACATATCAAATAAAACCATTCTTTAGAATTAGGGAGAACAAAATCTGCCCACATTAGAGGAATCGAAACCAATGTTGCGGTTATCATGAAATAGAATATGATTTCATATGTATGATATCTTTGACTCAGATACCTGATACATATACCTGCTGCACTAGAAAAAAATGCAGCTAAAACCCCCAGTATTGCAACACCAGAAAAGGTAGAGTATCCAAAAGGTTTTATTGTAAACATTGCTCCAATAATAACTATAATCATGATTAGATAAATTTTAAATGGAACTTTTTCCTTTAGAAAAAATCGTGATAATAATATAGAGAAAATTGGAGATATATTAATAAGAACGACGGCATCAATTAAAGGCATATTTGATATCGTATAAAAATAAAACAGCATGTAAAGAGCTCCGCATCCTCCCCGCAAAGCTAACATCGGAATTCCTGCTTTTGAAAATGATACTTTGTCTTTTTTCATAAAGAAAAAAATCATAATAGTTCCAATAATACTTCTAAAGAAGACAATCTCATTGGATGGAATGGAAACGGCAGTAGCTTTTACAAAAGCATTCATAACACTAAATATAAAACAAGAAGAAATCGCATAAAAAATACCTTTGATAGCTAAATTGTTATTTATCTTATTCATGTTCATTTTAATCACCTCATATTATTGATCTCATTACAAATCATTACAATTTCATCGTCTAAACATTTTAGAATAAAATCATCAGAAAATAGGCATCCTTTATGCTCTTGCAGAAATTGTTGCAGTTTCCATTCATAATTATGAATAAATTTATCAATTATAGGAGTTAATAGAGCAAGATGTTTCGCTATACCCTGTATTATCTTTAAGCGGTAATAATCTTCTTTTGGCATTCTAGGAACATTCCAATAACCTTCCTGATTCTGATATGCCTTTTGAATTGGCACAGCTGAAAAATCGAAATATTTCCCCTCCTTATCTGGCGTGGAAAAAGGATCAATTAATAAAGCTGTGTAGCGTATATATAGCAGATATTCTTGCTTTATAGTATTAAAAGTAGTAAAATTTTCAATATCTTCCCGTGATAAGCTTTGTGTCTTTACAGGATAGTTATCATCATTCATAAATTTAAGAAGATTAAAGCGTTCTATGTTAAAACAATTTAACACTTTTGTAATCTCTTCCCATTGCTTCAATAAATCACGCAATATATATTGCGTAATTGGTCCTTCTGGATAGAATTTGTAAGCATACTTTACTACTTTCTCATTTCCAAATATAACATCTAAGGAAAAGTTATTCATAAATATAGGAGGATGAACATAAATTGAAACGTTTCTGCTTTCTGCTTCATAGGGATTTTTCATTAGCTCAACAGTAATACTTAATTGATGGAGTAACTCAGATAGATGTCTGCATGCTTCAGAGGCTTTATTTGTAGAACCAATATATATTTTCTTTTTTACGCCCTTTGTTAACACCTCAACAGATGCGTGTTTCTCCTTAGTTCTCTTCGTTGCTGCATAATATGTAGATAGGCTTATTACTTCAACAGAACAATTCATTTTTCTTAAAAAATTGCTAACCAAGCTATTTGAACCAATAGTCGGAGAAACTAAAACAATACACGCTATACCTTTCATAAGTGCACTATCTAATTGCCTTATTACACTTATATAAGCATCATTCGTAACAGCTAAAATAATAGTATCCCACTCCCCTTGAACTGTTTCATATCCTTCAAACACATAATCAATGTGACATTCTCCAGACAAAAAAGCATGTTCCTCATTCTGTACATGAACACGTACTTTATTTTTGTTTTCATATAATTCCTGATAAAATTGCTTTGCATTGGCTGACTCCCTCCCCGCAATCCCTATGATGCAATCAAATTTATTTTTGAAATTTACTGCAATTTGTATTGTTGTTGGACCTGTTCCCAGTATCAGTACTCGTTGAAAAACTTTCATATCCAATCATCCTTTTCTACTTATATTTCTCCACTTTTTTTATATAAAGCTATATCAAAGACACTTTCAGATTGCGATACACTATCAACTAGATTCCATAGCGAATGATCTACTTTCTGCAATGGATAATTAAACAACGATTTTATTCCGTTTCCATATCTCATAGATACAACAACATCTTTTGGAGTTAATGCATGTAATTGCTTTAATATATCAAATTTTTCTCTTATGATAGAACATATAATAATATGACTTGCCTCCTTTGTAAAATCCAAATGATCTACAGAACAACCATTGAGTGTTATTCGAGCATTTTTGTTTAGTATGTTTACAACTATTTTACCTAAACTTATAGCTTCTGGATCAATATCTATTCCAACAACTTCTGCTCCTGTTTTCTTAGCAATCAATAGAGGCGTCATTGGGAAGGCTCCTGATCCAATCAGCAGTACTTTAGAATCAGAGGTAATTTCAAAACTACCAAATTCATTTTTTATACAGGATTCTATATTGTTAAAATAATCCGTTATATCCTGTTTATTTCTTTGTAATTCAATTGCTCTATACTTTTCCATTGCACATACACAAAGAGCAGACTGCTCCCTCAATTCTTCTACTCTCCAGGCTAAAACTTCATTATATCTTGGTTCCAGTTGTTGCCATACAGCTTCATTTTTTTTATTCAATACAAAAGATGTAAATTCGCCTATGATTTTTTCCATTTCCCTATAATTGTTCAATTTTTGTTTATGTAAATTATGTAGACTTTTGAATTTAATCAAAAATGAATCCAGTTGTGTAATAAACATAGCTTGTTCCGACATTATATTCCCTCCTTTTTAGATGCTATAAAACAAAAAATTTTATTTTCACAGCATTTTTGTAAGAAAATTAGCACTTTACTGTTCTTTTTTATTTTCCAATCTATATAAAAGCAGTTCCTACAGCAGCTATTTTTACATGCCCTTGAATTGTCAAATTCGTAATAATTCCTTTTTGGCATTCCGCCCATACCTCAATAATGCCCCCTGGTTGTTTAATTTCTAAGTATACTTCTCCTTCAGTTTCTTTCGCTACATACGCACCTAAAGAAGCTGAGCCCAGACCACAACCACGTTCCCAAATCATATCTTCTGTCTTAGGTATATAAACAAGTGGTTTCATCTCATTGCTTGACTTTCGATAAAGTAAAAGCCCTACTACACCCTCTCCCTCCCACAACTCGGGAGACTTGATAATAATCTGCGCTATTTCTTTTATGGAATTGTCAAATTGCTTCACTTCAACTATTGCATGAACAACACCTTGATATTTTAGAATAATAATCGGTATAATCAACCCATTGCAGCTTATCTTTTTTTTATTTATGGATCGTGGAAGAGGCATATCTATCTTACAAAGATAACTGTTTTGCTGTGCTTTTACTTGACAATTCATCAAATGCTTTGTCCCCGAAACTTCTAAAGGAACTTTCATCAAATTTTTAGGCTGTAAGTTTTTCTTCCATGCTAATACCGCAGCTAATGACATCGCTGCATTACTACAAAATTCCCCAGCCGTCATTTGAAGTCGTGCCGACGCCATCTCACTTTCTGGTGATTCAATAAATCCTACCTGTTCAGCAAAAACATTATCATAAGCCATAACACGTGAAGCTATTAAGTGATAATTTTTTCTTTTATGATGACTTTCTACAAGAATCGTCATATTTTCAGTGGGATTTACTTTAATAAACTGTACTTTCATTTTCTTCTCCTTTTTCTATTCATTAAACAAAATTCAACTTTGACACCACATCTTTTTATTAAATTAATATATTAAGCCTATATGTATCTTCAGCACGTATCATTTTCTATTTTGAGATATCAAATTTTAGCAATAATAATATTCATTATCATCTATTCTCTTTAATTCCAGCCTGATCTACGAACTTTTTAACAACATATTGTCCTCAAAGTCCAATTTGTTCTTTTATTTCCATCAAAATGCTATTACAGCAGAAAGTAGTCTTTTTGAGTAATCGTTTTGTACTTGTGATAAATTTTCTATATTTACCTGTTCCACCACCCTCCCTTCATTGAAAAATATCACTCGATCACATAGATAGGTTACAGATTGAATATCATGTGTAATGAACAAATAGCTTATGTTCATTTCATTTTTTAATTGTGACAGCAATTTCAATATTTGTGTTTGCACAGATACATCTAATGAACTTACTGCCTCATCCAGCAACAAAAAATCTGGATTTGTTGAAATCGCTCTAGCAATACATACACGTTGTGCTTCTCCACCAGAAAGTTCATGGGAATATTTCTTTAAGTAGCTTTCGTCAAGACCTACACGATAAAGAAGGTCTACAACCTTTACCTCCATATCTTCTCTTCTATTCTTAGCTTGAAGCATGATAGGCTCGCATATCACCTCATATACGGTAAAATGTGGGTTAAATGAGGAAGTGTAATCTTGAAACACTGCACTGATATGTCCCAATCGAACCTTTCTATCATTTACTTTTTTACCAAAATAAAGAACTTCTCCACCATCTGGTTTTTCGATGCCAAGAATGATTCTGCCTAAAGTGGATTTTCCACTTCCACTTTCGCCAACAATACCCAAACACTCGCCTTTACGCATTTCTATAGTAACATCACTCAAAATTTGTTGGCGTTTACGAGAAAAAAAGCCGCTCTTTCGGTAGGTCTTATAAACCTGCTTTACTTCTAACACCCGATACCGCCTCCTAGCATTTTTTTATATTTATTTCCCAGCTCTTCCCTCGTGCTAATCAAGTATCTTGTATAGTTGTTTTTTGGATTTTTAAATATTTCACTTAGAGTACCCGATTCTACGATACAACCATCCTGCATCACAATAACGTCATCAGCGATTTTTTTTACAACACCTAAGTCATGGGAAATAAAAATCATACTGCTCTTGGTTCTTTTACGCAAAGAAACAAACTGATGGATTACTTCAAATTGAGTAATTGTGTCCAACGCAGTAGTAGGCTCATCTGCAATAATTACATCCGGTTCTAATACAAGGGTCAGGGCAATCATAATTCTTTGCAGCATACCGCCAGAAAGCTGATGAGGATATTTTTTCAAAATTTCTTTAGGGTTTTTTAACATAATGCTTTCCATAGACTGTACCATAGCTTCATCGGCATGTTTTTTATCCCAGCCATAATGCTCCCAAAGGGTTTCTCTTAGATGTACACCAATAGTAGAAGAGGGATCAAAAGCACTCATACCATTTTGCATAATCATAGCAATATTTTTTCCACATAGCTTGCGCATTTTTGTATTTGGTAAATTAAAAATATCTTTCCCTTTGAAAAGGACATTCCCAGAAGCCTCAATCCATGGTTTATTCAATCTCATGATGGATTTACATGTCATAGACTTCCCGCTTCCGCTTTCACCTACAATGGCAAGGCATCGATTTTCTTTTACGGAAAAAGAATTGTTCTTTATGATGACTTCATTATTGCGAGTGTCCCATACTTTTAAGTTTTTTACTTCTAGCAAAACCATAGTGCCACTTCCTTTTAGGTTTTTTTAGCGCTATACTTTGATGTTGTGGATCAAATGCATCTCTTAAACTATCACCCATGAATGAAAATGCAACAGAGATCGTCACAATCCCTAATCCTGGAGCCAACATCTGTTCTGGATGGCTGAGCATAACATTTTGGGCTTCATTAAGCATCATACCCCATTCTGGTGATGGTGCCTGTACACCAAAACCCAAAAAAGACAAACCAGCAATCATTAAAATGGATGATGAAATGTTATTACTTGCTATAACTATAATTTCCGATAATGTAAGGGGTAGTATATGCCTGCGTAAAATATGGAATGTACTGGCCCCAGAGGTTTTAGCAAAGTAAACATAATTTTGCTCGGTAAATTGCAAAACTGCAGACCGAATAACTCTGGTATACCATGCCCATTTTGTTACGATAGAGGCTATCAGGATATTCCTAAGACCAACACCAAATACACCGAGAATAGCAAGGATGATTACTTCGCTGGGAAAGGACAACATGATGTCACAAATCCGCATAATCACCTCATCCACTTTTCCCCTGCAATATCCGGAAATTAATCCCAAAACAATGCCGATTCCTACCGTCGCCAACATTGCAGCTATCACCCAAATTACACTGGGGCGGATACCATAAATCAATCGGGAAAGAATACATCTCCCTAAATGATCTGTTCCAAAGGGAAATTGCCAGGAAGCACCTTGCAGCCTATAAGAAGAATTAATCTTGATTGGGTCATTTGGTGCTAAAAGTGGTGCTAAAATGCCCATGGTGATGATCATTAAAATTATCATCATACATACTGTAGCAAGCTTATCTTTTCTAAATTTATTCCAAAATAACATAATACTCCTTATCCTTTCTGTATTTTAGGATTTAACCAACTACTCAGCAGATCCGCCAGTAGATTAAAAAATACAAAAGCCAAAGCCACAACAATAATATATCCTTGAATTACTGGAAGATCTCTATTTAAAATGGAAGTTACACATAACCTCCCAATCCCCGGCCAAGCAAAGACATTTTCGATCACTACGGTGCCGGCAACCAGTCCTGGTATAGCCATGCCAAAAACAGCTACTGTCGTTTGCAGAGAGTTTTTTAAAATATGTTTGTTTACAACCTTATCTTTTAAGCCACAAGCTTTTGCATAAACCACATAATTTTCATTGGTATTTTGTATCATGGAATTTCGAATCAACCGGAAGTAAAAACCAATATAGTTTAAGGATAGCATTGTTACTGGAAGTACATAGTGTGCTGAAGATCCCATCCCACTGGTTGGGAATAAATCTAATTTCACTGCAAAAAACCAAATAGCTAAAGTTGCTATCCAGTAACTAGGCATAGCGGTCAGAAAAAACATTATGCCTCTTGTAACTCTGTCCGCTAATTTTCCTTCATTGATAGCACAAAAGATACCCAGTAATAAGGATAAAATAATGATGTAGATGGCTGTAACGACTGTGAGTTTTAGTGTATTCAAAAAAGCAGGGCCAATCAATGCGCTTACCGGTTGCTTACTAACATAAGAAGCACCTAAATCTAGCCGCAGCATATCTTTGAGCCAATGAACATATCTTATAACAAAAGGTTCATTCAGCCCCAGTTCTTCCCGAGTCTTCTCCAGTAATTCATCACTAATTTCTGGTACATTTAATGCCCTTAATGCTACCTCTGCAGGATCATAAGGGGATAAATTAATAAAGACAAAGGCTAAAAATGAGACAATCAACAAGAGTGGAACAATAGCTAAAATCCGTTTTAAAGCATAGTTAAGCATGATATTGATATATCTCCTTCCCCCATTTTTTGTGCTGCTGATTACTGGAAATACATCTTTTCCAATGGAATTTCATACTGGGTTTGCCTAAATGTGATGTTTTGTAGGTTTGCAGGGGCAACGATGGTAACGGTACTATATGTCAGAGGAATAAAGCAAGCTTCATCATGGAATTTGGTAAGAACTTCTGCATATAATTCTTGACGCTCTGTTTCATCTGTTGTAACAACAATTGCATCGATTTTTGCATATACTTCTTCAATTCCAGGGATGCCTTTGGCAGCGAGTAAATAGCCTTTAGACATCAGCGTACTTTGTGGATCATAAGGCTTACCAAAAGTGGAATCCATCAACAATTCATAATTTTCAGATAGCCTGCGTTCTCTTATAGAAAGTGCTTCTTCACCAACTAGATTTAATTTAATACCAGCCTCTGCTAAAGTGCTTTGCATCAATTCACACACAGCTTTTTGACTTGCTTTGCTGCTAGCATAATACACATTGATTTCTAATGGCTTTCCATTTTTTGTTCGATATGCTTGACCGTCTTCCAATTTCCAACCGGCTTGTTCCAACAATTCAATAGATTTTTCTATGCTATAGCCTCTTTTTTCTAAAGCAATATTAGCATAGGGTATATTTTTGCTAAACATTGTATAGGCAGGTGTTTCTAAATTGTTTGCAATTACACTGGCAATGGTTTCTCTATCAATACCGTACCAAACAGCTTGGCGTACTAATTTTTCAGAAATTGGACTATCTGTATTGCCTGTGCAGGCAAATAATTGTTTTGTATACATTGGATCACTTCGTACAATTTGGTATCTATCATCATTATTCAGGGCCATAAGTGCTTCTGCGTCTAATGCATCTCCCCCCAGTTCCGTAAACAAAAAATTTATATCTCCTTTTTGAAGCGCTAATATGGTAGTCTGTCCTATAGGAAGAACTTTTCTGGTTACTTTTTTAATTTTCGGTTCTCCTCCCCAGTAGTTTTCATATGCTTCAAATACTGCATACTGATCCGCTACATCTTCTACTAATACATAAGCTCCTGTTCCCGCATAGCCATTTACACCATTCATTGTTTCCCCATCTATAAAACATTTAGGGGAAATAAATCGAAATGGTCGTGTTAGACCCATTTCAGTTAAGAAGGGGTAATATGATTCCGCCAATGTTACTTGTAATGTATACTCATTAATTACATCACAGCCAGTAATGATTTCAAAAATTTTACTCCATGTGTGCATTTCTTTGTTTCTTAAAACTGCATCAATATTTAATTTTGCCACTTCTGCATTGAAAACTTCTCCGTCATGAAAGGTTACATTTTCTCTTAAATAAAATGTGTATGTTTTTCCATCTTCTGAAACATCCCATGATTCAGCTAGAAGGGGCTTGATACCGTCTTCTGTGTTTTCCACTAATGCCTCAAAAACCATGCCTTGAATAGACATCGTCCCAGCATACAAGTGGGGATTAATATCATAATTATCCTGAGGAGATGCCATAATCAATTCATTCAATTCATTTGAATTTGTTTCACTACTAGAAACCTCTCTATTACACCCCACCAAACTAATACATAATACAACTGCAATTAAAATCATTATATTTTTTTTCACTTCAAACCCTCACCCTTCTTTTTATTTTCTTATGCTTTTATGATTTTTCTAGACCAAGGACTTCATGTTAAAACTAAAAAAGTCCAACCTAGATGGGTTGGACTTTTTTTAAAACATAGCTATCGCTATTAAAATAGTTCCAATCCCTCCCCTCCGAAGGTTTTGTTTTGTCATAGTATAAGGCAGGTTTCCTGACTCATGGATCATCTTACTTTCCGACCTTCTTAGTTTCCTAATGGTTCCTCGGATTTCATTCCCAATTACAGTAGCGGGGGCTGTAGTGGTTTTGCACCACTTTCCCTTTTAACTCTATTTAAAGAGCACCCTATACATTTAATTAAATTTTGCTAAGCATATATACATGATTTTTTAGCATTTTTCACTATATTTTTATCATATTTTGTAAATTTTGTCAATATTTCATTTTATTGGATTATTTATCAAAAAAATAGCATGCTATTATTACAGCAAAATCCATATTAATTATATAGGCTTTTTCTGCCTTTTTTCAAATATGTCTAATGTTATCATTTTGCTATGATAATCTCTCCTTGCTGCTATTGTGTTGGTAATGAATTTATCATTTAAATGACATTGTGTATGATTTTTAAAAACATATACCAAAATATAATGATAATGACTTTTATTTTCGTTTACAATAGTATCACGATTGATTTTCAATGTCAATAACAAATTTGAAATAAATGTAATTTTAGTAATAAAAAGGTTGGTTTTACATTTTTAGTATGTATTTATGAATCTAATTCGTATTTATAAATTTCTACTCATTATTTGTAGACATGTTCTTAAACTTAAACAAAACAACTGAAGGATAGCGTTTAATCGCTACCCTTCAGTTTAAATGATTTTTGACTTTCTATTTTACAGTTTCCTTTTCTATCTTTCCTGCTGGAAGAATCCCTTCAACTTCAACGTGTGGACGTGGAATAACATGCACTGAAATTAATTCTCCAACTCTTTGTGCAGCTGCAGCTCCAGCGTCTGTTGCCGCCTTTACAGCACCAACATCACCTCTTACCATCACTGTTACTAAACCACCGCCAATATGTTCTTTACCAATTAGATAAACATTTGCTGCCTTCACCATTGCGTCCGCAGCTTCAACAGCGCCTACTAAACCCTTCGTTTCTATCATTCCTAATGCATCATATTTCATTTTTTATTCCTCCTAAATTTTTTATTTTATTATTCTAATTTTTGATAATGCGTTAATATGCATAGCATTTGCTTCTTCTGTGTCCACATGAAACTCTAAAGCAGAACCATCATTTGCTCTAATAGCAACATTACTATAAATACCACCTCTTGCTCCATCTACCTCAATTGAAACGATCTGTCCATCCTGCACCCCTAAACGCTTAGCATCTTCACTGTTCATATGAATGTGTCGTTGTGCTACAACCAGACCTTCCGCAATTTGAACGGAACCCTTTGGGCCGACGAGTGTTATTCCTGGTGTTCCATGTAAATCCCCTGATAACCTGATTTCTGAGACTACCCCCAGTTTAAAACAATCTCCTACTAAAACTTCCACCTGCGTGTGACCGCGCACTGGACCAAGAACTCTAACCTTTTCAATGGCACCCTTTGGTCCACAGATTGTTACGGTTTCCTTACAAGCATACTGACCAGGCTGTGACAAATCTTTCATTTTGGTCATCTGATAACCTTCTCCAAATAAGCAATTCATATCTACCTGTGACAGGTGAATATGGCGATTGGAAACCCCTACTGGAATTTCATAGGTTTCTTCTTTTTTTTCTGTTGAAGACGTATTAGCTTTAAGGGTCTCTAGTAAAAGCTTTAGGATAGCTTCCTGATTGTCCATTGTTATTTGGCTCCCTTCAAAGCTTGTAGGATTTCATTGACTAAACTTAAAAGCTTTTCATGATCAGTGCAATCTATTTTCAATCCATTGAAAGAAGGTGTATTTCCACAGCATCCTGTTTCAGCCTTCACTGCATGGCTGTTTAGTTCAGGATAGCTAAAAGACGTATCAGCAGAAGCCAAAGTGCTACAATCCTTTAAACCATATGCAATTCTTTTAATATTAATCAAATGCATTGGTGTAACATTCTCAGAAACTGAGCTTCCTCCCCATGTACCACAACCTAATGTAAAGGAAGGTATAAGACCAGTGCTTGCACCAGTTCCTCCTTGGGCACTGCCTGTATTCACTAAAATACGTGCTGCTGGCTTTTTAGCAAACTTCATTACCATATCTCTATCTTCCGTATGAAGGCTCATGGTGTGTCCTATTCCATTTTGAAGTAGTTGTATACTAAGTTCACATGCCTCATGCCAATCCTTCACTGTATAAAAGGCGATGACTGTTGTTAGTTTTTCATAGGATAATGGATACTCTTCACCAACCCCCTGCTGCTCTCCTATTAGAATCTTTGTTCCTTCTGGAATAGAAATTCCAGCTGCTTCTGCAATCACCTGCGGGGTCCTACCTACAAATTTGGCATTCATGGTGTGTCCTGTCTTAAATAACAGCTTGCAAACTTTTTTCGTTTCTTCTGCTGTCATAAAGTATCCACCCTGCTTCTTAAGCTCAGCTATCACCGCTTCACGGTTACATTCTTCCACAATGATGGACTGCTCAGATGCACAAATTGTACCATGATCAAAGGTCTTACTTGCAATAATATTGCTAACCGCTTTTTGAATATTTGCAGTTCTCTCAATATAAGCCGGTGAGTTACCAGCACCAACACCTAATGCAGGCTTACCTGCACTATAGGATGCCTTCACCATTCCTGGACCTCCAGTTGCAATAATCATAGCAATATCCTTATGCTTCATTAGCTCATTTGTAGCTTCCATCGTTGGTGTGGAAATACTGCTTATAATATTTGCAGGAGCCCCTGCTGCTACTGCCGCATCCTGCATTAGGCTTACAGCTTTAAGCGTACATTTTAGTGCTGCAGGATGTGGTGAAAAAACAATGCCATTACGTGATTTAATTGCTATAATTGCTTTAAAGATAGCAGTGGATGTTGGGTTGGTTGATGGCACAATACCCATTAATAGACCCATAGGCTCAGCAATATCAATTACCTGTTGGCTTACATCCTCTCTAATAACGCCAATCGTCTTCATGTCTTTAATTGCATCATAGAGCATCACAGAAGCCATATGATTTTTATAGGCCTTATCTTCAACTTTACCAAATCCAGTTTCTTCTACAGCCATTTTAGCCAGGAAAACTGCGTTTTCTTTCGCTACGCTAACCATGTTGTATAGAATCTTATCGATTTGCTCTTCAGTATAGTCAGCAAGCTGATTTGCAGCAATTTTTCCCAGTCGTGCAATATCTCTTGCTTCTTGTACTGAACGTAAATCACGATCAATGCTTTCCAATCATAACCTCTCCTTCTTTTTTCTAGTGTTTTAAATCATATTTTTAGGTTTTTCCTCTCATTAATGATTCTCGTAATATTTTCTAAACTCTGCCATCAGCAAATTCTTATCTGCCCTGGAGATTTTCCTTCCCACTATGCCAAAGTCTTTATATTCACGGGCTAGGTTTCGAAGTTTTATCACCTTAAACTTTCCAAGTGCTTCTATCGTTTCTTCTATACCAGATTCAAGTACCATCTTGTCTACAGCTTCCTTATGATGCAACTCACTGAAGTTCGACTGTGTCAAAGCACTTGTTTTTTCTTGATTTATTTCTTCTTGAGCTATATTCATCTTTGAATCTTCCTTTAATTCCTCTACCGCATTTTCAATGATTACTACTTCTGGCTCCGTCTTTATTGTTACAATTTCATCAATTGGTGGTTCTTCTTCTGGTTCAGTTTTTGTTGTTGCAATGATGCTGTTTAGTTCCTCATGTGGGCGGGGAATGATATGTTGTGAAATCAGTAATCCTTCATCAATCTTTTTGACTGCTGCTCCACCAGCCTCTACAGCTGCCTTCACCGCCCCAACATCACCCGTTATAGCTATGGAAACAAGACCGCCTCCAACATAGGTCTTTTCTAAGAGATTTACATCTGCTGCCTTTAGCATGGCATCTGCACTCTCTGTAGCTGCGATAAGTCCTTTTGTTTCAATTAACCCAAGTGCCTGCATTGCTTAGCCCTCCCTAACTCTAACTTATAAAAGATCATCTCAGTTGGCTGGATAGGTAACATAGAATACCTTAGCTTTACCAGAAGAAGCCCAAGTAACTTTTGAACCTGATGGAATATAGACAACGTCACCAGGATATGCCGTTAAAGTCTTACCATCGATCGTAACTGTTAAGGCACCTTCAATGACATAATTAATTTCTTGATAGGTTAGTTCCCTGTCAAATTTGGAATCATCAATCGCTAAGAATCCGGCACACATGGAAGACTCATCCTTACTAATTAATTCTTGATAGGACACCTTTGCATCAGGATCTCCAGTATCAAAAACATCGAACTTTACCGAATTACCCCGTATTACCTTTAAACCATTAAAAGCACTTTCAGCTACATACTTAGGGTTAACAATTGAGTCAAGTATTCCGTTTAAAAGTCCTTGATCCATCATAGCCTTCAATAACTTGTAAATCATTTCACTGTCTAATCCATCTTCGCAGGCCTTTACCGCTTCAGATACTTTGGCTTCAGTTGCTTTTTCTTCACAAGTAGGTGTTTCTGTAGAAAACGCTATACCGCAAGCTTGCGCTACATCTTTTGCTGAGGGTGTAATAATTGTATTGCTGTCAATATAAATGACTTTTTTTCCTTGACCTTCAGCAACTTCAACATCCTTTGCGCAAATCAACTTTTTCACACTTTCACATCCTTTCCTCCTGTCTTTAAGACACCTTTTTATATACAAAAATTCTTATATATTTTAAAGTAAAGATGCCACCAATACATCCGAGGGAGAAGGTATAACCTCTACATTTACTAAGAGACCATTATCCTTTACAGCAGCTTTCCCTGCTTCAACACCGGCTTGAACTGCAGCCACATCACCAGTAAAAATAAAGAATGATTTACCTCCCAATCCATTCCCCAAACGTAACTCTAATGGCTGTAATTCTGCTGCCTTAAGTACTGCATCAGCAGCAATAATCATCGTCGCTTGGGCGAAGGACTCGATAATGCCTAAAGCCTGAATACGATCTGGCATAGTTGTACCAGTAATTGCTGGAAATACCTGAGGATTTACATTGGGTATAACGATCGAATCAACCAAATATTCTTCTGCCGCCCTTTCCCCAGTACGCACTGAATCATAAACCGATGCTACATCACCGTGAACAATTGCAATATATTTGCCCGGACAGGTAGAACCAGCTGTAACGATTTCTACATCAGCAGCCTTCACCATTTGGTCTGCTGCATATATTCCCCGGGCAACACTAGTAAATTCAACCATTCCTATTGCTTTTGGCATATTCGTCCCTCCTTATTGCAATAAAATCTTTTTCAATTTCAACGATATTTCCTGAGATACTTGCATGTATCGTAGCACCTAAGCTTCCTTCAGGAATTTTACCTATTTTTTGACCTGCCTCAACATAGTCCCCAACGGAAACAATTGGAACCGCAGGTGCCCCTACATGCTGCCTTGTTGAGATATATACTACTTCCGGTTTTACTTCAGCTTCTGTCATAGGCGCTGGCTTATCAAAAGGAGATAAACCTAATCTAGCTATAAGTCGTTTACTTGGAAGCAATCTGTACTCCCGACTTTTGCGAGCTATAAAGTCTGACTTTTTTGGTGTATATCTTATATTTTCCTCTGCTAATTTACCTTTGAAGTGGATATTTGCAAATTTAGGATAGAGTCCTGCTGGGCATGAGAAGAGTTCACATAAATTGCATTGACAACAGAGCTGTGCAATCTTTTGCCCTTCAACATCCGTCAGTGCATAATTTAAAGCACGCATCATTTTGTGAGGCTGCATTTCATGTCCTAGAAGATAACGTGGACACATATCTGTGCACATACGACACTGCTCACAAGCTGACCTGTTCACTCTTTTCGCCAGTTCTATGCTAACAGATTTTTTTCTTACTAAGTAATGATCCTTTTTTAAAATTACAAATCCCTTACTTTTCTTAGTAACATAACCATCTAAGCTACTCATCATAGGACCCATCATAGGACCACCATCAATCACTGCACAGTTATCAAAGTCTTCAATGCCACTTAACTTTAAGATATCTATAATAGGTGTACCTACAGGAACCTTTATAGTGAAAGGCTTAGGAACATCCCCTGCAACTGTAATATATGTTTGTATAACTGGCTGTTGAATAGACGCATAGTATACATTTAATGCAGTTTCTGAGTTCATCACGACACATCCAACTTGAATTGGGATACCTGCTTCTGGAACAACCCTGCCTGTCAGTTCATAAACCAGTACCTGTTCATCACCTGCAGGATAGATATCCGGTAGTTCTCTCACTTCAACAAAATCTCCTACCTGAAGTGCCTCAACCCGCTCCCTCAGTATAGCAACTACTTTTTTATGCTTTCCTTTTATGCCTATAAGGGCTTTGCTTGCACCAACAAACTTTCCTGCTGCTTCAAACCCTTTTATAATTTCATCTGGAAACAACGCCATCAGCTGTTGGTCCACCCTCAATAACGGTTCACATTCAGCGCCATTAAGAAGGATATATTCAGCCTTTGCTTGAAGTTTTACATGGGTAGGAAACCCTGCTCCCCCTGCACCAACAATACCGGCTTCTTTTACCATATCAAGAAGATTCATTCTTGTACCTCCTGAATTTATCCAAAATTGCAATCTTCATCAATAATTCCCACAACAGCTGCATCAATGGGAATATTATCATTATCTAGTATTTTTCGGGCTGCTGAGCCGGTGGAAATAATCACTCGATCTCCAATGCCGGCACCAATGTTGTCTATAACAATGAGCCGCTGACCGTTATCACTGCCGCCAATGATTTCTGCCAGCATAAATTTTAATCCTTTCAGCGAATCTGCCTTCCTAGTTGCCCATATATTATCAATTAATCTTGCAGCTAACATATAGCTTTCTCCTTTTCTAGATGGCATTTCATCTCTAAAATCGCTGCCTCAACAGAAGCCGTATCACCAAAGATTGCTATCATAATCATATTTTGCGGACAACTCCCTTTAATATCTGACACTGTTACACCAACAGCCTTCTCAGCAATATCTGCTGCACAAATCATATCGATCATTCTACCCTGTACCAAACCAATTGCATCCACACAACTCCAATCATTACTAACACCTGTCCCCAGCCGCTTCATAAGAATATCAACGGTGCCTTTTGATGGAGATTTAATCACTCTAAATTCCATGACCAAACATCTCCTAATCTATACTTTCCTGTGTGCAGCTAAGTGCTATGCCTAAAGGAGTTACAAACATAGGATTTTGAGGCTTATGGGTAAAAATGCCTGTCTTTTTTGTTATGATATCTTCAATACCTGCCAGACAACAAGTTCCCCCAACCAACAATATTTCCTCCACGTCATGATCCTTAATATGTTGATTGATGATAGAGGCTATTTTTTCAACCACTGGCTTTAATACAGGTAACAGCTCTTTATGATTTCTAGCCTCTCTCTTGTACAGTTCTGCCTCTTGAAATGACATGCCATAGGCACCAGAAACAACCAGGGAGAAATGGGTACCGCCTGTTGGCTCATCAGCGATATAAACAACTTCACCATTTTTTAGTATTGAAATTCCTGTTGTTCCGCCACCTATATCCACCACCGCACCATTTTGAATCTTTAGAACCTTATTGGCTGCCGTAGGTTCATCAAGGACATTGGTGAGTTCAAAGCCGGCAGCCTGAACCACATTTTTCACTGCCCCTGAATCCAAAGTATCTGTCCCTGGCGGTATTGCAGCAGCGCCATAAATGAGTTCTATGCCTAATTTTGCTTCAATCTGCTGCTTTAACTCTTTAACAATTTTTATTGCACCAATATAATCTATCACCATACCATCCCGAACTACATCAGCATATCGGTAAGCACCTGCAACTGGTTTGTAGTTTTCATCCAAAACTGCTAAAACAACACATGCCGTACCTAAATCTACACCGGTGTAGTAAACCGAAGACTTACTTATAATGGGCTGTTCCACTACATCTTCAAAGTCTCGGACAAGCTGATCACAATATTCATAATTTAGCGCTCTCTCTGACATCTTTTACCTCCAAAAATAGAACAGATCATTTGGGATAAGGCATTAATACTCTGATGAACCTTCCCGATCATCTCTTTATAAAATTCATTTTCACTATCATTGTTCTCAAATGCCTCTAAAAGGAAGGCTTCTAGCTCTCTAAGGGCACACCGCAGCCTGTGTAAAAGAATGATAGCTCTACCTTTTTCTAGTTGTATGTGAAATTCTGTGATTTCAAAGCAGTCATCTAAGTCATCAAAAAAATTATCTGATTTTATCCCTATACATTCCTTACAACCAAATGTTTCAATGGCATTCGTTTGTAAACCATTTTTAATGTTTGAAAACTGTTTGCCTAAATGGATGACACTTTGGGCTAAAAGAATATCCCTACTTAAAAGTTCCTCTGCAGTCATAAGAAATAGTGCTTCCATTGATTTCATCTTCCAGTAAAACATCTTCTTTTTCCAATGGTCTTTTGTTTCTATTTCTTTAGATGGTTCCTTTATATCTTCTGTGCCTTTTTTCATACTAGGATCATCCTCAACCATATTGATCCCACGATCTAATAAAAACTGACGTCCTCCTGGTGTAAGCCTTTCTCCGGCTTTTATTGCATAAGTAGTAAAAGGTTCTTTTCTAAATAAGTCCCGCAAATCTTCTTCGGTGATAAACTTCATATTCATTCCCCTTTACTTTACTTTCCTTGTCCTAAAAACAAGTATTCTTTCAATGCTCCAATACCTATTCCCTTAGGAACACTTACCTTATAATAAGGCTCTCACAAAAATTACCTCTCGATTTATTTTCTATATGGCCACTGATTTATTAATGCCTTATCACTGAAACGGGAAAATCATATTCCCTCATCCAACCCTCAATGATTGCTAACGTATCATTGCTTAATTGAAATTCTCCTTCCATTTGATACTCCATACCCAACTGCTTGTACTTATTGACGCCCAGTTTATGATAAGGAAGTAGATCTATACCCTTAAAATTTTTATAATCGCGATAGAGCGTTAGAAAATCTATAACTTTTTTCATCTCATCTTGGCTATCATTTATACCTTTTAAAAGGGGCATTCTTATTTTCACGTTATAACCACGATGCAACAGTTCCTTTAGGTTTTCCAGGATTTTTTCATTGCGTACTCCTGTTAGCTGGTAATGTCTTTCGGAGTCAATGTGCTTTAGATCATAAAGGAATAAATCAGTGAACTCAGCAACCTGCAGCATGGACTCAAGCTTTGTATAACCACAGGTCTCAATGGCTGTATTTATTCCTTCCCGCTTGCAAGCCATCAGCAGACTTGCAGCAAATTCTGGCTGCATCATTACCTCGCCACCGCCTAAAGTGACACCACCACCTGAGATATCATAAAAGGCTTCATCTTCTTCTATAATCTCTAAAAGTTCGTCAACGGTTTTTGCTTCTCCCACAATCGATAATGCAGCTTGCGTGCAAGCCTTTTCGCATATATGACATCCTACACAATCAATACTTCGATTGATTACATGTTTTTCTTCCCTAGTCATGCTATGAATTCCAACAGGACAAACCGAGACACAAGCGCCACAATTAATACATGAACTGCCTTTAAACATCACTTGATATTTTCCTTCCACCCCTTCAGGGTTAGAACACCATTTACAGCGTAATGGGCATCCTTTAAAGAACACCATGGTTCTTATTCCTGGGCCATCATACATATTGTATTTTTGTATATTAAATATAAATCCTTTTCCTTCAGTTATAGCCGCCTTATTATTGCTCATATCCTATCATCTCCCGTTTGATTCCTTTAGCTATCTTATAGATAACATCAGGACTTAATTTTGATATACTAAGGGCTACATTTGCAACCCACGGTTTTAGGGCTGTATTTGTCAATCCAAAATTCCTCTATATACTAATTGAAATTTCCCCTAGGGGAGTAAAAAAATTATTGTTCCTCAAGCCATCGTTTGGTTTCTTTTAATCTGTAAGAATTACCATTCATATTTACTATATAAGATTTATGGGTTAATCTATCTATCATAGCTGCTGTCATAACTGGATCTTTAAATATTTCATCCCACCTTTCAAAGGAAAGATTGGTTGTGATAATGGTTGATTTTCTACCCGCTCTCAAAGATAAGTATGTGAAAAGTAGCTCGGAAGCCTCCTTATCAAAGGAGATATATCCTAATTCATCGGCTATGATTAAATCATACTTTTCAAACCTTTTTTCAAAGGCACGAAGGTTTTTTTCTGACCTACTTTCCTTTAATTCATTCACCAATAGGGGAATGGTAGTGAATAGGACTTTATAGCCTACATTACAGGCTTTTATGCCCAAACCAATAGCCATATGGGTCTTCCCCGTGCCTGGGTTACCTGCAAGGATAATATTTTGACCCGTTTCAATAAATTCAAGGGTTGAAAACACCTTCACTTTATTTCTTGCATCTTCTGGCAAATCTTCTATGATTAAATCTTCAAGGTATTTTTTATATGGAAATCTTGCACTTCTAATCCTGCTCTTCCTCCCATTGTCTTTTCTAAGGTCATATTCTTTTTCTAAAAGATCGTAAAGGAAAGTGTCATAGGTTTTAGAGTCTTTATTGGCTTCGGTAAGTTCTTCTTTAAAATGCCTTAGAATATATGGCAGCTTAAGTTCTTTAGAAAACAATGCTATTTTTTCATAGATGTCTTTATGGTTCATATGATTTTCGCCTCCTTCTTAAAGGCTACACAGGAACCTTTAAGAAGATTACCATAATGGCTTAATATTAATTTAGATTGTTCTTCTATTTGAGTAGTCCTTTCGCGATTAATGACTTTTCCTTCGTCTTCATTTCTGTTACAAAGCATTTTTATCTTCTCTGTATTAACTCCTATGGGACTGAGCTTTTCCAAATCTTTAATGATATTCTCAACTTTTTCTAATCCTTTTTGACCAATTAATTCAAGAAGGTCTATGAAATCCTTAGGATTTTCGGTATAATATTTATTGTATATGGTTTGAAGCGTGGGGTTCATTTGTCGCATGGCTGTGCTGGAATGAAGTGACCCAGGCTTCTTTTTTATGGTTTTTATGTAATGCTCTATCTTAATATTCCAAGTGTGAACACCATAGTTTCTGTTATGCTGAGCTATGAGCTTATTTTGATGGTAGACAAAGATTGTTTCTGGATATATTTTTACAAAGACGAACTTACCTACTAGATCATCGGGAACAGAGTATTTGTTTTCATCAATGCTTATGACAGAATATTTATTGACTCTAAGCTCTGCCGTTCTAGCGGTATCATAACTAGGCATTAATTCAAGAAGATATGGTTTCTCTTCCTCAAGGACATCTCTAGGACTTTTACCATCGTTGTACTCTGTTATGCGGTTATTCAGTTTAACTAATACTTCTTGAAGATATTCATTGGCTTCATCAAGGTTTTTAAAGGTATCTCTTTTGCCAAAAACCTTTCTCCTTATGTACTCGATACTTCTTTCCACATGACCTTTTTCATTGCCGCTACAGGTATTGCAAAATCTATATCTAAACCCGTAATACAAGGATAACTTCAAAAGATCTTCTGTAGGTTCCTTTTCTGTTTTACTGACAAACCTTTTTACAGCTACCTTCATATTGTCATAAACTACTGTTTGATAAACCCCTTCAATTTGGTTAAAAAACTTCACATGGACATCTAGAAAGTGCTCCATCCTTTGGTTATGATACAACCTAGCATAACGATAGTTGCCTTTAGCACTGGTGAAGGCTGCCATTTGCAGAGTCTTAGGCTTGCCATCTATGATAAGATTCACATAACCCCAATCAAATTCACATATTTCCCCTAGATGATACTCTTGTCTTATGTAGGCTTCTTTGGTTTGCTTACAATTCTCCCTGATGTAGGTACATACTGTTGGATAGCTTATATCATAACCTTCTTCAATTAGAGCTTCATAAATATCAATCTTTTTCTTCTGTTGTTTACTCCTTCCTGTAGCTTTCTTTATCTCATTTTCCTTGAGGAAAAAGTGAATCCTCTCTATTATCTCATCTGTTAGCTTTCTTCTAATCCTATTGCTGCTATCATACTTTGGTGCTGAGATAATATCTGTTATTAGTTCCTTATCTTCCTCCTGAGAGTTGAGTAAATCTCTTTTTTTCTTTTCATACTCCCTAATATATTTTCTTATGGTTTTTCTATCAATTCCAGTTCTCCTATGAATCTCCCACTGGGACTTTCCCTCCCTGAAATGTGATAGAATTATTTCTTGTTTTTCCACTAAACTGATCATCCCCTTAGCCCCCCTATGAAGTATCATAGGGTTATTTTATATTTCCTCTAGGGGAATTTTCAACTATTCTATTAGGGTATTTTTAGATTATCATAAACAAGGGCGAAACCGTAGACCGTGTATATCAAAATTAAAGTTTGAACTTGCTTATCTATAGATAACCAACTACAAAGCTTAACAAAATGCAGACTGGATGCATTTGCAGGAAATGACTACAATGTTCAATTCATGGAAGTGGAAAATCCGTAAAGAAATTTGCATGTTTGAGCGTTAGCGAGTTTGCAAATTTTAGGATTTTTCACTGGAATGAATTGTTAACATTGTTCATTTCTGAAACCGCAGGAGGTCGTATTTTGTTAAGGTATTAAATTGGTTATCTATAGAATAGATCATTTACCTGAGTTGGTCCTCCATATGCCTTATAGCATAGGAGCATCCAACAGCAGATAATATGAAATGTCATCGAATTTACTTCATTAGAAATGTGTTAACATCGTTCTACTTATGATCTCGTCTTGAACATCCTTGCAAAGTTCAACAAAGAATGCACTATAACCCGCCACACGGACGATTAAGTCACGATACTGCTCTGGATGCTTCTGTGCTTCTATTAAGGTATTGTTGTCTAAATAATTGAACTGCATTTCACCAAGACCCAACATACAAGCAGTACGTAGTAATGTCATAATCCCTTGCTCACCTTCTGGTGTATCCAATAGGCCTGCCATCAGCTTAAAATTATGCACCATACCTAAGTTCATGTTATCGCAAGCCATCTTAGAAACGGATTTAATGATGGCGGTAGGCCCTTTAAAATCTGCTCCTTGCGTAGGACTGATACCATCAGATAATGGTGTCCAAGCTTTACGTCCGTTTGCAGATGCACCAGTTAATTGACCAAAAGGCGTGTTGTTAGAGATCGATAAGGTACCATGGCACATAACAGAATATAAAGTTTTGTACTTACGGTGTTCCATTTCAGTAAAATTAATTAAATCAGCAGCAATTAAATCTACATAGTCATCGTCATTACCATACTTAGGTGCCTGTAGGCAATCATTTCTTAGTTGTTCATAGCCTGCAAAGTCAGCTTTCAATGCTTCGTTTATTTGGTGCAGGGTATATTTCTTTTCGTCATAGACTAATCTTTTAATAGCAGCCATAGAATCTACATAGGTTGCTAAACCACTCCACACAACCCCTGGACCAAAGTTGTACATAGCACCGCCGGCAGAAACGTCTTTACCCTTTTCCATACATCCTTCATACATAATGGACATCAGAGGTTTTGGTGCTAATTCTCTATGAACACGCTGTGATATAACGGTAGCTATACTGCTTAACTTAGTAATATATTTAATCTGTTCCTTAACAGCATTTTCAAAGTCTTCGTAAGTTTTGAAATGATTTAGATCACCCATATCAGGACAAACCTGCTTACCATACCATAATGGAATACCTTTGTTCAGTGCTAGTTCAATAGCAATAGGCCATTGTGTATAGGCTGTAGAGGTCCACTGATATAAACGACCAGACTTTTGTGGTTCAACACAACCCATTAAGCAATAGTCACGGGCATCCTCTATAGAGACTCCCTTTGCCAGCATCATCTTAATATGAACATCGTCAAAATGGCATGCTGGGAATCCCATACCAGAGCGGACAACCTCAACGATCTTCTTTAAATATTTCTTTGGTGACTTGCTATGAATACGTGTTGCCAAGGATGGCTGATAGATTCTAACATGACGAACTGCATCCATTAATAAGTAGGTCAAATCATTTGTGGCATCAAGACCTTCGCGGGTAACACCACCAACGCACATGTTTACAAATGGTTGATAACCTGCAAAGAATTTAGATCCACCTTCACTCGTAACCCACATCATCTCTGACATTTTGATTAGCATACAACCAGATAATTCAAATGCTTCATATTCCGTCATACGACCACTTTCTATATCTGCTTTGTAGAATGGATACATATATTGGTCAACACGACCAATTGACATCCCGGTTTGGTTTTCTTCAACGACTAATAAGGATTCCACAGTCCAAACAGCCTGAATGGCTTCCCAAAAGGTGCTAGGTTTATGGGCTGGAACTCTGCTATTTATTTCAGCAATTTTTTGTAGTTCTGCCTTACGCTTAGGATTCGTCTCCTTTGCTGCTAGTTCAGTAGCATACTCAGATAAACGTTTGGCATAGATCATAACCCCTTCCGTGGTTTCAATAACAGCTTTATAGTAATAAATCTTTTCAATATCCTCAGGGTTTTCGTAGCTTAGTTTGTCTAAGTGCTCTTGTGCTTCCCTTTGAATGTCCAACATACCTTTTTTCATTAAGATTACATCATAACCTGGGTTGGAATCTCCACCACCATTTAGTGCATGGTAGGAACAGTCAGAAACAAAGGATTCCCCTGAAATCTCCCAAACACCCGCCTCTCGGTATTGGTCTTCGCAATATTCATCAACAGATTTACCTTTCCAGAAAGGGAAAAGCTCTTCCCGCATATATTTCTTATCTTCTTCTGATATATAAAATGGATCTTGAGGACGAGTACCAATAGTATCAATTTCATTTTCCATCCATCTCCAAGCTATATCAGGAGAAAAAGCCCCAGCACGAGGTGCACCACAAGGCGCTCCCACAATCAATTCGTCTTCTTGAATGACTAAGGGTGCAGTTTCACAACAGTAGCGAAAACTTTTCGCTCTTAGTAAAGTCTTAGGCATACCAGGGTTTTCCTTAGCAATCTTGGTGATAGCCCGGGCACGGTATGTGGTGATACTAGGTTTCCACTTTAAATAGGTCTCCTTTAGTCTCTTAAGACGTTCCGTCATACCATCTGGGATTCCAGTCTCCTTCACATCTGACTGTATGTAACCTGTAGTATCCTCCTTTGCCATTTCCTTGGAAATGCCTTCAAAAACCTTCATCAAAGATGATCGTTCTTCTACAGACATATTTTTAGTAGCTTCTGCAAGCTTATTTGAAAATTCACGAATATCCAAAATCCTTCCCTCCAATTCTTTTTCAATGATTTCTTGTTTTAGCTATTTGCACCTGTGATCCATTAAGGATTCAAAGTTTCAAGGGAATAGCGCGAAATAATTTTTTCAATATCTTGATGCGGACTTGCAATAACGACTGAGCTATAAACTTCAGAACCCATATCTTCCACCGCTTTTACACCGGTTTCTACAGCTGCTTTACATGCACCTACATCTCCTCGAACCAGCACAGAAATATAACCAGAGGCTACGTTTTCAAAACCAATTAATTCAACATCCGCAGCTTTACACATTGCATCCGCAGCCTCCAAAACATAAACGATACCAAATGTCTCTATTAAACCTAAAGCATTGTATCTGCCCATATGCAATCATCCTCCTTATTTACACTTATTTATCAATGTCATAGATTGAAACAATGTCTCCAATAGCTTGAATAGGTCGCGGCATAACGTTTTGTGCTGTTAATTTGCCTATCGCTGCTGCTGCCGCGGCTCCTGCTTCCACAGCCGCCTTTACGGCAGCAATATCGCCCTTTACCATAATTGTAACAAGCGTGGAACCTATATTTTCATAAGATACCAGTTCAACATTAGAAGCCTTTAGCATTTTGTCTGCCGCCTCAAGTGCAGGAACCATCCCTACTGTTTCAACAAGACCTAATGCTTCTTCTCCGTAATATCTCATCGCATTTCCATCCTTTCAAATCTTTATTGTTTAGTATTACTTCCAACGATTTTGCCTCTGCTTGATAAATATCTATTATCTTCTTTGAATCCATGGCATCCAAGGAAGCATCAAATGATTAATCTTTAATGTATTTATTAATTGCATCTTTACCTTCTTGATGTGCTCGATAATAAATTTTCAAAGCACCTGCTTGATCTAATTCAACTTTTGCTTCTTCAAGAAGACCATTGGCTTCGGCTGTCATTAAAGCGTTGAGTACATCATCTTTATTAAGGGCTTTGAATTTGCCGTATTCTCCTTTTAAAGCCTCAATCACATCCTCAGTACAAGCTTCCTTTACTTTTGTAAAATGTTTTAAAATAGCATAATTAAGCGGCTTCATTCAATATCTCCTCCTTTTTATTGAATAAGTCCATTGGATTCATTGCAATTACCAAAATACCTGCCGCCATCATGATTGCAGCAGTCCATTCTATAACACTCAAACCCCAACCTTCCATACCGCCAATTACGCCAAGCAGTAACCAACAGCTTAGTGGTCCAAAGAAGGAGTAAGTTCCATTGGTAGCCATTCCTAGAGCTGCACCAGTCATACTGTTTGCCTTATACCACCACATGAAAGAAATAAATGCTACAAAACCAGATACAGCAAACCAAATCATAGCAGGGCCACTTGTAAAAGCTTGTCCAGCAAGCTTAAATGAAAGCATAGCATTCCCTTCTACCATGCCTAGGATAGGAAGCAAGATTAGTAAGTTGGCAAGGCCTGATGTTACCTGACGTATGGTAATACCAATCTCAGTATCAATCATAGCTGAACCATAGCCAGCTATAACACCTTCAAATCCCCAACCAAGGGCAGCCACAAAAGCAATAATCAATCCCAATACTACACTATCTGCTGCATCACCACCAATACCTACGCTTCCAATCATCACGCTGGCAGCAACACAGATAATAATACCTACTGTCATACGTTTATTTAACTCTTGCTTATATAAAACTCTACCTAAAATAGCACCAATTGCTGGACAAAGGGCGGTTATTGGAATCGCCATTGAACCCGCCAGCTGAATACCAACAACATAGGATACATTGGCAATAGGACCTCCTAAGAGAGCTGCCAGCATGATCATACGACCAGGGGTAGTGTTAATGGTTCTAAAGAAATCTCCAAGTTTCCCTTTCAAACCTACGTTCAACAATGCCCATACAGCACTGCAAATATCATTTACCGCACTCCCAAGGGCCCCTACAATAAATACGATAACAAAAGTTGATAAACCTCCTGTGTTATCCCCATACCAGTCAGCCCAAACCCCCTTAGACATACCTAGTGTCAAGAATGCTGAAAACATACCATAAGTAAGACCTGATAATAAACCAATAATGATTCCCTTTTTAAAGAACTGTGATGACAACTTCTTCTTAGCAGCAACTGCAGACGCATTAACCACCGATGTTGCTTCCTTCATGAACAAAACTCCTTTCTTTTTCTATGTTATATTTATCATAACTGAATAATGGCTTTTTTTATGGCATAAAGTCGATGACTTTACTGTAGAATATCCTTTGATTTTTTTGATGTTATTGTACTATCGTCACTTTTTTGTACAAATGGTATCGATTTTATTTTCAGTTAAGGCATTGTATACTCTCTTGTACTTTAAACCCATCAGCCTTTACAGTTGAAATGGAATTTTTATTGCATAATATCCATCAAAATTAAAAAGACACCTTGATTTCTCAAAGTGTCTTTTTGATTCATGTAAATATTATTATTTTATCGGGAATAAGCCGCCATGCTAGAACAGCTATCACAAGAAACATCAAATAATCATTGCTCAAAGAAAAAGCGACGGCTATAACTATCTAATTCTTTACCATATCGGCAATGGAATAATCTAATGAAATAGTGATTGCCTTGATATTCCTTCGAAAGCGTTCGTATCTCATATAGCAGTAGTCAAGAAAATCGTCGCCATTGTAGTGTCTAATCAATGCCCATACCGTCCAAAGCAAATCCTGTGCCAGCATATAACACTTAATTTTTAGCACTTCTTCCGGCGTCGGTAATTGTCCATAGTAATCTAAAACAAGGTATCCAATGGACTCTTCTGTTAGTCTAGACTCTAGAATATATGCAGCCACATCCCAGCTAGGATCGTTCATTCCAGAATATTCCCAGTCTATAAGATATGTTCTGCCGCTGTCATCTAGGATAAAATTTTCTGGCACTGTATCGTTATGACAAGGAACAGAAATGACATTCTTAATATTTTCTTCTAAAAAATCAAGTAGTTGATTTTTCAATGTAAAATAGTCAAAGAAAAAATCACCATTCATCTCTTTAACAATCTCTTCATACTTATTTAATTCCGTTTCAAAATCAAAGAAATTGGGAAAGTGCTTTGGGCTGGTGTGGGTTTTTTTCATTAAATTAGAAACAGCCCTCAAGTTGACAGGACAATGTGGATCAGCGAGAGCAATGTTTTTGCTGTTTTTAATGTATGCGCTGATCTTAACCCCACTGATCTCGTCAAAATAAATACACTGGGAATTCAGACCCAGCTCTGAGGCAATATTATTATTGACCTTCTCAATTTTCCGGTCAATCATCTGATTGGTCATGCCCCCTGGTTGACGAATAACATATTCCTTACCCTTGATGTTCATAATGTAGTTGTAATTAGTAAGGCCGCCTGCAAAACGAGATTTATCGAATATAATACTGTCATCATTGAAAACAAGACGCAGTTTTTTTTGTACGATTTCTTCCATTTTCATCAATAACTCCACCCTATATATTAAAATTTATTCTTTGTCCATAGGAGGATACAAGGAACATATAGACATGGATGCCAAATGCAACCCATTACCCAGAAAGCCAATTTGTAGCTCCCTGAGACTTAACTTATTATAGCAAGAATAGTCTATAGAATCAATAGACTGCTTTATGTGTACCAGTAGTTCCCACCAGCAATCCAATTTCAACAGTATTAGACTTCAAACCATTCCTCATTGTAAAGCGATAGCCTTCAGGTACATACTAGGTATACGATAAAACTTTACTCCATTTTATAGTGATTGTTCAAGAAAAAAGATTTTGTACAATGTCGGGTTTCAATAGGATACAATAGTGCTACAACGATATGGTGAATCTTCAATAAAACAATTGTTTTGTATGATATGATAAATAATCATTTGTTTAAATTATTATTCTACTTAATAAAATTATACATAAATGGGAGGTAATTATCATAGAAGATAAGTTTATATTAAAATCCAAAGTTTATTTTAACAATCAATCTCTGCAGTTTTTAAAACAGATTACCGGATCCCGAGCATTTATTGTTGCTGATTCTATCATGGAAACATTGGGATATCTTCAAAAAACAGTAGATTATCTAAGTGAGGCAGGAATAAGTTCCGAGGTTTTTTCAGGCGTGCGGCCTGATCCAGATGTTAAAGTAATTGCAGAGGGGCTGAAGCTTTATAAAAAAAGCAGTGCAGATGTTCTGGTTGCCATAGGCGGGGGTTCCGCCATCGACACTGCCAAAGGCATCCTTTATTTTGCCTGGAAGTTCGGAAACATAGAGGGGGTGGAAATTAAAAAGCCCCTTTTTATCGCCATTCCCTCTACCAGTGGAACTGGTTCAGAGGTGACTGACTTTTCCGTCATTACCTCTGAAGGCGAAAAGGTATGCATCGTAGATGAATTTATAGCCCCAGATATCGCTATATTGGATTCTACCTGTATTCAGCATGTTCCTCAACGAGTGGTGGTAGATACAGGAATAGATGTTTTGGTTCATGCCATCGAGGCCTATGTTTCCACAAAAGCAACTGACTTTACAGACGCTCTCGTAGAAAAAGCAATCAAACTTATATTCGAAAACCTTGAGACCCTCTATAAAGACATGAATAACTTCTATGCAATAGATCGTGTTCAAAATGCTTCCTGCATGGCAGGAATGGCATTTACAAATACCGGTCTTGGCATCAATCACAGCCTCGCCCATGCCTTTGGAGGAGCTTTTCACATTTCCCATGGGCGCTCTAATGCACTCCTACTCAATGCCGTGATGGAATTCAACGCCGACTTAGCGGGGAGTGCTAACGGTTATGCTGCCGAAAAATATGCAAAGCTAGCAACAATGCTACAGCTTCCAGCCAGAACAAGCCGTGAAGGAGCTGTTAATTTCATGTTGGCTGTAGACAAACTGAAAAAATCCCTAGGAATCGAAGATGGTATAAGAGGGCTTGGCATTGAACAGACGGAGTTTGAGGATGCACTGGAACAAATGGCTGAAAAGGCAGTGCTTGACCGATGCACCCCTACGAATCCCAAACAGCCTTCTAAGGAAGATCTGATTCAAATTTATCGAAAATGTTATTAACAAGTGTTGAGCATCATAAAAAATTAATTGAAAAATATTCTATTTTTGGATGTAACCTCCCCATTGCTAGCGATGGGGAGGTTACTTATTGCTTAGAATAGATAAATGCTAGCACACCAAAAAGGAATTGTAGACTTATTTGGTGTGTTATTTATTGTAAAGGTAAGACATGTTGTTTACTTTGCTGCTATTATATATTAAAATAACAACAGAACCTTTTTGATTTGAAGGGATCTTTTCAACGAGTATAAACGTAGCAATTTTTCTTTTTCTGATTGAAAATTGCATGCTGGGAAGGTGTACGATAAGAATGAATAAAGTCGATAATCCGCTAAAAAAATTAATAGCTTCTAATTTATATACCCGCTATAGTGGTATTCTATCCTTATCAGATATTTCCTTGTTTTTGGTAGATACAAATGGTGATATTTTACTTGAGCTTATCCCCTCCCCTGATTTTTGCAGCCATGTATGCATGGAAAGAGGTGATCAGGTATGCCCCGACTACAGAAATCGATTCAAATCTGATGAGGCGGGTAGCTTTGTCTGCCGATATGGCCTGGAAAACATCCTTTTACCTATTAAGGTGAAGGATGAAACTATGGGTTATATAGCTGGTATGCAGGTATATTCACAGGATACCGAATATAAAAAATACATGATTGATGTCCAGTCTTTAAAAAATGACAGAAAAGTAGAATTAGAATTTATCGCTAAATCCATTGCCTCGCTGAAAACCGTAGAATTAAACAAAATCAAAATACACGAACAGTTATGCCGTCACATTGCCAAGAATATTTCTCTTGACTTGTCGGAAAGTGTGAGTCAGGTCAATCCCCACGTGGCAAGATTATCCATAGAGAAGGAAATGCTTGAAAAGAAAATTATCGATCTAGAAGCGAAAAACATGTCTCTTGTAATCAATCCACATTTTTTGTTTAATACGCTGAATTGTATCGCCCGTATCGCATACTTTGAACATTCCCATACAACTGAGGAACTTATCTACTGCCTTTCCGATTTGTTGCGATATAATTTAAAACAGGATGATCAACTTCATACCATCGCTTCTGAAATAGACAATATCGAGAAATATTTATATATACAAAAGGCACGATTTAAAAATCGCCTAGAATATAGCATCGACGTCCCAGAGAAAATTAAATCTTATAGAATTCCCAACATGGTCATTCAACCTATTGTTGAAAACGCTCTTATTCACGGTATCACCCCAAAGCGTGATGGAGGTAAAATCAGTATTTATGCAGAAAAATCTAAAGGGGCAATCGTTATTTCCATTGCAGATAATGGAAACGGCTTCCCAAAGGATGTTTTAGATAAAATACAACAGTGTGAAAATAAATCTGGTCTAGGATTCCGGAGTACCGACAAACGTTTAAAACAGTATTATGGAGAAGGTTACGGATTGGAAATCGTAAAGTCTGACTATTCCGGAAGTACCATAACCATCACGATTCCTACTCAACCATTAGGAGGTGCTAGCGATGAACGTCATCTTGATTGTGGAAGATGAAATACTTGAACAAGAGTTCCTCAAAACAGTTATGCTTGACGAGCTTCTTCCGGAGGATACAATACTCACTTGTGGAAGTGGCGTCCAAGCTGTCCAATTGGCAAAACAGCATCGACCAAATATTATTATCATGGATATAATGATTTCTGAAATGGATGGTCTGACTGCCGCTCAGGAGATCAGAGGATTTCTACCTAACGCATGTATTACCATTCTATCTGCTTATTCAGATTTTTCCTATGCTCAAAAAGCTATTAATCTTAGGGTTTTTGAGTATCTCTTAAAGCCCGTCAAGCCTACTGCCTTTAAAGAGGTATTCCGAAAAATGCTGGAATCAGCATCAAAAAGTTCTGTGCTGGTGGAGGAAAAACCTGAAGAAAAGAGCGCGAAAACAAAAGATGATCGACAACACTTTGTTGAGGAATCCATAAAATATATCAAGGAGCATTTCAGAGAAAAATTGACTTTAGAAATGGTTGCATCCAAGGTGTTTATGAATCCCAAGTATTTCAGCCATGTTTTTAAAAGGGAGATGGGTATCTCATTTACCGAATATATCATTCAACTGAGAATCCAGTATGCCTGCAGATTATTGGAGACAACCAATTATCCTGCTTACCGAATTTCATCTGAATGCGGTTTCTCAGATCCGTCCTATTTTAACAGGGTATTCTGTGGACAGATGAACATGACGCCCCAAACCTATAGAAAAAATGTGTACCTTACAAATTCAAATGATTGAATTTGTAAGGTTAGTGTGACTGTTCATGTCAATGAAAATTCCTCACCTCAAAAGATTTTCTCCTTTATTAATATTAAAGCATTATTTCTAAGACATAGGCGTTAACTTAGCTCTACTATTTCTAAAATTCCCTCATGAACTGTCATTTTCTTAATTCTAAGATCCTTCGACTCCGCTTTGCTCCCCTCAGAATGACAAATTATGGCTTAAATTAACGCTAATGATTTCTAAGATGATTTTACTCTACTTGCTTTCATCTGCCGATTACTGTACTCTTTTCAAAACTTTTTAAGTTTACCATTGATTCCTAGTAGGTATTCATGTTAAAATGATGAATGTTCGCAAAACACAATTCTATAAATGTCGAATGAAGATAGTGGAATACATATTATTGTAGACCGTTATTGAACGAACCTCTGGAGAGACTCAAAGGAGCACCGAAGGGGAAAGCCTGATTTTCAGGTGAAACTCTCAGGTAAAAGGACAGAGGATTTCTCATGTAGTAAAATGCTATTGCTGTTGACGTTTTTTGTCGATACAATCATTTTTTCTATTTGAAAAATCTTAATTTCCAGAGACTAACTTTACTGCTTAGTCTCTTTTATTTTTTAAATGTTTCTAACGTATGTGTTATTTTTATTAGAGGAGAGGTGAAAAATGAAGGCGATGACTTAGTATGGTTATATGACAACAAAATTAGTATTCCTCACGGTGTGACTCTTCTATTAAAGAAGAATGAAGGAAATGTTTGGACATGAATCAGATTTTACTACAGAGCTATCTTACTATTCGGACAAAATAATTACTATGGAGGCTATGACATGAACTTAGTAACTATCATATCTAAAATCAACAGTGTTTTATGGGGTCCTATTATGTTGTTTTTCTTATTGGGCACAGGTATTTTATTTACCGTCAAGCTGAGATTTATACAAATTAGAAAATTTAAGTCTATTTGGAGGGAAACCTTCGGCGGCATGTTTACGAAGACGGATAAAGCAGATGAAGATGGAATGTCCTCATTCCAAGCACTAACTACAGCCATCGCTGCTCAGGTGGGTACAGGAAACCTGGCAGGAGTTGCTACTGCAATAGCCGCAGGAGGCCCCGGTGCTATTTTCTGGATGTGGGTAAGTGGCTTCTTAGGGATGGGAACTATTTTTGCAGAGGCAGTACTAGCCCAGCTGCATACGGAAAGGGTGGATGGAGAAATAACTGGTGGTCCAGCCTACTATATTAAGAAGGGTCTGGGAAGCAAATTTTTAGCAGGTTTTTTTGCTATTTCCATTGTATTAGCTCTAGGATTTATGGGAAATATGGTTCAATCTAATTCTATTTCCGAAGCAGCTTATGTTGCTTTTAACATCCCTAAAGTAGTTACCGGGGTTTTTGTAGCAGCTTTAGTAGGTCTGATCATTATCGGAGGAATTAGTAGAATCGCCTCCTTTACAGAAAAGATCGTACCTGTGATGGCAGGACTTTATATTTTAGGTGGGTTAATCATTGTTTTAATTCATTATACGCAAATTCTACCTGCTTTTAAAATGATTATTTATGGTGCCATTAATCCTATGGCTGCTACTGGAGGAATCATTGGTGCCTCTGTAAAGGAAGCCTTCCGTTATGGTGTAGCTAGGGGTCTTTTCTCTAACGAGGCAGGTATGGGTTCTACGCCCCATGCCCATGCTATAGCAAAGGTTAAGCACCCAGCTCAGCAGGGATTGGTTGCTATTATGGGTGTAATTATTGATACTGGAATTGTATGTACATTAACTGCTCTAGTTATTTTAACAACAGGTGCCTTTTCCTCAGGCCTTGTAGGAGCACAATTAACCCAAGAGGGATTTATTAGAGGCTTTGGTGGATTTGGAAGTACCTTTGTAGCCATATGTTTATTCTTCTTTGCATTGTCTACGATTATAGGCTGGTATTATTTTGGGGAATCAAACATTAGATTTCTTTTTGGTAAAAAAGGGATTAAATTCTATAGAATTTTAGTATTATTATTTATTATTACGGGTACTGGAATGCAGGTAGAAATTGTATGGGAACTAGCTGATACCTTTAATGGTCTAATGGTTATTCCTAACTTAATAGCTTTGTTAGGGTTAATGTCCTTTGTAGTCAATACTACTAAGGATTATGAAGTAAACTTGAACCAAAACAACACTTCTAAATATCACAATTAAATTTCTTTTGAAAAGAAGGTTAATATTTTAAAAAAATAAGTAATGGATATATTGCTGATACTGTAGCGCATATATTCATTACTTATTTAATAGATTTATGCTAGTTTAAGAGTAAGTAAGACTTCGTCGCTTCATTGTTCCTTAGCAATTGTATTATCTTGCTTCTCTAAAGGCAGCTCATAACCGTTTATAAATTCAAAATATGCTTTTACTGCATCTGAAAAGTTTCTTTTCCGCTTATCTATAACCTCATTACTAAGATTAATTTTTCTAAGCAGCTTTTGGGTTTCCTCGGGATTCTCTACAACTGCACCTAAATCCACCCCAAAAACTCTCTCTACCCCTTTAGCCCACTTGATGATATCATTAATCGCATTTAGGCCAAGTGCTTTTCCACTTATATAATATTTGCCCATACTTTTTCCCTGTTTTTTTAAAAATTCCCTAAAATCCTCCTTAATCATAATGATCATCCTCCATTCCATTTAATTCACTCAAATTTATTATATGATCTCACCCTATGCTATGTGCTAAGTCTGATTAGAACCCACATAATAAAAGGGTCTGACGCATCTCATGTGTTGTTCCTGAGTAACATTTTTTTATCAAGTACATAATCTTTCTATGAATTGAAGTACCTCTCCTGAAGATAGAGCATATACTATTATAAAAGCCTATGAAAGGAATGAGCAAGATGTATAATGTCTATCAACCATATCCATATCCTTACTACATTAATACACCAGTGTATCCCCCCACAATATGTACAATGATTATAAAACATACCCCTATCCCTATTGGGGTAATCCACCAATGCATTGCCCAGGCTCTCCCAAACAGTTGATTAAGTTAAAAGATTATGGACCAGAACCTTTTGTTGTTAATATTGAGGAGACTACTAAACAAAACAATAATTTTCGTATCGCTTTATGGACAGGAAAATATTTGCAACTTACCTTGATGAGCATCAATGTTGGTGATGACATAGGTTTAGAAATTCATCGCGACCATGATCAATTCATACGTATTGAAGAAGGTCAAGGAATTATTAAAATGGGAGACAGAAAAGATCGGTTGGATTTTCAAGCAAAAATCTATGATGACTATGCAATAATTATACCTGCCGGCAAATGGCACAATTTGATTAATACAGGTTGTACGCCCCTTAAATTATACTCTATTTATGCACCACCTGAGCATCCACATGGTACAATTCATGAGACTAAAAAAGATGCTGAAAAGCATCACGAGGGATAAATATCAAAGGTTTATTTCATAAAAAAATAACTCCTAGGAGGTTTTATTTGTGTATCAACAACAATATATTCGAATTCCACAAACCTGTCCTCCTGCATTTCTGGGACGATATACTGTTCAGCCAGGCGATACTTTCTTCAATATAGCCCAAATGTTTAGATTAAGATTGGAAGCACTTGTAGTAAATAATCCACATATCTCAAATCCTAATATCATATATCCTGGAGATGTCCTTTGTGTTCCTGGTCTTATACCTTATCCATGTGCTGTTATTTTAAGACCCTTAGTTCCCGTACCATTTGGTACAGGTGGGGTGGCTTATGTAAATTTTTCTCCTAGAGGAGGGCAAGCGGTAAGCTTTATGGCAACATTACCACAGCCTACAATGTTTGGTGATTTTGATATCTATCTAGGTGAGATATACATTTCTGATATCGGTGGTTTTGGTAACCAATTGTTCCCAACTCCTGAAGATCCCCCAACTTGGTCAACTAGAGTAGAACTTCCTACTGTTGTATCTATTGTGCCAAATTCACGAGTGGTCATACGCCCTTCTAATTCATTCACAGGGATATCTGGTGGATTTATTTTAGAAGGGGTTATCCATAGTGGAAGTTGCCATCTTTAAACCTACTCGCTGCTTACAGAAGTGAAAAAATCCCACTTCATTGATTTGTGCCTTCAGTATACAAGTAAGGACGGCAGACTGCGGTAAAACGGATAAAAATACCATTGACTTTTTCGAAAGTGAAGTCAAACTGTAGCAAATTCAACGAAATTTGAGGTAAAATCCCTAAACAAAGCTAAAATACGCCCCAAAGTGGGCACGAAAATCCCTCCAATAGCATTTTTACGCAGCCTACCGTCCCTCTCTGCTTTGTTATTTTTTTATGATCAAATAATCTCCATTACTGAGTTCTACAATATCCGCCAAAAAAGCTTCTGCAATTGTATCGGATATTTTAACTAATTCCTCCTTATCTTTAACTAATAATGCTAGGGGATCGCCACCTAAATATCGATTTTTATCAGTTGTAATATATGCCAAAATACCTTTGATTTGTCCTTCATCTTTTCCCACTAGCTTCCCCCTCCCTTTCTATGTTTAATAACTTAGGATTTTTTTTCACCGTTTCTAATATAGGTGTTAGTAAAATTGTTTCTTCTAATAGATCAAAATTTTTGATAACAGGAACTAGTGCAATAATGAGTTTACCGCTGTTTATGTCTTGAACGCTATATATCTTTCTCTGCCCCATTCTACGCGTTACTTCAAATAATACAGCCTGTCGTTGTCCTTTGTTTAGAAGCGGAATTTGGTAGTGGTCATGTTTCGGATGGATAATAGCAGCCAGGCCGTCCTCCAAAAACCACTTCTTTGCTTCCTCTCTACCCATTAAATGAGACACAAACATATCATCAACATATAAATCAGAACCCTTAATTTCGATTTTGCCTTTAGTTACAGTAGCAATATCTTTTATGGTTTGTCGACTTGTAAATAACTTAAGTATGTAGTATAAGATAAGTCCTACTATGGAACCACATATAACCTCAATCCACCAGGAAACATCCGTCAAGCTTTGAAGTAGTTGAATCGTTAGTCCTGTAGTAAAGGCAACCAGCAATGCTATGTAGTTACGTGCTTCAAATATTTTTGAAATCCCATCAATATAAGCTTCACCACGCTTTGTGTACTCTTCACCTTCAAGATCTAAAAGACTCTCTCTTTCTATTTTTCGAACATCTCGAAAATGTTGGATTCCCAAAGCTAAAAAGGTAACAGCTGTGAATTCCTTTGCGACTAATGCTGGTACGATAAATGCCCCTATTGCAGCCGCAAGTCCTCCTGTCACTATATGAATTAAATAGCCATTTGGATAGTTTGGGTACTGTCTGTGGTCTAATTTAATTGATGCAATCCGAGCTAACGCTCCAATAACCGTGGCTGTTATAATAAGGGTTAACATTTCAGCTGAAATAACATCATTGTTGTTTGGCATTTTAAAAACTCCTAACTAATTATTTTCATCATAGGGGCTATTCAAAAATTTAGAAAAAGATAGTGCATGAAACCATCATAATTCTAATCTTAGAAGGCACATTAATATAATGAGTTAAATAAAAAATTTTTATGCAAAGAGTCATGATTTAGATGATATGCTAATTTTAAAACTTTACAAAGAATAAATTAAGTTGTCAAAACTAATACTAGAGGGTGTGTATCAAGATATATATCAATATTTTACTAAAGGTGGCTGAGTTTCATGGGTTTAAGCATCGGAAAAAGTGTTTTCCGGAAAGAATCACTTGAAAAAGTAACGGGCACAGCTAAATATACAGATGATTATTCAATTAAAAATATGTTGCATATAAAGCTGGTGATAAGTCCCTATGCACATGCTAAAATCATAAACATCGATTCCACAAAGGCGTTGGAAATACCCGGAGTACGGGGAATTATTGTAGGTCAGCCCTTTCCACTTACAGGGGAAGAGATTAAAGATCGACCTCCAATTGCCTACGATAAAGTAAGGTATCATGGGGAGCCGGTAGCTGCTGTAGTAGCGGATACTGCCCTTCAGGCAAAACGAGCCGCTGAACTGATAGAAGTTGCATATGAACCATTGCCGGTTGTGAATTCTCCAAAGGATGCCCTCCTTCCAAATGCTACACTAGTTCATGAAAATTTGGCTGTATACGAAAAAATAGAACATGTTTATCCCGAGGCCAATACCAACATTGCAGATCGTACGAAAATTCGAAAGGGATCTATGGAAGAAGGCTGGAAAATTAGCGACGTAACTATAGAGGCTGATTTTTCCTTTTCTCAATCTGACCATATAGCTATGGAAACAAGATGTGTTATCGCAGAAATCCGTCCAGATGGTTATGTTGTCTTTACGTCTGCTACTCAGTCTCCATATATGATAAAAAAACTAATGAAGGATTATTTTCAACTTGAGGAAGGAAAGATCATAGTCAACACCCCCTTAGTTGGCGGAGCATACGGTGGAAAAGTTCCCCTTCAGTTGGAATTGATAGCATATATGGTATCAGCTGCTGTTGGAGGCAGGCCAGTAAAGCTGCTAAACACACGGGAAGAAGACATGATTACATCTCCAGTACATATTGGCCTAAATGCCCACATTAAACTGGGAGCAACAAAAGATGGACAATTAACTGCAGCAGAAATTCTATATGTCTTTGACACAGGTGCATATTCCGACAAAGGTGCAACAATAAGCAGAGCTGCGGCAGTCACTTCTACAGGCCCTTATCATATTGATCATTTAAAGTGCGATTCTCTATGTGTTTATACCAATCACCCATATGTAACTGCCTACAGAGGATTTGGACATTCAGAGCTCCTATTTGTTTTTGAAAGAGCAATGGACATGTTGGCTAAAAAACTTAAAATGGACCCCATGGAACTACGGATGAAAAATGCAATTTTACCAGGACATACTACCCCAACACAAATTCGGCTTAATGAAAGTACAGTTGGCAATTTACCTAATTGTATCGGGACTTTGAAGCACCTGATGCAGTGGAACGAAGGGCAAGTAATTCAACTAAATGATGGAAAAGTTCGTGCAAAAGGAATTAGTTGTATTTGGAAAACTTCAACAATTGATAGTGAAGCTGGTTCTGGAATTATTTTAGTTTTCAATGGAGATGGTAGCGTAAATATCGAATCTGGAGTTGTGGAGATAGGAATGGGCACAAAAACGGTACTTGCCCAGTTACTAGCAGAAAAGCTAAAAATAGATATCAATAAAATACATGTCAAAATGGAAGTAGATACACAAACAATACCCGAACATTGGAAAACTGTGGCTAGTAGAGGTACGCTGATGGCTGGTAGAGCACTCCTGAAGGCAGCTGATGACGTAATTGTACAATTAAAAGATATTGCTTCCCGAGTGCTAATGTGTTCACCAGATGACCTCGAAGTAGAAAATGAAATGGTTTATGTGAGAGATGAACCTGATATTTTTATAAAAATAAAAGATATTTGTCATGGATATAAGTATCCACATGGATATTCAATTGGCGCTCAGGTAATTGGACGAGGCCAATATACATTAAGACACTTAACACATCTTGATCACGAAACTGGTATAGGGCGCCCTGGTCCTGAGTACACAGTCGGTGCTCAAGGCGTTGAAATAGAGTTTGATACGAGGGATTATACTTATAAAATACTGAAAGCCTACTCTGTTATTGATGCGGGCAAGGTACTGAATATGAAATTAGCGGAAGGCCAAGTGATGGGCGCCATGGAGATGGGTTTAAATTTCGGAAGCAGTGAAACCTTCATATTTGATGAGGGTGGAAAAGTACTTAATCCCCGTCTTCGTACCTACACCCCTTTCAGGTATGGTGATCATCCAGAATATATTGTTAGCTTTGTTGAAACGCCTCATATTGATAGTGCCTATGGAGCCCGTGGGCTCGGAGAGCATGGATTAATCGGTATGCCGGCAGCATTAGCAAATGCCTTATCAGTAGCTTCAGAAGTAGAGTTAAATAAACTCCCTCTTACACCTGAATCGATTTGGATGCAAAAGAGAGGAATGAATGAAAATTGATTACATATGATTTCGAGTATTATAAACCATCGTCAATAGGCGAAGCAACATTATTGTTTCAATCTTTGGATCAACAAGGCAAGGAGCCAATCTATTTTTCTGGAGGTACAGAAATCATTACTTTAGGAAGAGTCAATAGAATTAATACAGGTGCTGTCATTGATATTAAAGGAATTCCTGAATGTCTTGCACTAAATAAAGAGGCAGGTAAAATTACTTTTGGAGCAGCACAAACACTAACTAAGATTCGGGAAATACAATATTTCCCCTTTTTAAGTAAAGCAATAGTAGAAATTGCTGACCATACGGCTAGAAATAAAATAACGTTAGGCGGAAATATGTGTGCAAACATTATATATAGAGAAACAGTTTTACCTCTTTTATTATCAGATAGTCAAATCGTAATCGCTAGTCCAACTGGTTTAAAACAAGTGTCAATAAACGAGATGTTTGATCAAACACTAAAATTGCAAAGAGGTGAACTACTGGTTCAAGTCATCACAGATGAGAAAGAGATGGGATTACCTTCTCTATGTATCAAAAAACGAAAACATTGGGATGTAGGTTATCCTCTAATAACAGTTGCGGCTTTGAAAAAAAATGAACATATCAAATTCGCCTTTAGCGGTTTATGTTCTTATCCCTTCCGTAATGAAAATATGGAAAAAAGCCTAAATAATCAAGAACTATCTAATGAAGCAAAAATCGAAAAAGCAATGCAACATATCCCAGCACCTGTTTTGAATGATGTTCAAGGTTCTGAAAATTATCGAAGGTTTGTGTTGAAAAACACACTACTAGATATGCTGGATACTATAGGAGGAGCAGAAAATGTATAAATCAGAAATTACTTTGAATGTAAATGGTGAAGAGCGTTCAGTATATGTACGTCACGCCGATACATTATTGCATGTTCTCCGTGAGGAGTTAGGTTTAACAGGAGCGAAACCTGGTTGTTTAAATGGTGATTGTGGTGCCTGCACTATTGATGTAGATGGTGAAGCGATGAAGTCCTGCTTGATGCTTGCTATAGAGGCTGTTGGAAAAAAAATCACTACAGTGGAAGGGCTTCAAAATGTACCTATTAAAACGGCGTTTATTAAAAAATTTGCCTTCCAATGTGGCTATTGCACCCCTGGGTTTATTATGAATTCTCACTCGCTAATTAAAAAATATCCTAACGCAGATGATGCACAAATTAAGGATTGCTTAGAGTCGAATATTTGTCGTTGTACTGGATATAAAGAAATTGAAGAAGCTGTAAAATCGGTATTATCTAATGACTCCATAGAGTAAAGACTTTATCATTTAATACTTCTTTGCAGAAGGAAACATTGGCAAGGCACCTATTAGAAATACCTTAGGTGCCTCTTGTATTATGACTGATTTTGTAATTGTAGCACCTGCTCTAGCTGTTGAAGGGCCTGCTGCAGTTGTTGGTGAACCAGTTGAAATTGTTGTTTTTGAGCGGGTTGAGCACTATTTTGAGCGTGTTCTAGTTGTTGAGTAGCTTGTTGTAGTTGTTGTTGTGCCACTTGAACTGCTTGAGGGTTAGTTACTTGTGTCGCTTGTTGAATTGAGTGTAATGCTTGCTGGATTGTCTGCTGTGCCAGTTCAGCTGCTTGTTGAGCTTGTTGATTTTGTTGCATTGCATACATACCTCCTTTAGCAATGACTATGGTAATGATTGATCCTGTATTTATATCATGCCATTATCGTTTTATAGTTATACGTCTTATCATCTTGTATAGAGGATAACCTTTATTCAAAAGATACTGAAGGATGAACTTTATTCTGTTGTCCGTCGGTTAAGTAAAAAATCATATTTTGTTCTGGATCAAAATTTCGACTCAAAATATAAAACTCCTTGTACTTTCCTAGGTCATGATTATTATGGTCAAGAGGCAGTTCAATGTAGATGTACTTTTCATTCGGTACCATTTCTTTATTTTCTACTTATATGATAGATTAAGATCTATTACAACTTTCAATTGATTATTTTCAATTTTTTCATCCTATTCTTCTTCTATAACGATTATACTAATTTTAGTCTAATATTTTCTTACTAGAAAACCAAACTACATATTTTTCAACTCGTTAACAGTAATAAATTTATAACCCCTTTCGGATAAGGATTTTAATATGCCTTCAATAGTTTTTAACCCATTTTCAGTATTATCATGCATTGGATGAAGCAGAATAATAGAACCTGGCTTAACATTATTATTTACATAATCTACTTTATCAAAAACAGCAGAATAATAGGTATCTGGTTCAAGGTCCCAAGTAATTGTTTCTATGCCTTGTTTTTTTAAATAGTAAGGCAAATTAACAAGTTTTTTCCCATTAGGGGGACGAAAATCTATCTCACCTTTGTAACCAACTTCTCGGATTAAATCATTCGTCATTTCAATTTCTCGTTTGATAAAAGAAAAACTCTTAAAAATCATTCGTTTATGAGCATAAGTATGATTTCCAATTTGATGCCCCGCTTTCACTATATCTTTACCTAACTGCATATGGTTTTCTAACTCACTTCCAATAAGGAAAAACGTAGCCTTAGCGTCGTATTGATTCAACAAAGATAATATTTTTTCTACATTTGCTGTTGGTCCATCATCAAACGTCAATGCAACTACTTTTTCCTGTGTATCTACACGATAAGTTAAATCACCGAATAATTGATATGTTCTAGAATTCATTAATTTATAGCCACCAATTAAAAGGGCTAAAATTACTAATATAACCAAAGCAATGATAACCATTTTCTTTTTTTTATTCATAAAATAACCTCACTTATAACTGCATCAATAGCTTTCTTTATATCTTTGTCCGTTCCAACATTAAGAACGCTTTCAAACTCGCCAGTAAAGGAGGCTTGGGCTGAATCTTCGCTTAATCCAAAGGATCTTACTGCAAACCCATCTGGAACTGGATATCCCCCTTGATATATTTTTACCAGCATGCCTCCTTTTCCCCCTGCATGTACCTGCAGCTCAGGAGTTAGCACTTTAAAGCTTTTGACCATATTACCCATAACAAGCCCTCCTCTACTTTTGAATTCCATACCGAATCATATCAAAAAAGCGATTTCTTTCTTCAATAAAGCTTTCAAAATAGGCTTCATTCAAATTTTCATCTTCCACCAGGTCTGCTAGATACTTGTTTTCAAAATAATCCAATGTAAGTTTGATTAATTTGAATGCCTGCTCTCTGTCTACACCTTCCCTTAAGGGAACCTTTTCAAATAACTGCTCCAATACGTTGTCCCTTTTGTCAATAAACTCACCATACCTTCTTTCAATCTCCTTCTTCAATCCTTCTGGTGTATTGTAAAAGGCCTCCATCACAACTTTATATAGTTCAGGATTCTCTTTGTAGTAGTTAAACTTGACAGTGCTAATCTTTTCCTTAACCTCAAAAAAATCTCCCTGCTCCAGCATATTATTAAAGTTCATTTCAATACTTCCCTTTTCAAAATACCTATCTAGCAAGGATAAATATAACTCTTTTTTACTCTTAAAATGGTGAAAGATTAGCGCTCTAGATATACCAGCTGCTTCTGCCAACATCACTGTGGAAGTTTTCTCATATCCATGTCGGGCAAATACAGCTAAACAGTCATTCAAAATTTGTTCTTTATCATAAAGCTTTGTAGGCATACTATTTTTCTCCTATTGTTTTCCTAACTAATATGTTAGTAAAACAATAGCATATACTAACACCCCTGTCAATATAGTTTGCCCTGAATTTATAAATTGCATTTACTACAAATAGTTTCGTAGGATAATAAGATATTTTTCTCAATTTCTTAAAATACTGCTAACCACTACCTATAAAAAAATCCGATTAAGAGAACATCCACCCCAACCGGAATATTAATACTACAATGAACCTTTTTACTTTTTTTATACATTTGATAAAAAATGCTACCCTAATTTGCTAAAAACTCTTTTATTACCATCTTATGTTTTAGTAATTCATCAACGGTCTCGTAGCCATATACAATATATCTCTTAGTATCTATATTAAACTTGAGAACCTGGCCAATCTGCATACTAGATTCTTAATTTGTTAACAAGCGGAGAAATCACGTTATTGTACTACAAAACATAAAATATACAAAAATCCTATAGTAAAGGAGTTGTAATTCATCGAGGACTATCCTTATTAATCTTAATAGGTAGTTGAATAACTTTAAGCTTTTTGATATCAAAAAGGAGGTGTTTAAATTGTACGATGATGTAAATTATAATCAACCCCCATATGGAAGGCCACCCTTTGGACCAACCCCAGGTTTCCCTCAGCCACCTGTTGGCCCACCACCACCATTTGATGATTTTCAACAACCCTATGCAGTAGACCCAGGGGCAATTAGATTCTGCTTATTTAGGTTTACAACTGTAGAGCTAATTGATAGAAGAAGATTTACATTCTTCCCCGTATTCGTTGGCCCTACCTCGGTTGCAGGTTGGCAACATACTCGACGAGGATGGAGCTTTATTGGTATAGATTTGAGGGAAATTAGATTCTTTAGCTGTTAAAAGTTCAGTGCAGATTTACAAAAACAAAAGGACAGGTAAATTGATTGAAAATTCAATTTGCCTGTCCCTCTGCTTTCTCTCTGAGATGGTCATCAATATTTTTATTATTTTCCAATAAAAGGCAATGCTTTAACTCAACTCTAAGCCTCTATATATAGTATATTTGCAAAAGAATTTATGGTAAAATGAATAGTATATCTTAAAAAGGGGTGGACTTATTCATGAATATTATCAACGTGTTTACTGTAGGAGCAATACTAGGTTTGCTAATTAGTGGAGGGGCTGCGTTTTACTATTATAGAAAACGCAATCTAGAGAAATTTTTTAATCAAATTTATGAAGAGGTTAAGAAAGTTCCCAAACAAAAGAAAAATAGTTTTCTACTACTGATGTTCAAGGAGTCTCTTTCTGCATCAATAAACAAATCTAATACAAATTCTTTTGCTAATAAACTTCAAAATCGTAAATATTTAGATTTTCAGTTAGCACAGATGTCAAATATTCTTAAAGATAGTTCAAAGGTACAGGATAAGTTGATTAAAAGGTCACTGAATCTACTTAAAGACTATCAAACATGGGAAAAGGCAAGGATATCTAAAGATACAAAAGTAGCTCAAGATAAGGCATCATAAAACTAGGTGTTTCTGGTGGTGGATATGATGAACGGGGATTACTAGGACTAGCGTTTCATCCTGGATTTTATTATAATGGTCTGTTTTATCTTCATTATTCAGTAGCTGGAACACAGGGTCCAGGTGCTCTTCCTGAATTTTTCAAACCTAACCCCTGCTGACGGATAACTCTGAGCATCTCTTGTCTATTAGATATGAGGGTAGATAGTTATCAAAAATTCCCCTAAACTTATATCGTCTAGGGGAATATGCATCACTCTTTAATTTTCATATAAAACCTTCTATGCCACTGATCTTTGGCAGCGGTTCTCTAATAATGGGAAAAGATGATATTTATGAATTACATAAGGCCCCACCTAATGCAAAAATAATAGCTAGTCATTGGAATTTCAGTAATGCTGTCATCAATAGAACGTAATCTATAGCCTTTGTATTTTTTATAATTATCATCTTATATATTGTTATCTTTTTTCTTAAAATACTCAGCAAAGTCTCTCTTTCTATCTCTACTTTATAATGCTATCTATAAATATGATCTAACATACTTTATATCATATCCATCATCTTCAATGCAGTGTTACAAACATGTTCAACGGTAATCCCGTATTCTTTAAATATTTTTTCCGCCGGAGCCGACATGCCGAAACGATCAATGGAAACGACTTGCCCCTTCATCCCCACATACTTATGCCAACCAAGAGATGATGCGGCTTCAACAGCAATTCTGTTTTGAATTGCTTTAGGAAGAATCATTTCTTTGTATTCCTCAGGTTGTTCATCAAATATTTCCATGGAAGGCATACTGAGGATTCTAGGAGAATATCCCTTTTCCTTTAATAAATCGTATGCTTTATAAATAATGGAAACCTCAGAACCTGAGGCCATCAATATGATGTCGGGATTTTCAGAGTCCTTTACAATATAACCGCCTTTTAGTGCACCTTTTCCAGTTTCATTCAAAAGTGGTAATGTTTGACGCGTTAATATTAAAGCCGTCGGAGTGTCTTTTCGATTAATTGCATAAATCCATGCCGCTGCTGTCTCTTTTGTGTCACAAGGCCGTATTACGGTAAAATTAGGAATACTCCTCAACATTGCCAATTGCTCAACTGGCTGATGAGTCGGTCCATCTTCACCGACGCCAATGCTGTCATGAGTCATAATGTAAATAACGGGCAGTTTCATAAGAGCTGATAATCGCATGGCCGGTTTCATATAATCACTAAATACAAAGAATCCTGCCGTATATATTGTTAAACCTCCGTAAGCTGCTATGCCGTTGGCAATCGCCGCCATGGCATGTTCTCTTACACCGAAATGAAGATTATCTCCTGCATAATTTTCTTTTGAAAAATCGCCAAATCTCTTCATAATTGTTTTTGTCGATGGGGCAAGGTCGGCGGAACCGCCAATTAAATTAGGAACATATGCTTTAATTTTGTTTAGAACAATTTCATTGGATTGTCTTGTTGCAAGGTTTTGATCATAATTCCAAAACCCATCGATATCAAGTGTTTTCTCTTTCAAACTAAATCCGTTATGCCAAGCATCCCATTCTTGAGCCAAATCTGGGAATGTTTTTGTATAAGTTGAGAATGTATCATTCCATTCTTTTTCATATTGTTCGCAATAGCTTATGATTTCTTTCATATTTTTCACAACTTCTTCTGGTACAAAGAAAGATTCTTCATAATCCCATCCCAAAGCTTTTTTTGTCAAAATAATTTCTTCTGCCCCAAGCGGTTCGCCGTGAGCAGATGCTTTGCCTTGTTTATTTGGAGAGCCATATCCGATTTTTGTTTTGATCTCAATGATTGTGGGTCTTGATAAATCTGCTTTTCCGCTTTTGATGGCTTCATTAAGTTCATCAATATTATTTCCATCAGAAACATAAATTGTTTGCCAGCCGTAAGCTTTGAAACGCTCCAAAACATTTTCATTGAAGGTTGTAGTTGTATCGCCTTCTATTGTAATATTATTGGAATCATACAATACAATTAACTTACCCAACCCAAGAGAACCGGCCAGTGAAGCCGCTTCCGACGCAACCCCCTCCATAAGACAGCCATCGCCGCACAATGTGTAGACAAAATTATCAACAATGTTAAATCCATCTCTATTAAACTTTGTGGCTTTAAAACTTTCTGCCATTGCCATCCCAACGGCATTGGCAATACCCTGACCCAATGGACCCGTTGTTATTTCAACCCCGGAGGTATGCCCATATTCTGGATGCCCCGGTGTTTTACTTTTAAACTGTCGAAAAGATTTTAAATCCTCTATCGCAAGCCCATATCCAAACAAATATAGTAAAGAGTACAATAACATAGAGCCATGTCCCGCTGATAATATAAAACGATCTCTGTTTTGCCATCTTGGATTTTTAGGATTATGTTTTAAATGATGCGCCCAAAGAGTATAGGCCGCCGGCGCCGCTCCAAGCGGCAAACCGGGATGCCCTGATTTTGCTTTTTCAATGCCATCTACCGCTAAAAAGCGGATGGTATTAATGGCAAGATTATCAATTGTTCCCATAGAATTATTCACCTCCAAGTTTGTTTCTATTATTACTTTTATTTCTTTCTTCTATTTCAGCAACAATTTTGTTAAATGTTTTTCTGTCTAATTTATAAAAGAAGAACAATATAGCAGCCAACAAGCAAAGTATAGCTGGAAGAATAAACATCATAAAATTGATTGCCGTAAGAACGTTTTCCGCTTGTTCTACGTTTGCAGTATAACCCGCTGCCCCAAGAACAAGACCTACGCCTGCTGTTCCGATTGCCATGCCAAATTTTTGTGCAAATGATGCCAGTGCATAGATGAATCCATCCATTCGAATGCCCGTTTTCCATTCACCGTATTCCGCCGTATCAGGAATAATGGAGAATGTAAGTACCATAACAAATCCGTTCACAAAACCTGAAATTGCCGTTATAACCCAAAACAAAACGGGATAGGACGTAACAGGAATAAAATACGTAATAAACAAGAGTGTTGCAAAGATTGCAAGAACGATTCTATATAACTTGGCTTTATCACCGACTTTGACCTGTATTTTATCCACAAAAAGTGTACTGATTCCTGTGATACCTGTGAACAGGAGGGCATAAATCCCTAATAAACCGTCGTTACCTGCATAATATCGGAAATAATATGCATATACAGCCGCCCGCCCATACATCATAAAGCCTGTAACAACAATGCCTGCCAGTACGATTAAAAGAGGCGGATTTTTGGTCGCAGCTTTAATTAACTCCTTCATTTTAACTTTCTTTTGTGTTTCCGGCGGTTTAACAACTTCTTTACATTTTATGCCGCAGATGAGATACAATGGAATGGACAATGCTCCCAGAATCATGGTTGTATAAAGCCAGCCGTTTACTTCGCTTCCTTTACCTAAAAACGATACCATAGGTATAACGGCAACAGTTACAATAGCATTTGTACCAAAAGAGAAGAACAGTCGTACTCCTGAAAGAGATGCTCTTTCGTCTGTATCCGGTGTCATAACTGCATTCAATGCGCCCCACGGGATGTTAACAACAGTGTAAGAAAAGACCAAAATACAGTACGTAACCGCCATATAAACGATTCGTCCATTTAACGACCATTGAGGATGTGCCCAAAACGTAAACACATACAAGATTGCCAAAGGTACCGTTCCAAAAATAATCCATGGCTTGTATTTTCCGATTCTTGTTTCAGTGTTATCGGATAAAAAACCGATTACAGGATCGTTAAAGGCATCCCAAATTCTCGAAACCAGCATTAATATTCCAACTGCCGCAGCTGGTACAAGCATGACATCGGTATAAAATAAGATTAAAAAGTTGACAATAACCGCCCAAATACAATTATTCGCCATATCTCCCAATCCATAGGCAATCTTATCCGCCATTGGAAGTTTACCACCTACATAATTCGCTTTGTTAATCCTATCAATCCATCCAACTTCCTTCTCTTTCCTCAATACGCCCTCACTATGAATAGCCATTGACTCTTCTTTTGACATATTCTTTCCACCTCTCTATTTGTTATTATCTATAACTCCAAAAATACGGGTATTCCATTTTCGTAATCTACCTGTACTTCACCTGCAATAAGGGGCTTTACATAGGCAATAAAATCATCTGTGATATTACATATGTCATAAATCCAAGTCGCTGGAAAAAATTTTTCTTTGTTACAAACATTCTCCACGTCTACCGAAACTGTTTTAATTTCATAATCCGACTCCTTCTCCCTTACAAATGCTACCATTTTGCCAGTTTCACCTTGAAGGGCATAAGTAACTGCATTTTTTCCTGCCATAACGGCTTCATCAATGTCCGTTTTAGAGGCACATGTAGAGGCACAACGCTGTAATACGTTTAATTCAATACTACGGACTTTTACAGTTAATTTGTTTTTCACTTCATTTTCCAATACTTTTCCACATCCACCCAGGCTCTTGTGTCCAAAATTGTCAAGAGATAATGCTTGACCTGTTTCACATACATAGGTTCCATCTGCAAATTTAATTCCTTCTGAAACGGCAACTATCACTGTTTTATTTAGCTTTAATCTATCTTTTAAGGATTCAATAAAACCTTCCATATCAAAGGGAGTTTCCGGTAAATAAACCATCAATTCACATCTATCTTTTGTATCAAGAGCCAAAGCGCTTGCCGCTGTAAGCCAACCCGTATGCCTACCCATAATTTCAACGATTGTAACTGACTCCATATCATAGACTTTAGAATCCAACATAATCTCCTTAACGGATGTGGCAATAAATTTAGCTGCCGATCCGTATCCTGGTGTATGATCCGTTAGATATAAGTCGTTGTCAATTGTTTTTGGAATACCTATGATTTTAATATTAAAGCCGATTTCTTTGGCATAAGCGCTTAGTTTACTGACGGTATCCATGGAGTCGTTGCCGCCAATATAAAAGAAATATCCGATTTCATATTCCTTGAAAATTTCGAATATATTCTGATATGTTTCATCCCAAATTTCTGGTAGTTTAAATCTACATGAGCCAAGAAAAGATGCTGGTGTATGTTTCAGCCTGTCAAAATTTTTGGTTTCATATACATCTTTTAAATCAAGAATATTACCCTTCAACAAGCCTTCGATACCGTTTTTCATGCCGTATACCCTATGGATCTGTTCCTGCTCCATCGCTTCTTTTATTACGCCGTAAAGACTAGCATTGATGACGGCAGTGGGACCACCCGACTGGCCGATAATTGCATTTTTAAACATTAAGATAACCTCCAAGCACCTGTTTTTGAATAAAAAAGACAATTTTGCATTTTGTCTAATTATATAAGATTGCCCCAGTCATTTTATGCCATATTTTCTTTCATGGAATCCGCCATGCTGCAAAGCATCAGGCAACATGATGTTGCACCTGCGTCCAGAACACCTCTGGAACGTTCCCCCAATCTTGCAGCTCTGCCGATTTTAGCAACCAAATCTTTGGTGCTGTCTCTACCTCTTTCCGCCGCCTGTTTCAAAATATCCAATGCTTCCTCAAAGCTTTCCCCTTCGTCAATGGCTTGTTTGAAAGCTTCCATTGCTGGAATCAACGTATCCAGCAACGTCTTGTCTCCTACTTTGGCGTTTCCAATGGACTGAATTGCCGTAATCGCCTGATTTAACATTTCATAGAAAATTTCTGCGTCAATCTCGTCTTTGCCTTTACTTGCTTCCGCCATTTCCATAAAGAATGTACCATAAAGAGGTCCCATGGAGCCTCCAATTTCAGAAAACAAGATTTCACCCAATGTGTTTAGGGCTTCAGATATATTCATTTCCATACCCTGCGTTCTTTCCCGACAAAGCATAAAACCTTTATTCATGTTAATACCGTGGTCGCCGTCACCGATTGCACCGTCGACTTCACTTAAATATTCTGTATTCTCATGTATTGTATCAATTAAGCTATTTAGAACAATCATTCCATTTTTAGAATCAAATCTCATGCCAATCACTCCTTGAATTGTTTTAAACCCATTGTATTGACTTCTTCATCAATCAGTTCTTTTAATTCATCGTCCAACTTCATCATCGTTAATGTTGCACCCATCATTTCAAGAGATGTAAAATAATTTCCAACATAAGAACGATACACCCTAATGTTGTTTTCCTTCAATATATTCTCTATGTCATCATATAGAATATAAAGCTCCATGACGGGAGTTGCACCCAGTCCGGACAGAACAACCACTACTTCATCCTCATAGCCAAAAGGTAAATCAGGGATAATGGTATCGCACATAATTTTGGCCATTTCCTTTGCCGTTTTTAACTCGCTTACAAATATGCCAGGCTCGCCGTGGTGTCCGATACCTACTTCCATTTTGCCTTTCTCAATTTCAAAATTAGGTTTGCCTACTGCAGGAATCGTGCATGGCGTTAAGCCAATACCTACACTTCTGGTGTTATCAATTGCTTTTTGTGCCGCCGCAATAACTTCATCAAGATCTCCGCCTTTGGCCGCCTTTGCACCGCCCACTTTCCACATCAATATTTCCCCAGCAACCCCTCTTCTTTTCTCGACTTCATCTTTTGGAGAAGAAGCCACGTCGTCATTTGCCACAACAGTTTTAACAGTGATACCGTCCTTTTGTGCCATTTTAATTGCTATTTTCACATTCATATTATCACCGGCGTAATTGCCGTATAAGCAAGCAACACCTTCCCCGCTATCTGCTTCTTTAAATGCGTCATAAAACGCTTTTGCCGTTGGTGAAGAAAATATTTCACCTACCGCTGCCGCATCTACCATGTTTTTGCCTACATAACCGATAAATGCGGGTTTATGTCCTGAACCTCCGCCTGTTACAACACCGACTTTGCCTTTCACCGGTGCATTTTTATATTTGATAACTCTGCTGTTTTCTGTCGTAGTTACCAAATCATTATGGGTTTTGACAAATCCTTTTAACATATCTTCTACAACCATATCAGGATCATTGATGATTCTTTGCATACTAAATCGCCTCCTTCTTCATCTCTTTTTGCTCGTAATAACCAATTTTTTCTACTTTTTCTGTTGATGCACCACCTGTAAATTCGCTGTCAAGCCAAATGTCAATTAATGTTTTCGCCAATTCGGAAGCAATTACTCTTGCCCCCATGCACATCACTTGCGCATTGTTGGATTTTCTTGCTCTTTCAGTTGAGAAGGGGTCATGACAAACAGCTGAACGTATACCAGGCACTTTATTTGCCGTAATGTTCATGCCGATTCCAGTACCACAAATGAGAACGCCTCTTTCGTTTTTACTTTCGACAATGCTTTTACTTACCGCGTAAGCGATATCTGGATAGAGAACGGGGTTTACGTCGTGAACCCCAAAATCCTCAACTTCATGTCCTTTTGAAACCAAATAATTCTTTATAACCTCTTTGAAACTGTAAGCCGCTTCATCACAGCCAATTGCTATCTTCATATGAAATCCCCCTTACATATTTGGTACAATAATTACTTTTTTAGCGTTATCTACACCGGTGTCCGCCAGCTTAAAGGCTTCCTCCCACTGTTCCAACGAGAATTTATGGGTTACAACACCTTCTGTCGGCAGGCTTCCGTCGGCAATCCATTCAATAACCTGCTCATAACAATAGGGACTTAAATGGGCTCCTAAAACATCAAGCTCTTTTCTATCGCTGATAATGCTCCAATCCACTGTTACCAAATCCTTGAATACACTGAATTCAACAAAACGTCCCATTTTACGAATCATTTCCAAGCCTTGTTGTACGCTGGAATGATGCCCCGTTGCTTCAATGTAAATGTCGCAACCGTAGCCATCAGTCATATCTAGAATCGTTTGCAATGCATCTTGTTTGCCTGGATTGATCACAACATCTGCACCGTATTTTTTTGCCAGTTTCAAACGTTCGTCCTTCATATCCAAAACCACCAGACATTTTGGATTTCTTAATTTCAATGCTCCAATCATACCTAAACCCAGTGTTCCACAACCTGACAAAACAACAACGTCTTCGCAGGTGGGATTAGCTCTGTCCACGCAATGTTTTGAACAAGCATAAGGTTCAATTAAAATTGCTTTTTCTATGGGAATGTCCTTAGGAACATGGTAGTTTAACGCTTCTTTAGGAAATTTCATGTATTCGGCCATGCCACCGTTTACATTGTATTGAAATCCATATACGTCATGTTTTTGACACATCCAATATCTTCCTGTTTTGCAAAATTTACATTCGCCACAAGGGACAATTTGTTCAGAAATAACCCTGTCGCCAATTTTGAAATCGCCTTTGACATTTTCACCCATTTCTACAATTTCACCTATGAATTCATGTCCTGGAATCATAGGTGCTTTTATATAAGGGGGATTGCCTTCCCCCCCCCAGAAACTGACTGCACCGTGGTAGGATTTCAGATCTCCTGCACAAATGCCACAAGCTTCGACCTTGATTACGATTTCTCCTTTCCCTGCCCGAGGAACATCCACTTCCGACAATTTAAAATTCCCTGGTTCATATGCCACCAGTGCTTTCATTTTTTTGGGTAGATTTGACATAAAAATGACCTCCTAAACTTTTATATTTTTCATTTAACTTTAACTTCGTTAAGAGCTTTATCCATTTCCTCTTTTAGAACATCCATGCCTTCTTGTGTGCTTTTATATTTAGAAGCAACCAAATCTTGTATTGTTCCTGCCCACAAATCCGTTGTCTCTGTAAAGTAGGGCTGGGGCATAAACTGTATAGATGCATGTTCAATGGTCTGATTGAAGGTCTCGATGTAATTGTCGGATTGTGCAATCATATCCGTATATTTAGGATTGTTAAAAACCGATTGCCTTGGCGTATTCACACCGTTTACTTCCAATGCTGACCAAAGTTGATGTTCTTTATTTGTAAAATATTGCATAAAGAGCCATGATGCGTTTTTTTCTTTTGACTGCTTATTCATTGCCAGATTCCAAATCCATAAATTTGATTTATTTTCTGCCCCTTCATAGGGAAGAGGTGCTGTTACCCATGCGATATTACCTGCTTCCTTGGAATAACCTTTTACATTTTGAAAATAGCCTACTGCATCGGCATCGTATAACATCGCCGCTCGCCCTGCACCAAAATCTGCGCTGGCCTGATACCATGTGTAACTTTGCCACGAAGGCGATGCCCCCTTTTTGATGATTTCCACCCATTTATCAGTTGCTTCGACAGCTTCGGGACTGTTAACAACGGATATAAGCTTATCGTCTGCCAATTCAAAATCCTTTGCACCGTATGCTACATAGGTTGACATATAACCGGGATGGACAGAAGTCCAGGAGCGTATGCCTCGCAGCGCCAAAGCGTACGTTCCTTTTCCGTCAAATTCGTGCAAATCTTTACTAAGCTGTAATAGATCATTGATTGTTTTTGGCGGTTTCAACCCTCTTTCAGCAAAGATCCTTTTATTGTAGGCCAATACATATTGCTCAAAACCCATGGGTACTGCCAAAATTGAACCTTTGCCCATACGATGACCCAGAGATGAGTTCCATTTCAACGAATCAAGGATATTTGGATAAAAATCATCTATATCATAAGATGAATCCGTTAAATTTAAATCGTTGATAAATTCGTCTAATTCCTGTACATAATTGTTAGGCACATATTCCCAAAGCTGATACACACCGGTCATATAAACATCTGGAGGATTCTGACTTTCAAAGGATAAAGACAATTTATTGAAGTAATTATCCTCTGGACTCAATATATAATCCACTGTGATACCAGTCTTTTCTTCAAAGTCTGGCAATTTTTTTATAATTGCGTCTGTGTAGGGATGTTGCGTTAAAAAGACGCTGATTGTTTTGCCCTCTTCACTCTTCCAGTTGAATTCTGCCTTGGTTCCATCTTGATCTGTTGGGGAACAACCTGTGACGTATAAGAGCAATGGTAAAACCATAACCGCAATGATTTTTCGTATTTTCAGCATTTTCTTCATTTTAATTCCTCCAATTACTGTGTTGTAACTATTTTCCACGAAAAAGAACTTGTAGAAAATATAGCATCATTTTGGGCAAAATTTTTATCTTGCTTGCTTTTTATTTGTGAACTTCTTATAATTATTATAGATTCTCTGCGTCCTTGATAAAATAAATAGAATTATAAAAAAATGTATTATCTTTTAATTTGCAAAAAATATACAAATGAATAATTGTAATATTTTTTTATTTTGTATATTATTTTTTTATAATAAAATTCTTCAATGAAGGATGTGAGCGCTATGATTAAAGTTTTAATTGCAGATGACGAAATTTTAGTTCGTATTGGATTAAAATCCACAATTGATTGGGAAACAGAAGGATATGAACTGGTGGGTGAAGCACAAAACGGTCAGGAGGCAGTTGCGTTGTTTGAGCAATATGACCCTGATATTTTAATGACAGACATCAAAATGCCTGTCATGGACGGCATTGAATTAATTAAGACCTTAAAGGAGCGGAAGCCTGATTTAAAATGTATCATCCTTTCCCATTATAATGATTTTGAATATGCACAAGAGGCTTTAAATTCTGGCGCAAACCGCTATATCTTAAAGTCTGATCTGAAGGCTGAAAACCTTTTGATTACCCTAAAAAAAGTATCAGCTGAGCTGGATCAAAAAGGAAGGGGCAATATCCGTCCCAAAAGTCAGATCGATACAACGGAATTTTTTGACGATCTTATGTATAACAATGATCTGAAACGATATGGTTCTCTTTTTTTAGGAAAATATTATGTAATGGCTATAGGCAGCATAAAAAAACAGCCTGTGGACTTAAATCGTGATATAGTTTCCGCTATCGAAAACGTTGCCTTTCAATTAAAAAGAAGTAATTCAATTAATTACATTAGCAAAATTATAAGCAATAAAATCTATTATTTATTTCACTATCAGAAAGAGAATTCAAATACGGATGATTTGCAATCAAAAAAAATTATTTCTTATTTAACTCTTTTAAGGAAGAATATACGGCAATATTTGGATTTGAATATTATGTTTGCCGTTAGCCGTGAAGGTAATTCATTTGACAACGTTAGCACATTATATTATGAAGCGATCCGGGCGTCACAGGACTGCTTTTTTGACGGCGAAACCATCGTTGTTTACCATACAGCAATGGATAGTCCCCCGCCGCTATGCCCAAAATTGGATTTTAAGATGCTCAAAAATTATATAACATTATCCGATAAGAAAAGCATGAATGCCTATATCAACAGCTTTTTTAACCAGCTTTTCCATATTCGGATCAAGGAATATGTTGAGGAGCGGTTTATCGATTTTTTAAGCTTTGCCAAGGTAATTATGAATCAGTTGGGCATACCTCAAATAGAAACGTTATTAGATGAGAAATTGAATTATACCAGTTTTAGTAGACTGTATACGTTTAACAATGTACGTAGTTATGTACTATCTCTTTACGAAACAATCATCGACCGTTACACCGGCGATTCTTCAGAAAAATACTCTTATGTGATGCGTAAAAGCATACAATACATCAAGGAAAACTATGCCCAAAACTTAACATTAAGCTCTATAGCCGCCCATGTAGAAATCAGCAACAGCTATTTAAGTCTTCTGTTTAAGCAAGAGACAGGCGTAAATTTAATTACATATATCACTAATTACCGTATTGAAAAAGCAAAGGAACTGCTTTTGACTTCCAATTGCAAAATATATGAAATTGCTCAAATGGTTGGCTTTGAAAATTCATATTATTTTAGCAAAGTTTTTAAAGAAATAACAGGTATGACCTGTAAACAATATAAAAACAGAATGGAGTAAGTTTTACGGAGGGCGATGAAATGAATCGGTTTACAATCAAAACTAAGCTTTTTCTTTCCAATTGCATATTAGCGATTCTTTCTGTACTTGTGATTTGGCTTGTAGTTAGCAATGTCTATATACAGCTTTTACAGGACAAGCAAATCAATTATGTAAAAAATCTTTCAGAATCCTCTAAACAGCAAATTGATTTTTTATTGCAATTAACTCGGAATACTGGTTCCTATTTGGGTTCTAACGCAGAGTTTCTTAATATACTGACAAGCAATGACGACATGGATAAAGAAACGGATTTAAACGAAATATTAAAGTCGGCTGTTATGCTTCAGGACTATATCAATTCTATTTTTGTATTCGACGCCAACGGTCATTTTTATACAAGCGATTTTTCCGTAAATGAAAACCATTTAAAAAAAATTGCCGAGCAATATTCCTTATCGAAGAACAATAATGCCCGCAACGACCGCTTTGAATTTATACGCAACGCCGCCTACCGCAAAAGCATTATACTAGATACGATTTTGTATCTCCAGCCTGTGTTTGATAGAAATACGGAAGATATGTTGGGGTTAATTATGATTGAGATTGACTCAAGCACAATTAATCAACTACTTACAGTTTTTTCTATACAAAATGATGAAAAATTACTTCTCGTTGATGCAGAACAAAATGTGATTGTCAATTTTCCGTACAACTCTAATTTAAGCGATATCCCAAAGAGTTATCCTCAATTGATGGAGGAGAGAAATGTTTCTATTGAAGGAAGTATCTTTGGCGAGCAAAATTTTATTGTTTCAACCTCCATCGGTTACACCGATTGGAAATTAATCCGCGCCATTCCCTTTGACCATATTTATGAAGAAATCGATGCTCTAAATCTTTATATCTGGATTGCCGCTATCATATTATTTTTTATCTGCATCATTATTTCATCGGTTTTATCCTCTACTTTTATCGCCCCCATCAAAAAATTGCGCGACAAAATCTTGATGGTAGAAAAGGGCGATTTAAAAGTACGTTCAGAAGTATCAACAAACGATGAACTGGGTCAATTAAGCAATTCATTCGATCGGATGGTTGTCCGTTTGGATAGGTTGATTACGGATCGGATTAATGATGAAAAGAAAAAGGCCGAAATGAACTTACAAATACTACAAGCTCAAATCAACCCTCATTTTTTATACAATACACTCGACACCATTAAGTGGATGGCCAATATACAAAATGTTCCCAGCGTGGCAAACTCCATCATTTATTTAATCAATCTGTTGAAATATAATATTAATGTCAAAGAGACAGACGTCTTGTTGGAAGAAGAAATTGACAATATTATTAATTATGTCAACCTACAAAAATTAAGCATGGGTGACACCTTTGAAGTTGAAATATCCGTTTCTGATGATTTACGACAATGCCGTATCCTCAAATTTATATTGCAGCCTATTGTTGAGAACGCTATTTTCCACGGTTTCGATGAAACAAAAGATGAATTCATCATACAAATTAAAGCTATCACGGAGAAGGATTGTTTGATCATTGATGTGATCGATAATGGTGTTGGTATGCAGGAAGACACTGTAAATAGTATCCTTGAAAAAGACTACAAAGCAAAATTCAGCGGAATCGGCATCAAAAACATTGACGAAAGAATCAAGCTATATTTCGGCGAACAGTATGGTCTGAAATTTCACAGCACGCTAGGGAAAAACACTACCGTAACGCTGACTATGCCACTGATTGAGAATTAATCGCAGCTTCTGGATATTTTATAAAGGTGAGCAAATGATTAAGTGCTATGGATATTATTCAAACAAAGCAAAAGACTTAAGGAAAAAGGAAGAAGAAATGCAAAAATACGATGATCGTAATGATACTAACGAAATGGATACAGAAATTATTAAACTTATGTTTTCAAATATGAAAAGAAAGAAAATGGGCAAGGCTAGCCCAAAGAGTATATAACGTGGACCCGCTCTCCTGCCCCAAATGTTCTGGTAATTAGTCAATTGGGATAATTAAAACAAATTTATCATCACTTCATCTAATATATTTTTACATATTTTGTTCATTTTTGTATTATAAAGGTTATTTGACTTACCCAAAATATAATATTATATTTTAGAAGATAAAAAGCAAATTCTTATTTAGTAAAAAAGGTCATTAAGTTTAAAAATTGAGGTTTAAATAATAGATTGATAATGAAAGTGCCTATAGCAATGCCCACTGCAGGTGGATCAATATGGGTAGTTCCATGATTGAAAAACATCCTAGCCCCCAACTCCTGTAGAAATGCTCCTAAAATCCCAGCTAAACCAGCCATAACAATAGAATCGGTGTATAAATAGCCAAGTGCCCCCAAGATGGCTACACAATGGAATACAGGTACTTTTTGGAGTGGCCCTGTTCCCAGCATAAGTGGTATTAAAGCAAAAATGGCAATAGCCCATGGTATAATCAATGGTACAGTAGCGGCAGCCCCAGCACTTATTATTCCACCTTCAGCCAATGGATTCACCTGCTGCTGTAATCCCCACGCAATACCACCTGACATTAAACCAATAGATAATCCCAGTAGTATACGAAAGGGTATTGGTGCCTGCCATCCAGCCCAGGAAATCCTATAGTTATTTGTTCCTAAATAGCCATGTTCGTCTATAGATTCCCTACGACCCCATGGCGCTTCTTTTTGGAAAAATAGACGTGCTAGTATATTGGTACCCACCACACTTACCGCCAACATATCCGACTGATTCAATACCGGGATGGCAGCAGCTACATTTAATAAAATGTGCCCCAATAGGGCAAAGATGCCTCCAACCAGCAATACATCCCAAGAGGTGTCCAATAGAGGGGACAATATATCCTTCGCTGATCCACTGGGGTGCTTTTTTATATAGGCAGCATAACAGGCGGCGGCAATAGGTGCAGCAAAACTACCGGTATGAGGTCCAAATATAGGACCCACTCCAACCTGTAGCAGTATAAAATCAGCCCCTCCCCCTAAGACGATTAAACTGCCAAAGATAATGATTAATGCACAAATAATAACCGCCCATAGGGTTCCCATCGCTGCCCCGAAAATACCACCTGCTAAAACCAATAACAGTGTATTGATACTCCATGGTTCCATGATTTTTTCGCCTCCTTTTTTTACATTGAATACATTAGTCCTGCTCTAACTCATTACAACACCACCATCGATCATGACAGATTGCCCAGTCATATAATCCGCATCACTGGATGCCACATAGGCTACAAAACAGGCTGCATCTTCAGGTGTCTGTACCCGACCCAATGTAATAAGCTTGGTGTATTCCTTCAATACTTCTCCTTTTGCCATCCCTAAATAGGGCCCCATCTTTGCATCAATTAAATCCCACATATCTGTTCCTACAATCCCTGGACAATAGGCATTTACTTGAATACCATGGGGTCCAAGTTCCTTCGCCAATGCCTGGGTAAATCCCCGCACAGCAAACTTAGAAGCACTGTAGGCAGCCAGCAAATTAAAACCAGAGTGGGCAGCAATACTGGCACAGTTAATGATCTTACCACTTTTTTGTTTCATCATCTGCTTCGCTGCAGCTGTATCACATAGAAAAACCCCTCTGCAGTTTACCGCAAAAATTTTATCCCATTCCTCTGGTGTCATTTCTACACTAAATTTGACACTGGCTATTCCTGCGTTTGCCACCATAATATCCAATTTCCCATACGCTTTTACTGTTTGATTCACTATACCATCCACATCTACTGGATTACTGACATCTCCCACAATTGCCGTGGTTTTTTGTCCTAACTGCTGAATCTCTTCCTTCACTTTATATAAATTTTCTTTGTTAATATCATTTATTACAACAGTAGCTCCCTCTTGCGCCAATCTTAAAGCAATCGCTCTACCGATTCCACGTCCTGCACCTGTTACAATCGCAATCTTTTCCTTCAATCTCATTAAAAATTACCTCCTTAAAATTATATTGATACTCACCATAACCTCATATTCCAATGGATCCTGGTACCTAAATCATTTATCACCCTCCCCTTAAATAGTAGTAAGCCATAAAATATTGTTTTATCTCTTTCTGTCTCCTTAAAAAATGTAAAAGCTTTTGGGATCCCTATTTAAATGTACAGCAATTAGTATGCCAAATCTTCAAAATTGTCCTAAAATTCATACATGAATGTTTTTTTTGAACAAAGCCTACATAAAAATATTATTTAATTAAGATTAAATTCTTTTTACGAAAAATTATTATTAGCTTGTCCATGTTCGTTATTCTAACAATCAGTTTTTAAAATCCATGTTAAACAGCGATTTCCTAATATACAGAGGAAAATCGTCCTATCTTCTAACATCGCTCGATATCAGGACACTCTAAAAAATTTCTTCTGCACATTATAAATGCGTAGAAGGTGATTTTGAGAGAATGGTTATTGAGTCAGCTTAAATTATATGGAATAGAAGATGTGAAGGATGTATTTTATGCTGGGGTAGATTCATCTCAGAACCTTTATGTATCTAGAAGAAATGTTAAGCAAGAAACAGATGGGAAGTATGGGATCGAGTAGAACAAGCATTTTTATAGTCTTAGCATAGAAAAGTCAATTTATAAAGATGCTATAGCAGGTGTGTTACAGCTGTTTAAATATGATAAAAAAATTATTTCGAGAAGTAAAGGTTGAAGGGCCTAACCTCCAATATGCTACATTACTACAGGAACAATTTGGGGGAGCTGACGGAGAACCTAAAGCCAGTCTACAATACTTATCCCAGAAATTTCGGAGTGACTCCTGATTCAAAGCTTTATTTTGATTTATCTTCACCAGGTAGACACTTTACATCTCCGAACCCTGTACCACCAAGCTTTAACGATCCTAACTACGCAACTGACTCTAATTAAATAAACTAGATGTTAATTCCAATAGAATCTGTCCACCTTATAACTTAAGCCTTGAACTTTTAGTTCCAAAGCTTTTTCTTGTTTATCATTTTTAATTACTATAAAAAAGTAATACCACTAATGAATGATATCCTTATGCTATTTAAACTATAGGCCATCCTAACACAATGATAAAGGAAGATTTGACATCTTCCTTTATCATTGCTTTTACCTTTCCTTTGGTGCCACTTTGTCATCACATTGTAGACACATATGAAAAAAGAATTTTACTACCACTACAATGATTGCAAATCCTATCAGTATACCCCAAATAGTATTAAAATTTACTGTAAATAATACTATTATATAGGCAACCAGCGCTGCCATCACACCATCGCCAATAGAAGCGATGACATTCCCTAGGTTTGGTAATACCACTAAGTCTCCTAGTATATAGTTTAATGCTGTACCTATTACTGCTACAGTTGCTACCCATATGAATGGGTTGCCATCCATAAAGCCTAGGGTTAACCATGCAGCAACAAAAGTCATAAGCAACTTAACCAATAGAGCTGTTGTTGTATTACTCATTTTTTTCAATTTCTTTATATGGCTCTCCTACTATCCGCGATTCCTTGGGTTGTGTAATGGTGGAGGAATTAACCATCCTTTTTCCTTTAATAGCTTTAGAAGCATACCTCCATATTGAGCTTTTTGGGCATGGAATTGAGCAAACATCATCCCAATATCTTCCCTAGTAATAGATCCCATCATTGTACTACAGGATATTAGACCAGCTGAAATAAGCTGAGCGGTAGCATTGGCAATTTCAGGATCCATCATTCTAGCTCCTGGAGGAATATCTTCAATATTTGCCACAGGACGTTCTGGAGGTGCTGGTGGTAATCCAACACCATTAGCCTTTAATAATTCTTCTAACTGTTGAATCTCTTGCTTCTTTACATTATTGATGTAATCTTGTAAAAATTTCTTTAAATCTTCATCACCTGCATGATTAGCCGCTACCTGACTTGCTGCCAGACCTGATTGTGCAGCCATTAAGTAGCTCCAAGCGCCAAATACTTCACCATAATGCATGGGCTCATGCTTTTGATTGCCATCTAAAATACCCATATTGCTTCCTCCCTTTGCTTTTATTTTACAAAGCTGTATTTTAATTATTTTCTCTCCTAGATAGTATTACTCTAACAATTATCTATTATGTAATAGACTGTTGACAAATAATTAGCTTAACTGTTGATTTATTTAGACCTTTTATCCTTTATTTCACCATTTATTGTTTATCAATGAAGCGTCCTTCCTCTGGCTTAGCAATTTCATTAAAGTGGTTAACCAGCATTTCTAAGTGTCGCGTTAATTCTTCACCCTTCAAATAGGAACCATAGGGACGTTTTGTTTAGGAACCATAGGGACGTTTTGTTTGCCACTAGTATTACTTAATTTTATCTAGTATACCTCTTCCTATTTTTAGTACCCTTGATAATTGTCTATTGCTTGCACCGGCTGACTCTTTTATGCTTTTAAGCATGTTACCTCTAACCTCTATATCTAAAGTATACAGTATGGATATATCTACTCATAAAGATATTGTTTTTTCTAATTCTTCATCAGTATATCTCTTTCTAGGATTGTGCTCTAGTCACTTATCCTCACTCTCTTCTGTCATATACTCTATAAAACCTTGTATATCCTTGAAATCTCTAATGTAATTGTAGAGTTAATCAATGCGTCTTTGAAAACTCTATTCTGATTCACTTTTTTGGATTCGTGTATAACAAACTCTGATTGTCCATATATCTCTTAAACTACCTAGACAAATTTGCTAAATCTAACAAGGATAATTTACTAATAATTTCATAACCGTTTCCCTGCCCTCTCGGTTTAACAATTACTGTTCCCATGTTTGGTATTGGACCCAAGCCAATCCCTTCTGGAAAACTGTGGGCAATAATAACCTTACTGCTTCCCTGTGGCGGTTTGATTTCTAACTTTGCCTTAAGGGTATCTAATATCCTTTTTTGTTCAGCATTAGATAAATTTCCACTCAACCTATAAGTTTCAAACCAAAACGGATCAACCTGCACGCTTGGCCACCCAAAAGCCAATTGTGCTGTTTCTATGGTTCTACAAAAGGGACTGGCTATGACGGGATAACTAATAGGAATTTGCAAACTGCGGAGAATTTCTCCATAGTAAACCGCCTGTCTTCTTCCCCTATCTGAAAGATTTCTTTGAGTAAAACAGTACCAAAAATTTAAATAAGGTTGATCTATTCCAACGGTTGCTTCTCCATGCCTAGCATACAGTACATGCCCGCCCTCCCTAAGTAAATCCAGTAACGATTCATTCAATCTAACCAATCCTTTCACATACATTTTACAAGATTACTAATACTGTATGATTTTAACCTTAAATTGTTAATCTCTATTTTCTTCAACTAATAATTAAAATAAAAAAACAAACGGAATACACTGATACTTTCTTCCGTTTGTTTAAACAAGTTGATTTTGCTTTTACCGAATATAGGCGTAAAACATAATCAAACAGTTGGTATGAAAATATTTTATGGATGAGGTAAATTCGTCATCCCTGGTAGCTGATTCAGCCAGCATCATATTACCTATTGCCAATGCAGAATCTGGCATGGCATTTCCATTATCTTTTAAGTGAGAAACGATTACAAACGTAGGTGCATTGTATAAAAAATTCGCATTTCTATCCTTTGCCTTTTCAATTAGAAATACCTCTTTTCCTTCAATAATTAGATACTTCTTTCTATTTCAACCAATATTCTTTACAATCATTCGTCCTTTCCATAAATCCATAGTCAACCAGGTACCGTCTAATCACTACATAATCGTCATAAATTTCCTTTAATATCTGATTTAACTCTTTTTCAGTATAACGTTTTCCATGCTCCAACTGTTCTGATATTTTTGTCAAAATTACAATTTTTTTCTTTTCTTTTTTAGGGAATGTTTTTAATCTTAAAGGAGATAAACTTTCAAATGCAGTTTTCAATATTTGCTCTTTTTCTTTTTCTGTAGTAACATAGCGATCATCAACCATGACTGCATTACTATGAATGGGTACAATCATCTCATCAGTCGATGACTTTTTTTCCATTACTTGCTCGTAGATAGCCAAATACATTTTCGCCTGTTTTGCTTTTTCACGAAACATAAATCTTTGATGTCTTACTGTTGAGGAAGAAATCCCAAGTATTTTTGCAATTTCTTTATCAGCTACATCCGAATACATCAAAAATAATAATTCCTTCTGATTATCTGTAAGTGTATTATACTTAGATTCTGTATAAAGCAAATGCTTTAAATTGTCCCTATGATCCATCTCAACATGTATTTTAACTGCACGAGATGCTTCAAAAAATCTACCATCAAAAGAATAAATTTCCCCCACTTCAAATACCTTTTTACAAGTATTGCAAATGTAGGAATTAGTATCTATATTAAATCTATATCCCTTCTTAAGCTCTTCTATAGAAAGTTTGTCAATTTCCACATCAATTACTCCTTTCGTCTATTGTTAATATAAACATATTATATATTAGTTTGTTATTATAGTCAACCACCTAAGCTTTTTAAGTAATATAATTATATAAATTCCTAATAAAGTAATGGTTAGAATAGTTTGCTTCATTTTTCATTAAGGTAATCTAAAATAAAAAATTCTCCCAAACCTTTCGTCTGGGAGAATATAAAACTCATTTCTTTTTAATAACTGGTATCCATATTTCACTTTTACAATTTGGTGAAGTTAGATCTTTCTCTTCGATCCACAGTATTTCTGGTCCCTCTGCCTGTTCATAGTTAGAGGATGGGAACCATTCGGAGTAGATTCGTCCCCATACATCCTGTAGGGATTCTGGGAAGGGCCCTTCTGCCGTAAACACAGCCCATGCTGAGGCAGGGACCTCAAGCTGTGTCAAGTTCCCTGGACACTCATTAGTTGTGGCAACGCCTATATAGTGATCTAAATCTCCCCTTTCCTCCATTCTACCCTCAGAGAAATTTGTGGATGCACTGATCAATCCCTGAGGTTCAACATTAGAAAGCTTTTTAAGTCTATCGATGATCTCCTCATTTAAACTCTCCCACATAGCTGCAATTTCTGGATTTACTCCATTAAAGATTAGGGGAACCCGCTTCATGATTCCAACAATCCTAAATCCTTCTTTTTCTTCAATACGATAATTCATTTCATTATCTCCTCTAATTGATAATTGGAAGGTCATTCTTGGATAGGCTTTCAAGGGTTTACCATTACTTCTAGCTTCCGATGGTGTTAAGCCATGTAAGCTTTGAAAAGCTCTAGTAAAGGAATCTGGTGAGCTATATCCGTATTTAATGGCTATATCAATTACCCTTATATCACTATTGATTAACTCAAAGGCTGCAAGGGTAAGGCGTCTACGTCGAATGTATTCTGATAGCGTAACCCCTGCAAGAAAAGAAAACATTCTTTGAAAATGATATTCAGAACATAAAGCTATCCTTGCAACTTCTTTTAAGTCAATATCATTCGTAAGATTTTCTTCAATACAACTAAGTGCTTCGTTCATTCTTTTAAGCGAATCCATTTTTATGACCTCCTCTTATCAATAGAATAGCAGAAACTAAAACTATCCATCCGACATTTCTTGCCCAGTTATGTAGGTTTATTCTTTTAAATATCCATCAGCATTTAAATATTATATTAAGCAATCCAACCCATCTCCTGATGTTAGCTTTTCAATATTATTAAATATCTTTTCTTCCTTCTAGTTCCACCAAGGAATTCATACGCTACAATCTTTTCACTAGGTGTAACTCTTCCAATTTAGTTACTTCCCCACTCTATAAACCAAAGTTCTCCGTCTATACCTGAAACAATTGCGTGGATATTCAACGCATAAAAGTAGGGAGTAGGCCCCCCTAATCCTCTCTTGAATTTAAGGGGAATTGTATACGGGGGGTCTCCCAAAGTTAACTTTTATAAAGATAAATTAAATCAATACATATCTATTTCCACCCTATATTTCATTCACCTCTAAGGTTTGTCTCGCCATCTCTTCATATTCCTCAAGGCCAGACCTGATAGCAAATTCAGCAATTGCAACTGCCTCCGCAGCAACTAATTCTATAATATGCTTTTTCATCTTTGGCCAAAAATATCCTCCAGCTTCTTTGTATGCATTTATAAGAGAATTCAATCCATCTTTTCCAAATAATTTATAATAAGCAGCAAAATCATTAGACATATCTGATACCTTTGCTTCAGTCCAATCAATTAACCCCGTTACATTTCCAGCTTTATCAACTAAGATATGTCCCGGATGCAGATCTCCGTGGATTAATCCCGTTTTCTTTGGCCACATCTCTTCATCATTCAACCATGCTTGCCATCGATTCCATAGAGCATCTCCTACTCCAAACCTTTCTCTCACGGCTTCCATGCGCTTTTTCATTGATTCTCTTGCTTCTTCTGGTGCATGCACAATTAATCCGGCTTCAATCGCCTTTTCTTTTGGAATACTATGCAATGATACCAGTGCTTTTCCTAGACTCCGATGAAAAACTTCTGGTATATTCTTTTCATCAAATACCCAAACATATCCTTGTATTTCAAGGTTTATTGCCCCCGCAGGTATACCATTTAATTTCTTGTAACCAATTAACTCATCTGAATAAACAACCCAATTTGGAGCTTGAAATGTCGTACTACATTGATTGACAAGGTCTAGTATATTCTTCTCATCTTTTGTTTTGGAAATAACATCTTCACGTCTCGGAAAACGTAACACCCAATCATTGCCCTCTTGATCAGCAGCAAAAACAACTTGAAAATCAAGTCCTGATTCTTCAAATACGAAAGTATCCTCCTTCATATGCAAACCATGCTTTTTAGTTATTTCAATGACTTCTTTTTTTGTTTTACTCATATATCTTCACGTCCTTATCATCTTATTTTTATATTGATACATCTTTTTAAATATTAATATGATCTTTGCATTTTGTAATCCTTTATTAACAAAGATATGAATACATTGCAAATCACGATCATCAATAGAACAGCCATCAATACTGTCCAATGCATTTCAACCCATTCAAGAACAATTCCATATACTAACGCACCAAGGGGCATGCCCCCTCTAGAAATCATACTGACTAAAGAAAATACCCGAGACATATATTCATCTGGTGTTTCGCTTTGTATATAGGTTTGCATAGGAACAGATATAAATATGTTGGCAAAACTAAAAAGGCTTAGCACTCCTGCCAATAAAACCAAGTATAGTATTGTATCATTTCCCAGCGCAGCTAAACTCTTTGGGAAAAGTAAAATAGAAAACATTAACATTGTTCCTAAAAGTATACCACTACCAATTGTAAAGGGTTTTGTTATTTGCCCCTCTTTTCCAAACCAAGCTCCTACTACCACACTTCCTAGTAACGCACCTAATATAATGATTGTTTGTAAATACCCATATTGAGTATCAGAATATTGTAAATTCGTCTTAAAAAACAATGGTAGAATAACACTAAAAATCGGTTGTAGGACAAAGTAGATCACTAAAAAGAAATAACACATATTACGAATAATCTTGTTTTTCATAATGAATTGAATACCTTCCAGTAGATCATTGACAATCCCCTTCATTCCCTCTGTTCTTTGACGTTTTACATGAACATACTGAATCATCATCTCACTGGCTCCCGACAAGAGAAATGAAATTCCATTAATCAAAAAAACTATCGTAATCCCGAAATTAGCGTACAAAACTGTGCCTATCACTGGTCCTAGCAGAATTGATATACTCCTCATAGATGCAACGGTAGAATTGCTTTGTGTCAGCTCCTCTTTATCAACAAGTTGAGGTAACATTCCCCTTGTAGCTGGTTCAAACAAACCGTTCAATAAGGAAATCACTGCCTGAACTATTAATAATAAAGAAATCCTCATGAACCCCCAATATGAGAAAAGTCCCAACGCTAATATGACACCTGCACTAATCAAGTCTGTTACTACCATAATCATTTTTCTATTCATCCTATCTCCAATAACTCCTGCAAAGGGATAGATGATCAATGCTGGTAGCAGTGACAAGAAGGAAAATAGTCCAATTGTAGCTGCTGAGCCTCCAGCGTCTATAATATATAGTGGCATAATCATCATTTGTACACTATTGCCTATATCAGATATCATTCTGCCAAGTAAGAACAATACGAAATTAGTATTTAAGATTTTCTTTTTCCCTTTTATTTTCATTACTTCGCTCCTGTCTTAAAAGCTGTACGGGTCTCCACTTGCTATTTTATTTGCACAATTTTTTGACCTTAATTTCATGAATTACATCAGCAACATTGTCAATTAGCCTTTTATCATGACTGATAAATATAATTGTACCGGCATACTCCTTCATCAGCATCTCTAAAGCCTCAAGCTGATTAGATCCAAATAGTTGCTTGGTTCGTCCAAAGGATTACATGAAAATATAATACATATTGTCCTCCTCTTTCTTACTTGTTTTTTTATCCAATTAAAAAAGCACAGGTTGGCTACCTGTGCATTGAGTAAACGGATAATATATAACAAAATAGGAACCACTTGCCTCGTTATAAAAACAAGTTGTTCTTATATATTAGATGTATGGTCATTTCAAGAAAATTTTTCAATAGAATTTTTAAATAAGCAAAAAACAAGTACTATTATTCTTTATACAGATACATACTTGCTAAACTTAATAAATCTGCAGTTAAACAAGCATGCAAAAATAGTCATAGTTTTAGGCTTATTGATATTATAATAGTGAAATTTCTTATTGATTCTAATTCTATTTTTAGGCATGCAAAAAGAGGGTAGATTTCTCCCTCCTTCTTAACGTTTTATATAAATTTATTCATCGTTAATAAGGTTTTCTTAAAAACAGGCAGACCAATCCCGATTACTCTACACATAGGTAGATCCTTTAAGCACTATTCAATTAGTTACATAAAGTATAAAATCGAGATCTAAATATTCCACACATTTTTAAGCAATCCTCCATTCTTTTCAAATCATTAATATAATAACATATATATTTGACTTTTGCAAACATAAATATTAAAATGTATGTGCCAAGTATAAGCTTTAATGCAATAATCTTTGCTAAATTTGCAGCTTCTTTTTCACTTCAGCTCTTTCTGCCTTTCATTCTACTGGAAAAAATGACTTAAATTGAAAATGCATTCTAAATCTTTAAGATAGGGCTTACCATATTGGTTATACTCAAAAATCGGCTTTTGCCTAATCTTTATATTCTCATTCTTTAATTCTAAATATTGTCTTTCAAAAGCTCCTCCATGTTTATTGCATTTTTTGCCTCATCTGGAATCTCAATTTTATCAATAGCTCCAAAATTCCTATAAGAAAGCTCTGATTCATGTACTCTTATATCAGTATACTCACCAATGTCTGTAGTAAGTTTATATTTGAAATAGGACTTTGTAGGAAGGTAAGTCTCTTTATCAATCCAAATTTTATAATTCGGTTCAGAAAGCTGGATATCATCAAGAGCTGCATCTATATCCTCATAGATAGCCGTATCATAACCCAATATATCCTCCATAATTCTTCTTATAAATTCATCTTCATCATTTTGCAGAGATAATATGTAATGTTGCTCATCTGTTTCTAAAACAGCTTCTCTAGCTAAATCATTCTCTAATAGGTTTAGGAAATACATAGGATTGCTTCGCTTATTTATACTCTCAAGGTTCTCCCAATCTATATCTATCTCTCTAAGATCCTGAACAGCCCAGGCACCCCAGGATGAGAAATATGAGTATTGTTTCCCTTCCAACATATATATTTTTAATTCTATACTGTTACTGTCTAAATCTGTGGCTGGTGACTCAAGTGCATCCTGCTGATCAAGTACATTCATTTTCATAATCATTTCTAAGGATAAAGGTTTTTGTATTAATTTACCTCTTATAAGAGTTTCTGTTTCTGACTTTTCAATGGAGTTTGATTCTTCATCTAAAATACCCCCTTCTGAAGGGTTTGGAGGTAGTACCATTTGTATAAACTCTTTAGATGCAATCTCATAATCATAAGAATTAGCAGCTTTCACAGCGTCTAAGGACTTATTATAAATATCCGTTGTTTCCAACGCTTCGTTAGTTACATCTGTAATTGTACACCCTACAAATAAAATTAATATAAAAAAACAAAATACAACAAAAAATATTTTTTTTATTAAACTCTTCATAGCAAATCTCCTCGCATATTTTTTATATTCAATTGGTAAATTCAAACAGTTTTTCAACGGATGTGTTAAATACACTGTCATTGGTATGACCAAAACGCCCTTTGGCTTTGTCTTGCTATAACTCTCTATCCCTAGCTTTCCTAAGCAAATATCTTTTTTTATACTTTATACCAGTATATTTCCCTGTTTTTTTATGATAGTATAATTAACTACTCCTCCAATAGCCCCAACAACTGGAATGCCTTGGACAAATTTTCCTACTAGCATTGCCTCCGCTAAAACCTCAGCCGTCTCTGCCATTTGTGCTTTTAAATCTATTTCAGTTTCCATCTGTTGATCCATTCGATTACCCAGGCGATTTATCTGTTCATTGAATTTTTTTTGTTTTTCTCCCTGAGACATCGCCCCACAAATCATAAGGAGAATGTATTCCTTTTCTTCATCACTTTTATAATCATACTATAACTAAGGGCTACTTCATAAATAGTCCTCATAATCACTGCTATAAAAAGAGGGATATCTGGTAAACCAATGCCAAGAAAGCCCAGTACCCCTCCTTCTAAAACTGTAAAGGAAGTGTTTAGCATTTTAGCATAGTTGGCTTGTTTATCTAGTCTTTTAATATACTTTTTACTTAAATCTTTATCAATTGCACAGTTATTTAAATCATATTCCAGCTTGATTCGATCTTTTTTATAGGTTTTTTCAATATATACTTCTCCTTTTTCAAAGACCAATTGAAAACCCTTTGAAAAAGCATTTTCTAAGGTTAATTTTAGCTTGTCTGGTATTTTCTCTTGAATCTGTTAACTTTTCAGAAATGTTATTGCATAGGTCAAATTTAGTCAGTACTATAACTGGACTTGCTCCACTATCCCAAGTAATACCAAGGTAACGCTCTATTCTACGAAGATTAAAATCATTATTAAGGGACATACAGATAAAAACAGTATCTATATTTGAAGCCACAATCTGTTTATCATTTGCAGTCCAGCAGCTTTTCTAATAAAAGCACTTTTTCTTGTTAGAATATGATGAATAATTGCATTCCCACTTTTATCAGTAACTCGATCCATCATAACAAAATCTCCCACAGCAGGATAATTAGATACAGTTTTTATATTGGAACGAAACTTTCCAGATACTTCTGCATTATACGCTTATTGTATTACAATTGAAACGCTTTGTAAATCTGAAGGCATCCGCTCATCAAGGAAGTCTAGCCAAAGTCGACTTTGAGTTTTCCATCTTATCCTATACTCTTTGTAAATTAGCCGTAGACCGATTGAATAACTCTAAGCATATTGTTGCTTGAATTTTTTAAAAATGTTATGTGAAACTTTGGAGGACTAATCTTTAGCTATTGACAACATTGCGAAATTGTCTCATGCAATTATTTTTTCCTTCTGAGAAAGCGGCCCTGATTGGGCCGCCTTCCTAGTTTTCATCTCTTATTTAGCTCCCCAGAAAGAAGACAACAGCTTCCCCATTATAGGATTTCTACATACCCTTCTGTTCCATGCACGCGAATCCACTCTCCATCTTTTATCAGTTTGGTAGCATTATCCACTCCGACAACTGCTGGTAATCCATATTCACGGGCGATAACTGCTCCATGGGTCATCAGGCCACCAACTTCGGTGACTAGGCCTTTTATGGATACAAACAATGGTGTCCAGCTAGGGTCAGTAAAGGAAGTGACTAATATATCTCCATCTTCTAGATCAGCGTCTTCCATGTTTAAGATGACACGTGCTCTTCCCTCTATAACTCCAGAAGAAACAGGTAGACCCACAATAGCTTCGGTTGGAAGATTTTCTCGGTTGTACTCACCTGCAATGATTTCACCATCAGATGTGATAACACGTGGGGGAGTTAGTTTTTCATATAATTTGTACTCATCTTTTCGTTTACTGATGATCTGATAATCCAGTTTATTTGTGCGTACGGCTTCGTGAAGTTCTTCAAAAGTGAGGTAGTGAATATCTTCTTTTTCATGAATAACGTTGGCTTGCACCAGGTGTTCGGCTTCTTTCAGTAAAGCCTGCTTATAAACGAAGTAGCGATTAACCATGCCATACTTTGGATATTCCCTAAACCCACTGAAATTCCGGATTAGGTCGATCATTCGCTTTGTCTGTTTGGCTTTTTGTTCCCCATCCGGTAATTGCTTCAGTCGATCTAATAATTCCTGTTCTTTTTTCAAAGCGACACGCCGTCCTTGCTCAAATTTCTGATTGCTGGCATTAGGCTCAAAGTTTTTGATATTACTAAGGAGCATAGGGGCAAGTGTAGCTGGTTTTTCGCTCCAACGAGTTTTTGTAATATCGATTTCTCCGACACATCGCATTCCGTATTTGTTGAGATAAGACAAGATCGCTTCTTGGGTTTCCTGTCCACCATCAAACTTAACCAGCTCATCTAAAAAGTTATCATCTTTTACATGTTGTAAATAATCAATTACTTCTGGATAAGGACGAATCACATCTGCGACATCCAATAGCTCCAGACCCATTTCCGAAGTAATATTGTTTGGTACAGATTGAGAAAGCGTGTCTGCTACGTTTTTTTCACCTAACCACTTCTTCATTTTTTCATTGATCCATGATGAAGCATCTGTAGCAGCCTTAATCACACCGGAACTTTGTGGATCGAATAAAATCTTCTTTAATTGCTGGACATCTTCTAGAATAAAATCAAATAAATCTGATCCTGATTTCGTTTGGATGTTTTGTTTTAACGCTTCTATCGATGTTTGACTACGCTTCATCAAATCAGAAACGATTGTCGGATCCTTTTCGATTTGTTCTTGAAAGCCCGCAGACGACATACCTTTATTGCTTTTACTGAGACTCTGCTCTTTCTTATCATTTGGTAAAGATTTTATGAAATCTCTTCGCTCCATTATGGTCATGAGCGCGTCTTTTATGAGGGGATCGTGTTGTCCCATGGTATCTAATAAAATTTCTCTGTTGTCAGGTGAAGCCAGCGTATGTGTAACATCAACAAACAACCTTCCACCAGCTTTAAACCTGGGTCCAAAAGATGTTAACTGGAATATCGACATTCCCAATGGTTTCATGGGGTCAGTCATCATTTGTTGGTGACCAACAGATACATAAACGTGATTTTCTTGATCATTCGCTTCAGGGATGGGGTATAAAGTTGTGATTGGTCGACTTTGAACAATGTAAAAGGTATCATCAACCAAACACCATTCGATGTCCTGGGGGCAACCGAAATGTTCTTCGATCTTTCTGCCTATGCGCCCAAGCTGCAAAATCTGCTCATCCGTCAGCACTTGCCTATTCTGCTGCTCAGGTTCAATCTCCTGTTCTTCCGTACCGCCATTTTTTAAGGCATAAATAGCCAGCTTCTTAGTGGATATCTTCTTATTGATAACCTTGCCGTTACGTACTTTATAGATATCAGCATTCACCAGGCCGGAGACCACGGCCTCACCAAGTCCGAAGCTGGCATCAATGGATAACACCTTCCTATTAGAAGTGACGGGATCGGCAGTAAACAAAATCCCTGCCGCCTGCGGGGAGACCATCTTCTGAACAATCACAGACAGGTGGACTTTACGGTGGTCGAAACTCTTTTGAAGGCGGTAAGTTACTGCCCTCTCGGTAAACAGCGATGCCCAGCACTTGCTGATATGCTTTAGGATTGCCTTCTTTCCAATAATGTTCAAATACGTATCCTGCTGGCCTGCAAAGGAGGCCGTCGGTAAATCCTCTGCAGTTGCGCTGGATCGTACTGCATAGGCATTTTTTTCTCCAAGCCTGGAGAGAAGGCGAGTGATGTCTTCATTAATATCTTCAGGGATGGCTATCCCTTCGATGATCCTGCGAATTTCACCGCTAAGTTCACCGATTTTACCCCGGTCTTCCACCTTTAGAAGCGCTAACTGATCAAGTAATTCGTTAATCGAAGACGTTTCCCCGATGATTCTTTTAAAAGCTTCAGTAGAAATACAAAAGCCATCTGGTACACGTATTTCTTCAATCTTGGAAAGTTCCCCCAAGTTCGCACCTTTACCTCCAACAACCATGAGTTTTGTTTTGTCAATATCCTGAAAACCAAGCATATAGGAACTCATATGTTTACCTCCTTTAGCAATTCCTTCTTTGATAATTTTGATGACATCCTTCAGGCTAAACAATTTACCGGAATATTGTACTAACCTATAATGTACCTTTTGCATATATTCCATATACCCCGACAATTTTCTTTGTAGAGTTGTTTTTAAGCAAATTCAAATACTCTTCAAATTCTTTGAATTTAAAATAGTAAATCTGACGAAGTTAATACCTTCAAATATAAAGGTAGAATAGGTCTCCTCTAAGGCTTTTTTACTGCATTTAGTTTATTTCTGTAATAATATTAATTCCTTTGGACTCCATAATAATGCATCTCCAATAAATAGCTTTAACGTGCTATTCCATTATAGCAATGGCAAGTGAAAACAAATAGTCTGGATTTACAATTTTTTACATGTTATAATTAAAGTGGAGAGAATTCAATTTTCAAAGAAGTAAACCTTAAAGACGATAACCCGATGCCAAGGTACATCCTTTTATAAGCAAATAAAAACAGTTATTTAACGAGCTGAAATAGTTCAAACAATGTGTATTACAACTATTAATCAGCTTATTTAACACACGTAGGCAAGTAAAAGCTATTGCCCGATACTTTCCCAGCCCAGTATCAGGCGAAACCTTTATAAAGGAGTGTATGAAAATGAACAGCATAAACTTAATGAAAACCAACATGATAAACATATTACTTGGGACAAAAAGCTACGATAGACCAAGGATGAATCGTTTTCCTCAGCCTGACTTTACTAAATTCGATTGTTGCACAAAAAGGCTCCAGCCATGAGTGAAGAAGAATACCGAAAAGCTATCATAGCAAATGCCACCAATAAGTTTACCGGTAAAGGCAGAGTGACTTTTGCAGAGTTCAAAGATGCAAGTAATAATGTTATAGGACACTATTCACAAAATAACGGTTGGACAATGGTTATGTCAAAAGCCGAAATGAAGCAGAGACTACCGGTCCATCCGGAAGCTCATTCAGCGTATCTGTTTGATCTGAACCAACGACGGGAGCGCGACGGCCGCAAACAGCTGTTACGCTCCATATATTAAGAAGGGAAGACACGACCTTTTTTTACATCTTTAACGTCCACCGAAGATTCCTCCGCGGCACGGGATTCATTACTTTGTACTATCATTGATATAATTTCCTAGTGCCTTTTCCCAATTCTCTACATAGTACCCAGTTGCCCATTCTGCCATAACAACAGTTTCTCCTTTTTTTAAGGGAATCTTCCCTAATGGTTCCTGTTGAAGTCTCTGCTCTTCAATACCAAATACAATAATCTCATTTTTTGTCACCACTAAGGCAATGTCTTTATTAGGTGAAGTATATAAATCAATAGCAGTAGGAATTTTATCCTTCACCGTTGTCCAAGGAATAGCTAATTCATCATAAAAAACCAATTCTGCTGGAGGAATAAGGTTAATATTATAGTCTTCTACAATTAACTTATTATCTTCAAAATACCCAACTCTTCCCTTTAAAAACCAATGCCCGAGTCTTCTTTCCAATCCATAGTTTTCATTTTCCTCTATCCTTTGCAATAAAGAATTATGTTTTTTTCCCCCTAGCACTTTCATTCTCCCATTTTCTATTGATTCTATACCTGCTGCTCCCAATAAATCTAATATATTTACTCTCTTTATATTAGGAAGACTATCAATAACCAAAATATGCAGCCCTTCTTTTTCTACTATCTTCTCTCCTTCATGAATTCTAAAGCTTTTTTCCCCTATAGACACATAGTCATTGCTAATATAGTTGATTGTTCTATATATGGCTTTTTCTTCTTGTCCTAGGTTGGATAATTGTTGATTTACTTCTTCTATCTGATTTTTTCCCTTAGTTAAAATATTGTAGGCAACTAAAGCGTCTTCATGCTTATTTCCCTCAAGTATTTCTTTTACCTCCATTTTCCAAAAACCATTTCTTCTCGGGAAAAAAATATCTTTCGTCTCTAAAACAGGATGTAATTTTTTATTTTCCGAAGCGATCCAAAGTGTCCTATAAGATTGAGCCTGTATATTGCTCTCATTTCCCTCTGTTGTCTGTCGAAGACCTACCAATACCCCTGTACGGAGTAATTCATCTTGAGGAAAACTTTTTACCCTTTCTCTCCAAAAATTTTCTTCCTTCAGCTGTTTCAACAATTCTTCATTCACTTCATTAGAAACTTTTTTCAATAGGAAACTGTCATTATAAATTTTGAGTATTAACTCTGCATTCTCTTCTTTTAAAACTTCACAGAAAAAAACACCTTGGTCAGTAGCCATAATTACTTCAATCTCCTCTCCTGAAAAAACGAATCCCTCAGGAAAAGCTTTATAATGATAAAGAAGGTATTCCTCCGCAATTACTCGCTTCACTTGATACCCTACATCCGTAATTAAATAATCTCCTATCATTGCATATTCATTGGAAAACATAATCGTTTTTCCTATCCACTCTTCTTCATTGGCAGAAGATTGATGTAATACAGCAGCAACCTCCCAAGTTCCTTGAATTAAAATGTCAATATTTTTTGGAGGTACAACTTGTAGACTAGGATCATTGGTTATACTAGTGCAAGCAATAGAGCTAAAAATTATGACCACCAAGATACATATAAGTTTGATGTATTTCAACTAAACCACCTCCTGTATTGGCAGTGTGATGGTAATATAGGTTCCCTCGTCTAACTGACTCTCAATGTCCAGCCTTCCACCCATCATTTTGATAATTTCATCAGAAATAGACAAACCGATACCATTTTGTGATTTGCTAGATTTTCCTTTATAAAATTTTTCTTTAATTTTAGGAAGTTCTTGAGGGGTATTCCTAAGCCTGTATCGCTGATAATAATGATAATATTATTTGCCTCTAGTTTAGTCAGTAAACTGATTTTCCCATTGGAGGGGGTAAATTTAAAGGCATTGTCTAATAAATTAATAAGCACTTGTTTTAATCGGTTTTCATCAAAGTAAATCAAGGGAAGTTCATCAGGATAAGTTACCTCAAAGCTTATCTGTTCTCTTACAGCCCTTGGCATCAACTGCTTCTTTATATGTTCTAATACCTCTGGAAGATGAACTGGCTTCACATTAAGGGTAATTTTTCCAGAAATAAATTTTGAAAAATCCAATAGTTCTTCTACCATAAGGGTCAATCTATCGCTTTCCTTTTCTATAATTTCAAGACCATCAGATAAGATCTGTTTATCCTCATAATCTTGTTTTAGAGTAATTGCCCATCCTTTAATGGAGGTAAGAGGTGTTCTAAGCTCATGGGATACTGAAGATATAAAGTCATTCTTTATCTGTTCCTTTTTTATAATTTCTTTCGCCATATAATTTAAGGTGTCGGAAAGCTTTCCAATTTCATCGTCGGTTTTTTTCTTGTTTTCTATATGATAGTCCCCCATAGCCATTTTTTCTGCCACAAACGTTACTTCCTCTAAGGGACCAGTGATGGTATTTGCTAAAAATATACTAACAAACCCTGTAATTAATATCACCAAACCTCCAAAGGCGATAAAAACATAGGCAATCTTTCTAATATCTTTATTTATTTCTCGAAGAGAAGCAATAAATCGTAACACCCCCACCAATTGTCCTCCAGAATGGAGGGGATAAGAAATTGCCATTACCTTTTCCGTGTCGTAATCTACACTGCCGATCCATTTCCCTACTTCCCCCTCCATCGCCCTCTTCACATCCTCCATTTCCTTAGTTGTCTTTGATATTATCCCAATGGAGTCCATTAAAACCTTTCCATCCATATCAATAATCTCTACTTGTGCAGAAGTCTGTTTCCAAAAAGTATCAACATTATTCAATACATTTTCTTGTAAACTAGCATCAGAAAAGTACTTTTCATAAAGATTTGCAGAAATTTGAATTTGATTAAGTAAGGTACTATCTAAATTTTTATAGTAATACTGTCTAATACTGCTAATCAAAAAAATCTCTAGAATCACTACCGTAATAATAATAATAAATACAAAATTAAAAACCAGCCTTTTTTTTATACTTTTCATTGTTTTTCGTTCCCCCGCAGCCGGTAACCCAATCCCCAAACTGTTTCGATCCATTGAGGTTCTGACGGATTATTTTCTATTTTTTCCCGAATTCGTCGAATATGAACATCCACTGTTTTCATATCGCCAAAATAGTTTTCACCCCAGACCTTATTCAATATTTCATCTCGGCTAAAAGCTTTATTTGGTTTGCCTATTAAAACTTTGATAATGGAAAATTCGGTGGGTGTTAATTCAATTTCTTGGTTCTGCTTATAAAACCGTTGTCCTTCTAAATCCAGTCTTAAATCCTGAAACTGTATGAATTTATTATTGCTTTTTCTCCCTATACCTGTTTTTCTCAAATTGGCATGAATACGAGCAACAAGTTCCAATGGATTAAAGGGTTTTACCATATAATCGTCTGCCCCCAGTTCTAAACCCATAATTTTATCCATATCCTGCCCCTTTGCAGTTAACATAATAATGATGATTTCCGGCATAAATTCTCTAAGTCGCTGACACAATTCAAAACCATCCATTCCCGGCAGCATTATATCTAGAACTGCCACTGCAGGATCATGCTCCTCTATTAAATCTAAGGCTTCTTCTGCACTTTCACATTCTAATACCTGAAATCCACTTCTATTAAGATTGATAGCTAGAAATTTTCTTATAGAAGCTTCATCTTCTACCACCAATACTTTTTTTTTATTTTTTTCCATTTTTATCACCCAATACTATTAGAATTTCATTTCAAACTTATTGTACTATAGTTTTTTCCTTGCTTCTAGTTTCAATTATATCTATCCAGAAATCTTAATATTTTCGTAACCTTTTTTAATCAATTTGTAAACTAATAAAAGACAAAAAGCGATAAAATTATACATAAAGAAATTAAAAATTATGGGGGGCGAATAACCATGCGACGTTATTTAAAATCAAGTATAACAATCACTTTGCTAACTATTGTATTTACTGGACTTCTAAGTTTCGAGGCGATCCTTCCCTACCAAACGGAAGCAATTGTCGACGCTGAAGATTTTTCAGAAAAACCAGGTTCGGATTTAGCAGAAAATGACTTAGTAGAAGATGGAATTTTAACGGAAGAGGAGCCGATTGTTGTTGATGAAGATGCTAAAATTGTCTATCTTACCTTTGATGACGGTCCTTCCCCTAATGTAACTTCCCGTATCTTGGATATTCTCAACGAATACGATATCCGAGCTACCTTCTTTGTTATCGGTAATCTTGCTGAAAGATATCCTGATATACTTTTACGGATATCACAGGAAGAACACTTAATAGGTAATCATACCTATACCCATAATTACCATCATATCTATTCAAATCCTCAAAATTTTATTGATGAATTAAAGCATACAGATAGTGTCCTTGCATCAATATTGGGTGAAGACTACACCCCAAAGTTTGTTCGATTTCCTGGAGGCTCCTTCGGAAAAAAGCTCCAGCCCTTTCGTCAAGCAATAGAAGAAGCTGGTTATATCAATATCGACTGGAACGTGTTAAGCGGAGATGCTGAAGCTAATAGGATTTCTCCTCAAAAACAACTAAGCAGGCTTCAAGAAACATTACAAAATAAAAAACAAGCTATTGTGCTTATGCATGACAGCAATACAAAAGATACTACTGTAGAGGCTCTACCTAGTATTATTGATTATCTAATATCTCAAAGTTATGTTTTTAAAACTCTTGAAGATTATGGATTGTAAGGAGGTATAGAGAATGAAAAAAGCTATGATTATTGTCCTTCTGCTCCTTACCTTCATGATAGGCAAAGTGTTACTCCATTTATAATCTTCTATTCTTTCAATCACGCCAGCTTTTATTGGGTTTTGATGAATATATCGTAATACTATGAGAAAATAATCATCTGTATTTACTCGTTCGCTTTTAAATCGATTTTGAAAAAGATGTCCTGACCTTCCATTTTTGATATTATGGTATTGTGCATAGCCCACAGTTATTCTTCTTACGACATTTCCGATCTCCTCTGATTCTGCTTTAAGCAATATATGTACATGATTCGTCATTAAACAATACCCATATACTGTGAATTCTGTCTTTTTTCTTGCTGTTCTGGCCATATTTATCACCCATTTTTATCCTATCATGCCTATCTGTGCATGGCAATCAAAACGTCCCCTTGGCTTATGTATCTGTGCATGACAATCAAAACGTCCCCTTGGCTTTATCAAAACGTCCCCTTGGCTTAGGCTTATGATTTTATCTATTGATACAGTTCATCAAAGGTTAAAGCTTTCCTCTATTATGAGGGATACCTATGTTGAAGTTGAAGATAGGGGGAAAATGAAAATTAATGAGGCTTACGCTTATAAAGGTAACCTACCTACAGGCGCCAATAATTTTTCAGCTAAACCATTGTTTATTACAAATACTGGTGGTAATAATAACAATAAAAGTTTTTTACATATATCTAACTAAAGGATGGGGAGAGTAAAATGGATACTTTGAACCAATATCGAATGGAAAATGATGCATTAGGTAACATAATGATTCCTTCATCAGCCTACTATGGACCTCAAACGCAACGGGCTGTTGAAAATTTTCCCATAAGCGGAATACGGCTTCCTAGGTCCTTTATAAGAACTCAAGGGATTATTAAAGCTTCAGCTGCATCTGCAAACATGCAGTTAGGGATGCTCTCTCCCGAAATTGGAAAAGCCATCATACAAGCATCTGAAGAAGTAATTGAAGGAAAATGGGATATGCACTTTGTTGTTGATGTATACCAAGCAGGAGCAGGTACATCCCAGAATATGAATGCCAATGAAGTGATCGCGAAACGTGCTTCGGAAATAATCGGTCATGCACAACAAGTCCATCCTAATGATGATGTAAATATGTCACAGTCTACAAACGACACATTTCCTTCTGCTCTGAATATTGCAACTGTAGAGGCTATTGTTCAAAACCTACTTCCTGCTTTATTAGGATTGTACCAAGAACTTCAAAAAAAAGCAGATCAGTTTATGCCTGTCTTAAAAGCAGGGCGTACACATTTGCACGATGGCGTTCCAATTCGTTTAGGTCAAGAATTTTCAGGATTTGCTGCAACCATCCATGCTGTTTATCTGCAGCTTGAAAAACAACTTGATGGATTATACGAAATTGGTTTGGGGGGAAATGCAATCGGAACTAGAATAAATTTACAACCCGAGTATATTCCAAAAGTCATTCAGGAAGTTTGTAATCGCACTAAACTGCCTTTTCGTAAGCCTGCAAACATTTTTGCATTTATGCAAAATATGAATGAGCCTATACGCTGTATGCTGACCTTAAAAGAACTTGCAATTCATCTAATTAAAATTACTAGTGACTTGCGTTTACTTAGCTCTGGACCTAGAACAGGATTAGCAGAAATTACCCTTCCCCCTGTTCAGCCGGGTTCCACCATTATGCCGGGAAAAGTAAATCCCGCTATTTTAGAAATGACGCATATGGTATGCTGCCAAATCATTGGCTATGAAACCGCAATTGCCACTGCTGGAATGGCAAGTCAATTGGAAATCAATGTGATGATGCCAGTAATTGCTCATACACTTCTTCATTCTATCGACTTATTGGCAAATACTATTCAGATACTTATAACAAAATGTATTAGCGGTATTCAAGCAGATGAAGAAGTATGTAAAAAATGGATGCAAGAAAGTCTTTCTTTGATTACTGGATTAAGCCCTAAACTAGGTTACGACATGGCTTCACAAATTGGATTGAAAGCAGATGAGGAAAATAAAACCATACAACAAGTACTTCAAGAAAAAGGATTGCTAACAGCAGAAATAAGTAATGCTATAGATCCGAATGGAATGGTGTAACAATTATTCAGTCATCTTTACCATTATTAGCTATGACTATCACGGCCATATCCTTCTCACGAGAAAGAAGTATCTGAATACTTTGACATACCAATGGATCACTATCTACACTCAAGATTTTCATATGCTCAGTCCTCTTTTCTTACAAAACAGAATTATAAAATTCAACACCATCCCTTCTTACTAGCATAGAATAATATAAGTTCAAAAATAGTCTGGAGGGAAAGACATGTTGTATAGCCCGTACTATAGCTTAGACCAAAGAACTCTTATGATCGTCTCCTCGGCTTGGGGTGATGTAAATGGTGATGGAATACCTGATCATGTCTATCTTGCAGGTGTGACAACCACAGATAGTCCATTTATACAAAAGATTACACTTGTTATTCAGGATGGCAGAACTGGTATGTTTCAATATATTCCCCTTACATCTAATGCTGGATACAACCCTACGCTGTTTTTAGGAGATTTTACTGGGGACGGCATTAAAGATATCATGATTAGCATTGCATCTGGGGGAAGCGGAGGAATGATGTACTACTACATTTATTCCTATGTTGGAAATATACCAAAACTATTATTTGACTATGATGTATTCAATGAGGCTTATCAATATCAAGTGGTTTATAAGGATGATTACAAGGTAGACGTGATAAATACTACAACAGGTATAAAATACGTAATTGATATTACCTATAAAGGCCAAGATTACCTAAATGAAATCTATGATGCAGATGGTAAGCTGAAAGCTCCCCTTGAAGGATTTGTAAACCCATTGAGTGGTCTCTATCCTATAGATTTTGACGCTAATGGTGTATATGAGCTACTGGCATATCAAAGAATTTCTGGCCGATTTGCAGCTGATGCTTTGGGATATCTTCAAACAACCTTAAAATGGAATAGCAGAAACTTTGTTTTAATGAATCAATACGTGGCTATTTTGGGATCAGAGACCTTATTATAAAAACTCTTTCAATTTGTCTCTTGTTACATCTAAACTAGATTGTAGCAAAGATATTTAAATGTATTCCTTTTGCGCATAAAACCCTTTGACTCCCCGTTGCTCCACTCAGGATGACAAATTGTAGCTTAAGTTAACGCTATTGAGTTTTAATTAACATTACAATGCCTACTCATAATTGCATTTTTATCTTAGCAAATCTATAATAAAAGCATACGCTTTTTATTTAATCATTTTATAAGTAATGAACAAAATATCAATAAGAAAACTTGGTGTAGGCAGTGAAGAATATTATTGAAACCATCGCAGAATCCAAAATCCGTTGGATGGGTGACATTGTCACCCATCCGTTTGTATAATCCTAAGCTATCTTCACTTTATTATTCTTCCTCCATGTACAACTTTTCCATCTTGGAGCTTTAATTTCCAAATGACTGGAAACCTTTCACTTATCTCTACTTTAATAATTCCATGAGCTGCAAAACATATTAGCTGAAAGTTCAATTTATCTGCTATTTCAAATATAGGGTCCAATACACGTAGTCTGAGGGAATATAAAGCACATTTCAGTTTTTATCTAAAATTATTAATGTAGATATACTCTTTTGCAACAATATGATATTAGTATACAATTTGCGATAGTATACTAATCCATATTAAGTTCTTTTACATTCCATTCTATAAACCTAACTACACCTATACTTAAAATAAAGGTTAATGCCATGATACTGTAGAGGTTTAAACGAATATCTATTAAATGTCCATATATTAATTGGCCAGGTGCAACACTTGCTGTAGCAACAGCAGTAGAAAAGGCACTAACCTTCCCAAGCATCTCTTCTTTAACCTCTTTCTGAATATAAGTTAAAGATATGACGTTTGACAAAGCCAAAGATAACATTATTGCAAGACCACCCATCGAATAAAGTGCTAAAATACCCAATTTGTTTTCCGTAGTTAAATAAGTTGCAATACCCATCATAATAGTAGCTATCACCATAGGATACATGGTTCTATATATTCTCTTCATTTTAAACAATTTAGGTCTAAATGTTACCAATAAACCTCCTATTATCATCCCTAGTACAAATATTGCTTCCACGAAACCATATGTGGCTGAAGACATATTTAGTTTTACTTTGATAAAATAGGGAGATACAATCGTTAGAATTGGCACTACAAATACGTTGGTTAATCCGTAAGAAGCAATAATCCCTAATACAATTTTCTTTTTTTCTTTCAAGTATATAAAACTCTTCTTCATTTCCTTCAGGGATTCTAAAATAGGATTTATCACCTTTTCCTTTAATTCTAAATCTGGTACTTTCAAAAACACTTCCAAAATCGCCGCTATTAAAAAACTAGCCGCATTTAATATTACGATTGTTTTAATATCAACAAAACTGTACAATATTCCAGCAATGATAGGTCCAACTAAATTAACTATAGCTGCAACCTGTTGAATGATGCCATTAGCTGAGGCCAATTTTTCTTTATCAACAATTTGAGGAATACATGCTGTAACGGCAGGACTATACAAAGTATAAATAATCGATAGTATAAACATGACACCCCCCACTATCATGGTACTATCTCTTCCACTTATTAATATCATTGAATATACACCCATTAATATCGAACTAAAAAAATCAAGATAAAGCATTATTTTTTTTCTATTAATCGTATCTGCTAATAAACCTGCAATAGGTGCAAATAATATATATGGAATAGTTGATATTGCTAATATTCTTGAAAAAACAGCGGCACTTCCTGTTAAGTCTAAAATATATAAGGACATACAAAACCTTAGAATTGCATTTCCTAATAACGATATAATCTGACCTATTACTACTATAATAAAGTTTTTATTTTTCATTTTGTCCCCTTATCAGTTCATAATCCACGCAGATGGGGTAATTTTTATTATCACTCAATTGTAGTTTAACATCAATTCCATAGATCTCTTTTAAATTTTCTTTTGTTATGGATTCCTTGGGAATTCCTTTACAAACAATTTTACCATTTTTCAACCCGATAATATTGCTTGCAAACCTGCAAGCATTATTTAGTTCATGCAACACCATAACAATCGTGATGTTTTTTTCTTTATTCAATTTCTCTAATACTTGTAATACTTCTAGCTGATAAGACATATCCAAATAAGTTGTTGGCTCATCCAGCATAATGATATCCGTTTCTTGTGCTAGAGTCATGGCAATCCATGCCCTTTGTCTTTGACCTCCAGATAAGTTTTCTATTTCTCTATCTGCAAAGTCCTTAAGTCCTGTTTCCGCAATTGCCCAATCAATAATATCTTTATCATAGGCTTTTAATCCGCCTATCATTTTCTGATGAGGAAACCTTCCATAAGCAACTAATTCTTTCACAATCATACCACTTGGACAAATAGGCCCTTGAGGTAGAAAGGCGATTTGGGTTGCTATATGCTTTTCTTTTTGATTCTTTATGTTTTGCCCATTGATAAATATTTCTCCACTTTGGGGCTTTATGATCCTTGCGATACTTTTTAGCAAAGTTGATTTGCCACATCCATTGGCTCCTATAATGATACTGATTTTACCCTTTGGAATTGAAAGATTCATTTGATCTATGATCAAATTATCTTCATAGGCTACTGATAGATTATTTAGTCTTATAGCTTCCATCTATTTCTCCTTCATCATTAGATAAATAAAATAAGGTACTCCAAATATTGAAATGACGATTCCTACTGGTATTTCAATTGGAGAAAATAAATTTCTTGAAACAGCATCCGCAATCAAAATGATTACAACACTTATCATTGCAGAAATTACTAAAAAGTTCTTATGATAGGGCCCAACTAGTTTTTTGGCTATGTTGGGAGATATTAGTCCAATAAACCCTACGTTGCCTGCAAAGGCGGTTGCTCCTCCAGCCAACATCACTGCATAGATTAAAAGCTTTCTTCTTTCGTGATTTAAGTTTAATCCAAGAGCAATGGCATGTTCATCAGATAAGTTTAGGACATCTAACTTTTTATAGTTCAATAACACTAAACTGAAAAGTATAGCAGTTAATGGAATGATGATTTGAGCGTAGTTCCATCCTGCTCCCCAAAGGCTTCCAGATGTCCAAATTAATACTCTGTTATAATCACCAACGCCTCCTCGGAAAGTAAAGAAGGTAATAAAAGCATTTAGTCCTGCATTCATACCGAGTCCGACCAATAGTAATCGCTTTGGTCTTACTCCATTTCTACTTGATAAAACGTAAATTATAAAGGCCGCAATTCCTGCGCCTAAAATAGCCATAAAAGGCAATACATAAACCGAAAGAGGCCCAAGCACATTATAATAATTTGCCGTTTTTAATGAAATAAATATAACTGCTGCTACTGCTGCCCCTGCGTTAATCCCAATGATTCCTGGATCCGCTAATTCATTCTTGGTTATAGTCTGTAATAGTGCTCCTGCTGTCGACAAGGCTATGCCAACACAAATGCCGACCAACATTCTAGGAAGCCTAAGATGAAGGATTGCCGCCCTTTGAAGTTTTGTTCCTCCACCCAATAGGGTCTTGATAATTTCTACAGCTGCTATTTTATAGTTTCCCCAGCTTAAATACACAAGGATAGCTATGGCTAATAGAATCAATAATACCAACACTGTGATTTGGAATCTGCTTTTTTTCATATTAACCCCTCTCCTTTCTTGCCACAACTATAAAGAAGGGAACGCCGATCAAAGCTGTAAATATTCCAATCGGTGTTTCATAAGGACTATAAATCATTCTTGCAGCAATATCAGAGTAAACTAAGAGCACTGCTCCTAATAGAAAGGAAAAAGGTATATTTTTTGTGTAATCTTCTCCAAAGGTTTTTCTTATTAATTGCGGCACTATTAGTCCTACAAATCCGACATTCTTACCAACGGCTACTGCTGCTGCACCCATGGGTATCATTACAAGAAAGGTTAGTAATCTAATTCTTTCAGGATTTTCTCCAAGACTGATTGCCACATCATCCCCTAAGCTTAGTAAATTTATTTTCTTTGATAGTAACATAGCTAAAATTAAACCTATTATTCCAGCTGCCGCAACCAGCCTAAAGTCTGACCAAGTTGCGTTTCTAAACCCTCCCGAAACCCAAAATGCAATAAATTGGGATTGATTTGATAAAAGTCCTATGATAGTTGTTAGGGAAATGAAGAAGGTACTCATCGCAGTGCCAGCTAGAAGTATCTTTGTGATGGAACTGCTTTTTGTTTTTCTCAATAGAAAGCCTACTACAATCACACCACTGAGCAGGGCTCCAATTAATGAAGCAATCATCACATTTGTAGTGTTAATTGTGATTCCAACTGCATAAAAAATTGCTATTACTAAAGTTGCCCCTTGGCTGATTCCAAGAAGAGAAGGTTCTGCTATTGGATTTCTTGTAACCCCTTGAATCATTGCTCCCGTTACACCCAAAATGCCCCCTGTAAATAGGACACTGAGGACTCTCGGAATGCGCACATCTCTAATTAACATCAACTCAAGGGTTTCACTATAATTGAAAATACTATTCCACATCTCTGTAATTCCAATATGGGTTGCTCCTAGACTAATAGCTAGGAATAGTCCAATGATTAGAATCACAATACTACCACCTATAAAAGCTATTGTATTAATTTGTTTCATTTAACATCTCCACAATTTCATCTAAAAGTACTTCCCTTCCGATGGAGCTGTATCCTTGAATAAAGTAAGGTGAAGCGCTTAATTGAAGCACCCTGCCTTCTTTTACTGCAGGTAGACTATTCCAAATGGTATTTTCTTTAAGTACCTTTAAATCTTCCTCCGTTGCAAGAACAAATATATAATCTGATCTTATTGAAGCCAATCCTTCATAAGTAACAACGGGTAAACTGATGTCGCTTTGTTCCGGCATCCCTTCTGGCTTATTTAATCCCATATCTTGGTATAAAACACTTCCAAATCCAGCCCCATCAAATACATAGAATTGACCACCGCTGGCTAAAAAGGATAAGTAGCTTGTATTTTCACCATAGATTTCTTTAAGCTTTTCTCCAGCTTCTTTAGCTTTTATGTTATAGTTTGCTAACCATGCATCAGCCACTTCTACTTTGTTAAATACTTGTCCTAAAGCCTTAACATCTTCCTGCCAATCTAGGGCTTCCAATTGAATCATCACTGTTGGCGCAATGTTACTTAATTGATCGTACATTTTTTCTTGTACAGTAGAAATGATAATTAAGTCAGGATTTAAACTCATTATCGCTTCAACATCCATTGTATCCTGCATGCTATATCCCAATATAGTAGCCCCTTGTAATATATCCTCTAAATAAGAAGGGAACCTTGTATAGTCATAAGCATCACTATTGGCAGTTCCTATTACTTTATATCCTAGAATGGACAAAATATCACTATTACCACTTAGGTCCACTATTCTTTCAGGATTTTCTGGAATTTCAACTTCTCCTCTGACATCAGTTATTGTGATTGTACTAGTACCTTTAGCTGTGTCTGTTGTAGTTGAAGGTCTTGAACAGCCAACTAACACCAACATTGCTATACAAGCAAATAAAATTCCTTTTAACATCGCGTTTCTTTTCATTTAATATCTTCCTTTCAAAATTAAGATCTGATCATTTTCGACAAAATCATTGTATATGATAATCATTTTCATTTCAATACTTGAACCTAATTTAATTATTTTTGCATCTAAAATAAGTATTTTTATTGAACAACTATGCACAATTAAATATAATATCCTTGGGAGCAAATACACCTAACATTATTAATTTATTTGAAAGTTAGCCTTTTAGCAATGGAAGAATCCGGTTTTGCTTTTATATAAACCCAATATTAATCTTAATATAAAGTAGAGAGTAATCTGTTTTACTAATAGGAGGATATCTATGACCGTCAAATCTAGTGAAGAGTTTAGAAATGCAGTTTTAAAAGCATTGTCCTTTGATAAAATTGAAAGTGAGCACTACACTTTTTTTACAAATAAAAAAAAGCCTGACCTTGGCTACTTAATGAACTATTCGAGGGAAGGCTACTATCATTTAGGCATCGCAGATTATACAATACCTAATGATTTTTCTATATCCTTCGATAACCCTGAGCTTTTAATACGTTTTGGTATCGTTTATGAAGGAGTGACAGAATTTAAAATTGAGAACAATCCCGTATCATCTTTTACCCCTTCTTCCTTTTTTGTTGTTGAGAAGGACCTTAAAGGTCATCAAAACTGGAAAAAAGGTCAACATTTTCATGGTACGGAAATAACGATATATGAAAGATATTTTAGTGAAATCATCGAACCTAATTTCCCAAGTGTAATGGACTTTAGTACTTTTATTAAAAACTACACATATACCTATCTTCCTTTAGAAATTGTAGAAATCATTCGCCAGTTGCAAAGTCTCAACCATCAAAACCTCTTAACAAGCATTTATCTGGAAAGCAAAATTTTAGAATGCATTGCGATTCTGATTAATGAAGTTACTAGGTCCTCCGAAAATGCTTTTACAAATCAAATCAACTATGGCAATATTAGCATCGGTAGTCATAGAGTAATAAAGCTTACTTCTTCTGATATCCATGCTATTCAGAAAGCCCATGATATTTTAGAGAAAAGCTACAGTAATCCTCCCAATATCGAAGCTTTAAGTAAGATGGTATTTTTAAACGAACAAAAGCTTAAGGCAGGATTTTCAAAACATTATCATATGTCTATTGGAGAGTATATTAATCGCCTCAAAATGACCGTTGCTGCAAATCTCCTTTCTACAACGGATTTAAGCATTGAGGTTATAGCTCATAAAGTAGGATATAACTACACCGCGAATTTTTGTAAAATGTTTAAAAAGACATATGGTAAGACTCCACTAAAATTTAGAAAAACAAAATAAAAATAAATCCCCTAGACTATGGTCTGATATGCTCCCCTTAAGGTAGACAGACTAAATAATAAAAACCTGTTACTGAAAGGGGAGCATATCAACTTATCGTCTAGGGGAACATAGATACATTATCAAATTTTATCAAAAACCTTCTAAACCACTGATTCCAACCTATTTCTTCTCTATCCTTACAATGCACTCCTCATGAGTAGTTTGGGATCAGCTACAATATCATAAATAATAAAATATTTTTATTTTTTGCTATGTTAAATAATACTGTTGATAATATAATGTGCAGTTTGTCTGCTATTTATGTCTATTAACAGCATTTTAAAAATACGTTATAGATTTATAGAGAGTTCAGTTTCAATATTCTTTTGAGAAAATTCATACCATACTGCATCTTTTTTTCCAGATTGTTCATTAATGAAAGAATCAAAGGATTCTTTTGTAACTGGTTTATTATTAATGAAATATGATATGATTAAGTTAGCATTGCCTTGACTTGACTTACTGTACCCTAATATGTCAGTTTTAAAAGCATCTGACTCTAATTTCAATTTTCCGAATCCATTATCTGCCGCACCGCTTGAATAGTGAAATGTTCCATCCGCTTTTAGCCCTTCTAACCCCCTGTACACAATAAGGTATCCATAAACTATATCATTCATATAATGCAAGACTTCATAAAACTCTGGTTCATTGCCTACTGATAATTCAAGAACAACTTCAGGCACTTTATCACCATCCATGTCAAGTACCGTAAAGTGCGTTACTTTGAAGATAGTGTCATAAATTTCTTTGTTAGTTAAAAAATCATTCAAATATAATTTTTTCTTGTTATCTGTGCTGAAGAATTCAGTCTTGTTCTGCAATACTGCTTTATATGCTTCCGATACCGAATTATTAGATAGCATCTGGGTCTTTGTGTTTTCACTATTGCTGTCTAAAGGGGTAGAAGAAGGACTTGTTGAAACAATTTTACCAAGTTCAAAATATACACCACCACCATATAGAATTAATGCATTATTGTCCTTTATAAAGAAAGTAGAACCATTTCCTGTTGTATCAACTACATCAATTTGTGTAATAGTATCGCCTTTGATACTTAATTTATCAAACGTAACAGGATAATTTGCTTCAAAATCATTTTTAGATATAACTGATTTTTTATAAGTAGGATTAGCTGCTGTTATATTTAAAGTATCAACAGTGTCCCCAAAGCAACTTGCACTTTCTTTTGAAAGAATTAACTTCTTACCTACTATAATTTTTATATCATCATTACTATAAGTCGATACAGGAGCAGAGGCTAAAACTTTTTTAATTTGCCATTGACCATAATAAGCTTCTTCAACTGCTTTTTTATCGATTGAATTACTCGTAATTGGCGTTTGTACTGTTTGCTGTGTTTGTCCTGCCCTGTTAGTTTCAAAACTGTTAGAAATGCTTGTGCTTGTATCATTTACTGCTTTCTTTGAATTTTGATTAGTACATCCAAGTAAACTAAAACTAATTATCGTTGTTGCAATTATTCCAAATATTACCTTTCTCTTAATCATAAGTACCCTCCATTTTTTCTTTAGGTCAGCCTAATTAATGAACAATATTCTACAATTGTTCATTTATTTAACATTTGATAATTCTAATACTTCTATATTCTTCAACCCTAAATTTCCCTTATATCCAATTTTGATTGTTTCATTTCTTATTGCCTGTGCTGATGCACGAATATTACCATCTGTTTCATTATGCCAAATAAAATAATTCATTGGGTCACTATATTTAGGAGTACCTTTTATAATAAGCCATTCATCTGGAACAAATTTTCCATAGGTTTTTATCAAGCCATCTGTACCTACATACTTTGTTCCTTCTTTCATAATGGTATTTCTCATTATCTCAAAAGCATCTTCTATGGTTTCGCAAAACCAACAATGACTGTCTTTAAGTTTTTTTATTTGACCGTCGTTAATAATCTGACTTGCATTTTCTCGTCCAGAAGTCACAGGGACGTTTCAGAAGTCACAGGAAGTCACAGGAAGTCACAGGGACGTTTTGTTTGGCATGTTATTATTGACTCGACATAGAAACACAATAGTATAAGCTGCCCATTGTGTTTTTATGATAGTTTGTTCTGTTCAAGGTGTGAACAAACACTTATCAAACATTAAACCTAATTCAGTTTTCTCCTGTTTGATTTATAAAGTATAAATCCATTATATCTTTTTTTATTATCCAATTGGAAAAATCCTGGTGTTAATACATACATGAGGATAAATTTGAAAAGTTTAGCCTATAACATGAAAAGTATGAGGATTTAAGTAAATTATAAAGAGATTAGAGAGTTATTTTATCCTTCTAGTCTTTGCAAGCAAAGTATTATAATATAATGAAAATTATTTCATACACTCTGGGATCTCACACACTGCAAGTGAGCATGTTTTCATTATAAAAACAGTCCTAGAGCATTATTGGTCCATTTTGCAACATCATACTGATTTAGACTATTTAAAGAATTATTCATATCATCAATGAAATTGCTATTCAGACTAACATCACTCATAGAATTTTTAAAATTGTTTATAATTGTTTGAATGTTTTGTGCATTTTCTTCAAAGTCTTTGACTATTTCTTCTCTCCATCTCTCGCCATTTTTCTGTACAGCTTTAATAAAATCTTTTAATTTAGAGCTGTCATTAAATATATCCTTGAAATCAGTATACCCACATTTCTTAGCATATGCAGTTGAACTAACATAATTATCAGGTGCAGTTGGTAATGTATAAGATTTAAAAGGCCTCATATCTGTATTATCAAAAGCAATATATCCCTTTTCACGCAAAATATCATTTTCTGCATATTTATTAATTTCTCTTAAAAAGTCATTGGCTTCATCAGCATCATCAAAATAGTTTTGTGCTATATATTCTGCAAGCTTTAAGGCCGTTTCTCTATTAATGGCACGTTCTTCGATAGTAGCGCTCTGATTACTAATAGTACCTCTAATTTGCGAAGTAATTTCACTTGCAAGCAATGTAGCATTTTGTACTTTACCTTCTAGTTTTTTGGAAAGAAATTGTTCAAGAGTTCCATCATTAAATATGTATTTTACACCAAGAATTTGAAACTCATTTTCCAAAGGGTTAATGTTTTTTCTTTCTGCTATACGCTTACCAAATTCTAGCTTCCTTTGTTCATAATAGTCTCTGCGAAAAAATTCTTCATTAAACTTAAGCGGACTACTACAGTCGTACTCTTTTAGAGCTTGAAACAGCTTTCTTGCTTCATCGCTTATATAAACTTCTGCTCCATTTTCATTGTCATAGCCTTTGTTGGAATTGTTTCCTCTAGCCATTTTTGTCTTATTACTCAGATAAGTTGTTGGAAAGTCAGATGTACTATAAGGCATAATTCTATTCACTTATATCTCCCCCTTAAAGAATACTTTTCCAGCTTTGTATATTTATCGACATATAACGATAAAAAGTTAACAGATACCATTATCCTCAAAAAAATTACAATAATCAATCGTTTTTTTATGTTTGTTTAAGAAGCCTCAGTTCGAGGGAATATGTCGACCAATAAAAATCATATTACTACTTTACACTCTCTATCCGATATTAATATCACATCTCCTAATAGTATATATGAAGCCATTAAATATCCTACCCCTCTATCCTGCCTATATAATTTAACAATAGTAATATCGAGAATCTTTGATGAAAGAATGAAGGCAACTCAACTATACATTAGAGTTATTCTCTTTACATTTCGAGGTAATCAATATTGGCTTTAGTTTGACTAAATGTGCCCATATCAAACGAAGCTCACAATACACTATACATCAAATAAAGCGATTTGTTGATTCTTCTCAGGGAAAAGGGTACAAAATCTAAAAACTTCTTTTTCTCCGTAAATTATATTGTTATCTTTACAGAACTTCTTAATTACCCTTGTGAGTTTTTGATTGTTTGGACTTTTAATTCCGTAAGATGAACCGTATTTTCTTATGTATTCCTTCTTTAAGTTGGGGAAATAATCATCTAGTTTTTGGTAATAGTATTCTCTATTTCCATAACGCAAAGTCATTCCTATACCAAAAGTCAGCAAGCCTGTTATTTTCGCTTGTTTGCAGTAGTCTAAAATTCCTGAAATATTTTCGTAATTATCATTTATAAAAGGTAGTATAGGTGTTAACCAAACTACAGTTGGTATGCCTGCTTTATGCATTTCAATTAGTACTTCAAAACGCCTTTTGGTTCCGCAAACATTAGGTTCTAATATTTTACAAAGTTCTTCATCATATGTTGTAAGCGTCATTTGTACCACACATTTTGATTTCTGATTTATTCTTTTCAAAATATCTATATCCCGCAAAACCAAATCAGATTTCGTAAGTAAGCATACACCAAATCCATATTTTTCCATAACTTCAAGACATTTTCTTGTGTTCTTTAATTCTTTTTCAAGAGGTATATATGGATCTGTCATAGCACCAGTAGTAATCATACACTTCTCACGCTTTTTAGATAACGCCTGATCAAGTAATTCCACGGCATTTGTTTTAACTTCTATATTTTCAAAGGTATATGTCATTCCATAGCACTCACTTCGAGCGTCGCAATAGATGCAACCATGCGTGCAACCACGATATATGTTCATATTATTTTTTTTCGACAGAATTGTTTTATATTCTGCATATTGTATCATGATCCTACCCCCAAAAACATCTTTTTTAAATACCCTTCGTTCAGCAAATGCACAGTCTTAAACCTACCTCCATAAAATACTGCCCAATTATTAAATACACACGGAACAGCTTTAGCTTTTTCATGGGTATCTACTTCAATCAGGTTCAAAGGAATATTATTATCTTTACAAAATTTTTCAACTTGCTCAATACAGTTTGGAATGTAGGGACATTGCTTTCCGTAAAAAATTGTAAGTTCCTTCATATCAATTTCTTGTATATGTGCGCTATTTGTAAAAGCAGGCTTACTGCCATCGAAGGATAGTGCCAATAGCTCATATTCGCTACCAATTCTGTCTACTACTTCAAATCCGTATTTCTGCATATATTTCTTATCTGTGAGAAAAGGTGTTTTTTTCTTGGAACTGATAACGCAAATCCCTGACTTATCCCGACTCTTTGCATCTTTAATGCAGTATTCTAATAGCTTTCGTCCATGGCCTTTACTCTTGAAGCTACCTGAAACCCAAAAGCAGTAGATATAAATATAATTCTCACCGTTAACAGGAACCCACGCAGTTTCCAGTGGAGTGTATTCGATAAAAACCTTTCCTTTATCATCAAGTTTTCTAAAAATATGTCCTTCCAGAAATCTTTCAGCAAGCCAAGATCGCTTCGCATCAACACCTAGCTGATGTTTCTTATCGGATATGGCACAGCATAAATGCTCTTTAGCGAGGTTATCCATAGTCAAGTTAATATAGTTATCACACATCAAAAGCAACTCCTTGTCAAAAACTGAAAAGGCATAGAAACACATCTATGCCCCCTAAGTAATTAGTTTTTTCTCCAGCGTTTGAGTGTGGGGAAGAACCCCTTCATCATCTTTCGGGCTTCATCCTCACTCATGCTAGAATTTGCAGAAACCATGTGAGGAACGCAAATTTAAATCATTTCTTCCATAGAAATGTCTGATGTAAATGCGCCGTCCATGTAATAATACTTACAATAGTCTTCATTCTTGGTTCCATCCGAATTTGTTCCGTTCATTTCATCCGTGTCACCCATGGGCATAGCGCAACTCTGACAATACTTTTCTTCCATTGTAAAACCCTCCTTATCCTTATCATTATCTATCTAAATTATAAACTATTTAATATGACATCATAGTGTCATATTAAATATATTTTTTCACAGTTTTTTTAATCTTTCTAGAATACGCTCACGGATATACACAGGTTCAAGCACCTCAATATACTCTCCAAATGACATTATATAGCCGTACACCCATCCATCCTCTAGAAAAACAGCAGTAGAAACGAAATTGCCGTCTGGTAGTTTTTGAATATTCTGAGGTTCAAACTCGTCATAAACTCGATAAGTCATTTCTAGCGCAATTTTTAATTTCAACTTTATACACCCATCATTCTTTTCATTCTGTGACGGTTCAGATAGGCTTATCGAAAAATCTCTTTTGTTGAAACACTGCTCTTTGACACTCCCACAGCTAAAGCAGTGGGATTCTTGAGTGATTAAACCGAAGTACATTTCTGCTATCGGAGTATGACCTCAAGCTTAGGGTATGCCATTACCCCTCCTAAGACAGTGCATATAGCATCTTAGGCTGATAGACTGTTACCATCTATCACAGGTGCATTCATTATATTCATAGCATCCAAACGGTCTCTGTGGGTTTTAAAACCGCATGAACATTTATATTTTCTATCTTTAGCTTTATTTAAAGTATTGCAATTCGGACATTTTTGACTAGTATGTTTTGGATTAACATATTCTATAGCAATCCCAGAAAGTTTAGCTTTATACTCTATATCCTGTGCTAGACGATAAAATGACCATGTATGCAGATTCTTCTCATTTTTACGGCTTGTTTTTGCCGTATTTCTAATATTTGTTAGCTGTTCCAATTGAATTACAGAAACATTATTTTTAATTGCAAATCTAACTATTTCTCTGCTTACTTTATGGTCTTGGTCTTTCATCCAGCGTTGTTCCTTATCATCTAATTTGCGAATATTATTGAGTTTTTTAGCTTTGCCTAATTCTTTACGTTTTGCTCTGAATTTACGTTTGATATATTTATTCATTCTTCCATTGCCAAAGAATTTGGTTTTTCCTGAATCAGTTACAGCAACAGCAGGAACTTTTAATCCTAAATCAACACCCATAACTGATTCACCTGTAGCTATAGGTTCTGGTATGCTAATACTTATTTGAGCAATCCATTTTCCTGACCTTCTAGTTATTCTTAAAGCGCCTAGCTTATATTCTAGATTATTAAGCTGATAGTCAGTGATCAAAGTCTTAACTTGTATTCTTTGAGATTTTCCATGAATCATAATTGGCAAGCTCAATATACCATCTTTAAGAGAATAGTTTTGATTATTCCAAATACAAACTGGTTTCTTTAATACAGGTACTTTTATTTCCTTGTCAGATTTCTTTTTTAAATTTCTTCTTATTTGTTTTTTGTATTTTGAAAATATACTCTTAGCATCACGAATAGCTTGATTTTTAACAGCACTTGGCATATTTGCAATAACATTTTTAGAAGTTAGTTTTAATTTATTCTCCGCTAAGACCATAGATGAAACAATATCATTAACTGCATTTATGTACTCTTTTGAAATATGTTCTAATTGATTCATTTGTTCTTTCCTTAGCAAAAGCTTAAACTTTACCGTTATCTCCACTATTTCACCCCCTTGTCTTTTGTTCTTCAACATATCGTTTTATGGTTTCGCTTGATACACTTCCTGCCGTAGATACAAAATAGCTTCTTGTCCATAGACTTGGCAAATGCCCTATGTGTTTAAATTCCTGCCTTAACCTTCGAGAAGTCACTCCTTTCACTTTTGCCATGATGTCTGCTGGGCTTAAATGAGGCAATGTACTAACGAAAAGATGACAATAGTCTTTATCACATTCAACCGCCAAAATTTTCACTTCGATTTCTGTACAAACCTCATTAAGAAGCTGTTTAAACCTTGTTTCTACTTCTCCTACAAGGACTTTACGTCTGTATCTTGGACAGAAAACAAAATGATAGTTTATTAAAGATACTGTTGTTTGCGTTCTTCTATAATCTTGTCCCATATATTCATTGTATCAGTATGTTTTTTGTAAGCGCCAAGGAATTAACGTATAGAAATCCAATTTAATAGCTGATAAAATAAATCCAGTAGAAGTTAGATATGTTGCTAACTCTACTGGATTCTATATTTTTACTTAGCTTGAACTTTTAAACTTTCAGGTAGTTCCTTTGAAAAGGGTAGTAGTTTTAATAAGCTTTCCTTGTCTTGAGGGTCTACATTTGAGAAGTGGTTCATTAAGTAAAGTAAATATTTTTCAACAACTAAATTATTATTCCTAGCCGTTTCAATGATGCTATAGATTAATGCACTGGACTCTGCACCTTTGGTAGAAGCCGAGAAAAGCCAATTGCTACGACCCACCACAAATGGTCTTATAGATCGCTCTGCAGCATTATTATCTATTTCTAAAGATCCGTCTTCTAGGAATACTTTGAAGCTTGGAAGTAGTGGTTTGGTATATGCCAAAGCTTTACCAAGGGCACTTTTGGGAACAGCATCTTTTATTTCTCTATCTACATAAGCTATAAACGCTTCTATTATTGGCTTAGATGCCTTAAGTCGTTTTTTATAACGTCTCTCATAGAAATCTTCTTTTCCACTATGCTGTTCTTTTAGGTCTTTTTCAATCTTATAAAGCTGAGCACAATAATTAAACCCTATTAATGCTCTTGAAGACTTTAGGGCTTCTTCATCTAGGTTTACTATTATTTCGTGGAACTTTCTTCTTATATGGGCTAGGCAATAAAGTCTTTTGACATTTTCAACTTTATTATACCCAGCATAACCATCGGTTTGCATATATCCGGAGAATCCACTTAAGAAATTCCTAGGACAAGAACCAGACCTTGTCTTTTGGTAATCGTAAATGACAATAGGCTGGTCTTTATCTGGGGATTTATAGAGCCACATATACTTTTGTTTATTGGACTCCTTGCCCCTATCATCTAAAACTTTAACAACTGTTTCATCAGCCTGGATATAGTTTCTCTTAAGGAGCTCTTCCTTCATAAGCTGATAAATTGGATCTAGTTCATGGGCTGCACCAATAACCCAGTTGGCAAGGGTTTGTCTAGAAAGATTTGCCCCCATCATCTTGAAGTAGGATTCTTGTCTATTTAAAGGCAGTGCATGCTGGTATTTTAAATTTATGACATGACTAAGAAGCTCGTTAGATGCCATACTTTTGTGTAGTAGGGTCTTTGGAGCCTTTGTTGTAATTATATTTGCTTTATCATTATTTTCTTCACATGATCTGCAGGCATAGCTGTAGGTTACATGTTCTTCTACATACAGCTTTGCAGGTATATACTTTAACACTTCCTTTGACTTCTTACCTATAACCACTAAATCACTGGAACAATCTCTGCAGGACTGTTGATCTTCATCAAGCTTATGCTCAATTACTATTTTTTCTAGGTTTGCTAAGTTATCTTTTTTTCCAGTATTGCTGGTTGGCTTCGTTCTCTTGTAAGTAATTTCCTCAATAGTAGGCTCAGCTGCTTTTAAGTTACTATCTTTTTCAGCTTCATCAAAAAAGGATACCTGTATAGTATTAGCCTGTTCACTGGAAGAGCCAAATATTTTTCTGTTTTTATTAAGTACTTGATTTTTAAGATAAGCTAACTCATTTTTCAAGTTTTCTATTTCCTTATCCTTTGCTTCAAGCTCTTCTTCCATTTTTAAAATTAGTTCTTTCGTCTTTTCGTCCAGTTGGTTTTGTAAATTTACCTTCGTCATTTTCATCCCCGTTTTCATTTTATTTACAAAACAATTATACCATAAAATCCTTGTAATTTGAATGCATACAAAGGTTTTATGGTATCTTTTTCTAAAAGTAATTTCTCTCTTTAACGGGCTTGAATTTTGATATGGTTCTTACTTCATACCCCTTAAGCATCCACCTTAGTTCTTCAATGGAAACCTTTAAAGCTTCTTCCTTTGACATAGGCCATCTGAATTTATTTCTTTCTAGCCGATGATAGTATAGCCAAAAGCCATCATCAAAATGAAGTATCTTTAGTTTATTCATCTGCCTATTGCAAAAGACAAATAGTGCCTTTTCAAAAGGGTCCAGCTTAAACTCGGTCTGTACAATCATACTTAGTCCATCTATATTTTTCCTAAGATCCGTTACCCCACAAGCCAAATATACTTTATCCACTTTATCTATATTTAGCATAATGCTATGATTTCCTTAAAAACATTAGATAGAGATACCTTATCATTGCTTGGTATATATATCTTAGCTTTGCCTATTTCAATTTTTATAGTTGATGCTGAGACAGGATTAGGTGGAATAATATTTTGATTTACAGCCTCATCAGCTTCCTTATCTTTAAAGCTAACAGCATGAAATACAGGAGTGTTATTGTTTTGTAATTTTTTTCTCCTGTAGTAAAGCTGATGGGCACTTATACTATTCTCTTCACAAAAGGCCTTGATGCTTCCTTCATGAGAAGAGAATTTATCTAAAATATCTTCCCAGTCAATGTTCAGTGCTTCATTTGTCATAACAGATACCTCCCTATTGCTTGTTATCTGTTATTCTAGCAAAGCTTCCTGGTACAATCTAGGTAGAAATTCTTTGGCGCTTACGACCTTTGAAAAGGTTTTAGAGGTATTCAAAGAGTATTTAGAAAAAGACACCATTTGCGAGGTGGTACACACCAAACAGGGCTATACCGTTATGTATTGGGACGGTAAAGGTGAGGAATGGTACAGTGTAGATTACTGCAAAACTCCCGAAGATATGATTGATGTATTGTTGGGCGGATATTCCGATTGCTTGGAGAAGAGCTACACACATAACCGCCGTAATTTAACCGATGATGAGCGTATGGACATTGATAATGCCTGTAATGTTCTAAAGCAAAAATGCAATAGCTAAACAAAGCCAAAGGCACGGAACAAGAGGAATTTAATCCTCCATATCCCGTGCCTTTAACACGCCTTGTATCGCCCCTTGTATCACCGTTAATTCTTTATCGCTAAGTGAGTTTAATTCAAAATCAATCTGACTGCGTAAATCACTTTTACTTTCTTCAGTATTCGGGTAAAAAAATTGGTCAACGGAAATATCAAGCAAAGTCATTAGCTGATAAAAAGTATTCAGTCTTGGGTGCTGTCCTCTGTTCTCTATGTACATTACATTTCTTGGAGAACGGTCAACAAGCTGTGCCAGTTGTTCCTGTGTCCACCCCTTAGCTTCTCTTGCAGATTTTATCGCTTTGCCGATGGGACGAAAATCAAGTTTTCTTTCGTCTTAGTACATTCTAATATCACCCCTTATCATTATACATTTCGGGTAGCGATATTTGAACGAAGTGAAATTTGATGAATAGTACAATTTAATTTCGTATTTGTATAAATAGTTTTGCTAGCATTCGTTATTCCGTATACAATAAATAAACAGAGCCAATGAACTTGTGAGACACATCACAGCTCATCGGCTTGTTGGGTGTATTTTAACTGAATGCCACTTAATAGGGAATCTAAAGCATTACATAAATCACTTCGTACTTTATCAGGATTTGAGAACGCATATCTTAATTGTAATGTTGTGTATCCATGGATAATCCCTGTAAGCATATTCAATATTTCATTGGTGTACGTTGAGCTAAAATCACAAGATTTAATGAGTGTAATCAAAAGTGATAAATAATCATCAAAGATTGATGCTGTTTCCTCTGTGCCGTGCCAAGTAGCCCATTGAATAATTTCGTACACCCCAGAATGCTCAATCATATAGTTAAGATATTCGACGGATACTGCTTTTATTGCAACAGTTCCACTCTTTCCAATAGCTGCCTGCTTCATTTGTTCGTTCATTTGACGCATACCGTTATGGGCGACAGCCCTTAAAAGGTCATCTAAGCAATCTATATGGTTGTATAAAGATGGAGTTCGGATATTGAGCTTTTCTGCAAGAACTTTTAGAGAAAGGTTATTAAGTCCTTTTTCATCAGCTATATCGGATGCAGCCTGTATTACTGCTTCTTTGGTAGTTTTCATATTTGTACCTCGCTTCAAATTTGTCATACGCTTATTTTAGCTAATACAATTAGTAAAGTCAATATTGGCATTAGATAAAATGCTAATTATATTGACAAATTGGTTTATTTAATATAGAATACTAATTATATTAGTTTTAAAACTATTTTAAATAGTGTGAGGTTGAGGCACAATGGAAAAGTATAATATCTCTATCAGTGGAGTTCCTGCAATTCTATGGGGAAAGTCGTCACAGCGACTATTTATATATATTCACGGACAAGGTGGAAATAAAGAAGAAGCTGCTGCTTTTTCAGAAATTGTTTGTAAAAGAGATTTGCAAGTTTTAAGTATTGATTTACCCGAACACGGTCAAAGGAAAGCAGAAATAAATACATTTGACCCGTGGCATATTGTTCCAGAGCTAAAAATGGTAATAAGCTATGCTAAAGAGCATTGGGAAAAAATTTCTTTATACGCAAGTAGTATAGGAGCTTGGTTTAGTATGCTGAGTTTTTATAATGAACCTTTAGAGAAATGCCTGTTTTTATCTCCTGTTGTTGATATGAAACAGCTTATTTCAAAAATGATGAATTGGGCAAATGTCTCCGAAGCTCAATTACAACAAGAGCGTACTATACTAACTGACTTTGGGCAGACGCTCTCTTGGAATTATTGGGAATATAGTCTTGAGCACCCCATTACAAAATGGAAGTTCCCTACTCAAATACTATATGGGGAAAATGATAACTTGATTGACCGTGACAGTATAGAGAATTTTTCTGATAAATTCAAATGTCACTTGACGGTTATGAAAAGTGGAGAACATTGGTTTCATACTCCTAAGCAGTTGGAAGTTTTGGATGATTGGGTAAAAAGAAATGTGCCAAGCAAAAAAGCACCTGCAAACGAGAGGTAGTTGAATGCAATTAACGGAATGGATATTTTGTCCTGTGTGTGGAAATAAAACCCGTGACAGACTTAGAGAAGATACCATATTGATAAACTATCCTCTCTACTGTCCAAAATGCAAACAGGAAACTTTAATCAGTGCAAAAGAATTGCATATAACCGTTATCACAGAGCCAGACGCAGAGCCGCAGAGCCGATAACCAACAAGGATGAAACTTGTGGTTGTCGGCTCTTTTTTATCAAATAGAATAACATAGCTGCTGTGCGGCAGCAAAGAAAAAAAGCCGCCGTTCAGCAGTCATTTGTTACGCCAAAGTCACGACGGTATCTATGGAGGTATCGCCGTGTTTCCTTTTGCCCAAAGTTGTATTTGTCAATCCAAAATTCCTCTATATACTAATTGAAATTTCCCCTAGGGGAGTAAAAAAATTATTGTTCCTCAAGCCATCGTTTGGTTTCTTTTAATCTGTAAGAATTACCATTCATATTTACTATATAAGATTTATGGGTTAATCTATCTATCATAGCTGCTGTCATAACTGGATCTTTAAATATTTCATCCCACCTTTCAAAGGAAAGATTGGTTGTGATAATGGTTGATTTTCTACCCGCTCTCAAAGATAAGTATGTGAAAAGTAGCTCGGAAGCCTCCTTATCAAAGGAGATATATCCTAATTCATCGGCTATGATTAAATCATACTTTTCAAACCTTTTTTCAAAGGCACGAAGGTTTTTTTCTGACCTACTTTCCTTTAATTCATTCACCAATAGGGGAATGGTAGTGAATAGGACTTTATAGCCTACATTACAGGCTTTTATGCCCAAACCAATAGCCATATGGGTCTTCCCCGTGCCTGGGTTACCTGCAAGGATAATATTTTGACCCGTTTCAATAAATTCAAGGGTTGAAAACACCTTCACTTTATTTCTTGCATCTTCTGGCAAATCTTCTATGATTAAATCTTCAAGGTATTTTTTATATGGAAATCTTGCACTTCTAATCCTGCTCTTCCTCCCATTGTCTTTTCTAAGGTCATATTCTTTTTCTAAAAGATCGTAAAGGAAAGTGTCATAGGTTTTAGAGTCTTTATTGGCTTCGGTAAGTTCTTCTTTAAAATGCCTTAGAATATATGGCAGCTTAAGTTCTTTAGAAAACAATGCTATTTTTTCATAGATGTCTTTATGGTTCATATGATTTTCGCCTCCTTCTTAAAGGCTACACAGGAACCTTTAAGAAGATTACCATAATGGCTTAATATTAATTTAGATTGTTCTTCTATTTGAGTAGTCCTTTCGCGATTAATGACTTTTCCTTCGTCTTCATTTCTGTTACAAAGCATTTTTATCTTCTCTGTATTAACTCCTATGGGACTGAGCTTTTCCAAATCTTTAATGATATTCTCAACTTTTTCTAATCCTTTTTGACCAATTAATTCAAGAAGGTCTATGAAATCCTTAGGATTTTCGGTATAATATTTATTGTATATGGTTTGAAGCGTGGGGTTCATTTGTCGCATGGCTGTGCTGGAATGAAGTGACCCAGGCTTCTTTTTTATGGTTTTTATGTAATGCTCTATCTTAATATTCCAAGTGTGAACACCATAGTTTCTGTTATGCTGAGCTATGAGCTTATTTTGATGGTAGACAAAGATTGTTTCTGGATATATTTTTACAAAGACGAACTTACCTACTAGATCATCGGGAACAGAGTATTTGTTTTCATCAATGCTTATGACAGAATATTTATTGACTCTAAGCTCTGCCGTTCTAGCGGTATCATAACTAGGCATTAATTCAAGAAGATATGGTTTCTCTTCCTCAAGGACATCTCTAGGACTTTTACCATCGTTGTACTCTGTTATGCGGTTATTCAGTTTAACTAATACTTCTTGAAGATATTCATTGGCTTCATCAAGGTTTTTAAAGGTATCTCTTTTGCCAAAAACCTTTCTCCTTATGTACTCGATACTTCTTTCCACATGACCTTTTTCATTGCCGCTACAGGTATTGCAAAATCTATATCTAAACCCGTAATACAAGGATAACTTCAAAAGATCTTCTGTAGGTTCCTTTTCTGTTTTACTGACAAACCTTTTTACAGCTACCTTCATATTGTCATAAACTACTGTTTGATAAACCCCTTCAATTTGGTTAAAAAACTTCACATGGACATCTAGAAAGTGCTCCATCCTTTGGTTATGATACAACCTAGCATAACGATAGTTGCCTTTAGCACTGGTGAAGGCTGCCATTTGCAGAGTCTTAGGCTTGCCATCTATGATAAGATTCACATAACCCCAATCAAATTCACATATTTCCCCTAGATGATACTCTTGTCTTATGTAGGCTTCTTTGGTTTGCTTACAATTCTCCCTGATGTAGGTACATACTGTTGGATAGCTTATATCATAACCTTCTTCAATTAGAGCTTCATAAATATCAATCTTTTTCTTCTGTTGTTTACTCCTTCCTGTAGCTTTCTTTATCTCATTTTCCTTGAGGAAAAAGTGAATCCTCTCTATTATCTCATCTGTTAGCTTTCTTCTAATCCTATTGCTGCTATCATACTTTGGTGCTGAGATAATATCTGTTATTAGTTCCTTATCTTCCTCCTGAGAGTTGAGTAAATCTCTTTTTTTCTTTTCATACTCCCTAATATATTTTCTTATGGTTTTTCTATCAATTCCAGTTCTCCTATGAATCTCCCACTGGGACTTTCCCTCCCTGAAATGTGATAGAATTATTTCTTGTTTTTCCACTAAACTGATCATCCCCTTAGCCCCCCTATGAAGTATCATAGGGTTATTTTATATTTCCTCTAGGGGAATTTTCAACTATTCTATTAGGGTATTTTTAGATTATCATAAACACCCAAAGTTTTGGTAGTTCATCAAAAAAAGCCATATTCCTTTGTGGAACAGCTACGGGCAACAACATGAAACTACAAGCTACATAACCCAAAAAGAACGCCGCCATGCCCGATGGAGCTTTGCTCTGTCGGGCATTTTTGCGTATATAGCTCCTTGCTGTCGTTCACCTCCCACCGTCCTTTCAAATTCAGCTCCTAACCCAAATTTGAAAGGACGGTAAAGCCATGAAAAAAATAAACTTGAAAGATTACTATTCCCACATAACCGTGGACACATATATTGATATTCCCGATGAGGTATTCAGCATCTTTGAGGAATACCTCAAGGTAGAGCAAGCCTACCAAAGCCGCATACGCTACCACAAAGCGTACTACTCACTTGACCGTGGTGACGGCATTGAACACAGTGCCTTGTTTGTTTCCCTCTCGCCCGATGAGATTTACGAACGCAAGCTGACAAACGAACAGCTCCACGCTGCTATTGCTACCTTGCCCGACAAGCAGGCAAAACGCATCTATGCTCATTACTTTTTGGGAATGAGCAAAACGGCTATTGCAAAGGCAGAGGGAGTGAGCGAAACAGCAATTAGGATTGGAATTGAAAAAGCTTTAATGAACTTAGAAAAGATATTCAAAAATTCATTTTAGGGGTTTCGATTTACAGCCGTTTTTCTAAAGGTATATGAGAGGAAGTTTTTTCTCTCATACCAAACGCACAAATTGTTCTTTGACAACTAAATACACGATATTTTGAGTACATTACTTATGTGAGCCGAAAGGCAAAGCGACTTAATAGGCATCGCCATGATAGCGGTATGGGGAGGTGATTATATACCGTCCGAGCGACAAAATGGACTGTTAGACCGAGTGTGGCACACTCGTCCGCAATGACACACATAAGGGATAATGATACTTCGTGACGTTCCGCCCCCAAGACGATAGAAACAGGGGGAGTTCCTGCGGTATGCGTGGCTTTTGAAAGGACAAGCCACGGTATTGTGGGGCTATGATGGCTGTGCCAACAGCAGCTCAAAATATCCCCTTTGTCGGGGAGCGTGGCAAATACGGCAAACAGGTGCATTTAATCGCACCGCATTTTTATTCAATGTAAATTTGCGGTGCGTTTATTATGCTGTTTTAATAAAGTGACAAACTTTTCATAAATAACAAAATTGCTTATACTTTATGTAAGCAATTCACTTGGAGGTGATTGCGAATGGAAAATATCAAAAATATACAGGGTGATGAAATTAAAGCTCCTGCACCTAATCATACATTTGAGAAAACAAAAGCTTATCAGGATTTTATAAATGTACTTTCTCAGATTATTGAAAAGCATGGTGCAGAAGTTTTAAATGAGATAAATCATGAGAAGTAAGGATATTTTCCAATAATATATTGGAGGTATGACTATGAATAGGAGTGGAAAAAAATGTGTACTTTACCCTCGTGTAAGTACCGAAATGCAGGTTGATGGCTTCAGCTTGGACGGACAAAAAAACAGCTTAAAGCGATTTGCAGATAGAGAAGAAATGGAAATCATAAATATATATGAAGATGCAGGCAAGTCCGGCAAGTCCATTGAGGGCAGACCCGCATTTAAACAGATGCTTGGTGATATTGAAAGTGGCTTAGGCATTGATTATGTTTTAGTTTACAAGCTCTCCCGCTTTGGGCGAAACGCCGCCGATATTCTTAATTCTTTGGAGCATATTCAATCCTTTGGTGTTAATTTGATTTGCATTGAAGAAGGAATTGACTCATCACAGACAAGCGGAAAACTCTTAATCTCTGTTCTGTCTGCTGTTGCTGAAATAGAGCGTGAAAACATCATTGAGCAAACTATGAACGGACGAAAAGAAAAAGCCCGTCAAGGCGGCTGGAATGGTGGTTTTGCTCCTTACGGTTACTATCTCAAGGACAAACAGCTTTTTATACAAGAAGATGAAGCTGAAGCGGTACGCATTATCTTTGATAAATATGTAAACGGTAATATGGGATTTTACAAAATCGCCAACTATCTTAACTTGCAGGGTATTCAAAAAATCAAACGAGATAACGGTACGCTAACGCAATGGAGTACCCATTTCATCAGAATGATAATCGACAATCCAGTATACTATGGAAAAATTGCTTTTGGCAGACGTACACGGGAAAAGGTCAAAGGCAGTAAGAATGAATACCGCCAAGTACACCAAGACGACTACATTCTCGCAGACGGTCAGCACGATGCTATCATCAGTGAGGAACTATGGACGCAGGCACATGAAAAACGAGAAATAACAGGTGTAAAATCTCCCTCTAAAATTGGTCGGGACAGAGCACATTTGTTAAGCGGCATCTTAAAATGCCCTAAATGTGGCGGACCGATGTACACCAATAAACACGCATGGACAAACAAGGACGGTACATATAAAGAGATTTACTATTATGTGTGCAGCAAGGCTCGTACCGCCAGAGGAAAAAGCTGTGACTACAAAGCAATGCTCAAAAAAACCGACATTGAGCCACTTGTCATTGAAGCAATCCGAGAGCTGATTAAGAATGAGGATTTTGCAACTGAAATAAAATCAAAAATAGGTAAACAGATTGACACCTCTACTCTTGACAGAGAACTGAAAAATTACGAAGGAAAGCTTAGAGAAGTAGATTTGAATAAAACTCGCCTTGAGAATGAAATTGACAGCCTGCCGGAGGATACCCGTTTCAGAGAACGCAAGCTCCACGATATGACACTCCGGCTTGATGGTCTATATGACATCATCGTAGAGCTTGAAGAAAAAATCGAGGACGTCAAACTACGCCGCAAAGCTGTGGAGCAGGATGCCATTACTTTAGAGAACATCTACACCCTGCTGGCAAACTTTGAAAAGGTGTATGACAAAATCAGCGATGAAGAGAAAAAATCCCTAATTTCTTCGTTAATCAAAGAAATAGAGATTTTTCCATGTGATGAATCAGAGCTACCTCTGAAGTCCATTTTATTCAATTTTCCGGTGTATAAGGACGGTGGAGATGTTTACGAATTTTTGTGGGACAAAAGTACGCACGTCTCAACATGAGCCGTTTATTTCATCAGTTTATTTTATCATCTATGTTTATAACATAATATATCTTACCATACTCTTGAAACATTGAAATATAGGGAACTAAAGATTGTATAGTAACTTTCTATATTTTTCTATAGTTCCCTATAACTTATGGGTGGGTGGCAAATGGGTGGCAATGCCACCATGTATGTGGCAGAATAATTTTAGGGTATAAGTAAAACAACTAGATGAAAAGTAATATATGAAGTTTCCAAGCTTTAAAAAGCACAAAAATGATGATATTATTTTAAAAACCTGAAGTGTAGAATATTACAGTTTTTTTATTAAATAGTCCTAGAAAACTTTTTTACCTTCAGATTCAAAGACGGTTTTAAAGTACTTTATAAACTTTTATCCATTCAATACTTTCAATATTTTTCACCTTCTTTTAATTTTCAATTTCGACACTATGTAGCTTACCTATAATTAACATCTACTTATTAGCTACTATAATTGTTTCCTTGGAAAAGTTTTAGAATGTAAATGATATCATAAAGTTAATTTAACATTCTATGAAAAATATACTAAAAAACTTCTATACTTTGCCTTTTTGTTTGTGTTTGTATCTGCTTTTCCTCATTATCAATGCCAGTAGTTTTATCCCTCGTTTCTTCTAAAATTTCTCTAAGCAACTGATAAATCTCTATGTTCTCCAAGTTATCTTTACTATGTGTCTTTTTAGCTTTTAAATTTAAATAAGCTATTATACACTCCCTACTTATAAACTCAGCATTTAGACATTGCAGGACAAAAACACTATCTATAGCATCTAAGTTGCTTTTCTTAATCATATCCTTTGCAAATGTCTTAAGTATAATAGGATGTAATGTACCTACTCTGCTATGATCTGCATATCTCACATGTTTTATATCAACTAAATTGGAAACAATATGAAAATCAGAAAATGTTTCATATCTACTCACTACTTCACTACCCTGTCCACTATATCCAAGTCTACATAGCTCAATTTCATTTTCTTTAAGCGGTTCTAATGTATCTAGTATCATCTGGAATTCTCTACATTTGTAGTCGCCCAGTTCATTAGATTCCAGCCTTTCATCTTCTACAACAATTTTCAACACATAATTTCCACTATCTATTGGAATTTTTACAGGATGCTCTTCCGTTAATACATAAATAGAGTCTTTATATTTAAAAATGCCTCTGCCCACTATTAAAGTTCCCCGTTGAAACTGTATTAAAAACCCTGCTAAAATCCCATCACCTCTATTAATAAACCCTAGCTCAATGAGATCAATAGGATAATCTCTCATAGCTGCTAGCATTTCCTTAGTCAAAATACTTCCTCTTATAAATAGTGGTGTCTTATTTACTAGCATAGTTTTGTCCCCTTCTATAGCCTTATTTAGTCCCATCAAAATAACTTAGTGTTGATAACTCATTTTCAAAAGAGAAGTATTCTTTCTTGCCAACAGTCACTTTGTGATTTTCTTTTTTTACAGGAAGCACAAAGAATCCCCAATTTGAAGTGGCACCTAGCACGAAAATTCGAACTGAATTGTCCATAATATTATTAACATCTTCTTCTTTTATTAGTGGGTATTCTTTTGTTATATCCCCTACTGATATCTCTTTATATGCTGAATCTTTATTGAAATACTTGTAGGAATCTCTCTCTTGCCCATCAGCATCCTTTAATAAAAACTTTACTTCATTAAATCCAATTGGCTTTCCTATACTTCCAATAGCTTCATCTGCTCTAGTTTTTGCTTTAATTAATTCTATTTCTTTGCCTTTAAAGTTTTGGGAACTAAGCGAATAAGGAATCACCGGTATTTCATTTACTATATTAGGTGTTATATCACCCTGCTTTTTAGAGTTTATGTATTTTATAACACCTTTTAAACAAGCTAATTTTAACTCCGTTGTATCTTCTTCAGAAGAAGGCTTATACTTTATAGCTTTTCCTGGAACAAATTCTTTTAATGCTTCTTTAAAAATTCCTATTTTACATGATTGTCCTGTTAATTTTATGGTGGTATACTCTGTCAAGATCTGCTTATTATACAGATCATCTAAAAAATTCCGGATTACTTCATAAATATCAGCTTTAATTAGCTTATTAATCTCTTTAATATTAAAAATGATTTTAGGAAATTCAGTCACTATATCGAGCTTTCCACTTCCATTCACATAAGCCAACTGCCATTTGTCCAGTACAGTAACATTTAAGTCTAAATCCTCCAAATTCTTTGAGTTACTGAAGGCATTTCTCAACATATTAGTTTTTTCAAAAAACTGCTTCTTCATATCTTCTGCAATTTCCCATAAAAAGTAAAAATTATTACGAACCTTATTGTATTCCTCTAATTCTTTATTTTCATATAGTTTATATTTAGTTGGAATTAGTTTCTCAGCCTCTTCATAATGCTTTTCAAAGGCTTCATAAATTTCACTAGCATTCTTTTTATTATCTACACTTCTAAAGATATCATCACTTTGAACCGGTATAAGTGTATCAATATCTAACTTTTTTCCATCTCTGCTTATATGATTATTGGCGAATAAAATTTTCATATACTGCATGATTCTATAGGTGATGTTATTACCACCAAAGTTTGTATCTCCGTTTTCAAAAGAAGTATACATATCTAACAAATAAGAATACTCTCCTTCTTTTATGCTAAATTTACAGGAGGCTAAATCAGTTGTCCCACCACCACAGTCAATCACTAAAGCCTTTTTAATCTCTCCATTTTCACCATAATTTCCACTTTCTATTTTTTCTGATATTGTATCATATAGGACAGCTACTCCTTCGTCTAGGGCATTGTTCTTTTCAATTTTATATTGGGGCAAAATATCTTCAAACAAAGCTAAAAATTGATCTTTTAGCTTAACAGGGCTTGTTAAGTGTAGATTTCTAAACTTGCATTTAAATTGTTGTTCTGCAGAATATATAATATATTCCATATATTTTTTAATAATATATTTCCTAGACACTTCTTGCTTGTTTCCATTATTGTCTCTAATTATTTCAATTTCATTGATATTATTAATCCATCTTTTAATTCCATAAAACACCGTTGCTTTAGGGCAATAATTGGCTTGCTTAATTGCCTTTTGAGCTTTATACCCAAATAAAAATTGTATATTACTTTCATCTTTACAGTTCAATACATAAACTACAGTTGGTACCATTTTCATTTTTTTATTTTTTTCATCATCTGTATAAAAATCAACAAAGTTAATATCATCCTTTACTATATTACCATTGAGCAAATCATTATTAGATATTTTTTTTACATAATGTTCATCAATATAACAACCTACAGTTGTATTGGTGGTACCAAAATCAATGCATAAGGTTGTTTGAGTTTCTTCAAGCTCTCTTACATCTACTTCTACTGCTACTCCGAAAAATTCAATCATATTACTTATGTTTATTAGGTCCTTATCTAGTTCTTCTGATAAGCTAGTTTCGTAGAGCAATTTCATAATATTAGTGCCGTTAGACTTGTTTTCATAGAACAAAATAAAGTAATCTTTATTTTTAGAGTCTTTAAAGACTAAACGATTTTTATCAGCAATTAAACAGTAACCATCTTCTTCATCAGTTTTTATTACATCTAAAATTCCACATAATTGCTTGTTTTCGTCTAACACGAACGCCCATGTCCCCTCTATATTATGTCTACTACTGAAAGCCCTATAATTATCCTTTAGTGTAATATCTAACTCTTTATACAATGTTATTTTAGCCGTAATACCAATATTTTTGTCTTCTATAATATCATTATTAGCTATATAAATATTTATAAGGTTTTGGGCACAATCAAATAAGTCTATCTCATTATTTATCTCTGTGTCTTGCATAACCTCTCCTCCTGACTGGAATATCTCTAATGATGTTTCATTAAATTCCTTTTGATAGTCGAGAATATCTTCAATCAAAGTTTTTTTCATTGTTATAGTATTATTGTTAATATTATAGAAAGCGTTTAAAAGTGGACTGCTAACATACTTAGGATTACTTCCTAATATAACTCCTAGGTCTATAGCAATCTCTCTAACTTCTTCATAACTTAGGCTATCAAGTTCCTCTCTTGTGTATAAATACAATTCCTTACCCCCTTTAGTAAATACCGATATTTCCAATCCTCATTATTTCATCATGTTCTATCACACCAAAGTGATTTTGCCAAAACACCTCTAGCTCATAACTGATGTCCCAAAAAAGAGCTTTTATTATATCTAGCTTTTGGTAGTCTATTTTTTTACTTAAAATACTTGAGGAAATATAGAGTATATATTTTTCTTCTCTCCCTTTTTTTCTATAAAGAAGGTGATCTTCGAAAATTTTGCGAATCACCTCTTGGAAAATCTTTATTTGCTCTTTTGTTCTATATAACTTATATAGATATTTTGCAAGAAGGAATTTTTCATCTTTACTGAAGCTTTGAAAGCCACTACTAATTTCCCTTCCAAAGATGCCTCCATCGATATCCTTAACTATATTTTCATAAATTAATACTTCCCTATGAATTCCTGCCTTTAGATCTAATTCCCCTAGTAAATGTAATAAAAGGTTTAAAATATTTCCATAGTTTTCTATCGTATTTTGAGTTTCTTCCTTTTGATTGATATATTGTTTTTCACAATTTATCATCATATCCTCAATGAGTCCTGCAAGAATACTTGAAAATCTATGGTATACATTAATATCAAAATAGTATTCTTCTTTTTCCTTTAAATCAATGTAATTCATCCATTCACTATTTACTTCTACATAGGGGGATACATTACTAGCTTTTTTAAACCTTATTTTATTTTTTTCTATGCCTTGTACTTTAGCATTTTGCAACACTTCCCATAAATAACTCATTTTAATTCTCCTCGCCATCTGTATTCTGGAAAGATCAGCTGAAGCTGTGAAAAGATAAAGTGCAACAAATCATAGGTAAATTCGTTTTTTTCTTTAACATCGAAAACTATTAAAATAATTTTTCTTAGATCATAGGGAATCAATCTGTTTTTTATAAAGACGTTATAATCCTCTCCATATATACCACCTTCATAATCATCTAACACCTGTAAGTCTAGGATATTCCACTCCTTTAGGTCGTCATGAGATACAACAATTCCTTTAATTTCTGCTGCTGTCTTTAAAAAGTATTTAAAAGTATTTTTATGAGAGCTGTATGGTCTTTGGTGATTGCTGAATATAGGGTGTTTGATATCTCTACTGATATCCCTTAAGCTATTGATAGGCTTAAAGCTATATAGTTTCCAATAGCTTCTATTTGCCTCTTCAAGAGTAAGTACTGTTAACTGATCACCCTCCCGAGTAATACCCTCTATCTCAATATCTTCAGAATCTAATAAGACAGTCTCTTCCCCATCATTCTCTATGCTTAAATCATATTTATAGTAGTTTTTTTCTTCTAGCGGAAGGACCTTTGGTCTTTTCTGCAGGCATAGTTCTTCTCGTATTTCTATATTCCAAACCGGTATATACTCTCTATAAATATATTTTTCTAGGTCTCCAAAGTTAAGTTCTATTCTGTGAATCTCCTCTATCGAAGATGTATCATCCATATGATCGCATATTATAATATCAAACATCTTCCTTATATAAGGAGAATTTATCGTTCTCCACTCTATATTGTTTTTATAAAAAACATGATATAATTCCTCTTCGATTTTTTCATAATCATAATTTTTATAGAGCTTAAAATTGAAGGCATATTCAGTTCCATTTTTATCAATAAGTTTTCCTTCAAACCTGCAATCCTTCTCTATCCATTCTTTCAACGCATCATAACCTAAATGCACATAACAAGTATCAAACTTAAAAGCAATTTGTTTTTTAATGTTTCTCAAAATCTCTGTATCCCTTAATCTAGAAGGGTCTACTATAGGAAAAAATATATTATTATACTTTTGTAGTTGAGTTTTTTCTATAAGGGTAGTAAATACATCTGTTGAACCAGTACTATCATAGGAAGATGCTATATTTAATCTTACTTCCTCTAAAAACTGTTCCTGATATTCTGCTATTTTTATCAGCACATCTTTTACAGTATCCATGAAAGGGTCAGGGCTATCCGTTGAAGCTAATTTAGTCTCTATAAGCTGTCGTAAATCTTTCAAGTTTCTCACCACATTTTAATTTAATTTTATTTTATTTCCCTTTATTTCAACATCATTTTGTATTTTTATACTGGCATTCTTTGTAGTCAATTCTATGCAGTCCTTTTCTAACTTTAGTAAAGAATGTTGGTTCTCCAGCTTCAAACAATCTGAACTTAGTTCAAGTAACACCTTTTCTTTTGCTCCTTCTATTCTGATTGTATCCTTAGCAAAAATAATCTCCTTATCTTTATCAACTTTAATTCTCTTAACGTCAGGGAACTCCAGCTCATCATAGCCATTTTTTCTAAGGCTACCAATAATTACTGCTTCTTCTTCTTTCTTTGTTGGAAAGTATACTAATACCTTATCACCTTTTTCTGGTATAAAGCTTATGCCTAACTGATCTCCTCCGTAAGGGGTTAGATAGGGAAACCAAAAACAGTTGCTAGATACCTTTTCACCATCAAACATCACTTGTAGCCTTCCTTTTTTTTCAGGATCTACATTATGTGCCACTTCTACTATCATTGACTTTCCTGCTATTTTGGGGTTTTCGAATGTTTCGCTTATGTATTGATCATACATCGTAAGTTGGCACTTAAAGTACAGTATCCCCTTGTTTAAAAAAACTTCTAAACCTACCACATACCATTCTTCTTCCTCAATCTTTATCCAGTCACCAATATCCACTTTTTCCTCTGTTGTAATGCTACATGTTCTGCTAATACTGCTATTCTCTATTCTAAAATCACATGATCCTATGGCTTTTTTCTTCCCTTTTTTCCTTCCCAACCAAATGTAAGGACGCTGGTTACTTACGTCTTCTACAATCAAGGGAAGATTCTCTCGGGATGCAACTCTCTTTAAAAATTGAAAGTTCGTTTCTTCATATTGACACATAGGTGTATTAATTTTTTGATTGCCTTTTTGTTTATCAATATAGGCGATTGTGGAATCCTTCATATCTAGAGCATCTACCATCTCTTGATAAGTCATTTCTATATTTTGAAACATATTAACTCTTTCTTCTCTATCCTCTTTATAAGAATAGGAATAAGCTTTCATTTCTATATAGCTGTTATCCCTTATCTTTTCAACAGTAATACTATCAATAATTCCATGAAAAATAATCTCTTCAGAATCATCCCTTTTATAATATACTATTATATCTTCATCTAATTTTTTGGCGTATTTAAAAGCATCTTCATCCTTCACATGTCCCCTTAGATAAAGCGCAGTGTGATCATTTATTTTTTTTTCAATTCTAAGATTAATCAATGTTAGAATTGAAAAATCTTTTATTATAACCATTTGTTCTCCACATCAAAGCCATAGTCACTATTGATTGATATATTATCTAACTTATCTCCTTTTTGCTTTATCTTTAAGACAAATTCTCCTTCACCGCTCTCTTGCTTAAAACTTTCAAAATAATCTACTACAAAGGCTTCAGGAAAAGAATAATATCTTAAAACTTTATCGTCCTGAGAGATCGCTTGTACGTTTACTTGTCTGTAGGTATCTCCTGAGTTTAATATAGCCCAGCTGAAAATGGCTTCAGAAACCTTGCATGAGTCACTTTCTATTTTTCCACTTATTTCTATCATAATGTCACTTTTCGTCGCTCTAGATTGAGTTTCATCTGGACTATCAAAAATAAATTTCACTTCTTCTATGTATTTTTTATCCAGCTCAATTTCACTATCTTTTCCTTTAATTCTTAAGTAACATGCCATCTTACTTTTCTCTCCTTTTTAACTAGTTAATTTCAACCTCAAGATTAATAGGTGGTCCATCAAATTTAAAGTCTAAAGAACATTTTTTAGAATCTTTATCTATAGTAGGATGTACTTCATCATTGCCTTTGAGGATTAAGTTATCATATCCTTTTTCTTTTTCAATCTCCCAAATCTTCATTTGACCCTTGGGGTGATTAAAGAAGTTTTCTAATTCCTTCAGCTGATAATCATTTGTAATAGCCTTTAAGATTCTGGTAAAATATGTAATTGTTGTAGTTTCACAAATTGGTTGATAATAATCACCATTTAATTTTAAGCTTCTTGCCTTATATACTACAATATTGTTCACCAGTTCTCCACTTAAGTAATAATTGTTAGATGAAAACACAAAGCCAAAGTTATCTTGATTAATATTATCTAATATTTTTCCTATTACACCATCAATCTCCTTTGCCATGTTGGTGGTAAATTTTAGATTATTGTTGTTTTCTTCTAAGTTAAATCGAACTCCTGGATTTGTAACAATAACTTTGCTTAACTTTTTCTTTAAGTAATAAGGACTTTGATATCCTGCAACGATCCCAGCAGCAACGTAGGAGGCATCTATGTATATTCCGTCTATTAAAATTTTAATAATTTCATCTTGAGCGCATACAGCATTATTTTCTATGCCTAGCTTATTCGACATATATACCAATGACTTATCCTTAGGTAAGATGGTAAAGTTAGGGAAACACACTATTGAAAACTCACTATATTTTTTGGAGATAAAATCTTTTGTTTTTTCCCTATATTTATCTATTCCGTTTTTTTCCATGTTCTGGAAGGTGGTCTTTTCATTGGCTTCAAAATTAAAAAAAGTTTGAATCCTAAACTTTGCCATCATATCTATTAATACAGCTAGGTTTTCCATTGAATTATTTTCTTGAATAGATATAGTGCTATTTTTTACCTGAAAAGGTCCTCGTGGCGCTTCAGTTATTGGTTTTTCTAATGCTACATTAGGTACAATTGCCAACCAAAGGGTCTCCTCATAATAAGTTATGTTGTTGGTACTCTCTAAATATTTTTCAATTCTATCTTTGTTTTTAATGCACATTTCTACTGAGGTGTTTGTTATTAATAACCTTGGTTTTACTTCATTGTTATCTACATGGGATTGTTCAAAAAACAGCTTTATACCAATAATTTTTTTCATAAGTTCTCTGGCTGCATTGATAAAATTTTCTTTATCTTTTTTATACAATGTCATATATTTGTCGTAATTCTCTACTTCTCTTTGGATATCCCTACAAACACTATTGGAGACATTAGGAACAAAAGTTCTTACCACCAAAGCCTTTGTAAAATCACTTCTTGATTCACCTGCATTTTCTTCATAATCCGCCTCTATATACCCTATTAATGCAGCAGCTTTATTTTCCTCACTCTGTAAGCTTTTAGCCTCTTGATGGTATTCTATTAACTCTAGATCCCCATCTTCTGTAAATTTTGTATACCCTATTCTAATCTGTCCCGTACTTGTACTTTGAGAGGATGTTTTTGCAGGTAATAATCTTTGTTTTATATCCTCAATAGCAAGAGGGAGAATGGTAAATGGTGTATTATACGTTTGTCGAATAGCTTCAAACTTAGCATTTAATGCCAGCGCCAAATCATCCTTCTTAGGATTTTCATCATCTGTTTCCTCATACTCTAAGTAAAGGTTTTCTAATTCCTTTCTGGTTAATTTTATGTCTTCCACGATACTTTTTGGGGTTAACATTGATGTAATCTTTTCAAAATCAAACTCGATGAGTTTTTTTCCTATCTTTTCCCTACCTTCTATAAGATTTAAAATCATTTTCAGTATAGAATCATCTTTATTTAGCTTTGTTTTAATAAGTCTTTCTTCTGCAATAGAACCCGTAGATGGTTTTTCTATAGAATAAATCATTTCTCCCTTTTCACAGTCAAAATAAGAATAAATGGTGGGTTCAAACTTATTTAAAAATTCTTCAAAACTCTCCACCACTAATTTTTCATTTATCTTCTTTTTAATTTCACTATTAACTGATTCTATTCCCTCTACATTACCAATAATAGATAACAGATCTTCTTTCTCTTCATTTATTTTTTCAAATAAAATTGTTCTATTGGTTTGCTTGATGGTATTCAGCGACAATGTAAGTCCTCCTTTTTTTTAGGTCTAAAATCCTTCATACGCTTCTACTTGGGTAAACTTTATGCCCTGCAGTTTGTGTTTTTCTATTTCTTCCTTTAGCTCCCTTGTTATAACAAACATTTGATTCTTTACATTCTTCAGTTTAAATATTTTATAATTTCCTACTTTGCTTTCTATAATAGAAAATTTTATTAGTTTAGGTAATGAAATTCCTTCTTCCAGCCGACTATTATCCCAGTCTACACAGTCAATTGCCATAGGTACTGCCAGCCAGTATAGGTCCTTTGTCTGTATTCTAGGATCCACTAAGTAAATAGGCTTATAAAAAATATTGTCTACGCCATTTAAATCCATCACTTTTTTTAGGTTTTGAGAAAATAGAGGAATTAAATAATCACATAGATCTGGCCTAACCTCACCACTATTTTTACTTAAAAATATTTCTAAGGATTTTTTATCAAGGTATTGATACTCTGACATCAGTATAGCTCTTTTAGAAAGTTCTGGTGGGATACTTTCTATTTCTATAGAATTATCTAAACCAGTGTCTTCCTCCATAATATAATAAATCATTAATTATCCTCCTTTGCAAAATCTGCAGCAAGCTTGGAGACATAAAAAGGTCTACTGATTTTGGGAGTTTTGAAGCTTAGCAGCTTTTTCTTAATTTTATCACTGATCTTATTCATTTCAGAAACAATAAGTTCTCGTTTATCTGTTTGTTGTAAACATAAGTTTGAATGATATAAATCAATTTCTAACTCATTGATAAGCTTTGTGACCTCTTTTGTATAGCTTTGATGTAAGTAATCTTCATTTAAGGTATAACTATGACCTCCTGAATGCCACTGAAGACCTAGTTCTCTCATATATTTAAAAGCTATTGTTTTGCGTTCTGATTTTTCTAGTTCCCCAAAGTTCAATGTTATCAATTCCCCATTTTCTTCATAAACTTTATAAGGATTGGCACCTATTGGGGTCGGTAATGGAAGACCATTTGCAGGGGAATTGATATCATACCCTGCCTTTACTGTAATTGCCACTAAGTCCGAAAATTTATTATACACCTCATTCACTGGTATGATATGATGACTTGCTGTTCTATAAGCACCCACTTTTTCTCCTGGTAGTTTCTCACACTTTAACATTTCTGGCTTATTCCAAACCTTAGGGTTTGTTTTTCCGTCATAATACATTGAATTATGCTTTTCATCAATGACGCTATTACAAATTGGACATAATTCTTGTTCCTTTTTTGCAGAGGTTTTATCTACTTCTTTTTTTATATTATTGGATATATGTACTTCTTTACTTATACTACTATTTACTCCTCCTGCTGGTTCAACTACTTCTCCAGCAGATACATCATGGCAGCTGTCTCCTTGCTTTCTATTGGTACCTTCTATTGTAGCTGAATTTGTACCTATCAACACTGTAGAAATTGTTTCAGTAAACGAAATATTACCCTCCCACATGCACTTTATTGTTGAAGACTCTGTTGCAGCTTTTTTTCCACTTAAATAGCAGTTAGCTGCCGTCTCCGTCCAGTTATCAAATAATGCAAGCTTCGGTTGACAAGACTGTGGTGTTCCATTAGCAGCGCTCACAGCTGGATTTTTAGATGAACTGCACAACCCGAAGAACATTCCATTAGTATCTTTAGCTGTTATCACTGACTTTCCATTTATTATTACATCATTACTTGCTTTTATATTTGAAGGCATTGTCCCCCAACTGCACTTTGTCTTGCAACCTGTTGTTACTACTTTTTTCATGACTTATGAAGCACTTCCTTTTATCCTATATTTGAAATAAGTGCATCAATTTCTCTTCTGTATTAGAATACTTCGTATAGATTTAATAATTTTTTAATGGTATTTTTCATATCTTCTCTAAGCTCTTTTGGTTCTAGAACCTCTATTGCTTCCCCTTGGCTCAACAGCCACATCTTAATTCCTTCACCAAACACCTTAGCCTCTACTAAGTATGCACCTTTCTTTTGTTCAATGATTTTAGCATTAGGTAATCGATCTAATACAGCTTCAATAGATTTCCCTTTAAAAATAAACTTAATGGTTTGTAATTTACCTGGCTGCATAAATTGAATGAGATTTCTATATTCACCTTCTTTAAATCTCTCTTTATAATTTCTTTCAAAACCCTCTTTTGAAATCTTATAATCCTTTATTCGATCTAACCTGTAGATAGCAGGATACTCAAATGACTTATCTTTTATGGAAGCAATGAGATAAAAATAGTACTCCGAAAATATTATCGCCTCAGGTTCAAGTTTTCTATTGACTACTTCTTGATCAAGCTCTCCATAATTTCCTATTTTAGTATAGGCAGTTTCAACGATTCGTTGACGGCAAATTGCTTCACTAATATCCCAAATCTTATCTATCAATATTTCTCTATGTTTAGGTTCCACGTAGTTTTCTATTTCATTTCCTATAAACCTTTTGACGTAAGCTATATCCCTATAAGGACAATGGTTTAATAGCTTTGTTATAGTTCTATCAAGTTCCTTTTTGTGTAGACCTCTACTTTCTAGTAAAATTTTTGAAATGATTAAAATATCCTTGGAATTTAAGTACTCATCCTTATCAAACTCTAGAATGTATCCATCCTCTTTACGACTATATTTTACATGTTGCAATTTCTCTGTATCGCTTAAGTAAGCATTTATATCTGCAATATATCTACTAACAGTTTTAGGACTTACTCCCAATCTATCCGCCATCTGTGACTTTTTCACTACTTGACCCTTTAATAACATCTCATAAATTTGTAATAAACCTTTAGATTTACTTGCCTTGTCAAGCATATTCACACCTCTTCATAGGCCTTTTGTCTTGCATTCACGGTTCTGTTTTCCTGTATTGTAAATTTCTACAAAAAACTTAAAACTCCTTCTGTTTTTGACATTTTTCTCTGTACATATCTAAGTCTGCCAATTGAATAAATTCTTTTAAAGTAAGTTTCTTATTGTAGCAATATTCATAAAAACCTGCACTTAAGCTAATAGAGTACATCAAATTTCTTTGTGTGTTAAATTTTTCTATCTTGTTACATATTCGCACCCATATTTTCTTGGCTTGAAACTGTTCTGTATTAGGAAATACGACTACAAATTCATCTCCACCAAATCTAAAGATAAAATCCTCTTTCCTAACATTTCTTTTTAAAATATTGCTAACATCCACCAATAATTGGTCTCCAGCACAATGGCCAAGTCTGTCGTTTACCTCCTTTAATCTATCGATATCAATAAAAGCAACCGTGATATTTTCCTTAGTTATTAGTGCTCTCTTCATTTCACACTGAAGCTTTTTAAACCCTTCTATTTTATTCATAGTGCCTGTCATTTGATCTAATGAAGCTTGTTTCCTCCAAACCACCAATTCTTTTTTTAACTGTAAAATTTCTTTATCTTTTTCTTTTAATAGCTTACAATACTTTTTCATATAACCTCTCTCCATACTTTACATCACCCCAAAGACTTGACATTTTTATATTATTAATTCTATTTTACATATTTTAAAGGACATATTCTGTCTACCTGTATTTCTATGTGAATTTTTTAATGTACAAATGCATTTTAATATAGCGGCAAAGTCTGTAAGGTTGTGACCTATAAAGCCATCCCTAAAATATTTTAAAGATTTTATTTCAATAAGGTCTAGAGTTTTCAACCTATGGATGCAGGTAATACGTTACATGTTCTCATACCTGCAAGGGAAGTGATTTTCTTCGCTTGCTTCTTTAAAATTCAAAGCAACTGAGGGTGCTGTAAGCAGTCTTCCCTACCCTAAAAACTTACCTATATCAGGGGAAGTCTGCGGAGAAAGTAGATTTTTTCAACTAAGCAAAACCCTAAAGCTGGACCCCGATAGGCTTGTGGTCAACTCCTCTAGAAACTTACTATAGCCAGTTGTCCATCAAGCCAAGACCACAAAGCCTCACCCTAACCAGTAGCAGCAGTAAACTTTGTGGTTATGTGGTCAGCTACCCCAGAAAATCACTCCTTAGGGCTGTCCATCATATCCACAATGTCAGCAGGGATGCAGTGCATCCCCACCTTTTGGACCTCAGAGATACACCCTAATAAAAGACCCTAAAGCTAGACCCCGATATCCCCCAACTATTTCCTAAATGTCCGTTTAAAGAAAGTGCAGCGGTAGTTGCGATTTTTGCAACTATTTTTTAAACATGACATTTAGGGAAAGTGGAATAAGGATAGGATCTTCCCCAAGGATAAACCCCACATGATCCTATCTTTATGGAACGTTAGTTGGGGGATCCGACCCCAGAGGTGGACCCAAGTCGGAACAGTCTGCCTCTTCTTTCATTGTTACTACTATGGAGGCAGGCTGTGGAGAAGGCCCCGAAAGATAGACCCAGCCACTAGAACAGTCTACAGCCCTACTCTAGATGCATACCATAGGTGCTGTAGTCTGTGGTAGTGGGGGTAGACCTTCCCTAGAGATAGACCTAACGAGTGGAGTAATCTGTTTTTTCCCATAAGCCCCTAAAGGTATTGTTTATTAAGAAAAACAGTTTGTGGAGGGAGTGGCAGCTAAAACTTCGAAGGGATGCAGGAAAAAGCGGAACAGTCTGCCTCTACTTGCATTGTTACTTTCACTAGAGGCAGGCTGTGAAGCAAGGCCCCAAAGATAGACCCAGCCACCAGAACAGTCTACAGCCCTACCCTAGACTCACACTCTAAATGCTGTAGTCTGTGGCGGTAGCGACAGATTTATCCTAAGGACTGGAAGGAGTGGCAACAGTAAGACTCCATAGGAGCAAATCTTCAAAGGATCCTCTGCTTTTTACTACTTCCTGACAGATTCTTTAAAGGTTTGCTGACCCATGAGGTCTTTTACTGACATAAGGCATATTTCCATATTCGTCAACGTAGACGTTTTTCTATTAAAAAGATAATGTACGATGCTATTGTAGTTATGTAAAAAAATAAACTTCCTCATTTACCAATTACATTCCCTCATACTAATTAAAGAAAGTGTAGATAGCCACAAAGATATTAAATGCAGCTACAAGAAACAGCATATAGGCAATGGATTTTCTTTTTCTCTGTAGTTCAGAAAGACCTAAAGCCAGTAGCATTGCTCCTAAGGAAAAAATCATATAAGGCATTACCCCAAAATTACCTGTTACTAATGAATATATAGCTAATATCGTTGTAATTACTGAAAATATTATTCTTATGACCTTTAACAAAGTATATCCCTCCCAATTTTTATATCCATTCCTTCATTAAATCTACATATTATAATCTTCTAGGCCCAACCTATAAAACCCCTTGATCTCTATTCTATCACACCTACAATGGAATCTAAGTAAACCACTCATTCATCATCTTCCCATCATCCCCTACACATCCACTGAATTTTTCAAATCCCTACTATATAATATATTAAAGTTCTCTACAGAAAGGAGGAGCTTATGAACAATATTCAAATAGCTAAGAACTTCAATCTCAAAGAGTTCCAGTGTAAGGATGGAAATCATCAAGTGAGAATCGATAGCCAGCTATTATTAAAGCTACAGCAACTAAGAGAACAACTAAATGCTCCTATCTTCATTACTTCAGGTTATCGAAATCAGGAGTATAACACAAAGGTCGGTGGTAGTCCCAGTAGTCAGCATCTTCTAGGAAGGGCAGCTGATATTCAAATAAAGGGCTATTCTCCTCAAGAAGTGGCAAAGGTAGCTGAAGCCATTGGTTTTAATGGTATTGGCATCTACAAAACCTTTCTTCATGTGGATGTTCGAAGAGGGACAAAGTCCCGATGGTATGGATAGGAGGTGAAGACCCATGCCCCATACAAGTATGATTGCTAAGGTTAAAAAGATTGATATTACCAATAAAGTCACATCAGAAAATTGGAGTCAGACGATTTCTATTACTCTAAGCGATATTGAGCTAAATGATGAGAATTTGATTGCCATCCGTAAATTTAGACCCAATGAAGAAGTAAAAGTCCAGCTACAAAGCCTACAGCTTACCATGGAGGAGGTAGAAGAGAGAGAAAAACTCAAAAAAGAATGTCCCATGGTAGGAGAAGTTCAGCCCTCCATAGAGGATAGTAAAAAAACAGAGGAACCAGAGATAGAGGATGTAACAGAAATTCCAGAGGAAGAGCCCCTTTTTCACATTGATTATGATGAATCACCGCCAGACCCCAGTAAAATACTGAAAACCTTTGATTTTTCTAAAACTTAGTTGTACAATATACTGCTTTACTGCAGTAAGTAAATTATAGAAGGGAGGGAAGAATTCATGGCAAGAAAACTTAATGAAACAAGAACAGCTTCTGCTAGATTCATTACCGCTACAGATCCCATCAGTGGCAGTCATAGCTACATGACCCGATCTATCGCCAACTTTAAGACAGACGCTCCAATAGAGACGGTCTATAATGTAGCTGGTACCATTGGTCTACTTTATGCCTATACACTACAAAAAATTTTCATGGCAGAGCGATGTGAACTGGTTGAAGACTAGGGGGCATAAAAAATATTAAATAGAAAGGGGGGAAAACTTTGGATAAATATCTAAGAATGGTTTTTAAGACAGATGAGGATAAACTGGTAAGCCTTCGGGTATCCGATCCTAAAGAGGATCTGACCGACAGTGAAGTAAAAGCCGCTATGGAGACAGTGATTGCCAGTGGGGCTATTATTTCAAGTTCTGGGGAACTGGTGGCCATTGACAGTGCTTATTTAGTAGAAACTTCTACTACGGAGCTGGAGGTAAATAACTAATTGACTTTATAGCTATCATTTAAAGGGGGGACTTTCCCCACTAAGCTGTATCTTAAGGCATGGGGGAACCCATGCCTTAATTAAAATTATTATCACTATAGGAGGTGGTATCCTTGAGGTCAATTAAAAGAAAGAAAAGCCCCATCAGTTGGTCTAAGATTTTGTCTTTATTCATCTTTTTCATTATCCTTGCGGTCACATTGTTTCTTTATAGAACCTATGGGGAAGTCCTTGCAGCAAGGGGGAATGCCTCTCAGGAGATCTTAAGGACAGAAGAATCTAGATTATTACTTTTTAGCTTCTTTCTGCTACATATTACTTTTTTCTCCCTAGCTAGTCTTCAAAAGCACTTATGTAAAAGAGATAGAACAAAACAACTAAAATCTACTTCCCCCATCATCTCATCCGAACTTCATCATCCTAAACTACTAATCCAATCCCCTGTCCATAAGCAAGAGGTATAAAGGTTGGAGGTTATATTGGGAGAGCTTCTCTTTTTAAGCTATATTTATCTCTTTTGTTTTCTAGGCGCCTTGTCTAAGGATCTATTGGAGACTTTTTTAGGGAATATAGAAGAAATACTGGTTATGAAAGTTATCGTTTCTTCCCTAGCAGTAGCTATAGTCCTCTATGGTGGTTCTGATAAAATTTTAGAAAAAATGGCCTGTAAGCCCTTTACAGCATTGTGCTATATTATGGGGTTGGTTAGTTTTGAGGTTTTGTAAGCGCCAAAGAATTTCTACCTAGATTGTACCAGGAAGCTTTGCTAGAATAACAGATAACAAGCAATAGGGAGGTATCTGTTATGACAAATGAAGCACTGAACATTGACTGGGAAGATATTTTAGATAAATTCTCTTCTCATGAAGGAAGCATCAAGGCCTTTTGTGAAGAGAATAGTATAAGTGCCCATCAGCTTTACTACAGGAGAAAAAAATTACAAAACAATAACACTCCTGTATTTCATGCTGTTAGCTTTAAAGATAAGGAAGCTGATGAGGCTGTAAATCAAAATATTATTCCACCTAATCCTGTCTCAGCATCAACTATAAAAATTGAAATAGGCAAAGCTAAGATATATATACCAAGCAATGATAAGGTATCTCTATCTAATGTTTTTAAGGAAATCATAGCATTATGCTAAATATAGATAAAGTGGATAAAGTATATTTGGCTTGTGGGGTAACGGATCTTAGGAAAAATATAGATGGACTAAGTATGATTGTACAGACCGAGTTTAAGCTGGACCCTTTTGAAAAGGCACTATTTGTCTTTTGCAATAGGCAGATGAATAAACTAAAGATACTTCACTTTGATGATGGCTTTTGGCTATACTATCATCGGCTAGAAAGAAATAAATTCAGATGGCCTATGTCAAAGGAAGAAGCTTTAAAGGTTTCCATTGAAGAACTAAGGTGGCTGCTTAAGGGGTATGAAGTAAGAACCATATCAAAATTCAAGCCCGTTAAAGAAAGAAATCACTTCTGAAAAAAATACCATAAAACCTTTGTATATATTAAAATTACAAGGGTTTTATGGTATAATTGTTTTGTAAATAAAATGAAAACGGGGATAAAAATGACGAAGATAAATTTACAAAACCAACTGGATGAAAAGACGAAAGAACTAATTTTAAAAATGGAAGAAGAGCTTGAAGCAAAGGATAAGGAAATAGAAAACTTGAAAAATGAGTTAGCTTATCTTAAAAATCAAGTACTTAATAAAAACAGAAAAATATTTGGCTCTTCCAGTGAACAGGCTAATACTATACAGGTATCCTTTTTTGATGAAGCTGAAAAAGATAGTAACTTAAAAGCAGCTGAGCCTACTATTGAGGAAATTACTTACAAGAGAACGAAGCCAACCAGCAATACTGGAAAAAAAGATAACTTAGCAAACCTAGAAAAAATAGTAATTGAGCATAAGCTTGATGAAGATCAACAGTCCTGCAGAGATTGTTCCAGTGATTTAGTGGTTATAGGTAAGAAGTCAAAGGAAGTGTTAAAGTATATACCTGCAAAGCTGTATGTAGAAGAACATCTAACCTACAGCTATGCCTGCAGATCATGTGAAGAAAATAATGATAAAGCAAATATAATTACAACAAAGGCTCCAAAGACCTTGCTACATAAGAGTATGGCATCTAACGAGCTTCTTAGTCATGTCATAAATTTAAAATACCAGCATGCACTGCCTTTAAATAGACAAGAATCCTACTTCAAGATGATGGGGGCAAATCTTTCTAGACAAACCCTTGCCAACTGGGTTATTGGTGCAGCCCATGAACTAGATCCAATTTATCAGCTTATGAAGGAAGAGCTCCTTAAGAGAAACTATATCCAGGCTGATGAAACAGTTGTTAAAGTTTTAGATGATAGGGGCAAGGAGTCCAATAAACAAAAGTATATGTGGCTCTATAAATCCCCAGATAAAGACCAGCCTATTGTCATTTACGATTACCAAAAGACAAGGTCTGGTTCTTGTCCTAGGAATTTCTTAAGTGGATTCTCCGGATATATGCAAACCGATGGTTATGCTGGGTATAATAAAGTTGAAAATGTCAAAAGACTTTATTGCCTAGCCCATATAAGAAGAAAGTTCCACGAAATAATAGTAAACCTAGATGAAGAAGCCCTAAAGTCTTCAAGAGCATTAATAGGGTTTAATTATTGTGCTCAGCTTTATAAGATTGAAAAAGACCTAAAAGAACAGCATAGTGGAAAAGAAGATTTCTATGAGAGACGTTATAAAAAACGACTTAAGGCATCTAAGCCAATAATAGAAGCGTTTATAGCTTATGTAGATAGAGAAATAAAAGATGCTGTTCCCAAAAGTGCCCTTGGTAAAGCTTTGGCATATACCAAACCACTACTTCCAAGCTTCAAAGTATTCCTAGAAGACGGATCTTTAGAAATAGATAATAATGCTGCAGAGCGATCTATAAGACCATTTGTGGTGGGTCGTAGCAATTGGCTTTTCTCGGCTTCTACCAAAGGTGCAGAGTCTAGTGCATTAATCTATAGCATCATTGAAACGGCTAGGAATAATAATTTAGTTGTTGAAAAATATTTACTTTACTTAATGAACCACTTCTCAAATGTAGACCCTCAAGACAAGGAAAGCTTATTAAAACTACTACCTTTTTCAAAGGATCTACCTGAAGATTTAAAAGTTCAAGCTAAGTAAAAATATAAAATCCAGTAGAGTTAGTAACATACCTAACTTCTACTGGATTTATTGTATCAGCTATTCAATTGGATTTCTATACGTCAATTTTTTGGCACTTACGAGGTTTTGGCGAGATATAGTAGTATAAATGAACTTTTTGAGCTGATGGAGGAATTTAGAAGTTGGAGAATAAATAAAAAATAAAGATAAAAGATAGTATCTTATTCGAGAGACATCCTTTATCTTTACCTAATTTATTACGCTATATTAATATTTTTTAATTTCCCACTCCACACCAAAGTATTTATTTAATAACTCACTAGTCTACTTTGTACAGCCTTTTACTTTTCACACCAAAGGAGCAGCATAATTCTACCTTCCTCCACCATAAACTTTGGTATACCCTTCAGTAGGTGCTACTCGAAAACCATTGAATACTTTATATCTAGATTTGCTAATAATATCCTCATATCCTATTTCTTCCAATACTTCAGATAAGCGCTTCTCTAGCCCTCTGTAATCAGTGTTATTAAATTGAGCAAGGGTTATTTTTTTCTTAAGATTATGTAGCTCTTTATGTAAGCTTCGAATTCTTATATACCTTTCATACTCATCAAGCACTTCTTGAGCTTTTATTTTTTCTATCTTTGATAGGTTTTTTATAATATCTTTTTCACTTATATAAAATAATCTATATATCATGGCTACAGATTCATTTTTCAATCCTTTAGGGTGCCCAATATAAACAACATTTTTTTCAGATTTATTGGATAAAGGTTTTAATTGAGAGACTACAATATTCTCATTTTCTCTAATGTCTACAATCAAAGCCGGAAACACCTTGTTGTTCTTTATCTTAACTAAACATATTTGACCTAACAAGCTATCCCTCCATCCTTTTTTTGAACAAACTCCCTATCAAAACATTATGTGAGTGTACCAATCTCTTTATAATCATTTTAATGTGCAAATAGAAATCCATTAATGCCAGTAAGTTAAATTATAATTTTGAAATCTGTATTGTTACCTATCCACTTATACCTTCACATCCACTATCCTATAGGTGTAACCCTCAAAATTAAAGCTTTCATTTAGCTTTTTATACAATAGCTCAGACTGGATTTTATCCATAAACTCTCTATTTTCATATTCTTCAATTTTTATCAAAAATTCTTCGTTTGTATGTATATCCTCTATCATAACATTTGAACCAAAAGCTACTGCAGTGATTTGATTATTTGGATTTTCCTTTTCATTATCGTTTAAAAGTTTTCTGCTATAAATATTCTTTGTGTAATAATCTAGGTATCTTTCTTCAATCCTGTGGCTTATTGTAACTTTTGTATTATTAAGTGGATTGCTTGGGTTGATATGCTTAACTACTCTAGCATTCAAATCAATTGTAATAGCCCCTCTATCAAACATTACATGACAATTAGGACATAAAACTATCATGTTTTCTATAATATCAGGACCTTTATGTTCCCCTAATGGTTGAATATGATGCACTTCAGAAACAAACTCATTATATCCTATTTCTAATTGATTATTACATATTTGACATTTGTTTTCATAAAGTTGCTTTAAATATTTTACAATAGTTATATTTCTTTTACTCCAATAAACTGTACGTTCTACTTTTTCAGGCTTTTTATTCCCTAATAGGTTTTTAAATATTTTATTTCCATCTGTTTTTTTATTTTCTTCACCATTTTTCATAAAATGTGGATTTTGTTGGACTTTTTCGTTATCAATTTTTCTATATTCAAGAGCACTATTACCAATTGGGATATTCTCTAATAGTTTAGTTTCAAGCTCTTTATTATATTTTTCATTGTTCTCTAATAAATTTATATTAGATTTTTCTACCTTATATTTGTTTGATTTATCTAATTTCAAATCATTAAAAGGCTTGGAGAAATCATTGGGTACTTCTTCCTTAGATTTTTTAGATTCTGTCTCGATAGGCCTATAGTATGGCCAGTTTTGATTTGCCGCTGCCAAGATATCCTTTGAAGGATTTTCTATATATTGAATAGCTGACTTAGTTTTTTTCACAGCTTCCAATTTAACTTTTTCTGTTGGGTTTTCTATAAACTGAATTGCATTCCCAGTTGTTCCTATCGCCTCTAACTGTACATTTTCTGTAGGGTTCTTTATATATTTAATAGCATTTCTTGAAGTTTTAACTGCTAATAACTGTATATCTTCAGAGGGATTTCTTAAGTGTTGTATAATTTTCCAATTTTCTTTTATTAATTTATACAACATATCGTAAGATGGGTTTTTTATATACTTAATGGCTTCAGGATTCCTTCTAACTGCCTCACATTCTATTTCTTCAAATAATTCTTCACTAATATCTTCCATCAGTATTTCAATATCAGTATTTGTGAATACTGTTTGTAAATAAACAAATAAAAACTTTGTTGTCATATACTTTAAAGCTGACTTTTTTCCTAGCTTTAGTGCTGCTAGCTGTAATTCAATAGAACTATTTTTTATATATTTGATAGCTTGCCAATTTTTCCTTACTGCCTTTAACTGAACCTCTTCAGAAGGTTTCCTTATATATTGAATAGCCTCCCAATTATTCTTTATCGCTTCTAATTGTATTTCTTCCGAAGGATTTTGAATAAATTTAATTGCCTGCCATGCTAATTCTATTAATTCTGACTTAGTAATTTTCACATTCTTTGTATTTCCATGATAAACATAGTAAAACTCCTCTAATAGATTCCAATATAACCTATTATTTTTATTTAATTCTATAGCTTTATTTATTGCTACTATAGCATCCTTATATTGGCCATCTTCATGGTACCTTCTTGCATTATTATAGAAATTTTTTTCCTTCATAATCGCACCTCACTATTAAACAACCCTATCCTTCTAGCATATATCCTAAGTTTCTTAAACTTCTCTGTAATTAAGCTTATCCCCCAATTAAGCATACTTTAAATACAACTATCATCTATTTTATTCTCAATATAATAATAAATATAGCTTTTGCAATTTGACAATGCTTTTTTTAGGAAATTTCTAATAACTCCACCTACTACTTTCATAGGTAACTTCATTCAACTCATTCTTAACACTACGCCAATTAGGTAGAAACTGGTCCATGTACTCTATAAACCTATCATTATGGTGTCTTTCTAGTAAATGGACCATTTCATGAACAATAATATACTCTAAACATCTAGGGTTCTTCTTTGCTAGTTCTAGATTAATCCATATCCTCCTGCCGGATGTATTACAGGTTCCCCATTTTGTCTTCATTAGTTTTACACCCCAGGAGTCAACCTTCACTCCCATGATACCTTCCCACTTTTTAACATAATTAGGGATGACATCCTTAAGATAATTTCGATACCACTCCGTCATAATTTTTTCTCGTTTTTCTACAGTACTCCCAGGCCTAACATATAAATCAAGATACTTTTTATTACGTATTTCAACCCTTTGCTTTCCAGTGGTTTCAATAACATTTAATAAATATCTATCTCCAATAAAGTAATGACTTTCTCCAGATACAAAGTCTCTTTTAGGCTGTCTATCTTGATGCTCAAATTTAGTTATTTGCTTTTTAATCCAAGAAAGCTTAGAGATTGCAAAAAGTCTAATAGCATCAGGATCCATTTTCTCAGGTGCTGCAATTCGCACCCTACCATTGGGTGGATGGACGGATAGATGGATATTTTTAATAGCTTTTGTAACTACTTCGATGTCAATATTTCCAATTGTCATTTTATCCATTCTAATATTCACCTTGCTCCTCTGCAATTTTAAATAATTCCTCAGCTTTATCTTCATCGTAAATAAATTTTTTTATTGCATTCTTAACAACCCTTCTCTTAATTCTTGTACTTCTCCAATCATCAGGTTTTGTTGACAGAATTTCACAATCTATAGATAGTGCAAGATCTTCATCTTGACCTAAATTATCGTATAGTGCTCTTTTTGCCCCAGAATTAATACTTCTTGGATAAGTATTAGCACTACTTGGGTTCTTTGCATTTTTAGTAAGTTCAACAATCTTCTTAAGATATTCTTCGTAGCTTAGAACTTGCTCTTTTCTTTGTTGAATAAGTTGATCTAACAACACTGACATATTCTCATAGTATTTTGGATTTGTAGGGGTTTCATCAGTAATGAGTCTTCTAACATTATTTTCAATAGTTTCAGCAGCAGCTTCTTTATTATTTTTAATGCCCTTCGGTAACTCATCCACTGCACCTTCACCCTTAGCTACAATTAATTCAATTAATGTTAGGTCATCAAATTCTGATATTTTCTTACTATCCTCTGCACTAATATAACTATCGATTAAATGCCTCATGGCCGGCTCATAGTATTTTAAATCAATATAATCTCCTGCAGCATGCATAACTTCAGATCTGATTGTATCGTAATATTTTACATCTTTTTTCATTGTTTCTATCTCACTGGCTGTATAACCTGCTTCTATCATCTCATTGGCAATATTGGCATAAGCCCTAATAAATGCCACAGTGTACTTGTAAAGGGCTGATCTTTTTTGCTCATTCTCTTTTAGAGCTTCCTTATTGCTAGTATCTTCAGCACAGAAATATCTTATATATGCTAAGGTATCCTTAGGCATTGGTACAGGTTCACACAGGGATTTTAAACTTTCTAATGCCGTATCTAACCTTTCCTTTGCAGTTTTTAGTCTATCCTTCAATAGTCCTTCTACATCTTTCTCTTCAAAGGCTTCAAAGGCTTCAGTTGTATAGTCTTCAATAGATTTTTCTAAGCTTTTAAATAAATCTTTATAATCAACTACATAACCATATTCCTTATCTTCACCGTCTAACCGATTCACACGACAAATAGCCTGGAACAATCCATGATCCTGCATCTTTTTATCTATATAAAGATAGGTTGCCGGTGGCGCATCAAAACCTGTTAATAGTTTATCTACAACGATAAGCAACTTCATCTGTGCAGGCTCATTGATAAATTGATTTTTCACTTCCTCTTCAAAATCCTCTGCCTTTTTACCATTTAACATTTTTTGATATATTTCGTATTTTTCTATACTTTCTGTTGCATCATCCTCGCCAGTATTTTCCCCTTTTATGTGATTAACATTTGGTGTATAAGAGGTTATAATAGCACATTTTTTTAATCCTTTTTGCTGAAATAGCTCATAGTATTTACAAGCTTCATAAATACTACCCGCTATTAAGATAGCATTTCCCCGCCCGTTTTGAAGCCTGTCCTTCGTTTCCATATCAAATATAATATCGTTGACAATTTTATCTAATCTAGATTTAGAGCTTAACACCCTTTGCATCGTTCCCCATTTTTGCTTTAGTTTTACTTTAGCATATTCAGTTAAACCTTTTGTTTTTGTTTCAAACCATTGATCAATTTTGTCCTGCGAAGTAATGTTCTGATCTACATCTCTAGCTTCATATTGTAAATCTAAAACAACCTTATCCGCCACAGCTTCATTAAATTTATAGGTATGAATATAAGTACCAAATATTTCTATACTTTTCTTTTTATCTTTTTTAAGTAAAGGTGTTCCTGCAAAACCTATAAAAAGTGCGTTGGGCAAAATAGCCTTCATTGCATCATGTAGTTTACCGGATTGAGTTCTATGACACTCATCTACAAAAACATAAATATCGCCTTTTGCCTTGAAATCCTTCGGTAAACTATTTTTTAGTTCTTGAATATATGCTTCATAATCAGCTTCTTTTTCTTCATTGTCTTTACCAGCAAATTTATGAATTAAAGAATTCAAAAGCAGCGGTGTCGTTGCATTAAGCTTTTCTATCAAGTCTTTACCGCTTTTCGTACGATAGATTTCTTCATCTACCCCTTTAAATACCTTCTCGATTTGCTTATCTAGCTCATCTCTATCGGTGATAATTAACACCCTAGAGCTTGGTATATGCTCTCTGATCCATTTTGTCAGCCACACCATCGTAAGGCTTTTACCACTTCCTTGGGTGTGCCATATAATCCCGCCTTCCCTAGCCTTTACCCTTCTTGTTGCAGCCCTTACACCAAAATACTGATTGGGTCTACAAAGCTTTTTCGTTCCCCTGTCAAATACGATAAAGTCGTGGATGATCTCTAAAAACCTTTCCTTATGGCAAAGCCCAATAATGTGTTTGTCTAATATATAATCTACTTGATTGTTTAATCTCTCGGCTTCATTGGCAAGATCATCGGTGGCTTTTTCATCTTCTTTCCAAGTCAAATAGTATTTTTCCTTTGTTTCAATAGTTCCATAGCGAAGCCCCTCTGTATCATTTCCTGCCATCACCAGCTGCATCGTATGAAAAAATGGTTTGATAAAGTGCGAACTTTGATTGTCTAAATTTTGCCTAATTCCTTCAGATACCGATACAATACTTCTCTTAAGCTCAATTACCCCTAATGCAATTCCATTTATATATAGTACAATATCTGGTCTTTTCGTATGTTCTCCTTTAACGGATACTTCCTCAGCAATATAAAAATCATTATCATAAGGATTTTCCCAGTTGATAAAGCTAACGGTTTTATTGTTTTCCCCTGCACCTTCCTTTACCTTAGCCCCATATCTAAGTAAGGAATATACTTCTTTATTCACATAATAAAGCTTATCCGTTTGATTGCTGGATAATTTTAAAAGCTCCTCAACAGCTCTATTGATCAAATCATTACCGTAGCCTTTTCTATTTAAGTATTTTCGTAAATATTCCTCTTCAATATTTTTATTATTTTCCCTTTCGTGCCAGTTACCAAGATAAGCATAACCAAGCTTTTTTGTAAAAAGCTTGACTACTCTATCTTGAGTTTCCCTTTCCCTTTGCCCCACTTTGCTCATACCAATCTAACCCTCCCAGTTAAGAGTTCCTGCATCATTCCTTGTTTTATAGTTTTGTATTTTTGAAGTTTTTGTTTTAAAGCTTTTATTTCTGAATCCATGTCCCTTAGGATTTGGGCGATGGCTTGTTGTTCTTCTTTATTTGTAGGTAGATGTATTTCGAATTCAAATAGTTCTTTAAGTGTTATGCTAGCTTGATTTGCATTTCCTCTAAAAATCTTCTCTATATGATTTAAATACGTTTTTGTTTTTAAATTATAATATAAAATTAATTGTGTATTTATATTCCCGTTCTTATCACAAAGCTTAATCGCATTTTGATTTAATAAACTTCCTTCATTTTCATAATCAACTTTAATTACTTTACCAACCATCGAGTCATACATTGGTGGCTTGGATCCTACAGTTGATAATATTAAATCATTTTGTGATAACACCCATTTTTTATACTTGTTCAAACTATTACTATCTATGTAAATCGCATCTTCACTTTTTATAGAATCATAGGTAGTATCACTTACCCTAATAATTCTAATGCCACTCTTTCGATATTCAGATGATTTAAAAGCAAAACCTTTAGTATAATTAATAATGTCTTTAATCTTAATCAATTCCCACTCCCCACTAAACCCGGGCAATCTTTTCTTTCCTGTAAGAAGTTGTTGCATAGTTCCTTGTTTTATTTTCTCTTTTTTGTCAATTAGTTTTTCAAGGGATGTGATTAGGTTGTCTACGTCTGTCAGGGCTGTTGCTATGGCTTTTTGTTCCGTTATAGGAGGTATAGGAATTGTCATGTTTTTGACATCAGAACCACTTATTGCAGGATAGTTAGATCCTGCAATTAACCTTTCAATCTGCCTATTAATGTACGTGAAAAATAAATTAAAATAAATGAAAGCTGGTATAATATTTTTTTTATTAGCTCTTATAACAGAAAATCCCGTAGAACAAATCCAATTTCCTTTCTTCTCTTTAAATAAATAGTGAGATTTTAAATTTGGTCTAACGGTTGATACCATAATATCTTCTTCTGTTATTCTTCTTCTTGCTCTTGAAGGAGCCGTTTCAAACGTACACTCCGAATAACCTAACATTTTTCCGTTATCAATATACTCCAAAGAAATATAATTAAATTCATACTTAAGGTCAGTCGATGAAGATAAATTATCCGAGTCTATATAACTTATATAATCATCACCTAGCTTTCTGATTTCCCAATCCTCCGGTATAACCCCAACTTCTGTCTTTTTATATCCTTCTGGAATTTTTGTTTCTTCTACCATTCAAATCCCATCCTTTTTAAATGGTCTTCTACCTTTTCCGTTAGCTTTTCAACTTCTTCTTCTAGCTGTGGTAGAGTTTCATCGTAGCGCTCTGCAAGTTCTTTTATTCTTGAAGTTAATCTATGGGATATTCTTTCCATTTCTCCATTTACTTCTGATGTAATTGATGTTATCCATTTATCATCTACTACTAATGTTTTTATTTCTTCTACTGTAAGCACCTTATATTTTTCATGTACTTTTTTGTTTAGTTCTTTGATGGACTCTTTGATTTCTTTGCTTAATTCACTTTCTTTGTCTAATGAAGCTAAATATTCTCTTACCACAATAATTTCACGTATAAATTCTTCTTCGGAGTCAAGTATCACCTTATTCTCCAATATTTCTGTAAACTCCTCTTTAAGTTCTTTTATTCCTTTCTTCAGTGCAGCAATTTTTTCTAAATTATTCATATAGTTTTGCAGTATAGTGTATTCTTGTGAGGTTGTACCAACTATTTCTTTAATTCTTCCCTTCACCGCTGTTTTAGTTACATTGCCATTGTTATTTCTTAATTTTATAATTTTTTCTTCTTTTTGTAGTTCTTCTTGATGAACTTTAATGTTTTCTAGTTGCTTTGTCATTTTCCTGTATTGATTATATGAATCAGAATAATATTCTTTCCATGCTAATTCCTCATATTCTAAAAGAGTTTTTTGTGCCTCCGTCTTATTACTTACAGAATTTAAGGCACCTTCTTCCCCACTATGTTCTTCTTCAAACTCCTCCTTTAATCTTGTAATCTCGTCTTTTTCCTGCTCTAGCTCTACAATGGCCTGTTTTTCTTCTATAAAATATTTGTTGATAATTAGCTCTTCTGGCACTAAATCCTTATCAGCTATCCAACCATTTTCTACCACCATATAAACATCGTCCTTCATAACCTCAAGCCAATAGGTCATTAAATACTGATAAATATCGTATTTATCTACAAGTGTTCTCCCTTCAAAGGATTTTAAAATATCTTCAGATATTTCAAATATAATTGCCTTAGGATCATATCCTTTATCAATATTTTTAAGAAGTGGAGTATGTCTTTCACACCAATGATTAATAATTTCACTTATCTCTTTAGTATAATTAACAAATTCTTCATGATTGAAAATTGTATCTTTTATTCCTTCTTTTCCAACATTTAATTTACTATATCCCTCTCTATTGCCTTCAGAAAACAAGGCTTTTCGAAGACTTGGATATACATCCCAATATTTCTGTAATGCATCTATATCACGGTTAGGAATACCCCCTAATAAATGGGCTTCAATGTCTTGTATATCCTCTTCCTCTTGGTTATCGATATATCTTGGTATATTTAAGTTGTATTCATTTTTCTCTATTTCCTCTATATTAACCATTTTAGAGTATTTAGGTAGTTCTAACTGTTTGTTAAAAACATCTACTATTTTGTGTACATCTTGTTCTCTTAATCTATTTTTATTTCCATCCTTTATAAATCCTTTACTAGCATCTATCATAAAAATACCTTTTCTAGCAGCTGCATTCTCTTTATCTAAAACAATAATAGCTGCCGGAATTCCTGTCCCATAAAAAAGGTTGGCTGGAAGACCTATAATTCCTTTTATATAGCCTCTTTTAATAATATTTTTTCTTATGTCAGCCTCAGCATTTCCTCTAAATAAAACACCATGTGGTAAAATAATTGCACCTTTTCCTTTTGTATTCTGTAAAGACTTTAATAAATGTAATAAGAAAGCATAGTCTCCATTTTTAGTAGGTGGTATTCCGTAATCTCTAAACCTTTGAAACTCATCATTTGTAGGAGTGATTCCATTACTCCAAGCTTTTGTTGAAAATGGAGGATTAGCCACTGCAAAATCAAAGGTTTTTAGTCTACCTTCTTTGTCTTTAAACTCTGGTGAAGATATAGTGTCCCCCTGTTTAATTTCAGCCACTTCATTCCCATGAAGAATCATGTTCATTTTTGCAAGACCTACTGTGGCAACATCTTTTTCTTGCCCATAGATGGTTACTCCCTGCGCTGCCTCATCTGCTGCCTTTAATAATAGGGAACCGCTGCCACATGTGGGATCGTATATCGTTTGATCTTGACTCTTTGCTTTATCAATTCCTATTACTTTAGCCATGATCCTAGATACTTCTGCGGGAGTATAAAACTGACCTTTACTTTTACCGGACTCTGTTGCAAAATGTCGCATTAAGTATTCGTATGCATCTCCAATAAGGTCATCTCCATCTGCATGATTTCCTCTAAAATCAAAGGCGTCGTCTTCAAAAATAGAGATTAAGTTGGTTAAGCGATCAACCATCTCCTTACCTTTTCCCAGCTTATCTGCATCATTAAAATCAGCTACTGTAATAGCACCAACCAAATCATTGGCATCTGCCATTTTTCTTATTACCTTATTGGTTTCATCACCAATATCTTTGTTACCCTTTAATTTAACAAGATCAAAGAAACTTCCACCCTCTGGAACTTCGATTAAGGCATCCGCCTTGCCATAGTATTTATCTGTTACATATCTCATGAACAAAAGGGTTAATATGTAGTCTTTATACTGTGAGGCATCCATACCTCCTCTTAACTGATCACAGCTTTTCCATAGATTGCTATACAATTCGCTCTTTTTAATTGCCATTTTGTCTTCCCCCAACTTTTTTATTAATTATAGGGAGGCAGTATCTATATATACTTTCAATTCCGCCTTTCCCCTTGCTTCTATGATTTTATTTCTTTGTTGATCTATCATATCTACAATAAATTTGAATTATGTGTTTTAGTGAACTTAGTTTTGCTCTTGCTAGGACAACCCTTATACTTTTTTAAATCATATCTTCTATTCTGTTATTCAATATCTCCACAAATTTTCTTTTCATAAACTCATTTTCAAATAAATTTCTACAAATATCTAGCCATTCCTCTCTCTTAACCCCTAAATGTTCTTCAATTCTCTCTAAATCCACCATTTCATCTTCTTCATAAGTCTTCATAATGTATTGACCTACCTCTATAGGACTATCAAATATATTAAAATAAAAGAAAATATCATTTCTGCTACTCCAGCAGTCATTCAATGCTTCTCCAAATTCTTTCAAGCTATCAATGCATTCCTTATCATCCAACTGCCAAAGAGTTTTTAAATCCATAAGCTGTTTTTCCATAATAGGAATATACTCTTTGTTGACAGTCTTAGTACCCTCTCTTGCCATCTCAAGAAGTCCTTCCACAGTACACATAGGAAATGCTAATTCTCCATGTCTTTCTCCTAAAAAAATGGTGTTGTAGGCTATAGGAAGATAGATGTATTGCAAAAACCCAAGTAATGCTTTGCTGTTTGGAAAATAAATCCACCCATCATAGCTTTCTCCATAGCAATTAACGATTACATGATGTAGAAAAACGGATTCCTTAGTCAGGGGCATATCTTTAAAAGCATTTTTCAAGGTATTTTCATCTTTTTTGATAAGGTTCTCCCAATAATAATAGGAATTGTAGGTTTTATTACTCATTTGTATCCCCCTTTTTTATATCATCAAAAGTTATTGTTTTTTATACAGTCTATCAAATCATCTTTTCTATTGTATCTTAAAAAACAAGTTTATTATAAGAAAAATATTCTCGACCTATGAGAACAACAACTGCATAATATAAGATCTCAGCTGAAGGAAGCATCCTTCAGCTAAATCTTATATCATCATAGCCTATATCTTATTAACTGATATCTTGAAATTCTGTTGCAAATACTGAGGTTTTAACATTTTCAGGCACTACTAAAACTGGCCACCAAAACTCAGCATTATTCCAGCCGTCTTCTTTTAGCCCTTTTTGTTTTAGGAGAATTAAAGAAGGTTCATCAATTGCCAATCTTTTTGCAGGAATTAGATCCATATCTCCATTATCTGGTCTATCTGAATAATATCTAGATTTTCTATGTTTACGTATACGTCTGTCTGCTCGGGAAACAACATTAACAGTTTGATTAGATAAATATTTTAATAATGAAGTAAAAGATTCTCGGGTTACTGTATGTTCGTTCTCAAGAATTAAACTATCATAGATACAATTAATAATCTTGATGGCATCATCTTTACTAATTTTGAATTCTCCTCTGAGCTGACCAGAATTATTTTCTAAAATAGTTTTATCAATCTCATGAATTATACGTTTTATCATTGTATTACTCTTTGTTGAAAAACCTACAGGCAAAATTCTTTCACCTGGTTTTATAACTTTTGTATTTGTAATAAGAATTTTACTTGGTGAACAAGGAATAATTTTTCCTTTTTCATCTCTACTAATAAAAATTATCCCATCCTCAAGTTTACCACTTTCAAAATCATCTCTTAGCCTCGTATCAAATTCATTAATTTTATACATTCTTGAATATAAATCATTCGTCGTATAAAATCTTGTTACCGCTAAATCATATAACGACCTATATCCAAACATACGAGAATGCTGAAGTACAGTATCTTGTTGCATACTTTTAGGTCTTCTACCATAATAGAATCCTATTAGATTTGAAATCGTAACCCCTCTATCTAAAATTTGTCCCCCAACAAATATTGTTAAAGGAGTTCTGAGTTTAAGTTGTCCATCTGAATCTAACAAAGTTTCAATATCATTTTCAGAGTTAACCACAATCCTTGAAATCCATTCTTCTTTTACAGCTTTATAAAAAGTCTCCTTTATTTCTGTTAGTGAAGGGATTTCAAACCCATAGGAAATTACTGATTCTTTAAGCTGGTTGTAAGATTCTTCAATTAAACTATTAATAAAATCTGTTTCTTGCCAAATTTCTTCCTCAATTTGCTTTATTAATTCATAAATTAAATCAGCCTGTCTCTTATGGGAGTTTGTCTGTATTTCTGTATGGATAATAAAGCTAAACTTATTTTTTCTTCCACCAGTTTGTCCACCATTCTGAATGATTCTTATACATCCACCAGTGATAAAATTAATTATCGCGCTTCTCAATCCGATAATTTTATTACTTTTCAAAGCCTCTTCTTCTTTGAGCCGTCTTCTGTCGCTGCTCTTTATTATTTCTAGCTCACTAGTATCAACTTCATAGAACAAATGATCCTTCAAAGGATTCTTATCATCATCGAAATAATACTCACCACCTATATAGGCATCTCCTGATGGTACCAAAACTGTATGTGATGGTCTTATGGGTTTTATAGTAATATTGTTATTAAGATGTATTTCTTCTGGCTGCAGATATAAAGAGTAAGGAGTAGCTGTTACTTGAATAAATTTGCATTCAAGTTTTAGTCGTAAATCGTTAATCTGGGATGCTATCTTTTTAAGATTAAATTGTTCTGTCTCTTTGTTTTTACTGAATCCAATACTTGTGAAATCTGCTTCATCATCGATAATAAGACACTTTTTATTCTCTTCTAAAGAATATTCTTCAATAAGTTTCATCAACTTAGGAAGATTCTTATGTTGTTTCTTAACAACCAAAATCATCTTTTGATTTAATTCGTATCTAGATAAGTTTTCTGGTATTCTCATAATATCGTAGATATTTAGAGAATCGTCTTCAACAAATGTTTTAAATTCATCATTCATTCTTGCGGTAGTTTGTTTTGATAATGCGTTAGAGTTTTTTGTTAGTACTACTGCCAGATCAAACCCATTATCAAACGCTAATGAGATAACTCCAATAAATGACTTTGTTTTCCCACTCTGAATTTTCCCAAGCATCATTAAAGGACTATGTCCTATCTTATCAAATTTTACCACTGCATTTTCAATGCATTCCATTTGTGCACTAGTATATTCATTCTTTTTAGCTGAGTAAAATACGCCGTTTAAATTCAATCTAAGCTCCCCCATTCTATGATAAATATAAAAATTACATACAGGGGTACATCAATATTAGCAGGATGTCTCCCGAATTCAATGTACCGCCTAATATAACTATGTTATTGTAGTTAATATCTACTATATAGTTCTTCAACAAAGTCCATAATTTCTTTTTTCTTCAAATCAATATATCTATTAATATCATTTCTTTTATGCGCTTCTTCAATTATTTGCCTTTGTATTTCTAAACTCGGCATAGGTATCCGTAGCTCATCAATATTTTTCCTTTTAATAATGCTCTGCACTGTTCCCCCCAAATTGATACTAATCTGATCTTGTACCCATTTTGTCTTTAAATACATAACTAAGTATTCTGGCAATAGCTGCTGACTAATTTTTACTACATATAAGTGCTGATTAACAATTGCCCCTTGTAGGGATTTTCCTGCTAGATTACTACGCCTAACACTTCCTCCATGCTTAGGTATGATAATATCATTTTCACGGATATATTGATTTCTTCCATGTTCTGATGTAGCTTCACAGGATAAATGATCTATTCCTTCTAAATTGATCTCTATAGCATCTTCAACTAAATTTTGAATCCTTATGGAGGGTATTTCTTGATGAAAGAATTCATTGCTATATGGAACTTCTGGTACATTCCGATATTCTATAAATTCTCCTAATTCTCTTATCTCACAATTCCAAGGTACTAAGGTTTTATGCCTGCCAAGATGATAACTTGCATCTAGCCTGTCTTTTAAATGTTCATACTCACAAATCATGTGTTTCTTCTCAAGTGTTTCCTGTCCTATATCATCTTGATTCAATAAAAAGCTTTGGAACACCTCTTCAATAATCTCTATAAATTCTTTACTTGTCTTATTTATATTTCTCCATTCACCATACATTCTCCTAGCAACTTCATCTTTCTGGGGAATTTTGCTAATAGGCAATTGATATACCTTTAATTGTCTTAAACTCAAGGTGGGAATAGCAGCACCTCTTGCAAGCCCCCCAAATTCGTCAAGAATTGTTTGATGATATAGCAGGAAATATAATAATTCAGGTGAAATATGTTTTGGTGTCAACACAGCGATAGCATTAGTAACGATATATTCTTTGAAATCATCTGGAACAATAGCTACAGCTCCTCGTTCAGGCCGTATGATGGATAGAACAATATCTCCAGGATAAGCTATGAGTTTTGCCCTTGAAGGTAGTTCTCCATATTGAATCGTTTCAAAGTTTGATATCATTTTCTTATCAACATCAATACTTTTTATTTCTAGGTATGGATATTGTTTATCGCTATCCAGCCTTACTTTTGTAATAGGGGTATTGTTTATATAGCATAATTCAGATAATGGGATACGACTACTTTGATTGATTTTCATAGCTACAATTAGACTGTTTACTGTCCAATCGCTACCATTTAGTGCTCCATAAGGCAATATATTTACATTTTCCAAGGCTATACCTCCTTAACGTTCCATTTTTTAAATGCTCCAGCAACTTCGTCTACATCCTCTAGACTATCAATTTTTCCTGCAAAGAACTCTACACCTTCTTCATTTTCATTGGCCTTCTTTTGTAATACAAGAATACTCAATTTAATGCCTGTATAAGGACTTTTAATATGCTCCGGTAAACTTATAACAGCTTTTACAATTGTCTTGTCTAAAATCAGCTTTCTTACCAATTCACTGGAACTTGAAAATAATATGCCTTCAGGTACAACAGCTACGATATATCCTTTACCCTCTGCCAACTCTATGGCCTTTTCTATAAATAGCTCAGAATAATCAATTCTTCTTCGTTTTCCTTCATTGGTTATCTTAAAATCTATATATTTATTACCTAATGCAACAGAACCTATAGGTGGTTCAAAACTTACTAGTGTATAGGTATTATCATTCTTTATTTGTAGCCCATCATCAACTATTATCTTTGAACCTACGTAACCACCTATTAACCTTAAGATATTAGTCAATTCACTAATTTCTTCATTGATTTCTATACCTATAAATTCATCGACTTTCACTTCTTTCATTGCGCTAAATAATTGAAAGCCAAATCCTGCCGCTAAATCTATTGCTTTTCCTGACCTTATATTTAACGTACTAATTAACTTAGTAACTATGTCATTCAACTTTCTAGTAGTAGCATAAGCTCCAACATCTCTAGAGCTTAGGCGTTCAACAAATCCCATAAATATATTTGGATATTCCTCCTTAACTGGTGGTAATTGTTCCATTTCTGCAATTAACTTATGTAGTGCTTTTTCAGATATATTTTCTATCTTATCGGTTTTACCTAGTGCATAATATGTTGATGCAGAGTATAGAACCTCCGTTAAACTCTCTTTACCCAAATTCCCCCAATGCTCTAGATTATCGATGTCTAGTAGATATTTTCTAACCAAGAGCATCGATAATACTAACTTAATCTGTTCAAATGGCCTTAATGAACCTCTTAAAATATCAAAACATTTAAATAAGTTGTTTTCTATATCTTCATTTCTCAATAAATATCTTGAATGACTCTTAAAAGTAGGCTCTTCCACTGGCAAAGAAGTTACCGCATCAAACCAATATTTCTTCTCCTCTTCTCCTAAAACTACTAGAAGCGCATATTTTGCTCCAAATTGTTTTGAGATGGTAAAAAGCTGTCTTTGCTTATTGGGATTGACTGTTGTAGTTATTTCCACTACCACTTCTGGAGTTAATTTCCCTTTTTCACTGATTGTAAATCCTACCATATCTGCAATGTAGTTTTTAGTTTTTACTTCTTCTTGAATAATGGAGCATCCTTTATTTTGCAAATATGTCCTCAAATCTTTTGCTACTTTTTCATGCTTTTCTTTGATCTCTATGCGCATGGTACACATCCTCCTATTAATTGATTTGTTGGATTATAAGTCATTAATTTCTGTAAGTATAAATTATCTTCCTCTAAAGATTTCCCCTTTAAATATGTAAGATTATCTATGGGTTCAATAAAAGCCATCCCCCTATTTTTAACGCCTGGCATAGAAGATACTAAGTGCATTACATCTATAATTGTTGCATTATCCTCCGTACAAATATATCGAGCCACACTTACCTCATTTTTACGCCCTACATGCCCATACCTACAAATGACTTTCCAGTATTTTTCTTTCATTCTATGCCGCGCCTCCTCTTGTTTTTTTATTTTTTTCATATATGTGTTTTATTTCTATAATAAATATATCTCATCTCAGAATTAATGTCAACGCTTATTTTTCATTTTTTTTTATTTTTTTCACTAATGCGTACTGTAGTATTGTGTTATTGTATTCTTATATTCCTTATTCTCCTTTTCTCTATGAACCCATTTAATAATGAAAAATCAATTCTTAGAGATCAATCCTCTTCTTTCCTTTACTACGAAGACATGGTTGAATTAGATAGCTGCTTCTAATTTATTTATCAAATGCTAACAGTTGATTCTTTTGAAGTGTTTCTACCACTCCCTCCAGAGAGAAGAAACCCACTTCCCTCTTCCGATAGTAGTGATAACATAAAAGTTGACCACTATTGGATCCCTCTGTCTATCTCTGGGGTAATTATCTCCACTCCCTCCACAGACTGCAGCTAGAGTTTCTTCAAATATTGTATTTAAGCATAAAAATAACAGTGACTTGTTATTACCATACGTCCATAAAAGCCACTGTTTCTTCTTACATTTATTTAGTTATCTCCCTGAGAGCTGCAGACTGTTCCGGTCGCTGGGCTGGTCTTTGGAGAATATAGCTAGGGTATGCAAACTTTTAAAGGATCTCCTTAGTTGGTTTATTGCAGCATGATCCTTTAAAAGATTGCCCTCTGAGGTCAAAATTTGCCGTTCCCTCCATAAACTTTTTCTGTGCAAGTAAGTCTTATAGGGATAAAAAAGATTATTCCAGTCACTAGGTCATGCTTTGGAGTCCTTACTGGTACAGACTGCCTCTCAAGCAGCACCAAAGAAAGTATCGGCAGACTGTACCAGCGAAAGTAATCCTCTAGGGTCCTATCCCCCAACTACCATTCCATAAAGATAGGATCCCCTATAGTCTATCCTTTGGGTCATCCTATCCCTATTCCATTTTCCCTAAATGCACATAATTTCAGAAATAGTTGCTCCTGTAAGGTTAGTCTTTGTAGGTCAGCAACTACCGCTCCGCTTTCCTGAAATCGACATTTAGCAAATAGTTGGGGGATATCGGGGTGGGACTTTGGGGTCTTTTGCTGGTGTATGTTTATGAGGTCTTGTATTAGTGATGCTTTTAGGTCTTTTGAAAGATGTTCTCTGGAGTCTAGTACCCATTGTTTTATCTTCTACCGCAGACTTCCCCTCTCTTAGGTCAACCTCTAAGGTGGGAAGACTGCTTCCAGATATATTGTTAGTTGATAGATTCTATAAGCAAGAGAAGAAAACCACTTCCCTTGCACCTCTAGGGTCCTGGAATGCTATTACCTAGGTCCATAGATTGCAAACCTTGCAGTCTTTTTAAAAGTGATACTTATAGATCTTATTCTTTTAGTAAAATTCTATGTTGCTCTTTTCACATGGTTTCTATCGTTTTTGCTTGCTAATATATAAAAACCTGTTCATTGTTGAATAGGTTTTTATATATTCTTCTATGGTATGATAGTTTTGTTGTATTATTTTTTATTCAAGTAGACGGTGTTGTTTCAAATAATTATAGGCTTCATATATTTCTTTTTCTTTAAACTTAGTTTTTTTAATATTTTTAACTTCTTGAATAACTGAATCAGGATTAACATTATTATATATTTCTTTCTGCACCATTGCTGCATAATGAGTTGTAGAGAGTAATTCTAATTGCAAAGGATTGTCTAAAGGAAGAATATCTAAAATATAATCTATTTTATCCTTATAAGGTGCAATAAGATCATTTTTAAGTAAAAAGTCTACTTTGTCACCTTTAGTTAAATTATACCTCTGGCCGACTTTATTAATTGAAATTGCTCCACTTTGCTCAACTAGTTCTGTTTTATAATCTAAATCTGATGAATAGGGTCCATAATGATACAGAGAATACGATAATCCCGTAGGAATGTCTTGTTCCGTTAAAAAATAAAATATTTTTTGAAAAGCTTTTTTCCCTTTAATAGTATCGCAATGATCCATCACATATGCTACTAAGGTCTCAAACATTTTGAATACGCCTCCTCTATAACCTTAATTATTTCATCTCTTTTTTCCTCATTCGCGTATATTCTGAAAACGTCTAAAGAATCGTTAATTTTAGATAATATCGAAGAATATTTGTCCACATGATGAATGTTTTTATTTTTATCTAAAATTCCAATGGAAGGGTTCCCCATTTCATCTTCGAATTTTATTGCATTTTGTGTATACCTATCTACTATTACCTCTGTATCTAAATATCTCCTATTATTAATTAGTTCTTCAATCTCTGAAATTATTAATTTTTCTTCCTCTTTAATATAGGGAAATCTCTCGAAAACTAGTTTTAGATGACCTCTATTTAAGAACATATCATTATAGGAGTTAGGATTATTTTTTATATATTCTAACACTCTATTATCATCCCATTGCAAAAATTCTTCTTCCCTAATAGGCAAGTGGTTAGATGGCAACATGCATTGCATGCTGCGTTCTAAAATTTTATCATATATTCTTCTTGTCTTATGCAAATATACTTGTGTAAACATAAAATGACGAGCTAAGATAAATTCTTCCAATGCATATATACCCTTCTCTTCAATCGATAAAATAGGTATATTATTATCAATGATTATATTTAGAGAGTTTATGAGATGATCTAAGTCGTATTTTCCATACTTAACACCCAACATCAGGGAATCTCTTAAGAGATAATCCATCCTGTCTGCATCAATAATGTCCCCTGAGAAGACCCTTTTTATTAGCAAATAATTTGATGGGATTCTACCCTTGATTAATCCTGCAATTTCTCTATAAGTAAAACCTCCATTTTTTCTACCAATCATGTCTATAATCTCCGAAAGATCGGTATTTATTATTAAATTAGCTGACATTTCTTCATGATTTTTTATTACAGGAGAAAACAAATTATCTCCTACATGAGAAAAAGGAGAATGTCCTATATCATGTAATAATGAAGCAATTCGTAGCATTTGTCTTTGCTTTTTTATCTCATTATAATCCCAAGTAATAATTGAGCTATTTTTTCCCATTATAATATCAAATATCTTGGTCGATAAGTATAATACACCTAATGAGTGTGTAAATCTTCCATGTGTTGCGCCAGGGTATACTAAGTATGTAGTACCAAGTTGCTTAATGTTTCTTAATCTCTGGAAAACTTTATGATTTATAATTAACATCTCATCATCTGTTAATTCAATGTATCCATGTAAAGGGTCCCTGACTTTATTTCTAGCATTAAATGTTGGAATACTACTCATCTTTATAAATTGAATTTTTTTATGATTCTTTATTATATCTAAAATAAAGGACAAATTACTAACTCTAGCTTTGGGGTTAACTTGTATCATTCCGCAAATAGCCTCATCTAACTCTTCATTTATATCATCTCTGAAGTCAGCCACTCTTGGTGTTGCTAAGCTATAGTCTTCTAATTTTCTATAAGGAAATTCTCCTGTTAACATAGTAAAAAATAGAACCCCTAATGCATAAATATCAAATTTTTCTTCAATATCAATATGTAAATTATCTAGTGGCTTAGGTAAGAATCCTGCTGGAAATCGCTCAGGTGCAAAATAAGGAGTATTTCCATACATATTTAATGTATAAGCACGTACATCAGCCTCTTTAATTTTAGATATCCCAAAATCAATTATTTTTATATGCTTAGATTCTTTATTGTATAAAATATTATCTAATTTAATATCTCTATGTATAATATTATTTTTATGTGCACAGATTATTCCATTTATTATCTGCTCAAATATATCTAGCACCTCATTTAAGTTGTTCGTATTACATTGTATCAATTCAGGATATTTATTTAATCCCAATCCGTCTATATATTCAAATACAAGATATACTAGTCCATCACTTTCATTTTTATAGTAATCATACACTTTAGCAATGTTTTGGTGCGTAATTTTAGCTTGATTTTTAGCCTCATCAATTAACTGATTATTTAGTTCTTCAAGTGAAAATTTCTGTTCATCTAATCTTTCTTTTTTAATAGTTTTTATAACAACATCTCTTTTTAAATGATCGTCAAATCCCTTCCAAGTTATTCCCATACCGCCTTCAGTTGATAATACTGTTTCGCTACTAAATTTATATCTCCCCATTATTTCACCACCATAAATAGTAATCTATTGACTATATTATTCTACGTGATTCTGTTAAGTCCTTCTCGTTTACCTACTTATCTTATTAAATTGATATAGCTCTTAACTAATTTTTATAAATACACTTGTGACAAATCTAATCTCCATACCTTATTAATTTTTTCAATATCTAATAAAACCTAACTAATTAATGGTGCAACGTAAAATTAATATCACAAAATAAGCCTTCTATCTAGAAGACTTATCTCTTTATTTTTTCATCCTATTCTCTTGTGCAAAACATAATAATAATCTTAAAGTCTCTCATCCCCCAAACCGCCTCACCCTCCGATAAACCCCACTATCCGTCAACCCAAACCTCTTTCCAATCTCCCTATAGGTCCATTTCTTCTGATGAAGCCTTTTCATCTCCATGGCCTCCAGCTCCCTCCGCTGTTTTCCTGTTAGCTCTAATAGTCCATACTTATGAAGAATCAAGTCCGGCAGCATTTCCTCTGGTGAAAGGATGGCCTCTAGGAGGGCTATGTAGTTGTAGATCAAATCCTCCATCCCATCACCCCTCTGTGGTGACTTCCTTCATCACCCTTTTTACGTCCTCTATGCCATAGACTATGGCCCCTGTGCCTCCTGCTTTAGCAATATCCCTTAGTACCTTCTCCTGTAGCTTGGTGGGTTTTCCTTTTGGTCTTTTGATTTCTAAGCCTATGAACTTTCCCTTATAGCAAAGAATAATATCAGGGATTCCTGCTGCTTGATAGATCCCTCCATGGGTTTTGAAAAACCATACCCCTGACAGTCCTCTTAAATATTCAATGATCTTGTGTTGAATTGCCTTTTCCTTCATCAATGACCCCCTTTTCTTCCTCTATGGCTTTTCTCATTTCTATCCTCTATGCCTCCCCCAGCCTCTTTTAGGGCTTTGTGATAGTTACGAATGATTCCCATGGCTCTTAGGGCCTTATCTGTGCTGTATCTTTTGGTGATGGATAAATATAGGGCTAAATAATTCTCTATTAATGGATACATGGTTTTCCCCCTTTGCTTTTCTCTACCCCCAAGGAGTAGGCTCCTTTACTTCTACAAAACCCATTTGCTTGTATTCCTCAACTTCCTTACCTTTGCAGTTCTTATAAACGGTCTCTAGGAGAACATCATTGAAGGCCTTTGCCTTGATTAGCTCCTCCTTATTCTTGGTATGGAAATAATCATAGATGGCGGTGATCATCCCCTCTATAAACTCCTCTATGATGCTACTGTTGTCATCAATAAATTTTTCATAGAGATACTGTATAGCTGTTTTGTCTAAGGCCAATAGGCTTAGGAGGATGGATTCTTCCTCTGTTATCCCTTGTATTCCTTGTGTTTTCTGCCCTTTTTCCAGCTCCTGCTTTAAGCGATGTATCTCCTTTTCTAGCTTAATAATTTCATCCTTCCACTTTAACTTTACTTGCGAGGGAAGGACATCAGCCCTTTCTTTTCGTTTCAATAGCTGCTGAAGTTTTTCTTTTTTATCCATTTTCTCCTCCAGTTCTACTGGGATACCCCCATAGCAGGGCAACCTTTTACCCTTAGACCCTTTGAAATTACTAGCTTCTTTTTCTGATTACCCGTTACCCTTGTTTTTGAAAATATATATCTATTATGATTGTTATGTTGGTTGTAAATGGACTTTACAGCTATATATATACTATATATTAGGGTAACTATGGTAATAGTGGTAATGGGATAGATTAGCCCTTGCAAATGCTATATTGTTTCGTTGCCCCTAAGGTTACTACTTTAACATTACAGGGTTACTGCCTTAAAAGGGGGCGTTTCCTCTAAATCCTCTATTCCAGATAAGTCAAAACTTACCATTCTACAGGCCTTCCCCTCTATTTTCTTTACCACGGTTTGACGTTTCTTGCCACTCTTTTCATAGGTTATATCAATATAGCCTCGATCTCCCAAGCCCTGGATGATCTTTTTATAGGAATAGCCCTGCTTATCTAGAGCTTCTTGAAGGATTTGTGGGAAGACGTAAAACCTATTATCCTCCATCACTCCGTAGCTTTCCCTTCTAGGATTGCCTCTAAATTGTTCTATATTTGAAATCAACCAGCCTTGGATAAATTCATAGGCCCTCTCCACTATATCCGTATGCATCATATCTTCAAGATTAGATAAAATTTCATTCCCCATTGCTATAGAGATGTTTTCTTTCTCAAGGAATAACCATTTATTCATCAATTCATCCGCTAAGATCACCACAGCTACAGAGGATACATGACTTCCTATCTTTTTATGGTTTTCATTGATGCCCATCAGTGTTTCCTGTATTTCCTTATGCCTATCCTGTAATTCATGGGGTTTCATATCCTCCATCAGTTTTTCTATAAAGAAGGGCCCTGTCACACCATAGTTCATGGTGATAAAGTTATGCATACTTCTAGCTTCTTCTTCCCTTTCAAAGGGACTGCCATGGATTTCTAAGGCTCTGGTATGCACACCTGTTTGGGAGCCCATGGTGGTTAGTGGTTCTTCTCCTGTTGTTAAAACGATACTTCGCCATGACTTTTGATTTTCAAGGCCTCCTGTTTTGGTACCCCTCACTTTGCTATAGCCCATGGAAAGCATATAGACTAAGGTTTCTATGTACTCCTGTTTTCCTCCAGCCACTTGTCTTTCATCAATGCCTAGGGGCAAATCATTGAAAAAGCTTGCTAGTCTCTCTAAGCCTACATTGGTGGCGTTAAAGCTGGTCATTAGTTCCTCAGGATTCCCCCATACACTTAAGGCAGCCTTGAGGGCTGCTGTTTTACCACCTCTTGAATCCCCCCAGTTATGGACAAAAAAGATTCTATGATTCAGTAATTTTAAAAGTGGTGCTGCAAAGCTACTGGCTAGGATAAATCGAAAGATGGTGTTTTGTCTTAAGGGTTTCATCATTTTTATCCAATCTTTTAATTCCCCCCTTTTGCTGTAGGCCTCCACCCATCTCCTTTCACCATGCTCCATATCCAGCACAAGTTCTCCTTCTCTTCCCGGCAAAAAATTCTCTCCATGCCAACCCAATTGATTCACCGACTGGAGGGTTTCGATGATGTCAAAATTTTCCGCCTCTAGGTTCTCAAGAAATCTTACTAGAAACTTGGCATTTTCCGAGGTGACGGTGACACCCACATCCGCCAGCTTGATGATGGTTCTGGCTTGAAAAATAGTGCTTCTCTGTTCCCTGACAAAGTGCCACTTTTTATCTCTAAAGAAGGCAATCTCCACCTTTTCCTCCTCCATCCCTAGGGCCTTAATTCTTCTAGAAATTAAGATGGGGGTTCTACAAACTAGATAGGGTAGGCGGGTTTTAGCGTTAATCATTTCAACTCCACCTTCTGTTATTCGCCATCCAGTAGGTTGTCTTAGTTTTACTGGAGCATTGGGAATCAGGTTCTCTTCTTCCTCCTGTAGGTTAATAAGAAAAATTTCCTCTGCCTCAGCCATCACCCTTTGCCAGTTTTCCTTAAATGTGTTGGGGTCTTTGATATGGAGGTCGGAGGGGTCCTTTACTCCTAAGGAACTACATTGGATTTTATAGATCCTTGCTTTAAAATTTCTTTCCTTTAGGGTTTTGGAAATCTTGTTGAAAAAGGTGTCTCCCCCCATATCCCCTTCATGATGAATATAAACATCTAGCCCTTCTAACATCTCCACCCAATCCCCATGAAAGGTGGTGGCTCCCGGTACTCCTAAGATCTCCTCTATCCCATGATGCCATAGGGTATGACAGTCGCTTTCTCCCTCTACTAGAATGACCCTGCCTATACTTTTGATCTTTTCTATCTGCCATAGACCATAGAGATTTATTTTACTACCCCTAGCCCAAGAAAATCGTGTAGGACTGTCTCTGTGGTATCTCTGACGATTGGATAGGATCTTGCCTGCCTCGTCTTTATAGGGGATGGTGATACCTGTTTTTCCATCTCTTATGCCTAAGGATCTTATGAAGTCCTCTGGGAGTCTTTTTTCCTTGCAATAGTCCTCAACTATATATTTTGGTACTTCCTTCTTGGTAGTAGCTTTTGTAGTCATGTACTCTGGTGTCTTGGTGTCCTGAATGTTGTTCTTTTGGTTGTTATGCTTTGAACCCTCACTGTCGCTAGGTTTTCTAGTGGAATGATTGCTCTCTTTGTTATCCGTTGTATTGATAAACCTATTTCTATGGTTATTCGCATCTTTTCTTCCCTGATGATTTTCCTCATAAAGACCTTCTTCCTGAAGTAACAACCGGTAGGCCTCTTTGTTATCTATCCTATAGAGCTTTGCTAAGAAGGTAATGGCATTCCCCTTTTCTCCACAGGCTAGGCAATTGTACACACCGGTTTTGATATTGGCGCCGAAGCTGGGCTTGGTATCCTCATGGAAGGGGCATAGCCCCACCAGATTTTCACCGCTGATTTTTCCCTTTTGGATATGCTTTTGATAAAATTTCAAATAATCTATTCTTCCCTCTAAATTCATCTCTTTACCTTGCCTCCCTATTACTTTTTCTGTAGGAGGATCCCCGCCTTTAAAAGGGAAGCTCCCCAGCTTCTTCTGTTTCTGGCATGTAGTCCTCCATCACCTCTACCTCCCTTGTAATCCTCTTGATTTCCTCTGCAAATTCTGCCAGTTGCTGGGCTATGTCCTTTTCTAGCACCTCCGCCACAGTAAACTGTGCCTGACTGTAGGGGATACCGCTACTGCTTTGGGTTCTTTTTAAGGTGATTTTGGTCACCACGCTATAGGATCTGTGGCCCTTGGTGATGATTCTCTTGGCCATGTAGTTACTAAAGTTCTTAAGGCTGGTGGGGGGTAGGGTTAGCAATAGGGGCAGCATTTCTCCACTTTTTAGGAGATAAATTCTGTGCATATTTTTACAGGCCTTACCCTTTCTATCCTCATCACTGCCGAACTCATTGAGGGGACAGGTTTTGCAATCCCCACCAGGACTGCCTTCTCCTTTTTTCCCATCCATACTGCTGCAATCCGGTGGATTGCTTCCTCCAGTGTATTTCTCCTGCCAGTAGCCATTCACCGGGTGGTGGTCTACCATTACCCCCACTAGCTCCTGCAATAACTGTGGTCTATCAGCTTCCTCCCCCGGCACCTCAAAGGCCAAGCCTCCACCGGAGGGAATCTTAGCCCTATCAAAGGAAAGCTCCAATCCCTCCATCTCCTGTAACATGGCTTCTTTGATTTCCTCCTGTGCTATAGGTAGCTGAAATCCTGTCTTTTCTATAGCTTTTTTATCCCCTTTGTTTTCTGACATCCTATTTCTCCTCCTCTTCTTGAAAATACATATAAAATCTGTCCTCTTCTTCCTGATATTCAAGGCTACTGAGATAAAACTCTGGATTCTCTGAATCATAGAGTTTATATTCTTTGTCATAGGCCTTTAAAATTTCTATTAACCTTCCTATCTTCATCTACAATTCCCCCTCTATTTTCCCTTCCTCATGCCTACCGAGATTTTTTCATAGGTATTCACCAAGCCCTCCAGCCATGAAGGCAGCTTTTCATCATTTTCCTCCACCTGTTCCTTGATAAATGCGGCTAGACTATTAGCATTCACCGTCTCATAAACCAAGTCTCCATAGCCCTCCTTCTTTAGAGCTGTAAAAAGGGCTTCTTTTCTTTGTGGTATAGCATTGGCATAGAGCTTGGTGTTTAAGTAATACATCATTCCTCCTCGATTGAAATTTTCCAGCTCCTCTTGAATCATGGCTTGGGACAGACTTTCCTCTAGGGCTTCAATTTTCCCATTGACCTCCTTTCTCTCCTGATCCAGTTGTTTTTTCCATTCCTTTAACTCCTTTAGACTGTCTGCTAAAGTAAAAATTTCCTTCATTAAATTCATCCCCTCTTTCTTTTATCATGGTTTTACTCCTTGGGTATAAGACCCCTGCCTCTAAGGATTAGTATAGGTGGGGTAGCCTCTGCCAATGCCTTCCGATATTTAGCTTTAACTGGAGAATGTTGGAGACTTTCCCCTTCCGTCTCCAGTAGCTTGGCTAAATCCTCTATATATGGCTTGATCTATAGGATAACTACCTCCCGATAGGCTACTTAGGGTAGCTGAAAATTTTACCCAGCTTCCTCCAGTACCCCTGGGCTTCTTTAATCCTTTTCCTCAAAATACTCCCTCCAATTGTCCACCACTTCCTTAGCGATATTCTCCTTTTTTTCTAGGGCTGCCATGATCTTTTCATCCACCGTCTTAGGTGCCATCAGATGGATATAGGTACAGGTATTTTTCTGACCGATTCGATGGATCCTTGCCTTGGCCTGGGCGTAATTGGCGTAGTTAAAGTCTAGGCTGTAGAAGACGGCGGTATCGGCGGCATGGAGGGTAATTCCTAGGCCGGCGGTTTGGATTTGGGCGATGAAGACTTTGCAGGTCTCCTCCTCTTGAAACCGTCTTACCTCCTCTCCTCGATTTTTTACTGCTCCAGTAATGCAGCTGTACTGAAGTTTCATCTTCTGTAGCATTTTTTCTATGGCTTTAATCTCTGCTAGAAATCAGGCAAAGATCACCAGCTTTTTTCCTTCATCCATCAAATCCTCCACAATTTCTTGTAAAACCTCCAGCTTAGCGGTGGATATCTCATTGGTTATCCCCTCATCTGTGTGGATATAGCCTCCCGTCAGCTGGCTGAGCCTTAAGAGTCTTGTTAAGACATTCTGGGCGGTGATCTCTCCCTTTTCCAACTGTACATAGCTATCCTTTACCAGCCTTTTATAGAGGTTAGCCGCCTTTGGCTCCAGCTGGCAATATCTGATTTCATCGATGGTTTCGGGAAGATCCAGTGCCTCCTCCTTTGTCACCCGAAGGGCTATGGTATGGGCTTTTCTTATGAGTTCCTCCATGTGGCGATAGCCCACCACCTGATATTTTCCATAGCCTCCCATAATGGCATGTCGTCCTTTGAAGGCATAGTAGCTGCTACCAAAGATGCTTTTATCCAAAAAGCGATACTGGCTCCAAAGGTCCAAGGGAGCATTTTGTACCGGCGTGCCGGAGAGAATCAGCTTATACCTCCCACCATCCCCCAGTTTATGAAGGGCCTTGGATTGCTTGGTGGTGGGGGTTTTGATTCTCTGGGAGTCATCGGCGATGATGATTTCCGGCTGCCACTGAAGGAGCTCCTCTAGGATTCGCCAGGTGCCCTCGTAGTTGATGATGGCTATTTGTAGACCCTCCTTCCCTTGAAGGCTTTGTAGCTGCTGGATACGGTTTTTGCTGCTACCCTCCAATACCTTTACTGCATAGGGAAAGGCGGCATATTCCTTCAGCTCCTTGGGCCATACGGAAACTACGGAGGTGGGGGCCACAATCAATGCCCTCTTTGCCTTCCCCACTAGATAAATCTGTCCCATGATGGCCATTGCCGTTAAGGTTTTACTCAACCGCAGCCCATTTCAAAGAGCAGTGCAAAACCTTCCTTTGGGGCTGTCATCCTTCCATCACCCCCATGGTCCTTAGGGCCATGTTGTAGCCCTGGACTTGGTGTTGGAAGGCCTTTACCTTAATGGGCATGGGGGCTATTGCCTCTTTAACACCTACTTCTTTACTATTGGGCCACAAAATAGCAGCCAATTTACTTTTCATAAAATCCTCCATTCCTTTATCCTTTATGGTTTAATGGTTTAATTCCTTAATTTCATTGAGATTAGATAAATCCTTTCCCGTATATTCCTTTAAGAATCTTAAAACCTCAAATCTAGTAATCTTCAACCGCCCCAGCTTTAAGGCCCTTAGGACTTTGGCATTGATCAAATCATAGACGGCATTTTTATTGACCTTTAAAATTTGTGCCACCTCCTCTACGGTGTATAGATAATCTCCATGGTGCATTCCATCCCCTCCCTTCTTGTGTTTCTTTACCTACTGCCCTATGTAATGCTGATAAAATTAAGCCCTTATTCCTGCTTAGAGAGTTTTTCTACCGGAAAAAGTTCGTCTAAAGGAACCTCTATGACCTCTGCTATTTTCCTAGCATTCATCAGGCTGGGTACCGTCTTTCCCTTCATCACATCGTAAAAATAAGACTTAGAAAAACCTGTTACTGAAAGAACATAGGATACCTTGATGCCTCTTTTTCTCAGCACTTCTTTTATTTTGTTTTTCATTCCCTCACCTCCTATATATAATTTACCAATTTATCGAACAAATTATAAACCATTAAATTCCTTATTAATCGAACATTATTTACGATTAAAACGAACTTTTCTCTAATTTTCTAAATTTTCCTTATTTTTTTGCATTTAATATTTCATTTTATCGAACTATTTGGTATAATAAAAGTAGGTTATATCGTACATAGGGAGGTGTTAATTTGACAATAGGAGAACGTATTCGAAAAATGAGAAAAGAGAAGAGATATTCCATCATGGATATTCGGGACCTTACGGGTTTGTCTAAATCCACCATCAGTGAAGTGGAAAATGATAAAAGCAACCCAACGACAGAAACCCTACAAAAGATTGCTAAGGCCCTTGGGGTTTCAGTAGATACTTTTTTCAAGGAAGAAACTGATCAGGATGAAGCCCCTGCTTTACCAATAGAATTTACCACCCCCCAAAAGGCGATGGAATTTATCTTAAAGCAGCCGGCTATTATGGGTTTTGGAGGATTTGATGTAAATAAGCTGGGGGATGAAGAGATTGTAGAGTTTGCCAATGAGTTATTAAGACAACTAGAGCTTTTATCCTACAAGTACAAGAAGTAGTTTTTAGGGGTGAGCGTATGATGTGGATAGATGAGGTTGTAACAGGATTACTAGATCTTTATGCTACCAAGGATGTCTATGAGCTTTATGAAGCTCTAGAGATTTCTATTGTCTACTTAGAAGAGGACAGCATTTTATTACAAGGTCACGATGCACTTTATAACAGAAATTATTTAGATAGGGAAGTGGTCTTTCTTCGAGGGGGATTATCTCTGGAATACGAGAGATTTATTTTAGCCCATGAGCTAGGTCATGCCCTCCTACATACCCATTTGGTCAGTAATACTTTTCATTCATTAACAAATTTGGACAAGCTGGAAAAACAGGCCAGCTATTTTGCCGTAAGACTTCTAGACGTCAAACTAGACAGTATTGCCCTAGAGGGCTTTACTATAGAGCAAATTGCCAGCACATTGGAGCTTCCAATGGAATGTCTTGAAATTATTAGGGAGATGGAGGAGGGTTATGGCCTGAATCCATAGAGGAGGTGGTGTACAAACTTTGGTAGGTATTAAAATGGTAAGGAAAAATATAAGGTAGGTGATTAGAATGCAAGGTGGTGTAAGAAAAAGAGGTGACAGCTGGTATTATTTCTTTGAAGCGGGAAAAGTAGGTGGCAAAAGAAAGAAGATTGAAAGAAAGGGTGGAAATACAAAGAAGGAGGCTCAGGAGGCCCTACGACAAGCCCTCAATGAATTTGAGAAGGCTGGTGCTGTCATTACTGAAAGTCAGCTTTCAGTGGCTGATTACTTTGATTATTGGTACAAGGAGTATGTATTGATTAACTGCAAATACAACACCCAACAGGGCTACAGAAACATCATTGAAAATCATATCAAGCCTACATTAGGGGTCTATAAGGTCAAGTCCTTATCTCCTGCTGTATTACAAGAATTTTTAAATAAAAAGTATCGAGACGGATTTACGAAGAATACCTTGGCAGGTTTTTATGGGGTTCTCTCAGGGGCTTTGAAAATGGCGGTATATCCCTATCAATTTATGAAGGAAAATCCTATGCAATACGTCTCTATGCCTAAGTATGATAATACAAAAAAAGACAAGGAGGATCTAAAGGTGATTGCCTTGGAGGATTTTAAAAGGATAATTGATCGTTTTCCAGAGGGCAGTAGTTTTTATATCCCCCTACAGATTGCCTTTCATACTGGCATGAGGGCCACTGAGGTTTGTGGTCTCACCTGGGATTGTGTGAATCTTGAGAAAAGGTCCATTAAGGTGGAGAAAATCGTCATAAAAAAAGACAGGGAATGGGTATTTGGCACCCCTAAAACCCTATCCTCTAATCGTGAAATTTTTATTGGGGATACCCTGGTCAACATTCTAAAAAAGCACCGCAAAGCCCAAATGGAAAATAAGTTGGAGTATGGTAAGCATTATATTAAAAGTCACTTTGTATGTACTAAGGAAAATGGAGAATTGGTTTCTCCCGACAGCTTGAAGTATTTAAGCCGGGTAGTGAACTATGAGCTGATGATTCCATTTAACTTCCATTCCCTTCGCCATACCCATGCCACTATGTTACTGGAGGCTGGAGCAAATATTAAGGAGATCCAGGAACGATTGGGCCATAGTAAACTTGCCACCACCATGGATACCTATTCCCATATTACCAACAAACTAAAACAGGATAGTGTAGATCGTTTTGAAAGCATCATTAAATGATTTGCCACCCATTTAGAAAAAGCGGTGGCAAATGGGTGGCAAGGTGGCATATTTTAAGTTATTTGTACTCTAAAACCCTTCTAAATCCTAGAAAGTTTAGCGACAGTTTCCACATGTGTCGTGTCCTTGATCGGAACATATAGTTTTTACGTCGTTCGCTTGATCGGAACATACAACATCAGACGATTTCTTCTTCCTTTTTTTACTTCCATCATATGGAGGGTTAATTTTATCTTTAAGTCCTGTTCGGTAGATAAAAGTAAGCTTATAAGGGTTAATTGAACCATTCTCGTCGATCTCCCCTACAACAACTTTTTCAATAAGATTTTCAAAAACTTGCCGATCAAATTCGGTAACAATTTCATCTGCTTCAAGCATATTTTTCAGTTTACGTATACGTTTTTTCATTTGAATTTCATCAACCATTCTGGAATTCAAATCCTCATATGTTTCGACTAATTCATCTAACTCCTTATTTAACTCTGTGTACTTCGTTTGGTATTCTTTTTTTTCTATTGCTTCTTCAAGGTACAGATCAGTTAGTTTTGATATCTTCTTTTTAAGTACATCTATCCTTTTCTCGATCTGTTTTACTTTCTTTTCAGAACTATTGTCATTGAAAGATTGCTCAACTCTTTCTAAAAATTCATCAAGTATTTTACTCTTATCACGCACTAGCAACGCAAAGGATTTCATGAACGCCCCCTCAACAACTGTTTCAGGTATTCCTTTAGAATGTTCACAATATTTTTTCCCCTTTTTGGTGCTAGTAACACATTGCCAGGTTGTTTTTTGATGTGGGGTGTTTGCGTTCCAGCTTCTTCGAGAAAAGTTTGTGCCGCAAAAAGCACATTCTAATTTGCTACTGAAAGCATACTGCCGACTTAGTTTTTGTCTAACAGTACCTTTTATAGTTTTTCTAGCTTCTCCCCGTACTTGCATGATTCTCTGAACTTCATCCCAATCCTCTCTACTGATAATTGCCTGATGATGATCTTCACAATAGAACTTATCTTCTTCACCAAAATTCTCTAATCTGCGTTTTGTAATAGGGTCAATCGTAAATGTTTTTCCTTGAAGAAGATCACCTTTATACTTCTCATTTTTTAAAATTTTTCTAACACTAGAATCATGCCATTTAGTAGAGCCATTTTTCGTTTTATACTTTAAGTCGTTCAATTCTCTTGCGATAGTAAAAGCTCCAGCTCCCTCCAAATATCTTCCATATATGTATCGAACAGCTATGGCTTCAGTCTCATTAATGGAAATTGTTTGTGCTTCTTTATCATAATCGTAACCAAGGCAGCTATTAAAGCCCACCAGTTCTCCACGCTTCATCTTCATTTTCAAACCCTTCTTCACATCGGCAGATGTATTTTCAACCGCCTGTTGAGCTACGGAAGCCAAAATAGTAAGGAGCAGTTCTCCATCCATGGTTAATGTATTGATATTTTCTTCTTCAAAGTAAACAGCTATTCCCATCTCCTTTAGCATACGTACGTATCGTAGAGTATCTACAGTATTTCTGGCAAAACGAGCAATTGACTTTGTAATAATCATATCAATAAGGCCCTTTTTGCAATCTTCTATCATTCTAAGGAAATCAGACCGTTTGTCATCACGTGTCCCAGTTATTGCTTCATCGGCATAAATATCTACTAAAACCCATTCTTTTTTTTCTTTCACCAAATCGCTATAATATTTAATCTGGCTTTTATAAGATTTGGCCTGATCCTCGGAATCAGTGGACACTCTGCAATACGGTGCAACCCTTATTTGCTCTAATGTCTGCCCTAATTTTCTGTTTACAAAAGTTTTATTAGCCTTAATTACTTGAACCGTTGCAGTCAATAACCACACCCCTCTCACAGTTTTATATATTCCTATCAAGCACTTATAATTAAATTATAGACGATTTTATAAAATATTTCAACATTTTTTTCCATTTTCAATATAGTCTTTTTTCAATTTTTTAGTAATCTTTTCATACTCCGATCTAGCCAGCTTACCTTGTTTCAAGAGTTGGTTGCTCCAGAGTATTTGAACTGAATAGCGAATTAACTTATCATCAGAATCCCTTAGATAAATCTCTCTTAACATCGGCATCTTTCCTTTTCTTTTCTCTGATAGGGTACAGGCTTAAACTTCATTACCCTTTTCATAAGTTTAGCCCTCATTCTCCCCAGCATTTCTTCATCCACTGCAAAATATATCTTTCCATTGTCTCCAACATATTCAACAGTAGCCAATGCTTGCATATATGGTGTGTAAAAACCTATAATTTGGTCAATTGAATGTGTATCACCCTGGGTGGCCTTAACTATAGTCTCATATGATATAGTTTTAGATACAGTATTAATACTCATTCCAATCCTCCAATCGTTTTTTTAATTCTTTTAAAGCTCTGTTCCTCTTATAGTTTATAGTCCTTCTGATTGCTTTTAATGTCCTTGCTATTTCTTCATCAGTCATTTCTAGAAAATATGATAAGAGAATAATATTTCTTTTGTCCTTTTCCAGCAGACGAACAGCCTCGTAAAGAAAATCATTTTTAAAAGTAAATACTTCATCCCCCCATTGAAACGTGTTTTCTATTTCGTATTCATCATATGTTGCTATTTCCTTGACTTCATTTATAGAAATTTCTTTTTGAGACCTTTTCGCCCTTTCTTTTTTGCAGCTTCTAGCTTCTCCTAACATAACTTTCTTACAAAGTCTATCAAACTGATGTTCTACCGTTACTCTGTCATCTTGTCCTAAGTACAAAAGCTCACCCCCCTACCCTTTCACTAAATATCCCTATAGCAAAGGAGAATTTTGGCAAACTTTTCTAATTTTGATATAAAATATTTAATTGAATTTGTAGTTGAAGAAATGATAATATTTGGTATAATGTTCTTGTAACTTGTTCTACCCTTAAAAAGCAAAGAAAAATCCCTCTCAAAAATGGCAAGCATCGGGATTGTGTACACACAATCCCCAAAATTAAAATTTAAGCTTTCGCCTAATTTTCAATTTTGACTTGTTAGGGAGTACCCCCAATACCCCTCTATACCTTGTCTAAATTTTCAATTTATCGAATGCTTAAACGCATAATTAAAAGAGGGTGAAAAAATGGCAAATAGAAAAAGAAATATTCAATTAACCTTCTGGGTCTCTGAAGAAGAAAACTACTTAATTAATCAGAGAATGAAGGAAACTGGATTCAAGGATAGGAGTAAATATTTAAGAAAAAGAGCAATCGATACCCACCTAATCAATGTTCATACGGAAGGATTGAACGCTTTAAAAAATGAAATTAGTAAGATTGGTGTCAATATTAATCAACTGGTTAGAAAGTATCATTATGAGGGAAACCTGGATAAAATTGATATCGAATTACTCCAAAATTATATGAAAAAAATCATACAAATTGCTAATAAGGAAGATGATAAAGTCCAGGGAATCTATAAGCTGGATAAAAGAAATGAGGGCTGATAGATGGCAATCACCAAAATACAAAAAATTAACTTTCTTCCAGCATGCGTCACCTATTGTACAAAGTACGATAAAACTGATTTTGGGAAATATATTACGACCCATGAATGTCATTCAGCTTTTGTTAACAGAGATTTTGAAATTGTCAATTCCCTAAGAAGGCAGAAAAAAAGCAGGGATTGGAAAGTGGAAAACTATATGATTTTTCAAAGTTTCAAGCCATGGGAAGTAACCCCTGATCAGGCCCATGAAATTGGCATTAAGTTAGCAGAAAGATACTTACAGAATGAACATCAATATATCGTTACTACCCATATAGATAAAGATCATATCCACAATCATATCGTGTTTAATGCAACCAACTTCACTACCCTTAAATCCTTTGATTCTAGGACAAAGCATATTGTAAAGGATTTGCGAAATGTCAGCGATAATTTATGTAGAGAATACGGCTTATCTGTCATTGAAAATCCCAGGCAAAAAGGCATTTCTCAAAGAGAATATTATGCCAGAAAACATGACCGTTCTTATAAAGCAAAACTTGAGAAAATCATTGACAATGCTATTCAAAACAGTGATACTTGGAAAGATTTTTTGGAGTTAATGGAGCGAAATTGCTCTGTAAAATATGGCAAGTATATTGCTTTTAAGCAGGAGGGGCAGGAAAAATATGCACGAGCCAAATCACTGGGAATTGATTACACCGAAGAAAGCATTAAATACCGGATTGAACACCCCGAATTTGAATTGGAAAGGCCCGTTCGATTTAACTTTTTAATTGATAAATCCCAAGCTAAATTCCAGGGAAAAGAAAATATAGGTTTAAGATATTGGGCTACGCAGCAAAACATAAATATACTAGCAGAAATAGCACAAAACTTACATAAAAAGCAGTTATCCAAAGATATCATAATTGCTAAATTTTCTGATTGCAAGGCTCGTATGAATCAGCTTGGTACGGATATAGAAAAAATTGATACCAGCATATCTAATCTCTCAAAATTATTAGAGGCACAGCAAATATATAGAGATTGTTTTGGTCTAATAAATGGTTTAAAACAGATTAAAAATAAGGCCGAATATAAGCGTAAGCATTATGCTGAATTTATGGAATATGATAGAGCAAAAAGGATTATTAATAAGCATAAAAAAGATGGGAAAGTTCCCCACCCCACTTCTATTAAGGCATCTATTGAAGAATTAAAAGTAGAACGATCTATACTATACTTAGAGTATCAAAATTTGAAAACCGAAGCTGCACAGCTCCAATATTCTAATTCAGTTCTGGAAAAACTGAAAAGGGAAAAACGTATCAGTCGATGATACGTTTTTTTATTTCTTTGATAACAAATAGTATCTTCTACTTGATTATATCAACGAGTTAGATTATAATATAGATACCAAATAGTATCTAAAGCAAAATATATGTATCGTAGCCATTATCCAATATAGTAATACTAATATGAAGCTGAAAGGTATGTAATACATCAGAAGAATGTATTAAAATTATGGAAAAATAAAATTGTATAAAAAAGGAACTCCTTTATATTTTTAAGGAATTCCCACGATTTTTTCTGAGTTTAAACATTATAATAAAAAATATCTCCAGGTAATTTGATGTTTGGAATCCACAACTGCTTTCCATCCCATCCTTTTTTACCGGTAACTTTATACATGGTAAGAACAACCTCATTATCATAAGTATCACCAAGACGTCTGTCATTGGGTGATAGTAAGGTTCCCGTTCCTTTTGCAATATCTCTTTCACGGCGAACAATCAATCTGCCTTGAGCTAGTGGGTTTTCTACAATAAACGTATTAATAAAACCAGTAAATGCAGTAGCACTCCAATCATCAGTTTCTGAATCAGTTAATTCTAGAATACGTGTGATTAATTTTAAGTTTACCAAATAAACATCATCAGTAAAAGGTTCAAGAATTTTATCAAGAGCAGTTATATCTTTATTTCTTGGATAGAATGGAAAATAATTAACTCCACCGGAAAAAATACCAATAGCTTTTTTATCAAGTACATTTCTCCTTGTAGGACGTAATCCCGTAGGATAAAATATTTTGATATCACTATTATGATCAAATTTTTTGATTTGAGCAATAATATTATTATTAGTCGTATTTATATCAGAAAACAGTTTATAGAGAATTGGTGGCATAAATACGCGCATAAAAGCTGCATCTCTATCATAACCAAACATCCGAGCATGTTGCCACATAGTATCTGCCTGAGGGCTTTTTGCGAGACGGCAATAGTATATTGTTTGTAACTGTGGAAAAGTAACTCCACGACCAAGGCTATTACCACCTATAATAATATTTATTCCATTTTCATATTGAACGTTATCATCATATGAATTAAGTGAATTTATAACTAAAATGTTTATCTGATCATTCTCGAGTTGATTGCATATGAACTCAAAGATTTCGCTAAAAGGCCGAATATTAGTTTTTGTTTCTTTAAGATTATTATATACAATTTCAAAAGATTCTGCTGTTTCTGGCTCTTCTGATGTAATTGATATTTCATTGAGATAATCACCGATTTTTTCTGCAAATTTTCCATGTTGGTCTGTTCGGACGCTTGGATGTACTAAAAAATTGCTAACAGTTCCACCATCTAAAAATACATGGGCTGAAGATACAAGGTGCATCATTAGTGCTGTCTTAAGCCCATTTTCTGGGAATTCATCGTCAACAAGTAACTCTTCTGCTTCATTATTATCAGTAAGTATTATATACGGTGATTGTTCAGCTCGGAAGAAAAAATTACCTCCCAGATATCCCTGCCCAGGCTTAAAATAATAGATAAAATACGGTTTCCATCCACTTTCTAACGTCTGTAATAGAATCGCTTGTGGTGTACCCGTTACTTGCATATAAATACTGCTAGACGTCGTCTGTTTAATTTCATTCAAACATTTGTTAATTGTACTCTGCTTTCTACGGTTAATTAAAGTATTCAAGCTAGCTGCATCAGCCTCATCATCAACTATAAATAGAGGATTACCTGCACAAAAGTTGGTAGACGAGAAGTTATTTTTCCATTGTTTTAGTATGCGTCCATTCTTTTTTAGCACGATTATAACCGGTTTACGCATATTATTGTTGACGAAACTTAAGTAATCATTTTCATCACATATGCAAAAATCACTAAGATCCTTTTGGGCACGTTTAAACGTCTGCTGCTGTAAAAGTATATTATCAGTTGTAAGCAGAACAAAAATGCCAAACCCTTCGTCAGCAGCGGCACTGATGAGACCAAACATGTGACTGGTTTTACCGCTTTGTACATCACCTACTAATAAACTGACGACATGTTCTTTAAACGTGAAATTAGATACATATTGTGGGATGATATCATCCGTTGTTTTTTTAATAGCAGCAGCAAGACTTGGATTACCACGCATTACTATTCTATCTAAATAATTACTTAGGTAGCTCATCTCATCACCCCAAAGTCTAAATACCAAAGATTTGGTATCTCAGTTTTAGTAAGTGTAAAAGTATCTCTGCCATAACGACGTAAGGTTTCTTGAGTTACGGGTTCCCCAACTGCTAAGGCTCCAGCATTTTCTAGTCTTCCTTTTAGCCATTTCCCAAGAATTTTAAGGTCATTTTCAGAACGGAAGTTCTTGCTATAATCACCACTTACTTTACATTTAAACTTCCATCCATCATCTGTAATCACATCAAAAACTGCGCTATCAGTTTGACTCTTTGGATAGTGTGGACTAGATGTAATATTTTTTGAAACGATTAGTTCAACCTCGTACCAATGACGAGGCTTTACTAGACCATTTTTACCAACACGACCACGACCAAAAAAAACGTTTAGATTACTTTGTGGAGAAACTTCTGCTCCTTTAATTGGTATTTCAAAAGATATTTCTGTACGGCTAGCAAGGCATTGTGCCAAAATAGTTGTATCTACATATTCAACATGTTCATGATTCTCAAGTAGCGGGTTAGCTTTTCTAAACTGATGAATATCTAAATTGGCAATGTTTTCCGTAGAAGTGCGTATTAGATCGTTAATAAAAAGATTCATCTGCTGCGCATAAAGTGAATTATTAATTAAGATGGCAGTTTCATATATTCTGTTATTACTTTGAACTATACTGCTGAGATTATTTGAACCAATAATACCAGCAATTGCACCTTGTTCATCACTATATGTATACATTTTACCGTGGAAACGGAAAGGAGTAACTAGTCTCACCTCTCCACAATTATTAGATGTAAGAAAAGTATTGAGGTCAATTGCAGTCTTATATTCAACCTCTGTGAATTTATCTAAATAATGCATGCCAATAGCAAGATTTAACCTTTCTATATTATTCAACTCTACAGCTTTTTGCAATTCTACTAATGAATCAGATGTGATATATCCTACTGCAATGTCTAACTGTCTTGTCTGAGGAAGTAATGAGTAGAATGTGTCGTAAAAAGTATGCATCTTTGTACGCATAGGAGGATAATTTGAAAATAAAAATTCCATGTAGACAACTCCCTTTTATTCCATTTCATTCGAAACCCGTTCTAAACGTTCTTTAACTGACAACTTAAGAAGTTCATCATATTCTTTTTGAAGATCAACCTTTTCATATTCACCTGTAAAAAGAGGTATTAGACGACGAGCTAAAAAGCGCACCCCTTCCGGAGGAACTGCATTACCTATTTGTCTTCGCACTTCAGCAACACTACCTATAAACTTAAAATCATCAGGAAAAGACTGTAATCGGGCTCTTTCTCTATTGGTTAGTGGACGAGGTTCTGGATAATGATATCCCCATGTACCACCACCACCAGCAGCAATTATTGTTTTAGCAGGTTCATCTAGTTTAATTCTTCGATACACATGACTAATCATACCCTTGACATAAAGAGGATGATCTTTAGGAATGTCAGTAAAGTTCCCCCCTCCGGAATCAGCTCAAGCATTCTTCTGGTCTTTTCTTTACAATTAATATGTTCGTTGTTAAAAGGCACCCTTTCGACACCCTGAAGCGCTTCACCAGCTGTAATATATGGTTTGGCAGAATTAGGCCCGTGTGTTGGCCTAGGATGAACAAAATGGAACCCTGTATCTACACGTATGCCTACAATAATTAAACGCTCTCTAAATTGAGGTACACCATAATCAGCAAAATTATAGAGATGCGGTTTTACAATATAACCAGGTGTTAAGCTTTCAAGGTCCTTAATAATAGTCTCTATAGCCTTACGCTTATTTGCTGTAAGTAGTCCCTTAACATTTTCTGCGACAAATGCTTTCGGCTTTTTTGCATCAACAAATTCTAGAAAATGGCGATATAAACCACCCCGTTTTCCATTAAGACCAGGTTGCTTCCAAATGACAGAAAAATCCTGACATGGAAACCCCCCAAGCACTAAATCACAATCGGGAATGCTTTTATCAGTATAAGGATTGATTTTTGTTATATCCTCATGGATAATTACATCACCAAGATTTTCTTTAAAAGATTGTACTGCCCATTCTGAGAAATCATTTGCCCAAAGAGTCTTGTATCCTTCCATGTGAAATCCTAAATCCAAACCACCACATCCAGAAAAAGTAGACACAATGCTTGGAGAGTATTGTAGTTTACTCGCTTTAATCATATTTTTAGCTCCTTCCTGATCATGAGATAAAAACGCACTCTTATTATCATAATACTAGTCAAAAATGGCTATTTTTAATGTTCTGCATCCTTTAAAATAATTAAGTGCGTCTGGTACCTTTACAGAGGATGCTTAATCTAATTACAACATATAAAAATAAGACAGTTTACCCAACTAGAAACTAGTTTTATAAAAATAGCCCTACTATAAAGTAGAGCTTCCCTTCAAAATAATTCCCATAATACTATTGAAAAGTAAAATAGGCTTTATAGCTTTATATTATTTACTTAAGGTTTTGGTATATTATTCATATCAAATATAATTATTATACAAATTTCAATAAAAGTCAACCCATTTTGTTTTTAATTCTGAGCCTTTTACTGTGATTTCAGACAGCTTTAAGCCTTCTCTTTTTCATATCTTAAGCATTCGTAGACAACAAGTAATATATTCTCATATCTGGCTTGCACCTTGGTTTTATAGAACTGTTTTTATATATCTATAAGGAGTATCGTCCACAACCTTCTGTGTTTTTTCATATATACTTTAGGCATTCATGTTTTAATAACTTCATTACATTTTTCTTCTTACAGACTTGTAATAAATTCATAATAGCTAATTTTTTCTCTTCTTTTTTTATCTTTTTCTAACGGTATTTTATATCAGAAGCTAATCCCATAATGAAATCTCCTATCTTATTAATGACCTCTCCCAAACCATAAAAACTTCTTTTCCCAAAATACCCAGTAGCAAATAATATAGAAATCGCAATGATTACACCCTTATCAACTTCACGTAAGCCAAAGATTAAAACTCCTATCAATATAAATCCTCCGATATAAAAAAAGTGAAATAACCATGCCAGATAGGGGGCTGCAAATAAAAACAACTTGCTGATCCATACGATGACTAGTCCAAGGAGTAAAAGCGAGGATTTAAGCATGAAGAGGAATATGTTGATCATCCACCTTACAAAGAAGGGCAACCTTGTCCTTTGAGCAACAACGTTCTCAAGAGATAAATTTTCTTCTTTAAATGACATAATAACAACCCCTTTACTCTATTTTCTGTCATTATATGATATCTATCTTTTGTTTTAATTATAACATATCACAATCCAGAATTTTACTATATTCTTTAAAATCCTTAATCTAACAACCCTTCACAGACAATAAAAAAGACTATCTCATTTTTTGAGGTAGCCCTTCTTAAAATAATACTGGTTTATCTTTCTAATTCTTTTTTAGAGGATTTTCCTGTAATCTCTCTTTCACTATACGTGCCTTTTGCTGCAATCTCAGACAGCTTTGATTGCTCATTCACTTTAGTCAAGCATTTGTAAGCAACTAGTAATATATTTTCATATCTGGCTTGCAGCATTATTTTGTAGAATCGTTTTTGCATATCGGATATATACGGTGTATCATCGACAACCTTTTGAACTTTTGCCATGTCTATTAAGGGAAATACACGTTTTAAAGCTTCGTTACAATCTTCTCTTTTTAGACTAGTAATAAACTCGTAATAGTTAATCTTCTTGCCCGTTTCTTCATCCAGGATTGCGGAATTGGGAAACTCTCGCCATCTTCTTTCGATTTCTTCCGGCATTTCTAATACTTTTCTCATCCCTTCCTCCGATATTTGAGGATAGAGACAGGAACCGCAATCGTAAATGGGTGCAAGCTTCAATTCACCAGTTTTACGATTATTTAAATAGCCCCAGTTTCCGCTATGTCTATCAAAATTTCCTAGAAAAGCGTCAAGGATAAAGATACTCCAAAACTGCTGAATGGCTTCTTCCCTATTCTTGATGGAAGGATGGTTTTCCAGCGTTTCGATCACATCTTCCAAGATGGGATGTCTGCCTGATTCACTACTATCGATATAGCTGTTTTGGAGCATGTCAAAGGAAATAAGCTTTTCATCATCAGTTGTGAAATCCTCGCAGGCAACAACAATTTTGCCTCGGCTCCGGCCGAGCAAAGTATTTTGTGCCCTGGCATATGGGATCTCCAGGCAGTTAATGATATGGCAGCCCAAATACTCTGATACAACACTGTTGGTATATGTTTGATTAAGCTCAGTTCTGCTTTTATTCCGCAAAGGGTACTTAATCATATATCTGAGATTTTCATACATAACAGATTCTTTTTTTGCTGCTCCCGTATAATATTCATTTCCAGATGGGAGATTGTCAAAAATTATCTCCTTCATTTCCCTTCACCAACCTCTTAACAGTACAGACTTCTCAGATAATCAGCCTGCTCCGCAGTAATCATCTTATCGCTGACCAATGCCATATTTATCGAACCGTAACACTCATCTATCAAGCAATCTAAATACAACACATCTTTTTCCTTCCCATCAATCAAAGCATTAATGTCATGGGCAAGATAGTCAGGTATTGAGATACCTTCATTTCTCAATTCCTGTACATTTTTCAATTTATATTTCATATCTCTCACCTACTCACTTATAAATTACAAGTTTTTGTTAGCTATTATTATATCATATATTGTTGAATTTGTCACATTAACGTACATGAATATTAGGACTTAGCCCTTCAAAAAATTGCTCATAGTTTACTCCAAGAATCTCTTTGATCAATATTAAATCACTTATAAAAATATTTCGTCTTCCTTGCTCAATATGGGCATAGGTAGCCCTTGCCATATTACGCCCCTTAAGTTGAAGTTCTCTCTCCATATCATATTGAGAAAGATTCCGTTGCTCCCTTAACCTTTTTAAATTATGGCCAATATGAACATTCGGCTCCTGTAAAAGCTTCTGCATGAATCATTCCCTCCACCCGATACCAAATAGTATCTTTTCCTTGATTATAGCAGAGAAAAATATTATAATAGATACCAGATAGTATCTATTTAAAAAAATTGTAAAGGGGTGAAAGTATGTACATTATATAATATATCTTTGAACCAGTATCCATTTAGAAAGGATGAAATTCATCATTGAAAACAAGAACATTAAAGGTTTACGAGGGAACAGGGGTAAACAACAGAGTACCTAGAGTAAATTTACAAGGAAAGTGGTTACAAAATTATGGTTTTGAGATTGGTGCATACATAGAAGTCAAATGTAATAAAAATATGCTAGTAATTACTATAAAAGAGACAATAGTCAAGAAATAAAATTAACCACTAGAAGTATTCTTCTTAACGGCTTTTCAATCAGGCTACTGGCTTAATACCACAGAAAATATCAAGGGGTTTCACATAAGGTAATACTTATATTCCCTTTAAACAGGCAACGATAATAAAGAAGGGAAGTGATACAAATGACCTTCAATAAATTACAATATTTGCAGGAGGAATATGATAAACTGCATATCGAAGGAAAAACAAACTTTATTGAAAATGCTCGGTTTTGTCTAATGGCCGATCAATATGATTACAAAAATTATCATTCTAATGGAAAACTAACGGAAAGCGAATTTTATTCCGTTGTTGATCTCCTATATGAGTTAGATAACCTGAACATGTTAATAAGCTTTGTAGTTAGAAATATAAAGGTTCTGCTACAGGAAGTGGATGGAATAGAGAGCTTAAAGCCTTTTTTAGAAAAAGCAGTTATAGATGAAGCAACCTTCTTGACAAGAATAAACACTTTTCTCCAAAAACAGAAAAATTGCTAAGTATGAAAGCCACTAAGGTCAATCGCTTAGTGGCTTTTTCCCATTGTCCTCATCAACACAGCTCATAATATTATTTATTCAGTTGATCACTAAATTCAAGACTTTTGACTGTTTTTTCAGTAGAAGTACCTTTATCCTTCATATCACTGATTACTGATCGGCCTTTCCAACTATCAAACTCCTGCTGTATCTCCTTCCCTGTTAGCCTTACTACTTTTTGGTTTGCAAAATCCAATAGCTTTCTGCCCTTGTCATCTACCTTTACCGTACCATCACTATTTAAAAGGTAAGGCGTTCGTGTCAATTTATACGTAGCATTTTCAAAAAGCTTCACCATAAGCATATTAGGACTTAACCCCTTATCAACACTGGTTTTGCTCTCCTGATCATATTGATAGACATGGGGTACAAATACTCTTTCTGTGGTGGTAAGGACAAATTGTCTATATTGGCTACTTGCAGGTAAAATAATTCTTGTTTCAGTGCCTTGGCGTGGATTCCCTTCCACATCAAGAACTGGTTCCATTGCTTGGCTTTCAGTATTATACTTTTTTATTTCTACTGTTCTGGTTGCAATTATTTGTTTTCGACTAAACTGCACACCAATTTTTTTTCTCGGATTAAAGTCTTTTGAAGCTTTTGTTTCTTTTTCCCGATCTTCACCTTTTTTATTTTGACCTTCAGATCGATCTTCTTCTATCCGTTGTGACTGATGTTCTATCATATGAAGATTTACCCCCAGGTGCTCTAATGACGAATAATGGTTAGGCCCTCCCGTCCAATCCTTTTCATGCTCCATAGTACGATATAGGACATTGCTATACCATTCAGAATTGTGTCTAACATCACTTATACTGATATAATAAAATTTTGATGTAGTTTCATGTTTTAACACAGCAGAAAAACAATAATGATTAGCATTCAGCTTATGAAGTTTCATCCCGACTTCCTTTGCAATCCCTCTTAAAACTCCCCTGTACTCCTTTTGGAATTGCTTGTAGTCAGGGGATACGACACTCCCATAATCTTCAATCTCATGGTGTTCCCATTTATCAATGAACTTCTTTATTGCATTTGACATTATGCTACCTCCTACCTTTCTACCACCCTGCTAAGGGACATTTTTCCTGCCTTTGCCCTCTGACCTTTGGCTTTAATGGCTTCTAGCATGGAAGGTTCTTCTTTCAATATGTGGCTCTCCAAATACCTTTTTAATTGACTGATCAAGTCCTTACTACTGCCATATGTCGCTAAATCCATATAGGCCCTCTCATTAATGTAATCTTTAATATCTTCATCACATAGCAATAGTTGAAATCCTTCACGAGCAAGAATATTTGAAATGTCCTGTTTCATTTCAATAAAGGTTTTCTCATTTCCCATCACCTTATCATGTTCTACTTCCAAGCTCTCATTTGTTGTATTCAGATATTCCTTTTCACTGATGATCTCAGCCTTAAAATCCATATAATTAGCCGTTTTTTCAGCTTCCCTTATTGCCTGAATCAGAATATTAGGCTTCTCCTTAATGGCCTGAATCCAACTCTGAACATAGGCTTTATGGTTATTTATATGGTTTTGATCATGCTCGACCTTCAAATTAACACTCATAAAACAAGAGCTGATCTCTGCAATCAGTTCCTCATATGCGTAGTCACTGGAACCAAACATATTCATTATGTTACGATTCAACCGATGTGCTGCACCCGTAGCATGGGCCAGCTCATGCAATGCTGTGGCGTTATACGCATATTCAGTTACAAAATACTCTGGTTTTGGCAAGTGAATCTGATCTGTCAGGGTACTGTAATAAGCCCTATCCTTCCCATCATTGAAAATTTGAACCTCCATATTTTTAGCTAATTTATCAATGATCTCATCGGGACGAATATGAGCATTTGTTTGAATCTCCGGCAACGGGGGAATGCCCTCAATAAACTTAGCATTAAAAACAGTGAAATATTTTGCGATAAAGGCTATATCCTTTAAAGCTTCTTTATCATGCTTAATTAAATTAAAGGCTTCCCAGGACATAGCTTTCCTTTTTTCAAAATCATAGGGAAGCCAATATTCAACCTGTACCCCTGTTCCCTTCGCTCCCTGTAGTTTCCAGCCTTGGTTTTGAACCTGTAAGAAGGTACACCACCGAGGGTCATCATATCCCTTTTCTAAAGCCACAAATCCTAGCCAAAACTGATTAATCCCTTTATATCTACGATGAGAAATTGCATTCATTGGCGACATGGCTGGCCCATTCCATTCCTTTTTCCACTTTAATTGCTTTTCATTTAAAGATTTAATGAAAATATCCGCTATCTTCTGGCGAAATTCTCTAGTTTTGCCGTTCATCTATACATCCGCCTTTCTATCCGCATAAAAGAAGAAGATATAAGGCTATGCACCCTATATCTCCTTCTGAACAGATGTGTCATTCTATTTTTCTAATTCACTGCTTTTTTGGGGTTCATCTCCCTGCCGCTCACTTACCGTACCTAATCCCCGCATTTGATTCAAAGCAGAATTTTCCTTGCGTTCCCCATACAAATTACTTCTAGCCATTTTCATAGCTGCATGATGTTGTTTTTTTGCATCTTGTAGCGCATTTTGAAGTTGATTAACTATAAACTCCGGTGTGGTCATCTGAATAGCAGCGACCTCTTTTGCATAGGTTATGGCATTATCTACCCCACAAATTGCCTTGTTCACCTTTTGTTTTGCCTGATTTTTTAAACCATTTACTTTTTCAGAAATAGTATGAGGTATTTCCAAAATAGCATTCTTTACTTCTGACAATGCACTCTTGATCATGTTGATGTTTTCTCTAAATTCATATATAAACTTTTTAGTGGAAAAATTGTGTTCGTTTTTCAATAAATTAAGGGTATCCTGAATTTTTACCTTTGCTACTTGCATAAATAAATTGATCTTATTTACCTGTAATGCAGTTTCCCTATTGTTGGCTAATTCTACAGTCAGCTTATCGACTGTCCCGTTTAACAACTCAATTTGCTTGGCAAGAGAGCTGATAATGGCAAGCATTTCATCTTGACTCATAGCTGGCTGCTGTTTTGAATTTGAATTTTTCTTTATTTGGCTTTTTCCCATCGGGATTCTCCTTTCATCTTTCTTTCATCTTTCAATGTCTTCTCTATGACCTCTCCCCTCTAATGTTTGATTTTGATTGCTCCGTATGCCCTTGGCTTTGATGGAGGCCAGGGTAGATATTTCTGTCTGTGGCAGCAGCTTTTCATCCTGATACAGTACCCGTTTACCATAGGTGATCTTGGCTATATCATCAAGCGTATAGGATTCATGCCTGCCGAATAGCTGTTCAAATTTTCTCCGGTCTTGGGCCTGTATATGATAAGTGCTGATGTACCTCCCAAAATATTTTAAGGGACTCGCTGTTGTCTTAAATGTAAACAGCGTATTATTCTTATTGATGGTGAGATTAACGGTTTGACAATCCTGATCTTTCATGATTTTGATAATTTTCTTCTGCTTGTGCATCGGATTAGTTGGGTCATTCTGAATTTCCTGTAACTTTGAGTTGACAGCTTCAAATTCCATAATGTAAAGACCTAATTTTTCCCCATATTTTTCATGATACTGTTTTTCAAATTCATCAATAACCTGGGAACGGCGTTCACCCCCCACGATATAATTCATAAAAGAAGATTCTTCAAGTTTTATGCTTACATCTGGTAAAAAGTAATCCATTGTTTCCGTAGACCATTCTTCTACAAAGGATTGACCAATGTGTTCTGTTCGCCAAATACTGTAATGGTTTTCCTTCATTTCATCCGTAACAGCTTGCTTTAAGGGTTCATAGTTTTCATTGACATAATTCTCTACTCTTTTAAAGACTTCTTTTTCGATAAGACTTTCAATTTCTTCCTTTGAAACAGTAGTAATTTCCCCGCCATTTTCAAGAAGACTCCTTAGAGAATATTGAGGTTCATAGATTGTTTTTGTTGCATGATTCCATACTCCTGCAAATTCCAAATTATGCTTCCCATCCAACGGATATGGACTTTCATTATATTGGTATTGATTATAAAGTAAATCTACTTCATCAGTGACAGGCATTTTAACATAGGTTGTGTTTCTTATCTTCGCTATGGTTTGATTGCTATTTAAAAAAGCTTCTAACAATTGATTTGCCGTGCTGCCATCTATTTTTACCATATTTTCAATCCTCACTTTCACCTTCTATCAATTCTTCTGCTGTAATTGTTCCGTTCTCAATGAAAATAATCATATATTCGCTCATTTTTTCCTCCCTGAGTGTCACTGACTGACACCGTTATTTTATAAAAGCCGACCTGGTTAATTGCTTAATCCCTGTATATAGGCCCTTACTACAACTCCTTATTTGGGGTTGTTTTTTCATGCCCATCCTTCTTGCTGCTAACCCCTTTTGATTTTATTTGATCTAAAATAGATTGCTGTGCCGGAAGCACACGATTCCCTTGTGGGTTAACCTTTTCTGCAAATTCCCAAATGTGATAGCACTTACCACCATCAAAATTAAAGTGGTATTCGTCCATATAATTTACTTTTCTGAGCTGACCGTCAATCAGCACCATATCACCATCATTCACCTCAAAAATGGTCTCATAATTAGATCTTATAAACCGTACTTTTTTAATGGCTCTATCAATTTCATCCTGATTCACATGAAGTGCCCACAAAATTTGATTTCTGTAATTCTGTATGTCCTTGTTCCTAGCTCCGGTCATGGTCATTGTAACTGTAGAAAAATCTGTTGTTATATTTTCCGCTTCTACATTCTGAAAATGAATGTTATCCATGAGCGCATGTTGAAACTCCGTTTGATAAAGTACCGACGTTTCAAACAGGACATATCGCATTCGTGCATCGGTTAAGTCTGTGAACCTAAAACTTGCGTCCTTGATATGCGTCCCGTAAATTTCGATTCCTGTCATATTGACATGATTGAAATTCGCATTTTCAATAAAACACCCTGTAAGCACCGCCTTTTGAAAATTCACATGCTGACCATCAAATCCCATGAACTTGCATTCATAAAAACGTGAACCTTCAAAGCTGCTGATTCTACCTTCACTGATAGAAATTTTTACTTTATAGAAATAGCAGTTTGAAAAATCGGCAGTGTCATCATTTTTCAAAATTTCGTATAATTCTTCTTCTGAAACATTTTTCAGAAAATGAGCATTATCCATAATCCTGCCCTCCTTTCTTTTTTGGATAAAAGCAAAGAGTGTCATTTGCATTTGACACCCTTTGCTTTTTACCTATTTAATTGTGTAAACATCCTTTGCTGTACTTATTTAGTTGTTTTCTTCTTCCTCCTAATGAAAATTAAGAGGAAGATAAGAAAGCCGCTACCAACCAAAGCTCCTATAGCATAAGGCACAAGGTTTATATGATTGGAAATTCGATCATTACTTTCCGGAATTTTATCCGTTGTTTCCACAGGGATTTTGTGGACAGTCCGCATTATTACAAGGGTATTCTCTCTGTAAAAATATTCCCAGCCATAAATATCCCCTTCTCTGCTGCTCTCCTTTGGCAAATAAATATCCCTTTTTTGCCTTGCGTTGTATTCTGCCAATTTTTGGCCATCCTGATCTATTACATAGATTGGCTCTCCGTAGTTGAATACTTGCTTTAGGATAATTCTGTCCTGGTCATCTATAAAGGTGATTTCCACCTGCTTTCCTTTTAAATTTGATACAGAAACAACAGTTTCTTGCGAATATTCACTTTCATCTTTTGAGAATTCCTTTTGCTGATCACTGTTTGTCAATCTTGGTGTACCTGGCTGTCTTACAACAGGCTGGCTTTTTTCCTCCGGTTGCTTCTCTACTGGCTTTGGTTGTGGTGCTGGCTGTGGTATGGAGTCTTTATTATCAATGCTCCATTTGGCATACAGTACCATATTTTCAGAAATAGGATTGTTGAAATTCATTTTTCGAGTCAAGGATTGATCTTGATACCACCCATCAAATATATATCCTGTTCTCAATGGGGATTCAGGCGCATTAATTTTGGAGCCTTTCACCACACTTACAGGATTTAGACTTGTGCCACCGTTGGCCTGAAAGCTGACTGTCACTTCTTTGATTTCAATGATCGTTTCTTTTTGATTGATCAAAACACTGGCAGCCTTTGAGACATTTCCCGCATAATCCCTGGCATAGATGACATAGGAGCCGTTTTCCAGGCCGTCAAAGATATTGGAGGCTTGCCATGAGATACGATTTCTGATAGAAACCGTTCCGCCGTTGGCAATTCCATAGTCTTTTACACCTGAACCTTGATCACTGGCAATGACCTCCAAATTCATCTTTTTATCTTTTTCAGTGCTGACGATCTTGTTGATTTCAGGGATGATATTATCCACCTGATATACACCAAATGTTTTTGAAATGCTATTGTTCATCTTGTCGTATGCAATCACATGCAAATAGTAGCTTCCTGTGTCTTCAAAAGCCAAGGTATTTCTTGCTCTTGTGATTTTCTCACTCCATCCACTGGCCGATAAGGAAGGGAAGCTCTTTGATTTTGTAATCTTATATCTGTAATAATCAATCCCTTTATAATCATCCTGAAAAGTAATAGTTACTTCCAGTTCATCAACCCATCTTTGGCTTGTGGGATTGACTGTAATTGTAGGCTTGTGAAATGCCTTAATGTCCACAGTTGATTTTTCATTAACCTTAGAAACATGGCCTACTCTGTCCATGGCATAGATTGAATATTTGCCTGTTTGGGTGATTCTGATCTTATTGGATTCCTGCCATGCTATATTTACAGGTTTATCCTCCAAACTATGGGGCCTGATTCCATACTGGACAACTCCACTTCCTTCATCACTGGCCGATACTGTCAGGTAGACACTGTCATTTTTATATCCCACCGCAACACCGGATACAATTGGTGCTGTCATATCTACCTGATAGGCTCCATAGGTTTTCGTTACAGTGTTGTTATTTTTGTCATACCCCACCAAATGCAGATAATATTCGCCTGTTTGATCTAAACTGATCGTCAGTACGGGTTGATCTATCTTTTCACTCCATCCCTCATAGTCCAATGCTGGCATATTGGGGTTTGTGCTGATCAGGTACTGATAATAGTCTACTTCGATCTCACTGGCAGGACTAAAAGTAATTTCGATTTCTTGTTTGGTTTGCCAACTGCTATTTTCAGGACTTACCATGATTTCAGGTTTAGCAAACTGATCTACGGCCACTTTAGACAATCCATCAATGGCCGATATGTTTCCTGCTCTGTCCATTACGTACAGGTAGTATTCTGCTATTTTTGTAATTTCCAGCACATTTGACTTCTGCCATACAATGCTCTCGTATTGGTCTTTTTGATTAGTCATACCGTAAAAAGCAATTCCTGAATGTTCGTCCTCTGCTTCTACAGAAACCTGAACCATATTATTGAGATAGGCAGTGCTATATCCCGTTATCCTTGGTTTAGTCATATCAATGTAGTAAGGCCCAAAGGTTTCCTTCGCCTGGTTCCCTGCCCGATCATGGCCGATAACGTGCAGATAATAAATGCCGGTTGTGTCCAGAGTCTCCACCTTTACTAACCCTGTACTTGTTTCCCATCCACTGGCAGCTTCGTCAGGAGCGGTTTCTTCTGTCGTAAATACATACTTAAAATCACTCAAAGTCTGATTGTCCGTTACGTTGATTGCAATGGTCTGTAATTGTGTCCAGTCAGTTCTCGGCGGTGTGGCTGTAATCGTTGGGGCTATTGTATCAATCTGATACTCGCCACTTGTCTTTCTCACATAATTTCCAGCCTTGTCATAGCCTACCAGATGAAGATAATAGACTCCATCTTTATTAAATGTGAATGTGGCTGTATCAGAAGTGATTGCTTCACTCCATCCTTCATCGTCCAATGCAGGCACTGTATAGCTGCTATTGATCAAATAGTGATAATGGGAAAACTGACTTTCTTCATCATTGAATGTGACATAGACCGTCAAGGATGTAGACCAGTCTGAACGCTCTGGGTCAACTGTTACTATAGGAGCTGTCTTATCAATCAGATAGGGAACACTTGTCTTTTTCACATAGTTCCCCACTTTATCATAGCCGACCAAATGCAAATAGTACGTACCTGCTTCATCCAATAAGAATGCTCCTGAAGGAGAAACCACCTTCCTGCTCCATGCTTCATCATCCAATGCTGGCATATTTGGATTGGTGCTTAGGATGTACTGATAATAATCAAACCCGCTTTCTTCATCAGTGAATTCCACATGGATTGTTTTTGTCTGTGACCATTCCGATTGTTCCAGATCAATGACAACTGTTGGTGCTGTGCTATCAATCTTATACGCTCCAAATGTCCGTACAGCTTGATTTCCTGCTATATCAGTGGCTATAACATGTAGGTAATAGCTGCCTGTCGTAGTCAAAGTAGTTGTGGCCGATGTGCCTGTACCTTCAATCCATCCATCCGCATTTTCATTAGGGACTGTGTCACTGGTATTGAACATATATTTGAATCTCATGTCTGTTAATACCGGATAATCACTAATGTTGATTATCACCCTTTGGGATTCCACGTATTCAGATTTTGGCTGTGTGGCCGTTATGGTCGGGCTGATCGTATCAACTTCATAGGGGCCAAAGGTTTTCCTCACCTCGTTTTCTGCCTGATCATAGCCAATTAAATGCAGGTAGTTTACACCTAAAAGATCAATGGTGAAGGTTCCCTCTGTTTCGTTAATCATATTGCTCCAAGCTCCATCACTGGATTCAGGGAATTGTGATTTTGAATTGATGATGTATTTATAACCATCAAAACCGCTACCACTATCACTGAATAGAACAGTAACGGTATGGCTCGTGGCCCATTCACCATGTCCAGGGTCTGCCGTTACCCCTGGGGCTGTTCTGTCAATTTTATATGGCCCAAAGGTTCTGATCGTGCTGTTACCTGCTTTGTCATAAGCTAATATATGCAGGTTGAAAACCCCATCTTGATAAATGTAGGCTGTGGTTTGTGTGCCAAACCCTATTGTCCATTCCTCTGAATTTTCATCAGGGATAGCTTCATCTGTGGTGAACAGATATTGATAGCGTTCAATCCCTGATGGGCTGTCACTGGCATAAATTTGCACTGCCTGTAATCGTACATATTCAGATTTTGGCGGTGTAGCTGCGATCACTGGTTTTTGAGTATCGATATGATATGGCCCACTGGTTTTGAAAATATAGTCACCCTTTGAATCAATTCTCATTAAGTGCAGGTAATAGATTCCTGTGGTGTCAAAGGAAAAAGCTGCTGTTGTGCTGCTGTTGGTTTCGCTCCATGCCGGACTGCCTGCCGATGGGGTTCTGCTGCTGTTATTGATCACATACTTGTATCCGTTATATTCGCTTCCATGCTCACTAAAGAGGGCATGGACGGTTTGCGATTGCTTCCAATCCGATTCCTCCACATCCACAATGATTTCCGGTTTTGCCATATAGATTTTATACTGTCCGCTCGTATGCTCAATATAATTTCCTGTCTTGTCATAGCCTATCAGATACAGATAATTTAAACCTGGGGAATCAATTGTAATCCTCCCTGTATGGCTGTTTACTGGATTACTCCACCCATCATCATCCAATTCAGGTTTTTCCGGATTCTTGCTAATCATATATCGGTAATAGTCAAACCCGCTATGTTCATCACTAAAGGTGACAAGGACATCCTGTGAATGCTTCCAATCGGAAAATTCAGGGTTTATTACATCTACCTTGGGTTTGGTTGTATCGATTTTATAATCTCCGAATGTTTCAGCCCTTCGATTACCCGCTACATCAGTTGCAATCACATGAATATAGTATCTCCCCGTACTGTCTAAGATAAGGGTGGTTGATGTACCTGTACCGACCGTCCATTCCCCTGAATTTTCATTGGGTGCTGTATCACTGGTAGTTATACTGTACTTATATTCCCCTAAAATGCTGTTATCTTCAACCTCTATTAAAACTTCCTGTGATTGCTTCCAGGCTTCGCTAGGGACTGTTGCGGTGATGGTAGGGGCCACTGTGTCAATCCGGTATGGCCCATAGGTTTTTGTAATATAATTACCTACATTGTCGTATCCTGCCAAATGCAGGTAATTCAACCCTGTAACATCAAAAGTAAATGAGCCTGTTGTATTCATTTTCTTTTCTTGCTGTCCAAGCTCATTCAATGATGGCGGTGTTTGGCTTTGGTTGATTATATATTGGAAATAGCTGAACTGGCTATGAACATCATGAAAAGAAACCGTTACCTCCTGGGACTGTTTCCAGTAGGATGACTCATGGTCTATGTCCACCGTTGGCTTGACTGTATCGATCTCATAAATGCCTGTAGTTTCAATGTGATAATTTCCGGCCTTGTCGTAGCCTAAGAGATGAAGGTATGTCAATCCTGTATCCTCTGTGATATTCAAGAGGACAGAGCTTACAGCGTTATGATCTGGCGCACTCCATCTATCATCATTTATTTCCGGTACTGCACTGTTTTCGCTGATAATGTATCTTGAATAGTTAAATCCGCTATCCTCATCGCTGAAAGCATAGTCTACCCGTTGTGATTGCCCCCAGGTTGAATGACGGGGGTTCACTATTACCATTGGCTTTATCGTATCAATTTTGTATTGGCCGAAAGTTCTGGCCGATCTATTTCCCACATGGTCATAGGCAATTACGTGGAGATAGTGAATTCCTGTCTCATTGAGGGTTAAAGCTGCTGACGTGCCTGTTCCCGCTATCCATTCCCCCGAATTTTCATTAGGGGCAGTGCTGCTTTCATTCACTGTATATTTAAAACTTGCTAAATTGATATTATCACTGACATTCACCGTTATGTTTTGAGATTGTACATAGGCAGTATCGGGACTTGTGGCAGTGACGGATGGGGCTGTACTATCAATTTTATATGGCCCGCTTGTTTTGGTGATGTAGTTTCCTGCTATGTCATACCCTACTAAATGCAGGTAATACGTGCCTGTTTGATTTAAGGTAAAAGTTGCTGTACTGTTAGTAATTTTTCCGCTCCATGCTCCATCGGTTAAACCTGGCATTTGATAACTGGTATTGATGATATATCGATAGCCATCAATACCACTGCCATGATCAGTAAATATGGCATTGATGGTTTGCGATCTCTGCCAATCGCAATTTTCCACATCGACAATGACCTCTGGCTTGGTCGTATCATCTTCAACGAAGAATGTACGGGTAAATTCATCGGATTGAATACCTGCACTATTGGTCACTTTTAGAGTATATGAGTAAGTGCCGATACCCAAATTTGCTGTATTAAAGTTGGTAATCGGTGTTGCTGTTGTGCTGACCACTGCACCATTTTTTCTAAGCGTCCAGGAGTATGTTGTCAATGCCTTCCCGCTTGGGTCGTAGGAGCCATCGACAATATTTAACGTATCATATTTCGTAATTTTGTTTGTACCATAATTAAAATCAGCTACAGGCTTTTCCGATGACGAGGACAAATACCTGGTGATTGGATAGCTCCACATCCCCTGTTCATCTTTAACACGTAGCTGAATTAAGTATATTTTCGACTGATTAAAGGAAGTCAGTTTTCCCGCCGTCCATGTAGAAGCTGTACTCTCTCTATATGACCATTCTTCTTCAACAATCCCTGGCCCGTATCCGATATCTGTACTGGTATCCACATCAATTGAATTAGTACGATAGGTAATATTCGTACCATTGATAACGGTACTAAAGCTTGCTACAGGTATGCGGTGAACATACACTTCCTTGACCAAGCTGTCTGCAAAATATATTCTGTATTTTCCAGCCTTATCAAAGGTATTGGGCAAATTACTTTGATACATATCTGAATTGATATATTTCCCCATGTTGTTTTCAAAATAGGCGTAATCGTGTACGATCTTCCAGCGTCCATTGGGATATTCCGGCGTAGCAGTATTTGTTCTTAGGTTACTTGGAGTCACCTCAAAAATAATCGGTTCCTCCACCACGACATATTGTTTTGACTGATAGCTGTCAATGACGCTTTCAATATAGGCTACTGTCTGATTAATGGCGTTGTTGTAATTAGTGTTGTTAATAAAAATCCCCTTGCCATTATTTTTTGAGATAAAATCTGTATTGGAAGCCTGGTTTCCGGCGTTTCCCCATGAAATATAATGGATATTTTCGTTGATGGTTCTCATGAGGGTTTGAGCTAAGTCATTCTCATTCTGAAAATCTGATTCTGCATAATCGTTAATATTCACGAGCATTTTAGTTGCATTATCCCGCCATTCCGGTGTTTTCAGCACTTCCGATACTGTCTTCACATTGGTTTGTGTCAGGGTAATCCCATTCAGTCGAAACGACCCTATGTCACTACAGCCATGAGAATAGTGATCAGAAAAGAATCCAAAACCTGCACCTGTTCCACTATCTATCGCTACAGTAACAGGAGTAGACATTCCACCCCCTGATATAGTAATAGCGTTTTTATCTGCTGTGACCGAAAGCGCCCCACTTCTATTAATGTCCAATGAACGAACTAATGTTAGCCCGCCACTTGTAAAGCTTGTTCTGTTGGTATTTTTAGAAAATGTAAACTTCCATATTGCACCCAATGAATTGTTCGCCATGGAATAGAATTGTTGGTTTTGATTGTTGAATGACAACATATACCCCGATATGTTACTAGACGTTTGTTTAACTCGTAATAACATTCCGGCTGCCTTAAAGCTATCTCCATAATCAATATTATAGGAATAATTAAATTGTTGCTGATAATCGACCTCTGGGATAGTGAAAATTGCGTTTTTACCTGCTAATGATTGATTGCCAACCATATCAATGACGCTCCCGTTATTAGTAATTGTTATATTACCAATTCCATCACCTGTAGAACCGCCGACCCTTGTATTGTAATCCATATAGGATGTATCCCAATTAAACGCATTTGAAATATTCACTTCCGCAGATTCAATTTCATTGATTTCTACAAAATCAGTGTTATAGCCATCCCTTTGAAGTCCGGCCAAAATATCAGCTTTGAAATTTGCCGTATTGGTCTGAGATATCCCTTTGGCTAAAAACACATCTATGATGGGACTATTTAAAACATTGACATTAACGGTCTCATTGGCATAAGCAGTAGGCAGTGGTATCATGGTCATGATCAAGATCACACTGATGAAAGCATTGAACCATTTATATTTTTTAGACATATTGCGCTCCTTTCTATTTTCCTTTTGAATTTTTAAATTGAAATCCTATTGTTTTTTCAGGCGTAAGGATTAAATAAGCTTCAAACTTTTTCCCACTCTTTGCAGTAAGGCCCTTGATCAAATCTGTTTTCCCTTTTTCCAGGAGCTTCTTTGCCTGGCTTATGGATATCGGTTTTTGCGCTGTAGGGTTAAATATTACAAATCCGCAGCCCTCTTTCCCACTCTCACAGGCATATGCCTTTGGGTAAGCAATGACCTTTTTGCCACAACGGGGACAAATACCAATTTCTGTTTTTCTGCTACCACCTGTCATTGGCTCCATCCCCACTTGCCTTTTCATAATAGCTGTAATTTCAGCATAGACAACGGATAAACTTTCCGGTATCGTCAGCTCTCCCTTATACACATCTTTTAAGATTTTTCCTAAGAAGACGGTTTTCTCCTTTGTCATGTCTATGCCTAACTGCTCAAGACACTCAACATAATATTTTCCCTTGGGCAGAATCAGGTAATTTGTCTTATCTAAGGCTATATATCCGCTCTGTATCGCACCTGCTATAATGGATGGCCGAGTTGCTTCCGTACCGATTTCCAGGCCATCAAACAAGGCTTGATAGTCTTGATCATCATTTTCTTCTGCCTGCCTAGATTCATCTTTAAAGGGGTTTTTAAGGAAGCTGTTGAGGGTTTCTACCGTATAGTGTTTTTTAGGCTGTGTGAACTTCTCAACAGGCTTAAAATCAACTTCTACTTTGTCATTGACATTGAATTTCGGCAGCATTTTTTCAGTTTCATTTATCGGTTCAACAAGCTTCCATCCTTTTGAAACAGATACATTTCCTTTTAGGCTGAATTGCTCCCGCTCTCCAACGCTGATTGTCATTATTGTTTGGTCAATGACACAATCCTCTTGATAGAAGACTGCACAGAAACGGTTAAAAATCGCTGCATAGCAATTTTTTTCATCCACTGATTTAAAGTCCTTGTCAGTGGGAAGCTTGATCGTGGGTATGATCGCACTATGACTTTCAATTTTCCGGTCATCAAAGATCGATTTCTGATCTTTAAACACCACCTGATGTCCTTTTTCCTGAATCAGCTTTAAAATAGCTTGCACCCTTCCCTTTTCAGCAGTGGCTAGATATTCAGTAGGGGTACGGGGATAGGAAACAAATCCCCGTTCATATAGCCCTTGTACCAGGGACAAGGTTTTATCAGGACTAAATTTAAACCGTTTGGAAAGCACGTTTTGTAATCCTGATTGGCTAAATAGCTTCGGACTTCCTACGATCTTTCTTTCCGTCTTGATATCTGTTACCACTGCTCCCAAGGTGTTATATACATCACATAGCTCCTTCGCTGCCTGTCGCTGCTGTGGTTTAAATTGATGTTTGGCGGTCAAATCAATGGTTTCACCATTGGTAGCTGCTTTGCTGTTTATCACCAAATATTTTTCCGGCACAAAGTTTTCAATTTCCCGCTCCCTATCATAGATCGTTTTGACGATGGCACTGATCACTCGGCCGACCTTTAATAAGCTATCGCATTTGACGCTGGCATAGCGGGTCAGATTAATACCATAGGCCCAATCAATATAGGTTCGAGCATAACCCTCTCTGGCGAGATTGTCATACTTGCTGTCCAATTCCAGTGAGGATAACCCGTTAATGATGGTGCTTTCCACCTGATCAGGAAGCCATAGACGATGCACCGGCTTTTTGTTCCCTGCCTGTTCAAGAATGATTCTGATAATGATCTCCCCTTCCCGATCACTATCACCGCAATGTACTACAGCTTCGGTTTTATTGTCCTGTATCAGCTTTTTGATCAAAAGAAACTGCTTCTTTACACCGCTATCAACCTTTTTAGTTTTGTGATCTTTTTTCAAGGAAAACTGATATTGATCAGGGAAAAACGGTAGCTGATCAAGTGACCATTTAGAGGGTCTGCCCTCACTGCTATATTCCTCAATGTCATAAAGCTGAAAAAGATGACCAAAGGCCGGAATCACATAGTAGCTGGTACTTTCGCTATAGCCATCTTTTCTGGTGACTTTTTCGCCCATCATTTGAAGTGCTTTGCATACATTGGCTGCCAAGGATGGCTTTTCACAGATTATACATTTCTTCATATCTCACCTCATGTGTCACTGACTGACACCTTATATATTTTTCGGATTTTAATAACCCTCCCATGGCTGTCTAATGACCAAGTAGAGGGTTACGGATTGATACATATTCTTTTACACATCTTTCTACCGTCCTGTAGCTTTATCCGGAAGCTGTTCAAGTTTATCCCTTTGTATGCCTTTGGCTTGTATCGATTCTAAAACAGATTCAGATTCTTGAAATTCATTGTTTATCAAACCGTCGATCATGTTATAGTTGCTTTCAGCACTCATTTCTGCATTTTTCAAGTAATGGTCATCCAGGCTGCATTGAATGGCCCTTGAAATCGCTGATACAAGGTTTTCAATGGTTGTATCTTCCCAACAGCACAGCCACAACAAGCTATTTTCTTCCTCCACTGATAACGTTACATTTCCAAAAACTTGATTTAATCGATCAATATTTCTCTGGACATATTCACTATATTCTGTTCTTTTTCTCAGCATGTTCTACTCCCCTTTCCCCTCTGTATCGGACTCTATGATATCTTCATCATCTTCGATATACTGCAATTCTTCATATTCCTCATCATATCCGTCCTCCTGGGATGGCGTATGAAGCTTTTTCTGCTTCGGCTTATAAATCTTGAAGTAATATCCTGCACCGATTAGAATGACGAACACGATGGCAATGAGTAATAGATTGTTATTCCCTTTCGGCCCAGACTCAGTATCGGAAGGGGTTTCTATTGGTGTAGGCACTTGTGGTATCTGTTCCAATTCAGTAACCGGAACGTTTTTATTGACGCTTAGATTGCCATCATTGATTTCTTTCAGGAAATACACATTATCTTGGCTTTTCTCATTGTCGATCACCAAATAATAAGTGTTTCCATCGGCTGTAACAATTGTATAAAACTCTTTCTCTCCACTGAAAGTATAATCAACCGCAGTTCCAGAGCCATCCCTTTTCTCCCCTGTCACACTTTCGGGCATGGTCTTTTCCAACAACGTGTCATCATTTACCGTATTTGCCAATACAGATGTTGTCATCATGCTAATGACAAACACCAATAGTAGAAAAGTTCTAAAGATTTTCATTGGCCTATTCCTCCTTCTTTCCCCGTAATAGCTTCCCTGCTTCTTCAACAGACATATTTTCCTGCTTCAAGATATTTCGGATAGTGGCTAATTCCTCTGCTTCGATCTGTGAAGTGATGGCCTTTAACTGTTCATTCAGCTTATCCCTTTTGATAAGCAGTTTTTCCTTTTTAGCTTGCAAAGCCTGTAAGCTCATAATCATGCCTCCCTGCCTGAAAATAAATATAGGGTGAAATATGCTCACCCTATATTTTTTAAAGCTATTCTATTTATTGTGATAAAGAAAGAAGATGAGCGATTTAACCACGCTCATCAATTTAAGATAATAATTTGATATTCATTTTGATCCGCTAAGTACCTTAGCCAACTACGGAAGCGGTTTAATATCCAGTTCCTTGCCATAGGTTTTTTCTTGCTCCTTTATCCACGATTCCAAAGAATTCTCATCAACCTGATCAGCATTTGCATGTGTAAGCTGTGGAAACTGCTCTAACAGGAATTTCTGACATTCCCTTATAAAATCAGGTATTTCATGAGTAAAAACACTTCTTCCGGTCATAAATTTCAAAATATCGTATATCCCGTCCATGTGTCTAGTTGAAACAAGCTTCCCTGTGGTGATACTCAATACATCTCCAATATGAAACTTTTGAGAAATTATCTTGCCCTTGTATTGCACTTGAATAACCTCCTATCCCGTATAGACTTCTGTCTATATTATACCATTTCATCGTCCCCCCAAAAACGAATATTTTGGATTTTTCAGGGATTCTTCGGAACTTTTTAAAACATCGATGAAAGCATTGGGATTAGCGTCAGCCCAACAATGGCAATGCCTGCACCTGCCATCAACTGCTTCACCCCCTGACTTTTGGCCCCTGGATTATCGTTTCCGTAACCCTCCATCAAATTGATGACCCCCCAGGCCGCAAGTGCCGCCCCGATCAGGACTACCAGTGTTGAAAGTGTTGAAATTGCTGATGTAAAAAATGACATAAAACTACCTCCTATAATTTTATAATTTTTTTGAAATATAAAAATCCCCAACTCTGGAATTGGGAATTTCAATCAGAAACAGGATATTCAATTAAAAACAAGGGATTGCACTGTTTTCCATTATGTTCAATCTCTAAGTGCAGATGTGGCCCTGTGCTTCTCCCCGTATTTCCCGAAAGTGCTATCTGTTGGCCCTTCAATATGACATCCCCTTCTCTTACACTGGAAGAATTTAGGTGCATGTACTTAACTGTATATTTCTCTCGTCCAACTTCGATTTTATAGTACACATAATTCCCTGTCGAACTGCCACTGCCTACGGCTATTACCGTTCCGTCTGCTATGGCATATAATGGCGTATTTTCAGGAATGGCTATATCCAATCCCCTGTGAAGCTCCTTGGAATTATCCATTATCCGGTATCCGTACAAGCTGGATACCAAACCCCTCCAATCAGAAGTTTCCTCTAAAGGATTTCTGCCTATCTGACCATATCCTAAGCCCTCCTGGTATTGCTCATATTGCAGTAAGGCCAGCTCACGATCTTCTTCGTTAAGCTGATTGAGTTGGCTGATGGCATACTCGTCTATATCCCCCTGCTCCAAAGATAAATACAGTACCCAGTATTCAACCCATACGTCTTCATATATGGCGTTGCCTTCATTGTCATATCCTACAAGCTCTGTTTCCCACCATCCCTCATCGGCATATTCCTGGTGTACCTGGTACAACTCATCAAAGGCGGCTTTCAGTGCAGTTTCCCCTGATCTTCTATCCAAGTCATCTTGCAGCAATGCGGTAATATATCCGATGACCTGTACCTGTCGCTGCTGTTCCTGTGCCATATTGATATCCACTGAACCGGATATTCGTACTTCATCCACAGGGTCATAATTTGATTTTGCATAGGACTCCGTTTGATCAGCTTCAATCAGTTCCATACGAATGTCCGTCAATTGCTCATTCCAGAATAGGGTCATATTTGCAATTTCTACATTCTCATTTTCACCAAAATCAAAAAAGATACTGAACACGCTGACAATTGCAACTACGGGAACAATTACGATCATAAATACCACTACAGTAGTAATGATCGTTTTGAGTAATAGTCCCATAGCCCCTATTGCAGTGCTGATAACGTGATAAGCCTGTTTGACATTATACAGTGGGTCAATAAATTTTACAGAACCTACAACAAAATCTTTCACCCTATGCAGTGGCGATCGATATAATCCTTTTTCCTCGTAAATTCTTTTCTTGATATTCCTCCTTTGCATACTCCTTGAAATAGGATTCGATTGCAACAGGGATTCAGACAATGCTTGATTGTACTCGGCCTTGGCACTGGCTACATTAGCCTTATGCTTCAATTTTTTCGCTTTGACATGGTGCTTATCAAATCCATAATTATCACGAATATAAGGCTTCATGATTTTATTTTTAAGTACAGTTTCAGCCTGATGTGCTACCTGAACCCCTTCGTTACCTTCCATCTGTTCACTTTTTTCTAAATCTCTTTTTATCAATTGCTTTGGTTGATGGATGGATTGATATTGCAATTTCTGTTCTACCGTCCGCTCACCTTGTTTCAGTTTGACTTCCTTCTGGTAGATTCCATGTTTCAGCTTTGATACTTTTTGCCCTTCCTCGCCCTCCTGAACTTCTTCATGCAAGCCTACACGAACAACTTTTTTTGCCTTAATTTTTTCCTCAACCGAACTAACTTCGAGATGTTTTTTTTCAGTTTTTTCCTTTAACTGCTTTGCCTTTTTTTCATATTTCAGGCCCTTCTCATGGGAGTACATCTGTCTGTACAAGGCACGATCTTCGTTCCGTATGGTTTCTCTAATATCGTCATATAAAGGACTGGTTTCACCCCGAATGCCCTGCCCAACGATATTTGTAATGTGTTGGGACTCCTTTGCTAAATACTCTGCTTCATTCTCTGCTATTTTTTTTCTTCGTTCGTCAAAATATTTTTGCCTATTCTTTTTACCCCTGATCTTCTTCGTCTTTGGCTTATGCCTTGGTTCAATCGGTTTTCTATTATAAGGTGCTTTGCTTCTAACTTCTTTCAGAAGATTTTTGTCAGAACGTACTTTTTCCACCACCCGATTTCCTAAATCATCCTCTTTCAGCTTTTTGTACTTTATATCCACATCATCATATTTGCTATCATTAGGTGCTTCGTTTGATGGGGATTCCCTTGCACTTTTTCCCATAATATGTTTCTTTTTATCTTCACTGAATTTTGCCATAGCTGATCACCCCGCTTGTTCTTCCAATCGAGTTGTCATGAGCTGATACAGTTTTGTATCTTCTGGAAAATGATCTTTAAATGGAATGATTACACCCCCATAAATTAAAAGCCCCTCACCTGGGGGACTATTTGATACGTATGATAACTGCATTTTAGAGATATTCAATTTTTTTGATAAAAACTCTTTGTCGGCTGGTGCTTGGGCCAACAGATAAATAAAATTAGAGTTTTCAAAAATATTCTCGATCTCTTTTGATTCAAGGAAGTCCTTAACATTTTGCGTAATTCCAGTTGGGATACCGCCCCATTTCCTGAATCGCTTCCAGATTTCTACAGAGTAAGCAGATGTTTGCTCTTCCTTGAGCAACAAATGGAATTCATCAATGTAATACCATGTGGATTTCCTTTTATCTCGATTTATGGTCACTCGATTCCACACTTGGTCTTGTACGATCAACATGCCCAATTTTTTTAGGTTCTTGCCTAGTTCTTTAATATTAAAGCAAACCAACCGATTTTTTAATTCTACATTCGTTCTATGATTAAACACTTGTAGGGAACCTTTCACATAGATTTCCAAAGCGTCTGCTAAATTGTCTGCTTCCTTACTTCCCTGTTCCTTCAAAGCGTTCCACAAATCTTCTAAAATCGGCATGTTTTCAGGTATAGGGTTTAATAGATATTTCTGATAAATAATGTGTACACACCTATCAATAATGGTCTTCTCGACTGGCAACAGCCCGTTTTTACCACCACAAACCAATTCCATCAAGGACATAATAAAGTCTGATTTCAACGCAAGGGGGGACTCATCATCACTGTAATCCATATTCAAATCCAATGGATTTACATAGTCCTTTGATGTCGGTGAGATATTTATAACCTGCCCCCCCAAAGCTTCCACCAGTGGCCTGTATTCTCCTTCGGGGTCACAGATAATAATGTCATCATCTGTAATCAGAAATACATTGGTTATCTCTCGTTTGGAACTGAAAGACTTACCGCTTCCTGGAACTCCCAACACCAAACCGTTAGGATTTTTAAGACGCTTTCTATCCACCATGATCATGTTGTTACTTAACGCATTCACACCATAATATAAAGATTGCCCGCCCATAAACAATTCCTGTGTAGTGAAAGGAACAAAGATTGCTAATGCGGATGTGGTCAGCCCTCGTTTCGGATATAGATTGTTCACGCCAATTGGCAGACTTGCCATTAAGCAATTTTCTTGTTCATAGTCATATGGCTTTAAGTTGCACTGATATTGCTGTCCTATGGTTTTTGCCTGGAATATGTTCGTTTCCAGTTCCGCTTTCGTCCTGGCAATGTTGGTGACTATGATCGTAACCATAAACCAACGTTCATTGCGTGACTGCAAATCCCGTAAAATCCGTTTTGCTTCATCGGCATAGGTATTGATATCCGTTGGAATGACATCCATGTCGTATCCTGCTCTGACAGCCTTTTTTTGTTCTTCAATTTTCATTTTGTCCAGATCAGAAATTTTGCCTTTAATAATTTTTATCGCTTTTTGCTGATCGATGGATTGAACGTGATAGCTGACAATCATTTCACTTTTCATATCTAAAAAATCTGCCAAGGTTCTATCACTAAGTTCTGGCGCAAGAATCATCATGTGCAGAGATTGCCCAACCTTCTTATCCATTCTAAAATATCTTTTGTTATTGAAATCAAATATTGAAGGAGCAATGTAATCTTTGGTAGACAGCCCTCTTTCTGTTTTCTCATTCCAGTCGAAAGTAAATACCTTATCAGTAGTTAAAATATTATGCAGGACTTCCAATCTTTCTTTTCCATTCAGGCAAAAGCTTGTTACTCCTAGCAATTTAAAATTATTTAGAATATTATTTTCTATTTTGGCAAGCTTGCCTTTGGCTTCATTTAGACCTTCGCATTCTATTGTAAAGGTAATGTATTTCCTCCTAGTTAAGCCATTGTTACCCTTTTCCAACTGTTCCATCAACATCTCTCTGTATTCCTCACGAATATCATCAAATTCATCATCCTGGCTTTTGATCTCAATGGACTTTTTTTCTTCATCAATGTTTGCCAACTCATTTATAAATGTCAGTTGAAAAGAAACTGAGTGATCGAAGTAATTCAGAAAATTGCACCATTCACTAAAAATTACTTCTTTATCTTCTGAGTGGGCGAGCTGATAATTGATGTCGTTATATGCAATGGTTTTGTTGAAATGGGTATCGTCTATCTGGCAAATTCCATCCTTAAACATCTGACGGTAGGGTATGGTGTCCTGTGTTGAAGTCACTTGATTCTGTTTCTGATTTCTAACAGAATCAATGACAACAGACAGCAATGTTTCTTTTTTTCGGCCCTGCTTAAAATGTTTTCTTTGCATATCAGGCTTTTTTACTGCTTGCATTGGCACGTTTCTTTACCCCCCTTTTTAAAAAAGTATTTTTTTCCGTCACTTTGTACGTCCTGATCGGCTGCTGCATATATTTAAATTTGAGGTAGCTTTTCAATAATTCTTCCGCAGGTATCCCGTCCCGCTCATATAGTCCGAGCAGTATTGAAGGTGCAGCAACGATAAACAAGGCTATCATTGCGATTTCATTAGGAGCTATCTGTCGCACCAAGAAATACACAGGAAAACCCATCATAGCAGCACTGCCAAAGCTGATCAGTTGCCTTTTGGTTAATCCAGCAGCAATTTTGGTTTTGACCCGATTTAAATCTTTCGGCACTTCTATATATGCCATCCTACACACCTCTTTCCTTGTTCTGTGTCAGTCACTGACACCTGTTATCAGTTCTCTATGAAACTCCAAATATTGATTTTGCTAGATTTAAGCAACTCATAAGTGATTTCACACATACGAACATTGACACCAGGATGAGAACAATGCCAACCATAGCACCGGATGATAAAATGATCGGTTCAATGCTGGACACCAATCCACCATATATCAGCATACAAATCATCATTAGGAATCCCTGTATTGCCAAAGCACATAAGTTTTTTAAATAGTTCTGTCCGATATGCCCTATCCAATCTCGATTCATCAAAGTAGCAAAAGGAATAGGAGCAACAGATATATATATCAGGATTGTGATCATTCGACCCCAAGCCACCAGGTAGATTAGGCCCACAGCTACCCAACCAACGATCATAATAATTGCAGAGAGTAACAGATAAATTAAACCCATTCCTATGTTCGCTTCTGCCTGTGTGATCATCTGCTCTGTAATATCCGCCATGGATACGGTTATGGTCGTTGATGTGACTCCCGCAACCAAGCTCTGCCCTACATCAAAGAATGCTAGAGTGATATCGAAGCAATTAGTGACAAGCAGGATAGCTAGGAAAATTTTAAAGATGGCTTTATACAGATTGAACATTTCAAATTCAGCCATATTGTTTTTTTCCAGCAGCATATTGATCAGCTCGTAACAGAATATATAGGTTAAGATCAGCCCCGCCACTGGCATAATGACGCTTGTGGATATGGCCCGCAGTGAACTGACTAATGTAGCACTAAATTCTATCGGTGTTTTTCCTACCTCTGTCTGCAATACGTTTAATGAAGCTATAAAAGCTTCCATGAAGGTTTCCAAACACCACGTAATAGCAGGCAAAAATATTTTTTCGTTGATATTTTCAAATAATGAATTCATCCTAAAATTTCACCTCCGTCAGCGTAATAGTCCGTAAAATCCACCCCTCCATTTTCCATTTCCAATTTATCCCCTTCAAATAGCTGGACAGGCTCTATATTTTCAGTTATCCTCATGGTTTTACCTTTCATCGATGTTTTCAAAGATTCGTAGGAAATAGGATGTTGATGTTGTTTCTTCACATATTTCTCCACATCAAACCACCTGGGGTCTTCCAGGCCATCGGCATGATATTTATACATTGGATGATCTGTAATTTCGTATTTATTGGAGAAAAATGGTCTGGTTCCTCGTATCTGAACAATACATTTTCTACCTCGCATAACCGCCATTTCATCCAATGTCATTAGCTCTCTGCCTAATTTTGAATAATTCAGTCCCTTAGATAAATTGGAACCCCTTGTATCGGAAGTGTTAAAATCGTCTATTGTCTCTTTTCCCAAGGTTTCCACGATATCTTTCATTGTGTCTTTTGATTTCCCGCCTAGGAATATGGTGGTATCACAACAATCCTCGATAATAGCTGCCTTATCCTCACCGTATACGGATTTTAATTGTCGCTTGGACTGCAATACGATACTTGCAGACATTTCCCTTGAACGGATTGTGGCAATGAGGATATCAAAATCAGGAATTTTTCCGATATTCGCAAATTCGTCCAACATAAAACGGACGTGAATGGGCAGCCTGCCACCGCAATCATCGTCCGCATGGGTACAAAGAGTATTAAACATCTGTGTATACATCATAGAAATAATAAAATTAAACGTTCGATTCGTATCTGGAATGATGGCAAAGAGAGCTGTTTTTTCATCACCGATTTTGTTCAGTTCCATTTCATCCTCTTTGACCAAATCCCTTATTCTTGGAATGTTGAAAGGTGCAAGCCTAGCAGCACAGCTAATCAAGATACTTTTTGCTGTCTTTCCGGCTGCAAGCTTATAATTCTTATATTGAATGACTGCAAAATGATCTGGATTCTTTTGCTCCAATTCCTCAAACCACAAATCTACAGAGTTTTTAAAAGTTTCATCATCTTCCCTTGTTTCACACATTTTTAGCATTTCTACAACAGAGATCAGATTTTTTTCAAAGTCTGGAAACTCATAGAAGATTGCGCCGATAAAGGCTTGATATAAAAGCTTTTCTGCTTTCACCCAAAAGTCCTCACCCGCTTTCTCTCCCTCTCCTTTGGTATTCTCTATGATCGTATCGACCAACTTTAATATGTCTTCTTCATTCTTGATATAAGCCATTGGATTGTACCGCATGGACTTAGATAAATTGACTAAATTCAGGATTTTCACTTTATAACCATGTTTCAGAAGCATTGTACTAACTTCATTGACAATGGTTCCTTTGGGGTCAGTAACCACATAGCTGCTGTGCATTTGCATAATATTGGGTTTGATAAAAAATCTTGTTTTCCCGCTACCACTTCCCCCGATCACAATAATGTTTTTATTACGTGCATATTCGATCAATTCTTTGCTTTTAGGTCTGCTGCTCATTGTAAGAAATTCTGTTTCACTCAAAATGATGTTATTCCTCATATCATCATCAACATACGGCTTGATATCCTCTGCTGTACCCCAACGGGCCGAACCATGTTCAACACCCTTACGAAATTTCTTTTGGTTGGCACGTTTCTCTAAAATGAGTAATAGCAGTATAAGAGTGACACTGGAAGCAACAATTAAATCAACAGGATTAAAGGAAAGAGGTAAAGCTTTAAGCACTACCGCCGGACTGTTTAAAATTTCACCAATAGCAAGGATTATATTGCCTTGATAATCTGTCCTGCTAATAAAAGAAACCCAATTCATAACAACTCCAATCAAAATTAATGGACTGTTAAAAACTAGGTTCTTTTTTAAGATTTTGGTATTCAACTTAATCACTATCGGCTTCTGTCCTTTACTTTTTTCCGTTCTCTTTCCTTGGTGCTCTCTTTAGCCTGGCTATGGACGGCTTCATTATATTCTTTAATTTTCCCTATTCCGCTTTTCTCCTTTTCCTTCTGAATCCTCGCTACTTCTTCAACAACCTTTTTCATAGCGTGTTCCACTGTTTCCATATTCCTTCCCGCAAAGGCTATCATATAGTTGCCCTTGGACTGTTTTTCCACCGCAAAATGGATACTGTACTTCTTAAATTCTTTTGAATATAGCTTCATTAGCTCCCTGTCTATCTCTATTGGAAGAAACTTTACAGTTTTTTCAGTGGCATTCAGGGTGTTCATATCCGTTTTTCCAACTGTAACCTTGAATTTATCCTTTTCTGTCTTATTAAAAAGATACCACTGAATGGCTTTTTCAATGGTATCCTTAGTTAGCATGGCCGCTTTAATTTTTATCTGAACTAACTCATGTATATGATCATCCGGTTTTGGCATGGTTCTCACCTATCCTTCTCTTTATCCTGAGACTTCGATATTGGATTTTTTTCATACCTGGTTCCTTTACCCTTAATTTCTGCAAGCTTTGAATCTGGTTCCACATACGTTAATCCTAGTCCCCTTACTTTTGCAACATCATTGATTATAAAATTATGATTACCATCATACAGAAAATCCCTTTCAATTTTAAAGCCTAAAGGCAGCTTGATATCCTCCAATTCTTTTATAGTTACAAAACCCCATTCTGCCATTTGATCATCACCAAGATGACCGTATCCAAACATCAATACATCATTTGTCTTAGGGTCGTAATTTCCTTCTGTAATATACCAATCCCCTGCACCAATAGGATTAAAAAAATGGGCTAAAATCTTCTTCTCATGAAATTCAATGCCCTCTGTTGAATACAAAGGATTTTGCACAAATTTTTCTTTTAATTCATCCGACAATAACTTCATATAGCTTCCTCCCTCACATTTGTTTTACATAACCCATCAAGGCCAATTGATACAAATTGGTTTCTATTTCCTCTACCGTATCCACTGGTGACATTCTTTTTAAATCATCCAAAGTGAAGCTCACTTCATTTTGATAAATGAACATTGAAAATAGACCGAGTTGAGATGTATTCATTTTTCCATGGATAACAATGTCAAAAATAATAGGCTGCACATTAAGTGTGTACCTGACTTCATTTGATCTTTTCTTTAACACTGGCTTTACCTTCCTTCCTATAAATTAAATGAAAGCTGCCTAGCCTCTAGAAAGCCAAGGCATATCATGTTTTACTGCTGCCGAGTAATAATTATCAATGGTAAAAAACGAATTATATAGTGTCGTTAATAAATAAGCTTTAATGTTTCGTATTTGAGTAGTGTTTTTTGCCAGGCTTTCCATGACATATTGAATATGACTGAAATTAAGTTTCATAAATATTGAGCATACATTCTCCCATTTCATTTGACCGCCATCAACATTCATTGTCTTTCTATGATTCTTCATAGTATCAATGAGTAAATTCGTAATCTCGTTGATCATCTCCTTATTTGATGGATACCTTTCTAGCAGAAGATCATATTCAATATTCCTTTTTATCTGCTCATCATAATTTTGGTAATGAACATCATCTATCCTTCCATCGTTCTTTAGCTGCCGATTACTCTGCCTCATTTGCTCCATTGGGGCAATATTTGATTGATGGATAGATTGATTATCATTAATATTTAATTGATTAGTATTTAATTGATTAGTCATTATATTATCCGGTTGGTTTCCCACTGTCGGTTTTACCGTTAGCGGATTTTCAACTAGCGGTTCCTCCATCAATGAATCAACCGCTAGTGGGTTTTCAACTATTGGTTCATTATTTTGTATTTCTCCACTTTCCATACTTTTTTCAGCTCTTTTGATTTCTCTTTCCAGCCTTAATTTTTCCCCTTCCTCTATGAAGATAGGTGTATCAGAAAAAGTATATTCAGTATCGATGAATTTTCCTTTATGACGAATAGGAGTTCTTTTTAAATACCCTAATTCCTCAAGCTTTCTTAAACTGCTCTTGATACTACTTTCACCGTTAGGTAATATAGCTGCTAAACCCCTGACGTTGAAATCCCAATTATCGTTCATGCCTAACATTGTAATGAGTAGTCCTCGTTCTGCTATACCCATTCGTTTATCGAAAAGAAAATCATTAGAAACCGTTGTAAACTTTGTTTTGAATTCTTTTTTTATTTTTGCCATGGGTCGTAGTCCTCCTTGATAAAAAAATACACCTGCTTCTCTTGGAAACAAGTGTATTGAAAATCATTATTCAGTTATAGTTATATGTCTACGCACTCTACCTCGATTACCACAGACACTTCAATTTTGTTATGAACACTCTTTTGCTTACCATTCTCACTTGTTTGTGTGAATGTTGCATACCTCTCAACGTATTGAAAACAAAGGATTTCTACGTATTTTCCCGACATATTCCTACCACGCACTCTACATGAGCCGTATGCGGAAACATATCCACCGGCTGTACCTCCACTGTCTTATATCCCTTCCCTTCTAAGTAAGCTAGATCCCTCGCCAAAGAAGCTGGATTGCAGGATACATATACGACTCTTTTGGGATTCATCTTTACTATGGTTTCCAGTACTTTTTCTTCACAGCCTTTTCTCGGTGGATCTACTACCACAACATCTGCCTTTAAGCCTTTTTCATAAAGTTCCGGTATCACTACCTCCGCTTCACCTACATAAAATTCTGTATTATTTATATCATTAATTCTAGCGTTTTCCTTTGCATCTTTGATAGCAGCCTCCACTACCTCCACCCCTATCACCTTCTTGGCTTTCTTTGCTAAGAATAGAGAGATCGTTCCTATACCACAGTAAATATCAAATACATTTTCTTCTCCTGTCAGACCTGCATAGTCTAGAGCTTTTTCATAAAGCACCTTTGTTTGCATAGGATTTACTTGGAAAAAAGATTGTGCTGAAATATGGAATTTTAAATCCCCTATGTAATCTACAATTTTATCTTCACCATAAATTGTAAGGGTCTCCTTGCCGAAAATAACATTGGTATTTTTATCATTGATATTTTGAACAACACTTTTTAATCCCTTTACCTTTTTTTGAAGCATTTCTACTAATCGGTTTTTAAGAGGTAACTCTTTACCATTGGTGATCATCACCACCATCACTTCTCCTGTTGCAAAGCCTACCTTCGTTACTACATGTCTTATAAGACCCTTTTTACTTTTTTCATCATAAACACTGATCTTATAGGTTTCAATATAGTTCTTTATCACTTCTATCACTTCTTTATTTATAGGAGCTTGAATATGACAATAATCCGTAGCTACAATATCATGACTGCTCTTTTTATAAAAACCCAGTATAGCTTTACCTTTGAGGATACCTACTGGAAACTGAGCCTTATTGCGATATTCATAAGGATTTTCCATCCCTATGGTAGGATGTATGGTTGTCTCGATTTTTCCTATCCTTTCTAAGATTTCCTTTACCCGCTTTCCCTTAATCGCTAGCTGCGCTCCATAGTCCATATGCATAATTTGGCATCCCCCACAGGTGTTAGCCAAACTACAAGGAGGAGAGATTCTGTCCTCAGAAGGCTTAAGCATTTGAATGATTCTTCCTATACCATAATTTTTCTTAAGCGTCTTTAGTTTTATTTTTAAATAGTCTCCTGGGATACCACCTTCAACAAAAACTGTAAACCCCTCTATTCTCCCCACGCCTTCGCCAGTATGCCCCATATCTTCTATTTCAATAGAATATATACTATTTTTTTGTAGCATGATGTATATACACTCCTTTTTCTACGTTTCTTTTGTCGAAACCCATAAGTTTTCTTTTGTTTAGCACTGTTTTTCCCTCTTTGTGACAACTTTTGTTTTATTGTTTTTGTTTACCATCTATACCCATTATATTATAATATATAGTAATTATAGACAAAGGACAAGCTTAGAAGGGAGTTTAAAAAATGTTTCGATCTATTAAAACAATTTTATTGTTCATTATAATTTTTATCACTGCTTCTGGTATGCCTCTATATGCTGATACATCGGCCTTAAGTTTCTCTTTACCTTTTACTGGGTCTAGCAAAGAAATTACTTCTTTTGATACTAGTATAACCATGCTTTCCTCATCTCACCCAAGGTTACAGGTATCATTAACAGCAAATGAAAAACTTCTTCCACTACAGTTTAATGAAGGTCATCCTGTAGAAGTTTTTCTATATTCAGAAGAAAAACTTATCAAAAACGTCGCTGTTGAGGAAGTAAGCATTCAGCATGGTAAAATAACCACACTAGAAATGGATTTTCCTCAAAGTTTTTTAGATCTTCCAAATGGTGATTATGCATTTCAAGTAACATTAAATGTAGAAAACCTACAAGCTCCCATTACCTCTACCATGCTTGCTGTCACTTATGATAGTGCTTTTACTTATGTCAAAGCACCAAGCGTAATAGATGGAAATCAAACCTCGCTAACTTTATATTTCCCAGACAATAATATGGATAATTTGATTCCTATCACTCGACTAATCCCCTATACTAGAACACCTTTAAGAGCTACTATAGATGAATTAATAAAAGGCCCAAATCCTGCTCTAGGACTGCCGGATGTATCCCCTATACCTCCCGTCCAAAGACTTAGCTTGAATCGAAAAATAGCAAATGTATATCTACCCAAGGATATAGGCGTTTATGATGAATATGCCTCCTCTGCAATCATTGCTGTAAATAGCTTCGTAAATTCCTTAACAGCTATTGATGGGGTTGATGGAGTGCAGTTCTATTTTAATAATAGGATTTTAGCAGATGGTTTTCATGGTATGGTTATGAATGAACCTATTTCTGCCCCTAAAGGCCTTCAGCTTTACGCTGGCTATAGAACCACCACAAATCGGATTTTGCTAACACCTTTAAATTCATCTATTGAAGATCATTCTATAGAAACAATATTTAATGCATTAAAATATAGTGACAACCCTCTGCTTTATAATTATACATTACAACCCCCAGTACCAGAAGACGTCATGTTGTTGGATTATTCTATCGACGGAAATACACTTCGTTTAAAATTCAATGATGCCTTCGCTATGGAAGATGCCCCTAGAAATTTAATGATAGATGCTATTGTATATACCTTTACTTCTTTAGAAGGTATAGATGCTATTGAATTTCAAGTAGAAAATCTATCTTCTACGCTATCTAATTCATCAGAAGCATTGATATTAAATAAGCCTTTTTTTCCTTCATCCTATATAAACCCAGAAATTTAAGCAAAAAGACGGCTATGCCGTCTTTTTGTGGTTAAAAAAAATGAGCACATAATATGTGCTCCAATAAGATTAGAATCAGTTTACCTCTTATTTTTAAAAATAGACCTGTTAAGCATTATTTACCAATGCTATAAATATTATACCTTATTTCCACTAATCTCCACAAACTTTATTTTCTATAATAAAACATAAAGCTTCCTTCCTCAATCATTTTCTTAATTTTACCTCTTACAGTGCTTTTGATAGCAGCTCTAGTGACAGGAATCACAAGAGAAAAACCTATAACATCTGTAAATATCCCAGGGGTTAATAGCAATGCTCCTCCTACCACCACACATAAACCATTAATCAATTCATCTCCCGGCATTCTTCCTTGTGCCATTTCTAGCTTAATCCTTCTAATAACACCTCTTCCTTCGCTTCTAGCTAAAGATGCGCCTAATATACCAGTAATTAAAACAATCAGCAAAGTATATCCTAACCCTATATAATTACTTAGCTTTAGTAAGATAGCCAATTCTACAATAGGAACAATTGTAAATAATAAAATAAGTTTTAATAGCATGAAAACACCTCATTAGGAATTTTTAATCAACGCTTCATAAATAGCAGGATGTGTTTTTTTAAAGTTTATTGGTTTTAAGTTTGTATCTACAAAAGCATGGGTAGTTTCACCTGTTGCCAATAATCTTTCATCCTTTTTTCTAATAATATTATATTCAAAAGTAATTCTAATCCCTTTCATTTCCCGCACTTTTGTTTCTATAACAATTTCATCATCATACTTAGCCGGTTCTTTATAGATGCATTTCACTTCGACTACTGGCAACATAATATTTTCCTGCTCTAATTGCTTGTAAGAATAACCCATGTCTCTTAACAAAGTTGTTCTTCCCACCTCAAACCATGTAAAATAATTGCCATGATAAACCACTGCCATTTGATCCGTCTCTTGATACCTTACTTGTATTTCACTATAACTTTCTCTCAATTTAATACCTCCTACATAACATTATTCTCTAATAGTTAATTCTATATGAATTATTTTTTTCCTTTCTGTACTAGAAATCTATAAAAAAGATAGAGAAATACTTCTCTGCCTTCCAGCAAAAAAATATTCCTTAATGCACTTTTCCTAAAAAGCTTCCCGCCAGCTGATTTTTTCTTTCTGCTAATCGGGAAATAATTGATAAGTTTTTTGTAGATCTATTTCAATATTTTTTTATCTCGTCGTAAGTAAACTCCCATCATTAAATATATTATTTTTCACAAAAAAAGAGTCTACAATCTAGGTAGACTCTATAAGTATTTTCCTTTATACAATTTATATGAATAAAGGGGGAGAATGTTTCATCCATGCTTCTATTATATGAAATAGGTAGAATTATTGTGTTAACATTAAGTAAAATTTACATTAAAAATTTTACAATACTCTTGTTTTTCCGCTATAAATTAATCCTGTTTTTGCATCTACTGTTACAATATCTCCATCCTTTAGTTTATTTGTAGCATGATTCGCTCCTACTACAGTAGGCTTTCCTAAGTTTAGACCTACAATAGCCCCATGGCTGGTTAATCCACCTTCCTCTGTTACAATTGCTCCGGCAATCTCCATGTAAGGAATTAAATCCTTGTCAGTAAATTGTGTAACCAGAATATCTCCTGCTTCTATGTTTACTTCACTTTCTTGTGTAGCATCTACAACTACCACCTTCCCTGTAGCTGCTCCCTTACCTATACCTGTACCATTCAAGAGAATATCTCCAACGATATGGGCTTTAATCAAATTGGTTGTTCCAGCAACACCTACCGGTACACCCGCAGTAATCACCACTAATTCTCCTCTTTGAATCATACCTTGTTGTAATGCCGATTGTATTGCAGCATGGAAAATATCATCTGTTGAACCCATTTCTTCGATTAAAATTGAATTTACGCCCCATACTAAGCTTAATCTTCTGCGTACCCTTTCTTTCGTAGTTGTAGCTATAATTGGCGCTTTTGGCCTAAACTTTGATACCATTCTTGCTGTATGCCCTGAAGAAGTAGCTGTAACAATTGCAGAGGCTTGGAGGTCCATAGCCGTTACACATGTAGCATTACTAATAGCATCTGTAATGGTAGTTTCTCTTTCAATGGCCTTATTTCTCAACAATGTTCTATAGTCTATAGAAGTTTCGATCCTTTTAGCAATACTTGTCATGGTTTTTACGGCTTCAATAGGATACTTACCAGCAGCAGTTTCTCCCGATAGCATGATAGCATCTGTACCATCTAAAATAGCATTTGCTACATCTGTCACCTCTGCTCTAGTAGGTCTAGGATTTCTTATCATTGAGTCCAGCATTTGTGTAGCAGTAATAACTGGCTTTGCTACCTTATTACATTTTTCAATCATATTTTTTTGTACCAAAGGTATTTCCTCTGTAGGGATCTCTACCCCTAAGTCTCCCCTAGCCACCATAATTCCGTCAGACACTTCAATAATTGCATCTAAGTTATCTACACCTTCTTGGTTTTCAATCTTAGAGATAATTTGGATATGCTCCGCGTTATTTTCCTCCAGTATTTTCCTGATAGCTAGCACATCCTCAGGTTTTCTGACAAAGGAAGCAGCAATAAAATCAATATCCATTTTAATACCAAATTCAATATCAGCTTTATCTTTATCTGTAATAGCAGGGAGATTAATTTTTACCCCTGGCACATTAACACCTTTATGATTCTTTACCACTCCTGCATTTTCAACAATACATTCTATATCAGTTTCATCAATGATTTTCTGCACCCTTAATCCGATTAAACCATCATCAATCAAAATGCTATCCCCTGCCTTCACATCCTTCGCTAAGCCACTATAACTTATACTACAGATGATGGCATTTCCTAGAACTTCCCTTGTAGTTAGCGTAAAGGTTTGTCCCTCTTGAAGATAAACCTCCGGATCTTCAAACTTTCCTGTTCTTATTTCTGGTCCCTTCGTATCAAGAAGAATCGCTACAGGTAAATTTAGCTCTTCTCTGACTTCCTTGACAGTTTCTATTCTCTTTCCATGTTCTTCATGGGTTCCATGGGAAAAATTTAATCTGGCTACATTTAATCCATTTTCCACTAGTTGTTTGAATACTTCTTTTTCCTCACTTGCTGGTCCTAAGGTGCATACAATTTTGGTTTTTTTCATTATTTTTCCTCCCTTTACATGGATAATATGTCAGCTAATTGATAAGTTTCTTTATCTAGTTGCTTCTCAATGCTCAGAGCTTTCTCAATATCTACACTAATAATTTCATTTCCTTTTACCCCGACAACAAGGCTTTGTTTTCCCTCCAGCAATAAATCTACTGCCTTTGCTCCCATTTTGCTGGCTAAAACTCGATCGAAGGCTGTGGGACTTCCACCTCTTTGGGTATGACCCAATATAGTAGCTCTTGTTTCAATACCTGTCTTTTCTTCAATCGTAGCTCCCAACTCAATAGCTCCTCCTACACCTTCTGCTAATAGGATAATACTATGTAGTTTTCCTCTATTTTTACCTTTTATGAGTTTTCTACAAACTTGATCAATATCTAATCCTACTTCTGGGATAATAATACTTTCAGCCCCACCAGCCAATCCAGCATGAAGCGCAATATCTCCGCAATGCCTTCCCATAACCTCTATAATATTAGCTCTACCGTGAGAAGTAGAGGTATCTCTAATCCTACTGATGGCTTCAACCACCGTATTAACAGCGGTATCAAAGCCTATGGTATAATCTGTATAAGCTAAATCATTATCAATCGTTCCTGGTACACCAATGGTTGGTACCCCTAATTTACTTAATTCTTGCCCTCCTCGAAAAGATCCATCACCTCCTATAACGACCATGCCTCCTATACCAAAAACCTTCACAACATTTAAAGCTTTTTTTCTTCCTTCTTCGGTTCTGAACTCTTCACTTCTAGCAGTTCTTAATATGGTACCTCCTCTATGAATAATATCTGCAACAGAAGATAGGTTCATTTCCTCCAATTGTCCATGGATTAAACCATCATATCCTCTTTTAACCCCTATCACCCTACACCCTTTAGCTATTGCATTTCGTACAACAGCTCTGATGGCAGCATTCATGCCAGGAGAATCACCACCACTAGTTAATACACCTATTGTTTTCATTTTATTCCCTCCATTCTATCCTACAGGGTCATTTTTTGTCCCTATGGGCAAAGCTTATCCCTATGGAATTTTAGGTGAAAAAATAAGGACTTATATTGCTATAAGCCTTGTTGCAATAATATTGTATGTACCTCTTCAACTTCAGACCTAGGAACCAAAATCTCACAAGTACCCTGATCATTGTTTTTACTGATAGGTTTTATTTTTACTAAGAAGCCTTCTTTTACCAATATTTTTTCAATATGTTGAGCATCTTCTTTGGTATTTGTCATATATACTACTGTCCACATTTTTAACTTGAGGCCTCCTTTATCCTTAGTATACTTTTATCATACCATTATTATGTAATTTCTTAATAACAATTATATATAATTTGTCCTCTGTTTTCAAATAAAATTCTTCTAAAGTATACTAGATTTTATAACTTCTCTTTAAGAGAAGTTATAAAATCTAAAAAAATCACTTAATTTTAACAGATTCTTTACCAAATATCTGTGATAATTCTTGTATTAAATCATGGTTGAGCTTTACCCATAAATCTCTATCTGCCCGTAAAACCTTATTATCCTTTTCTATATAGATATAAAGTGGCACGTTGCCATGATATTTTTTACATATATTTTTAGCTTTATGCAATAAAACCATATCACTTTTTTCTTTAATCTTAATATACAGTTTTTGGGTCTGCATTTTTGTTAGGGGTTTTATTGTATTGGTTAATATTTTAGGATTTTCTTCATCTTTTAAACTCAATGTCCCCTCTATGATTATCAAGTTTCCCTCTTGAATTAAATCCATATGCTGGCTAAAAATATTAGGAAATATAATACATTCCATTGTTCCCAATAAATCTTCTAATACAATAAAAGCCATCAATTTATTATTTCTTGTAGTTTTTGTTACCTTCTCTAATACCATACCTCCAACAATTATTTTTTCTCCGTCTTTGTGTTCTGTTTCCTGAGGATTTTCCATGATTTCGTTTATAGTACTGCTATTCATACTCGTAAAATATTTTAGTTCCTGCTGAAATTCTGCTAGTGGATGTCCACTGATATAGAGGCCCAATATTTCCTTTTCCATATTTAATTTAATTTTGTCATCAAATTCTTTTATGTTGGGTAAGGGATCTTTTTTAAAGGAAAAACTTGTATCTCCTGTCATGTCAAATAGACCAAGCTGTCCTTGAATTTTTCTTCTTTTGTCCTGATTAATACTATCTAACAGGCTTTCATACACTCCCATCAGCTGTGCACGATAGATTTTCAAACTGTCAAAGGCACCACATTTAATTAAACTTTCTACAGCTCTTTTATTTAAATCTTTTGCATCTACTTTTTGACAAAAGTCACTGAAGCTTATAAATTCTCCTTTTTCCTTTCTAGTTTGTACCATCGTCTCAATCATATTTACTCCTACGTTTTTTACGGCAGCTAAACCAAATCGAATTTTCCCCTCTTCTACCGTAAAGGTGCTATAACTTTTGTTAATATCAGGGGGAAGAACTTCTATGCCCATCCTTTTGCAGTCTTGAATATATTGTCCTACTTTTGGTGTATTTCCCATAACACTGGTAAGCAATGCCGCCATGAACTCTACAGGATAGTAGGTTTTTAAATAAGCGGTTTGATAGCCTAGAATTGCGTAGGCGGCGGATGTCGATAGGTAAGGCTTTGATGTTATCTCTACCTTTTCCCCCGACCCAAACCGTGCGTGCGACTTTCACCGCACACGGCTTTCCATCGAAACAAGTTAGAAGTTAAACTTCTGATTCCTTTATCGTATGATTACTCTATACTTAGGGATTTCATCTACTAAACAACATTTTTAAATATTTTACGAAGCTGAGTTATCTTTTTATTATCTGAGTCTAAGTCTGAATGTACTAAATTATGACAGCTTTTACACAATGATGTTAGGTTGGGTAGTTTGTTAATTTGATTTAGTGGAAGATTTGAATTCTTATGATGACAAGCTATATTGTCTTTGTTTAAGAAATCCTTACACGCTACACATTTACCTTTGTCTCTGTTAAAGGCGTATTCCCTATTCATAACATACTCGAAGTTATATATCTTCTTATGCTTTTCGTTATTTCCTACTATCCTAAAGATTTCGTAGGGGTTGTATAGGGTTGGTCTCCATCTTACTCTTTCTTGCTTACCTGCTATTTGTGCTTTGAGGTTTCGTCCTTCCGTGGTATAGGGGTTTAGATTTGTATTGAATTGTCTAGCGTAGACTATTGGGGTTATTGATGCTTTAGTGATTCCTATTTTTAGGCCGTTGTAGTCGAAGTAGAAAGTCATTTGCTTGTATCCCATATGCCTGTTTGTTCTATTATTGACCTTGTCTATTTCCATCAACCTGTTTTTACCCGTTCTGTATAATCTCCTCACAGATTTCAGTGCTGTGTAGTATATACGGTTGTCTAAGGTTGTTAGGACTCCTTTTGCTATCGAAATCTTATAGTAATTTGAGAGCCCTACAATCTTGCTGTTTACCTTTTCCACTTGGGTGACGATTTTTAATGGAATTTCCTGATATCTTATTGTCTCAACTGAGTCCAGTATATCCCTAGTTTTCTTTTTAAGTGATTCTCTATCTGGTGTTACCTTACATACTCTGAGAATCGTTTCTTTTCTTTATAAATTTCAAATCCGAGGAATTTAACTTTTTCTTTTGTTAAGTCTGTTATGACTGTTTTGTCTTCGGATAATTCTAGGGATAATCTGTGTTTGAAAAATTTATTAACGTGTTTTAGCATTCTATCTGCATTCTCTATTGTTTGTGTTAGTATTATCCAATCATCAGCATATCTTACTAAATACATGGATTTCTGAAACCGTAACTGTGTTGATAGAATTTTGCTTCTGCTATTGGTTCTATTACTATTCTAGTTATTTCTTGTATGATTCTATCAATGATAGTGGGTATTCCTAATGGTCTAAGTTTTCCGTTCTTCTTTGGGATGTAAACCTTCTTAACAAGTTGTGGGTTATAGTTGTCTATTGCTTTAATGATTAGTTTTAATAACTTATTGTTATTCATTTGCAGATAGTAATCTATTTCCCTTTTATCTATACCAGCTGTCTTGCTACCCTTATTTGCTTTAATATTGTGTAAGGCTGTAATTATTGTCTGTTCATTCTTCATAAGTTCTATTAAATCATATATTTCAGCATCGTTCTTGGTATTTTTGTATATTAAATCTAACGTATTTTGTAGCTGTTGTTCGTTCTCGACACCGTACCTTTTTAACCACATACGCAAGTGTTATCACCCCTGCAGGTTAAGACTGTTTAACTCTCATCTCCGTTAGGAGAGTTCGTATTAGTACGTTGTCAGTAGATTACTTCTTGCTCCGACTGGAGTCCTTCGCTCTGGGTAGTTTTCTCCTCCTTCAGACATTACTGTCCATAGTGACTATTGGCTACCCTTCATCACTACTATGACTCCTCTGACTCCTCAACACCTTCATTGAAGTGGCATTCTCCAATGTTGAGGTCTCTCCAGTTCCAATGAAACTATCCCTTCTTTTGTACTAGTTTAGGTTCCCTCTCTACACCGAGGACTGTTTAGAAACTAATTATCCTAATCATCTCTAAACCTTTGATATTTCTATCACCAGATACAAGTACCTCACGACTACTTGCATCAATCCCAAAATCCGACTTTCTGCTGTCGGGCAACAATTACGATGTTTTACACAAGGGTTCGTTATCTAACCATGCTAGAACTTTTAAGGACACCCGCTCTATTTAGCCTCTTTATGTCAAAGATGAGGCATCAAGCTCCACGACCTTACCGTGCTCTATACATTCGCCAGTACCACCTAACTCATGCATAACGGGGTATCAGTGTCACCACTATGGATAATTGTGGTGGGAGAGGATTTCACTCTCCTAATCGTTTCATTAGTTCAGATTCGTTGAATCTGCTCACTTTTAGCTCTTACGAGTTTTATATGTGAGAACTGGACGCACCATGAGATTTGTTAAAGGCATAATTAGCAAAGTCAATCATATCATCATAGATTTTATTAGCAATTTCTTCGGGAACACCGTTTCTAATACAACCTGGAATCTCGATATTTCCCTTTTCATCTACTTTTCCATAGATAAAATATTGTCTTTCCTCCTCCATGACATCTCTTTTCTTTTTACCCATAGCTCTTCTAACCAAATCACTTCTCCCATAACTATAGCCTGCCAAGTCCCTTACCACCCTCATCACCTGTTCTTGGTAAACTAAACATCCATAGGTGACCTCCATAATGGGCTTTAATTTTTCATGTAGGTACTCAATTTTCGAAGGATCATTTTTATAGGCAATATATTTAGGAATAGAGTCCATTGGTCCTGGTCTAAAAAGGGCAATTCCAGCAATAATATCTTCTATACAATCAGGTTTTAACTCCTTCATAAACTGGATCATCCCAGCACTTTCCAGCTGGAATAGTCCTAAGGTATCTCCTTTACTGATAATTTCGTATACTTTTTTATCCCCATAATCGCAGGAGGAAAAATCAATTTTTCTATCATGATTCTTTTCAATTAGATCAATAGCATCCCGAATTACTGTTAGTGTTCGTAATCCTAGAAAATCCATTTTAAGCAAACCCAGTTCTTCTAAATTCCCCATAGTAAACTGAGTCGTTACACTTTTATCATGCATATACAAAGGAACATATTCATCTAGTGCCTTTTTAGAAATTACCACACCAGCAGCATGGGTAGAAGCATGTCTAGGTAATCCTTCTAACTTTTTAGCTATTTCAATTAAATATCGAGCCTCCTGATCTTCATGATAAAGCTGTTTCAATTGAGGATTGACCTCTAAAGCTTTATCAATGGTCATCCCTATAGCAAAAGGAACTTCCTTTGCGATTTGATCCACCCTATTGTAAGGCATGTTGATCACTCTGCCTACATCTCTAATAGCCGCCCGTGCTGCCATGGTTCCAAAGGTGATAATCTGCGCCACCTTCTCACTACCATACTTTCTCTTCACATAATCAATGACTTCTTCTCGACGTTCATAGCAGAAATCTATGTCTATATCTGGCATACTTATTCTTTCTGGATTTAGGAAACGTTCAAAGATAAGATTATAACGAATAGGATCGATGTCGGTGATGCCTAAAGTATAGGCTACTATACTACCGGCAGCACTTCCACGACCAGGACCTACAGGGATATGATGATCTTTAGCATACTTTATAAAGTCCCAAACAATAAGGAAATATTCAGCATAGCCCATTTCCTCTATGACCCTAAGTTCATACTCCAACCGATCCTTTAGTGCCTGTGACGGCTGATGATAACGACGACTTAAGCCTTCGTAGCACAATTGTTTTAAATACTGCTGTACACTATAACCTTCAGGTGTATCATATTGCGGTAGATGTATCGTATTAAAATCAAAGGTTACATTACATCTTTCTGCAATCTTGACGGTGTTTTCTAATGCCTCCTGCGCATAAGAAAATAACGCGGACATCTCTTGAGGTGTTTTTAAATAAAAGGTATCGTTAGGAAATTTCATTCTTTCCTTATCTTCCTGAATCTTACCCGTCTGGATACACAATAAAATATCGTGGGCTTCTGCATCTTCCTTATAGATATAATGTACATCGTTGCTTGCTACTAAAGGAATATTTGTTTCTTTGCTAAGTTTTATTAATTGAGCATTTACTTCTTTTTGTTCTTGCAACCCATGATCCTGGAGTTCTAAATAAAAATTGTCTTTTCCATAAATGTTTTGTAATTTTATCGCTATTTCCTTAGCTTTAGCATATTGCTGATTTAACAAGCATTGTTGGATATCTCCTGCCAAACAAGCACTTAGAGCAATTAGACCTTCACTATATTTTTCTAATTCATCATAGTCTACCCTTGGTTTATAGTAAAAACCGTATAAATAGGAATGAGAGACTAACTTGATTAGATTCTGATATCCCTCCATATTTTTAGCCAACAAAACCAAGTGCCCTTGATACTTATCCTTATTAGGATCTTTGTCCTTCATTCCCCTTGCAGCAGTATAAACCTCACAACCTATAATAGGCTTAATGCCCTTCTTCATAGCTGCTTTATAAAATTCCACCACACCAAACATGGTGCCATGATCAGTAATAGCAATGGCTTCCATACCTATTTCTTTTGCCCTATCCATCACTTTATGAATTGTAGTAAAACCATCCAATAGACTATACTCAGTATGAAGGTGTAGATGAACAAAAGATGACGGTATAGGATGATTTTTTGTTAAACTCACAATGACCTCACTCCCCTCTTCCATTATTAATGGCTTGTATCGTTTTTTAGTGTAGATCCATAGTGTTTCCTTCTATAATTTTACCATATGTCCATAAGTTTTACTGATTTTTTATTTCAGGGGGGAGTTTTTAGTCCCTCTGAATTGTAGCCGAATTTACTTTGAGAATGCAGTGCTTGATCTCCCTCTTTAAGAAGTGGGAGATCAAGCACTATACCGTAGGATAAACATTCTAAATAGGAAGACAATTGGCAAAGTTTTGATTTTATGGTACACTACAAGTATGATGATTCACTATTCTATAGGTGTATATACAAGTTGCTTTATAAAGATATGCCTCTATAACGAAACAGCTTAAACTGTGCAATGATTTAATAGTAGTGAAAATTAAATCGCTAAAAAAATTCCACAAGTTCAATAGATGTCGGAATCAAGGGAATGTATTTCCGAAACCATATAAGCGTGTTTTTTTATAGTGGTAAAAAAGGGGGATAAAATCTTGAGTACTTTAATTGTTGCCTGTCAAACGATTGCAGATGAGTTAAATGTGGCTATCAAGGAAACGAATTGCAACTATCCTGTACTATGGATAGAGTCAGGATTACATATGGTTCCTGATTCACTAAAAAAACGATTACAAGATGAGTTAGATCATATCTCTAATGTAGATCGTGTCCTGATGGCCTTTGGGTTTTGTGGTAATTCTCTCCTTGGTGTTACAGCGCCTTCTTATCCCATCATCTTTCCCCGTATAGATGATTGTATAACATTACTTTTAGGCTCCTGTAAAAAGCGCAAAGAAATTTGCGACGAAATGGGAACTTATTTCCTTACAAAGGGATGGCTAACTTATGAGAAAAATATATGGGCAGAATATCAAGACACAGTGAAGCGTATGGGTAAAGCAAGGGCAGATAGAATTTTCAAAACCATGCTTCAACACTACAAACGATTAGGTGTCATAGAAACTGGTGCTTATGACTTAGAGGAATTTTTAAATACAACGAAACTTATAGCAGATGATTTAAACTTAACACACGAAACGATTCCCGGCACCCTGGAATATATGAAGAAGCTTTTAACGGGTCCATGGGATGATGAATTTGTTGTCATCAATCCAGGCGAAACCATTGCACTCTCTCATCTAAAAATTTAGAAATCCCAATCATTTATCAAAAATATCTTGTGCAAACTGGCTGTAAATAAAGAAATGGCACTAAAATTCAGTACCATTTCTTTATTTATAGTTCTCTATTCTCTTGCAGAAGTCCTATCTAAAGATCGATTTAATTACTTTCACTGCCAAAGGCCTTTTCTGGTCGTAAGACCAATAGGCATAACACTAAACCACCTGCCAAAATCCCAAATCCAGCAAAAACAAATGAAAATCTTCCTGTGTTAGCAGCAAATAACATCTCAACAAAGGATAGAACAAAGGGTGATATAAACTGTCCTAAGCTCATAGCGCTTGTCACAACAGCAATTGCTAATGTCGTTGCAGATTTCGGTGCAACCATCGAGGTCTTAATCATTACCGCAGGCATGGTGGTTCCAAAACCTATACCAATGATAATAGATGCTATCAACATCAAATTAAGTCCTTGAGGATAACTTAGCATAAAAAAACCAATTCCTGTTAATACAGCACTAAGCGGAATAACAAATTTCTTCAGACATTGAAGGATTTTCCCAAAAAATATGCCAGCAATCAACCCTCCCACTGTCATCAACGTAATTGCTATACCAGCCGAAGCGGCATTTCCCAAACCCTCTTCTGTAATCACCATAGCCGTATTCGTAAAAAAGGAAAAAAGTAATAAGGAATGTACAAATATAACAAAAGCGATGACATAGACAGGTCTGTTTAATGCTTCTTTTTCAGTATTTGTTTCTTGCGGTTGTTCTGGGTCCGGCAATTTGAAAAAAGTTACTACAAATACAAGCACACCTATTAAGTATACTAGAAAAACATAGTGCCAATCGATGGCACTTAAAAATCCAGCCACAAGACTGGTTATAATTGCCCCAGTATTTACAACAGCACTCTGTAGCCCCATCATAGCTGCTCTTTCTTCTCCATCAAAAAAGTCCGCAATTAATCCTGTAGCTAAGGGCATAATAAAGCCCATGCCGATACCTAAAATAGCCCTTAATATCAATATCCAGATTAGGTTATTTGAAAAACTAGGCCCCACTCCGCCGATTAAAAACAATGAAAGTCCAGTAAACAAAAGTTTTCTCTTACTTACAGCGTTGGACAACTTACCACATAGCAAAGTGAAAGGAATAATCAATAGTGCTGGTAAAGAAACAATTAACTTAATCGTATTAGGACCTGCATCTGGAAATGCCAAGCTTATATCCCCAAGCGCTACTGAGGCTGATGTTATCGTCAGCGATAACAAAGATATCGATAATACTGCTATTTTCAGTACTGCATTCCTCATAGTTTTGAACCCATCCTTTTCCATAAATTTTCATCAATTTTAAGCATTCAAAAGGATATAGTAAGAACTTTTTTAGCTGCAGTTTGTAGCTGTAGACAGTACTGGAAAAATATATTTTGGATATTCTAAGTGAATTTTTAAAAAGATGATTATCCTCCTCTGAATAAGTGTGGTCTTTTATCTTTTAATTTTTATGTTGAAATTCACGATGTCACCTTTGATTCAAAAGCATAGAGCAGTTTCACATGCATTTTTTAGTATCTTAAAACTTGTGGATTCCTATCTATAGATTAGTTTCTTAAAAATACATGGATTCAGCAAAAATGGAAGAAAAATTTGGATAAGAAGCTAGTTCAACATATTGGGTAAATTCAGCAATAGCAGCTCCGCGTTTGTATTCGCCAGAAGAAAGTAGAGCTAGCCTTGCACCAGTGCCAGCAGCATTCCCTACCATTTTTATTTTTCCTTCTAATGCCTTAGGAATGAGACCAATCACACAAGCACTGTGGGGATTCAAATAATTTCCGAAGGCGCCTGCCAGCAGTACTTCTTTAATATCCTCTACTGCAATACCATGCTTATCTACCAACACCTTAATACCCGCTGCCATTGCTCCCTTTGCCAACTGGAGCTCTCGAATATCTTTTTGGGTCACTAAGATAGGCCTTCCATGTAAAGTAGTATTTTCATCTGCTAGCAAAAAAGCTGCCATGCCTTCATACTGAACAATATTTTCTTTAAACCCTTCTGCCTTAGCACTGGTTATCTTCTCAATAGGCAAAAATCTTCCTCTTTTATCCACGATGCCATGCTCTATGAGTCCTGCTACCACATCTAAAAGTCCCGAACCGCAAATTCCCTGTGGCTTCCCTCCACCTATGACAGAATAGGCAAGTTTTTCTTCAAACACAACATGATCAATCGCTCCTGTTGCCCCTCTCATGCCACTACTTATTTGTGCACCTTCAAAGGCTGGACCTGCAGCAGAGGAACAAGCAAACAACTTGTGTTTAGAACCTAGAGCAATTTCTCCATTGGTTCCTATATCAATCATCAGTTTAATTTCTTCACTTTGATCCATTTGCGTGGCTAAGAGTACCGCCACTGTATCCGCACCTACAAAACCTGCAATATTAGGTAAAACCAAGATCTTTCCTGCAGGATTCATGGTAATAGGAAATTTCACTGCATTTAATATTAAAGGCTCACTGGTAGTAGCTGTGTAGGGTGATCGAGAGAGGTATTGGGGGTCTAAGCCTAAAAAAAGATGATGCATACAAGTGTTTCCTGCAACAGTTACCACGTAAATATCATCACTGCTTAAGCCTGCTTTTTCGACAGCCTCCCCAATCAATTTACTTATAGCCTGAGTTACTGCATCATGCAACCTTTCCAGCCCTTTTTCTTCTTGATTGGCATAATTCATGCGGGTGATAACATCTGCGCCAAACTTCGTCTGAGGATTTACAGTAGAGACAACACCTAATTCTCTTCCAGAATGAAGATCCATCAAATATCCCACAATACTGGTGGTACCAATATCAAAAGCCATACCCATCAGCTTTTGCGTAGTATCCTGCTCTTCAATTCCCAAAACCTCATGGCCATATGTAACCGCAGTCAAATGATATTGATTGGCCCGTAAAGCTTTTGATAGTTGGTGTAAAACAGCAATTTCTGTCTCCAGCATAGTGGTATATTGACTTTCCCCTTGAAAAAGACTAGATCTAAAACGCTTCCAATCCGACAGATGGTTATCAAGAGATGGCTTTCTCACTTCAATATATTTTTTGCAAATATGAGGTATAATCTCCATAGGCCTTTCCCCTGCTTCCAACAGAATCTGGTGTTGCGCAGCCTTTGCCTGGAGAAGCTCTACTACAATGTCGCTATAAATTTCCGTGAAACAGGCAAGGTGAATACCCTCACTGGTTTCTTTTTCCCCAAGAAAAGCTTTTTCTTCCACATGGGTTTTAATGCTTCCTTCCACAATTCGAACGCGACACTTTCCACACTTTCCACCACCACAGAGAAAGTCAAAGTCAACCCCTGCTTCTTTTATAGCCTTCATTACAGTACTTCCTTCAAAAACATCTATCACTTGGCCCTCAGGGCGAAAAACCACCTTATATTTCTTCAATCCATCCCCTCCTTACAACCTGCACCTGCTTCAAAACAGTTCCTTTAAAATAGGCATGGCTAAGTTATTGACTTACACCCTGTAGCTTAATATAATCTCCTCTAAAATAAGTAATGCCTATACCCATGGGCTTATTATTATTATCATATAGCTTCTGTTCTACCACTAATAAAGCAAGATCATCAGATATATTAAGCAGTTTCTTGGTTTTTTCCTGTGGAATCTTTGCATGAATCATGATTTCTTTTTTCATGGCAAAAAGAGATATGTTTTTAGAGATCATTTCTGGGAGTGTGGCATGTTTGATTTCTGCTTCCACAATCGGTATCCCTTTTTGATAAAGCAAGTACTTAATATCATAAGCCATAGGCTCTCCCTCGGTATAAAATAATCTACGTATCATAACAACTTTTTTGTTTTTATGAATTTGCAAACTATTTACTAACCTTTCACTTGGTTTTGTGATATCAACTGCCAATAATTTTGTGTTGTCTACATTATTAATTAAGTTATTCATCTCATCGTAGTAAATCGTATATTTGTTATATTGGGGTTTTTCAACAAAGTATCCTTTTCCCGGAACTGAATAAATATATCCTTCGTTGGACAAAATGGAAAGACCTTTTCGTACCGTCATTCTACTAGTATCATATTCTTTGCATAGGGCTGTTTCAGAAGGTAAATCATCTCCTGCCTTTAATTCTCCGCTATTTACTTTATTCCTGATATCCTCAACAATTTTAGCGTATACTGGATTTTTCATCGTCTACTACTCCCTGCTCATTCATCCACTCTAAACATATTTTTGTCCCAGCAGAAGCATCATTAGCAAAACCATCTGCCCCAATATATTTACATGTGTCCTTCGTTATATGATTCGCCCCTATAATTACTTTTACTTGATCCCTTATGCCAGCTTCAACCAAATTATCTACGATTTCCTTCATTGGCTCAATTGTGTAGGTTAATACACCGCTTAATGCTACAATGTCAGGAGTATTTTCTATAATCACCTTTGTAAATGATTCCTTAGAAACATCTACGCCAAGATCAATCACCTTGAAACCGTTTGTCTCCAGCATACCTTTAAATATATCTTTTCCGATATCATGTATATCTCCCTGTACAGTGCCTAAAACTACTTTACCTACTTTTTTACTATACTCATTTTGAAAATGCATCGTCATTTTATCTAGTGCTAAAACTTCTTTAAAAATAATCCCTGCCATAATCAAATCAGCAATATAGTAGTCTTTTTTCTCATAGAGAATACCTACTTTATTCATCCCCTCATTGATGATTTCCAGCAAGGATAATGGTTCTATACCTACCTCTAAGGCTTTCTTAGCCAGCTCAATAACAACTTCCTCATTGAGCTGCTCTACATTTTTAATAATTTGTTCTTTTAATTCCTCTAAATTGTTCATTTCATCCTCCGTTATTCCTTGATATATTTTATAGTAATCAGCTTACTATACATACCTTTACAGTTTATACACATTTTTTGTATTTTAAGGTAATACAGAATCTTTTATGCATGTCTTCTATCTACTATATTATGATGATGGCATCCCTTTGTCAACCTGATGTGCAATTTGAAAGCGCCACTGTAAATGATATATAAATCAAGGTTTATAACGATACTGGTGCATGTTTTTAGCTCACCCAATCCTGACAGATTTTTACACCTTCTGCTGCATTCGTAGTAAAAGCATCTGCTCCAACATGTTCACAAGCCTCTTTTGTTACAGGATTACCACCAATGATGATTTTTACATCATCTCTTAGTCCTTCCTTTTTTATTTCATCTATAATATTTTTCATTGAATCAATGGCTAAGGTAAGTACACCACTCATTCCTATAATCTGTGGTTTCACTTCTTTAACTTTTTCTAAAAAAGCGTCTGCTGATTGGTCAATACCAATATCATATACTTCAAAACCTGCTGCTTCCGACATACTTCTAAAAATATTCTTGCCGATATCGTGTAGGTCTCCCTCCACTGTCCCTAAAACAATCCTTCCCACTTTTTCTGTAGTTCCTGAGCCTATTACTGGCTTTAGAGTTTCAATAGCACTTGTTAATAATTCCCCTGCAAAGATTAAATCACCAACAAAGTACTCTCCTTTGTCAAATAAATCCCCTACAATTGCCATCCCCTGCTGACATGCATTTACAACCTTTTGCGCATCTTCCTCACTTGGGCTTGTTTCTACAAATTCATTTAGCATCTCTAATACTTCATCTTCATCAAGCTCTCCCACTGCATGTGTCAATGCATTTAAATCCATTGCTAAACTTGCCATTTTCAGCTCCCCCTTTTATTATTTTTATATTCCTCAAACCACTGGCGTGATTAGAAGTTCTTTTAAAACCAAGGAATTGAACAGATTTTCAGTTCCTCTTAACCAATTTATTACCTCCATTAGAAGATTAACTAAAGTTACTTATTGTAACCTGTATATACATGTAATATATGTGTATATACTCATAATTATATCAGACATTTCTTTACTGTCAATACACCTATGTATGTTTTTTGTAATTTTCAAAATACTTTTTAGCCAATTATTTAAAATAGCAGCTATAATTCTGCATAAATAAGAATTATAGCTGCTACTTGGTTTTTCTTCAGTATTTACATCAATAGTGCCATAACAAAGTTAAACATCATTTCTTCATAGCTTTGCATCTTGGGCGCCATTACCCCCTCAAGTCTCTCCTCCAATTCTGGATGTTCTGCCTTATATTCTTCCCAAGTCTTATAATACTTTGTATTCATATAGCATCCCTCCTTTTAATAATGAGCATTTTCAGCCACATATTGTAAAACTGCCTGTAGGTTTTCAGTATTCACACTATCTGCTGTGATAATTCCTTTATCAAAGCCAAACATATACTTGCCCCCTGGTGCAAGAAGATCAATTAGTTCTTTTGCCTTATCAATACATTGCTGTTTTGTTCCTGTCTTTAACAATGTGATTGGATAGAAGCCTGTAATAATATGTTTCCTACCTAGCTTTTCCTTTACAAGCTGAGGATCTCCATACTCGAACCGCATCCTTGTATTTTCAGGAAGGTCACATAAGTAATCAACATAACGCATCCAATCATGCTCAAGAAATAACATACATGGATAGCCCATAGCAGCTAATTCCTCCACCAGTTTTTTCAAGGTCGGCCAATAGAACTTCTCAAAGTCCTGTGGACGTATATAAGGTGCCATATGCAATGGAATAAAAGTATTTAAGTATTTGCTTGGAGATTTTGGAGGAATTCCTTGTCTAATCATCAAAGGCGTAACCGCCTCAACAGCTGCTAAAAGTTTATCAGGATACATTCTAAGATCACGAATAATCCCTTTAAAACCCCTTAACTGATCTGCTATAAAGTCGAAGGGAGCTTCTGTTAATACATCTATGCCTCCTAAGGAGGAATAGCCAAACTTTTTGTTGATTCTTTGCATTCTAGCCCTATCAACAGACAACTCGTCGTAGTAGGCTTTAAATGCCTTTGCAAATACTATAGATTTTTGTGCAGGACTTGTATTAAGTTCTGTATAAATCCTAGGCAATATTTTCTCTAGAATGCAATTATAAGGTGAAGCAATAAAGGCATCGTACTCTTCAGCCTCTAAACCATGTACCTCTGGATGCTGCATAAATCCATTAGAACTCATTACAAAGTTTCTTGCGCCTAATAATTTGTAATGAAGAGGGTTTCTTAATGAAATACCGCAGGGATTAATATCCGTGAAGAAATCTTGACCTACCTTTTCAAAAGCTTCTTCAAGCAAAGTAGTATTCCACTGAAGTTCTCCTAAGTCTTTACCCATATATTGTATAGCAAATTCAATGGAAAAATTTGCACTAATTGGTACACGTTTAGGTACTTTGTTATCATACAAGTCACGAAACAACTGTTCTTTTTCACTGGATAACGTTGCCATTGACCTCCCCACCTTTGATGTATTTTGGTGTTTTTCCTGCCTTTGTTGAAGGTAAACGCTTTAGTCTTTTATCTTTTAAAAACATCTCCGTATTCTGATTTATTATCGCTATAATGTAATTATATCAAATATCTTAGGCAGGTCAATGCGTTTCCATATTATTTGTACAATTTAAAACAATCCAGTGAAAATGTCTTTCGTCCTATTTTTCATATAGCAATTTATTCTTCTCTGATGGATAGGCGCCTTCAGTTTGCATCCTCATATACTTCTTCAAAAACAGAAAAAAACTTCTCTATATTTTCCTCTGATGCTGGCACTGTCAACAAGGATACACCTACCAATGTTATAATTGCTAAAATGAACCCTGGCGCTGAATAATGCATATTGAAACTAGTCCATTTTGGTAAAATATTAAAAGCTGATAGGGCTACAAAAACAACTGAAGTGACGGAGGAAGTAATGGCTCCCCATTTCGTGCAACGCTTCCAATAAAGAGCACCAAAATAAGCTGGAAACAAACATGCAAATCCCGCAAAGGAGAATGTTGCAATAGCTAAAATCGTTGTTGGTCTCAACAAAACTAAAAGGTAGGCAACTACTGATAAAAATAAAATAAAGAAACGACTAATTTTATTTTCCTTTTCTTCTGACAGCTGTATCCCTCTGGACTTTAATATTGGTTTCAACAAATCATCAGAAAAAATCGAAGAAGAAGCTAGTAACATCCCATCCCAAGAAGACATAATGGCAGAAAGAATTCCGGCTCCTAATAAACCAATCATCCAAGTGGGAGCAAACCTTTCCGCTAGCATAGGAATAATGTTTTCCGCCTCCATTGCTGATAATCCTGGTATAGCAACACTTCCCCAAACCCCTAAGCTTACAGTTATGAAGAAAAAACCCCCATATAATACTGGATAAATAAGGGTATTCAATTGGATTACCTTTGGGCTGCTGGCGGACATATTTCTTATTAACATGTGCATCACTACACCATTAGCAAGGCCTGTACATAAAAAACTATAGGGAATCCATTGTCCTAGGCTTTGAGGTCCTTTACCACCTAACGATATCATGCTAGGGTCTAACTGCGAAACAATCGCGGCACTTCCTCCTAGTGTTCTATAAAGCATCACCATCATAATCACAATCACTGCCAGCATAATAAACCCTTGATAAATATTGGTCCATGCTGTACCTCGCATTCCGCCAGCATAGGCTACATAAGTGGTGATGACAAGGATCAACAATGCTCCTAACCAATAGGGAATTGCACCTGCAGTAATCGTGGATAGTATCACGCCTGCCCCTATTCCACAAATCAATATATAAGGTATTTCCAGAAGAATCTGCAGCACTGCCACGATATATCTAGGCAAATTATCTCCCCAGCGATCTCCCAGAAAATCAACTGGTGTAACATAACCATACCTATCTGCCAACAACCAAGTTCTATAACCTATCAAATAGAATCCAGCAGAACTTGTAAAAGCCGCAAGCCCTATCATGTAACCCATTGTGGAGTAACCCATCTGATAGGCATTGCTTGGAACACTTAGCATACCAAATGCGGTGATTTGAGATCCAAAAATAGACATAACAAGTGCCAATAATCCCAATGACCGATTTGCAACAAAAAGATCTACTAATGACATTTCCATCTTTCTTGCTGCTAAGTGTCCTATACAAATTGTCCCTATTAAGTATATAGAAACCATAGAAATCGTTAACATTACGCTGCCACCCATATTCATTCACCTACCCTTTCTTCATTTCTGATTTACTCTGGGGAAGCGGCCAACTAAGTTTTTGAATGGAGTAATTAGCCAGTGGCGTTAGCACCACCAAATACACCAGTCGATATAAAAATTCTTGTGGCATCCATCCAAAGTAAATGTTGGGGCTGCCCCAATTCCAAAAATCACAGTGCAGAATCACAAAAACTATGGTGAGGCCTAAAAGATAAAGCAACGAACCCTTTGTACTTCTAAAAAGCTTTTTCCTTTCACCCTTACTCATACCTAACACCTCCGTTTAAAAAGTAAAACCAGGATCAAAGCAGAAAAGACACCAATAATGATTGCAGTGGAATTTACTTCCAATATGTAGTGCTTGATCTCCCACTTGCATAAGTAGATAACCCAAATCTTTGATTTGCTGTTAGCCACTTAGTTTGTTCACCTAGAAACGAGAATCTTATCAATGGACCAAAGGATAAAATTATAGATGATAACGTTTACACTATTTAAATACTGGTATTAAAGTTTCTAAACAACCTTCATTCCTGCTGAAATATTAGGGAATCAGGCAGAGTATCTCTGCCTGATAAAATACCTTTTTATTAAAGAATCCTGGCAAACCCATTTTAAGACGATTTCTGATCAGTGTTGTGATGATTTTTTCTACATCAACAAGCCCATAACAAAACTGAACATCATTTCTTCATAAGTCTGTATTTTAGAAACCATTACCGCTTCAAGTCCCTCTTCTAATAATTGGCATTCTCAGCTACATATTGTACTACTGCCTGTAGATTTTCAATATTAACGCTGTCTACAGTGATAATGCTCTTATCAAAACCGAAATAATATTTTCCACCCGGTGCAAGAATATCAATAAGTTCTTTTGCCTTATCAACACATTGCTCTTTTGTTCCTGTCTTTAATAAAGTTAAAGGATAGAAGCCTGTAAGAATGTGTTTTTTCCCTAGCTTTTCCTTTACAACCTTTGGATCTCCAAACTCAAACATCATTCTTGTATTTTCGGGAAGCTCATATAGATAGTCAATATAACGCATCCAGTCATGTTCAACAAACAATGTTGATGGCTGTCCAGCAGCTGCCATATCCTCAATTAATTTTTTGAAACTTGGCCAATAGAATTTCTCAAAGTCCTTTGGACGTATGTAAGGTGCCATATGCAATGGAATAAAAGTTGAAGCATACTTAGAAGGATTTTTAGGAACCCCTTTTTTCACCATCATTGGAGTAACCGCTTCACAAGCAGCCGCTAGCTTGTCTGGACACCTTCGAAGATCGCTAGTGACACCCTTAAATCCTCTTATCAAGTCAGCTACTAAATCAAAAGGTGCTTCAGTGGCACCTGTAAATAGTGGTGGTGCATACCCGTGTTTTTGAGATAATGCTGCAAATATTTTTCCCATGTTACCTGTTTCATCATAGTAAGCTTTAAAAGCTTTTGCTAGTACCAAAGATTTTTCTACTGGGTTTGTATCTAATGCTGTATACAATCTTGGCATTACCTTTTCCATAATGCAGTCATAAGGAGAAGCAATAAATTCATCGTATTCTTCTGGTTCTAACCCATGCACCTCTGGATGCTGTAAAAACCCACTTGAACCCATTACAAAGGTTTTTGCCCCTAGTATTTTGTAATAAGAAGGAAATCTTATAGAACTTAGTGGTAGTGTATCAGAAGCAAAATCTTGGCACACTTTATCAAGAATTTCTTCCAGCCTAGCTGTATCCCACTGCTCTTTTGCTAGATCCTTATCTGCATACTGTATAGCAAACTCAGATGAAAATCTTACGGCGCCGATAGGTACTCTCTTAGGAATCTTATTATCTACCAAATCACGAAATAACTGTGTTCTCTCTTGCGCTAATGTTATTGTATCTAAAGCCAGCATGTCACTCATATTAACTCACCCAGCCTTGACAAATTTTTACACCTTCCGCTGCATTCGTAGTAAAAGCATCTGCCCCAACATGCTCACAAGCCTCTTTTGTTACAGGGTTACCCCCGATGATGATCTTTACATCATCCCTGACTCCTTGACTTTTCATTTCATCTATAATATTTTTCATTGAATCAATGGCTAAAGTAAGTACACCGCTCATGCCTACGATCTGTGGCTTTACCTCTTTGATTTTCTCTAAAAACGCATCTGCTGACTGGTCAATGCCGATATCATATACTTCAAAACCTGCCGCCTCTGACATACTTCTAAAAATATTCTTACCGATATCATGTAGGTCACCCTCTACTGTTCCTAGAACGATTTTTCCTACTTTTTCTGTACTTCCTGAACCAATTACCGGCTTTAATGTTTCAATAGCACTTGTTAATAATTCTCCTGCAAAAATTAAATCCCCAACAAAGTACTCACCTTTATCAAACAAGTCTCCTACAATTGCCATCCCCCGCTGACATGCATTTACTACCTTTTGTGCATCTTCCTCACTTGGATTTGTTTCTACAAATTCATTTAACATTTCTAGTACTTGATCCTCGTCAAGATCTCCTACCGCCTGTGTTAATACACTTAAATCCATTGCTAAATCTGCCATTTAAAATTCCCCCTTTATCCTATTAAACAATATATATTCTCTAAATCACTGACGTGATTAGGAACTTCATACTACATCTTTTACCTATTTAACAAAGAACCTTTATTGAATACGTTTACATATAAATTTCTTTAAGAATTCTATAAAATTTTGTCCCAAAATTTCCTATGGAATTTTTACAAGAGTTAAAATTTCTACATGTATATACATGTATTATAGCTGTATATATTTTAATTATATCAGACATTTTTTTTCTGTCAATATATCTGACTATTATATCTGTATACCTTTTAAAAATTTTCAAAAAAATGTCGAATGCAAAAAAGTAGCTGCAATTTTCTTTTTTATAAAATTGCAGCTTTCTTTCCTACTTTTCTTCTGAATTTTACATTAATAAACCCATAACAAAACTAAACATCATTTCTTCATAGGTTTGTATTTTAGGCGCCATTACTCCTTCAAGTCTTTCTTCCATTTCTGGATGTTCTGCCCTGTACTCTTCCCATGTTTTATAATATTTTGTATCCATACAGCACCCTCCTTCTAGTAATTAGCATTTTCTCCTACGTATTGTAAAACTGCCTGAAGATTTTCTGCATTAACACTGTCGGCAGTGATGATACCTTTATCAAAACCAAAGTTATATTTGCCTCCTGGTGCAAGAATATCAACTAATTCCTTTGCCTTATCAATACACTGTTGTTTTGTTCCTGTTTTTAACAATGTGATTGGGTAGAAGCCTGATATAATATGTTTTTTGCCCAATTTGTCTTTTACAAGCTGAGGATCTCCGTATTCAAACCACATTCTTGTGTTTTCAGGAAGTTCGTATAGATAGTCAATGTAACGCATCCAATCATGCTCAACAAATAGCATACATGGATAACCCATAGCTGTTAATTCATCCACCAATTTCTTAAAGCTTGGCCAATAAAACTTTTCAAAATCCTTTGGACGTATATAAGGGGCCATATGTAGTGGAATAAAGGTATTTCCATACTTGCTTGGACCCTTTGGTGATACGCCTGCCTTGATCATCAAAGGTGTAACTGCTTCAACAGCTGCTAAAACTTTATCAGAACATCTTCTAAGGTCTCCCGTAATGCCCTTAAAACCTCTTAGTTGATCTGCCACAAAGTCAAAAGGAGCTTCTGTTAATACATCTATTCCTCCTATAGGAGAATAACCAAATTTGTCATTTACTCTTTGTGCCGTAGCTACACCACTCAATATTTCATCGTAGTAAGCTTTAAAAGCCTTTGCAAATACAATAGATCTTTGAGAAGGGTTGGTATCCAATTCCTTGTAGATTCTAGGTAAAACCTTTTCCATAATGCAATCATAAGGTGAGGCAATAAACTCATCATATTCTTCTGCCTCTAAACCATGAACCTCTGGATGCTGCATAAAACCACTGGAGCTCATTACAAAGTTTCTTGCCCCTAAAAGCTGATAATGGAGGGGATTTCTTAATGAAAGGCCACAGGGATTGTAATCAGTAAAGAAGTCCTGTCCTACCTTATCGAATGCCTCTTCAAGTAAAGGCGTATTCCACTGTAATTCTCCTAGATCTTTCTGTGCATACTGTATTGCAAACTCGATAGAAAAACTAGCATTGATGGGTACTCTTTTAGGGATTTTCCCATCATATAAGTCTGTAAATAACTGTATCCTCTCTTGCTGCAATGCTTTAACATCTGTCATACTAGTTCACCCAGCCTTGACAAATTTTTACACCTTCCGCTGCATTCGTAGTAAAAGCATCTGCCCCAACATGCTCACAAGCCTCTTTTGTTACAGGGTTACCCCCGATGATGATCTTTACATCATCCCTGACTCCTTGACTTTTCATTTCATCTATAATATTTTTCATTGAATCAATGGCTAAAGTAAGTACACCGCTCATGCCTACGATCTGTGGCTTTACCTCTTTGATTTTCTCTAAAAACGCATCTGCTGACTGGTCAATGCCGATATCATATACTTCAAAACCTGCCGCCTCTGACATACTTCTAAAAATATTCTTACCGATATCATGTAGGTCACCCTCTACTGTTCCTAGAACGATTTTTCCTACTTTTTCTGTGCTTCCTGAACCAATTACCGGCTTTAATGTTTCAATAGCACTTGTTAATAATTCTCCTGCAAAAATTAAATCCCCAACAAAGTACTCACCTTTATCAAACAAGTCTCCTACAATTGCCATCCCCTGCTGACATGCATTTACTACCTTTTGTGCATCTTCCTCACTTGGATTTGTTTCTACAAATTCATTTAACATTTCTAGTACTTGATCCTCGTCAAGATCTCCTACCGCCTGTGTTAATACACTTAAATCCATTGCTAAATCTGCCATTTAAAATTCCCCCTTAAATTTTCTATTTGGATTGTCTATTTCTCTTAAAGCATTTATTATCATCAAACATTCTCTAATATACAAGGTAGTTGAATACGTTTTCAGTTATTTATATTTTTCTCTGTTTTTCCAATTACTGCAACTATTCCTTAATAGGTCCAATTTTATTTTTTCTATAGGCATTGGAGTACTTTCTACAATGCTTGTCTTTACCCAACAGCGCCTCCGTTGCAAGTAATGAAGCCATCATGTCTCTGTTGCATGGATCCATAATAGCAGAGTCCATTCCTACATAAGATGCAATGGTTAAAAAGTTTTGGTTAACAACTTTCCTTAAGGGCATTCCGAAAGAAATATTACTTAATCCTGAAGTTACTTTAATTGTAGGATACATTGCCTTAATTGTTTTTGTTGTTTCTACAAAACTTAACAAAGATGCATTATCTGTTGAAAGAGCCATTACTAGAGGATCAATATGAATTCTATCTGGTGCAATGTCATATTTTTGTGCCTTTTCAACCAATATTTTTGTTATATCCACCCTTGTTTGAACGTCTGAAGGAATTCCCCTATTGTCGCAGGTCAATCCAATTACTTGCCACTCTGTTCCCTGAATCAATGGATAGATCACTTCACACTTTTCGCCTTCCTCAGATACGGAGTTAATAAGCCCCGGCTTTTTCGCATATTTTAGCACAGCCTCAATTGTTTTTGCATTTGGACTATCAATGCTTAATGGTTTACTAACAGCATCTTGAACGATATCCATTAACCATTTCAATGTCTCAACCTCAAACTCAGGAGCAGTACTTGCACACACGTCAATATAGTCAGCCCCCGCATCTACCTGCTTTACAGCAAGGTCACGAATAAACGCTTCATCCTTAGCTTCAATAGCTTTCTTCACACTTGGAATGGTTCCATTAATTTTTTCCCCAATAATAATCATTTAGATTCCCACCTTTATTTAAAATATCCATCAACCACTTGTATATACATGTAATATATTTGTATATACTTATAATTATAGCAGACATTTCTATCCTGTCAATATCTCTGCAAAGGGTTTTTTATAATTTTCAAAATATTTTTGTTAAGTGAACTCGTTCCAGCAAGCTAAAACATCAGGGAATCAGGTGGAGCGTCTACTCCACCTGATTTAAAAATCCCACCTGCGCTAACGCTTAGAGGTGGGGGCTTTAGCAATGCACCGAAGGATAAACATAAGATTACTTTTATCTTTTCTACTTAGCATCCTTTATAAAAACCTTCAGAATCTCTTTTTCGTAGCTAGTCTTTACTTCTCCCAATAAAGCTATTCCTCTTTTGCAATATTCCTCTATATTCAAGCTTAAATAATCATCAAATATCTCTTTCAACGTGCTGTTTTTTCCAAATTTTGCTTTTATTTCTGTCTTCACTCTGTATAGTATCCCCAGTTCATAGGGACTTTTCAGCTTTTCAGCATAAACCTCAGCTGTTTTTAGATAAGCCAACGCCTCTTTATATCTGCCTTCTGAAACCAATAATAATGCCATATATCCTTCAGCGATAGAACGTCCCCAAAACACCTCTATTTGCTGATATAAAGAAATAGCTCTTTGCAAATATTCCTTTGCCCTTTGATAATCTCCCATTTCTAAAGCAGCTTGTCCTGCATTGGTGTTGAATTGGGTTAATCCCTTGAGGACTTTGTTTTCTTCACAAATAGCTATCGCTTTATCATAGTAATTTAAAGCACTGGAAAATTTCATTGTATATCTTCTTATCTCCCCCATATAGTTGTAAGCCGCTGCAATATTGATGATATATTTATTATCAATTTTGGTAATTTCATCAAATATTTTTATAGAGGCCTTTAACACCTCTTCTGCTTCTACATACCTTCCCATCATGATTTTATTTAATCCCTTTAACCTTAAGGCAATCCCTATTTCCTTTTGCTCTCTGCAGGTCCTTGCCAATAGTAAAGCCTCTTCTACATAGAAGGTCATTTCTTCTACTTTATGAGCTTGTATGCAATAATAGATCATCTGCTTATAACCCTTTAAACAATACGCATGGGCTTTGATTGTTTTTGATGCTTCTATCATTTGCTGTATATAAACAATCGCCTCCTTGTAGGCACCTTCTCTTATGGCATATCTACCTCTTATGTACAAAAATTCTATCTGTAGCTTTACCATTTCCTCCCAAGAAAAATGATACTTCTTTATTTCTTCTAACTCCTCCTCCATCGCCTTAAGAGATTGAAGCAGCTCTTTTTCTGTGCCAAAAAATCCCTCTTTTTTTTGTTCATTTACCTCATTGGATGTAGGGAATACTTCATAACTAAAATCTAAGTGGGCATTAATATTTTTTATACTATACTTTAAGGTTTTGAACTGATTACCAGCATGGGAAAAGTGATAAATCAGTCTAGAATAATTTAGTACGTCTACTTTATTATGTCTTAACTGACTTTCCAGTATATTCCCTACTTTATTATGTAGCACCTTCCTCATAGCTGAAGATTGCTGGAAATAGATGAATTCCCTTAATTTAAGGTGGGTAAATTGAAAAGTGATTTCATGCCCTTTCTCTAATGCCTTTACAATGTTTTTGTTTTGCAGCTCTTCTATCATCTGCATCACTTGCAGTTCATCTTTATTCATTAACGTCGTTAGTAGTTCTAGTGAAACCTTATCAAAAAAAAGAGAAATAATATTTAATACCTTTTTCCCCTCCTCAGAAACCTCTAAAAATCTGCTTTTTAAAATATCTTGCATTTTAGGGGTAATTTTCTCAAAATCATTATTTTTTCTAAGAGATTGGAGATATTCTATGATAAAAAAAGTATTTCCCTCTGTTTCCTCATATATTTCTTCTACTAAATTACCCTTCATTGAAAGATCAGGTAATGTTTTATGTATAAAATCGCCTACTTCTTGGAAGGTAAATCTTCCTATCGGTATTTCTTCCATAGGGTGGTATTTTCTTATTTTTACCATAAATTTATCGATTCTTTTATCATATCCATCTCTACAAGTCCCTACAAACAACAGGTTTTTTCCTTGATCCTGTTGCAAAAGGCTACTCAAAAGGGATAAACTCATACTATCTATCCATTGCAGATCTTCAAAAACAACGATTATTTTTCTTCTACTACTAATTCTTTTAAAAAGCCCCAGTACAGCATCTTCCACAACTCTATAGTTAAAAAGACTTCCTTCCTCTAGGAAGTTTATAGTAGATGCAGTCCCTTCGGTTGCAAATCCAGGAAAGACAGAAATAAGAATATCCTTCCAAAGGGGAGGAAGTTCTATGTTATCTTTTAAAATTTTTTCTGACAGCAAAGAAAAGATAGCATTCCAAGGTTTCAAGAAATACTTTTCCTCTGCTTGATAGCAATTGGTTTCTAATAGATATAGTTCCTCTTTTGCCACGATTTTTAAGAGCTGATTTTTTAATGTGGTTTTTCCAATTCCTGCTTCCCCTACGATAAAACACGAACTGTAACAACCTTCCTTGATAAAACTTCTATAGTTATTTTCTAATCTTTTCACCTCTTTTTTTCTTCCATAAAAAAACTCTTGCGGTTTTTCTTTATTCTTTGTTTCCTTATCCCCTCTATTGGGAAAAATATCTTTCAGTAGTTCTTTTGTTCTTCTATCTGGTGTAATTCCCAGTTCCTGTTGTAATACTTGTTGTAGTCGACTATAAAGATCTATTGCTTTACTATAAGCACCTTGGTCACTATAAAGCCTCATCAATATGCGATAGGTTTTTTCATCAAAAGGATCCACCTGAATCAATAGCTTAGCATAATATTCCACCATTTTTTCATCTTTTTTATCTAAAAACCGATGTAGTTTTTCCTGAAGTCTTGCGATATACATCTCTCTATAATATTCCCTTGTTGTAGACATCCAGTTCTCAAAGGCTCCCCCATCCCTCACATGGAAGCCTTGGAGAAATTCACCAGTATAAACCCCTATCCCCTTATCTCTACCTGTAATAAATATTTCTAAATCGCTTTCTATTTTTATGTCAGGATTTATCATAACAATCGCCCTTTGGGGAGAAATAACAATATTTAAGTCAAAAGCCTTCCTAATCTTATACATTGCATTCCTTAAATTTTTCTTAGCCGTCTCCTCGTCTATTTCGCCCCACAAAAGATGCACCAGTTCCTCCCGTGTGGCCCGTTGATGTACAACTAAGTAGTAAAACAAAGCTTCTGCTTTTTTAAAGGGTAAGAAAATTCTTGTATTGTTCTTAAAAATAGCAGGGGTATTAAAAAGTTGCAAGTAAATACAATCCATCCTTCTTCCACCTTCATCTATAAGATTTTTAAAGTTCTATATTATAGATGCGCCCCCTTAAATTTTAATATATTAAGGGCTACATTTGCAGCCCAAGGTTTTGGGGCGAAACCGTAGACCGTGTATATCAAAATTTAACTTTAGAAGCGCGCATCTATAATAAATTTTAAAAACTAATATTACTTTTTTCTTTATCCAGGCTACTTTTATTATAATGGATAAAAAAAAATATGACAAAGATTTGCCTCTGTCATATTTTCCCTTAAATTGCTCTATAAATTTACATGTGCTAAAATATTTTTTTCTAATGCTTCTATCTTTGTTTCTATTTCCCTCACCTTTAAAGAAACTTCCTCTACAAATCCAGTATCTTGAATAGATCCTAGATTAATTTTTACATTATATAGAGCTGAAAGCACAGCAGTTCTTGTCATCATTGCTGCCACAGCCCCATCGGTAACAGCGTTTTGATTACCTTTTGTAACTACCTTTTCAACAGCCTCCATCATCACAAATGCTTTTTGTGCTACCGATAACGGTACTAAAGCTGCTTTTTTCGTTGCTTCTTCAATAGCAGCTTTTCTGCTGCGGACCTCTTCCTCCGTTTCTTTAGGGAGTTTAAAGGCAGCCATTACTTCATTATAAGCATCTGAATCCCTATCAATGTCCTGTATAAGTTCCTTTCTAACCTGAAGAACATTTTTTACCACTTCTTTCATTTCTTCTTCTACTTCTACATATTTTTTTCTTCCTATGGTTAAGTTTGCCACCATTTCTGTTAAAGCGGCAGCCGTAGCAGCACTCAAAGCCGCCACACTTCCTCCTCCTGGTACTGGATCATTGGAGGCGGTTTTTTGCAAAAAATCCTTTACGGTTAAATCCGTTAACATTTTTTTCTCCCCTTTCAAAAACTTTATATCTTATGAAAAACAACAATGCCATCTTTAATTACCTTTTCTACTGTACTTACACCAATATGATAAGGTATATATTTATAGGAGGGAAACTCTAGAAGAATCAAATCCCCCTGCTTTCCTACATCTATGCTACCAACTTTATCTGCTTTATCCACTGCAGCTGCACCATTGATGGTTAAGGCAGTGATTGCCTCTTCTGTTGTAATTCCCATATATAATGTAGCTAAGGCAAAAATCAGCGGAATAGACTCGGTGAAACAGCTACCTGGGTTTAAATCGGTTGCTAAAGCTACGGCGCAATTTTGATCAATCATATATCTACCCCTGGCAAATTTCTCTTTTAAACTAAAGGCAGTTCCAGGCAATAATGTAGCTATGACGCCAGTCTTTGCCATATCTTCTATTCCTTTATCAGAAGCCTGCAACAGATGATCTGCAGAAATAGCACCTAGCTCTGCCGCCAATTCTGCTCCTCCTAATGATACAATTTCATCCGCATGGAGCTTTATCTTAAAGCCCATTTCTTTTGCTTTTGTCAACAGTCTCCTAGATTGCTCTATAGAAAACACGTTTTTCTCACAAAAAATATCACAGAATTCTGCTAGTCTTCTTTCGGCTACCTCCGGCATCACTTTTTCAATAAAAAAATCTATGAGATCATCTTCTTTTCCTTTATATTCTTTAGGAACTGCATGGGCACCTAAAAAGGTACTCACCACATCAATAGGATGTGCAGCGTTTACTTCCTTCATAACCTCCAGCTGTTTTATTTCTGTAGCATAGTCTAGGCCGTAACCACTTTTACCCTCCACTGTAGTTACCCCAAAAGACAGCATACTGTCCAGCCGCTTCATAGCGCTTGTAAATAGTTCCTCCCTTGTAGCTGCCTTTGTAGCCTTTACGCTGCTGAGGATGCCTCCACCACGCTCCATAATCTCCATATAACTATCTCCACGAAGTCTCCAAGAAAATTCCTCTGCCCTATAGCCACCAAAGAGAAAGTGGGTATGGGAATCAACAAAACCCGGCAGTACTGCCTTACCGCTAGCATCGATGACTTCATAGTTTTCTTCAGGGTATTGCCCAAGGATTTCTTCTGTTTTTCCAACTGCTTTGATCATTCCCTCTTCGACAACAACAGCCCCATCAAAAATCATATGAAGATCAGACATTGCTTTTCCTTTTTTTGCTTCAAAACCACTGCAGGTCACAAGCTCCGCAGCATTTTTAATCAATAAATTTCCTTTTTTCATCATCATCACTCCATCAATCTAGCTTCCAACACCTGCTCCATAGAAAAATCTTCTAAACCCAAATAGTAAGCAGCTGTATCTATAAGTGCTTCCATGGGAACTGAACCAATAATTTCACTTCCCACTACATTGACACCATATCTCTTCGCTTCTATTCTAATCAATTCAAAGGCTCTATATAAGGCGGTTTTGGTGTAATCCGTCATATTCATAGAAACCTGGACAATTCCTCGATCCTTTAACTCTACACCGATTCCTTTACAGTACCTAAAACCACCACTCATATGCCTTACATTCTTTGCAATTTTATCAGCAATTTCTAATTTATTTGTATCTAAATTTACGTTATAGGCTACTAAAGGCATCCTTGCCCCTATAGCAGTAACACCAGCAGTAGGATGAATTTCCTTTGACCCAAAATCAGGATGCCAATCTGGCTGTTTTACCTTTTCTGCCATACCTTCAAACTGGCCTTTTCTAACTTGCGCTAGGTTTTCTCTTTCAGGTGTTGAAGCAGCTTTTTCATATAAATAGATGGGGAGGTCATACTTTTCAGAGACTTCCTTTGCCACTTCTTTTGCCAGTTCCACTGCCTCTGTCATGCTTATATTTTTAATAGGGATAAAGGGAACAACATCTACTGCACCCATTCTAGGATGCTGCCCTTGATGCTTGTTCATATCGATCACATCTATCGCCTTACCTATGGCTTCTACTACTGCCTTTTTTAATGCTTCAGGTTCTCCCACTACAGTTACTACTGCTCTATTATGATCTTCATCCCTGCTATAGTCCAGTAACTTTACTCCCTCTTTTCCTCTAAAGACATGAACAATTTTCTCTATTTTTTCTAAATCTCTACCTTCACTAAAATTCGGTACACATTGAACAATTTTTTTCTTTTGACTCATGATAGAATTTCCACCTCTCATTACATGGTTGTTTTATTTTTAAAAGCCTTTTCCACTAAACCCTTTACCAAATCTTCTTTAGGAATAAAGGGCAAAGTTATGTGATCCGTTGCAGCATTTTCTTGATTGTATTCTATACTGGTTGTAATAGAATTTTCATTTCTAGCCCATGCTCTTCTTGCAACCCCACCCATCACATCCCAAGGCATTGCAGATTTTAATATAGCATCTACCCTATCACTGCCATCTAGTACCATACCAAATCCGCCATTGATAGACTTTCCAATTCCTACACCGCCTCCATTATGAAGAGCAACCAAGCTCATGCCTCTAGCTGCATTTCCTGCAAAACATTGGGTAGCCATGTCTGCCATAACATTGCTGCCATCTTTGATGTTGGAGGTTTCTCTAAAGGGAGAATCCGTGCCACTTACATCATGGTGATCTCTTCCTAGCATGATGGGTCCTACCTCACCATTTCTTACCATATCATTAAATTTCAGAGCAATTCTTGTTCTGCCCATAGCATCCTGGTATAAGATTCTTGCCTGGGTTCCAACCACCATTTTGTTTTTTTCCGCATCCCGAATCCATACATAATTATCTCTATCTTGTCCCCTTCTATTAGGATCAATTAGGTCCATAGCAGCTTTATCCGTTTTCATCAAATCCTCATGTTTCCCGCTTAAGCAGACCCATCTAAAGGGTCCATAGCCATAATCAAACAGCTCAGGTCCCATGATATCCTCTACATAAGAAGGGAAGATAAAGCCTTCCTTTTCATCTCTGCCATTTTTAGAAATTTCCTTTACACCTGCATCATAGACAGACTTCATAAAAGCATTGCCATAATCAAAGAAATAGGTGCCTCTTTCCACCAATGTTTTAATTAAGTAAAAGTGTTCTTTTAAGGTTTTGTCTACCAATTGTTTGAATTTTTCCCTATCCCTCTTTAGCATAGCTGTTCTTTCATCAAAGCTTAAGCCTTTTGGACAATAGCCTCCTTCATAAACCGCATGACAGGAGGTTTGGTCAGAAAGTAAGTCAATTTTTATTTGGTTGTCTACAGCATATTGTAATAAGTCAACGATATTTCCATGGTAGGCGATAGAAATTGCCTCCCTTTTCTCTATATATTTCCTGGCAATATCAAATACCTCTTTTAAGTCTGCTGAAACCTCCCTTACCCAACCTTGTTCATATCTAGTCTGAATCCTAGAATAATCTACTTCAGCAATAATGCCTACACCATTAGCAATTTCTACAGCTTTAGGCTGTGCACCACTCATACCACCAAGACCAGATGTTACAAACAACACTCCTCTTAAATCCTCATCTTGCCTTAAACCTAATTTAAGCCTGCCAGCATTTAGTAAGGTGTTGAAAGTGCCATGAACAATTCCCTGAGGCCCTATATACATCCATCCTCCAGCTGTCATTTGACCATAGTTAGCAACACCCATTTGTTCTGCAATATCCCAGTCTTTTAAATTATCAAACATACCCACCATCAAAGCATTGGTAATAATGACTCTTGGCGCATCTACCTTTGATTTAAATAGTCCTAGTGGGTGCCCGGATTCAATCACTAATGTTTGTTCATTGGTCATCACCTGAAGATATTTTTTAATCAATTGATACTGCATCCAATTTTGACATACCTTCCCCGTCTCTCCATAGGTCACTAATTCATAGGGGTAAAGGGCAATATCAAAGTCTAGGTTATTATCCATCATTACTTGAAAAGCTTTTCCTTCGATACAATTCCCTTGGTATTTATCAATAGCCTTTGCTTTTATATTTCCCTGAGGCCTATAGCGATAACCATAGATCCTTCCTTGTGTCATCAATTCCTCTAAGAACTCTGGTGCCAGCACTTCGTGTAGCTCTTCAGGAACATAACGAAGGGCATTTTTTAAAGCTATTTCAGTCTGTGTTGCTGTAAGTTTAAAGCCTCTATCAGGCGCCCGACGAATACCCTCTACAAATTTAGGATATTCTGGCAAAGTATTATCTAGTTTGATGGTCATTGCATCAAATATATTCCTATTCGTAATCATATCAACACACTCCTTCTAGCTATTATTTTCTCCTTAATTAAAATTATATTGATCTTTCGTCGCTATAACGTCTAATTTTTGTAATTTTACATAAAAAAAAGCCTGACAATTGTCAGACATGATTCCTTATACTGCTTTTAGTATATCCACAATACCATTATTTAATTGTTTCGTTAAGTCAATATTTTTCGTAAGTTTTATTAAATTACCAGAAGCATCCTTCACTACTCTTATTACGGGTCTTGTAGGCCAATCTTCGTAGGTGTTTATTACAACGCCTTCTTCGCCAGATTGCAACTTTACGAAAGTTCCTACAGGATAAATAGAAATATACTTTAAAAATATTTTTACTAAATCATAGTCAAATTGATGATTTCCCATAGTGATTAAGTATTCAATAGCATCATGGGGAGGTATGCCCTTTCTGTAAACTCTATTAGAGGTTAATGCATCATACACATCACAGATGGCTACAATTCGCGGAAATTCGTGTATTTGTTTTCCAAAAAGTCCATTGGGATATCCTCTCCCATCATAGCGTTCATGATGATCCCGAATAACCCATGAGATTTCTTGTTTAACTTCCTTCATATGTTTTACTAACCCATAGCCAAAAGATGTGTGCTTTTTTATTTCTTCATATTCTACGGTTGTTAAAACATCAGGCTTTGTTAAAATCTCATTTTTTACTCCTATTTTTCCTATATCATGTAATAAAGCTCCCATGCCTAAAGTCTGTAGGTCTTCTTTTTTATAACTTAAAGCTATCCCCATCATTAAGGATAGCACACATACATTCACACAGTGACCAAAAGTATATTCATCAATACTTCTTATATCTGTTAAATTTAAAAGAATACTCCCTTGATTCATCAATTCTTCAATCATCTGAGTAACCACAGTTAGTAGTTTTTGCATATCTATTTCTTTTTTTATGTGGATATTCATCATTGTATCTTTTATTGCTGCTAAGACGGCTCCTTTTGTTTCTATCGTAATAATCTTTTGTATTTCTGGGGTAATCTCTTTGTTCCAGTTTATATAAAGATGATCTATATTATACTTTTTAAGTTTTTCTATATAAAACTCCTTTAATTCTATTCCTTTATCTATTAACAACCTTCCCTCTTTCGTATAGACTGATTTCGCTAAAGTCATGCCAGGTGCTGCTGCAGAAGTATCTAGTCTAATCACAGCCTTACCCCTTTCTTCGTAGTTAAATTTATCCAATTACTTTATTTAGATTACTTTCTACAAAAAAAAGAAAATTCCTACTAATTGTGTAATATTAGTAAGAATTTTTTTTGTGATTTAGTACTATTTTCCTATTTTGTTTTTATCAAATATTTTATTGGATTAAGGCACTACGCCACCTGACTCTCCGATCTTCTAGTTTGCTGGGAAAAGGTCACTGTTTTTTCATTTGTAATCTTTTGGCAATTTCTTCAATTTTTCTAAGTCGGTGGTTCACCCCAGACTTTCCAATAGCAGGGTTAACCATCTGTCCTAGTTCTTTTAGACTGGCCTCTTGGTAATTTAAACGCAATTCAGCAATTTCTCTTAAGCCTTCCGGTAATCCATGAATGCCTATCGTGTCTCTTATATATTCGATATTCTCAATTTGTCTCATAGAAGCATTGACAGTTTTACTTAGGTTAGCAGTTTCACAATTGACAATTCTATTGATATCATTCCTCATTTGTTTGTAAATCCTAATGTTCTCTAAATCCAAGAGGGCCTTATGCGCTCCTATTATATTTAAAACATCCACCACCTGATCACCTTCTTTAATATAAACTACATAGCTTCCTTTTCGTTCTACTGTTTTAGCATTTAAATTAAATTCATTAATTAAATCCTTAAGATTTTCGCTATGCTGCAGGCTATTGGTAACAAACTCTAAGTGATAGGTTTTTTCTGGTGCGCTGATAGAACCTCCTCCTAAAAAAGCCCCCCTTAAATAAGCCCTTTTGCAACAAGGTTTTGTTAAAAGCTCCATAGGTACTTCATAGGTGATATCAAAGGAACGATTGTCCTCCTTTAATATACCTACTTTTTTTAAAATAGCTACACTTCCCATAGCATGGCTAATCATCATCATATAGTAGTTATTTTTCTTAAGGCGTGAATTTCGCCTAATCATCACTTCTGTGTGTATTTCAAATAGTTTTTTTATATATTTAAATATCTTTCTAGCGGTTGATGGATTTTCTGTATTGATTCTTAGATTAATTTTTTTTAGACCTGTCAATTGTAAAGTTCCGCTCATCCTAATTAAAGCTGCTAACTCTGCTAATTTACAACAGTGTTCCTCAGGAAAAATTCTCGCTAGCTCTGATTTTGTATTTGCTGAAAATGACATCGTATCACAACCTTTTATCTTATTATTTAGTATTTCCAAAATTAAGTATTATAATTTTAAAATAACTGTACAAAATAGTAATGAGTAATTTATATTATTTCTGGAGGTGTATTGGCAAATGAAACAGCATCCCAAAATGGAAGTAATGTGCCATGTGCATAATTGTAGATTTAACGAAACAGATTATTGTTTTGCTCCCAAATTAGAGGTAAATGCAAAAGGTAATACAGATATGGCTAACTCTTCTAATGAAGCACTTTGCACAACTTTTCAATCAAAATAATTTACCTATGGATAAGACCTCACTTTCTTTGTGAGGTCTTCTTAATTTCACGGATAGCCTTTTGGATGATTTCTTTTTCATCATCATACTTTGCTAAATCTGGAGCCCGGTTAATATGAATAAATTTTGCATCAATAAACCCCTCTTCCTTAAGAGGAATACAGTGAATGTGCTTTGCCTGCATCAAAAACCAGTGAACTGTTTTATTGATAAGATCATTATCCTCCCAGCTATTTTTAAATGTATAATGAATTTCTCCTAAATACTTCAATACCTCTACTTTTACGGATGCTTCCTCGTGTACCTCCCGCACAGCTGCTTCTTGAATTGTCTCAAAACACTCCACCTTTCCCTTTGGCAACACCCAATCTCCGTTATATTTTTTTAATAACAATATAGCATTACCAAAGATCACCACACCACCAGCGCTGATTTCCTCTCTCACAACTTCAACTCCTTTAATCTTTATGACCATTGATCTATTATGAAGTCCTCTATTATGTCTATTATTTAATAATTTTTTGTGAAATATTATAATAATAAATTACCATATTCAATTATTTATTTCAATGAGAAACTCATGAAACAACAAAAGACAAACCTCCCTTCTTCTAGGATAATTTGTCTTTTAAAAACATTGAGGCAGATTATTCTTTCTATCTATAGTTTTTCCAAGTTCCCCAATTTCTTTTTTCTTTACCGCTGGCTAAATCAACAATAATTTTAGACAGTTGTGTAGCATTATGCCGTACATAATCCTTTTTAATCTCCACAAGATTTTCTTCAATAAATTTTATCCCTTTATTTTTTAAATTTTCTCTATCCTTTTCTGTTACTTTTACTATATTGGCCCCCTCCTGCTGATATTTATAGTAAGCACCTTCAAAAATTTCACCATTATTTGCTATTACATAATCTATTTTCAATTTAGGACAATGCTCTAAAATTGCATCTACATGGTTCCCAACAGAGTAGCCATCTGTCTCTCCCGGCTGTGTCATCATGTTAGAGATATATACCGTTCTATTCTTAGATTTCGATATAGCTTCAGTAATATTTTTCACTAATAAATTAGGTAAAATGCTGGTATAAAGGCTCCCAGGCCCTAATACGATAATATCTGCTATGGCAATAGCTTCTACCACTTCCTTTAGACCTTCTGCCTCTTTCGGCTTTATAAAAACCCTATCAACCCCACTGTTTTCTTCTATACTTTTTTCAGGGATATTAGATTCTCCTTTAATTACCTTTCCATTCTTTAGCACGCCGTATAAAATAATATTTTCTAAAGTAACAGGGTAGACCTTACCTGTCACCGCCAATACTTCACTAATCTTTTTAATGGCTTCTTCAAAATTACTGCTGATTCCATTCATAGAGGCAATTAATAAATTTCCAAAACTTTGTCCTTTTAAAGCGCCTTCTTGAAATCGATACTGAAGAAGTTGCTCCATCGTTGGTTCCATCTCTGCCAAAGCTAAAATGCAGTTTCGTATATCTCCTGGGGGGAGCATACCCAAATCCTCCCGCAGTTTTCCAGAGCCTCCTCCATCATCTGCCACTGTTACAACAGCTGTAATATTGGAAGTAAATAATTTTAGACCACGAAGCAGTATGGATAACCCTGTACCTCCTCCTATTACAACAATCCTGGGTCCCCTGGATAAAAGTTTTTTATCGTAAATTTTTTTATTCATTTTGACTTTGGATAAATTGCTATTGATGCTATGAATATCCTCAAACATTGATTTTAGACCACAATAAAATGCACGATAAACCAAAAAAAATCCTACCAGTCCTATAAAAAACCGCAAACCACTATGTACTTTAATAGCAATAGCAGCAAAAAAGTAAGAAAGAGAAAAAGCTACTAACAGCACACCTATCAAACCTAATACAATCCATCTTTTTATTTGTAGTCCTGGTTTTAACCAATAGATAGCCTTCATTTAATCTTATTTCCTTTCCCCCAATGTATCATCTCTATGGGTCAAAATCGCCCGATACCCTTTTTCCTTTAATTTATGATACAATACATAGGCTATTGTCACAGACCTATGCTTTCCACCAGTACACCCAATAGAAATCACCAACTGATTTTTTCCTTCTTTTATATAGTGAGGTATAAGAAAATCTGTTAACTCAAAAAGTTTATTGGAAAACGCTACACTTACAGAAGAATTCATTACATATTCCCTAACTTTTAGATCTTTCCCCGTAAAATCCCGCAATTCCTCTACATAGTAGGGATTCGGCAGAAAACGCACATCAAAAACCAGGTCAGAATCTAAAGGAATACCATGTTTAAAGCCAAAGGATGTTATATAAATAATCAGGTTATCTGTTTTATTTCCTTCAAGATAAATATTTCTTAATTCTTCCTTTAGCTGTCCGGGGGTCATTCTTGTTGTATCAATAATATTGGTAGCCATCATTTTTAGTTTCTTAAGTATTTCTCTTTCTTTGTTGATGCCTTCTACAATACTTTCATTAAAGGCAAGAGGATGGTTACGACGGGTTTCCTTAAATCTTTTAATTAAAATAGCATCATTAGCGTCTAAAAACAGAATCTCGTAGTGATACTGTAATTCTTTCAACTCATCAAGACTTGCAAATAAATCATCGAAAAACATTCCTCCACGAATGTCAATCACTAAAGCTACTTTTTGTATATCTCCATGGGACTGTAAGCATAGTTCCACAAACTTAGAAATTAAAGCAGGGGGCAAATTGTCAACACAATAAAACCCTAAGTCCTCCATACATTTCACCGCTTGACTCTTTCCTGCTCCCGACATACCAGTTATAATAACAAATTTCATTTTAATCGAACTCCTCTTTTGTATTTATAAGTTATTCTTCACCTACAATACGAACCTCCGGCTCCAACACAACATCAAACTTTTCAAGGACGTTTTTTTGTACAAGAGCAATTAAATTTAGTACATCCTCTGCTGTAGCATCACCTACATTTACTATAAAACCTGAGTGTAGTTCCGATACTTGTGCATCACCTACCCGTGCTCCCTTTAGTCCAGCATCCTGTATCAACTTTCCTGCAAAATACCCTTGAGGCCTTTTAAAAGTACTGCCAGCACTTGGAAAATGTAATGGCTGTTTTGTTGTTCGCTTTTCCGTTAAGTCATCTATAACAGCTTTAATCTCGTCATACTGTCCTTTTTCCAACTGTACTGTGACTTCCAAAACAATGTAATTCTTTTTCTGTATGATACTGGTTCTATAGCCTAGCTGTAGGACTTCGCAAGGTAAATCTAATATTTCTCCCTCTTCATTTAAAACTTTACAATGCTTTATAACATCTTTCATTTCACCACCATAGGCACCGGCATTCATAGTAACTGCTCCCCCTAAAGTACCAGGAATCCCACTGGCAAATTCAAAACCCTTTAAGTTTTTTTGAAGCACTCGTTTTGATAAGGTGGATAATAATATACCCGCTTGAGCTGTTACCTTCTCTTCTGCAATCACCACATGGTTAAATTTTTCAGCTATTTTTATTACCACTTTCCGTATACCCTTATCCCTTATCAAAAGATTTGATCCGTTGCCCATCACAAAATAAGCTACACCTTCAGCTTTACAAACTTCTATAGCTCTCTGGATTTCATCAATACTCTGAGGTGTCAGCAATATGTCTGCAGGCCCTCCAATTTTAAAGGAGGTATGTTTTTTCATAGGTTCATCTAGTAAAACATTTTCCTTTGTCATAAAAGTTAAAAATTGCTGGTATAATTTATTTTTATCCAAATTATTCACTCCTAAGCTCATAAAGTTTATTAAAGTATATCTTTTTTTTCATTTATGGTCAATTCGCATAACACTATCACTTTTTAGTGGCATTTAGCAAAGTGTTTACTTTTTCTTGTGCATCATTTATCACTTGCTGCGGAGACTTATTTTCCAATATCCCCATACGTATTTCATTTTGTAGTATCTTATCTATTTCCTTCCAGTAAGGATGTGGTGGGATTATTTTTATATTTTCAACATTTTCATAGATCTTTGTCATCATAGCATCATCTACATAAATATTATCCACTTTCTTCTTCACAGGAAATACACCAAGACGTCCCAATTCCTTTTGGTGTTCTTCAGCAGATAAATATTTTAAGAACTTCACACACATTTCAAGTTTTTTTGATTCTTCCTGTTTATAGATGCCATAGGCCCCCACACCACTGGCCATTGTGATGGGTTTTCCTAGTTTTCCTGTTGGATAATTAGCTACCTGATAATCAAAGCCTGTTCCTTCATTTTTCAAATTTTCCAAGACATTCAAGGCCCATGTTCCCACAGGGTACACAGCAACATTTTTATCTTTGTAAAAAGAAGTCCAGGCGGCATTTGAAGTATTTTCTCCAAAATCAGCGGGAGTTACATTATATTTTTGTTTTAGGTGGATCAGCTTTTCCACACCCATTACTGCTGCTTCATCATAAAAAGCATACTGAAAATCATTATTTATAACTTCTCCTCCATCACTTAATAAAATCCCCCATATATTATAATAACCTGATTGTACAAAACTATTAAACCCGAAATGATCTATTTTTCCATTTCCTTTACTATCATAGGTTAACTGCTGTAGTTTTTCTATAAACTCTTCATAAGTCCAGTTACCATCAACCGGTGGCTCTACCCCCTTCTCATGAAACAAATCCAAGTTTAAAACCAATGTATAAGTACTTAGCATCCAAGGTAATCCCCATATATGCCCATTATAGCTTACTGCCTTTATGGCATCCTCTTTAAAACTATTGATTTCCTCATTCGTCAAGTAAGGGTCTAATGGCTGCAGCACCTCTTTACTTAAAATACTATAGTCACTGCCAATAGGCAATATATCTGGAGGGTTTCCCATCTTTATTGCAGTATCTAACTTAATTCCTCCTTTTTCCCAATCCAGAGGTTTAAAATCTATATAAACACCAGGGTTTTCTTTTTCAAAGGCACGGATTTTTTCATAGATCCATCTAAAATTCGTGCCAGTCTTTTTATCTAGCCGTGGAAAATCCCAAAAACTTATGACACCTCTCCATTCCGTCTGTTTCTTTGTTGCATTATAGTCCACTGCTTTAGGATGAAATTTCATTAAATACAAGGGACCTCCAGCAATAAATAGAATCAATACTATATAAATGCAGGTAATCAGCCACTTTTTTCTTATTTTTTTCATACCATTCCCCCCTATTTATGTCTATTCCAACCTATTCTTCAATATTCATATGGACAAATGGGCAAAAAAAAGAATGCATTTTGCACTCTAGAATTTTATCGTATCGTGATGGTGGATGATTCCTGCCTTTAGTACCTTGCCAAAGAATATATGTCTACTTAAAGTGCATAAATCCCCTTCATCTAAGGCAGGACATCCTGTATGACATTTTTTTCCTATAGCTGTTATTTCAATCATAGCACTACCTATGGATATTTTCTTATCCAAAAGAAGTTCCGGCATATTTAATCCTTCTATGATAAAGTTTCCTTTAAACCGCTGATGACAGAAGCCTCTTATTTTATCACTTTGTAGTTTATCGTAGCCTATAGTAGTAATAAAACTAATGTTTTCTTTTGCTCTTTCTTCCCGGGGAATTTCTAACTGTATTTTTTCATACTGTTTCCAAACCCCTTCCCCATTCTTATAAAAAATAGCCTTTACTTTTGCCAAACTTAATTAACCTCCTATTTCTGACATGTTTCTTTTCCCTAATTGATAGTCTTCCGCCAGCAAATAATGCTGCTGTGGCTTAGAGAACATTGCTTCTGCTAAAACCTCCTTCAGTCTATCAGGATCATTTCTTACAATATTCATGATATCAATTTCTGCATCACTGTGAAGACAAGGCTTTAACTTTCCATCACTGGTCATTCTAATTCTATTGCATTCTCCGCAAAAGTGACTGCTAATAGGGTTGATAAAACCTACCTTACCTTTAGCACCCGGCAACTTATAATATTTCGCAGGGCTGGAGGTATGGTGGGCCAGAGGGATTAAGTTTCCTATGTTTTTCTTTATTTTTTCATTAGAAACAAAACGGTGTTTTGCCCAGTTTCCAGCCTCCCCTATAGGCATTAATTCAATAAATCTTACTTCTATATCATCATTTTGTGTAAGTTTAACAAAATCCTCTACTTCATCTTCATTATGTCCACCAATAACAACAACATTTAATTTTACAGGAGCCATACCTAATGCAATCACTTCCTGTATACCATCTAACACTTTGTTAACGTTACCACCTCGAGTGATCTCAGCATATTTTTCAGGTTTTAGAGAATCTATACTAATGTTGACTCTTTTTAATCCTGCTTTTTTTAAGTCTTTCCCATATTCCTTCAACAAAATACCATTGGTGGTTATAGCAATATCCTTTATACCATCAATTTTAGATAGTCCTCCTATAAAATCAACAATACCTTTTTTTACTAAAGGTTCTCCTCCAGTAACCCTTATTTTATCTACCCCTAATGTAGCTGCTACCTTAGCAATTTCGGTGATTTCTTCAAAGGAAAGCATGTCTACATGTCTCTTTTTAGCAACTCCTTTTTCAGGCATACAGTAAAGACATCTTAAATTACATAAATCTGTAATAGATATTCTCATATAATTAATTTTTCTGTTGTACTGATCCTTCATCCTATCACCCCTATAAAAAAAGCTAGTCCAGAAAGAACTAACCTTAGATTTTAGTAACAGTTCCTTTCCAATTTACGGGAGGCATAAAGATTTCTCTTCATACCCATAGGCTGCTTCCCCTAGACAAAGGTCCTTAGCGATAACAGCTCGGAAATATTTATTTATGCTACTTCATAACTATATTATAGCACTTCTATCAAGTAATTGGAATACTTTTTTCACCATTGTAAATATTCAGTCTTCTTCCTCTTGCAAATCCTATTAAAACAATATTCAAAGATTTGGCAATGTTTATAGAAAGATCTGTAGGTGCTGATCTAGATATAATCACAGGAATCTTTCTCTTACTGGTTTTAATAATCATCTCAGAAGAAATTCTCCCAGTTGTTATTAAGATTTTATCTTCTAAGTCCATGTTTTTTAAAAATGCTTCTCCAATGATTTTGTCCAAAGCATTATGCCTGCCTACATCTTCATGAAACAAAAGAATCTCATCTCTACTGCAAAGACCACAAGCATGTACCCCACCGGTTTCTTTAAATAAGTCAGAGGCTTCGTTAAACTGACGGGACAAGGAAAGAATTTCTTCTGTTGTTACCTCCAAGAGATGATTTATTGGTTGTGCTCCTATAGAGTCCAATACATTATAGAAAACTGTACCCTTGCCACATCCTGTGGTTACAGTTCTCTTACCATATAATTTATCTGCTAAAAGTCTCTTTCCCTTTAACGCTATATAGCCATGCCCCTTCTCTTCATCAATATAAATGCTTTCAATTTCTTCTTTTGTCTTAATAATACCTTCCGATACTAAAAAACCAACAGCTAAATAATCCAAATTTCTAGGAGAACATAATAATGTGATAAACTCCTCATCATTTAGAAATATAGTAAAGGGATATTCAACAATTACCAAATCTTCTAAAGTTTCTCGATTCTCTTCCTTTATCTTATCTATCGTTACTCGTCTTGTATAGATCATGCCACTCCCCCCAACATGTGATTGTTTTTCTCTATTTTAGTATAACATAAAAGCTTTTTCTTTTCTTCCTCTTGTTTTAATAAATAAGTTGTTGGGTATGATTTATAGTACCCAAATATCATGACAGCATTGTTGGAAACTGATGTAAGACATGATATTATAAATGCATGTTAAATTTTTATTAAACTTTTTAGGAGGATGATTATGAAGAGCACAGTAGGTATATTAAAGTACGCTATGGAAATGGAGAAACAGGGTTACGAGTTTTTTAAGAGTAATGCTGAAAAAATGCGTTTAGCCAGTGCAAAGCAAATGTTTGAAAAACTAGCAGAGGTAGAAATGGATCATTATCATTACATAAAAGAACAATTGGACTATATTGAAGCTCATAATGAAGTGAAAGATGTGGACTTTGATTTAAGCAGGGAAAAGGATTTATTTGAAGAAAGAGCTGAAAAAGAAATGCTGGACCAAACTGTAGGAGAATCCATGACACCAGATTTAACCGTTTTAAGAACCGCCTACTTGATAGAAAGAGATTATGCCGAATTCTATAAAAAGGCTGCCAATGAAGCTACTGATCCAAAAGCTAAAAAACTTTTTGAAGCCCTTGCTGCATGGGAGGCAGGACATGAGCAGCTATTCAAACAAGAGTATGATCGTCAAATGCAAGAATATATGAATCAACCTTGGGGAGGCTAATAAAAAAATCTTAGAAAAAGGTAAAAGCTAAAGGGTCACATAAGGATCCTTTAGCTTTTTAGGGAGTAAAAACTTTATACTAATTTTTAGAAACCTTCACACCAGTTACCTTTAATCCAGGTATTTTACAATACTTATCTAAATCTTCATCATTGGTTAACACGTTGGCACTCTTTGCCCAATGGAAAGGAATAAACAAAACATTTTCATCTACAATATCTGTTACCTTAGCAGTTACTGCAATTTCGCCACGGCGTGATGCAATTTTAATCGTTTCTCCATCTTTTATACCCTTTGCTTCAGCCAATTTTGGATTTACTTCAACATAGGCTTCTGGCGCAATGCTATGAATTCCTTCTGTTTTGTCTGTCATTGTCTTGGTATGGTACTGATATAGAATACGACCTGTAGTTAATACCAATGGATATTCTTCACTGGTTAGCTCACTAGATTCTACAAATTCAACAGGCTTTAATAAACCAGTCCCTCTTGCAGGTTTGCCCACATGTAAAAATTTTGTGCCTGGATGATCTTCTGTTGGGCAGGGCCATTGTATTCCGACTTCTTCGATTCTATCATAGCTAATACCAGCATATTGTGGGGTAACAGCTCTAATTTCTTCAAAAACCTCTTCTACATTACTATATTTTTTATCATAACCAAGCTTATTCATTAGCTCCATGAGAATCACCCAATCAGGCTTTGCTTCTCCAGAAGGTTCAACTGCCTTTCTTACCCTTTGTACCCTTCTTTCTGTGTTGACAAAGGTACCATCTTTTTCGGCAAAGGAAGCAGCCGGTAATACTACATCTGCTAATTCCGCAGTCTCTGTTAAGAAAAGATCCTGCACTACCACAAAAGCTTTGTTTAGCGCTTTTTCAACATGCTTTGTATTTGGATCAGAAATCATTGGATTTTCTCCAAAGATATAAATCATTTTCACATCTCCAGCTTCTGCGCCATGCATTACCTCTGGAATGGTTAATCCCACTTTATCAGAAAGTTTCACATCCCAAGCATTTTCAAACTTTTCTATCACTGCTGAGTTATTCACAGGCTGATATCCTGTCATTACATTTGGTAAAGCCCCCATATCACAAGCACCCTGAACATTATTTTGTCCCCTTAGTGGATTTACCCCAGTACTTTCTCTACCTAAATTTCCAGTAACTAGGGCTAGGTTAGATAAACTCATTACATTTTCTGTGCCATTGTGATGCTGTGTAACGCCCATGCAGTACAGTATAGTACCTTTATTAGCTTCGGCATAAAGCCTTGCTGCTCTACGAATATCTTCAGCATCTACACCACATATTTTTGCTACTTTTTCAGGTGTATACTTTGCAACAACTTCCTTCAATGCTTCAAAACCTTCTGTATTTTCTTCAATATATGCTTTATTCTCCAAATTTTCCTCTAGGATAACATTAATCATAGCATTGGATAAAGCAATCGTTGTACCTGGTTTGATTTTCAAAAACACATCCGCATCTTTAGCAAGATCAATTTCCCTCGGATCTGCTACAATCAATTTTGCACCATGACTTCTAATACCCTGCCTAACCTGTGCACCAATCACCGGATGACTCTCTGTTGTATTTGAACCAGTAATAAAGATGACATCCGCTTCCTTGATTTCAGCAATACTATTTGTCATAGCTCCACTGCCTAATGTAGTTGCAAGACCTGCAACTGTAGAGCTGTGTCAGAGGCGTGCACAGTGATCAATATTGTTTGTACCGATTACCCCTCTCATTAATTTCATCATGAGGTAATTTTCCTCCGTAAGGGCTCTAGCGGAAGAAAAACCTGCTATTGCATCTGGCCCATACTGTTCTTTTACTTCATTGATTTTATCTGCTATCACTTGATAAGCTTCTTCCCAAGTGGTTTCCTCTAATTTTCCATTCTTTTTCACCAATGGTTTCTTTAAACGATCTGGATGATTTACAAAGTTATAAGCAAATTTTCCCTTTACACAAAGTAATCCATTATTAGCGGGTCCATCTGCCGGTAAGACCTCTACTACTTTATTCTCTTTAACCAGCAAATCCATTTGGCATCCTACGCCACAATAAGAACAAGTGGTTCTAACAGATTTTGTCTCCCAATATCTAAATTTTTCTTTGCTTTTGGGCACCAATGCTCCCACTGGACAAACAGATACGCAGTTACCACAGGATACACAAGTAGAATGCTCTAACCCCTGACCAAAAGGCGTTGCTATATGGGTTGCAAATCCTCTTTCAGCAAAGCCTATAGCATCAGCATTTTGTAGCTGCCCACAAACATAAACACATTTTCCACAAAGAATGCACTTCTCTTGATCGCTATAATAAAAAGGATTACTGTTATCTATTTCAAAGGTTTTTCTTTCGCCCTTAAAAGAAGACTCTTTCAAATCATATTTATAACATAAATCCTGTAGGGTACACTTACCTGATTTTGAGCAGGTTAAACAATCCAGCGGATGATTTGCTAACAATAAATCTAGTATTTCCTTTCTAGCTACTACCACTGCTTCACTTTCAGTCTCTACCTCCATCCCCTCGGCTACCGGTGTACAACAGGCTGTAGGTAGATTTTTAGCTCCCTTTACCTCTACTACACAAATTCTACAGGAGCCATGAGGCTTTAATCTTTCGTCGTGACAAAAGGTCGGTATATCAATGCCGATTTTTTTGGCTGCTTGAAGTATCGTTGTGCCTTCTTCAACTTGCACTTCAAAGCCATTTATTTTTAAGGTGATCATCCTTTATCCTCCTTTAGCTTTTTTTGTGTCAAGCAAACTCCCTTAACCCTTAACAATCGCGTTAAATGGACATGCCGATAAACAAGCACCGCATTTAATACATTTTTCTGTATCTATTGCATAAACTTCTTTACCCTTTTCACCACTTATACAGCTTACTGGACATTTTGTAGCACAAATACCGCATTTTTTACAAAGCTCTGCTACAACCGTATACTGTAATAACGCCTGACATACTCCTGCTGGACAGCGTTTTTCATTTACATGAGCCTCATATTCGTCTCTGAAATACTTTAGTGTTGATAATACTGGGTTTGGCGCTGTTTGGCCTAAGCCGCAAAGCGATGCTGATTTAATGGTCTTCGCTAAGGTTTCAAGTTTGGTAATATCCTCCATCACACCTTTGCCTTCGGAGATTTTTTCTAATAACTCCAACATTCTTTTTGTACCTTCTCGACAAGGGGTACATTTTCCACAGGATTCTTCTACAGTAAAGTCTAAGAAAAATCTAGCAATATCCACCATACAGTTATCTTCATCCATAACAATCATTCCGCCAGAACCCATCATAGAACCTAGTGAGATGAGGTTATCATAGTCAATAGGTGTGTCAATATATTGGGCTGGTATACAACCTCCAGAAGGCCCTCCTGTTTGTACCGCTTTAAAAGCCTTACCATTAGGTATACCGCCGCCAATTTCATAGATAACTTCTTTTAATGTGGTTCCCATAGGGATTTCTAGTAAACCGGTATTATTAATCTTACCTCCTAGGGCAAATACTTTTGTTCCTTTAGACTTTTCGGTTCCTATGCTGGAAAACCACTCTGCGCCTTTTAAGATGATTTGTGGTACATTGGCATAGGTTTCCACATTGTTTAACAGAGTAGGTTTATCCCAAATTCCTTTATGAGCTGGGAATGGTGGTCTTGGTCTTGGCATACCCCTTTTTCCTTCAATGGAGTTAATCAGGGCTGTTTCTTCCCCACAGACAAAGGCTCCTGCACCCAGGCGAATTTCTAAATCAAAACCAAAGTCTGTACCAAAGATATTTTCTCCTAATAAGCCTTTTTCTTTTGCTTGATCTATCGCTATTTGAAGTCGTTTTACTGCTATGGGATATTCTGCACGAACATAAACATAACCTTTATTGGCGCCTACTGCGTAGCCAGCAATAGCCATTGCCTCTATAATTACATGGGGATCCCCCTCTAATACGGAACGATCCATAAAGGCTCCTGGGTCACCTTCGTCAGCATTACAGGCTACATATTTTTGATCGCCCTCTGCCTTCGCTGTAAATTCCCATTTTAATCCAGTAGGGAAACCTCCGCCCCCTCGACCTCTTAAACCGGATTTTTTTATTGTATCAATTACTTCCTCCGGTGTCATTTCTGTCAATACCTGCGCTAGTGCTTGATAACCGTCAAAAGCAATGTATTCTTCTATCACTTCAGGGTTAATTAAACCACAGTTTCTCAAGGCAACCCTCTGTTGTTTTTTGTAAAAGCCTACTTCATTGATGGCCTTGATTGTATCTTCTTCTACTGATTCTTTATATAATAAGTCCTTAACAATTCTTCCTTTTAATAAATGCTCCTCTGTAATTCTTTCAATGTCTTCTATCTTAACATGACTGTAAAAAGCTCCCTCTGGGTAGACAATAATAATCGGTCCAGCTTCGCAAAGACCAAAACATCCTGTCTTTACCACCTTCACTTCTTTTTCAAGGTTGTATTCTTTCAATTGGTTCTCTAGTTTTTCCATAATTTTTAGCGAATCAGAGGATGTACACCCTGTCCCTGCACATACCAGTACATGCGATCTAAATAAATCCATTGTTTGACCCCCTTTACCTATTGTTAAATTTTTTTCCAGCCTTTACTTTTCGTAAGCACCTATTGTATAGTCATAAACAACGTTACCGTTGACAATGTGATCTGCAATGATTTTTCTTGCCCTCTCTTCTGTCATGGCTACATAAGTTACCTTTTCTTCTCCTTCTTTGTAAACTTCTACAATGGGCTCCAGTCTACAGGCTCCTATACAACCTGTTTGTGTTACTACTACATCCTGAAGGTTTCTTTTATTAACTTCTTCAATCAACGCCATCATCACTGGTCTAGCTCCAGCTGCTATCCCACAGGTAGCCATACCCACCACAATTCTTGTACCTTTTCTATCCTGTCTAAGGTTTACTTTCTCCAAGGTCTCTTGTCGAATTTTTTGTAACTCAGCAATCGTTTTCATATTCCGCCCTCCCTCTTTGATTTTTGATCTTTAATATTTTTCTATAATCCCAGGTACATCTTCTACCTTCAATCTTCCATATACATCTTCATTTACTGTAAGTACTGGTGCTAGACCACAGGCGCCTATACATCTTGTAGCTACTAAGGTAAACTTTCCATCCGAAGAGTTTTGTCCTGGCTTTATATGGGTAATTTCACTGATTTTATCAATGATGGCCTGGGCTCCCTTAACATAACAGGCGGTTCCTAAGCAAACACCGATCACATAATCTCCCTTTGGCTCAAGAGAAAACTGGGAATAGAAGGTTACCACCCCGTAAACTTCACTCAAAGGAATGTCCATCTCCTCTGATATTTTTTTCTGTACTTCTAAGGGCAAGCATCCAAAGATTTTTTGTCCTTCCTGTAGTACCGGCATCAAAGCGCCACTTTTCCCCTTGTTTGCGTCAATAACTTTCTGTAATTTTTGAAAATTCTCCTCAGTTAAAATTTTCTTCGCCATAATGTCCCTCCTTTTATAATTCCCTTCTGTTTTGTCCTGCTCATCCTTTATTAACGTATACTAGAAAATATTGTGAATAATAATTCGTAATTAATAATAATTATTTATTGTAAAATGCTGCCAAAATAGCTTTTTTCTATTATAACACAGAACTGAGTAAAATGTTAAGCTTTTAACTATCTTTTTTTGTTTTTTTCTGAGCCCTTATAACCCAGTGTTTTAGCGGTTTTTTATATATTTTAAAATTTATTTACTTTTTTTCAATCTCTATTTATACCTTGTTCCATCATTTAAAAGTTAGATATATTAATTATTACAAAATATTTATTATTAATCAATAAATATTTTTATTTAAAACCAACCTTGCAAATTATTGGGCTATAGAAGAAAAATTTAATCAATTTAATTTATTTTTGTAACTTACTAATAATCTTATCTAAACCTAGTGCCTCTTCCCAAGTGCTTTCAACAAATCCATCATCCTTTTTGACAAAAGGTATTTCAGCTTCTTCATTATACATCAGATCCACCGCAATTCTTCCCTTTAAACATAAAGGTCTTCCTTCTCCAGGCTTTTTCGCTCTTACAGAAATCACTTTGTTATTCTTTTTCAGTAGTTCAAAATCACAACCATATTCACATACCGTACACTTAACTTCCTGTTTTTCAGCCTCCCAAGACCTTACTTTCCCTATAGCTCTTTTATCCATTAACGCTCCCACCGGACAAACAGTTACACATCGAGCACAAGAAACACAACTGGATTCCGCTAGCGCATTATCATAATCTGCAACAATATGGGTATTAAATCCTCTCTCCCCAAAAGATAAGACCCTTCTTTCCGCTACTTCTCCACAGGTTCTTACACATTTTCCGCACAAAATACATTTGCTATCATCCCGGTATATATAGGGATTAGAAGTATCAATTTTACCATTTCTTCGCGCACCATCATGTTCCATAAATTTTACATCATACTTATAAGCATATTCTTGAAGCTTGCACTCCCCTGCCTTCTCACAAGATAAACAGTCATTGGGATGATTATCTAATAATAATCTTAGAATTTCCCTCCTAGTTTCTACCAAATCTTCATCTTCTGTAGTCACCACCATCCCTTCTGCTACTGGTGTGGTACAAGAGGCCACTAAATTCCTTGCCCCCTCCACCTTAACTACACAAATCCTACAGGCCCCCACTTTATCTAGATCAGGATCATAGCACAATGCAGGTATATTGATGCCCATCTCTTTTGCAGCCTCTATAATTGTATAGTTTTCTGGAACCTGAATTTTTTCTCCATTTATTGTTAAGTTTACCTTTTTCAATTCAATACCCCCTTATTATTTTCTATTAATCGCGTTAAACGGACATGCCGATAAACAAGCACCGCATTTAATACATTTTTCTGTATCTATTGCATAAACTTCTTTACCCTTTTCACCACTTATACAGCTTACTGGACATTTTGTAGCACAAATACCGCATTTTTTACAAAGCTCTGCTACAACCGTATACTGTAATAACGCCTGACATACTCCTGCTGGACAGCGTTTTTCATTTACATGAGCCTCATATTCGTCTCTGAAATACTTTAGTGTTGATAATACTGGGTTTGGCGCTGTTTGGCCTAAGCCGCAAAGCGATGCTGATTTAATGGTCTTCGCTAAGGTTTCAAGTTTGGTAATATCCTCCATCACACCTTTGCCTTCGGAGATTTTTTCTAATAACTCCAACATTCTTTTTGTACCTTCTCGACAAGGGGTACATTTTCCACAGGATTCTTCTACAGTAAAGTCTAAGAAAAATCTAGCAATATCCACCATACAGTTATCTTCATCCATAACAATCATTCCGCCAGAACCCATCATAGAGCCTAGGGAGATGAGGTTATCATAGTCAATAGGTGTGTCAATATATTTTGCTGGTATACAACCTCCAGAAGGCCCTCCTGTTTGTACCGCTTTAAAAGCCTTACCATTAGGTATACCGCCGCCAATTTCATAGATAACTTCTTTTAATGTGGTTCCCATAGGGATTTCTAGTAAACCGGTATTATTAATCTTACCTCCTAGAGCAAATACTTTTGTTCCTTTAGACTTTTCGGTTCCTATGCTGGAAAACCACTCTGCGCCTTTTAAGATGATTTGTGGTACATTGGCATAGGTTTCCACATTGTTTAACAGAGTAGGTTTATCCCAAATTCCTTTATGGGCTGGGAATGGTGGTCTTGGTCTTGGCATACCCCTTTTCCCTTCAATGGAGTTAATCAGGGCTGTTTCTTCCCCACAGACAAAGGCTCCTGCACCCAGGCGAATTTCTAAATCAAAACCAAAGTCTGTACCAAAGATATTTTCTCCTAATAAGCCTTTTTCTTTTGCTTGATCTATCGCTATTTGAAGTCGTTTTACTGCTATGGGGTATTCTGCACGAACATAAACATAACCTTTATTGGCGCCTACTGCATAGCCAGCAATAGCCATTGCCTCTATAATTACATGGGGATCTCCCTCTAATACGGAACGATCCATAAAGGCTCCCGGGTCACCTTCGTCAGCATTACAGGCTACATATTTTTGATCGCCCTCTGCCTTCGCTGTGAATTCCCATTTTAATCCAGTAGGGAAACCACCGCCACCTCGACCTCTTAGACCAGATTTTTTTATCACATCAATGACTTCTTCCGGCGTCATCTCTGTTAATACCTGTGCTAGGGCTTGGTAACCATCAAAGGCAATATATTCTTCTATCACTTCAGGATTAATCAAACCACAATTTCTCAAGGCAACCCTTTGTTGTTTTTTGTAAAAACCTACTTCGTTAATGGCTTTGATGGTATCTTCCTCTACCGATTCCTTATATAATAAATCCTTAACAACTCTTCCTTTTAATAAATGCTCCTCTGTAATTCTTTCAACGTCTTCTAGTTTCACATGACTGTAAAAAGCTCCCTCTGGGTAGACAATAACAATTGGCCCGGCTTCACAAAGTCCAAAACACCCTGTTTTAACTACCTTGACTTCCTTTTCGAGATTATATTCTTTTAATTGACTTTCTAATTTTTCTATGATTTTTAGTGAATCGGAGGATGTACACCCCGTTCCTGCACATACCAGTACATGCGATCTAAATAAATCCATTGTTTAACCCCCTTTATTGTTAGACTTTTTTTCAGCCTTTACTTTTCATAAGCTCCTATTGTATAGTCATAAACAACGTTACCGTTGACAATGTGATCTGCAATGATTTTTCTTGCCCTCTCTTCTGTCATGGCTACATAAGTTACCTTTTCTTCTCCTTCTTTGTAAACTTCTACAATGGGCTCCAGTCTACAGGCTCCTATACAACCTGTTTGTGTTACTACTACATCCTGAAGGTTTCTTTTATTAACTTCTTCAATCAGCGCCATCATCACTGGTCTAGCTCCAGCTGCTATCCCACAGGTAGCCATACCCACCACAATTCTTGTACCTTTTCTATCCTGTCTAAGATTTACTTTCTCCAAGGTCTCTTGTCGAATTTTTTGTAACTCAGCAATCGTTTTCATATTCCGTCCTCCCTCTTTGATTTTTGATCTTTAATATTTTTCTATAATCCCAGGTACATCTTCTACCTTCAATCTTCCATATACATCTTCATTTACTGTAAGTACTGGTGCTAGACCACATGCACCTATACATCTTGTAGCTACTAAGGTAAACTTTCCATCCGAAGAGTTTTGTCCTGGCTTTATATGGGTAATTTCACTGATTTTATCAATGATGGCCTGGGCTCCCTTAACATAACAGGCGGTTCCTAAGCAAACACCGATCACATAATCTCCCTTTGGCTCAAGAGAAAACTGGGAATAGAAGGTTACCACCCCGTAAACTTCACTCAAAGGAATGTCCATCTCCTCTGATATTTTTTTCTGTACTTCTAAGGGCAAGCATCCAAAGATTTTTTGTCCTTCCTGTAGTACCGGCATCAAAGCGCCACTTTTCCCCTTGTTTGCGTCAATAACTTTCTGTAATTTTTGAAAATTCTCCTCAGTTAAAATTTTCTTCGCCATAATGTCCCTCCTTTTATAATTCCCTTCTGTTTTGTCCTGCTCATGTGCTATTGAAGCATGCTGGAAAAGATTTCGAATAATAATTCGTAATTAATAATAATTATTAATTGTGAATGCTGCCAAAATAGCTTTTTTCTATTATAACACAGAACTGAGTAAAATGTTAAGCTTTTAACTATCTTTTTTTGTTTTTTTCTGAGCCCTTATAACCCAGTGTTTTAGCGGTTTTAAAAACCTCCGAAAAGTTTTTATGCTCTTCGGAGGTTTTTTATGCGTTCTAAATCCTCTAAAAAACCAGAAATTTGTAATAATTATTATTTAATATAAATTTTTAATTAATAATAATTATTGTTTTTCAACAGTGAGATGTTCCAATAACTTATCACTAAAAGCTTTTGCTGCATTATAGCCCATAATTTTCAACCGGTGGTTTCTTGCTGCTACTTCTATGATCACCGCAATGTTTCTTGCAGGCTTTACTGGTATCACCATTTCTTCTACTTTTATTCCTAATATTTCTCTAAAACTTTCATCTAACCCTAATCGATCATAACTCTTATCAGTATCCCATTCTTCCAAACTTACCACCAGATTAATATCCGTTCTAATTTTAATAGCACCAACACCAAATAAGCTTTTCACATCCATAATCCCTATACCTCGTACCTCCATCATATGCCTAGTAATCTCAGGAGCGCAAGCCACTAAATAATCTTGTCCTATTCTTTTGACCTCTACAGCATCGTCTGCTACGAAAAGGTGGCCTCTTTTTATAAGTTCTATAGCAGTTTCACTCTTGCCTATACCACTTTTACCGGTGATCAATACGCCTACACCATATATATCCATTAATACCCCATGCAGGGTGATTGTATCAGCTAAATTATCTTCTAGGTAAGTGGCCAATTTGCTAAACAATTTTGTTGTATTCAAACTACTTCTTAATATTTTCCTTTGATATTTTTCCGCTGCCTCCATTAGCTCCTTTGGCGCTTCCAAATCTCTGCTGAGTATAAGACAAGGAATATCGTATGATAATATTTTATCAAACCTTGCTTTCCTTGTATCCGCATCTAATGTATTTAAAAATCTGTGCTCTACCTTACCTATAATTTGAATTCTTTCATGGGCAAAGTAATCAAAGTAACCAGCTAGTTGAATCCCAGGTCTATTTAAATCACTGCTAATTACTTGGGTATCTTCATCCATCAAACGATTCAATTCCTCCAATTTCAAATCTTCAATAAGTTTCCTTACTGTAATATATTTCATAGGCTACCTCCTATAGTACAAGTTTTTAGTTTGTTTTTCTAAAAAATGTATAAATGTTTTCTGCTACAGTTTTATTTAATCCTTCTACCTCCGTTAATTCTTCCAAAGTTGCTTCCTTGATTTTATTGATATCTTTAAAATGTTTCATAAGATTTTTTCTCCTGGTTTCCCCTATTCCAGGTATTTCCTGTAGGATAGAATACATACTGGTATCTTTTCTCAAACTTTTATGATAGGTGATAGCAAATCGATGGGCTTCCTCCTGTACTCTAGCAATAAAACGAAATAAACTTGAAGTTTTGTCAATCAATAATTCTCTCCCTTGATAGATGAGGCCTCTGGTTCTATGGCGATGATCTTTAATCATGCCACAAACAGGGATGATAAGTCCAAGTGCATTTAAAGACTTTTCAACACTATGAACTTGTCCTAAGCCACCATCTACCATAATCAAATCAGGAAATGTAGAAAATTTGCCTTCTTCTATTGTAGTTACACCCTCAATAATATTTTTTGTTTCCTTCAAGCCTCTTTTAAATCGTCTTAAAATGATTTCTTCTATACTAGCATAATCATTTGCACCCTCAACTGTTGCTATTTTAAATCTTCTGTATTCTTTATTTTGAGGTTTTCCATCTTCAAAAACCACCATAGATCCCACCGACTCTACCCCTTGAATATTAGATATATCAAAGGCTTCAATACGATAAGGCAATACTGTTAATTCCAGTATCTCCTGTAATTCCCCTAACAACCTTTCTTTTTCTTCTTTCTTTCTGGCCTTTATTTCCTTTGTTTGTTCCATCATTAAAAGAGCATTCTTTTTTACCATTTCCACTAATTTCCTTTTTTCCCCTTTTTTAGGTGACTTCATCGTTACTTTACTACCTCGTTTTGTACTAAGCCAATCCTCCATTAACTGTTGATCTTCTAATTCCTCTTCAACCAAAACCTCTTGTGGAATAAAAGTCATATTATTGTAGAACTGTTTCACAAAAGAAGATAAAATTTCTCCAATGCCTTCTTCTTCGTTGGTAGACAAGGTATAATGCTGTCTTTGTACAACTTTTCCTTTTCTAATAAAAAATACCTGTACGTAGCTTTCTTCATCACCCTTGGCCACCGCTATAATATCTTGGTCAACTTCGTTGGTGGAGACCATTTTTTGTTTTTCCACGATGCTGGACAAGGCTAAAACCTGATCCCTATATTTTGCTGCCCCTTCATAATTCATTTTTGCAGCAGCCTCTTGCATTTTCGCTTGAGTTTTTTTTATTAATTCATTCTCTTTACCACTTAGAAATAAAATGATTTCTTGAATCAGCTGCCCATACTGTTCTTGTTCTACCCTGCCAGTACATGGGCCTAAGCAGTTTTTTATATGGAAATTCAAACAGGGCCGTTCCCCTTTTTCCATAGATTTGGCTATGTTTTTTTTGCATTTCCTTATGGCAAATAGCTGGTGAATCACTTCTAGCGTCTCATTTAAAGCTGTTACATTTGTATAAGGCCCGAAGTATTTCGCTCCATCCTTTAAAAAGCGCCTGGTTTTCATCACTCTAGGGTAGGCTTCCTTCATGGTTATTTTAATATAAGGATAAGTTTTATCGTCCCTAAGCAATATATTGTATTTCGGTCTATTTTCTTTTATCAAATTACACTCTAGAATTAATGCTTCTAATTCTGTGTCCGTAATAATGTACTCAAAGGAGTAGATATTGGCCACCATCGCCTTCACCTTTGGTGGTTGATTTTTTAAGGACTGAAAATACTGTCGCACTCTATTTTTTAGCGATATAGCCTTACCTACATAAATAATTTCATCTTCTTTATTTTTCATCAGATATACGCCCGGCTTTTCCGGTAATATTTTTAACTGCTGTTTTATGTCAAACATTTTGTTCCTCCTAGATAGATGCATGCCTTTAAACTTTAATCTATTTCAGTATCATATTTATCCTTCGGTGTATTACTAAAGTTCCATTTTATCACTACATCAATACTGGCTATTAAAACATAAATACAAAGGTATATTTTTAGTATATATCTTATCTTAAATAAATTGCAACAAAAGATATTTTTAGACATCTGATTCTTTAATGTTTTTGATTATGAGTTAAATCTCATTTTATATAACTTAATCACAATAGGGAAGTATAATTTCCCACAGTTTGACAATACTTTTAACAAATTACTGTTTGGAGGTGTTTTTGTGAAAAAGAAAGGAATTATCATGATTCTATTAAGCTTGTTCTTCCTCACTACATCTTTTAGTCTAGCAGCCTCTAATATCCCTTGGGTAAAAGGATATATAAGAAATTTTACCATTGTACACAACCACCAAATATTACCATTAGACAAAAATCCTATTGTAGTTGAAAACCGCCTTTACCTCCCTGCAAAATTTATTGCTGAAGCATTTGATTACCATACAACATGGCATCCCAGCAATGAAACAATTACCTTCAGCCCCAAAACTTTAGAAGAAAAACTACCTGCCTGTAATCCCTTAGTAGGAGAGTACTTCATCTACGGTGAGATACAGGACATTGATTTTCAAGACCGTCAAATCAAAATCGAACAACATTTGGATCACCTTAGTAGAGAAGTATTTGACTTTCTTCAGATTCAAGAGAATGCTATGATTTTTCTTAAAAGAAACGCGCATTCTATGAAAGTGGATTTAAAGGACCTAAAGGTAGGAGATGTTATCAGTCTTATTGTGACAAAGGAAGACACAGTGAGAGGCATCATCATAGATGGTTAAAAATAAATTCAAAAAATTTCATTTTCTTCCTAGAAATGAAAGCCCAGTACAGTTACGTATGTTTTATACACTGTTGACTGGGCTTTCTTATACTACTAAGTTTTCTTATGCTTTAAGGGATTAACCTTTATGCAAAACTTTTTTCAAAAATATACCGGTATAAGAATTCTTTACTTCAATAATTTTTTCCGGTGTACCCTCCGCTACAATTGTTCCCCCACCACTTCCACCTTCGGGACCAAGGTCGATAATATAATCTGCTGTTTTTATAACATCTAGGTTATGCTCTATCACCAATACCGTGTTTCCAGAGGCTACAAGTCTTTGTAGAACACCAATAAGACGATGAATATCTGCTATATGCAGTCCGGTGGTTGGTTCATCTAAAATATATAGGGTTTTCCCCGTGCTTCTTTTACTTAGCTCGCTAGCCAATTTAATCCTTTGGGCTTCTCCCCCTGACAATTGGGTAGAAGGTTGTCCCAATTTTATATAACCTAATCCTACATCATATAAAGTCTGTAACTTATTATGAATTTTAGGTATACTTTCAAAAAATTCCAAGGCTTCCTCTACATTCATCTGTAAAATATCAGCAATGGTTTTTTCTTTGTACTTTACTTCTAGAGTTTCTCTATTATAGCGCTTCCCTTTGCAGACTTCACAGGGTACATAAACGTCCGGCAGGAAGTGCATTTCAATTTTAATAATACCATCCCCACTACATGCTTCACATCGCCCACCTTTTATATTAAAACTAAATCTGCCTTTTTGATATCCCCTCATTTTTGCATAGGGGGTTTGGGAAAAAACTTCACGAATATGATCGAAAACACCTGTATAGGTAGCAGGGTTAGATCTTGGCGTCCTGCCGATAGGAGATTGATCAATTTCGATGACTTTATCTATATGCTCTATCCCTTCGATTGCTTCATGAGCCCCTGGCCTGCTTTTGGCACCATTGAGTTCCTGCGCCACTTTTTTATATAGTATTTCATTTATCAGTGTGCTCTTTCCAGAACCCGACACCCCGGTAACACAGGTAAAGACCCCTAGAGGAATCTTCACATGAAGATCTTTTAAGTTGTTTTCTCTAGCTCCCTTAATGATAATCCACTTGCCATTAGGTTTTCTTCTTTCATCAGGAATTTCTATTTTCTTTTTTCCGCTTAAATACTGTCCTGTAATAGAGGCTTCAGATTTTTTAATCGTTTCTAGATCTCCTTGTGCTACTAAATAACCTCCATGAATCCCTGCTCCTGGTCCTATATCAATAATATGGTCAGCTTCTAGCATCGTATCTTCATCATGTTCTACGACAAGAACCGTGTTTCCTATATCCGTAAGGTTCCTCAAGGTTTTCAAAAGCTTATCATTATCCCTTTGGTGTAAACCTATACTAGGCTCGTCTAAGATATATAAAACCCCTACTAAACTAGAACCTATTTGTGTTGCTAATCGTATTCTTTGGGATTCTCCTCCCGATAAGGTACCAGCATTCCTGGATAAGGTCAAGTATTCTAATCCAACATCCTGCAAAAAATTTAATCTCTCTTGAATTTCTTTTAAAATTTGTTTCCCAATAAAGGCTTGCCTCTCCTCCAAAGTCAGATGATCAAAATAGTACTTCGCTTCCTTTACCGATAATTCCGTTACTTGATGGATATTTTTATCTCCGACAGTAACTGCCAAAGCAACATCCTTCAATCTTGCTCCCTTACAGTTATTACAAGGCATTTCAGCCATATATTCCTCAATTTTTTCCCGCATATAATCAGAATTGGTTTCCTTGTAGCGTCTTTCAAGATTTGGTATTACCCCTTCAAAGTAAGAGGAATAGGTTCGAATCCCCCCATACTTAGATTCATACTGGAAGGTAATTTGTTTGCCACTTTTTCCATAGAGGACATCTTCAATAAAATCCTTTGGTAGATCTTTTATAGGCGTATCTATACTAACATTGTACTGCTTCGCTAAACTTTCCAGCATTTTAAAATAATAGGTGTTTTCTCCATTGCCATTGGAACCACTCCAAGGATCAATAGCACCTTGACGAAGGGTTAAGCCTTTGTTTGGAATCACTAATTCAGGGTCCACCACCTTCATATGGCCAATACCATTACATTCAGGACAAGCGCCAAAAGGACTGTTGAAAGAGAACATCCTTGGAGCTAATTCCTCTATGCCAATCCCGTGATGAGGACAAGCAAATTTTGTAGAAAACAGATGTTCTTCCCCCCCTATCACATCTACAATTACCAGTCCTTCTGTCAACTTTAGTACAGTTTCTATGGAATCCGCAATTCTTTGATGAGAATCTTCTCTTACAACGATACGATCTACTACCACATCAATATTATGTTTCTTATTTTTTTCCAGCTTTATATCTTCTTCAATATCTCTTATTTCTCCATCAATTCTAACCCGTACAAATCCTTCTTTCTTTATTTCATCCAGCAGCTTTTTATGTTCACCTTTTTTTCCTTGAAGAATCGGTGCTAATATCTGAAGCTTTGTTCCTTCTCCTAAGGCTACAATCTTATCCACAATCTGCTCCACCGTCATTTGACTGATTTCAATACCACATACAGGACAATGGGGTGTTCCTATCCTAGCAAATAATAATCGTAAATAATCGTAAATTTCCGTTACTGTCCCCACCGTAGAACGTGGGTTTTTGCTGGTGGTTTTTTGATCAATAGAAATCGCAGGTGAGAGTCCTTCTATATACTCTACATCAGGTTTTTCCATTTGTCCTAGAAATTGTCTTGCATAGGCTGATAAGCTTTCAATATATCGCCTCTGTCCCTCAGCATAGATAGTATCAAAGGCTAGAGAGGATTTTCCTGATCCTGATAAACCTGTCATTACAACAAATTTATCTCTAGGAATTTCTACATCAATATTTTTTAAATTATGTTCCTTAGCTCCTCTTATAATAATTTTATCTTTTGCCACATTTACACCTCTTTTTTATCATTGTTGTTTCTTTAAAGTCTCTATTTCATCTCTTAATTTCGCTGCCTTCTCAAATTCTAAGGCTTCCGCAGCTTGGAGCATCTCACTTTGTAATTCCTTTATCATTTTTTCTAATTCACTCTTGGTATACTTTTTCTTATCTTGCTTTGTTACTGTATACTCTATCTCCCCTTCTGCCACCTTCGTAGCCTCAATCACATCATAGATCTTTTTCTCTATAGATTTAGGTGTGATCCTATGTGTCTTATTATATTCTGACTGGATTTTTCTTCTTCTTTCCGTCTCTTCAATAGCCTTTTTCATAGAATTGGTTATCTTATCACCATACATAATTACTTTTCCTTCAACATTTCTTGCAGCCCTACCAATGGTCTGTATCATAGAGGTTTCAGATCTTAAAAAACCTTCCTTATCTGCATCTAAAATGGCTACTAAACTGACCTCCGGTAAATCTAAACCTTCCCTTAATAGGTTAATACCTACCAACACGTCAAAAACTCCCAACCTTAAATCTCTTATAATTTCCATCCTTTCAATGGTTTTTATATCTGAGTGCAAATACCTAACTTTTATGTCTATTTCTTTTAGGTAGTTGGTTAAATCCTCTGCCATTTTTTTTGTTAAGGTAGTAATTAAGGTTCTTCTACCCTTTTCTATCTGCTGATTTATTTCCCCCACCAAATCATCAATTTGTCCTTTTACAGGTCTCACCTCTACTGCTGGATCTAAGAGGCCTGTAGGTCGAATAATTTGTTCTACCACCTGTTGACTTTTTTCTAGTTCATAAGGACCTGGCGTAGCACTTACATATAAAATCTGGTTCACCAACCCTTCAAACTCTGGAAAATTTAAAGGTCGATTATCATAGGCTGACGGTAAGCGAAAGCCAAAGTTCACCAAAGACTCTTTTCTAGATCGGTCTCCTCCATACATACCCCGAATTTGAGGAATCGTAACATGAGACTCGTCCGTAATAATTAAATAATCCTCTGGAAAAAAATCCAGCAGCGTATAGGGCCTACTGCCGGCTTCTCTACCAGTTAAGTGTCTAGAATAATTTTCTATCCCTTGACAAAAGCCTACTTCTCGTAACATTTCTATATCATACATGGTTCTCTGTTGAATTCTTTGCGCTTCTATCAATTTATCATTATCTTTAAAGTATTTTATTTGTTCCTCTAACTCTTTTTCTATCTTTTCAATAGCTCCTTCTACCTTCTCTATGCTGGTGGCATAGTGGGAAGCCGGAAAAATAGAAATGTGACTTCGTCTTCCTATGATTTCCCCTGTAAGGGCGTTCAACTCAGTAATGCGTTCAATCTCTTCTCCAAAAAATTCTATTCTTACAGCATTTTCTGAAGAAGACGCAGGGAAAATTTCTACAATGTCTCCTCGTACTCTAAAAGTCCCCCTTACAAAGTTGATATCATTTCTCTCATACTGTATATCTACCAATTGTCTTAAGACCTGATCTCTATCTTTGTTCATGCCAGTCCTTAAAGAAACTACCAAATTTTTATACTCCTCTGGATCTCCTAAACCATAAATACAGGAAACACTGGCTACAATAATAACATCCCTTCTTTCAAAAAGGGCTGCAGTAGCTGAGTGCCTTAGTTTATCTATTTCATCGTTAATAGAGGCATCTTTTTCTATATAAGTATCACTATGGGCTACATAAGCCTCTGGTTGATAGTAGTCATAATAACTCACAAAATATTCTACTGCATTGTTAGGGAAAAATTCTTTGAATTCACTACAAAGTTGCGCTGCTAAAGTTTTATTATGTGCGATTACTAAAGTAGGCTTCTGCACCTTTTCGATGATATTTGCCATCGTAAAGGTTTTTCCTGAGCCAGTAACCCCTAACAAAGTCTGATGTTTTAGTCCTTTTATAATGCCATTGCTTAAGTTTTCAATTGCCTTCGGTTGGTCTCCCGTAGGTTTATACCGGGAGTTAATTTCAAACTTCTCCATAGCTAGAACCTCTCACTTCTATATATTTAATCATTCCTATACCCTTATAGGAAAAAATTTAATCTCTGCCTCATACTAAAAACTATAGTTTTCATATCCTTTTATAAGGGTATCACAATAATATGCTTCTGTTAACTAGTAAAATTCACCTTTAAGAACAACCGTTCGATATTTTTATTATAGTCCTCTATGATTTTTCTGTCAACAAACTCCCATCATCTAAAACAAGAAAAATCCCCATAATAAAACTCCCTTCATCGTGAATCGTTATATTATTTTAACAATTCACGATGAAGGGAGCGTATCACATTAAGGACTTTGCTGATTTTTTTATTCCTGCATTTTCTCTTTGATAACTTCTATGGCTTTTTGTAATTGTGTGTCCTGATCTCTTTCTATGGTTACCTCATTTCTCAGCTCCTCTGGTAATTCTACCACAATGTCCGGTTCAATACCCTTGCCATGAATATTGGTTCCATTAGGGGTAAAATATTGAGAAACGGTATACTTAAATCCAGTACCATCATTCAGTGGTTTTACTTGCTGCACTAATCCTTTACCAAAGGTGGTAGTGCCAAGAATTACACCTCTATTTCCATCTTTGACAGCTCCAGCTAATATTTCTGACGCACTGGCACTTCCCTTATTTACTAATAGTATCAAAGGAACTTCTACCTGCTTTTTATCAGACTTTTCTATTTCTCTTGTTCCATGCCGGTCTTCTGTATAGACAATTACTTGTTCCCCCAACACCATATCGGCAATTTCTAAACACTGACTTAATAACCCTCCTGGATTATTTCTTAGATCAATGATTAGTCCTTCAATATTTTGTTTCTCTAATTCCCCAATATGCTCTTTAAAATCGTTAGCAGTTTGTTCATCAAACATGGATATTCTCACATAGCCTATATTGTTCTCCAGCATTTCTGATCTTACAGTCTTTAACCGAATTTCTTCTCTTTCTAGCGTTACTTCAAAGGGCTCATTTCTACCTTCCCTCCATAAGGTCAAAATAACATTTGTACCAGGCTCTCCCTTCATCATTTCCGCAGCCAGATCCAGCTGTTCTCCCGACACAGCTTTTCCATCTACATTGAGAATTCTATCTCCAGTGGCAATACCAGCTCTCTCCCCTGGTGTATCCTCTATAGGAGAAACCACTGTTACAAAACCATCTTCCCCTGGCGTTATAATCACCCCAATTCCTCCATAAGTACCTTGAGTTCTGGTCATTAAGTCGGTAAACTCTCTTTCTGTCATATATGTGGTATAGGGGTCCTCAACGCCTTGAAACATACCTTTAATCGCTGATTCTATTAACTTTTCTTCATCTACCTCTTTATAATAGTTTTTTGATAAAAATTCCTTTAATGTAAGTAGTTTACTATACTCATCCCCCAAATCTCTATAGTACTCATAAGTATCTCTTGGAATCAACACCTTTTGTCCTAGCGGCAGGGCAACTAAATTCCCCAGTGTTGCATTTAATACTGTGGTTAATACAACGAGAATAACCGCTCCTGCTAAAGCTTTTCTTTTACTTATCATAGCTATCTCCCCTCTTGACATTCTAGACCTATCATTTTACTATTTTATTATTTATATTGTTCCATTATACATCAAGTAAAAAAACTTTTAAAGTCGATAAAAGCCAAGGAATATACCCCTTGGCTTTTATGATTAAACTTATTTAATTTCCCCTTACCCATGGAATAGGATCTACAACCTTACCATCTTTTCTTACTTCAAAGTGTAGATGAGGTCCTGTAGATAATCCTGTACTTCCAACCTCAGCAATCTTTTGTCCTCTTTTCACCTGCGTTCCTACCGACACTACAAGTCTATTATTATGGGCATATAATGTTAATATACCCCCACCGTGGTCAATAATAATCGTTCTACCATAACCTCCTTGGTTTCCTGCAGAAACAACCTTACCATCTCCTGCCGCTACGACTGTTGTACCTGTCTTTGCTGGTATATCAATCCCTGAGTGGAATCTTTGGGTCCTTAAAATAGGGTGTACACGATTGCCATAAGGAGAAGATATTCTAGTATTTCCCGGCACAGGCCATTCCATTTTACCACCAACATATTGTCCGCTGGATTGCAGTTTTCTAAGTTGATCCTCTAAAGCCTTTGCTTCCTTTTCCAATTGATCTAGCTGTTTGGCTAATTCAACCCTATCCTTTTCTAACGCCTCTCTAAGTCGCTGTTGCTGCCCTCTAGAAACCACTAGCTGTTGTTTTTTATCCTCTACACTGTTTTTTAAACTAACCAGCTTTCTTTTTTGATTTTCTAGCTGTGCTTTTTTATCTTCGATTAAAGCTTTTTGCTCTTCCAAATACTTAAGTAGTTCCACATCATGATCAACAATTCGCTTTACCATATCCAGGTTGCTAAGTAATTCTGTAAAGTCCCGGGAGTTAAACAACACTTCTGCATAGCCAACTGTACCGTTTTTGTACATCACTCTAAGACGCTGCCCTAACAAATCCTGTTTGTCTTCAATATTTTCCTCTGCTTCTACAAGTTCCTTTGTTACCGTATTTATTTTGCCCTCGGTGTTCTTTATATCACCTTGTATTGTTTGGATTTCGTCTTCTGTTTTTGCAATTTCTACTTCCAATTGTTGTAGTTGTTCTGTAATACTTTTTTGTTGTTGATCATTTTGCTTTATTGCATTATTGATTTGTTTTTGCTGTGAATTAACATTGTTTAGCTGATTGTTTATTTTATTGGTTTCATTGGCAAAGGTAGATAAAGTAGATATCACTATAAAAATTGCAATTATAAGACCAATGCCATATTTCTTTTTCACCACCGCTTGTCCCCCCTCTTTTCATTAAACTTTCAAGTGCTTTCTTAAGGATATGATGCTACCCAAAGCACCTACACCCACACCTAATACGCTAAACACTGGTATGGTTTTATTCATCATGACATCTACTGAGACTACATAAGAACTCAACATCACATAAAATTTCGTCGTAATCAACTCAAAGGTATATTGATAGCCGTAATAAACTACCCCCAATGCTATAATAGCTCCAATTAACCCCAATACCATACCTTCAATTAAAAAAGGCCAACGTACAAACCAATTGGTAGCACCTACATATTTCATAATATTAATTTCTTGCTTTCTAGCATTTAAAGTTATTTTAATTGTATTAGAAATAATAAACATAGCAATAAGGATAAGAATTGCAATTAAGCCTAAACCAATATTTTTAACAAAGGTAGCAATATTCAACATGTTGTCCACAATATCTTTATGATATTTAATTTCTTCAATGAGTTCCAGTTCTTCTTCTTCTTGCATTGCTTGTATTGCTTCCAATTCCTTTACTACATCTTCAGCGACTTCTAAGCTGTCTAGATGAATGATATAGGAGTTTGGTAGGGTATTATCCTCCAAAACCTCTAGCAAATAACCCTGCTCACCCCATTGTTCTCTCATCTTATTTAATGCATCTTCTTTTGATTCATACTCTACAAATTGTATCCCCTGTATCGTGGTAATTTGTTTGCCTAAGTCCTGAATCTCTTCTTCAGCTGCCTCCTGCTCTAAATAAACCTGTATGGTATCGAACTGCATTTGCGCTATATAGGACAAATTGCTAATATTCAATACTACAGTAATAATAATGCCTAGTACCGCTAAGGAAGCTGCCACTGAACCAATAGAAGCTACACTCATGCCCTTATTTCGCCATATTCCTATAAATCCCTGTTTCAGCACATAACTCATTGTTCTAATCTTCATAACCATATGCCCCCCTATGCTCGTCCCTAACAATCCTACCTTTTTCCAATGCAACAACTCGTTGTTGCATTGTATCCACAATATCTTTAGCATGGGTAGCCATTAAAATCGTCGTACCTCTTCTATTAATTTGTTTTAACACCTTCATAATTTCCCAAGCAGTTTCTGGGTCTAGATTTCCAGTAGGTTCGTCAGCAATCAAAAGAGAGGGATTGTTCACGATGGCCCTTGCTATAGAAACCCGTTGTCTTTCTCCTCCAGACAATTGATTAGGATATTGTTTTGCTTTATCACTTAAATTTACCATGGCTAGTACCATAGGTACCTGACGTCGTATTTCCTTAGGAGATGCTTCTACCACCTGCATAGCAAAGGCTATGTTTTCAAACACAGTTTTATTGGGTAATAATCTAAAATCTTGAAAAACTACACTAATACTTCTTCTTAGATAAGGGATTTTTCTCCTTGACAACCTTGTAATATCCTGTCCATCAACGATGATGTTTCCGTCAGTAGGCTCTTCTTCCTTCAACAATAGTTTGATAAAAGTAGATTTTCCCGCACCACTGGGTCCTACTAAAAATACAAATTCTCCCTTTTCTATGGTTAGATTAATATTTGTTAATGCTTGAATACCTTTATTATATATTTTATTCACACTTTTTAATTGGATCAAAAATCATCAACTCCCGTTTAACAGTTTATACATTCGACATCAACTGGTGATTTCCTGCTAAAAGCAGCAAAAAACTCTAGTAAAATTTTCCTATTCTTTACAGCATTTTTATAGATTTTTCCCTATCGATTTTAAGTACTATTTCATTATAACAGTAAGTATAGGATAAATTCAATTGAATTGATTTCCAAACCTATGGTACAATTGTGTTAGTATTGGTAAAAAAAGGAGGGTATATTATGAAAAAAATTATGCGTAAGGAACTGTTGACAAAGAGAGATGGCTTAACAGAGGAGGAAGTCCTACATAAAAGTGCCTCTGCATTTCAGCAGCTAAAGGCTAGTTCTGTCTATAATAATGCCAACAATGTTATGGTTTATCTTGCCTTTCGAAACGAAGTTAGCACTGAAGAAATGATTAAAGATTTATTTAGCAGAGGCAAAAGAGTATTCATTCCATTAACCGTTCCTGAAACAAAACAACTCATCATTTCTGAACTATTGGACATGGAGAAGGATTTAGAAATAGGCAATTTCGGGGTTTTAGAACCAAAGGAAGAAGCCATAAGACCTGTAGATCCTAAAGTATTAGACCTAGTCATTGTTCCAGGAGTAGGCTTTGACAAGCAGGGGTATCGTGTAGGCTATGGTGGTGGATACTATGATCGTTTCCTGCCTAGGCTTTCTCCCGGTACACCTACTGTTGCTCTAGCTTTTGAGGTACAGCTTATAGAAAAGGCTCCTACCGATGAATATGATTTTCCAGTGGAATATGTTATTACAGAAAAACAATTTATTGATTGCAAAAAAATAGATCTTAAATAAACCTACCAAAAGCAAAAAGAAATAGAAGCCCCTCATAAGAGCATCCTATTTCTTTTTGATTCCATGCTTCTCCATACGATAAAGTAAAGTATGCCTTGTCATCTTTAATAATTGTGCAGCCTTTGTCTGATTATGCTCCGCCCGTTCTAAGGCCTGAATAATCAGGTCTTTTTCTAAGGCTTCCATACAAATTCCCTCTTTAGGCAATTGATAGGTTTCTGCACTTTTTTTCTCTTGAAGAATTTCGTAGGGAAGGTCTTCTACTGTGATAAGATTACCTTGTCCTAACAAAACCATCCGCTCTATTACATTTTCCAACTCACGAATATTTCCGCGCCAATGATAGTTTAACAGTTTTTGCTGAGCTTCTTCGCTGATGGCTATATTTTTTCTGCCGACTTCCTGACTGTATCTCTCTAGAAAATAGTTCGTTAGCAGAGGGATATCTTCTTTTCTTTCTCTTAAGGGAGGAATTTTAATGGGAATAACATTTAAACGATAATATAAGTCTTCTCTAAAACTTTCCTCCTCCACCATTTTATATAAATCTCTATTGGTAGCTGCTATCACTCTAACGTCTATTCTTATCCTTTCATTCCCTCCTATTCGCTCAAATTCTCTTTCCTGTAATACCCTCAGAAGTTTTACCTGCATAGATAAGTCTAGTTCCCCAATTTCGTCTAAGAAAACAGTACCCCCATCTGCCTTTTCAAATTTCCCTATTTTTCTTGCAACTGCTCCTGTAAAGGCTCCTTTTTCGTAACCAAACAGTTCACTTTCAATGAGATTTTCTGGAATGGCACCACAATTTACCTTTACATAGGGTTTTTTATTACGATTGCTACTATAATGAATAGCATTAGCAATGACTTCTTTTCCCGTGCCGCTTTCTCCCAGTATCAAGACAGTTGCATTGGTATTTGCTACCTTATCGACAATTTTTAATATTTCTTGTATTTCAGCACTGTTGCCGATAATGGTTTTTCCAGTGTTTTTTTCTAATTCTTCTCTTAGGTAGCTTACTTCCTCCTGTAATTCCCCTACCTTTAAAGCTTTAGCAATCGTTATCTTTAACTCCTCTATATCAAAAGGTTTAGAGATATAGTCCAACGCTCCTAGCTTCATGGCTTCAACAGCTGATTCCATTGTACCATGGGCAGTAATCATAATCACAGGGGTTGTTTCACGCATTTCTTTTATCTTAGTCAATGCTTCCATACCCTCCATCTTAGGCATCTTTAAATCCATTAAGATAAGATCCGGTATCTCTTCTTGAAACTTCTCTATAGCCTCTAAACCATTTGCTGCTTCACAAATTTTGTAAGCCTCTTTTTGAAGGGCCTTTTTTATGGCCCAACGCATATTTTTTTCATCGTCTACTACTAATATCTTTTTCATTCATTTTCCCTCCTACTGCAATAGAGGCAATAATACCTTTACCTCTGTACCTTCTTCTAATTTACTGCTGACCTCTATTTTGCCTTGATGTTCTTCGATAATTCTGTGGGTAATAGATAGTCCAAGGCCACTTCCACTTTCCTTCGTAGTAAAAAAAGGATTAAATATCTTATCCAGCACTTCTTTTTCTATGCCTTTGCCTTCATCTCTAAATGTAACAATTGCCCATTGATTATAGCTTCCTACAGCAATTTTTAAATCCCCTCCTTCTTCCATAGCTTGAATACCATTTAGAATGATATTTACAAAAGCCTGTTTTAATTTATCTGTATCTCCCTCTATTTCCACTGTTTCTTCTACAGTTAACTTTATGACTACCCCCTGCTGCTCCCCGAATTTCTTTGTGATTTTTAGAAGTTCCTCCAACAAGCTACCAAGTTTAAAATTTTTTACCTGTATTTTATTTGGTCTTGAGAAGTCTAACAACCCTTTAATTACAGTATTTGCTCTATCAATTTCATGTTCTATAATTTCTAAACCTTCTTTAAAATCTTTATCTATCACTTCCTGCTGAAGGGTTTGACTAATGGTTTTTATAATACCTAATGGATTCCTAATCTCATGGGCAATACCAGAAGCTAGTTGTCCCGTAGCCGCTAGTCGTTCTCCCCTACGGACTTGTATTTCCAACTTTTTCATTACTGTAGAATCCTCTATGACTGCTACAACTCCCTGAAGACTACTAGAAATATTTTTCAAGGGATGCAAAGTTATATCCAAATATATTTCCTCATCTTTATCCCTAAAATAGTTTACTTCCTTCCTAATGATTTTGTTTTCTTGCTCTAACACCTTTGTTATTTCCTTCAATAGTTGCTGCTGTTGAAAAAATTGTTTTATGTCTTTTTCTTTGCCTAATATAATATCTGCCTGTTTATTGGCGGATGTAATATTTCCCTCACAGTCAAAGGCAATCACACCATTGTCAATACTATTTAAAATGTTATGGGTATAATTTTCAAGATCCGTTAGCTTGATAATTTGGTGCTCTAATAGTTTTTTTCTTTTATAATCCTTTTCCACCAAATACCCAGTAATTAATCCTATAATCATAAACATAGCTATCTCTAAAAACTGGTTGATTATCTCTAAATTGATTTCACCAAAATATATTACTAAGTGGGGGGCATAGAGTAATACTACTACGGCAGATACGATCAATCCGCCTTTTAAGCGAAATTGAAAAGCCCCCCAAATAATTGGCAAATAATATAGTCTCCTAAAGAAATCATGTAATACCCAGCGATAAGAAGCAGTAAAATAATGAAATCCAGTAATCGTTAAAATTAAAAAAGCAATAAGAAACTTCCACTTTTTTTCTTGATTCATTGAGCATCACCTACTTTTCTTAATGTTTCCACAATAAGGGCAATACCTCCAATTGGTATCTATCTTGCTATTACATTTCCTACAGCTCTCCTTTAACTTTTCCTGACACTTAGGACAAAATTCATAGGAGCTGTCTATTTCATGCTTACACTTACTACACTTTATTTTCTCCACTTCCCTAGAGGCTATATTCTCTGACAGCAAAAAATATATCAACAACGCCATCCCCATACATGCTAATATAGGCATGTCTATCATCCTTTCTAGAAACTCTGTTTTTATTGTATCATATACTACAGTATTTGTAGTATTTCGTATATTTCATTTCATATATTTTATAAGCTTTCTAGCATATTTTTGTACCTATAGCTCTACTTCCCTCTTTTTAATAATTTTATGCAATTCCTATGCCAACCCCTTCAACACAGAGGAGAATCAAGCGCATAGATTTTTTCTATAAAGCTTATAATATAAATAGAATCTTTGTATATTAAAATTTATAGGCGTAAGACTGTATATAGGCTTAGGAGGTGAACTGATGGAAGCTGGTGTTAGAAATAACCTAGTTGGTGAAATTGAAAGCATTAAGCAGGATGGGATTATGGCACAAATTACCATGTGAGTGGGCGGCTGAGGGGAAAAAGCGCCCCGCATTACGTCCGTGTTGACGAAAGATAGTTTGCTTGATGCCGGTTTCAAAGAAGGCGATCAGGTAGATGCTTTAGTAAAAGCTATCAATGTTGTTATGGTAAAACATTAGAAGATCCCTGTACCAATAAACGGTACAGGGATCTTCTTTTGAAAAATAGACTAAGCTTTTTTATAGCTTGGCTCAATGTTCACTTTCTTTAGTCTTAAGGAATTATAAACTACGTTTAGTGAACTTATCGACATGGCAGCTGCACCAATCATTGGATGTAATAGACCAAACATCGCCACTGGAATGGCTAAAGCATTGTAAAACCATGCCCAAAAGTAGTTTTCTTTAATTTTTCTAAAGGTAGCCCTAGATAGTTTAATAGCAGATATAATACCGCTTAGTTCCCCTCTAACCAAGGTTACATCAGCAGCTTCAATAGCAATATCTGTCCCTGTACCGATGGCAATACCAACGTTGGCTTGTTTTAATGCAGGAGCGTCATTAATTCCATCCCCCACCATGGCTACTGTAGCATACTTTTCTTGAAGTCTCACTACTTCTTCTACCTTGCCATCCGGTAACACTTCAGCAATCACATGACTGATACCTACTTTTTTGCCTATGGCTGCAGCAGTCCTCTGGTTATCTCCTGTAATCATGGCTGTTATGATCCCCATGGCTTCTAATTCTCTTATGGCTTCAATCGAATCTTCTTTTAAGGGATCTGCCACTGCTACAATTCCTAACAATTTCTTATCTTGAGCAATCATCATGGCAGTTTTAGCTTCTTCCTCCAACCTAACTAGCTCTTCCTCATAGGCTTCATAGGCAATGTTATTTTCCTTCATTAACTTTCTATTGCCTACCAATATCCTTGTACCATCAATGCTTCCAACTACCCCCATACCTACAATAGCTTCGAAGTCCTTTACCTCTCCCAATGGGATTTGTTGATCCTTTGCCTTTTCTACAATAGCATGAGCTAAGGGATGTTCTGAAGCATTTTCAATACTTCCAGCAAAATAGAGGACTTCCTTTTCTTTTATGCCTTCTACTGTTACAAGGTCTGTTACCTCAGGTTTTCCTTTTGTGATGGTTCCCGTTTTATCAAAGGCAATAGCCTTTACATCTTTAAAGGTTTGTACCGCCTCGCCATTGCGAATCAAGATCCCTTTTTCTGCACCAATACCACTCCCTACCATTAAAGCAGTTGGTGTTCCTAAACCTAATGCACAAGGGCAAGCGATAACTAAAACAGCTGTCGATGTAACAAAAGCCAGTGTAAGCGGCGTTAAGTCTGGATTTACCCATGGTAAAAAGTTTGCTCCCCATTCAATAATACCTCTATGAAAATTAGGGAATAAATTGAAAGAAACAAAAGTTCCTATGGTGAGTAGAATAATGACAGGTACAAAATAACCTGTTACCCGATCAGCAAATTCCTGTATCGGTACCTTAGAACCCTGACACTCCTCCACCATTTTTATTACTTGTGATAGGAAAGTATCCTTACCTACCTTTGTCACTTCCACTTTTAAGCGTCCCTGTTTATTCAATGTAGCTCCTATAACCTCATGGCCTTTTTCTCTTTTTACCGGCATAGATTCACCAGTAGCCATGGATTCATCCACTAAACTATTCCCATCAATCACAATACCATCGGTGGGAATTTTTTCTCCTGGTCGAATCACCATAATATCTCCTACCTGTAACTCTTTTACTGATACCTCAATTTCTTCTCCATTCACAAGAATCTTTGCTGTTTTCGCCCCCATTTGGAGCAATTTTTTTATAGCCTGAGAAGCTCTTCCCTTAGCACGAATTTCCAAATACTTCCCAACTAGATGCAAACTCATAATGGTGGTAGCCATCTCTATAAAAGTCTGTATTGGAAAGATAAAACCTAACAAACCAATTAAGTAGGGAGGTAAGGAACCCAGCGTTACCAAAACATCCATGTTAGGACTTTTATTTTTCAAAGCTTTAAAGCTTGCTTTATGAACATGCAGTCCTGTACCAAATATGATAGGAAACCCTAACACTACCGTCATAAGAAAATAACCTGGAATAGGCCACATAAACATATGAACTATCATCAAACCCATAATAGCCCCTGTAAAAATCAGAGAGGTCATCATGGTTTTTTTTGCCTTCTTTACTTTTATTTCATCCTCATCTGCTTCTTCCTTCACTTCTTCCTCCAAAATTAGTTCATAGCCTAGAGCAGAAATTTTTCTTTTCATTTCCGTTAGACGAATCACTGTAGGATCATATGTCACCGTTACCTTCTCTACCGCAAAGTTCACACTGGCAGAAATAACCCCCTCCATTTTATTCATGGTTTTTTCTACACGGTTTGCGCATGCACTACAGGTCATGCCTTGAACTTTTAGTGTTTTTTTCTCCTGTTGACCCGATGCTTCTGCTGAAACTACATAGCCTAAGCTTGTAATAATATCCATAATAGCCTCTAAGGTGATTTTATCTTTATCAAATTCTACCTGTGCTTTCTCTACAGCAAAATTGATGTTTGCTCCTATAACCCCTTCTGTTTTATTTAACTTTCTCTCTATTCCTGCCGCACAACTGCTACAGGACATCCCCTGAACTTTAAAGGATACTTTTTCTATATTATTTGATTGTGCCATATTTTCCACTCCCCTCAATCATTTATTTCACGCTCTTTGCTACAACAACTAGACTTGTTATTCTTCATGGTTTCTCCTTTATCGCTATGTCCTCCGCAACATCCACCTCTCTTTACCATAAAGTATATCCCTATTGCCACCAAAACAACAATAATTAGATCATTCATTTATATACCTCCTTAATTTTTTTAATATATAAAGATAAATATATAACCATATATTAGGTGTAAGCTATTTTTTTACTTCAAACACCCTACCCCCCTTAGGTATATTATACCCCCTGTGGGTATAATATACAACTATTATTTTTATCACTTATCTAAAAAGAGAATCCTTTCTATTGGATTCTCTTCGTTATTTGGTCTCAGCTTTTACTACTACTGTATTTGTTTTTCAGCCTGCTCATCTTCACAACAGCCTTGCTTTCTTCCTTTAAACATAAATACCATCATTCCTATATGCATCAAAGGACAAATCAGTAACATGGCATAAGGAGCCAGCCTTCCCACTGGCCCTAGTTGAATTCCTAACCTTGGTAAAAATAAAATTGCTGCTAGCGGTACCAAACAACATAATAACATCATCATTCCATGGTTTTTACCCTTATGATTCATTTAGACGCCCCCATTCTTTAAGGTTTATTTTTTTATTTTTTTATTCAAATCACAACAATCCATTTTCTTGCTACCTAAGTTCTTTTGATTTGCTTTTTCAATGGACTTCAGTAACTTCTGAAACCATTTTTTCACCTGTATACCTCCTTTTGTGTTAGCTTCATTATACTTCAACCTACTGATGCCAGTTGAACTTGTAAATGTATATCTATCTTTTATATATGCAATATTTATGCCAATTCCTTTTTCTTGGTATAAACATATTTCTATCATCTATCTTTTGCGATTTCCCACAGTAACTGTAGCAAATAAAGCAATGGCATAAAAAAAGATCACTATACTCTAGTGATCCTTTTTTTATGCCATTGCTTTATTGTTTTAAACACACTACCATAATGTACAATAATTTTATCCTCCAGGAAAGGGGGTGACCCCAAGTTTCTACACTGTTTTTTCCTCATTATTTTTCTTCTCTGTTTTTTCTGTCAGCAGCCCAGATGCCACAGCAGTTAAAGGAATGCATAATATTAAACCAATGCTTCCGGCAAAAGCCCTTATAATTTCTGTGGCAATAATATCAAGATTAATAATCCTTACCAAAGGGTCTTGATAGGCAGTAAATAGTAGCAATAGAGGGATAGCGCTACCTGTATAGGCTAGAATAAGGGTATTGGTCATGGTTCCCATGATATCCTTTCCTATATTCATTCCTGATTGAATCAATGCTTTTGTAGAGATATTCGGGTTTAGACTTTTAATTTCCTCCATACTAGACGCAATGGATATACCTACATCCATTACTGCCCCCAATGCCCCCATAATAATCCCCGCAAACAATAAACCCCTGAAATCAAAATTTACTCCCTGGGGAATATACATTAACATCATAGCTTCATCATTAGATAGTCCCGTTAGACTCACCTTTGATCCTATAACATAAGCAATCAGCCCTGCTATAAATACCCCACCCAATACGCCAATAATAGCAGCATAGCTTTTTGTATTTATGCCGCCTACCACCAGCATCGTGATACAAGTAACTACAAAAGATACAGCAACAGTCAGCAGGATAGGACTATAGCCTGCCAATAACCCTGGTAGTAATACCTTCAATATCAATAGGATGGTTAAAGTCAGTGTCAAAATTGTCTTCAATCCCTTAAATCCCCCCACAAAGAGCAGCAGGATAGCAAATAATCCTAGTACAATATAGATATAGGTATCCCTTAAATACTCAGAGATATAGATATCTACCGCTCCATCCTCCATATCCTGTACTGTTACTAATACCTTATCTCCTGGTTGAACAATGATATCATAACCAAAACTTCCTGTAAGGCTGTGGATTACTTGAAATTGCTGTCCCTTATATTCTCCTGAAAGAACTTCCAAGGTCACCAGCATACTTTCTGTAAAAAAGTCGTTTTCTAAAGCATCTTCTTCTAACGCCTGCACATCTACTACCCTGGCTCTTTCAATCACTGGTTCTGCCTGCAAACTATCAGCAAAGGCCATATTACTACCTATGATGGTGATTAATAGCATAAAGGCTAATATAAAAGTGATTTTTTTCATAATATACTTCCTCCTTATCTAGTGTAGGCACTTCAGCCTTTATCTGCCCCTTTATGCAGTATGGCATTCTCTATCTTCAATTTTAACCATAACACATAACTAATTATGCAATATCTATACCAGTATTTTAAAGTCCATTGATTTTATTCGTAAGCTTAAACAGTTTCCTCTGCTACTTGATGCCAATTCTTTTCTAACGCTATATTTAAGTCCTCAATATATTTCAGTATTTCTTCCGCAGCCAGGATTCCTGTATCTGAAGTGATTTTTATTTTACTTTCTTTATCCTCATCCTGATACAGCCTCCCTAGTTCTCCCTGTAGCGGTGTTATACTGTAGTCAGCCTTCTGAAGCATAGGCAGGTCCATAAGAGAGTCCCCTGCCGCTGTAATAAAATCAGGACTTATATGATCACATAGATATTCAACTGCTTCACCTTTATTTATTACGCTGGGAATAAAATATAGTTTTCGTCGCTGTAAATAAGCATTCCAATGATTTTCCTTTAACCAATCCATGAAACTATCTAATTTCTCCTTTGGTAAACAATCCTGCCGGACAATAAAGTAATAAAATAAATCGTCTGCCCTTCTTTGAGAAACCACCCAGTCGGCAGAATAAATCTCTTTAAATTTCAAAAGTACCTCCTCATAGGACAAACAGTTCTTTCTAACTTTTTCCTTCACCAAAGCCTCCCAAGTCTCATCAACTTTTCCACCAATGAGAAGGGTTCCTCCATTGCTAACGATGGCATACCTTGGAAAAATCTCCTTTTGGAAAAGTGTGATTCTTTTATACTGTTCTATCGTTCGGGTGGTGACAGGAACAAAGAGTATTTTTTTAGAAAGAGCTTTTAACCTGCTTATAGCTTCCTCCGTCATATAGGAAATTTCTCTGCCATCCTTTGTTTCTATCAAACGTACTTTGGTCTTGGTTAGACAGTTTTCATCTTGTAAAAATCTAGCTCCATAAATTAACGTCTCATCTAGGTCACAGGTAAATAGCATTATTGATCACCTCTTAGGGACTGAATCAATCCGCAGCATTTATAGTGCATAGATGGAAACACCTCTATCGGTACATTTTTCTCCTTAGCTAGCAGGAGGATATGTTCTAAAGCTGGATCACTTTCCTTTTTTACCAATACTTTCCATGGCATTCTTCTGAGGAGAACCCGAGTTGTTTCTCCAATCCCTGGTTTAATATAATGAATGCTTTCTATACGAAACTGCTGCTGTACTTTTTCTATATCTTTCCACCCTAGCCAACTGACCTTATAGTCCAGCTGATGCTGTATTTGTTTTTCAATTTCCATCATTGCCCCAGAAAACTCATCGGAAATCCTATCCACAAACAGGTTCGATACATCTTCATCCCTTAATTCCTTATAATACTTAACGCCATGAAAATCTTCATCTCCAATTAAATCATACCGATGCACAGTACGGCTAATAAGCCCTGAGACCGTTGCATTTAAACAAGCACTGGGAATTAAAAAATCCTCTCTTGTTCCAAAAGTCTTCACACAATACCCAGGATCCGCAAGAACTGCTAGATCATTATCCAAAGCTATACCGTAATTTTTCTCGAAGGTATTGCAGGATTCTGTTAATACTTTGGTAATAGCTCCCTTTCCTGTCCATCCATCAACAAATTGAATTTTCTTTGATGGGTGATTTCTCAAAATATAGTGAAGGGCATTTTCATCCATCCCTTTTCCCCGAATAATGGAAATACTGTAGTGTGGTAAATCTACAGCATATTTTTGTAGAATATAGCGCTTGATTAATATACCTATGGGCGTGCCGGCTCTGGCTAAAGAAACCAATACAACATCTTTGCCTTTATTTTTTATAACTTTCTCAGAAACCACCCCCACTGCTGTCGCCAACTTTTTAGCCGACTTATTTAAAGACATATGAAATAGGTCCATATAAGCTTCAGAAGGTTTATACTCTATAGGTAGCATCTCAGAATAATGTTTTCCCTGCTGCATCTGTTGTTCTCTATATCTAGTGTCCTGCTCCAATACAGCATGACTGATATCCTTCAATAAAAAAATAACATCTTTAGAAGCATAACTCCCTATGGATGCTGGTTCATTCATAGCGCTTACCTCCCACACAAAATATAAAAAACACATGAGAAATCCCCAGCTTCTTTGCTACCTCCACCAGAGGTGCAAGTCTTTGAGAAGGAATTTCCCGTTCAAAAAAAATATATAGATCATCATAAGAAGCATAAGGAATATTATATAAGTAATTTATGATCTCAGGGTCATCAGGACTTTCAAAAGAGAAAGCATTTTGCACAGCATAGTTTTCTCTTTTCTCTGGGAAAATAGGACTTCTGGTGGTAGCATGATACCTCACCCCTTCACCCATATGGGCTGCGATTCTCATAGGCAAGTAAATAAACTCTCCTGTTCCAAGACATAAGGAATATTTTCCTTTCCTCATTTTTCTCAAAATGCTTCCAATGGCTTCTGTAGCTTCATCAACAATATTTTTATCCTTTGAACCTATCCCAAATCTCCCTGTCTCTAGTAGATAAGGGGTCTTATTTTTCTCTCCCAATGAGTTTACAGAGGAAAAGGGCAGTATATTAGGAAAAAATTCATCAAAACATAATGTTTTTATCTCCACTTGAGAGGTTAAACCTTCTCCCTCCGCCTTTTCTGTAGGAGGATTCACTTTTGTTACTTCTCGGTTCATCTTTTCTCTTATTTTAATTCTACCTGAAATTAAAGACACCGTTTGAATTCGAATACCTAGCTTAGATTCTAATAAGCGAAACCGCTGTTGATCCTCTTCAGAACGCCAATCCAGTAGAGATACTACAACGTAATCTTTTCGCGGGTATTTTTTCTGTATGGCGGTAATGAAGTTTAGGGCAGTTTTTCCTGTAGTTATTTCGTCATCAATTAACACAACAGGACTTGAGGACTTTAATAGATCTTTATCTACAGAATAGTACCGATGGGATGTGGCATGGGAGTGTTCCTCTTCAAAGTTAATCAACGACGCCATTTCAGGAATCTTTTCCCGTGTGGTATGAATATAAGTGCATCCATGGGAAAAGCAGTCAAAAACTGAATGACCTAGGGCTGTTGCTGTTTCAGCAAAACCTATGAAGATCACTGGTTCTGGCAATACAAAAGGATTCTTTTTTATCAGCTGATAGGTTTCTTCACATTTTTTTTCCTGCGCAATGGCTTCAATAATAGATTCAATGAGGGTTGTCTTTTTACCATAAATCGCTTCCATATAGGTTGCAGCTAAAGCTGCACCTCCTAATAAGGAAATATAAGGAGGCACAGGAATATGTTTTCCCAGTATTTTACTAACAAACAAAAAACGTCTATTTTTATTTTTGCGGGCCGCCACAGAAAACAGTCGATCAAGAGGAATTTCATAAGGATTATGAAAAATTTCAGCAGTTAACTCAAAATCATTTGCAATAGAAAAATTCCATTCTTCACGTGAGCAGGTTGGTAAAGTTTTTTCTTTCATGAAACACCCCATAAATTTTAGATTTTATCATAATTTTCTTAGCCCAATGAATATGCGGCTTAATTTCGTTCATTTTATTAGCATATTGGCTTTTAATTACGCCTAGCTGGCCATTGTTGTTGGATAGTATACTACGAGCATCTATATACTCCTCATGACTCACCACCTGAAGGGCTTGTACAGGGAGAATATGGCTTGGATGGATAATGGTTTTTCCTGTTAATCCATTTGCCTTATCCAATAAAACCTCGTGAATTAAACCATCTAAATATTTATCCAATATTTGCGCCCGTAACTTAATTCCCTTCTCACCATAAGCATTTTCGAAGGGACCTTGGCGAAGTTGGGGCTTTAAAATTCTATCAGCCTTTGAAAAATACTCCCATACCGGCCCTGAAACCACATGCCCTTCTTCTGCACGACAAAAAAAGTTTACAATATCCCCAATACAATCCCGAATCACTGCGATATCGTAAATCCTTAAGTCATAACTTCTACGAATACCAAATAAACCTGAAAAATCTGTAGCGCCAATCCGTATATTTAGCACTAAATCTCTGTACTTGTCTAATAGCTTCTTTATATTATTTAGGGCATCTATCCTGGATTCTTTGTAGATGATTTCCGGAGCCTCTAAAATCGGCATCCCATACAATTTGATCTTCAGATGATGGTTAAGCTTTTTTAATTGTTGAAAATAAGCTTCACCATTATATTGAGAAAATTTAGGAAAAACAAAGCCTGTTATAAGGCAGAGGGTTTCACCTGCTACCATCATCATTCTTTCCATTTGTTCAATATTCCGTACCCTTACGAAAATAAGCGGAAGCTTTGTACTATCCATCCCTCCTGTTTCTATTGCTAGATGTAATATTTTTAAATGTTCCCATAGTTTTTCCTCAGCCCTTTGAATTTCATGATCTCCAACAGCATCCTCTAGACAAAGCACCATAGACATTAGGCCCTTATGTTTACAGTGAATAATCTCTTCAGAAATTCCTTCTCTTGTTACTGGCATATAAAGAACCGCCCCTAGTGCATAGGCTAATAAGTCTTTCTCACTATCCCTTTGAAATTCCCCAGGTAAGGAATAAAAAATGTCTTGCTTTTTTTCATAGGTTAAATCATCAAAATATCTCATAAACTTTATTTGTTGGTAGGTATAAACTGTCGAATCCATGAACCAAATCCTTGAGGATTACGGGTTTGAATCAAAACAGTTCCAGGGCCCCTGAATCGACATACAAGACCTTCTCCCGATGTCCAGCTTGAAATCCATCCCTTCGAAGCTTTCTCAATGGTATACTTCATATAATCAGGCCATGCTACTAGATGACTATTATCAACAATTACCTCCTGTCCAGCTTCAAGGTTGATAGGATGGATGGCACCATAGGAATTAACAAAGACAGTCCCCCGTCCCCCTACACTAAGAATAAAAAAACCTTCCCCTGAAAATAATCCTCTTGCTAGATTTTGCATCTGTGTTGAAACTTCAATGCCCTCTGTAGCAGCTAAAAATCCATCTTTTTGAACACATAAGTTATAGGAGCCATCTAGCTCTATGTCAGTAATCCCTCCTGGAATAGAAGGGGCTAGTAAAACTTCTCCCGCTCCTCGGTTAGCCCTAAGGGTTTGAAAGAAAAACTTTTCTCCCGCCAACATTCTTCCTAATCCCTTAAAAAGTCCCCCCTCCATCTTTCCGTCCACATCAACCGTATCAGACATGGATACCATAGCATCAGACTCCGCCTTCACCATTTCTCCTTTTTGAAGCTTTACCTCAATAATCGGAAAAGCATCTTGATAAAGTATTTTATATTGCATGAATTCTTCCTCCTTTAGTTTATCTATACACTATTTTATCATAGGAAACCTTGTTAACAAATACAAGCCTAGGTTTTTTTATATGGAAAAAGACCCCTCTGGGTCTTTTTCAAAGATTTATTCTATTCACTTATTTTTTCTTCCTAATGACTAACTCGCAACAGGCATCCCCTTCACTCAATAGCTGATTGAAATCCAGTTCTAAGTTTTCAAAGGCTTCCACCATACCATAATCCCCATATCTTGCAAGCTTACATAGATGCGCTACTTCTTCATCAGAACAGCCAAGCTTTTTCCAAGCTTCTACTAAGGCACAATAGCTAAATTGTAATACACTCTCTTCTTCCTCTAATTTAACAGGGTTCATTGCAAAAGCTTCTCTTGCATGACCTGTTAATAAAGCTTTAGCAAAATCTTTTGCTGTATCCGCCTTTCCGATGGCTACCCCCTTCATATGACCAAACTCTCTAATGGCTTTTTCTGCAATCTTATCGACATCAGCATTTTCTTCTTTTGCATATTTTAGTAATAAATAAAACCACTTTGCTCGATCTTCTATGGCAGCTCTAAAAGCATCGGTTAATTCTGCTTGCGTATATTTACCTTCACACATATCATAACACTCCTTTAAAATTTTTATTTATTTACTCACCTAGGTAAGCTTTTCTTACTTCATCACTTACCAGCAGTTGATCTGCACTATCCTGTAAAACAATTTTACCAGTTTCAATAACATAACCTCTATCAGCTACCATCAAAGCCATTCTTGCATTTTGCTCTATTAATAAAATTGTTGTTCCCTGAAGATTGATTTCCTTTACCAATTCAAAAATCATTTCTACCAGCATAGGGGCTAAGCCTAGAGAGGGCTCATCTAAAAGCAATAGCTTAGGCTTACTCATTAAAGCCCTGCCTATGGCCACCATTTGTTGTTCCCCTCCACTAAGGGTTCCTGCCTCTTGATTCTTTCTTTCATATAGCCTAGGAAATAATTGATATACCCTTTCAAAGGATTCCCTTATTTCTTTGCTGTCCTTCCGAATAAAAGCTCCTATCTCCAGGTTTTCTACCACCGTCATTTTAGGAAAAACCTGCCTCCCCTCCGGCGAAAGACTAATCCCCAGCTTTACAATATCAGAGGCCTCCATTTTCGTAATTTCTTTATCCTCCAATAGGATAGTACCCGTCTTGGGTTTAATTAATCCCGTTATGGTTTTTAATAAAGTAGTTTTACCGGCACCATTGCTACCAATCAAGGCAACAACTTCACCCTGTTTTATTTCTAAGTCTATCCCCCTCAGGGCCTGTATATTTCCATAAAAGGTGGAGAGATCCGAAATCTTCAGCATGATTTAAGCCCCCTTCCCAAGATAGGCTTCGATAACCGCTTGATTGCTTTTTATAACAGAGGGCTCTCCCTCAGCAATCTTCGTACCATGATCTAAGACATAGATTCTATCAGAAATCTTCATGACTAATTTCATATCGTGTTCTATCAATAAAACAGTAATACCTAAATCCTTTAATCCACTGATGTATTTCATCAAATCCTCTGTTTCCTGAGGGTTCATGCCTGCAGCGGGCTCATCCAGTAACAGTAGCTTGGGTCGTGAAGCTAAGGCTCTGATAATTTCCAATTTCCGCTGCTGTCCATAGGAAAGATTTTTAGCATAATCGCTTGATTTTTTAAGCAGACCTACTGTCGCTAGTAACTCCTTTGCTTTCATCGTGTTTTCTTGTTCTTCCTGATAAAACTTTTTGGTCCTCAATAAGGCGTGTAACAAATTGTTGCTACTGCAGCTATGCATACCTAAAAGAACATTTTCCAAGACCGTCATATGAGAAAACAATCTAATATTTTGAAAGGTTCTTGCAATACCTTGTTCAATAATTTTTTGAGGTGGGATACCATCAATCCTTTTGTTCTGGAATTGAATTGTGCCGCTGGTGGGTTTATAAATCCCCGTTAACATGTTAAAAAAAGTTGTTTTCCCTGCACCATTCGGCCCTATTAAACTAACAATTTCTCCCTGATGAATGTTTAAATTTACATCATTTACTGCCTTTAGACCACCAAACATCATGGTGAGATTGTCAACTTCTAGCAGTTTCATGGTGATCTTCCTCCTCACGATCCAACTTAAACTGAATACCTCCCAAAATCCCCTGAGGCCTTGTCAGCATCATAATAATCAGTACTGCCCCATACATTACCATTCTATAATCCTCTAAAAACCGCAGCATTTCAGGTGCAATAACTAAAATAATAGTACCTACCATTGCTCCCCACATATTTCCCATACCGCCTAAAACCACCATACTTAAAATTTGTATAGATTCATTAAAGGTAAAACTCTGGGGGTCAATGTAGGTAATGTAATGGGCATAAAAGCTGCCTGCTAAGCCTGCAAAAAACGCAGCAATGGTGAAGGATAGAATTTTATACTTCAGTGTGTCTACCCCCATAGCCTGAGCAGCTAATTCATCTTCTCTGATGGCACTAAAAGCTCTTCCTAGCCTTGAGTGCATAATTCTATAGATGCTTAGATAGGTAATCACTACCAAAGCTAAGATCAAATAATAATAATCCTTGCTACTGCTAATTTGATAGCCAAAGATAAGCGGTCTAGCAATACCAGGAATACCCATCGGTCCCCTTGTAAGCTGAATCCAGTTTAAAGCAATGATTCTTACAATTTCTGAAAATCCAAGGGTAACAATTGCAAAATAAGCCCCCTGAAGTTTAAGTGTAGGTATACCTAATAAAAGTGCCACAAAAGCAGAAAGAATGGCTGCAATAGGGGCTGTAATCATAAAACTCATACCAAAACGCATACTTAGAATAGCAGAGGTATAAGCCCCTATCCCATAAAAAGCTGCATGCCCCAAGGACAGTTGTCCTGTATAACCAGTGATGAGATTTAAACTCATAGCCAACACCATATAAATCCCCACCATAATAATCATCCGCATTTGAAAGTTATTTATAGAAAACAAAGGTAATAACAGTAAAACAAGTACTAAACTGCCTAGCAATGCAGCTTTTGCCTTAGGTATTTTTTTCTTTTTATCCAGTTTTTTTATTATGGTTTCCATAAACTTCACCTACACTTTCTTTTGAACTTCTTTTCCTAAGAGGCCGGTAGGTTTAATAAGCAATACAGTGATTAAGATGGCAAAAGCAATAGCATCTCTATAGCCAGAGTGTATATATCCTGCTGCCAGCGTTTCTGTAACACCAATCAATAGTCCTCCTAATATAGCACCTGGGAGTATGCCAATCCCTCCAAGAACTGCCGCAGCGAAAGCTTTTAATCCCGCCATGAATCCCATCATAGGATCCACCGACTGATAGTACATACCCACCATAACACCTGCTACTGTCGCTAACCCAGCACCTAAGAAAAAAGTAAAGGAAACGATATGATCTACATTGATCCCCATTAACCTTGCCGCCTCCATATTTTGTGCCGTTGCCCGCATAGCTTTTCCTATTTTCGTTTTTTTCACCAGCAATGTCAATCCCATCATCAAAATCACTGAAGTTAGCAAAATAATAATCTGTAAATAAGATATTCTAAAGCTTTCAAACTGAATAAAGCCTAAATTAAATGCCAGCGGAAAATTTTTTGTTTCAGAACCCCACACCACCATCACGAGGTTTTGCAAAAATATTGATATACCTATTGTGCTGATTAAAGCAGTCACCTTTGGTGCATTTTTTTTCCTTAATGGTAGTAGGGCCACTTTATCAATCAAAATCCCAAATATACCTGTCAACAATACACTTATAACAAAGGCTGGTAAAAATCCTATTCCAAGCGCAGTCATTAACATTAGACAAATAAAGGCCCCAAACATATATACTGCACCATGAGAAAAATTAACCAACTCTAAAATACCAAATACCATTGTATAGCCTATAGCTGTCAGGGCATAGGTACTGCCTAGGGTTATTCCATTGATAATTTGCTGAAAAAACATCTTCATCTCTCCCAATTAGCGTCCTATAGTAAGTTTATTTATATAAGCCTTGCGGTACTTTGAAAACATGTAATCAAATCCTGCAAGGCTTATATAAGCATCATTCATTTATAAAGTAAACTTTATTATTATTTTACAAGCACAAACTCTCCATCTTGAATCTGAAGAACACTCATCGTCTTAACAACATCTCTATTTTCATTGAAGGTAATATTTCCTGTAACACCTTCATAATCTGCTGTTTTTGCTAACTCATCCCTTATCGCTGCACGATCAGTACCAGCCTTTTCGATGGCCTTGGCTAATACGCCTAATGTATCATAAGCAACGGCAGCGAATTGGTCTGGCTCTTGATTGTAAGCTGTTCTAAAACTTTCTATAAATGTGCTGATTGCAGCATTTTCATCATCTGGGAAAAAGTTTGTTGTTAAATAAAGACCATTTACACTATCTCCTGCTAATTTAATCAATTCTTCATTATATAACGAACTTAAACCAGCTAATGGAATATCATAACCTAATTGCTTCATCTGTTGTGCAATCATTCCAGTTTCTGTATAGAAGGCTGCTAAAAATATTACATCAGGATTTACATTGTTAATCTTTGTTAAGGTCGATGTGAAATCTTGAGTTTGACCTCCAATAAAGGTCTCTTCCGCCACAATTTCTGCACCTAAATTTTTTGCTTCTTCGACAAAATGATCTCTAGCAGTGATACCCCAGTCGTTATTGATATAAATAACAGCGATTTTCTTTTTGTCTAATTGGTTTACCACCATATCAGCAGCGATAGGTGCTTCAATCGCTTGGGTATTAATGTTTCTAAACATGTAGTTACCTTCACCTGTAAAATCAGGATGAGATGTGGTTGGTGAAAACTGTACTAAACCACCTGCCTCATAAACAGAAGCTGCAGCTAAGGAAGCTGTACTTGAAAAATGTCCTATTACTGCTGTAACTTTTTCATCATCTACTAATCTTTGTGCTACATTGGTTGCTTCTCGAGCATCATTTCTGTCATCTAAAAAAGTTAATTTAACTTGTTTACCATCAATGCCACCTGCTTCATTGATTTCTTTTGCCTTTAGCTCTGTTCCCATTCTAAAAGCACTGCCGTATTGAGCATAGTCACCTGATAATGGTGCTGCTACAGCTATGGTGATTTCTTCAAGCTCTCCACTGGCTTTTTCTGTAGTGCTGGTACATCCAGCAAGTAGTAAAAATATCATAGATAAAGTCAAAATAAGTACAATTGCTTTTTTCATCATCTTCTCCCCCTTGATTTAATCCATACTAATTTGATAAGAATAGTGTACTTTACTTGACCACTATTTTATCATAGTTTTTTTTGTAAAGTCAATGTATAATTGCAAAAAACAAGTAATACTTGATAAAATATTACTTGTTTTTTTCTGTCCATTTATAAAATTTTAACAAAATTTTCGATAAAATGCAACGTTTTCGTTATTTTTCTTCCTCCTCATTTATTAAGTTTTTCAACTTACTTGTAATCAGACCATTGATTGTTTCTTTTGGATATTCCCCCTTGTGGTTTTTTTCGCCGGCAGGAATTCCTGTTAGTATCTCAATACCTTCTTCTACATGACCTATAGCGTAAATATGAAACTTACTTTCTTTTACTGCTTTGATAACTTCTTCCTTCAACATTAAATTTTTTATATTTTGTTTTGGAATCATTACACCCTGTTCCCCAGTTAGCCCTTTGCGCTTACAAATATCAAAAAATCCTTCTATTTTTTCATTTACCCCTCCAATGGGCTGGATCTCTCCTTTTTGATTCACTGATCCTGTAACAGCAATATTCTGCTTGATGGGGACCTGCGCAATGCTGGAGAGTATCGCATACAGCTCTGTACTTGAAGCACTATCTCCGTCAATCATGGAATAATTTTGCTCAAAACTGACACTGACGGAAAGGGACATGGGTTTTTCCTGTGCATATTTGCAGCCTAGGTAACCGCTCAATATTAATACCCCTTTATCATGTAGACTTCCGCTTTTTTTGACTTCTCTTTCTATGTTAATGATGCCTGCCTTCCCTTGATAAGTAGATACTGTTATCCTGCTAGGTTTACCAAAGGAATGTTCTCCCGTCCCCATAACAGCAAGACCATTGATTTGTCCTATTTTTTCTCCCACTACATCAATCAATAGGGTACCCTCTTCAAACATCTCATTTAATTTTTCTTCATATTTGCTATTACGGTGGATTTTTTTCTGTATCGCTTTCTCCACATGCTGTTTGGTTACTTGATCTACACCCTCTAGCTGAGCCCATGTATCTGCCTCATATAAAACCTCAACAATTTGATTAAATCTAGAACTTAATTTATTTTGATGATCCGCTAGTCTTGAGCTATACTCTATGATCCTAGCAACAGCTGTTTTATCAAAGTCTTTTAATCCTACTTCCCTACAATGCGCTGCTATGAATTTTGCCATTTTCATTACATTTTCTTGATTTTTTTCCATTTCCACATCAAAATCCGCCATAATCTTAAATAATTTTTTAAAATCTTCATCCATACTAAAAAGTAGATGATAGATGGAAGCATCCCCTATAATGATGACCTTTACATCAATAGGAATAGGCTGAGGTTTTAGACTAGAGGTTACCACATAACCCATTTGTTTATTCAGACTTTCAATGTTGATTTCTCCCGTTTTTAAAGTTCTTTTTAGCGTTTCCCATGCATGGGGCTGAGATAATATTTCTTTTGCCTGTATAATAAGAAAACCTCCATTTGCCCTGTGTAATGAACCCGGTTTAATTTCCATAAAATCTGTTTTTAAAATCCCCATCTCATTTTTATATTCAATCGTACCCAGCAAGTTTGAGAAGGTTGGATTGGTTTCATTGATAATAGGAGCATGTCTTAAGGCTGCATTGTTAATCAATAAATTCACCTTATAGCGATTAAAGAAGTTTTCATTAAATTGTAGAGGCATCATCAAAAGCTCTTCTGGTTCTTTTTGTTCCTTTTCTTTTTTAAAGGCTTCAATATTTTCAAGGATATCTTCTTCCACCTCATTCATAAATTCTCGAAGTTCTCTTCTATGTCCGTAGCGTTGTGTTAGCTTATTGATATGATAATTGATAATATCATAGGCAATTTTTTTATCAAGTCTTTTCACTGCATCACGCAGTTGTTCCTCTAGACCTCTCAACTTGTTAAGGATTTCTAAAGTTTCTAAGCTCAGCTGATTGGAACGGTGCCTAATTTCTTCCATTTCCTCTACGCTAAGGTTATTGTATTCCTCTTGGGTCATGGGCCTATCGTCCTTTAAAGGCACGGTAATCAACCCTTGTTCTGATTCCTTAAATAAAAAACCAGAGTTTTGTGCTGTATTATTTAGTTCACCTACAATTTCTTGATTTTTCTGCTGAAATGTCCGAAGAATTTCATTCTTTTTCGTTTCATATTCCCTTCCATTAAAAGCTATAGGTATTTCTTTTTTTAAGATCTCTATCATACCTTCTATATCTTTTTTGAATTGTAACCCTAGTCCTGTTTCCATGCTTAAAGCCTTAGGTATATCAGGATTCTTAAAATTAAATACATATATCCAATCGTTAGGAATCTCCATATCTTTAGCAAACTTTTCTGTAATGGAATGGGCATAACTATTTCTTCCCGTACCACTTAAGCCAGCAATAAAGACATTATAGCCCTTTTTTTTAATTTTTAAAGCAAATTCCAAGGCTTCTACCGCACGATCTTGTCCAATTATTCCTTTTAATGCTTCTAATTCTGCTGTAGTTTCAAAACCCAAGTCCTCAATACGGCATGGACTTGTTAATGCTTCTGGTTTTAAACGAAATTGATCCATCATGAAATTCCTCCCCCATATAGTTTATTTACTTGAGTTATTTAGTTTATATATACCTATTTCAACAATTCTTAAAAGCAAAGTTGTGACATTTTTAAAATAAGTTTACTTTATCTTTTTTAATTTTCTATTAGCATTGAAATTTATAATTTCCCATCTATTAGAAAAAGATGCTAGAAGATCAAATCTTCTAGCATCTTTTATAAAAATACTTCATAGCTAGTGAACTCGTCCAGCTAAAGCTGAACATCGGGGAATCAGATGGCGACTCTACTCCACCTAATTCAAAGCCCACTTATAGAAGTGGGGGTCTTAACCCAGTAAAGTATTTGATAATAAGATAAATTCGACTACAATCCAGAGGGCGTAAAAACTCCCTCTGAATGAAGTCTCATTCTATCTTCCCGCTGCTATCAATACATTTTTCTGATGGGCATCATCCCTTTTTCCATCTACATGACGCGTACTGTTGGAGAAATATAGGTCACTATGACCTTGAAAATTGTTATTGTTTATGTATTGTACATCATGAGGCATTGCACTGGCAGATGCTGCTAATCTTCTGCCATCCACTTCAACAATCACTGGTCTTCTGTTCCAACTATAGTTTCCACCCCATACTTCCTTCATAATAGCAGCATCTCTAGCTGTTAGTGGTTCTACATCTGCATGGTTTGCTCCTATGGTACGCTTCATGGTCCATTTTCGCCCTGTATAAAAATCTTCTACGATAAAGACCTTTCCTATGGGAATGACATACTGTGCTTCTGTCCACCAATCTAATAATTCCCCATATTGAGGACCTGGCGTTGACTTAACAGGAATATGGTATACTGGAATTGTCAGTCGATCTCCTAATCTTAATACATGATTATCTCTTAATCCATTGACGTCTTGCAGCTCTTTAAAGGGAATACCATATTGGATAGAAAGATCCCATAGGTTATCTCCATTTTTAACAGTATGGGTAACATAGGACTTGCTAGGACTACTGGAAGAATTAGGAGGTGTTGTATTGGAAGCAGGAGGTGTTACTCCTGATGATGTTGGTATCGTCACGGTTTGTCCAGGATAAATATGCTGCCCTTCTCTTAAGCCATTGATTTGTAAAAAGTCATTAAGATTCACTTTGAACTTATTACTGATAATCCAAGGGGTATCATTGTTTTGAACAGTGTATGTCATTGCACTATTAGAAGCGGCAGGAATCAATACCTTTTGCCCAGGGTAAATATGTTGCCCCTCTTTTAAACCATTGGCTTTTAAAAAGTCCTTCAGACTTATTTTGAATTTATTGCTGATAATCCATGGCGTATCATTTTGTTGTACAGTATAGGTCGTCTGCTGCTGTTTTGCTGGCACATTGACAACATCCCCTACGTTAATTGCAGAATTATTCCTATATTGAGGGTTAAGCTGATAAATTTCCTCTAAAGATACTTGATATTTTTGAGAAATGATCCAGAGGGTGTCCCCTGTGCCTACTCTATGGGTGACGGTGTTAGCAAAGGTGGGCGTCATTGTTGAAGTGAATACAGCTGAGGCGATTGCAGTGCCTATCATTATTTTCTTTAATTTCCTATTCATCATTATTGTCCTCCTTTTTAGTCATAAAACACTGATCTTACATAATCTTACATTATTTATACATTCGGAAAAAGACACCAAAATCCTTTATGTAAAATTTTCTACCTCATCCACATGTTGTCATAAATGAAAAAAGAGGCACCCTTAATGGGTACCTTTGCTAATAGTGCCATGAATATTGTTTTGTTAAATCTATGCTAGTCCAGATAAAACAGACACCCGCACAATAATGCCTAACAGTTTTTCTGAATCATCCACAACAGCTATCGGATACTTTGTATCAATCGCCTTAGGAATCAGCTCTTGTACGTAAATTTCTTGATCCGTTGTATAATAATCTTTTCTTAAAATCTCCTTCAAAGTTTTATTTTCTTTAATTGCTTCTATCGTATCCTCTATGGTAATAATCCCTTGAAGTTTTCTATCTTTATCAACAACAAAGATACTAGAAAGACCGTGATCCTTCATTTCCTTCATTGCTACCTTAGGTCCATCCTTCATAGAAACCAAAGGATTTGGGTGGAACATAATGTGTTTTGCTTGTACCACCTTGGATTTATCAATGTCTTTGATAAAGTCTTCAATATAACCGTTCTGAGGATTAGACAAAATCTCCTCTGGCGTACCTATTTGTACAACTTCTCCGTCCTTCATAACAGCAACCCTATCCCCTATTTTAAAAGCTTCATTTACGTCATGGGTAATAAAAATAATTGTCTTTTGTAACTTCGCCTGAAGGTCTAAAAGTTCCAGCTGCATATCTCGACGAATTAATGGATCTAGCGCACTAAAGGGCTCGTCCATCAATAAAATATCAGGATCATTGGCTAGGGCTCTTGCCAATCCCACCCTTTGCTGCATTCCTCCACTTAATTGATGAGGCATTTTATCCCCCCAACCCCCTAATCCTACAGCCTCCAGCATTTCCTCGGCAATCTTATACCTCTCTTGTTTGCTTATATCTTTTACTTCTAAACCATAGGCTACGTTTTCTATAACACTTTTATGACTGAAAAGTCCGAAGTGCTGAAATACCATAGCAATTTTATTTTGTCTAAGCTTCCTGAGCTGTTGTTTATTGTATTGCACAATATCTTCTCCATCTATATAAATTTTTCCTTTTGTTGGTTTGTTTAGTAGATTTAAGCATCGAATCAAAGTTGATTTTCCACTACCAGAAAGCCCCATAATAACAAAAATTTCTCCTTTATTTACTTCAAAGGATACATTGTTCACTCCAACAGCTTGACCTGTTTGTTTTAGTATCTCTTCTTTAGATATTCCTTTTTCTAACTTTTTCAAAGCAATTTTAGGATTTTTACCAAAAACTTTTATTAGACTTTCAACTTTTAACTGTACCGACATCCTTCATCGCCTACCTTCTATTCTTTTATACTGGATTTCTTTACTTCTCTACCTTGAATTTATCTGCTACACCCTGTGTAAGCCTGTCGATAATAATAGCAAGAATAACAATGGCTAATCCCGCCTCTGTACCTTGAGCGATATCAATTCTATTGATGGCTACTAAGACCTCTCTACCTAATCCCGGTGCTCCAATCATGGATGCAATGACCACCATTGCCATTGCCATCATGGTTGTTTGATTCACTCCTGTCATAATAGTTGGTAACGCTTGTGGCAACTCTACTTTGTATAGTATTTGCCACGGAGAAGAACCAAAGGAATGGGCTGCCTCCACCATTTCTTTAGAGACACTTCGAATGCCTAAATTGGTTAATCGGATAACTGGTACGATAGCATAAATCGTAGTAGCAAATACCGCTGGAACACGACCCAAGCCAAATAACAACATAGCAGGAATTAAATAAACAAAGCTAGGCATAGTCTGCATACCGTCTAAGATGGGCCTCATGACAATTTCCAGATTGGACTTATAGGCCATAATAATCCCTATAGGTATGCCTATGGTAATAGAAATAACAACAGAAGTTAGGATTACTGCAAGGGTTGATATCATCAAATCCCAAAGGCCAAAGGAGCCTATGACCAATAGCATAAAAGCAAAACCAATACCAGAGGATAATTTCTTAATACGCCACCCCATAATCAATACCGCAAGAATAAAAATCCACCAAGGCAGCAATTGTAAAACAAAATCTACACTGGTTAAAAACCTTAAAATACTGTTTCCTAAAGCATCAAAAACCCCACCAAAGTTACTAACAAGCCATTTAACAAAATGGTCTACATAAATACCAAATTCAAATTTTAGAAATTCTGGAAATTCATACATATGTCTTTTGATCACCGTGTTATTTCAGTAATCAAATCTCACCTCTCTTTATAATAAAATGAGACTTAATTCAGGGGGAGTTCTTACCCCCACTGAATTATAGCCGAATTTACTTCGAGGATGTAGTGCTTGATCTCCCACTTCTTAAAGTGGGCGTTTTAGCAATACACCAAAGGATAATATAGCGACTTACGATTTGTTTTTTTACTAACAAATAGTGAACTTTGAAAAGTTCACTATTTGTCCATAAAAAGTATTTATTGAATTGCTTCTTTTACCGCCTCAGCCACCTCTCCAGGTACCCAAGCAGTCCATAAATCTTCATATTCTTTTAAAAACCATACAGCAGCCTCTTGGGTGGTGGCATCATTTGCTTGCATATAAGCCAATGCTTCACTGGTAATAGCACTGCTTGTCACATAATTTTCTAAAAATGCTACAACCTCTGGTGCCTTTTCTGACATATCCTTATGGATAGCAACAGTTACATCGACAGCAGGCATTTCTGTGGCATAACCATCATTCCATTTTTCTTCATCATAGGGAACATCCTCTAATAACGTCATATCGTACATCCCGATAATCCATGTAGGCTCCCAGTAATAACCTACCCATGCCTCGCCTCTTTCTATAGCACCTATGATAGAACTTCCAAGCGCTGTATCAGATCCTGGACTAAAGTAATTGTAAGTCTCATCTAATCCATGGGTCTTTATTTTTTCTTGAAGAATTTCATCTACTTCCCAGCCTGGTATAGCACCATAGATTCTTCCCTTGCTTGCATCCTCTGGATCTTTAAAGACCTCCCAATAATCAGGTAAATCTTGAACAGATTTTAATCCCGGTGCCATCGGTTCAATGCCTCTTTCAGCATCTCCCTCAATCACATAAGTGGGAACATAAAGACCCTGTGCATTATCATCGAAGTTCGTAGAAACCTCTATAATATCTCCCTCTTCTAGTGCCTCTGTATAAGCCTCAATAATATTATCTGTCCAAATCTCCATATATACGTCAATAGAGCCATTTCTAAGGGCTGTAAAAGTAATCGGTGTAGAACCCATTTCTATATAGGTAGGGTAGCCATAACCATTTTCAATAATAAAAGCAGCTACTTCATTATGAAAAGCAAGACTATCCCAACCTGCATCTGCTAAAACGATTCTTTCCTTTCCACCACCAGTTGTAGAATCTGTGGAACAGGCAGTCGCCACCATTAGTGACAGAACAAGCAACAACACTATTCCAAATTTTTTATAAACATTTTTCCTTAAGTACTTCATTTTTTTCCTCCTTTGTTTTCAAATTAGTTTTTATTCATAGAAATCATTTTTGATAATTTAATAATTATATTATTATTAAATTAATCGTTTTTAGGTAAATAAAAATAGCTAAAATGTAAATTACCCTTTCTTTTAAGTGCAAAGCTAAAAATATATACTTTTTGTAATGGGTTTTAAAACTGCATTGAAGTAAGAAGACAAAAGGTGTAAACCCATAGAGACAATGGCACCAGATAAGCCAAAATAGACTTGTATGATTATACATGAGATATTTTTTGAGTTTTTTTGTACACGGTATAAATGACAAGTGTTTTCCCTAAGGCATTGGAAAATCACTCTATAGATTCTAACTTTTGATGAGAAAATTTTTAAAGAAGATCTTATTTCATTAGTACTGTACTATTATACCATAGAGGTAAATATTTATAAACTTTGATATGTGGGAATAATCTTACCTCAGACAACTTCACAAAAAAATAGAACTGATATCCTCAGTTCTATTTATATATGCTCCCATATGCTTTTATTCAGACAAGTCCTTTATTTGGTAAGTTACCTGATCCTGTAGAATATTAAAGGCTACATACTTAGAAGCTTTTCCAGTTGTATTATTATAGGTGCCAGTAGAAATATAGCGTACACCTTCTATCAACTCGGCTTTAACTGCTTCAGTTCCACCATAAAGAACAAATACATTCCTACCCTTCTCTGCTGTCTCCGTTAGCGTTTCTTTTAATAAATTTGCCTCTAATTGATCTGTAAATCCGCTAATAGGTCTAGGTAATACAACAAAGATATTTTTCTTATTGGTAGTGTTTAATAGATTCATCAACCACGGCCATTGACTATAGTCTGTATTTCTCAATCCACCGGATCTATTATCTAAGTAAATAATTAGATTTTCTTCATATTCCTTCATCGCATAGCCTTGTGCAGCAACAACAGCTGTTTTGTTTAGTCCACTGGCAATATCACTGTTAAGACTGCTGGTAAAGATAGCCACATCATAGTTATTATTAATCGTGTTTTTTAATCTATTAGCAGTCCCAGCATTCAACTGACTTTGATCACTGCTGTAGGTCACACCGCTGTGAATAAAGAACTGTGTTCCCTTTGTCTGATATGGAATATTTAGATAATCTTCTATACCCTTTTGTTGAACAGCTGTAGCCGCTTGTGTTCTATAGGTAACATCAAGACCATCAAATAACAGCGTTCCCGATGTCTTATTATTACTGTTTGTTTCCACTACATAAAGTCTTTCTAACTCCATCGGTGATGAAATATTTTGAGGTAAATTTGCCTGTAGATATTTCCAACCTGTCCAATCGATTCCATTTTTAAAATCAATGGTATGTCTTGTTCCACCTGCATCTCTCACATGCCCTCTAATCCATCCAGGAGCATTTTCAAAGGCATAGACCCACAACCCTATCTGTGCGGTATTGTCCGGCAAAACAATATTGCCCTTTTCAAACTCAATATAAGCTGCTCTTGTCTCATCACTTTGCGTAAAATCATAGACCAGTTTTAAAGAATGTCCCCCAACCTTTGTATTTGTATCTTTTGAAACACTGCCTGATACCGTTGCTGGATAAGCAGTAAATTTATGATTATATTGATCTAATCCTCCTAACGAAGCTTTATTAGAGCCTATTGTAACAGCAACTGTGGCGGTTTGATTACCAAATGTGGCAGTTAGTATGGTTGTACCTTCCTTCTCTCCCGCTGTAAAAGTACCATTTTTAAAAGTACCCAGCCCTTTTTCTTCTTTCCAGCTTACATCTTTTGTAGGAATAACAGTACTATATCCTCTTTTATCTATTGCTACCGCCTTTGGCGTAACACTTCCTCCTGGACTCAAAGAAATGCTTTCTGGCGTTATTTGCAATCTTCCTATTTCTTCTAGTACCTGTAAAGTAACCTCTGTCTTTCTTCCTAAATAGTCTACTTCTATCACTGCTTCACCAGTCTGTGTAGGGGTAAAATAATTGCCTTCAAAGAAACCGTCTCCTTTTTTCACAGTAAAGTTTAACTCTTCTGGATTGACGAATACAGGATTATAGTTTGTGTCAAAACCTTTAACAGCGATCTCTCTAGATGCTCCGACAAATCCTCGCTCTTCATTGATTTCTGCCTTAATTCCTCCTAGTTCTGTCTGAAATCCTTGAGACACAACCGCCAAACCGTTAATAATTCTTCTTTCTCCTCCATCAGAAGGATAGTTTACTAGGCCCGCCTGAAAATCACCTAAGTCTCTCGCCATCATCGTGGTAGAACCTCCTCCATCCATCAGAATGGCTTCATGACTACCCAACTCTATCATTAAATCCACCAAGCGTTTTCCATCTACTCCTTGAAAAGAGGCATGTCTTCCGTCTATAGTTACCATAATTAATTGCTTTCTATCTTTACTTATACCTACTGCTGTTCTAGGATGATTTCCTGATATCGTTTGGGTGAAGGGGAAGGCTTGTCCATCTTTTACCAGCACGGTACCCCCTCCTATAGCAAGTTTTATATCCTCCAATGCATAGGGCTTGATCTGGGTGTTTACTTTTACTCGGTCTCCCACCTGTAAATTGTCATATAAAATTTTTGCATTATCTTGAGAAGCCAATAAAACATAGCCATTTTGAGGGATCACTGTCGAAGGTTGTTGTCGTCTCACTTCCACCACTGTATCTCCAATAACAACCACCTCCGCCATATCATAATGCTTCTCATTATACCCAGGGGTATTGGTGCCCCAATTTTTATCAATCAACATAATGGATTGATATTCATGGGTATATTTATTGATGGTGGTTACTGGTATACTTTTTCCCTTATCAGTTGTTACATAAATTTCATACTGCCAATAATCAGCAAAAGCCTGATTATTTTTATTTACAGCTAAGGTAGCAAAATTATCTACAAAAATAGGACTACTGATGACTTCTCCATCCTTAATCATAGCTCCTAGAGGAGAATCTGGATTTGTCATATAGAAGAAGTCTGTATTAATAGCAGCTATCACATTATTATTTCTATTTACCATAGTGGATAAGGTTTCTTTTGTAGCTACACCACCGGCACTTTGCAGTATGTCCAAATCAATTGCCGGATTATCTAAATCAATATATATAACATTTGCATTTAACCAACCATCCTTGCTAAATCGCAAAATGTGTTTATGGGTTACTCCAGTGGAAATTGTCTCCTTGCTTTGTTTTTCATAGGCAATACCATCTACTGCAAAAACAGTAGTAAATGTACTGGTAAAAATTATCGAAACTACACCTATAGTAGCTAGTGCTTTTTTCAATCCCTTCATAATAAAATCTCCTCCTAAACGATTCGTTACTTAAGTTACTAAATTTATCCTCTGTTGCTAATTTCATTATATAATACTCTCACAATAATACAATTACAGTTATATTACATTTTTCCACAGCATTTGTTTTTTATGATGAAAATACACACCATGAAAATTCTTCAAAAAAACAGTCTATACAGTGCATAGAAATATATGCTGTATAGACTGTTTTTAAAATCATTGTAATCATTTCCTATTGTTTATACGCTACCTTTAACTCTACCTTTTGGGGCAGTTCTTTTAAATCTGTCTTGACTACCACATAAGGATAAGTAATGACCTGTGGTACCAATTCATCGGTTCCTGGGTCGCTGAATACTGCGTGCACCACCATCTTTTCTTCATCGTTATCTTTTACTACCTGTATTTTTATAACCTCTACTTGGTAGCCACCAGTTAATTTTTCTCCCCTTGTAACAACGACATAAATTTGTTCGTCTATCTTTGCTGCTAAGGCTCTTTCCAACATTTTATACCTAGGTAATATGTCTTGAATCTTTTCTGGAACCTGGCTGTGCTCTAATATCTCATAACTCACCTCTTTATCACCCCCTGATATAAACTTAGGAATAACCTTTACGGCTAAGGCTGCAATTACAATAATAATTATGATGGTAATAAATAATTTCCAATTTATCTTAGGTAATTTGGGCAACTTCAATTTATTATTCATATTCCTCCCCCTTTTAAATTACTGCCATGAATATGACATACGCCTATGAATTTTCATCTATTAAGATTTAAATTAAAGGCGTATAACCTATAAAGACAGTCTATATCACTATATTTATTCACCTGTACTGTAATTTATTCAATCATAGAAGGAAAAAGTTGGTTAAATAAAAACCACAGCGAAAATCCTTCACTGTGGTTTTTATTTAACCTTTTGTCTTTACTATATTGGTTACTGATTCCATAATCTTTTCTTTCGTCAAGCCATATTTTTGCAATAAGGCATCGGGTTTTCCAGATTCTCCAAAAGTATCTAGTGTTCCTATTCTTTTCATCGGCACTGGATGATTTTCTACGATCACTTCGGCCACTGCTGACCCTAATCCTCCAATAATATTATGTTCTTCTACCGTCACAATAGCACCTGTTTCTTCAGCTGCTTTTATAATGATTTCCTTATCCAAAGGTTTAATCGTATGTATATTAATCACTCTTACAGATAAGCCCTTTTCTTCTAATGCTTTACTGGCCTCCAATGCTTCACTTACCATAATACCTGTAGCTACGATGGTAGCATCTTTACCATCTTTCAAAGTAACACCCTTGCCGATCTGGAATTGATAGGTAGTCTCATCGTTAATAACAGGGACACCCGATCTCCCTAAGCGAACATAGGCAGGCCCCTGCACTTCAGCTACAGCATGAATCGCTGCTTTTGCTTCCACTGCATCAGCAGGAACAATTACCGTCATGTTTGGAATCACTCTCATACAAGCTATATCTTCCAGCGCCTGATGAGAAGCACCATCTTCTCCTACCGTTAATCCTGCATGCGTTGCACATATTTTGACGTTTAATTTTGGATATCCGATAGAATTACGGATAATTTCAAAGGCCCTGCCTGTAGCAAACATAGCAAAAGTACTAGCAAATGGAATTTTTCCTACTGTAGCTAAACCAGCTGCTGTTCCCATCAAATTTTGCTCAGCAATACCCATATTAAAAAATCTCTCAGGAAACTTTTTTGCAAAATCATTGGTTTTAGTAGACTTAGATAAATCCGCATCTAGCACCACTACATCAGGATTGTTATTGCCCAGTTCTATTAATGCTTGACCATAAGCTTCTCTTGTAGCTATTTTTTTAGTCATTTATTTCACCTCCTAGCTCTTTTAATGCCTTATCTTTCTCTTCCGCCTTTGGGGCATTGCCATGCCATTCTACTGCGTTTTCCATAAAAGAAACACCTTTTCCTTTAATGGTATTAGCAACAATCACAGTCGGCTTATCCTTTGTATTTTTCGCTTCCTCTAATGCTTTAATAATTTCTTCAAAGGAATGACCATCAATCTCTACTAAATGCCATCCAAAAGCCTTAAACTTGTCAGTAATAGGATCTACATTCATCACTTCTTTATTGGGTCCATCAATTTGTAATTTGTTAAAATCTATAATTGCTGTTAAGTTATCTAGTTTATAATGAGCCGCTGCCATAGCAGCTTCCCAAACAATTCCCTCTTGCAGCTCTCCATCCCCTAAAAGCGTATATATTCTATAGTCTTTTTTATCCATTTTTCCACCTATAGCCATACCGCAGGAAGCTGAAAAACCTTGCCCTAGAGAACCAGTGGACATTTCAATGCCAGGTGTACCCTTCATGTCTGGATGACCCTGCAGCATAGCGTCAACTTTTCTTAGGCGATAAAGTTCTTCTTTGGGAAAATAGCCTTTTTCTGCTAAAGTAGCATATAGCACTGGAGCTGCATGCCCCTTTGATAAAACAAATCGATCTCTATCCTCCTTCTCAGGATTTTGAGGATCTACCTTCATCTCATGAAAATATAATGCTGTTAAAATATCCGCCGCTGATAATGAGCCTCCTGGATGTCCTGAAGCTGATTCATAAAGCATTTCAATAATATGTCTTCGTATTACATTTGACTTTTCCTTTAACAAATTGTAATCAATACTCAAAAGCTTTCCCTCCTATTTTTTTATTTCTTTAAACCCTTCACCTAATACCTCGTGAATGGTAGTTACCATAATAAAGGCTTTTTCATCCATTTCATAAACAACCTTCTTTAGTTTTGCCACTTGCGCACGATTTACTACACACAGCAACACTTCTCTTTTGTTACCAGTATAAAGCCCCCTGCCTTCTAAGGCAGTTACCCCTCTTCCAACTTCTTCCATAATCCTTTTTCCAATTTGTTCAGAGTCCTTAGAAATGATATAAAAAGCCTTGGCATAACTTAAGTCTTCTACAATAAAATCTGCTAATTTTACAGCAATATAAAGGGCTATCACAGAATATAAAGAAGTTTCAATATTTCGTTGTATTACACCAGCTGTTGCAACAACAATTAAGTCTAGCAGCATCATTAGCTTAGCTGTACTAATACTAGGGAAATATTTGTTTAATATGGCTCCTGCTAAGTCTGTTCCCCCTGTTGTCCCACCAAAGCGAAAAACGGCACCTAAACCAACACCCAAAAGAACCCCACCGTATATGGCTGCCAATAAAATATCCTGAGTAATAAGCGCTCCTTCTCCAAAGAGAATAAGAAACATCCTGATGAAAGCAGATAACATCAAGATGGCATAGGCCGTTTTTACACCAAAGACTTTTCCTAGTACGAGAAGCCCCACAATAAATAATGGAATATTAATAGCAAGATTTGTAATATCAATGGGTATACCTATTAATTCTTCAATAAGAATAGCCAAACCTGTCACACCGCCGGGAGCAATCGTATTAGGTTTCAAAAAAAGGTTAAGACTTATGGCCATCAAGGCACAGCCTATGGTAATACCTACATATTCTATCATAACATTATGCTTTTTATTACTCAAGATCATCCCTCCAGTGAGTAAACGCTTTATAGCATAAACCTATTCTTTTAAAGTTACACGAATCAAAAACTTTGGCAGAGCCATCATTCTCTTTATTCTCCAAGGTTCCTTTGCCAAACGATAAAACCATTCTAAACCCAGCTTTTGAAAAAGAATGGGGGCTCTTTTGGCAGTACCGGCATAAATATCTACACTACCCCCTACCCCCATGGCTAACTTACAGTTTAGCTGGTGCTGATATTTATAAATCCATTTTTCCTGCTTAGGGGCTCCCAAACAGACAAAAAGAATATCTGGATTCGCCTGATTGATTTCTTCTATAATCTCCGGTTCATCCTTCCCTTGAAAGTAACCATGATAAAAACCAGCAATTTTAATGCCTTTATATTGTTTCTTCATATTTTCACAAGCCAATGCTGCTGTTCCTGGTTTTCCCCCTAATAAAAAGATGGATTTTCCTTTTTCTCCACAATAGGTTAGTAGCTTATCCATGGTATCAATTCCTGTAACCCGCTCCTTTAATCCTAATCCTTTTATTTTAGAAGCAATGATTAAACCAATGCCATCTGGTAATACTAAATCTGCTTCTTCAAGGACCCTAAACAAAGCTTCGTCTTGCTGCGCCATCATGATAATTTCGGGATTAGGAGTATACACTTTTTTAACAGTGCTTCCCTCTAAAAAAGATGTCAATCGGTAAAATGCTTCTTCTTCTGTTATTTGATCAATCGGTACACCCAATATTTTAACCTGATTTCTCATGACTTATCTCCTTCTTGTATAAACTCTTTAAAGATCTCCACATTTAGTTGTACTTTCTTATCTAAATTCTTTTTAATTTCCTTGAGCTGCTGAATATATTCCCCTCTATTTTCAATAACGGAATCAATGGCTGTCCATAAGTTAATCATATCTAAACTTTCTACATTTCCTCCACTTTTTTGACCAGTTAATTTTAAAAAGCTAGTAATTTTCGTATCATATTCTAATCCCACCATAGGCACTTCAGCAATAGCTGAAAAAACCAAGGAGTGCAAACGCATTCCCAATAAAAGATCTAGCTTGCTTATCATCCCTATCATTTCTCTAGGATGATACTGTTTCGTAATAATCTTGGGCACTGTTTTCATTCTATCGGCAATTTCTTGGGAAGTATTTATATCACTAGGGAATTGCATTGGAATAAAAACTACTTTATAGTTTCTACTAATCAAATAGTCCGCAGTCTGTGCAATCACTTCTTTATAACTGGTTTGTCCCTTCCATTCTCTTATAGATATGCCTACCCATTTTTTTGTTAAATCCATTTCTTCTTGACGAAAAATTTTTTCAATTCTCCTATCGTCAACCATCTCTAAACCCAAAGCAATATCTGCCGTTACCATAATATCTTTTTTTATTCCTAATGCTTGCATTGCTTCCTTGGATTGATAATCTCTTACAGTAATTCTGTCTACTTGATTGATAATATGGCTTACAAGTTTTTTATTCAAATAACCCGTAATCGGCCCAAAACCATTCCCATAAAACATAACTCTTTTTCCTAATTTTTTTGCTACTAAGATAATCGCCAAATAATAAAGTAAAGATCTACTGCTGGTTACATCCTGCAGGATAGATCCACCACCACTAATCACAACATCAGATGCTTTAATAGCCTTAATAATCTCTTGAAAGCTATTTCGGCTAACAGCATGAATCTTATATTTCTTCATTGTATCTTTAGCATTATAGCTAAGGGCGGTTAACTTGGCTTGTGGTACTACCTCTTTTATTTCCTTTACAATCGCTTCTAAAATTGCTTCATCTCCTGTATTATGAAATCCATAGTAACCAAACAAGAATATATTTTTCATTTGTTTCTTCCTCTCTTGCCTTTTGAGATTGAAGGAAGGGCTAGTTCCTTATCATAAGATTTGCTTACTACTTTACTGAAATATTTTCCTTTCCTTAACATACTTCAAGAATTTTATACCAATCTCAAATAGTAGAATATAGATAGTACCTATTACAATCCCAATTACTAATGCGTAAAAGGTTCTTGCTACAGACAAGTATACAGGGGTTCTTAAATGGCTAAAGGTATTTACAATTGAAGTTTGCCCTATCACAGCAACTAGTCCTGATAAAAATGCTAAAAGTTTTATTTTATTCTTTGCAAAGTATATTCCCACCATCAAAGCAGGAAAACCTATAAGAAACTCTTTATTTCTAGGTCTAGCTAGTAGATTTTCTTCCAATATATTTCTAAAAATTAGTTCCATTGTAGAGGCTTGGACGCCGGTCTCATGACCTGTTCTAGCTAGGTAAATATAGCCTACACCTAAAAACAGGACTACAGAAACAACATAAATAATTTTTATATCCTCAAACAAAAAGTTTTTTATATCTTTATATCTCAAAAAAGGTTCTTGGTCTTTTTTATTCTTTCTTTTATAGCCAAAATAAGACGCATAAATTGCAACATAAGCAATGATTGGTACCACCTGTCCTATTTTTACTCCCCTAAAAATATCCATCTCTAGCAAATACTCGATATGGGATAAAATTGCAGCTACGAATAATCCTCCTAAAAACGATATAGCAGAAACGATGATTAAGTCTCTAACAGCATAAAGGATTTGTTGATGTAGTTTGTTAGTTTTTTCTTCTTTATATACATAATGAAAACATCTATTACAAAAGTACACCATCGCCAAAGAGGGGAATGCCATCGCCGCCCATAGAGCCATGACCTTATCTGCCAACATGGGTCTTACAACGAAGGCAGCAGGTACTAAAAGTAAACCTATCGCTAACAAACCATATTTCATTTTCTTATTTAATTTTAATAAATAGCCTAGTAACAAAATGCTGGCGGCAACAATGCCCCAACCCATTAGGGTTTGTTTTGCAATCCTCACCCGAATAGAATCCATTGTACTACTTCTTCCTAAAGTCATGCCATGTTGCCCAATTCTCGTTTCAAATCTTTCAAACATCTTCTCATATTCACTATAATCTGTGAGATAAATAAATTGATCATACCTTATATTATATTTATCATGTTTAATAGGTTTAAAATAAATCAGCCTAATATTTCTTTCTGTTACTGCTCTATATAAAGTATTTTCTATTTCCTCCGCACCTTCATAGTTATAATATTTGAATCTTTCTTGGATATAAGGCCAAACAGAAAAAATTCTTACAGCGTTGTAGTCTAAGCTTCTAACCATTAGGTCTATACCATCCTGATCTAAATGGCTTCTTTGTACAGATGTTTCAATTAACCCTGCTTTTATATCATTTGCTATCATATATCTAGTTACTAAGTCATCTGCCACTGGATAGCCTAATACTTCTCCACCACTAAAAATAAACACTGATGGCTTCATTGCATAAGTTTCAAATTCTTCAAAAACAGTTTCTAGATATGTTTCTGACATCCAAGCTTTATAGGTATATGGTCTTGGTAATACTTTCAATCCACTTTCTTTAATCGTGTTGATTTTTTCAACATCAAAACCTAACCCTACCTGCATTAGTTTTGAAGAATAGGGCTTATGCCTTTGAAGAGATGCTTTTCTATCTGCATCAATCAAGTAAAGATTTTGTTGATATAAAGCATCTTCTATCGTCCCCTTCATCACGATGGCAAAAGGGGCTTGATGCGAAAGAATTTCAAAATGTTCAGTATCGTATCGCTCTGTTAGTCCTTTGGCTATAAAATCAAAAACTTCTTGGGTCCTTGTTGTAACAAAAACATCAAACTCATTGATCTGGCCACCATCAACATACGTTGCTACTTCAGAAGAGTAGGTTTCTTTCCAATTTCCCTGCTGTAATAGCTCCCAGCCCATAAGTACTTCTAGCTGCTTATTTTGCATCAGTAAAGACTCTAAGTTTTCTTCTTGAAGGTCAACATACTCTATACCTAAGCCACTAAATTTCTTAAACCACCATGACAATGTTTCCTCTGATTGGTTGGCCATATCTTGAAATTCAGTATAGCTTAGTACTATCTCTACAACTTTATTATTAGACTCAACATTGATTCTCGTACTTAAGGTAGTAGCCAAGGCGAATATACTTACCAATAATATTAATAGAAATATAGCATTTTTCTTCATCAAAAGCACCCCATCAATCTTTAGTTTTTTCTTAAAATATAGCATTATTTTCTGCTTATAGATGTGCGCTTCTAAAGTTAAATTTTAATATACACGGTCTACGGTTTCGCCCCAAAACCTGGGCTGCAAATGTAACCCTTAGTATATTAAAATTTAAGGTCGCACATCTATAGAGTTAAAACGCAGGTTTTAAAGTATATATCAATTCTATAGATACGTTACTCTGTATATTATAATAGTACTTATACTCCCCGCTGTAAAGTAACTTTTTTTGCCTTTCTATCACGATTATATTGTTTAAATGATCTCTTTCCAGCGTTATATATTATTGCTAAAGGCACAACACTTCCGTATACGATCATTGTGGTTAATATAAATCTTCTAGTAATAGAAAGAAGACCTGCTTCTGTCATCATTTTTTCTGATAAAAAGATGACAAGTGGATGACTTAAGTAAATATAAAAAGAGGCTTTGCTAATTTTCTTTGCTGATTTATAAAGAAAGCCATCTTCTTTTTCCCCTACATAGTAGGCTATGACAAAGTAGAACATAATTGCAGTAAAGCAGAAAACAGACCAAGTTATCTCCATTACAAAGTTGTCTATTGATTTTTGCAAAACATGATATTCATAAAATTGATAAGCATAGTAACAGGTGCTAACAGCATGTGCTGCCCCAATAAAGTACCTGTGCCTTATAAGCTTCTCCCTGATAGCATCAATATCTATGGCAGCATAGCAGCCTAGTCCAAAGAAAAATACATATCTGGCAAAAAACCGATCCGCATAAGGAAACTTCACATATTTTACGGCTAACAAACTAATCATACATAAAATTATCAATACTAAACCCGGTTTAAAGTTTTTAAAGATATATAGAAACACCCAAAATAATAAATAAAATTGTAGTATTGTCAAAATAAAGTACAAGTGATAGGTCATATCCGCTAACAAAAGCTTTTCCCTAAGAAATTCCCAAGAAAAAACATAATATTTTTCATGAATGTAGTATCTATAATAAATCAACGTCCATATCATATAGGGGATCAACGTAGTGGAAAGTCTTTTCTTAAGAAAGCTACAGTAACTAAAGCGCTTATCTTTATAGCCATAAAATAATGTCAGGCCGCTTAAAAAGATAAAAGTGGGTGTAGTAAACTTTACACTTCGATTTAATAAAATAAATAGTTTCATGTGTATGCTATCCCTTAATAGCGTAGTCAACGGAATAGCACTTATATGCACCATTGCCACGGATAAACAAGCAATAGCCCTTAAAACATTTGCTTCTCTAATTTGCTTTTTCACCAACATCACCAACCTATGCATTTGTTTCTGGGTCAACGCATAAATGATTGTCTAGGTCGTAGACATCTCTTTATAGCAGTAGCGCCACACTTGATAAATTTTTTCATTCATTCTATGCTAGAAAAAAGACTTCCTTCATAGAGATGGGAAGTCTAAAAAAACAAATCTATCAATCTTTATCTATTATTTCTCAGTTCTATAGACACCTCTAACCATTAAAATCACATGATCATCCATCGCACGAACACCCCTGCCATCACTCTTTGGCACAATATGCAAATGATTAGGAAGAATAGATTGATTTTTCTGGATGTCTCTTCCTGCAGTTACATTTGCAAGTCCCCCACTGGGACTATCAATCGCTACAGCAGTTCCACCCCGCAGGATAATTTCAGCACCTTCTTCAGCAATCAATCTTTCACCAATTTTTAAAAAAACAATATCTATTTTTGATGTTGTTAAAGGTTCTTCACTTGGTTGAGGTTGAGGGCTTGGGGAAGATGAAGCTTTGTCATCTATGTAAACCTTTAGCTGTTGTATCCTCTGCTCTACATAAGATAGTGTAACAATCGGATCTTCACTAGAGCCTGGTTCTCTGCTATTGGCATAAACAAATTGTGCGATAATTGCTAAAGTGATGATGAGTACAATTACAAATATTGACGTTTTTTTCACTTTTTCATCCCCCTTGTTTATCTTATTATCAAATACTTTACTGGGTTAAGACCCCCACTTCTATAAGTGGGCTTTGAATCAGGTGGAGTAGAGTCTCCATCTGATTCCCCGATGTTCAGCTTTAGCTGGACGAGTTCACTCAAGTATACTACCTAGTATTTTTGACTGTTCTATTATTATACTATATATCCTTCTTCAATGGAAGTTTTATAGCATTCTCCTTCTTTTAAACATTTATGCAGGGCATGCAAAAAGACTTAAGTCTTCTTTATCTTAAGTCTTTAAAAATCTACTAACCCTAAGCTTATCAAAAGTGCCTCACTTACCTTTATCATCATTTCATCATCTAAATGACCTATCTTTTCTTCTAATCTTCTTTTATCAATTGTTCTAATTTGTTCTAGCAGTATAACCGAATCTTTTGTTAATCCATATTCTGAGGCTGCAATTTCTACATGGGTAGGAAGCTTGGCTTTATTGATTTGAGAAGTAATAGCTGCAATAATAACTGTAGGACTATATCGATTGCCTATATCATTTTGAACAACAAGAACGGGTCTGGTTCCCCCCTGCTCAGATCCTATAACAGGACTTAAGTCTGCATAATATATGTCGCCTCTTTTAACAACCAATTTACTCACACTCCGCTATTTCTGCCTCATAATCTTCTAGGGAGGACACATCTAGACTTAACCCTACCTCTGCCAATGTTAAGTTGATTGAAGCCATTTCTTGATAGCCCTTTTTCATTTTTTCTCTTAGTTTTACTTTGTTTTTTTCCCTTATATATAGTTTCATGGCTTCCCTGACAAATTCACTTCTATTGGTTTCCTCCATAGAAACTATATAATCTACTTCTTTAAGAAGACTTTCAGGAAGACTAATCATTATCCTTTTAGAATCAGCCATTTTGCACCTCCGGAACTTATCAAGAATTTAAGCGGTATATACATATATCATCTAGTTTATATATTCCATTATATAACCCATTATATATTATTTATTATAAGTGTGTCAATGTTACGACTAAATTATACAAGCACCAAAAAAAACATTCTATATTATAATAACAAATTATCTTTTATATATACAAAGTTATTATTTTCCACGTATACCCTTGGAACTCTTTTTCCTACCATGCATACAATCTCATAGTTAATGGTACCTAGCTTATAGGCTATATCATCAATCGTATTGCCACTATTGGGATCACTGCTAAATAAACTTACTTCTTCATCTCTACTTATATCTACACCTGTTGCATCTGCCATACATTGATCCATACAAATTTTACCTACAATAGGAATTTTTTTCCCTTTTACAATAACTTCTGCTTTGTTGGTTAGCATTCTTGTAAATCCATCGGCATAACCTATAGGCAAAGTAATGATTTTTCTTTCTCCCTTTGTTTTATAGATTAAGCCATAGCTTACCCCTCTATCAGCAGGCAATACCTTTACATGAGCTACTCTGGTCTTTAAAGTCATGACTTGTTTTAATTGAACAGCCCCTTTACTTACTTCTGTTGAAGGGTATAAACCATATAGCATAATTCCAGCCCTAACCATATCTAGATTCATTTCCGGCAAGTCAATAATGGCAGCGCTGTTTGATACATGTTTAATAGGAATAAAACAACCTTCTTTTTCCAATCTATCTACTAGGGACATAAATTTTTGAAATTGATGGTAAGTAAAAGCTTTGTCTGCTTCATCTGCAACAGCAAAGTGGGTAAAAATACCCTCCACTTTTATATGAGGTAATTGAAAAATTTTTTTAATTTCTTCTACAGTTTCCTCCTCTACCTGAAAACCAAGTCTTCCCATTCCCGTATCAATTTTTAGATGCAGTACCAATTCCTTGTCCTTCTTAACCGCAAGCTGTGAAAAAGCGTACGCCTGTTCATAGGAGTAAATGGTTTGTATAATATTATAATTTATTAGCTCCTCTCCCTGCGTTTCTCTTGTATATCCCAGCACCATCAGAGGCACTTCATATCCTGCTTTTCTTAACGCTATCGCCTCCGATAAGGTAGCTACTGCTAAACGATCAGCACCGTTCTCTAGGAGGGTTTTTGCAATCACTGTTGCCCCATGTCCATAGCCATCTGCCTTTATAACAGCGCATATTAAAGCTTCTTTTTTTACTACACGTCTTGCTTCCCGGATATTATGCTTTAAATGATCTAAGTTGATTTCTGCCCACACAGGTCTTAGCTTATCCTTTGTTAACATATATCCATCCTCCTAGTTAAAATTAGTTCCTTATAAACATCCCACAAGTCTAGTTCTTTATCAAATACTTTACTGGGTTAAGACCCCCACTTCTATAAGTGGGCTTTGAATCAGGTGGAGTAGAGTCTCCATCTGATTCCCCTATGTTCAGCTTTAGCTGGACGAGTTCACTGGTTACGGCAGAGATAAATGAAATAAATTTTCATCCAATACAGGGTTATAAATAAAATCTTCATAGTAGACTTTAAACCGTGTTTTTCCTTTGGCATCATAAATATAAAGTTTTTCGGGGATCATCTGTTGTTTTTCAATCCACAATTCTTGCTGTGAAAAATAATGATTTCCCCCTGGAATTTTTGTAGACAACACAAAGTAATCTTTCCCCTCCAATGTTTCCGTTTCATAAACTGATTCTTTTGATGTTATATAGTTCTTTAAAAAATATCCTATAAACATCATTTGCTCCTGAGATTGATTAAAATTATCTATTTTCCGCACTTGATTAATGGAGGGATGATATAGCCAAGCTGTCTTTCCATTATAAATTGTCAAGTTACCCTTTAGCGTAGATGGTGCCAGCACTTCTAACCTATATTGGTTTGGCGCTTTAAAAATTTGTTGAAAAACATATTCCACTTCTTCTTTTCCATTGTCTATGTAAATTTTAACAGTACACTGATAGCTCTCCATGGTACTGATTTTCTGTTGTATTTTATAGTACATTTCTTCATCGGTAGGTTGTCGACAAGCACTTAAACAATACATCATTCCAAAAATAATAAAGACAACCTTCCAATGCTTCACTAACGATTCCCCCTTCTCTCTATTTAGATAGCATTCATCCCAATTCAGACTAAATTTTTCTAAAAGTCCTCTTAAGTTGTCATTCTAAGCGTAGCAAAGAATCTTGTTACGTCTAAAGCAACTTATAAAATCATAATGCTATAGCTTGAGCCACAGCATATAGTTTACTATGGGATATTGATACCCATATTTCTTTTATATCTTTACTATATGCAATTTCAATAGCATTATTATGCAATTTTATGAGCGGTTTTCCTAAGGAATCTTTTTTTACTTCAATATCCCGCCATGCTAATCCCCGAATACCCGTGCCTAAAGCCTTTACTGCCGCTTCCTTAGCAGCAAAAAAACCTGCAATTGTAGAGGACGAATTATTTTTTTCTTCAAACAAGATTCTCTCTTCCTGTGTGAATACTTTTTCTAAAAACCTTGGATTTTTCTTCATCGCCCCTTCGATACGATGAATTTCTATAATGTCTATACCTAATCCTTTGATCATATTTTTACCTCACATTTTTTTAATCTTTTGGTGCAATTGAATAGTGCAAATCCAGTTTTTCCATCTCCTCATGCCCCATCATCATATGTAAGAAAGAGTATAGGGATTCAATCCTTTGTTCTACTTCTACTTTTTCATCCCTCAAATCCCCTAGTTTTTCTCTTAACTGCGCAATTTCCCTATCAATGGCTGATAGCTTACTATCATTGGTTTTTATATCCTTATAAGCAATTTTAATGGTTTCTTTTAATAAATGTAGATTGATTTCTTCTATGTCTATATGATGTGTATCTATACTTTCTTTTACTAAATCAATTTCAGCATTGATCCTATTAATATCCTCCCTGCAGGCTTCTAATTCCTCTAGAACATCTTCCTGTCCCTTTGTATTCAGTAAATCTGATAAGTGTAAAATTTTATTCATTAACTTTTCTTTGGTTTGCTTTAAACCATCTAGTTGCTGCACTAAGATTTTTTCTTCATTGACCAGGCCCTCTAAGCGTTTTGCTATTCCCTGCACGCCTCTAGTTTTATTGCCTTCCATAATATGATTCCATTGTTTATCCTTTATTAAAATAGGTATACGATTCTTTTTTATGATTTTTTCATCTATATTGATGTTGATAGCTCTTTTAAAAAACATGCTAATCCTCTTTTCTAATAAAATCAACGCTAACTTACTTGCTTCAGTTGTGCAATTATACGCTCATTTCAAGCATTTACAGCACTAAAGTTCCTTCCAAAAAAAGTCCTAAAATTTGCACAAATCCAGTTATATTATTTTATTCGTTATTTTCTTTTAGATTCCTTCTAGTTCTATAGTAGGATTTTAAAAGCTCTTTTTGTATTTATCTTTATTGTATCATTATTTTCTTGTTATGTTTTATAGGATTATGGAAAAAATATTGAAGAGGTGATACGATGACAAACAAAAAGACTATAAAAAACTTTCATCTTTTTGTAACAATATTATTGATGCTGATCCTATTTTTATCAGCCTGCAATCTCAATCCCCAAAGACCACAACAAAAGGAGGGAACAAATAAACCGCCAGAAGTCCCAACAGTATTAGACGAAATGTACACCGAAATCCTAACCCTTATGTATGATATTGACTCTATCGAAGGCATCCAAATAGGAATCTCTGAAAAAGAAAATCAGGAAGCCCCATCAAGTGAAGAAGCACAAATTCAAATAGAAACACAAGGAGAATTAGAGACAGAGGCAAAGATAGAACCCCCAAAAAATGATGAAGCGATAAGTGGTCAGGATATGACAAGATTTATTGAAAAAAATATAGTGGTTACTCCCTTATTAGAAGAAGAAGATATAGAGGGCGAGGCATCTGAAGTGGAAGCACCTCCCGAAGAAATAGAAGAGATTTGGTTTGAAATCAATAGTCAAATCCAGCAATTACATAGAAAATGGAATATTTTAGAAGCAGATTTGCGGGATGTTAATGCACCCCAAGACCAAATCAAAGCCTTTGAAGAGACTTTAACAACAGCTTCTTTAGAAGTCATGGAACAAAAAGTCATAGAAAGTTTACTCTCTCTCAATGAGCTTACACAGCATTTGGCTGATTTTAGAAATTCCTTTACCTCCAAAGTGCCGGGTCAAGTTTTCAAGATGAGGTATCATATCCGTCATAGCATCATTCACGCTTCCATCGAGGAGTATGATAAGGCACAGGAACAGATTGATAAAGTAAAAGAAATAAAGAATGGTTTGCAAGCAGAATTAGTTGAGATGGGGGCTACCCAAGTTCTTCAAAAATTTGACCTTTCTATTGAGGATTTAGAAAATCAGATGAAACTCAAAAACTTTAGCCTAGTGCAGACAGATGGAGCTATTGTTGTAAAAAATACTGTCCTTATGGAAGATGCTTATAGTAGTCATGTAGAAGAATAAGACCTTAACCTAGAAAAACACTTGATAAACCAATAGAGCTGCTTACAGTAGCTCTATTGGTTTGTGTCTTTTAGCTAAAGCAATTCACTTAAAATCCTGAAAACAGTAAAAACGCCAATATAACTGTTAAAAGAATCGCATAAATAAATACATCACCAAAAATAATTCTGTTTTCATATTCTTTCACGCAATAGTTAGGAAATTTTTCAACAAAAGTAGTCACAGGTGTATAAACATAGGTTTCTGTATTTGCCCAACGTGGTAAATGCAAATGGAATAAATGATATTTAGAGCCTATGATGAACATCCCGAAACCTAGTGTATACACACCTATCATTCCCACTAAATCTTTAGCATTCCAAAAGTTCATGTCTACAATATATTTTTCAATAAAGGTAGGACTGTAGGAGAATGCCGTCACTGTCGGTATAAATAGTTTATCTAACAACATATAAGGTCTCAGACCTATAATAACAATAAAAACGGCTAGTACCCCCATAGCCATATTCATTCTATGATGATCACCTTCTATATCCTGATATTTTTCCTTCATGTCCCCTAAAAAAATATAAGAGAAAAATTTAATAAAAGAGCAAACTGTTCCCGCACTAACAAGTTTAAAAAATAACTCTGCGTATTTAAAGGAAGGATGACCATATTCATAGGCCTCAATAATAGCATGATGAAGGATAGACTTACTAGCAAAGCCATTGAATCCTGGCATTCCTGTAATACCCAGCACTGCTATTAAACACAAAACTGCAGTGACTGGCATCTTTCTCCATAAGCCACCAAGTTCATACATATTTAATTCCTTCGTTCTCATATAGACAAGACCCGCCACCATGAAAAGCAATACTTTAAATAAAGAATGATTCAACATATGATAAATACTACCAATAAAACCCATGGGACCTTGATAGCCTAAATAGGCGGCTACACCAATCCCCATGATTACATAGCCCATCTGACTTACACTGTGATAAGCTAACATTTTTTTCATATTTCCTTGCTGCAACGCCATAAATACACCCACCAACATGGTTAAAATACCAAGCCATATAATAATGACACCAATGTGGTTAGACACCTGCCATATCAAACTACTTATAGTAGTTATATCACTTAAATCGACTGAAAAAATAACAGACACTACCTTCAACATACCATAAGCTCCTACCTTCATCAGAATACCTGAAGATAAGGCATTTACAGAAATTGGTGCTCCCCCATAAATTTTAGGCACCCAAAAGTGGAAAGGAAACATAGCACTTTTAATACCAAATCCAATAATTAGAAAGGCTGCAATAATATACTTAACAAAATTCATCTCAGTGAATTGAACAGCAAGATTCGTCCATTCAAAACTACCTGTATAAGCAGAAAGCATAAGAATACCACTTAAAATACTCAATCCCCCAATAATTCCCATATAAATATACACATTTCCTGCCTTCAACTGTTCTTCACCTCTATGATATACCATTAAAGCGTAAGAACTAAAGGTCATCATTTCAAAGAACAAGAAAAAACTTAATAAATCTCCAGCCATCAAAGTTCCTATCGTAGAAATATAGGTAATTGTATAAAAGAAGTAGTTGATTTCTTCTAAGCTATAAAAACCTATAATAAGCCATAAAACACCTGCCAGTAAGATAAAAAGATAATTTAATAGGTCAATTTTCAAGATGATACCCGTTTCAAAAATACTGCCAATCTCATAAATCACCGGACCCTTTAACACTTGTTTATAGGTCATAGCAACAAATATTGTCGTCAGTAATATAAAAGCCTTGACAACGTTTCTCCTGATTTTTGCACCTCTTTCACCCGTAAAGGGTATCACTAATACTTCTAAAACCGTAAACCCTACTACCAAAAAAGGCAAACCCATTCGTACAACCGCTGCACCTATATCCATCTTTATCCTCCTCTCTTGTATGAGTAAAACCAAGGGAACCCTAAAGGCCCCCTTATATTTCACTAACCAAATCTTACTAATAAAGCCAATGTTGTTACTAAGACAATGGCATAAATAATTACATCACTCTTAATAATAGCTGTTTCATATCGATCTGTAACAGTATGAGATATACCTAAAACCCCTTTGTACAATGGCTTATAGAGCATATTTTCTACACTTAACCATGTTGGTAAATGAAGATGAAATAAGTGGTACTTTTTACCTAGTACAAATATAGCTATACCTAGTAGATAGACCCATACCATACCCACCATGTCATGACCATTAAAGAAGTTCATATCTACAAGATATTTGTCTATAAAAGCAGGGTCATAGGTTAAACTCCTAGCTGCCGGTATAATAAACTGATTAAATATATACCCAGGAGATTGCCCGATGAAAATAATCAAAAGAGCTAATCCTGCCATAGCCATATCCATCATACCTTTTTCTCCCTCTATGTCCTTGTACTTATCAGGACATTTCCCTAGAAATACATAACTAAATAATTTTATAAAAGAACATACTGTTCCTGCACTTACAATTGTAAAAAGAATTTCTGCATATTTAAAGGAATGATGACCATACTCATAGGCCTCAATAATAGCATGATGAAGGATAGATTTGCTGGCAAAGCCATTGAACCCTGGCATTCCAGTTATTCCTAATGCCGCTATAATGGTAACAAAGGCTGTAAAGGGCAGTTTTTTCCATAACCCTCCCAGCTTATACATATCTAGCTCGTGGGTTCTCATATATACTAGCCCTACTGCCATAAATAGTAGTGCCTTAAACAAAGCATGGTTGATAATATGATAAATACTTCCGGAAAAACCCATTGCACCTTTATAACCTAAATAAGCAGCTACGCCTATACCCATAATGATATAACCCATCTGACTAATACTATGATAAGCTAACATTTTTTTCATATTGCTTTGCTGCAGTGCCATAAAAACCCCTACAAGCATGGTGATAATGCCTATCCAAATAATTAGTGCACCTAGTTTTTGAGATACCTCCCACAAAGGATCTTTATAACTACTGATCTCCTCTATACTGGGTACAAAGATACTGGTAGCTATCCTCAATATTCCATAAGCCCCTACTTTAATCAATATCCCTGATAATAGTGCACTGGCAGGGGTAGGCGCCACCGGATGAGCTTTAGGCAACCAAATATGCAAAGGAAGCATCCCCGCCTTTATGCCAAAACCAACAACAAAAAGAATCGTAATCAAATACTTTATCCATCCTAAGCCCTGTAATGCGGAAGCAAGAGGGACAAATTCTAAAGTATTGGTATGGGTAACCAACAAAATCATCCCTAATAGAATACATAGGCCACCACTTACCCCCATATAAATATAGCTATCTCCCGCCAATATCGATTCCTTGGACTGATTATGGGCTACCAACATATAAGAGCTAAAGGTCATCAGTTCAAAGAATAAAAACATCGTCAAAAGGTCTCCTGCCATAACTGTTCCCAAAATACCACCGAAGGTTACAGACATCCAAAGGTAGAAGCGATTGCGATGTCGCTCTATCCCCATATAATCATGGGCATAAATGCTCACCAAAAACCAAAGAATACCAGCAGTTGCTGCCATAAGAAAACTCAACATATCTACATGAAAAGTTAATCCGTATCCAAATAGACCACCTAGAGTATAGTGGATACTCCCTCGGGCCACCTGTGGATACATGGCTAAAATTAAGATAAAACTAATAAAGGTATTATCCACTACTGTTGAATCCCGTAGATTTTCAGATCTTCTTCCTAAAATGGCTTCTAATGGGCCTCCTATTAGAGGAAACATAATCACCACTAAAGGTAATGCTTTAAACCCTGTGATTGTTCCAACAAACTCCGGTCCTATTCTTATAACCCTTTGTAGAGCACTACCTTCCATCCGTGTTAAAATTACAAAAGCAAAAACACAAGCAATTGTAACGAAGAACACAAAAATACTGTTGATGCAGAAATAGTCTAAAGGATGCTTTTTAAAAGAATCTTTTAGGCCTTTCTGAAAGCCACCATTTTTTTTCATTGATTCTGAAGCTTTCATTAACAATACGCCTCCATCTAATTTAATCTCTTACTTAATTTTATTCTAATACATAATAATCGTACTATCAAAGGAAATTTATTAACATAAATTTCACAATAAAGTGCATTATTTCCTATATTAAGATAATACTTATCTACAGACATTAAAATTTAAGTTTAAGATGCATACCTACTATAGAAATGTCAATACAGCTCTTTCCACAAAATTCATTACAATTTGTGGGAAGAAGCCAATAATAATACAAAGTGCTGCTATAATTACCATAGGGATTGTCATACTTTTTGGCAATCCATCCCATACCATATCGTTTTTTCTCTCTTGACTTTCTCTTAAAAAGGCATTAATAATAATTGGTAAATAATAAACAGCATTTAAAAAACTACTGACTAAAATAAGGATTAAATAAATTGGCTTGCCTGCCTCTAAAACGGCAAAACTCAAATACCACTTACTCATAAATCCATTCAAACCTGGAATCCCGATCATAGCTAAAGCCGCAGTTGTAAATACCATCATCGTTATAGGCATCTCATAACCAATTCCTTCTAATTCTCGAATATCCCGCTTGCCTTTTTTATAAATAATAGCACCAGCACTTAAAAACAAAGCGGATTTCATTAATGCATGGGTCACTACATGAAATAGTGCGGCAGAAAAACCTCTTGTGGTTGCCAAACCCATTCCTAAAAAAATGTATCCAATTTGAGCTACACTGGAGTAAGCCAGCAGTCGTTTAATATCCTTTTGTCCGATAGCAAATACCGAACCCATAATCATACCTGTAACAGCAAAATAAGTAATAAACTGAGGTATGGCTATGGCCTGAATAATTTCCAAACCTACTACTCTAAATAACAGTTTCATTACAGCAAAGATATAGACTTTTACAACCAAACCTGATAACAAAGCACTTGAAGGCGTAGGAGCAGTAGAATGAGCATCGGGAAGCCAACTGTGGAGAGGAAAAACTGCTGCCTTAATACCAAAACCAGTCAAGATAAAACCTAATGCCACCAAAATATTTCGAGGATATAGCTGCCATGTTGCCATGATAATTTTGTGGTTTTCTGTCATGTTCAAATTACCAGTAACCATATATAGCAGCGCAAGTCCCATCAAAACAGATATCGATCCTATAGCTCCTAGCATCAGGTATTTCAAGGCCGCCAGTAGATTTTCTTTTTTCTTCTTTATAGAAATAATAGCACAGGATGTAATCGACAAAATTTCCATAAACACATATAAATTAAACAAATCGTTGGTCAAGGTAATACCAATCATTGAAAATAACATTAAAAATACTAAGGTATAATATCTTAAAATTTGTACTGCTAGTATCTCGTGTTCGATATCTTTTAAAGAATAAATTAAAATCAATATAGACATGGTTATAATTACAAAAGTCATAAAAGCAGAAAATTCGTCTATCATAAATTGTATACCTATAGAAGCCTGCCAATTACCAAAATTATAAACATATGCACCATGTTTTAACACATTGATAAGTGTTACTAGCGATAGTATCCAAGCAGCTACTAAAGAGGTTATGATAGAAAGCTTAAATTTTAAGTTGTATTCATTCTTTACTACTGGAATAATTACAGCAGTTATTAGCATTAAAAGCACGATATATACAGGAAAATGTATACTATTCATTCCTTCCCCCACTCCTTATTTTCATGATCTCATCAAGTTCAATTGTCCCATAGGCATCATAGATTTTAATGATGATACTTAATGTATAAGCAGTAATACTAACAGCCACTACAATTCCTGTTAAAATCATAGCAGAGGGCAAAGGATTGACATAAATCGTTTTAGAACCTCCTATTTCTAGAATAGGAGACTGTCCTCCAAATACGTAACCTATAGAAACAAAGAATAAAAACACGGAAGTTTCCATAATATTAACCCCAATGATTTTTTTGAGCAAATTAGAGTGCGTTAATACGGTATATAACCCAATGACAAATAAAAAAGCCGACCCAATATAATTGATGTTATCTATAATCACCTGTAACATATCCATTATAAGTCCTCCTCAATAAGGGTGTGAAAGAGAGTTATCATGGTACTTGCTACTTTGGCACCAATCCCTAGTGTTACTAAAGGTATCAGGCCCCCACTGACAATCCTTCCTGCATCGCCCATATAAAAACCCGCTTCTTTATTTGTCAAAAACTGATGCCCCATCCAAATTCCTATAAGACCTATGAAAATGTACCATAGAATTCCAACAGTTTCTACCTTAGAAGATATTTCATGAGGAACTTTTTTATGTCCTCTGTGTATCCCGAAGCACAAAGTGTATAAAATAAAACTGGCTCCTAGTATAGCACCACCAGCAAATCCTCCTCCAGGAGACAAATGACCATGTAGTACAATAAAAACACCATACACCTGAATAAAAGGAATGATGATTCTTGCTATCGTCTTTACAATTAAATCATCCATCTTAATGATCCCCCTTCTTTTTGGTCGCATCAACAGTTCCCTTTAAGACCGATATCACTGCCGCAATAGAAGTAAATAGTACCGTTGTTTCTCCCAATGTATCAAAAGCCCGATAATCGGTAATAATACTAGCTATAATATTTGGAGTATGGGTTTCATCTATTGATTCCTGAAGATAGTGCCGTGCTACTTCATTATAAGCAGGGTTTTCAATATCTCCTAAAGAAGGCATTCTAAAAATACTAGAAAGCATTACAATCAGAAGCCCCCCTAAAGCCAATAAAATAATTGCTTTTTTCACTTTTCCATCCTCCTTGTTTTACCAATTACTGCTACAAATAGAATCGTTGTCACACCTGCGCCTATTGCAGCTTCTGTCATAGCAATATCCGGTGCCTTTAATAACAACCAAAGTACCGCCATAACCAAACTGTAGGCAGCAAAAATAATGATAGCACTTAGTAAGTCCTTTGTACGTTCTACAGCAATAGCACATATGATTAAAAAGATGACTAAAATTACATTCAATGCTTGCATAGATTAGCTCCCCCTCCTTCATGGAAGATTTTCACTTTACTTATTTGTATTATCTTTTTTGTATGCTGCTTTTGAAATAATATGAGCTGCTGTAGGATTGGTGAGCCAAATAAATGCTAAAACAAAGATGATTTTTATACTGACCACGCTAAATCCCCTATAGAAAACAACTGCCAGCAGAGCTAGTCCAGCCCCTAAAGTATCACACTTTGTAGTAGCGTGCATACGACAGAAGGCGTCCGGCATACGAATTAATCCCAATGTCCCTACTAGGAAAAAGAAGGCACTTCCACAAAGTAAAAAGATAACAATTCCATTTATAATCAATCGAATTCACTCCTTATAAGAGATTCCCTTTTTCAATATATTTAGAGACACAAATAGTAGCGATAAAACCCATCATAGAATAGATTAAAGCTACGTCAATAAAAGCGTCCTGATTGGTTATAATCGCTAGAAATACAATCAGAACAGTAACTTTAGTAGATACAACATTGATGGCTACTACTCGATCTATAGCTGTAGGGCCAGCATAAGCCCGGTAAAGACAGGGAAAAGCCATTAAAGCTAGAAAAATTGAAATAGCAATATACCCGTGAATAACCATATCTCCTACTCCTCCCTTTTCATCCTATCATCATCTATCAAGCAACAGTAGTGCTCGATGATGGAATCTGTCATTCCTTCAGCTGCTTCTTTCGTTATAGCATGTATAACAAAAGCATCCTCCTCAACGTCAACTGTCAGAGTCCCTGGTGTCAAAGTTACCGCATTTCCATAAATCACCTTAACAACATCATTCTTTAACATCATAGGAACCTTTATAAAACAGGGTGTTATAGGTAATGATGGGTTCAATACGATCAATGCTACATCTATATTGGCCTTGACAATTTCTTTTAACAAGGTCAATATAAACCTTAGAAAAATCATTAGTTTATTGAAGTAATAGAGAGGCATTTCTTTTGCTGTAAAGGAGACATCGCTAGAGTAAATTACCACTATGAAACATACAACCACACCTATAATAATAGATTCAGCGGCAATTCTAGGCGATAATATCAGCCAAAAGAAAAATAGCGGTAAAAATAAATACATGTTTTTTTTGCTAAACCGAGATTCTCTGTCTTTCATTCTTTTTCACCTCTAATCTTGTTGAATTTTTAACTTTTTAGCACACTTCTCTTTATTTAAATAAATCAGCAAATGATTTATCCAAATTAATTATTAATTAATAATTATAACACAAAGCCACAATAAAATCTATAAAATAAGACTACAATTCAGGTGGAGTTTTTACGCCCACTGAATTGTAGCCGGATTTACTTCGAGAATATCGTGCTTGATCTTCCACTTGTAAAAGTAGAAGTCTTAGCAATACAACTTACTCTGCTGCTCTCTCTTTTTCTTGAGCCGATGTCATAGCATAAAGCTTTTTTATACCTAACCAAGTTAAACAAGAAATAGCGGCGATCGTTCCTAGCTTTCCTCCAACCCCTGCATAAGCTGTTGTGGTAGCTATAAAAACAATCCCTGCTATGAAACCTACCGCTACCATCTCAGAGATTTTAGGAAACTTTGTTACAGCAACCATCCCTGCATAGGAAGCACAAGTCGCCATAACAGCTAGTGTAGCGCCTTGTTCAGGAAAAAAATGAGGAAAAATAAAACCTGAAACCAAAGTAACAATAGCGGAGCCAAATACTGCTCCTTTATTCATATGAATACTTATATAATATGTTGCTAAGGCTGCACCTATAGAAACCAATATAATTGCTAATTTATCCATTGATCCTCACCCTCCTAAGCGAAAAAGTTCATAATTGCTCTTGTAACCTGTACCGACATGGCTGCAGTAGTTCCACCCTTGCCTCCAACACCTGCATAAATTTCTGTTGAGAAGACAAGTACAATACCATTAATAATGCCCCCTATCGCTGCAGCAATAGGCGAGGATAGTACAGCTAATCCAGACATTCCAACGAAGGAAGCAATATAAGTCGCAGCGGCAAGTGGTGCTGGTAATAATATGGCTGCCAATACCCCTATTAAACCATTAGCAACAATAGCTCCATAGCCCATTTTATGATTGATATACCATGTAATTGTTGCCCCTATGCAGGCACATATAATTGTATACATTTTATTCTTATCCATCTTCCATCCCCCCTATTTACTCAACTCTTTAAAATGTCCAAACAATGAAATTCCGTAAAAAATAGCTATGACCAGTAAAATAATTGCATTCAAGGTGTCTTGACTCCTAATGATTGCTGTCGCCATCAAACCTACCCCCGTTGCCGCATATGCTGCTAACCAAAACATTTTTCTAACCATAAAACCCTCCCCTTCATTTAAATAAATTTTTATACCTTTATATATTTTTTATTTAGGCCTAACTTTATAAAAACGTTTATCATGCATAGAAGAAATTTTAAGTTGGATTTTAAGTTACTATATTCATTGTTTGTTATTTATCTATCACTCTTTTGCAAAAAAGAACCCGTTTATTTATATATTTAGTATACTATACCGTTTTATAAAATCAAGTACAATATCCATTCGTGTAAGAATTACAAAAATAAAAACACAAGCGATTGTAATCGAGAACACAAAAATACTGTTGATGCAAAAATAGTCTAAAGGATGCTTTTTAAAAGAGTTTTTTAGCTTTTTTAAAACCCTCGCTTTTTTTCATTGATTCTGAAACTTTCATAGACAATTCGCCTCCATTCAATTTAATCTCTTACCTAATTATATTTTCAATATATAATTAAGATAAAAGCATACTCCATATACTTTGTATAAAATACATTCTTAATTTGGGCTGGACTTTTGTATATAGAAACGTTGTCATTTAGAGCATAAAAAAATCAATATCTATGTTTGTTATTTATTTGTCATTATTCCGTAAATAAAAAAAGATATTTGCTCTTTTGAAGAAAATTGTAGAAAATTCAGTTTTTTTGTTTGAAAATTTTTTCATTACTTCTATAAATTACCTTTTTTATGCTTATTTAATAATATATCATAATTTATTGGCAAAATCAAGAAATATTCCTTTGGCCATATAAATACTAAAATATGTACTCAATCAATTCATGTCTATTCCTTCTTAGCAGTTTAATCATTTATTCTAACCAATGTATTTCTATCAGCATAAAAAAAGAGTTTATGCAGGGCACTATTTACTGCCCCGCATAAGCTCTAATAATATCCCGTCTGCTAACGATGCCCACTAATTTATCTTCTTTTACAACAGGAACCCTATTAATGCTCTTTTCTACCATAATTGTAGCAATCTCCTCCATACTTTCTTCATGGTCCACTACCACTACCTTCTCTGTCATAACATCTCTTACCCGATAACCAGCCATTTTTTTTATTTGTTCCTCTAGATTTTTAGGATTTTCCAAAAAGATATAGCTGTCCAAAAGAGTAAAGTAAGCAGGAATATGCAAGTTTTTACTACGATAGATCAAATCTCCTTCTGTAATAATGCCTATCACCCGATTTTCCTCGTCCACTACCGGCACGCCGCTGATGTTGTGTTCTAATAAAAGCTTTATTACATCTTCTACAGTATCATCTTTCTTTACAGTAATTACTTCTTTCGTCATAATGTCCTTTGCCAGCATCCTATCACCGCCTTATCAACTTTCTTATCTATATCTATAAGATACCCATATTTCTCTTAATTAAAAGTATTTTTTATCTATAAAATTTAACTTAATTCTTTTCTAATCCTATATTGACCTCTATTTTTCCATCCTGCGTTTGAATGTCTACAGCTAATATCTCAAGGGGACTTATTCCTATAGATAACGCTTCACCAAAAATAATAGAAGGTGGCGTGATATCAAATACAATCTCTTTACTTGAAAGCATAGTAGCAGCACTTCCCGTAATCATATTTGTTAACTCTGCCACTGCACTTATAGCCATCTCATCCATTTCCTCTACTGGCATTCCCATCATCATTTTAGATACCAGTTTTTTTGCAGTATTATTAGAAAATGAATAACAAATATTTCCTCTTAACTCCCCTATTAATTCGATGACTGAGGTAATTTCTAAATCTACCTGCATGTCTTCTTTTTTTCTCAACTGTCCTTTTTGAATATTCTCTACCCCAAATTGCATTAAAACCAACTCCACAGATTCTAAAAATGGGTCAATATATTCTATTTTCGTCACTTCGCTCTACCTCCTTCAAATGTGGTTATTTATCTTTGGTTTCTCGGATTAACGATCTATATTATTTTTTCTTATCTATTTTTCTCTTATTATATTTTACACTATTCTACATTTTTTTCCAACGAAACAAAAAAATAAAGATCTTTTTATGAAGATTACCTGCAAGCGAGCCCTTCATAAAAAGATCTTTTAATTCAAATTTAAAGACATCTATGGGTATGATGCGTTTATTTATCGCTAAAAATTACCTTACCATCTATCATAGCATCAATCGTAGCAAGGGCATGTACCTCTACATTGGCTTCTCTCAATATTTTGCCACCTTCTTGAAAACCCTTTTCAATCACAACACCTGCTGCAACTAAATTAGCGCCAGAAGCATCCACAATTTCTTTTAAACCCAGTATAGCTTGTCCATTCGCTAAAAAGTCATCAAGAATTAATATATCATCTTCCTTAGCAATATATCGCTTTGAAACCCTAATTTTATAATGTTTTCCCTTTGTATAGGAGTAGACCTTACCTTCATAGGTTTCTTGATCCAAATTTTTTGATTCTGTCTTTCTAGCAAAAACCACCGGTACATCAAAATATTGTGCTGCTATTGCCGCTATCGCAATACCAGAAACCTCCGCCGTTAATATTTTGGTAATCTTTCTATCTTGAAAGACTCTTCTAAATTCTTTACCGATCTCATTTAATAACCCAATATCTAGTTGGTGATTTAGAAAGTTATCCACCTTTAAAATATTCCCCTCTAAGACCCTACCATCCTCCATAATTTTCTTTTTTAATAACTCCATTGTCCTCCTCCTTCATACAATTATCCTGTCATTACCATAAAAGAAAAGACCCGCAGAAATTTTCTACGGATCTTGGAATAGATTTATTTATAAGATGCTAAAAGCAACACGTATGATAAGTATTTGCTTTAACACCAAAACAAATCTCCCGTAGTCAGACCATTTACGGTAGTCTGGTAGAAACTGTTGGACCCTATCTCCAAAATTATACGAGAATTTATAAAATGAGACTTCATTCAAAGGGAGGTTTTACACCCACTGAATTACAGTCGAATTACTTTGAGAATGTAATGCTTCATCTCTTGCTTATTCATTTTTAAAAAATATAGTTTATTGTAGCTTATTTATTGAAAGAAATCAAGCATTTTTCCTAGAGTTTTACCCCTTGATCTATATCAAATAAATACAAATAACTCTCCTTAATACTTTTTCCTGTAATTTTTTCTAATGCCTCCCTATAAAGTTCTAGTTGTACCTCATACTTTTTCTTGATTTCCTCAGAAGTATTTACAACGCTATCGCTCTTATAATCTATCAGCACCAACCCATCTTCCTCTTGAAAATAACAGTCAATGATCCCTTGTACCAATAATGTTTCCTCACATCCCTGTAACCCCTCAATAACATCCTTTGCCTTTTTCTTTATATTGAAAGGAACTTCCCGATAAACTTTTGTGGCCTTCAACATTCTTTTCCCCAATTCACTTTTAAAGTAGCCTTCTATCTTGGGAACTTCAACTGTCATAGCTTCCTCTTCTGTCAGAAGCTCCTTGACGATCATCCATTGAATCTGTTCTTCGATATTGTTGTTTTTTTCTATTTCTTTTAAATCTATATGCTGCAATACAAAATGTAAAATGGTCCCTCGCTCTGCTGCTGTGAAGGTTTTTGTACTTTCTAAAAATTTAGGCCTTCTTACTAATGTAGGAATTTTATAGCCCATACTCTCCATCGTAGCCATCCTGGACTTTTTGATTTCTGAAACGGATAATTTAGAAGGTATTGTAGTGGCTGCTCTGTGGGGATAACTCCAATTGAGGACTTGATCTATCTTGCTTTTATAAGAGGTTAGTATCTCTTTAGGATCATGCTTTAACTTCTCTTTTATTTCCTCTTCTTTATCTGTTTTTTCCTGCTTCTCCAAACCTATATCTTTACGACTCAATAGATGAACCTTAAATTTGGTATTATCTTCAAACAGCTTTTCCGGTTCCAGCTTTATTTTTGCTATTTCCCTTAAAACTTTTCCCTTAGGATGCTTTGTCAATACCATACCTATCCAGTCCAAATAGTTTCTAGCAGATGTCAACATATAAGTGTTTGTGTTTTTGCTCCACTTTTCTACCTGTCTAGAAAGCTTTTTAGTAGATCCTATTAAAATCAGCTTATCTACCGCCCTTGTCAAAGCTACGTACAGAATTCTCATTTCCTCTGACAAACTTTCAATTTTGATTTTATTCTTCATGGCTAACTTTGCTATTGTATCTCTATAGGTTCTTAGTTTTATATCGGTAAATTTAGGCCCTAATCCTAAATCCTTATGCAGCAGTAAATCAGCATGAACATCCCTTAGATTAAAATTTTTTCCCATCCCTGCCAAAAACACCACTGGAAATTCTAACCCTTTGCTTTTGTGGACACTCATGATCCGCACTACATTATCCTTCTCCCCTAGTACCTTTGCAACCCCCATATCTCCTTTGCTACTTTCGAGTTTTTCTATAAATTTTATAAAATTAAAAAGTCCCTTTACAGAGGTTTTCTCAAATTGGCTTGCACGATTTAGTAACATCCTGAGATTCGCCTGTTTTTGTTTTCCTCCTGGCATAGCCCCTACATAATAAAAGTAACCTGTATCTATAAAGAGTTTCCATATCAGTTCATCTGTCTTCATGAACCGTGCTTCATCTGCCCATTCTGTTAAACGAGCTAAGAAGCTTTTTACTTTTATCGCTAAAGAATTTTGGTTATTTTCTATATAAGTCAGTACTGCATCAAAAAAACTAACTTCCTTTTGGCACACCCTTATCTCAATGAGCTCCTCTAAGGTAAATTTGCCTATTGGAGATCGCATAACACTTAATAAGGGGAGGTCTTGTCTTTTATTATCAATGATCTTCAACAAATTCATAAACATGCTAATTTCCACCGCCTCAAAATACCCAGCATTCACATCTGCGTAGACCGGAACATTTTCAGCAGTCAAGGTCTCTAAAAAGATTTGTGCCCAATTTTGTGTTGTTCTCATGAGTATTACAATATCTTTATAAAGGATATTTCTGTATCTTTTTTCTTCAGGATCATAAATTTTCTCCTTTAATAATTCTCTAATTCTTTTAGCCACCATAGCAGCTTCTACTTCTATATCCTCTAATTCCTCTATTTCTTCCTCTAATTCCTCTTCTACCTCCAGGTCCTTCTCTATGATATTTACTTCGATGGAGGCATCCTCCATAGGTTCAAAGCTTCCTCCTTGATAAAGATACGCTTCTTTATTATAATCGATTTCTCCTAAGGCTTTCGACATAATGTTGCGAAAGATGAAATTCACTCCGTCTAAAATTTCTCCTCTACTTCTAAAGTTTTTAGCTAAATGAATTTTTCTATAAAGGGCTTCTTCCTCCAGCTGGTAACCTTCATATTTATCGATAAACAAGGTTGGATCTGCCAATCTAAATCGATAAATACTTTGTTTTACATCTCCCACCATGAATAAATTATTTTCTCTTTTTATAAAACCAATCAAGGTTTCTTGTACAATATTACTATCTTGGTATTCGTCTATAAAGATATATTCAAATCTATCACGGTATTCTCCTGCCGCCTTCTCATTTTCTAAAATTTCTAAAGCATAATGTTCTAAATCATTAAAATCAACAATTCCCCGTTCTCTTTTTTTCTCCGCATAAATTCTTTCAAAATCTACCACCATGTCATACAAATAAATCATCAATGGGTGTAGTGCCTTTAAATCCTCCACATATTCTTCAGGGCTGAGGAGAAAAATATCTTTTTTAATGCTTTTTATAATATCCTTGCTCTTATCTCTTAAATCCTTTACAGCTTCTTTAAGGACCTCGTCTACCTCCTGCTTTCCTCTGCTGAAAGCTTTGTGTTTAAAGTTCTCGATATCCCTATAAAATGTTCTAATACCTTTCTCCAGACCCTGTCGTAGTCCCTCTATTTGCTTAAGGTCATCCTGAATCGCTTCCAAATATTTATAGGGTCCCTGTGGTTTATTGCAGATTTTTTCAGCCTCCTTCAGCAAATCTACTGCTGCCTTTAGACCGATAAGAATGCTTCGTTTCATGGTATTCACCCATGGGGTTTCTTCAAAATTTTCTAAATCTACATTAAAGTCTTCTACTTTCTCCCTAAGCCACTGATAAGGCTTAGGTTGACTTTGTATAAAATGGTATACCTTTAAAATCAAATTTTGTAGAGGTTCATCCTCTCTTGTGCCACCAAAGGTCTCCACCAGTTCAATAAAGGTGGTATGGTTTTTTTCATATTCTTCTTCCAACAACTCTTCTATCACTTCTAATTGTAATATATCTATTTCTGTTATATCCCCTATACGAAAAGTAGGATCGATATCGATAAAATGAAAGTGTTTTTTTACCACTTCTATACAAAAAGCATGTACCGTCATGATAGAAGCCTTATTTAACAAAGTCATCTGCCTTCTTAAATGTTCCTCGTTATCATTTTTCTTCTCCAGCTCCTTCACAATGGCATCAGCAATTCTCTCCCTCATTTCTCCTGCAGCAGCATTAGTAAAGGTTACAATCAATAGCTTGTCTATATCTATCTTGTCCTGCAGAATCATTTTAATAATCCTCTCCACCAGTACCGCTGTTTTTCCAGAACCAGCAGCTGCTGCAATTAAAAGGTTACTCCCTCTAGCTTCAATCGCTGCTTTTTGTTCCTTCGTCCATTGCTTCATTCTGTTTTTCCTCCTTTCCTTGTCGTATTTTTTCTAGTACTTCCTCTGAAGTTAGAGCTTTTATGTTTTTGTAGTTATTATCATGAAATGCAGTATCAAACTGGCAGATTCCTCCATAAGCACAATACTCACAGGATACCTGTTTTCCGTTTTTGCAGGGTTGAATTTCCACATTGCCCTTTAAAATTTCTTTACCAATTTCTTTCATGATATTTTTCACATGGATCATTAGATTTTTAAAATCTTCTTCCGTAGCCACTGAGGACTTTTTCCCCACCGTTTCATCTTGGTTTAAGGATACAGGAATAATATTAGAATACTTTTCTATTGCATTGTCCATTCCCTTGATTACTTTTAAGTCCTTTAAAACCAGACCTTTCATTTTAAGCGCTTTATTTATTTCCGTTTCTATTTTTTCAACTGCTTTATCTGTTGTTTTTATCAGTGGATCATCAATTTTAAAATAAAAAACACCTGCTGGATAATTTTTACCCTTTTTCCACTGGTTCTTTAAAGCCATCACCGCCTCCAAGTAGACCATAAGCTGTAGCTGAATACCATAATAAACATCTGATAAGCTAAAATCTTTGTTGCCGGATTTATAATCAATCACTTTGAAGTAATTGCCCTCTTCATCCTCTAGGATATCTACACGATCGATCCTTCCTTCAAGAATAATTTTTTCTCCATCATCTAACTCTATGACAATACCAGGAATGGTACAGCCTTCACCAAAAACAACCTCGTGGTCATAAGGGATAAAATCTCCTTTTTTAATATGTTGCACTAAAGTCCACAAAGCTTTTTTACTAATCCGGGTTAAACGATTGATTAGGTATTTATAGCGATGGGTACTTAACATCACCCCATGTTCAAAATCCTGTGCCAGTTGCTGCATGATTTCCTCCATCATTGCATCGCTTTCTGTTTGTTCCATGTCTATCCAGTTGATCTTCTTTTCCTTTGTAAGTTTTGCAAATTTCTCCATAGAATCATGAAATAGCTTCCCAACATCCGGTGCCTTTAAGGCATATTCCCTTCTCTCCTTGGGTTTTAGCCCATAGGCAATAAAGTGAGCAAAGGGACATTTCACAAAGGTTTCTAACCTTGATACACTGGTTTTAATGGGACTGCTGTCATATAACCCCCTTACTCTTCCTCTATCTATATATCTTACCTGGTTTTCATGGAAAAGTCCTTCAATCATCATGTTTTTTTTCTCTTGCCATTGGGGTTGATGGTAGTACCAGTGATAAACATCCCACCATAAATCCTCCATAGGTTTATCTTCTACGTGCAAACGCAGATTTTCCGTTAGGTATTTAAAAGTACTGGTGGGTGTAGCCACTAGATGCAACTGGTTTTCTATGGTATTTATAATATCTCCCCCTATCATAAGCTGTGGAAATATTTTTTTAAAGCGATCTATTAATATAGAAGGTCTCTTTGCCCTGCCTTCTTCATCCCCTACGGCGAAGCTTATCCATAAATATTCCTGAGGCTTTGTGAAGGCAGAATAGATAGAAAAGTTCTGTTGAAACAATTTTGTTTCTCCACTGACACTTAACTCCATTCCAGTAGCTTCTAAAACTTTTCTCTCATGGTCTAAAAGAATTCCCTCTTCCTCCTGTAAAGAGGGTAAAATACCGTCATTCACTGCCGCTACAAAGAGGGCTTTGATATCGTGACTTCTGGAACGATCTATGTTTCCTACCAACACTTGATCAATGGTGGAGGGAATTACACCGATTTCACAGGCAGAAAAACCAGATTCTAATATTCTATAGTACTTTTTTATAGAAATTTTACTCTCGTCTAATATTTCATAGATTTGATCAAAGATCTCCATAACTGTATTCCAGATTTGTGTGTTTTCATTGACATAATCAAATCTTCCTTCCTCCCTTAATATCTTAATCCATTCTTCTAATTTTTCCTCAATTCTCATTTCCTGTAGGAAGGTAAAAAGTGCTTTTGTTATTTCTTTAGAGGTTTTATCTTTTTTTATTTTCCTATGAAACTTGCTTAGAGGGCGTATAAGCTTTTCTCTCATTTCATTAAGCCGTAAAAGTTTTTCTTCATCTTCTCCCTTTTTAAAGGGTTGCAGCCACTGTTCCCCTCTAATTCCGTATCTTAATACATAATTTTCAAGAATTTCCTCTTCTTCCTTCGTTAAATCAGTAAAACCAGTTTTCATTAATCTGAACATTTCTTTGTACTGGTAATTTTTCAAAGCTGTTTCTAATGCTGCTAAAATAAATTCAATAATAGGATTGTTCATAATGCTTCTTTTCTCATCGATAAAATAAGGTATCCCATATTCCTCAAAGACTCTTTTTATTATACCGCTATAAGCTTCAAAAGCCCCTGAAACTACTGCAATATCTTTGAATCTATAACCTCTTTCTCTTACCAAGGCTATAATTTCTGCGGCAATATGCTCCACCTCTGTATAGGGATTCAATCCAGCAAAAACCTTTATATTTTCTACTTCCTTAGTAAATTGACGGTAAGGATAGGAAAAAAATTCTTCTTCTATGTGGGCGATTTCCTTCGATCTTTTCATCTCTTGTCTTTTGTCAAGGTCTAAGTTCACTACCTTCTCTTCAATCATTAATTGATGAGCTATTTTCTTTATTTTTAAATAAGTATTTTGAGGAACTTGAAACAAATCCTTTTCCCTTTCTTTTCCTCGCAACGCTAATGTAAAAGTAACATGTACTTCTCTTGCCTTTAGTAGTAATTTTTCAATGATTTTTAGGGTTGGGGGGGTAAAAACATGAAAGCCATCGATCCATATCTCCGCCTCCTCCAAAAAACTTGCCTTCTCAATATTCTCCATAAATAGGTTTAGATGATCTTCACTATCCACATAGCGGTTTTCTAAATATCTAGAAAACTCATGATAAATCAAAGCTATATCCGATAACTTCATTTTTAGAATACTGTCCTCTTGAATTTCATCTATAACGCTATTTAAATCTAAGGGACTAATATCATATTGTTTTAATTCACAGATCATATCATTTAATTTAGCTATAAACCCCTCCTGCTTTGAGGTGTTCTTATAGACCGTTAGAAGGCTGCCCTTTTCATCCAATATTTTTTTTATGATCATGCTCTTCCCCACTGTATTTACAGGTACCTTTGTCAATCCTCCTACTTCATTGAAAACCCTGTGGGCAAGCCTTGTAAAGCTTAGTACTTCCGCCTGCATGATGCCATTCAGTTGCTGCTTCTCTATTAAATCTCGTTCTGCTTGTAGAGTAAATTGCTCTGGTGTAATTAAAATCAAAGGATGTTTTACCTGCTGCTGCAGCCTCTCTTTGATTTGATTTAATACGTAAAAACTCTTTCCAGTTCCTGCTCTCCCGGTAATATAGGTTATCCCCATTTGTTTCACCTCTTTTATATAAATAAATCATATCATAACCAACATTATATCATAATACAATATCCTCTTCATTGATCTCTAATAACCTATACTAAACCATGATTATCATCTTACTGGATAAAGTTTTTTATGAAACAGAAGTAAGTTGCTATATTTTGAATTTTTTCCATTGATTAGATGAAATAATAATGAAAAGTTAATAGCATACTAATACTGCTATCCAAAATCTTAAGGAGGGATTTTTTATGAAAATGCAAGAAGGATTAATCCCAACTGTTTTAGGTACAGCGGTTACTGCAACAGGGACAATTATGTCAAAGAAAAAGGTACAGCCGATTGTAGCAGCCGGTATTATAGGCTTTGGATTAGCGCATGTGGTTTTAGGTGCTATCGATCTGATAGAGCACCGGGATCAGTAGACATGCTTTTGGAAATAGAGAAGAATAGATTTCTTCTCTATTTTTTATAGTATTCTGTCCCCATATTCCACAGCCTTCTTGTAAAGGTTTCCTCCTCTTCTGTATCCTCTTTTATAAAAGATAAAATACTTTCAACATCCCCTGACATTTTATCTGCTTGATGTAAGATTTGTGCTTCTACTGTCTTAGGCAAAACTGGTGAACCAAACTCTAAACTTCCATGATGTCCTAGTATACCATTTAGAATTACCAGCTTATCTTCTTCAGGAAAATCGTCTATCTCATTGATAGCATTCAATGTATAGTGAGCCCCTAGAAAAATATGTCCAATCATCATGCCTTCCTCCGTCAAGCCTAACGCTGGTAATGCTTTGTATTCCATCATTTTTCCCCAGTCATGCAACATTGTCATAACAAACAATCTATCCGTTTGATGTTGTGACAGCTTTTTTGTGCTAGCTACTGTATTCACGAGCTTTAATACCTCAAGGGTATGATGTAATAGACCATGATAAAAGTTATGATGTACTTTTCTAGCAGCTGGATAGGTACAAAATTTTTCATAGTTTTCTGTTGAAAAAATCATCTTGTCTATAAGCTCTTTTAAATGAGGTGTTTCTATTCTATTATGGAAATATTCTAAGCCTTTTTTCATACTTTCAAATTCCCAGGGACTCGTAGGAATAAGGTCCTTGATAGATACTTTATCACTGCTGACCCTTTCAATATTTCTAATGGTTAATTGCAATTGTCCTGCGTACTCCCCCACCTGTCCTTGTATCTGAACAATCTCGTAGGGCTGAAAACTTTTAAACTTTTCTTCGTGCTCTTCATAATCCCAATACTTGGCTTCCATTGCCTTAGATGCATCCTGAATGATGATATCCGCATACTTTTTGTCTGTCTTTGTAGTCTTCACTTTAATCTCTGATAATAATACTACTGCCTCTATAGTTTCATTCAATAATTTTGAAGATAGATCTTTTAATTGTTTAATATGCACAAACATCTCCCCCACTTTCTTTTTTTATCCTATATTTACATTCTATTTTTCCCTCTTCTTTCCTTTAAAATAATAAAATTTAAAAATTACACTATATTTTTTTATCTTCTTTGTTTAAAATATAGTTTGCAGGGTAAAAAGAGCTATGGGATTATTCTTAAGCCTTGCAAATACATAAAATAAATTTATAAGAATTTGAGGAGGAGATAGTAATGAATGAAATGACATCAACAAACTTAAAATCTGCTTTCGGTGGAGAAAGTATGGCGCATATGAGATATTTACAATGGAGTGCAGCAGCGAAAAAAGAAGGTTTCCCAAATGTTGCAAATCTTTTTACCGCTGTAGCTTATGCAGAGCAGGTACATGCAGCAAATCACTTTAGAGAATTGAAAAATGAAGTAGGAGACGCTGCCGTTACTGCTGGCGCAGGTTTTGGTATGACAAATACTTCTGAAAACCTTCAAGGGGCCATCGATGGTGAAAATCATGAAGTAGAACAAATGTATCCTGCTTTTATCGCTGTAGCTGAACTGCAAGCTGAAAAAGGTAGCATCCGATCCTTTCAATTTGCTCTAGAAGCAGAAAAAACCCATGCCGTTCTATTTGCAAATGCTAAAACAGCTGTAGACGCTGGTAAAGATTTTGCTGAAAATACTGTTCATGTATGTAATGTCTGTGGCTATACTTTAACAGGAGCGTTAGAAAGCGACTGCCCAGTGTGTAAAGTAAAGACTGACAAGTTCACAACTTTTAGTACAGAAGCCAGCTGTTGTTCTTGCTGCTAATCCTTGCAAATATTTATCATGCAGATATATATAAATGCGCCTATGAATTTTTATATGCTAAGGGCTACGTTTTTTAGTCAAGGCGAAACCGTAGATCGTGTATATTAAAATTCAAGTTTAAGGGCGTGCACCTATATAAGCAAATGACTAACAACTATCATTTTGCATCAGTAATAAAAAAAGGTTGAGGAAAATGAAATTTTCCCAACCTTTTTCATGTTTTTAATTTTACAATATAATATCCCATCTCTGAGTGTTGGTATAAACGGATGTTTCAGGTGGGTAAAACAAGTTCACTATTTTTTTATACCTATTTTTTCCCCTACATGTACTTTTGTTTCAATGCCTTGTTGTGTATTTTCAATAAGATCCCTATCGATTTTTATTCTATTAGGTTGTAAGAAGAGAATAACAGTAGAACCACCAAATTTAAAATATCCTTTTTCTTCTCCTTTTTTCACAGTCTGTCTTGGATGAAAGGTTTGAATAATGGAGCCTACAAAGGTAGCACCAACCTCCACCATCAAAACCCTTCCAAAATTATATGAATCAAAAACAGTAAACTCCCTTTTATTTTGACAGTATAAAGAAGTAATTTTCCTTAAAGCTATGGGATTCACTGAATAATATCCACCAGCAATTTTTGTAGCATGTTCAGGTACACCCTCGTCAGGGAAATGAAAGCGGTGATAATCAGCTGGGCTTAGCCTGACGGTGATACAGGCTCCGCCTTGATACTCCGCTGCTAATCCTTTATTTTGCAAAAGCTCCTCAAGACAATATTCCTGTCCTTTGATTTGTAATACTCTTTTCCTATGGATGTTTTCATAAGCCATTACCCTGCCATCGGCAGGAGAAACAAATACTTTTTCATCCATACATATGGGTCTTGCTTCTTTTTTTAATCTTCTTATAAAAAACTCATTGAAGTTTTTATAGGAGGATGGATCTTCATTTTCTGCTTCCTGCATATCAATATCCAATTCCTTTATAAAGGAAGCAATTTTCCTTCTGCTTATAGGTAAATCCTGCATTTTACCATAAATAACAGAAAGGAATTTTTTCTTTATCAGTATTTCCAACATACTACTGCCTAGTTTTGTTTCATGCATCCATCTTAAATAGCGTCCCCCTGCTACTACTTCTTCTTTCTTTGCCCCTGTTTTTCTATCTATATAATAAATCACGATTTTATCATCCTTCATAATAATTTTTCCTATTATTATATCAACAAATTTCTTTTCTTAATAGGGGTCTTTAAAATGATTTAATATTTAAAATATATGCTCCTCTACATCTCAATATAATATATATTATTATAATAAAGTTGAAGGATCTGGCAATTTGAGGCTAATAAGACTATTAGCTATCGCAAGATCCTTCTCTATCCTCAGAGCCACAACTTAGGAGGGCTTTTAAAAAAAGTCACCTTAAGCTAACACCCGTCGTAACGATATTTATAATTTTCTACTGCCTGGTTTTACTAAAGGAAGCTTTCCTTCTTTGCAAATAGCACATTCTTCAGCATCATAAGAAACTACTTCTGTAGATAAGGCTGCCCTTAGTTTTGTGCCAAAATCGATGCTTCCATTACTTCTATCTACTAAAACCGCCACACCTACTACTTCTCCTTCTTGTTCTTTTACGATGTCTATCACTTCTCTGACAGATCCCCCTGTAGTAATAACATCTTCTGCTACTAAAACCCTCGCTCCCTTTGGAATGCTAAATCCTCTACGCAAGGTCATTTTGCCGTTTTCCCTTTCTGCAAAAAGGTTTTTGGCTTTTAGCTGTCTCGCCAACTCATAAGAAAAGATAATTCCTCCCATTGCTGGTCCTATAACGATGTCTATTTGATCCCCTTGAAATTCTTTTGCTAAACCCTTTGCTATTTCCGCTGTATATTCTGGATACTGTAATATTTTTGCACATTGCATATATTGGTTACTATGTCGTCCTGAGGTTAATAAAAAGTGTCCTTGTAATAACACCTCTGATTTTTCTAAGATTTCTATAACTCTTTCCTTTGTTAACATTTTAAATCCTCCTATTCATATTTAGTTCTATATTAAGGCGACCACAGGTCGCCCCTAGATTCGTCTCAACAAATTTGTGTAGGTACCTCTGATATCTATAAGGAAGCCCTGTAGTCGCCTACGTTGATTTCAACGAGGTTATGTAGATATTTCTAGTATCTGTAGGGGCGACCTGTGGTCGCCCGTTGTTTGTTACCTATCACATTCTACGTCAATTTTGAAGCAATAACATTAAATTCTCTCATACAACTTTCCTCTTACTTCTTCAATACTTTGAAGTGCATACTGCTCTAAGTAATCTTCTATCCCTTCTAGTACATCCATAGTAGCCATTGGATTCGTAAAATTAGCCGTTCCTACCGCCACACCTGTGGCCCCTGCCAATAGAAACTCCACTGCGTCTTCCCCTGTCATAATGCCTCCCATGCCTATAATAGGAATATCTACAGCCTGTGCCACCTGATACACCATTCTTACCGCTACCGGCTTGATGGCCGGCCCTGAAAGACCTCCTACTACATTGGCTAAGATTGGCTTTCTTTTATGAATATCTATTGCCATTCCTGTTAAAGTATTGATTAGGGATAAGGCATCTGCCCCTCCGGCTACAGCAGCTCTAGCTATTTCTGTAACATCTGTTACGTTAGGTGTTAACTTTACAATAAGAGGTTGTTTGGTATATTTTTTCACTTCTTTTGTAACATACTCCGCCATTTGTGGATCTGTACCGAAGCATACACCGCCCTCCTTCACATTTGGACAAGAGATGTTGAGTTCCAGCATATCGACATCTTCTGAGGCTAGTCTTTCTGCTACTGCACAATATTCCTCCACTGTCTTACCAGCTATATTTACGATAATTTTTGTATCATATTTTCTTAAAAAAGGAATATCTTTTTCAATAAATTCCGCTACACCAGGATTCTGCAAACCGACACTATTTAACATTCCTCCATAGGTTTCCGCCACTCTAGGGGTAGGATTTCCCTTCCAGGCTGTACTAGAAACCCCTTTTACCACTACAGCCCCTAGTTTATTTAAATCTACAAATTCTCCATATTCTCTACCACTACCAAAGGTGCCAGAGGCTGTCATCACAGGGTTCTTAAGTTCTATACCTGCTATATTTATTTTTAAATTAGGTTTCATCATTCCCAAATCACCTCATCCCTTAAGAAAACTGGACCATCTTTGCATACCCTTGTGTTTTCCCAATCATTTGTTTCTTTCTTTACTGTCTTGCAGGTACATACCAAACAAGCCCCTATGCCACAAGCCATCCTCTCCTCTAGAGATAGTTCAGCAGGTATTTCCTTTTCTTTTGCCCACGCTGCCACTGCCTTTAACATAGATTTAGGACCACAGCTATAAATCATAGCTGCCCTTGGATCATCTTTTTCCAATAACTCCAGCACATTACCCTTATGGCCATAGGAACCATCTTCTGTAGCTACATAAACTTTAGCTCCAAGCTTCTCAAAGTCCTCTATTAAAATTGGATTGCATCGAAACCCTAAATAGACGCTTGTATTTCCCTTTAAATGTTTTACTAGTTCTAACAGTGGCGGGGCTCCAATGCCTCCACCGATGACAATATTTTCTCTTACCTTTCCGTCTATTGTAAATCCATTTCCCAAGGGACCTAAGACTTTCACTTCGTCATTCGCCTGCATTTTTGATAGTTTTTTCGTGCCTTCTCCTACAACAGCGTAAATCAATCTTGTCGTAGCTTCTTCTCGATTTATTTCACAAATACTAATAGGTCTTGGCAATAAATGTCGTCCATCTTCACAATATAGATTTACAAATTTCCCGGGAAAACCCTCTATCGTTAATTCTTTCGACAATAATATCATTTCATAAATTTCAGGAACAACTTCTCTATTGCTTAAAATTTTTACCTTTCCTATAGTTTTCATGCAATTCCTCCTAAATCTACAATATCAACTTCTTCTATGGTAATATTGCTTTCCATGATCTCTAACATGGCCTTTACTGTATCTAAAGATGTCAATACATTGACAGAAGTCTCTAAAGCAGTTCTTCGAATTCTAAAACCATCTCTTTTTACATCATGTCCTCTTGTAGGTGTATTGATCACCAATTCTACCATGCCACTTCGAATAGCATCTAATATATTTGGTACCCCTTCACTGATTTTTTTAACTTCAGTGGTAGGAATTTGATGTTTTTCTAAGAAGTTTTTCGTGCCTTCTGTTGCCATGAAAGCATAACCTTTTTCAGCAAAGCGTCTTCCTAATTCAACAAATTCTTCCTTATCATAATCCTTCAAGGTAACTAAAATTTTCCCTTCTTTTTTCGGCATTTTTATACCTGCTGCTATAAAACCTTTATATAGTGCCTCTGTCAATGTCTCTCCTATTCCTAAAACTTCTCCAGTTGATTTCATTTCTGGCCCTAGACTCATCTCCACTAGCGGTAGTTTTTCTGTAGAAAACACCGGTACCTTTACAGCTACCAATTCTGCCTCTGGATAAACCCCTGTGCCATAGCCAAGCTCTTGTAACTTTTCCCCCAGCATGGCCTTGGTAGCAAGAGCAATCATTGGCACCCCTGTTACTTTACTGATAAAAGGTACTGTTCTACTGGAACGTGGATTTACTTCGATGACATAGACTTCCTTCTGAAACTCTACGAATTGTATATTGATCATTCCCTTTACCTTTAGCGCTATGGCAATGGATTTTGTATAATCTAAAATTTTGTTTTTGATTTCTTCAGAGACGTTTTGGCTAGGATAGATGGATATACTGTCTCCTGAATGTACGCCAGCCCTCTCTAAATGCTCCATAATACCGGGAATCAGTATTTCTTCCCCATCACATATAGCATCTACCTCTATTTCTCTTCCTATTAAATAACGGTCGATGAGAACAGGGTTTTTGGTATCTCGGATAAAAGCGTCTTTTAAATAGCGCTTTAATTCTTCTTCTCCATAGGTAATTTCCATCCCCTGACCTCCTAATACATAGGAAGGTCGCACCAACACAGGGTAGCCTACCTTTTCGGCTTCTTTGATCCCTTCTTCTATGGAGGTTACTGCCTTACCCTGTGGTCTAGGTATATTTAATCTTTCCATTAAATCATCGAATTTTTCCCGATCTTCTGCTGTATCAATCTCTTCTGGTTTTGTACCTAAGATAGGTATGTTCATCTCCCTAAGAAATTTTGCTAATTTGATAGCGGTTTGTCCACCAAATTGTAGTATCACACCCTCTGGTTTTTCTTTTTCTACGATGTTTAGTACATCTTCCTCTGTCAAAGGCTCAAAGTATAGTTTGTCAGAAATGTTGAAGTCGGTACTTACGGTTTCAGGATTGTTGTTTACAATAATGGTTTCTATGCCAGCCTCCCTTAAGGCTAAAATACTGTGGACGGAACAGTAGTCAAATTCTATACCCTGTCCTATTCTTATGGGTCCAGAACCAATAACCATCACTTTTTTTCTATCACTTGTCTCGACTTCATCGATTTCATCATAGGTGGAATAATAGTAAGGGGATACTGCTTCAAACTCTCCTCCACAGGTATCTACCATCTTATAAACTGGCTTCATGTTCCACTTGCATCTTCTGCGATAGACCTCTTGAGGATTACAGCCTACTAAATCCGCAATTCCTTTGTCCGAGAATCCTTTTCGTTTTAATACCTTCATCCAAGCTTCTGTGATGTCTTCCAGACCTACTTCCTTTAGCCTCTTTTCTTCTACTACGATCCCCATTATTTTTTCCATAAAGAATCTGTCTATGCCGGTGATCTCACATACCTTTTCTGCTCTATAATTTCTTCTTAGCAGTTCTGCTATATCGAAGATTCTTTCATCATTAGGTGTTACGACGCTTTTCTTTAATTCTTCTGTGGTCTTTTCTTTAGAAGATTTCCTCTCCAGGGTATACTGCCCTATTTCCAGGGAACGTATCCCCTTTAACAGCGCCGCTTCAAAGGTGTTGCCAATAGCCATAATTTCCCCTGTTGCCATCATCTTTGTTCCTAAGGTTCTATTGGCACCGTGGAATTTATCAAAGGGCCATTTAGGAATTTTTACAACAACATAGTCTAAAGTTGGTTCAAAACAAGCGTAGGTTTTTTCTGTTACTGCATTTTTTATCTCATCCAAGCCATAGCCAAGAGCGATTTTAGCAGCTACTCTAGCTATAGGATAGCCAGTTACCTTAGAAGCTAAGGCAGAGGAACGACTCACCCTAGGATTGATTTCTATGACTGCATACTCAAAGCTCTTAGGGTTTAAAGCAAATTGTACATTGCATCCCCCTTCTATTTCAATCGCATTGATAATATCAATGGAGGCGGTTCTTAACATTTGGTATTCCTTGTCAGAAAGGGTTTGAGAGGGAGCCACTACGATACTATCACCGGTATGAATCCCTACTGGGTCGATGTTTTCCATATTACATACAGTAATACAGTTGCCGTTTTTATCCCGCATTACCTCGTATTCAATTTCCTTCCAACCCTTGATACTTTTTTCTAATAGTACTTGTCCCACTCTACTCATCTGTAAACCTGAAGTTAAAATTTCCTTCAGTTCTACCTCATTGTCGGCTATACCACCGCCGGTACCCCCAAGGGTATAGGCTGGTCTTACAATCACCGGATACCCAACTTTATTAGCAAATTGAAGACCGCCTTCTATGGTTGTGATGATTTCACTTTCTACTACCGGCTGTTGAATTTCCTCCATCAATGCTTTAAAGATTTCTCTATCTTCTCCCTTTTTGATGGACTCAATGGGGGTGCCTATGATATTTACATTGTATTTTTCTAATATACCTTGATCATAAAGTTCTACTGCAAGATTTAGTCCTGTTTGTCCTCCCATGCCTACCAACAGACTATCAGGTTTTTCCTTGGCAATTACTTTTTCTACAAAGTCAAGGGTCAGTGGTTCTATATAGATTTTATCTGCTACTTCTCTATCTGTCATGATGGTGGCAGGATTACTGTTGATCAATACAACTTCTACTCCTTCTTCTTTTAACGCCCCACAGGCCTGGGTGCCTGCATAGTCAAACTCTGCTGCTTGACCTATAATGATAGGACCTGATCCGATTACTAATACTTTCTTTATGCTATAGTCTCTTGGCATTTGTATTCCCCCTCTAAAACTTCCATAAATTTGTCAAATATATATGCTGTGTCCTGTGGTCCTGGAGATGCTTCAGGGTGAAACTGTACACTGAATATAGGTAAAACTTTGTGTTGCATTCCTTCTATAGTATTATCATTTAAATTGATATGGGTAATGAGGATATCTTTCGGTTGGTTTTCCTTTTTCACCACATAGCCATGATTCTGTGAGGTGATATAAACCTTATTGTTCATGATATCCTTCACAGGATGATTACAGCCACGGTGACCAAACTTGAGTTTTTCTGTATCTCCTCCCAAACTTAGTGCCAAAAGCTGATGCCCTAAACAAATTCCAACGATAGGTTTTTTCCCTATGAGTTTTTTTATAGTTTCAATGGTACCTGTTAGAGCCTTAGGGTCCCCAGGGCCATTGGATAAAAAGATGCCATCTGGATTGATCTTTAAAATTTCTTCTGCTGTTGCAGTAGCCGGAAAAATCGTCATTTTACAGTTTCTTTTTTTAAAGGATCTTATGATATTTTCCTTAATACCAAAATCCATCATAGCAATATGCTTGCCTGTACCTTCTATGGTATGAATCTGCTGTGTTGTCACCTGCTGTACTGCATCATCATTGTGAAATGCCTCTAATTTCTCATGGATGATTTCTTCCTTTAAATCTTCAGTGGTTATTATACCCTTCATGGTTCCATAATTTCTAAGAATTTTTGTTAAAGCTCTTGTGTCTATTCCTTCCAGACCCATGACCTTTGCTTCTTTTAAATAACCATCTAAATCCATTTCACAACGCCAGTTGCTAGGCACAGTGGCTCTTTCCCTCACAATAAATCCCTTTACTTTTGGAGAAGAGGATTCTACGTCCTCTAGGTTAATGCCGTAGTTTCCAATAAGCGGGTAGGTCATGACTACCATTTGCCCAAAGTAAGAAGGATCTGTAAGAATTTCCTGGTATCCTGTCATACCGGTGTTGAAAACCACTTCCCCTACAGCTTCTTTTATATATCCAAAGGCTTTCCCTTCAAAAACAGTGCCATTTTCCAAAATCAATTTTGCCTTCATATATTTCGCCCCTTTTTTAAAAATAAGTCTTGTATTTGTCCAACCAAAAAAACTTATCTAAAGATCTGCTGTAAATCTTTCTTCATATCTAACGCAGCTTCTCTTGCTGCTAGGTAAAATTCTTTTTCACTAAACTTTGACTGATAGGGTTGTTTTTGGTGGGCTGCGATGATTCCTCTAGAGGAATTGATGATTGCCCCTAATCCATCTTCATTAAAATATCCTTTTAAGTCTTTAGCAGTGGCTCCCTGTGCACCATATCCCGGTACCAAGAAGTAAGTCTTTGGCATGATACCTCGAAGTTTTTCTGCCTGCTGAGGATGGGTGGCTCCTACTACTGCTCCTATGGCGCTATAGCCTCTTTTTCCTATCAGAGATTGCCCCCATTGATCCACCATTTTCCCTACCCTTTCATAAAGTTTTTCTCCACCTACATCTAGGTCCTGTATCTCTCCACTATTGGGGTTGGAGGTCTTCACTAGAATAAACAGACCTTTATCATAATTTTTACAATGCCCTATATAGGGTTCGATGGAGTCAGAACCAAGATAAGGGTTTAAGGTGATGCAGTCCTGTTGATAAACAGTATAGCTTTCTTCCTCCACCTTCACTTTTCCTATATGTCCATCTGCATAGGCTTCAGCTGTTGAAGTAATATCACTTCTTTTAATATCTCCTATGACCATCAGGCCCTTTTCTTTTGCGTATTGAAGGGTATCTATATAAGCCTGCATACCTTCTGCTCCATATTGCTCATACATGGCAACCTGAGGCTTCACTGCTGGTACAATATCATAAATCCCATCAATAATCTTTTTATTGAATTCTAGAAAAGCTTTTGCTGCTGCCTTAGGGGTTTTTCCATAATTACTATAGGCTTCTTCCTTGATATATTGGGGTACAAAACTTAATCTAGGGTCTAATCCTACTACTGTAGGGTTTTGCGTTTCTTCAATTTTTGCTATTAATCGATCGATCATATTTTTTGGCCTCCTTCTATTAAACTACCATTTTCCACAATGATATTTCCTTCTACAATGGTATATTTTACTTTTCCTTTTACCTTTTTCCCATGAAAGGGTGTATTCTTTGCCTTTGAAACAAACTGGTTTTTATCTATAGGATAAGTCTCCTCAGGGTCTATGATGGTGATGTCTGCCATCTTTCCAATACCTAAAGTTCCTCTGTCTATTCCCAATAATTTTGCAGGATTACTGCTCATCAATTCAATCATCTGCATTGGTGTTAAAATTCCTTCCTCTACTAACTCTGTTATGGTTAAAGCTACAGCAGTTTCAAGTCCTACAATTCCAAAGGCTGCCTTCTCATAGGAAGTATTTTTATCTTTTTCGTGATGGGGTGCATGGTCCGTAGCAATCATGTCTATGATTCCATTTCTTAATGCTTCTCTGATGGCCTCTACATCCTCTTGGCTTCTTAATGGTGGGTTCATCTTGGTATTGGTATCCTCTGCTGTCACTACTTCTTCTGTCAGAGCAAAGTGGTGGGGACATACCTCTGCTGTCACAAATACCCCTTCGTCCTTTCCTTTTTTAAGGATTTCTACTGTTCCTTTTGTACTAATATGACAAAGGTGAAGTTTGGCACCCTTATCTTTTGCCAGTGCAATATCTCTAGCAGCAATTACTTCTTCAGAAGCACTAGGTATTCCTTGAATCCCCAATTCCCTAGAGCGCTTCCCTTCATTCATCACCCCTTTACCTGCAAGAGCATGATCCTCACAATGAGAAAACACTGGTATATTTAATTCTGCCGCCAATTTTAATGCTTCCTCCATAAGACGGGAGTTCATCACCGTTTTACCATCTTCACTGATACCACAGATGCCCCTTTTCACCATTTCTTTTATTTCTGCTAATTCCTCTCCAAGCTGTCCTTTTGTTATGGTTCCTATAGGAAGTACCTTCACCACAGCCTCCTTAGAAGCCTTATTAAGGATAAAATCTACAACCTTGGTGTTATCTATCACAGGATTTGTATTAGGCATACAACATATGCTGGTAAAACCTCCTATTGCTGCGCTTTTACTCCCTGTTTCTATAGTTTCTTTATACTCAAATCCAGGCTCCCTTAAATGTACATGTACATCAATGAGTCCTGGTACCACCCAACAACCTTTAGCATCAATCACCTTCTCCGCCGCTACCTCTATGTTTTTTGCAACAGCAGCAATTCTATGATCCTTTATAAGTACATCCTTCACTTCATCAATATTTGATATTGGATCTATCACCCTACCATTTTTTATCAGTAAACTCATTTCAAACACTCCTTTGGTTTTTCTTACTTTTATTTATCTTAACCAGAATTCTAAATAAAAAGGTCTACACACAACAAAAAGGACAATAAAGAGATTATTATCTTATCAATAATCCTTTTATTGTCCTTAATTTACTTAAGAATATATAAAAATAAGAAATAGCAACAGCAACACAAAATGGTTGGTTTTGTGCTTCATTCCTAGCCATATTATCTAGCTTTTTAGTTTCCTGTAACAATGCATCACAAAAAAGTCCAAATGTATAGATCATTTTTACTCATCCTTTCTGGCCTCACAGGACCAATTTAAAGGTTTCTATCACCCTGTATTTTAATGTATGTTATCATATCTTTATTTGACTTGTCAATGTAAAAATTTAGTATTCTTTTAATATTTCCTTTAGATTATTTCTAGAAATCAAGGCTTTCATCACTGGGCGGACTTCTAAAATAAAAGAGGTATCAATGTCTTTTAATAAATTAAAATAATAAGGAAAATGTATTTTACCTTCTCCGATTACCTGATGATCTTGTGTGCCATTATGATCATGAATATGACAATTTCCTATATAGTTTAAGTTTTTCAAGAAAAAGGCTTCATTCTCCTGTTGACCATAAGAATGACCTATATCCCATGTAAGATAGAGATTTCCTTGGGGCAACAGCTCCTCCAGTACCCCCCGTACCATATCATTAAATTTTCCAACATTCTCAACGCAAGGCATAATTTTGCCTATGGCATAATCTCTTAGTTCTATCAAGCTTTCCTTCAGCAGCCTTGCAAATTCATCTACATAGATATGCTGTAAATAAATTTTTTTATCCGTCTGGGTAAAACATACTGAATCTCCACAGTGGAAAGTAATCTTTCTTCCTCCAATTTCTCCAGCAAAGTCAATACATTCCTTTAATCTTTCTAATCCTGCCCTCCTAACTGGGGGATGAAGATGATAAAGAGGAATGTCTTCTGGAGCATGGAAGCTCAGGGCAATCCCTGCTTCCGTTATTTCTTCCTTTATCTCCTGTCTTTGCTGTTGATTATAGTTTTCGGGAAAAAAAGCAGGTACATTTAGATTGATTTCTATAGCAGAAAACCCGTTTTTTTTAGCAAATTCAATCGCTGTAAAAATACTGTCTTCGCCTAAAGTTGCTGCATAACCTATTCGATTTAATATATTTTCACTGTTCACCCATCCATCACTCCTAATAATAAGCTGTTTAAGCTAATAAGCCCTTTAATTTCTCACAAATAGCGTCTCCTACTTCGTGGGTTTTTGCGCTACCCTTTAGATCGGGGGTAAGACTTTTTCCTTCTAATAGGACCTGTGTAATCGCTTCAATAATTGCTGCTGTATCTTCATCCTCCAGTAGGAAATCCAACATCATTTTTACTGTCCAAACCATTGCAATAGGGTTCGCCATCCCCTTACCCTTTATATCAGGAGCAGATCCATGCACTGGCTCAAACATAGAAGGGAATTCCTTTTCTAAATTTAGGTTGCCACTGGCGGCGAAACCTAAGCCGCCTTGCAGTGCTGCCCCTAAGTCTGTAATAATATCGCCAAATAAATTAGAAGCTACTAATACATCAAAACTTTCTGGTCTTTGAAGAAAGTACATAGATACAGCATCTACATGATTGGTTTCTGTTGAGATCTCTGGATAGTTTGCAGCAATTTCCTTAAAAATTTTATCCCAAAAAACCATACTGTAATTGAGTGCATTGGACTTAGTAACATTGGTGACTTTATTAAATTTATTTCGTTTTTGAGCCACCTTGAAGGCATAGTCCATTACCTTTTCTGTATTTTTTCTAGTAAACACTGCTGTTTGTATCGCAATTTCTTCTGGTCTATTTTCAAAACGAATGCCGCCTACACCCGAATACTCACCTTCTACATTTTCTCGGATCACGACAAAATCAATATCCTCTGGCCCCTTGTCCTTCAACGGACAAGGAGCTCCTGGTAGAAGTTTTACCGGCCTTAGATTGATATATTGATTAAACTCCTGACGGATTTTCAACAACAATCCATGAAGAGAAACATGGTCTGCCACTGAAGGGTCTCCTACTGCTCCCAGCAGGATAGCGTCAAAACCTTTTAATACCTCTATGCCATTTACATCCATCATATTTCCTGTTTTTAGGTAATACTCGCAACCCCATGGAAAGTATGTGTATTCAAATTGGATATTCCCTTTAATCGCAGCAAAGGTGTCTAAAACCTTTACCCCCTCTGCTGTAACTTCATTACCGATTCCATCTCCTGGTATGACAGCTATTTTAAATGTTTTCATTTTATGTCCTCCCTACTCTCTCTACAATTTTAAGAAGTTAATCTTCAAAATACCTTCTACATTACTAATCAGATTTAAGGTCTCCCTTGTCACATCTGAATCCACTGTTAAAAACATCATTGCCTGCTGAACTTTAAAGTTTCTGCTAACCTGCATGGTGGCGATATTTACTTTACTTGCTCCTAATAGGGTTCCGATCTGCCCAATCATGCCAGGTTTATCCATATTATTTGCTACCAGCATATAAGGTGTAGGGGTTACATCAAATTCAAACCCGTCCACATCTACAATTCTTAAATCCTTCTTAGCAAATACTGTTCCTGCCGTAGTAAAGGTTTTATCCTTAGATATAATATTTAATCGGATTAAGTTCATATAAGAACCATTTACGGTTTTCTTGCTTTCTGTAACAGATATCCCTCTGTTTTGTGCAATCAATCTAGCATTTACATAGTTTACTCTTTCCTTTAGGATAGGTTCGAAGATTCCCTTCAATACCGCTAAAGTTACTGCTGAAGTCTCCATTTCAGCTACTGTACCACTATAGATAATCTCTATCTTTTCAATCGCTTCCTTCTCTAATTGATGATATAGCTTTCCTAAAACCTCTCCTAATTGCAAATAGGCTGTTAGCGCTTCTAATTCTTGATGCTGTAAAGTAGGAAGGTTTACAGCATTTGGCACCATTTCACCCTTCAAGGCACTGATTACTTCATGAGCAATGGTCACCCCTACATTGTTTTGTGCCTCCACTGTATCTGCTCCTAAGTGGGGGGTGATAATCACATTATCAAGATCTAATAAAGGTGATGTAGTATTTGGCTCATCTACCAATACATCCATACCTGCACTGGCTACAATACCTTCTTTTATTCCCCATACTAAACCATCTTCATCGATAATTCCACCTCGAGCACAGTTTACTACCCTTACGCCTCTTTTAGCAATTTTAAATTCTTTTTCGCCAATCATCCCTAAGGTTTCTTCAGTTTTTGGAGTATGAACTGTGATAAAGTCAGCTTCCTTTACTAAATCCTCTAAGCAGGCTTTTTTCTCTACACTAAACTTTTCAAATCGTTCATCAGTAATGTAGGGATCATAAGCGATAACCTTCATACCAAAAGATTGCATCCTTGTTGCTACTAAAGATCCTATTCTACCTAACCCTACAACACCTAAAGTTTTTCCTAACAACTCAACACCTTTAAAAGCGCTGCGATCCCAGTTTCTATTTTTAATAAAACTGTTGGCCTGGGGAATATTTCTACAAGATGCTATCAAAAGACCTATAGTATGTTCCGCTGCAGATACTGTATTGGCTTCAGGGGTATTTACTACAATGATACCTCTTTTCGTAGCTCCCTCCATGTCGATATTATCTACACCATTCCCCGCCCTACCTACTACCTTTAGGTTTTTAGCGTGTTGATAAAACTCTTCATTGATTTTAGTAACACTTCGAACAACAATAGCATCATAGTTTTCGATAATCCTTAGTAGCCTTTCTCTATCAATTCCTATCTCTACATCTACTTGCATCCCTGATGCTTGAAGAGCTTCGATCCCTTTGTCAGCAATTTTTTCTGTAACGATTATTTTATTCATAAGAAAATTCCTCCTTTAAGTATAAATAGTTCGCCATTCCAACACTTTTAAGACTGCTTATCATTTCCTACTTCTGCAAAATCAACAGAAGAGCTTTGCATTTTTCCTAATAATAATAAAAGCCCTCGTTCTTGGCGTAATAAGCCAAGGACGAGAGCTGTACTCACGTGGTGCCACCTTGTTTTGTCATATAGTATGACCTTCTATTAGATAACGGTATTAACCGGATCGGGTTCTTGCTCCCCGTCTGCTTGAGAGTGGATTCAACAGTTTCCAGTACCAATTTCCACCAACCATTGGCTCTCTATTACCTTACATCTGTTTACTATTCTCCTTCATTGCATTTATATTAAGTATGCAGTTCATATAATATTAATGTCTATCCTACTACGATTAGAGGCTTTTGTCAACAATTTTTTATTTTTACATTCTTAAAATTTTTTTGCTTATTTAAAATTTTACTGCATTTCTTTCAAACTAAATTGTATGTTATAATGATACGAAAGATCAACATAGGTATATATCTAAAAGTTTTAAGGAGATGACAGTAACGCATGAAAGAGTTTTGGGAACTCTACATGATTTTTTTTCGTATGGGGGCATTTACCTTCGGCGGAGGTTATGCTATGCTTCCCATCATACAAAAAGAAATTGTAGAGAAAAAAAATTGGGCTACAGATGAGGAAATTATTGATTGTTATGCCATTGGGCAGTGTACGCCTGGCATTATTGCTGTTAATACAGCAACCTTCATTGGCTACCGACAAAAAGGTCTTCTAGGAGGGATTATCGCTACCCTTGGGATGGTTTCCCCTTCTATAGTAATCATCACCATCATTGCTACGTTTTTTCAACAATTTCAGGATTATGCAATTGTTCAACATGCCTTGGGAGGGATTCGTGTTGTGGTTGTAGCTTTAATTATGCAGGCAGTAATCAAGATGTGGCAGCAGTCCGTAAAAAATTGGGTTGGTATAGGGTTGTTTACTATTTCTTTCATCCTTATTGTTTTGGTAAAGCTTTCTCCAATTTTCATCGTAATAATGGCAGCTGTAACAGGATATGTTACTAGAAATAAAAGAGAGGTGACCTCTCCATGATTTATATACATTTGTTCTTTGAGTTCTTTAAAATAGGCATGTTTTCTATAGGTGGAGGGCTGGCTACTTTACCCTTTCTTTATCAAATGGTAGATAAATATAGCTGGATTACCTCTGAAGATTTGCTGAATATGATTGCAGTAGCAGAGTCTACGCCAGGACCAATAGGTATTAATACCGCTACCTTTGTAGGCTATAAAGCTGGCAGCCTTCTGGGAGGGATCGTTGCAACTATGGGTATTATTACCCCTGCCATTGTTATTATCTCCCTTATTGTACATTACTTCATGAAATTCAATGAAAATCCTATTGTAAGAGCCGGCTTTAACGGCATTAGACCAGCAGTTGTGGGTCTCATTGGCGCTGCTGGATTTGAAGTGGCAAGGGTTACTTTATTTGATCCGCAGCACTATACAACTACCCATAACTTTTTATATCTATTGGATTATAAAGCCATCTTGTTATTTACAGTGATGTTATTTGCCATGAACAAATATAAAAAACATCCTATTCTCTATATCGTCGCTTCAGCCATCATTGGCATCGTATTTAAATACTAGGTAAATTGCCTTCTGCAATGATATGCCGTGATTTTTTTAAGGATTGACGGAGAAGTTTACTAGCTAGTAAACTTCTCCGCAATAGCCTCTGCCACCTTTATCCCATCAACCGCCGCTGAAATAATCCCTCCAGCGTATCCTGCCCCTTCTCCTGATGGATATAACCCTTGAATATTGCTCTGATAATCTTCATCCCGTTTGATACGAATAGGTGAAGAACTTCTGCTTTCTATAGCTGTCATAACAGCCTCCTCCATATTAAAGCCGTGAAGCTTTTTATCAAGGGCTGCGATAGCTTCCTTCATGGTATCCACTACAAAATCAGGTAAACATTGTCTTAAATCCGTCAGCACAACCCCTGGCATATAAGAAGGTTTTACCTTGCCTAACTGTTTTGAAGGTTGATCCTTTAAAAAGTCCTTTACCAACTGTGCTGGCGCATAGTAATTGCCTCCTCCTACTTCAAAGACTTTTTGTTCCCACTTTCTTTGAAAATACATGCCTGCTAAGGGATGTTCACTGTCAAAATCCTCTGGGCCCACCCCCACCAAGAGGGCGCTATTAGCATTTTCCTTATCTCTTGCGTATTCACTCATACCGTTGGTAACCACCCCACCCTCTTCAGAAGCAGCAGCCACCACCTGCCCTCCTGGACACATACAAAAAGTATAGGCAGACCGTTGATTATCACAATGATGGGCCATTTTGTAGTCCGCTGCTCCAAGTTTAGAATGACCTGCAAAAGACCCATATTGTGCAACATCAATGAGTTTTTGTGGATGTTCTACCCTCACTCCTATGGAAAAAGGTTTCTGATGGATTTCTACGTTGTTTTTATAGAGCATTTCAAAGGTATCTCTTGCACTATGTCCTATCGCCAGTACAACTATCTCTGCTTCAAGAGTGTCTTTATCGTTGACAACTACACCTTTGATCCTTCCATCTTCTATTAAAAAGTCTGTTACCTTCTTTTCAAACGCTACCTTGCCACCAAGGTTAATAATTTCTTTTCTTATGTTTTTTACAACAGTTCTTAAGATATCTGTTCCGATGTGGGGCTTGCTTATGTACATAATTTCCTCTGGTGCTCCTGCTTTTACTAATTCCTCCAATATCTTTCGACACCTTAAGTCTTTAATTTGAGTAGTTAGTTTGCCGTCTGAAAAGGTACCGGCTCCTCCTTCGCCAAATTGTACATTAGATGCTGTATCGAGTCTACCCTTTGTCCAAAAAGTATGAATATCTTCAGCCCTCTTGTCTACATCTTTTCCCTGTTCTAGTAAAATAGGAGCATACCCCATCTGCGCCAAAATTAATCCTGCAAACAATCCTGCCGGGCCCGTTCCAATAATCACAGGAGGGTGCTGTAGCTTTTCATTTCCTTTTTTAACATAGTTATAGTTCATGTTTGGTGCCACAGTAATTTTTTTATCCTTTATCCTCTTTAAAAGCTTGTTTTCATTCATTACCTCTACATCCACTGTATAGACAAAATCCACCCTGTCTTTTCTTCTGGCATCAATAGATCGTTTGTATATTTGATAGCTTATTAGCTCATCTTCCTTGATTTTTAATTTCCTTATAAGCGCAGTTTTTATACTACTTTCTTCTTCGTCGATAGACAGCTTTATGTCCGGTACTCTAATCATGTTGTTACTCCCTTCCTATTCCCTTGTATCTAAAGCCGCATGTTCTCCTGCTATATATCCTGAAGACCATGCCCATTGTAAATTAAAACCGCCACAGTCCCCATCAATATCCACAAGTTCTCCTGCGAAATAGAGTCCTGGCACCCTCTTAGATTGCATACTTTTTCCATCTATCTCTGTAACATCTATCCCACCAGCGGTTGTTTGCGCGTTTTTCCAGGATTGTGTATCTGTCACCCCTAGCTTCCATTGCTTAAACACCTTTACTATGCTTTTTATTTCATCTTGAGAAACTTTTCCACATTCTTTTTGCAGATCCTTCACTCCTGCCTCCCTTAGTACCACGGGAATGAGTCTTTTATTTAGTAGACCTATAAAACCAAAGTCTAATTTTTTTTCCGGTTGATAGGCTAAGCGAATTTGTAGTAATTCCATGGCCTCTTGCTTCTGAAGCTGCGGAAACATATCTAGTACTATATGAATTTTTTCTTTATTCTTTAAGGCCTCCGCCGCTGTACGACTTAGCTGCAAGATAGGAGGACCAGATATTCCGTAATCCGTAAATAAGATTTCTCCTGACTCTTTACGCAGCGTTTGCTCTCCCATGATGATAGATGCTTCCCCTATAAACTTCACACCCTTCACTGCCTTCAAAAAAGGTGCATTAAGCTTCAACTGGACAAGAGCTGGAAAAACATCTATCAAATGGTGTCCTAGTGCCTTTGCCAGCAGATATCCTTCTCCATCAGAGCCTAATTGAGGGCTGGCCTTTCCCCCTGTTGCAAGAATTACTCTGTCTCCATTTATTACACGGTTATCCTTCAATCCTACTTTAAATCCCTGATGTGTCCTTTGTACTGTCGTTACCTCTGCATTGCAGCATTCCTCTACCTTTAATTGTTGAAGCTCATACCTTAATACATCTAATACGCTGGAAGCCTGGTCTGACATAGGAAAAACCTTGCCTCCTTCCTCAACTTTCCAAGCGATTCCAAGGTATTCAAAAAAGTTCAACGTCTGTTCCACATCAAAGCTCTTTAAAATGCCTTGTGCAAACTTTACATTTTTTCCATGAAAAAAAGATAAGTCCATATTCATATTGGTAAGATTACACCTACCATTTCCTGTAGCTAAAATTTTCTTTCCTACACGATCTAGTCTTTCTAAGATGGTAACTTTAGCACCATTTCTAGCGGCAGCGATGGCAGCCGTCAAACCTGCTGCACCGCCGCCAATCACTAATACATGAACTTGTTTTATCATTTTATGTAACTCCCTCTATATTAAAGTGATGATGCCATCCTTATCCTATGTTCTTTCTTCACAAAAATATTTCATGCTGGTTTTTTTAAGCTCCTCACTACTGAAGAGTAGTCTATAATTTTCAACATTCACAGTCTTTGATAATTCCTCCGCCATCTCATAGCAGGCTTCTTTATTGGTACCATGGATCATTGTAAAGAGATTGTAAGGCCAGTTGCGATGGGTAGGTCTCTCATAACAATGGGTTACTTCTGAAAAAGTTGCCATCTTGGTTCCGACCTCTTTTGTTCTATGGGGCTCTACCTCCCATACTACCATAGCATTTGCAGTAAATCCAGCTTGTCTATGTCTTAATACTGCTCCTATTCTTCTTAAAATACCGCTATCCATATACTTCTGAATTCTCCTTAACAACTCAATTTCCTCTATTTCGAGAGCTTCAGCTATCGCCTTATAAGGTTCAGAAGAAAGGGGAATATCCTCCTGTAGCACGCTAATAATTTTCTTATCTAATTCTGTAAGCTCCATTACATCACCTCCTGTTTATAGGTTGAATTTTACATTTACCTTAAAAAAGTTCACAGCAGGAAGATTCATCATTCTTTCTGCTCCTACCTCCTGTTGAATTTCTTCTATTTTTTTCTCTACATGTTCTTTAGATGGTCCAATTAAGGTAAACCACATATTATAAGCATGATTTCGTATATAATTATGGGTCACCTCTGGAAGGGCATTGATGGTATCAGCAACTTTAGCTACCTGTTCCTCTGGAACCTGTAGGGCACATAACGTGCTATAATAGCCTAACTTTCTAGAATCAAAAACCCCTCCAATTCTTCTAATAAAACCTTCTTCCTTTAGTTGACTGATCCTTTTTATTACTTCTTCTTCTTTAATTCCCAGCTGCTCTCCTAAATCAGCATAAGGTCTATTGGTAATAGGAAAATCGCTTTGAAGCATCGTAAGTAACTTCTTATTCAACAGCTCCATAAACCTCCACTCCTTTCCTTCCATGATAGAGACACCATGGCTCCTCCGCCATATAATCTCCCCCATGATAAAAGGCAGCTCTAGCTCTACAGCCACCACAGCTTTTTTTATAGCGACAACTACCACAACCCCCGCTATAATCAAGGCTCCTCAGCTTATTAAAGACCTGGCTATTCTGCCATATTTCACTAAAGGGGGTTTCTCTTACATTTCCTATTTCCATGTCTAAATAAGCACAGGGCTGTACCCTTCCCTTTGGCCCTACAATACAGTAGGCTGTTCCAGCTAGGCATCCCCGTTGAAACCGAAGGTCCATCCCCATCTCCTTTGCAATTCGCATAAATTGTGGTGCACAGGTAGGCTTAAGCTCTATTGTAACCTTTTGTTGCTTTTTCATGATCCGCGTTAAAACAGCTTCATATTCCTCCGCCCTTAGGGACTCTTCTTCTATCGTTACAGCTCTGCCGGTAGGAACTAAAAAGAAAATATGATGGGCTATAGCCCCTAATTCTACTGCTAAATCTGTCAAATCCTCTAATTCTTCCTGATTCCAGTCCATTACTGTAGTATGCATCTGGAAGGGCAGATTTGCTGCCTTGCAATTTTTCATTGCCTCAACAGCTTCCTGCCATGCTCCCTTATAACACCGAAGTTCATCATGTTTTTTTGGATCAACACTATCAAGGCTAATTCCAACTCCCATGGTTCCTATTTTCTTAAGTTTTTTTGCTACGTCAGCTGTGATAAAACTACCATTTGTTCCAAAAACCGGCCTTAAACCTAAACTTTTAGCATAAGCTACCAACTCAAAAATATCCTCCCTCATAAAGGGCTCCCCACCGCTGAATATCATGATTTTAAATCCTGCCTTAGCAATCTCTTCTAAAAGAGCTTTTCCTTCCTCTGTATTTAGTTCCTCCTCTACCTTTGCTCCTGCATCTCTATAGCAATGTTTACAATACATATTACACTGATTGGTTGTATTCCAAGATATAATCATCCTTAATACCTCCTGTTATTTCTTCTTCCGTTAAATAGCAAGCAGGATCTGCCTCCCAAAAATCTCCAGTGACTGCCTCTGCCCTCGCCCTAAAATTACCATTGCACACATCTAACCACTTACACCTACTGCATCGTCCCTTTAACAACGGTTTTCTATCTTTAAGGCCTGCCAAAATTGGGTGGGCAGTATTACCCCATATTTCTCCAAAGGATTTCTCTCTTATATTTCCTAATGTATGCTTTTGGGTAAATTGATCAGGATGCACATTGCCTAAACTGTCTACATTTGCAAAGGCTATACCGGATCGATTACCTCCATTCATTTTCATAAGTCGATAAACTTCCTCAGCCCTTTCAGGGTTTTTCTCCCTGAGCTTCATGTATAAATAAATACCATCTGCATGATTATCTACTGTCAAAATTTCTTTATTTAGTCCCCTGCGGTGGAAATCCAAAGTTTTTTCCATAATTAAATCCAATGCCCTTCTAGATTCTTCATGAGAAAGATCTTCCTGCATCATTTGATTTCCTCGGCCACAATAAACCAAATGATAAAAACAGGCTCTATCAATTTTTAATTCTTCTATGAGTTTAAAAATATCCTGAAGTTCCCTATAATTATGACGGTTGATGGTAAAACGAAGTCCCACTCTTTGACCTACAGCAACACAGTTTTCTATCCCTCTAACAGCTGAATCAAAGGCACCTTTTTCTCCCCTGAAACGATCATTGGTTTCCCTTAAACCATCTAGGCTAATACCCACATATCCTACACCAATACTTTTTAACCTCTCAGCCACTTTTCTAGTAATCAAAGTACCGTTTGTTGAAATCGTTGATCGAATATTTCTCTTTACTGCATGTTCTGCTAATTCAAAAAAATCTTCTCTTATCAGGGGCTCTCCCCCTGAAAAAAGTAGTACAGGTACCTTGAACTTTCCTAAATCATCAATAAAATTCATTCCTTCCTCATGAGTCAACTCACCTTCATACTTTTTACAGTCTGAATCCATATAACAGTGTGCACATTTCAAATTACAACTCCTAGTCATGTTCCACGCAACAACTGGACCATGTCCTACATTTGTACCGTTAGTAGTAGCTCTTGCTCCATGCCTATACCTTAAAGAATCCCCAAAATTATCTGTTCCTATCAAGAACTTTGTAATACTAATCATGCTATTCATCCTTCCTATAAAACAGTTATGTATGTTTTATAATATACGTTTTATACTTATTATATTATCCCTATTTTGGTGGATCTACGCTATTATTTTATATTTTTCCAGTAAAATTTCATAAAAATGAAAAGATGCTACTATGTGTATATGCTAGTAACATCTTTTTCTTTATTATTTCTTCATTGGATTCGTATAAGAACAAGGGATTCCTACCATGCACTTCCCGCATACATCAGCAAGCCTTATATCCGTTAGTAGCTTATCGTTATATAGGCACATCTCATAACATCTATGCCTATCAAATCCATCTATTTTTAAGGCATCGTTAACACAATTTTTTACACATTTCCCACAAATCCCCTTTGCTTTATACAAACAAAATTCTTCTTCTTGTATTTCTGTAACCTCTATTTTTAAGTTGGTTACGACACTGCCAATTCTACCACAACAGCCTTTTTCAGTGATCAACATATGATTAATACCGAATTTTCCCAGACCTGCTATATAAGCAACATGCCTATGGGACCATTCACTAATTAACAGCTGCTGATCAAAATTATGGGTAGCAGGAAGAATCGTGGATTTGTAACCCAATGTTCCGATCATATCATAAAGATAGCTATTTAAATCGAAAATCAACTGATTCGTTTCTACATAGGCTCTTCCCCAAAGTTCTGAGCTTTCTCTTTCATTGCTATTGCTCTTAACAACTACTTCTTCGAAGGGGAGAAAATAGGCAATCACTGTCTCTGCATCCTGTAAAAAATCCGTAGGCAATGCGTGAGAAGGCGTTATAACCTCCTTAAGCTTATGAAACATAGGATTTTTTGCAGCCCCATAGGCTATTAGAGGTTCTTGCCATTTTATTGTTGTACCTTTTTTATCAGGGTATTCCTTAACAAAGTTTTTTATATACACTTCTATTTGATCTTTCATTGCTCTCCCTCCTAAAACCTTTTAGCCTTTTAAGCCCTTTCTTATGCTAATCTTTCCATGAGTTTAAAACAATAACCTATTGCTTCAATCTCTTGGCGGCTTAAGATGACGCCTTCCGCCGGTCTTACATTTAGTTTTAATACAATAGCTTTTTGCCCTACCTCTTGTTGAAATTGTATGCGGTTCATTTCAATTTTTGCCTCTAATATCTCCGACATCACTTCAGCTGTTGCTTCATGCCCTATTGCAGATATATGTCCATGCTCTCTAATTAATGCCTTTGCCTCATTCGTGGAAATATCGCTTATTTTATAAAGGCCGTTGGTGGTTGCCACTGTTCCATTAAATAGGGCGATGGGAAACTTTGTCGATTCTGCCATGTTGCTCTTTCTCATTTTTATCTTCCTTCCTTGATAACACTTTTAGCAAATTTTTTACCATAGGCCAATCATTCTCCTGAATCTCCATGTGCTGGTGTTTCGGAAAATACCATATCGATTTAATTGCAGCAAATCATCTCCCGGTTTTACTGAACCACGATTGATCGTAAAAGCCATTCCTATACCCAGCGTTTCTAAAATTTGAAGCGTATCACTGTTATAGTCTCCATAGGGATACGCAAAATAAGGGCTTCTCGTTAGCTGCAGATTGATCATCAAATCCTCCGTCACTTCCTCCATAGACTTGGTGATGAGATAACCCTTTTCTTCTTCTAATTGATGCAAATCATGTGTATGATTGTCATAGGTAAAAACATCAAGGGTATTGGTCATATCCCTCCAACTAATATATTGTAAAATTGTAGGATCAAACGCTTCTGATTCCTCTGTAATTTCATGGGTAATTGCAAAAATACTGGCTTTAAATCCATATTGCTTTAAGATAGGATAGGCGTATTCAATATTGCTTAAATAGCCATCGTCAAAGGTGATTGCTACTGTTTTTTTAGGTAAATCTAAATTCCCCAGCAAAAATGCTTCTAACTCCTCCAACGTGATGGTATGATACCCGTTTTTATAAAGGGTTTTCATTTGTTTTTCAAAATTTTCTACCGTTACTACCGTTTTATTGTCTTTAAAGGCTTCTTCGTTTTTAGGCAACAAATGGTGATACATTAGTACAGGAATCGACTTTGCCTTTTCTCCTTTATCTAAGTCAAAACTCCTTATTTCCTGCTTAAGACTTTTTTGCATATATAACTGTTGATAAAAGCCTGCCTCTCCAATCAAATCCTTTTTTTGCATTTGAGCAATGATGCTATCTAACCCTTCAACTTTTTTTATATCAGGAGCGTTTCTATCTATGATTGTGGTTTTATCGCCCTCCCTAAAAAACCGATGGTTCAAACGCTCCAACAATGTTAAAGGTTTAAAGATAAAACCCAATGTCAAACTAGCTAGAAGTACGATACTTAATAAAATAATAGCAATAGGTTTTCTCAAAAACTTTCCTCCCAATCCATTTGCTTCGAAAGCAACTAAATTTCTTTTTAATAATAATTAGACATATTTCTTATAAATCCTCCTGATCTTTACAAATTTATGCACCTGTAAATTCTGGTGAATTTTCATTAACATGCATATATCCTTATCATTGGATTTTAATATATGGCATATATTCTATATCTATAATCCTTAGTATAGGAGGTTCATAGCTATGGACTTCTATGGCTATAGGCTCAAATGTGTAACACCAAAAAGGACAAAAGCCAATTTTTCGCCTCTGTCCCTTTCTAATAACTACTTTTCTTTGCATTTAAAAATTTTACTGTTCTTCTGTTTACTATAAAAAAAGTCACTTCCTCCATTGGATAGTATTCCTTCACTTTTTCCTAGGATCAAAAATCCCTCTTTGTCTAAAGAGTAATATAAAACCTTTAAGATCTTTTTTTGTAGGTTATTCTGCAAATAGATTAGCACATTTCTACAAAGAATCAGCTGAAATTCATTCAATATGCCGCTTCCAACTAGACTATGCTGAAAAAACAAAATGCTTTTTTTCAATCGTTCATCTAGCTCCAAATAATCCTCCTTTCGTTTTATATAAGTAACAAAACTTTTCTTTGCCCCTGTTTTCCTATAATTTTCTATAGATCTTTCTAAGGTTTGTATGGGGTAAAGACCATTCTTAGCTTCTTCAATAACATAAGGATTGATATCTGTAGCATATATTTGCGTTTTATCCAATATTCCCAGCTCATCCAGCAAAATAGCAAGGGAATAGGGTTCCTGTCCGGTAGAGCAGCCTGCGCACCATATTTTGATATAACTCAATTCATTTAGTTGCGGCAATATTTCAGTCCTTATGGTTTCAAAAACCTCAGGATCTCTAAAAAACTCTGTCGTGTTAATAGAAAAAGCAATAAATAATTCTTCAAACAAATCTTCATTGTTTAACACAATTCCTTTAAACTGCTGGAAATTTCTTATATTCTCCTTTATCATGCATATTTTGATTCTTCTCATTATGCTCTCTATCTGGTATTGGGTAAAATCATAACCATAACACAAATGTATTTCCTTTAAAAAAATGTTTACTTCCTCCTCGACTAAAGATTCCATCTCTTCTAGCTTACCATCTATTGTCTTGTTACTATCTATAAACTTTCTGGCAATATAGTAACAACAAATTCCTAATTTATATAAGTAGGAATATAGATACGACTTCAAAACATAAATTTTGCAATAATGATTTCTTTGAAAATCATACAATTTTTTGACAATTTTTTTTGGAAGCATATTGGCGTCAAAAAAAGTGATATGTATTCTTTCCTGCCTTTCTTCAATATGTCCTAAAAATTTCATGATTTCTTCCTTTGTAGCTAACTCTCCTACAATCACCATTTGTTTGATTTCCTCTTCATCATAATAGATATTTATAGTCATGGAGGTTTCTCCTTTACTATTACTTATTAATCCAAGCCTTTACCAGTTGAATCAAGACCTCATAGTCAACAGGCTTAGAGATATAATCATTTGCCCCCGCCTCTATGCATTTTTCCTGATCTCCCTTTAAAGACTTTGCCGTAATAGCAATGATAGGAATATCGCTTAACGCTTCATTCTGACGAATTGCTTTGATAGCCTCAAAGCCATCCATTTTAGGCATCATAATATCCATTAAAATCAAGTCTACCTTTTCTTCTCTTAACTTTTTCAAGGCAGTTTCTCCATGATCTGCTTCTAATATTTCTCCGCCATAATCTTCAAGAGCAGCTGCTAAAACAAAGATGTTCTTAGGATCATCATCTACGATCATAATTTTTTTCCCCTGTAACCGCAGTGTGTGGTCCTTATTTGTCTTCGGCGTCAAATAATGGCTTTCCTTCTCTTTTTCTCCAAAGGCCGTAATTTTTGAAAGTATATCGATAATATTCTCTTCATTTAGCGGTTTTTCTTGATAACCAATTGCCCCCATCTTCTCTGGGGTATGATGTTTTTTCCAAGCAGAAATAATATGTACTGGAATATGCTTTAGTTCTGAGATACTCTTTAGCTCCCTTAAAACCTCCATACCACTTATATCTGGCAGCACTAGGTCTAAAATAATGCCATCAACCACATATTCTTTTGCATAGACAAGTCCCTCTTCACCGGTGCTGGCAACCAAAGTTTTGAAACCTCTTTTATCAATAATTGTTTTTATATAACCCGCAAAATTTTCGTCGTCTTCAATAATCAAAATAGTTTTGTAACAAACTTCATCAGAGCTTATTTCATCCACAGTGGCTCCACATTCCTCAGCAGTTTCTTTATTTTGCTGATATAGTGGTTTCTCTTTATCTGCAACCATAATATTCTTCAAGTATAAAGAAAAGGTACTTCCTTCTCCTACTTTACTGTTTACCTTTATTTCTCCTCCCATAAGTTCTGCTAACTTTTTAGAAATAGACAGCCCCAAACCAGTTCCCCCAAACTTTCTAGATATGGATCCATCTTCTTGCTGAAAAGCTTCAAAAATCTTCGAAAGATTATCAGAGGCTATACCTATCCCTGTATCTGTTACTGAAAAAACCATCCCATTTTCCTCATCCTCCATCATCTTTAAAGTAACCTCGCCTCGTTCAGTAAATTTCAGGGCATTTGATATAAAATTTCGCAGAATCTGTGATATTTTTTCACAATCGCCAATGAGCACATCATCTATTTTATCTTGTATGGTAAATTGAAGCTTTTTTTCTGCCAGCATTCCTTCGAACAATCTTCTAAGTTCTCTTACTAAATCCTTAGAATGAAACTTTTTTCTATGAATATTCATTTTGCCAGCTTCAATTTTCGATAAATCTAAAATATCATTAATCAGTCTTAGTAGTTCTTGTCCAGAATGATAAATCACTTCTACTCTTTCCAGCTGTTTCTCCTGCAAACCAATTCCCTCATCTTTCATAAGAAGTCTTGACAATAAAATGACGGAATTTAAAGGCGTGCGAAGCTCATGGGACATATTTGCTAAGAACTCTGTTTTGTACTTATTCGCCTCTTCTAAGGCTTTGGAGTGTTTCAATAACATTTCCTGTGATTTTTGCAGCTCTTGATTTCTTCTATTTAAAATCGTTGATTTTTGTTCCAATAGTTGTTGATGCTCCTCTAATTGTACATTCGTTTGTTGAAGCTCTTCACTCTGCTGTTGAAGCAATTGTTGTTGCTCCTCTAACTCTGCATTTGTCTGCTGCAATTGTGCCGTCTGCTGTTGTAATGTATACTGCTGCTCCTCTAGCACGGCATTGGCTTTTTGGAGTTCATAGGCTGTGTTCTTTGCTTCTTTTTGCGCCTCTTCTGAAAACTGCAGCAAATCCCTAATTCTTTGGTTTTGTACTACCGCATTGAGATGGATGGCAATCATTACCCCTGCTTTTTTTAAAAATTCCTCTTTTAAGGCGTCAAATGCTTTAAAAAATCCTAATTCTATTACTCCATAGAGCTCACCTTGATAAATTAAAGGAAAGGCATAGATACAGAGGGGCGCTTCCTCCATCATCCCTGTAACGATATAATCTTCTTCTCTATGAATATCCTTCAAAAGAATAGGCTTCCTATCAAGCGCAACTTGTCCAACAATACTTTCTCCTAATTGATATTTCCTGCAACGCTGTTGCTTCTCTGTGCAAGCAAAAAAAGTTTGTGCATAAAGGGTTTCTGTTGGATTATCATAGAGATATAAAACCCCTTTACCTGCTTCTAATCTTCGTGCTAGAAAGTTTAGGACCTTCTGCGCCAATGCATCCAAATCCATAATCCCCGACATTTCTCTATTTAATGCATTTTGACTGTCTTTTACCCAAAACTGGTCCTTTAATCTTTGGATAAGCATGTTATAAAAAGTTGCTATCTCCGTCATTTCATTTTTTCCCTGCAGCTGAACTTTTGTCAATCTTCCTGTAGCAATGCTGTGTTCCATTGAAGTTTTTAACATCACTATTGGACTAATAATGCTTCGAATAATTAATATAAAGAATATTAGTAAAAAACTTCCTAAAATAGTCATAAATAGAATAAGCAAAAACCTCAAATGCTTTTCAATTTCATTCCCTTCTTGAATGAAAGCATTGGCTAAATTTTGTGCATTACTATCAATAAACATTAAACTTTCCTCTATTTGAGATACATACTGATGATTATACTCTTTTACAATATCTAATGCTTCACCCGAGGCCTCTGCCAAAATCAAATCAACGATTTCCCTATAGTCGTTTTGCCACCTTAAAAAAGTTTTTCTGACCTCTTCTAAAAGGATACGGTTCTCTTCTGTTTTAGATTGCTGTGTAATTTTTTCCAAACTATCGATGATCTTTATTTCAAGTACTTTTATATTTTCTACGATCTCGTCAATTTCTTCTTTATTCTCTGATAACACCAAATCCCTCAATGCCTTTTGTACTTTAATGATATCTACTCTTGCTTCGATGGCTGCATTAGAGACTTTCAATGGATCTTCATAGATTTTTTGGGTTACATCGGTTAAACGATGGATTTGTAGGATGGTAAAGATACCAAAGCTGAGAAACACAATCATACAGGTGGCAAAAGCAAATGTTAGTCTGTTTCGTATATTAAAACTGTTTAAACCCTCCATTTTTTCTCCTTCCTCTCTAAAACATCTCTATGAAGTTACGTCTAAAGAATAAATATCAGAGAACTCTACATGTATTTTATCAATAACACCTTTGTAAGGCTCATAACCATATACTTTTTCTTCTATACTTTTTTCATCTTCTAGCTGCGTTGGTAGTTCTATGGTAAACCTGGTTCCCTTATTGTATTGACTTTCTACATGAATCCTACCTCCCTGCATTTCCACCAAAGATTTCACAAGACTCAAGCCTATACCGCTTCCCTCATGTCTCCTCGTCAATAACTCATCCGTTTGCTTAAATCTCTGAAAAATAAGATCAAGTTTATCTTCTGGAATCCCTATACCTGTGTCCTTTACCGAAATGGCTATTCCTTCCTTAAGACTTCTTATTGTAACACCAATCGTTCCACCTATAGGCGTAAACTTAATAGCATTGGATAAAAGATTTAATAAAATCCGTTCCATGGCATCTAAATCGCATTGAATAATTTTTTCTTCTACATCTGTATCAAAACTTAGAGAAATCCCTTTGTTTTCTATGTATTCTGCAACAGACAAGGTAATCACTTCTACAATTTCAACAATATTACATTTGTTTTTAAAAATCTTAAAATCTCCCGAATCAATTTTGGTAATGTCAATTAAGTTATTTACCAATCTTAATAAGCGGTAACAATTTTGCAGCTGCATATCAATTTTCTTTTTTATTTTTTTCCTATCTAATTCTTCGTCCTTTTCCAGGTACAGCTTAAGCATTTGAATTGTGCTCATGATAATGTTTAAAGGTGTTTTAAATTCATGGGATATGTTGGCTAAAAAAGCACTCTTTGTTTGGTTTGCTACTTCAGCTTCTTCTTTTGCTTCTCTTAATTCTTTTGTTTGTTCCCTTACCTTTTCTTCTAAAATAATATTCATATTTCTTTCTTTTTCTATGAGTTTAAGATATACATTAATTCTATTGATCAGTTGATATTCATCAATAGGTTTTGTTAAGTAGTCAACGCCACCAACCTTAAATCCCCTTTTTTTACATTCTTCTCCAATATAAGAGGCGGTTAAAAATACGATAGGAATATCCTTCGTTTTTTTTCTTTGTTTTATTAAGGAAGCTATTTCAAATCCGTCCATCTCCTCCATTTGAACATCTAAAATAATTAAATCTACATTGCTCCTCAATAATTCCTGAAGGGCTTTTGCACCACAAGTTGCTTCAATCACCGTAGCATCTATGTACTCTTCAATAAGACTTCTTAGTGTGAATAAATTATTTTCGTTATCATCAACAATAAGGATTGTATATGAAGTGCTTTTTTTCATTTTTTCACTTCCTTGCTTTCATAATGTTTTAAACTTTTATAATTCTATTATCATACTCTAAAAATTTCTTGTCAATTTATTCAACTAAACCCATTTAAAGTAAAAAAACTTAATATACATTATTTTCTACAATGTTTGTCCAAATCCTTCTCGGAAGGTAGCATGAAATTAAATTTATTTAAGTTTATCTAATCTTTTCTGTAATTCGTCAATTTCTTTTTGAATTTTACAGCGTTCTTTCTCTCTCTCTTCTATAAATTCCTGTGTATCCGCTAAAGCCTGCAATGTGTCTCCGAATACAGCTATCCACCCGCCTATAATAGATAACTTTTCAGGACTGGTGGTTTTAGAGGTGAAAATAGATAACAATGCAATAATTAAAGGCAAACATGTTGCATTTTTCGAATCTAGCCATCCCATAGGCATTCCTCCTTTTTCCTAATATATTATGTGCTGCAAACTTAAATGGTGCATAGCCATATAGCATATACTATAATAGAATTGAACAAGGTTCGATTTCATTGCAGTGAGTTTATCCTCGTTACTAATTTAGAGAGTATCTGTGGAACAAATATTATGATGAATATCCTCCCTGTTATTAATGAAGAGAATATCCTGGGGTCATTACTACATTTCGCGATAAAAGTGAAATAACAGCTTTAGCAGAAGAATTAACAGGGTTTAAAATGTTAGTAGATTCCTTAAGGGCTACTACTCATGAATTTATGAATAAGCTTCATTTTATTCTGGGATTCCTTCAATTAAAAGATTATATAGCCGCTGAAAAGTTTATTCTAAATATAACTGCCAATCAACCTTCCATTTTTAAAAAAGGCCTTACAACGAAAAGTGATGGAAGAGGTATTGGTTTATACCTAGTAAAACAAAGTGTAGATAATTTAAACGGAAGTATTAAGGTTAAATCGTCATTGTCTCAAGGTACACATTTTTTAGTAAAAATTCCTAAAATGTAGAGGTGAATCATGCTAAGCGTTTTAATTGTGGAAGATGATCCAATGGTTGCAGAAATTAACAAAAAGTTCGTTGATACAGTAAGTGGGTTTCAAGTGGTGGGCATCGCCTCCAACGGCGAGGTGGCTCTACAGCTTATAAAGTCTCTAAATCCTCATTTAGTTATTTTGGACATTTATATGCCTAAAATAGATGGCTTAAAACTACTGAGAAGAATTAGAAAAGACGAGCTAGATGTAGATATCATTTTAGTAACTGCTGCAAAAGATGTACCTAGTATAGAAGAAGCCTTCAAATGGGGGGTTATAGATTATTTGGTGAAGCCCTTTGAACTACATCGATTTAAAGCAGCGCTGGAGGATTATAAAGCGAGAAAATCTAGTTTTATTCAAAAAGAAGAGGTTAATCAAGAAGATATTGATAAATTAATTTTTGGCAAAAAAGATGTCCTAAATCCTACCTATGATAAGGGCATACAAGAAAAAACCATGGAAAAGATTAGAAATTATATGCTAAAGGAAACAATCCCTAAGTCTGCACAAGAAGTTGCTGAGGCTCTAGGCTTAACCCGTGTTACCGTCAGAAGATATTTAGAATACCTAACTGAACTAGGTGAAACGGAAGTAGAAGTCCTTTATGGCACCGTCGGCCGACCTCAACACCTGTATATTTATAAAAAGTAGTTAACGATAGGTAGATGCCTTTAAACGCGAATTTTAATATACAAAATCTACGATTCCCCTTAACTAAGGAAATGCATTTTAGTATCGTATTCATGAACAATATGAACAAAATTAACAAAATTAACTAAAAGTTAACATTCCTCCCTGATTATGATAGTATTAATTTCGTTAATTAATATACAAACAAGGAGGCTATTTATATGAAAAAATCGTTTAAAACTATTTCCCTGATTCTTGTACTTACACTTATTCTAACAGCTTTTATTGGATGTTCAAGCCAAGAATCAGGGGAAACTGCTTCTGATATTATTACCAACAGATCAACAGATGTGGTTATTATTGGTTCTGGTGGTGCTGGTTTATCTGCTGCTATTGAAGCAAAAGATGCTGGTAAAGAAGTTATTGTTGTTGAAAAAATGCCTATGGTAGGTGGTAATACCCTTAGAGCTACTGGTGGTTTAAATGCGGCCGGTACTTCTTCACAAGCTGCATTAGGTATCGAAGATAGCGCGGCATCTCATTATGAAGATACGATGAAGGGTGGTTATGAGAAGAACGATCCTGCATTAGTAGAGGTGCTGACAGAGCAAGCAGCTGACGCTGTTGAATGGTTAATCGAACTAGGCGCTGACCTAAGTGACGTTGGGAGGATGGCTGGAGCAAGCCAGGATAGATCCCATAGACCTACTGGTGGTGCCCCTGTAGGTGCTCATGTTGTTCAAGTATTAAGAGAAGCTGCTGAAGAAAAAGGTATAGAAATCTTAACTGAAACAACAGCTTTAGAAATCCTTGTTGAAGATGAAGAAATAAAAGGAATTATTGCTAAAGATAAAAATAACAATGAATTCACAATTGAAGCTTCAGCTGTTGTTGTAGCTACTGGCGGTTTTGGAGCAAATACAACAATGGTTACAGAATATGATGCAGCTTTAGATGGTTTTGGTACCACCAACCACTCAGGAGCAACTGGCGATGGTATTACCATGGCTGTAGCTGTTGGCGCTGGCCTTGTGGATATGGTTGAAATCCAAACACATCCTACTGTAGTCCCAAGCAATGGTTATATGATTACTGAAGCTGTAAGAGGTAATGGCGCTATTTTAATCAATCGAGATGGTGAACGTTTTGTAAACGAGTTAGAAACAAGAGATGTCGTTTCTGAAGCTACATTGGAGCAAGAAGAACAAACTGCCTTCTTATTCTTTGATGAAGGTATTAGAGAAAGTTTAAGTGCAATCGAAGGATATATTCGTCAAGGCTTTACTACTGAAGCTGACAGCATCGAAGAACTGGCAGAAGCTTTAGGAATGAATGCAGAAAACTTGGCAGCTACAGTGGAAACTTATAACAGTTATGTGGCTGCAGGCGATGACAAAGATTTCGGTAGAGCTGATATGCCAAGGGCTCTTGAAAACAGTAAATTTTATGCTATTGAAGTAGGTCCTGCCGTCCATCATACTATGGGTGGTTTAAGAATAGATACCTTAGGACAAGTATTAGATAGTGAAGGTAACTCAATCTCTGGTTTATATGCTGCAGGTGAAGTAACTGGTGGTGTTCACGGTGGCAATAGATTAGGTGGAAATGCTTTAACAGATTTAATTGTATTTGGTAGATTAGCTGGTAAATCTGCAGCTGCAGGCTTATAATAAAACCATTTTTAAAGGCCCATAGCGTCCCCCTCGCTACGGGTCTTTTTTATATCATTACCTTCAAGGCATTATTGGTAAAGAGATTACTTGACTTTTTCCTTATATTGGTATAGATTTTAAGTATATGTGTCTTTTAACATACATTTTTTACTATTTTCTAGAGGAGGTATTTTTTTGAAAAAAATCACTGTACTGGTTATGATGATTGTTATTACCTTTACCCAAGCACTTCCTGTCTTCGCAGAAGCTTCTCCTGCAACTGACCAACAAAGCGTTGAAGCATTGGTTAGAAATATTATTGAAGAAGTGATGGAACAAGAGAAGGAAGATACGCAAATTGCAAAACTAGTTGATGAAATCAATCAATCTGTCGTGGCTGTTATTGGAAAAAATAAAACCTACAGACAACAAGACTACATCTACTCAAAAATGCCCAACAACCTTCAACACGGTTCTGGCGTAATTGTTTCCTCTAATGGACAAATTATTACCAATAATCACGTGGTAACGGATATGGAGGAAATTTACGTTGTAATGTATGATGGTAAAGCCTATAAAGCTCAACTCCTATACAATGATGAGGAGATTGATTTAGCCCTAATTAAAATCAATAGAGATAACCTAAAGCCCATTGCATTGGAAAATGTTGAAAATGTCAAGGTTGGTAATACGGTTATTGCTATAGGCACACCCCTCTATTTTAGTTATCGAAACAGTGCCAGCAGAGGTATCATCAGCGGGTTAAACCGTCCTGTAGATCAAATGTATACCTATCTTCAAACAGATGCTTCTATTAATCCTGGTAATAGCGGTGGACCCCTTGTAAATATGGAGGGAAAACTTGTCGGCATCAACACCTTAGGTTATATGTTTTATTCTGGTATGAATTTTGCCATTCCTGTGGAAAATGTCTCTTACTTTTTAGATCACTATAAACAATTTGGTAGAATAAAAAGATGCTATACAGGAATACAGTTTGAAGAAAACTGGGCAGCAATGTTGGGGATTCCAACAACCCAAGGCCTTAGGGTTGTTACTTTAAGAAATGACGCTGTAGTGTCTTCTAGTGAGGTGCAGGAGGGAGATATGTTGGAGGCAATTGATGGCATAAGAACCTCTTCTATAGCCGCTTACAATGAAATATTAAAAAAACATCTGCCCGGTGATGAAGTAACATTGACTTTTTCTAGGCAAGGAGAATCTTTTGATATCAAAATCATCTTGAAGGAACGTCCTTAAGAGAATATTATGGGAATGGAGTTGAAATCATTGAAACATAAAAAATCTACTGTGATTCTAATGCTTTGTTTATCTATTTTTATATCTTCCATCTCTTCTTTCGCCTATGCCCTAGAAGATGATGGGGTCATTGATTTATATGAAGTCTTTTCCAACATGAAGGATCGAATGAAGACAGAAGTAGGCAGTCGCATTTTTAAATGGTCTATGCATTTACCAGATGATGCAATTGTCTACAAATCCGATAGAGTAAACTATTTTAATATGTATACTGATAGTTATAAATCCCAAGTATCCTTAGAAGTCACTAAAAATGAACAAAAATACAGCTTGGAAGATATTTTATATAGTAAACAAATGAATGCCAACGATTTTAACTATTATTGGTATTTCTCACAAAAAGAATTTACTTTTAATATCCAACAGGATGAGCATGGAGAGAAATATATTCGTATTGTAAAAATGGACCCCTTCTATGATTATTATTTGGTAGATGATGCGGCTGAAGAGTTTAGTTCTTATATCGAAAATCGCATTTATATTAAGAATGACTATATTTATAATCTAGAAATACATATGGAGGGAAAGTACTATAGAGAAAATCCTGAAATGTTTAGCAAGTTAGCTTCCTCCTTTATACTAAACTATGACGAAACTAACCCTTATATTAAGGAATTATCAGATTCCGTCAGTGAACCCAGATTGTACGAAAATACCAGCTATGGTTGGGAAATCACGGTAAATCCTTATTGGAAAGAAGAAGGAATCTCTAATGCAAGGGTACAGCAATTTACTGCTGTCTATAGCCATGAAGAGATTTATGGCAGTGAAGAAGCTCAAGAATACGAAACAACCCCCGAGTCCTATCAACCCTTTAGAGAAGGGATCTCTGTAAGTTTAGTAAGCTCTGCTCTTCCCCATGAGACCATTGAAGATTGGGGACAACAGGAAATAGATCAGCTACAACAAAACTATAATGAAAAGGTCTATGAAATCCTATTAACAGAAAAAGTTACTTTAGGCGATGTAGAAGGCTATCGTGTAAAAGTCAAATACAATACGGTTTCCAACAATCCTTATGTGGTAGATACCTTGTATGTTATAGGAAACGGTTATAAGTATCGTATTGTTGCTACCATCTCCGATAAAAAGTACAAGGAACCGAATACCAATGAAGCCTTTGAAACCATGTTAAAATCCTTTAGATTAACAAATCAGCGTAGCCAATACTTAGATAAAATCTTAGATCCTACTGATTTAATAGATTGGAATGCTGCAAAAGAGATAAAAACAAAAAAATATAATTTTAAAGCTACTTTAACTAGAAAATGGCATACCTACGATAATTTCTATAGTGGTGGTTATGGCTACTATAGTTACTATGATTACTATGATAAATACTATTATGCACCAATGGGTAATCAAGAAAGTGTTTCTGCCTATCAAACAGGCAATAATATGAACCTAATCATGATGGCAGGCTTTGATACTAGAAATCTTGAGGATAGCATCAAAGAATATGTGAAAAATCTACTGGAGAGAGATGAAGTAAGGATAGGACTTGCAACTGTTGATATAGCCTCTACCACAGTGGGAGGGATAGAAATCTATAGGATAATCACAGAATATGACCTTGCTGCTATCAACCAGTTTGCTAAAGACGATGAGACGAAATCCTATGATTACAGCCAATTAACCAATCAATATATCTATATGATGAAAATTGGTAATGATTTATATACCCAAACAGTCTCAATACCTTTAGCAAATACCACCGATTATACAAAAAGTGAGATGGAAAAGGTTTGGAAAAACACACAAATTGCTGGCATTAATTATAGCCAACAGATTAAAAACTGGAATCGCCATGATCATAGTGAGTTTCAAGACCAATCGAATCCTACCCAGGTAGATTATAATAAAATGGAGGCTTTATTGATGCAGGATTTATCCCTATAGAATAGATATAAGGTCTGTAGTTTCACCATAAAATACGGCTGCAATTAGGAGAAGTAAATATGCCTCCTAATTGCAGCCATATTTACTTCGAGGATCAATTTAAAACAGACTCCTTCTTTTGAATAAATCAATAAAGTTTAGACAATAATCATAACTATAAATCAACTTAAATTTTACAAGTCTAGTAGAAATCGATTGATAAGGAGGCTTTTTATTATGGCACTACAAAATGCAATGACAGCAGATTTTCTAAGATCCGCCTATGGTGGGGAAAGTATGGCGCATATGCGTTATCTTATTTGGGCTGATGTGGCAGACAAAGAAAAAATGCCTAACATAGGTAGACTTTTTAGAGCCATCGCCTATGCAGAATATGCACATGCCGACAATCATTTTAGAGAATTAAAGGAGCAAAAAGGTGATTTTACTGTACCTGCAGGTGCTATTTTTGGTATAGGGAATACTGTAGAAAATCTTCAAGGTGGTATTGATGGAGAACTTCATGAAATAGAACAAATGTATCCTGTTTATTTAGAAACTGCCCGTTTTCAAAATGAGAAAGGAGCAGAAAGAGCCTTTCATTATGCTTTAGAAGCAGAAAAGGTTCATGCTACCCTTTTCAAGGCTGCACAAGATGTAGCTCGTCAAGGTCAAGATATGAATATAGGTGATGTTCATGTCTGTAATATATGCGGTCATACAACTACAGATGGCCTACCTGATCAATGTCCTATCTGTGGCGCTAAAAAAGAAGCTTATAAAACATTTGAAGCTTAAAGACGATGCATTACATGTATCAATAGAAGGGTCAGCCCTCTTTCTTAGAAGAAGGCTGGCTTAGTTTTTATCACCAATAAATATTTTACCCTCCAAAGGCTTTAAAGTAATCTTCATGTTTCTGTTTTTTATATAAATTTTTTCATCATGATAAAGCACATCCTTCATATGATTACTCTCTATTTTGCTGCCTATATCTATGGACACTGCACTTTCCTCTTTTCTACTTCTATTAAACAAAATTACACTTTCCTGATCATGGTTTTTTCTTATAAAACCATAAATGTTTTCACAACTATAAAGAGGTAGCCATTCACCGCTTTTGAATACATCATTTCCATTACGAAGAGAAATGATTTTTTTATACCACTGCAATAAATCTTCATCTCCCCTACCCCATGGATAAGTTCCTCTATTTAATGGATCTTCTAACCCCTCCATCCCCACTTCATCACCATAATAAATGGAAGGAACACCAGGAAAGGTCATCTGAAATAAAACTAAAAGCTTTAATCTTCTTACTGCTAATCCCCTTTCTTTTGCATTAAGCTTTTGTTTTTCTCTTTCTCCTTGGGTTAATTGATGGTCTACAACTTGTTCACCCAATAAAGTTAAAATTCTAGGTACATCATGACTTCCTATTAAATTCATCATGCTGTAGAAATAGGCTTTGGGATAGTTTTCATAAAGGGACATTAACCTTCTATTGAAATATTCCACTGAAATTTTTTCTGTAAAAAAATTCACCAATGCTTCTCGAAAAGGATAGTTCATAACAGAATCCAGTTCTTCCCCTAGCAAATATTCTCTTTTTTCTCCATAACTTACTTTATTGGAGGCATCCTCCCACACTTCACCAATCAAAACCGCATCTTGATCTACTTCCCTCATTACCTTTTTAAACTTTTTAATAAAGGCATCCGGTAATTCATCTGCCACATCCAATCGCCATCCCTTTGCCCCTAGATTCATCCAGTATTTTAAAACACTATCTTCTTTGTCTATAATAAAATCTATATAAGATTTTTCCATTTCATTAACATTAGGCATATTGCTAATTCCCCACCAACAATCATAGCTATGTGGAAATTCATAAAACCGATACCATGAATAATAGGGTGATTCTTCACTTTGATAAGCCCCTAATGTAGGGTAGTTACCTTCTTTATTAAAATAAATACTGTCACTTCCTGTATGACTAAATACCCCATCTAATACAATAGCTATTCCCATTGCCTCTGCTGCTGTACATAGTTCTTTAAAGAGCCTATTGTTTCCTAACAAAGGATCAATGGTTTTATAATCAGAAATATCATAACGGTGATTGCTGGGAGATATAAAAATAGGATTTAAATAAATCACACTAATCCCTAGTTCTTTTAAATAAGGTAGCTTTTTTATAATGCCCAATAAGTTTCCGCCAAAAAAATCCCACCTTAGGATTTCATTACTGTCTTTTTCTCTAATGTACATGGGGGTATCCCCCCAACTACCATAAATAAAAGAATTTTTCTTTATTTCCAACAGTTCTTGTTGATAACCCTCTCTGTAAAACCTATCAGGAAAAATCTGATAAATAATCCCTTCTTTAAACCATGAGGGTACAAAAGCCTCTTCTTTATAGACGGTTATTTGATACGTAAAAGGTTCTTCCTCCTTTAGTAGGCCTTTTCCCCCTAGACTTTCTTCATTATTGCCATAATAATAGTTTTTTGCTACTGTTTCTATGACAAAAAAATAATGTAATAGACAGGGAAAAGAAGGTGCTACTATTTTTGCCTGATAAATTTTTATGCCTTCTATCTCTTGATGACAGGACATAGGATAAAGTTCTTCTTCACCTCTACTATTCAAGGATTTTATATAAACCTTTTTTAGCTCTTCAAGGCTGTCTATTTTTATTCTTATAACAATTTCCTGATTACAAACAACAGCCCCAAAGGGGCTGCGATAAAAATTTTCATGAGAATCATGGAAGGCTTCAAGGTGTTTCATAGGATCACCTGCTTTCTATTTTAAAAATCGTGTTTTTTCAGCTTCCATATCTTTTCATTGTACTCCTCTATGGTCCTATCACTAGAAAAATATCCTGCATTGGCGATATTAATAATAGATTTTTTCCACCAGTTTTTAGGATTTTTGTAGGTTTCCTCTGCCTGCTTATTAATATGACAATAGGAGGCAAAGTCCTTTAGAATAAAGTATGGATCTGCTACGCCTCCATGGCCATAGAGTAAATCATGATAGATTTCCCTAAAGATGTCAGGATGCTCTGGTTCTATGAATCCATTGATCAGTTGGTCTACTACCCGTTTTATATCATCATTTTTCTTATAGATTTCATGAGGATAATAGCTCTTTTCTTTTCTGCAATTTTCAATTTCTTCTGCCGTCGACCCAAAAATAAAGATATTCTCAGGCCCTACCTGCTCATTCATTTCAATATTCGCTCCATCTAAAGTTCCTACTGTTAATGTACCATTTAACATAAATTTCATATTCCCGGTTCCTGAAGCTTCTTTTCCTGCAGTAGAAATTTGTTTACTAATATCTGCGGCTGGAATAATCTTTTCCGCCAGAGACACTCTATAATTTTCTAAAAAAATAAGTTTTAATTTATTATAAATACTTCTATCATTGTTAATTTTATCCGCCACCGAATGAATCAGTTTAATAATGAGCTTTGCCTTATGGTATCCTGGTGCTGCTTTAGCAGCAAAAATAAAGGTTTTAGGGTGCATATCCTGATTAGGATGATCTAGCAGTTGGTTATAGAGATACATAATATGCAACACATTTAATAACTGTCTTTTATACTCATGTAAACGCTTCACCTGTACATCAAAAATTGAATGCAGATCTACTTTGATCTTTGTCGTATCTAAAATATACTTTGCTAGTTCTTCTTTGTTCTTCTGCCTTACCCTACAGATTTCCTCTTGAAATCCTGCATCCTCACATGAAGTTTCTAATCTCTTTAATTGAAAGGAGTCTGTAATCCAACCATCGCCAATCTTTGCAGTAATAGCATCTGCTAAGTCTGGATTCGCCCTTAACAAAAATCTTCTATGGGTAACGCCATTGGTGATATTTATAAATTTACTGGGATAAATTTCATAGAAATCTTTAAAGATATCCCTTTTTAATATCTCACTATGAAGCTTTGCTACACCATTGATGGAAAAGGAACCCACAATGCACAGTTTTGCCATATGAATTTCTCCATAGGATATAATCGCCATTTTGCTAATTTTTTCCCACTGACCAGGATATTTTTCCCACAAATCCCTACAAAACCGTTCATTGATTTCATGGATAATATCATAAATTCTAGGCAAAAGTTGTTTAATTAGCTCCTCAGGCCATTTTTCCAGTGCCTCTGGTAAAGTAGTATGATTGGTATAGGCAAAGGTTTGTGTAGTAATCCCCCAAGCCTTCTCCCAATCTAGACCTTCTTGATCTATTAAAATCCTCATAAGCTCAGGAATCGCTAAGGTAGGATGGGTATCATTAATATGAATCACTGTTTTTTTGTGTAGATCTTGTATCTTATTCCCTATCTTCTTAAATTTTCTTACAATGCTTTGTATGCTAGCGGAAATGAAAAAGTACTGTTGTTTTAATCTTAAATGTCGTCCTTCTTCATGATTATCCTCTGGATATAAAACCTTAGAAATCACCTCAGCTAATTCCTTCTCCGCCAATGCATCTACATACTGTCCTTTTCCAAACAGTCCCATATCCAAGGGTTTTAAAGCCCTTGCCCCCCAAAGTCTTAACGTATTTATCACATTAGACTTATAGCCTACAATAGGAACATCATAAGGGATTGCCTTAACACACTGACAATTTTTTTGTAGGATCGTCAATCTCCCGTTTTCCATATTTTTTTCAACAGTTCCTCCAAAGTACACCATTTCAGGCTCTTCTGGTTTTGCAACCTCCCATACATTGCCATCCTCCAACCAAGGATCTGGCATTTCTACTTGATAACCATCAATGATTTTTTGTTTAAACAAGCCGTATTCATAGCGTATACCATTTCCATGACCAGATAGCCCTAAAGTTGCTAAAGAATCTAAAAAGCAAGCAGCTAATCTGCCTAATCCTCCATTTCCTAGTCCTGCATCTGGCTCTATCTCTTTAATTTCCTTTAGGTCTATGCCTAGTTCATTACATGCAACCTCTGCCTTTTCCTCTAGCATAAGATTGGTTAAATTGTTATGGAAGAAACGCCCCATCAAAAACTCCATAGACAAATAATAAAGTTCTTTACCGTTTTCTTCTAAAACCTTTTCTTTAGAATAAGCCCAGCTCCTCATAATATCATCCCTTAAGGCGGTAGCCACTGCCTTATATAATTGAGACTTGGAGGCATTCTTTAAATTTCTGCCAAAGAGGGTTTCTAGCTTTAACTCTATTGCATTCTTAATCTCCTCTACTTCAATTTCTCTTTTTCTCATTTTTTACCCCCGACTTATTGATTTAACAACTGCCTATATAAGGCTTTATATTTATCTGCTGAAGTTTTCCAGCTAACATCAGTTTTCATGGCATTTTCTATTAACCTGCCCCATACTTCCCTATTATGATAAAACCCAACAGCTCTTTTTATGGTATATAACATATCATGAGCATTATAATTGGTAAAACTAAACCCATTTCCTTCCTTTGTCTCTTCATTATAAGACTGGACAGTATCCTTTAGCCCCCCCGTTTCCCTAACAATCGGAATGCTACCGTAATGTAATGCGATTAATTGTCCTAGACCACAGGGTTCAAACAAGGAAGGCATTAAAAACAAATCAGAAGCTCCATAAATTTGATGGGCCACTGTATTATCAAAAAATATATTAGCACTTACTTTATCAGGATGCTTTCTGGCCATATTGCTAAAGATCTGATGATACTTGTTATCTCCTGTTCCTAAGATCACTAACTGTAAATCAAGCTGTAATATTTCCTCTAAAACATACTCTACTAAGTCCAGCCCTTTTTGCTCCACCAACCTTGAAACAATCGCCATCATAGGAACTGCTTTATTTATAGGCAAATGTAGTTTTTTCTGTAGCTTTAATTTATTCATTACCTTATTTTCTATGGTTTCTATCGTATATCTTTCAAAAAGGTAGTCATCGGTTTCTGGATGGTACTCCTCAGTATCTATTCCATTAATAATTCCCATTAATTGATGCCTTTTAGCAAACAGCACCCCCTCCAAACCTTCCCCGTAATAAGGATGTTGAATTTCTTCAGCATAGGTAGGACTAACCGTTGTTATATAATCAGAAAAGTTTAAGCCTCCTTTCATATAACTAACATTATAGTAATACTCTACACCTTCTTGGGTAAAGTACTCTTTTCCTAGTCCCAACAGGTCTCCCAATACCCCGTGGGGAAATAATCCTTGATACTTTAAATTATGGATTGTAAATACCGTCTTTATATTTTCATAAAAGGAGTTTTGGCTATAGTGTGCTTTTAGAAGCGCACTCACCATTCCTGTTTGCCAATCATGACAATGAAGGATATCCGGCTTAAAATCAATATGAGGTAAGATCTCTAATATACTTCTACAGAAAAAAGCATACCGCTCTCCATCATCATAGTGTCCATAATATTCATAAGGCTGACCTTCCCGTTTAAAGTAATACTCATTATCTATAAAATAAAAGGTAATACCTCTATATTCCAAAGTCTCAATGCCACAAAATTGATTACGCCATCCTACGGGTACCCTGATGCTTTTTATCCATCTCATCTGTTTCCTATATTTCTCTGCTATAGTCTTATATTTCGGTATGACTACCCGCACATCTATGTCTTTCCCCTGTAGGGCTAATGGTAAAGAACCTACTACATCTCCCAATCCCCCTGTTTTTGCAAAGGGTACCGCCTCTGATGAGGCAAAGAGAATCTTCATTTTACTGTTTCCCCCTCCATTATATAACCTGTGTTTTTCCTATAAGAATAGGTCTTTTTTCTTCACCCTTTATTACCTTTCCTGCTGTAATTCTTACGCCTTTATCTAAAATAGCATTTTCCACGATAGCATTTTCCTCTATTTCATTTTTTTGCATGACAATACTATTTCTTATCACTGCATTTTTATGGACCTTTACACCTCTAAAAAGAATACTATTTATCACCTTTCCTTCAATAATACATCCTTCTGTCACCAAGGAATTTTTTACTTCACAGGTTTTTGTATACTTAGCAGGAGCTTCATCATTTATTCTAGTTCGTATAGGACCTTCTTTTAAAAACAACTCCTTCCAAACCTCTGAAGTGAGCAAATCCATACTATGTTGATAATAACTGCCCACACAATCTATGTTGGCTGCATAACCTTCATAGGGATAGCCATACATACTGTATTTATAAATATTTTTAATGATCCCATCCTTTACAAAATTGCTGTAGCCTTTTAAAATACAGTCTTCTATTATCTCTAAAAATAAAGACTTTTTCATAAAGGCAGTTTCCAGTGCAATGGCATCATTTATACTCTTTCTTTTATTTATCGTGATATCTGTGATTCTATTCTGTTGGTTTACCTTTAGCGCTAAAAACCTAGAAGACTTCAAATTTTCTCTGTAATTTTTGTAGAGAATGACTATATCTGCATTCTTTCTTTCATAATACTCCTTTATTTTTTTATAATTTAACTTATAAAGCATGTTGCTACTACTTATTAAGATATAATCCTGTTTACTCCTTCTCAGATAATCTACATGACTATAAAAATGATGAATGTCCCCCGTGTTTTTATGAGAATAACCTTCTTGAAATACAGGAGGTAAAATAAAAAGGCCATCTTTCTTGCTGCAAAGGCCCCAGTCTTTTCCTGTGTGAACATGCCCTATAAGAGATCTACTATTATGTTGGGTAAAAATGCCTATATTTTTTATTCCGCAGTTTGTCATGTTCGATAATACAAAATCAACCATTCTATACCTTCCCCCGAAGGGCACAGCTGCCGTTGACCTTTGCTTCACAATTTCTTTTAAGTCTCTTTTCACTTTAACATCATTAATAAGCCCCATAACATTTTCCATAGACTATGCCCCCTCTTTTGCCATCATATTTTTAGGTTTTAGCATGGAACAGTTGTCTTTACTAATATGTGCTCCAGCATCAATATGTGTACCTTTAGCGATATGAATTTTTTGTCCTATAACAGTAATCTTCTTTTCTTGACTGCTGCCTATACCAATGATTACATCATCCTCTATCATAGCATCTTCTCCAATGATTGCTTTTTCAATGCTAACCCCCGCCCCAATATAGGCATTGGCCATAATCACTGAATCTTTTATAACAGTCCCCTCTCCTATATAAGCTCCTGTAAAAACAACTGTATTATGAATTTCTCCAAATATTTGGCACCCATCTGTCACCAGAGCATTACGCAGACTTCCAGAAGCAGCAATATATTGAGGAGGCTGACTTACATTTACAGAATAAACCATCCAGTTTTTATCAAAAATGTTCAATGGGGATTTATGTAAAAGTAAATCCATGTTGGCCTGCCAAAAGCTTTCTATCGTTCCTACGTCCTTCCAGTAACCACCAAAGGGATAAGCATAAAGTTTTTCTCCTTCCCTTAGCATTTTAGGTATAATATTTTTGCCGAAATCATTTTGCGACTTCTTATCCCCTTCATCCTCTATTAAATGTTTCTTCAACTTTTTCCAGTTAAAAATGTATACCCCCATGGAGGCTAAGTTGCTAATAGCTTTCTTTGGCTTTTCTTGAAACTCTATAATTCTTCCTTTTTCATTGGTATTCATAATACCAAATCTATGAGTTTCTTCCCACGGTACTTCAATAACGGAAATCGTAGCATCAGCATTATTTCTTTTATGCTCCTTCAGCATAAAAGAATAATCCATTTTATAAATATGATCCCCTGATAGTATCATGACGTATTTAGGATTGTAGCTATCGATATATCCTATATTTTGATAAACCGCATTAGCTGTTCCTCTGTACCAGTCGCCTCCATCACTTCTAACATAAGGAGGTAATAGGGTTACGCCTCCCCCTTGTTTATCTAAATCCCAAGGGCTCCCCACACCTATATAAGCATTTAAAATCAACGGTTCATATTGCGTTAAAACCCCTAGGGTATCAATCCCTGAATTCGAACAATTGCTTAGTGTAAAATCAATAATTCTGTACTTTCCTCCAAAGGGTATGGCTGGCTTTGCTATGTTTTCTGTTAATATACCTAATCTGCTGCCTTGACCTCCTGCTAAAAGCATAGCAACACATTCTTGTTTCACGAAATCCCCCTCCTTAAACTGTCTAGCACGTTAGATACAGGTCTATGAATCTTAATATGCCAAGAGCTACATCTGCAAACCATAAAGCCTTGATATTAAGACGCAAATTTAAAAACATTTATCTATAGGTGCTTTCTCTTCCTATTTCAGAGTTCCTTTCCTTGATATCCTCCTTTAACAGTTTAATAAATACCGTAGCCAAAGGTGGTACTTCTACCTCCAAGGAATAGGCTTGGTTATGCCACTTTTTATTATCAGACCGCAGCACTTCTTTGTTTATCACCCCCGATCCACCATAAATTTCTAAATCACTATTGAAAACTTCTTTATATACTCCCCCTACAGGAACGCCAATTCTATAGTTGCACCTTGGTATCGGTGTGAAATTACAGAGAATAATTATAAAGCTTTCCTTCGTTTTTCTCATAAAAGTAATAACACTTTGACTATAATCGTGGGGATCAATCCATTGAAAGCCTTCGATCGTATGATCTTGTTGCCAGAGACTTTTTTCTTTTCTATAGAATTTCAAAAGATCTTTTACATAATATTTAAGTTTATTATGCATATCATAATTTAATAACACCCAATCTAAACTTTTCCTAAAATCCCACTCGATAAACTGACCAAACTCAGCCCCCATAAACATTAATTTCTTTCCAGGATGCCCCATCATATAGCCATAGTAGCATCTTAGGGCAGCAAACTTCTGCCAGTAATCTCCTGGTATTTTGTTGATTAATGACTTCTTACCATGTACTACCTCATCATGAGATAGAGGCAAAAGGAAATTTTCAGAAAATGCATATACTAATGAAAAAGTAAGGGCATGATGATGCCACTTTCTATGAATAGGATCCATTTCCATATAACGCAGTGTATCGTTCATCCATCCCATGTTCCATTTATAATTAAATCCCAATCCCCCTATGTAAGGGGGAGCAGTTACTAAAGGCCACTGTGTAGATTCTTCCGCCATCATAAGGGCATTGGGGAAATATGCAAATACTGTTTTGTTTAACTTTTTGATAAATTCTACTGCTTCTAGATTTTCTCTTCCACCATAGAAATTTGGACTCCACTCCCCTTGGTTTTTCCCATAGTCTAAGTACAACATATTGGCTACCGCATCTACCCTTAATCCATCAATATGATAGATATCCAGCCAGAACAAGGCATTGGATATTAAAAAGCTTTGAACTTCTGGCTTTCCTAAATCAAAGTTTAAAGTGCCCCAGTCTTTGTTGTTTGCTGTTTTAAAATCCTCATATTCATACAAACATTTACCATCAAACTGAATTAATCCATGTTGATCCTTACAAAAATGCCCTGGTACCCAATCTAAAATAACACCGATACCTTTTTGATGAAGTCTATCTACTAAATACATGAAATCATGGGGGGCACCATAACGGCTAGTAACCGCATAATAACCTACTGTTTGGTATCCCCAAGACCCATCAAAGGGATGTTCCATCACTGGCATAAACTCCACATGGGTATAACCCATATCACAAACATACTCAGCCAGTTCATCAGCTATTTCAGTATAAGAATAAAAATCACCATTTTCTTTTCGTTTCCAGGAACCTAGGTGCACTTCATAGATAATCATAGGATGTTTTAGGTGATTTTTCTTGGATTTATCCCTTTGCCATACCGCATCCCCCCAGTTGTATCCTTCTAATGGATATACCACGGAAGCTGTATTAGGCCTTAACTCTGCATAAAAACCATAGGGATCACTCTTTAAAATCATTTCACCCTCATCAGTATGCACTTCATATTTATATAAATCCCCCTTTTCTAGGCCTTCTATAAAAAGTGTCCAGAGGGAGGAATCTTCTATCCTTTTCATGGCATGCTTCTTGCCCTTCCACCTATTAAAATCCCCCACTACCTTTATCTCTTTAGCATTTGGTCCCCATACAGTAAACCTTACTCCCTTCTTCATTTCTTCCTCTACCAGGTGTGCTCCTAGCATTTGATAGCTTTGAAAATAGGTACCTTCATGAAATAAGTAGCTACCATAGCCTTCTTTAGAATATTTTTTCATTTTGTTGTCCCCCACATATTTTTTTTAAAAAAGAAAACTTTTATCACCTTTGAAAATTTACTTCCGTTGGTATCTTATTAAACTTCTTTCCAAAAGATTCATTATATCTTTGTTAATTTGAAAAAAATATTTTTTATTAAAGTATTAAGGATTATAATAATAAAGAAATTACGCAAAATAGGATGGGAGGAAAATTTTATGTTAAATAGTAACTGGGCGGAGTGGGTAGGCTATTTAGCCTCTATTTTAATTTTAATTTCTTTGCTGATGAGTTCTATTGCAAAATTAAGGTGGATTAATTTAGTGGGTTCTATTTTATTTTCTCTTTATGGTTTTCTTATAGGCGCTCTACCGGTGGGCTTTGTAAATTTATGTATTGCCATCATTAATGTTTATCATCTAGCGAAAATTTATAAAACAAAGGAGTATTTCAGAATACTTTCCATCAACCCAGATTCTGAATACCTTCAATATTTTTTGTGTTTTTATCAAGAAGACATTGAAAAGTATTTTTCACCCTCTACCCTTAAGATAGATAAAAACAGTGTAGGTTTTTATGTCCTTAGAAATTTGGTACCTGCAGGGATTTTTTTTGGTGAGAAATATGGTGAAGATGCTCTTATGGTACAGTTGGACTTTGTGATCCCTGAGTATAGAGATTTTAAAATTGGAAAGTATATCTATGAAGATCAAAAAGACTATTTTTTGAATCTAGGATATCGGCGATTCTATAGTCATCCACTGAATGAAAAGCATAAAAACTATTTGTTAAAAATGGGTTTTAAAGAAATTATAGAAAACAATCACAAGTTATTTGCAAAAACAATTTCTTCTGATAAAAATTGAAAAGTAGGTTATAAAATCAATCATTGGATGCAAAATAAAATGAGACTTAGTGGGAGGTGATTGGCTGTGTTTAGAAGCATGATTCGTCTATTAAAATACTTAAAATACTCTCCTGTAAACCGTCATCTTTCGCCTGAACATCCTCCAGCAACGAAGGAAAAGCTTCCTTCCACCATGGAAGGCATTGAAAATCGCCTTAAAGAATTTTTTTATAATAATGAGGGCCTGGTGATTAGACCCTTTAAGATCAAAACCTATAGAAATCACAAAGCCTTTATCGCGTATATTGATGGTTTAGTACATATGAATTCTATAGAAATCAATGTATTAAAGCCCTTAATGAAGGAAGATATTACACAGCAGCTACATTATATCACCTCTAAAACCATAGCTGATACGCTAATAGCCCAAGTGATTACCTCTGTTAATTCCTTTACAGTGAAGATGCTGGATGAAGCTGTTTTTCAACTATTGAAGGGATCAGCCATCGTATTTATCGAAGATTCTCCTACTGCCATTGTGGTTCCTTCACAGAATTGGGAAACAAGAAGTGTGGCAGAGCCTTCAGCGGAAGCTGTGGTAAGAGGCCCTAGGGAAGGCTTTAATGAAGATCTGTATACCAATATTACATTGATTCGTAGAAAAGTAAAAAACACAAAGTTAAAGTTTGAATTTATCACCCGTGGTATTTACTCCAATACAGAGTTGGCTATTTGTTATATAGAAGGCTTGGCAGACGAGAAGATTTTAAAAGAGTTGAAGGAACGCATAGAGAGAATGAATATAGATGCGGTTTTAGAATCTGGGTATATAGAAGAGTTTATAGAAGACCAACCGCTGTCACCCTTCCCCACCATAGGCAATACTGAAAAACCAGATGTCGTTGTGGGAAAAATTTTAGAAGGCAGAATTGCCATATTATGCGATGGTACCCCTTTTGCCCTAACTATTCCACATCTTTTTATTGAACATCTGCAGACAGGGGAAGACTATTATACACGCTGGACTTATGCCTCTATCCTTAGGATTTTACGTTTTTTTGCCTTATTTATCACAACAACGCTGCCAGCGGTCTATGTGGCAGTGCAAACATTTCATCAAGAAATCATACCCTTTAAACTTTTTTTATCTGTTGCTTCTGCAAGAGATGGTATTCCGTTTTCTTCTTTTACGGAGGCCGTCATGATGATCATCATCTTTGAGTTGATTAAAGAGGCAGGAATTCGTATGCCTAAACCAGTAGGTGAAGCCATCAGCATTGTAGGGGCCATTGTACTGGGGCAAGCCACCGTGGAGGCAGGAATAGCCAGTCCCTTAATGGTGATTGTGGTGGCTCTGACTGCTATTGCAGGATTCGTGGTTCCTGCTCTGGATGAAGCCATTCTATTATCAAGAGTTCTCTTGTTGGTATTCGCTAGTATTGTCGGCTTCTATGGTATTGTTTTTGGCATTACTATGATCTTTATTTATCTATGCAACTTAAGATCCTTTGGTATGGAGTATCTGTATGCTTTAACGCCTACTTATTATAAAAACTTTCAAGATGCTTATATTCGAGCTCCTCTTTGGAGTATTTTTATAAAAAAAAATGCAAAATGACATCATGTAAAGGGGTGTAGGCCTCAGTGAAAAAAATAAGTATGATCATTATTTTTGCAACAGGCCTCTTGTTTCTCACGGGCTGTTGGAATCAGCGGGAAATAAATGACCTAGGCATCGCTGTTGCCATGGGCATTGATATAACAGAAGAGGAAAAGATCGAAGTCACCGTACAGATGGTGATTCCTAGAATGCTAAGTGAAGATATTACTGAAAAAAATGCTGTTGTTACCTATACCGAAACCGGTCTGACACTCTTTGAGGCCCTAAGAAAAATCAACTTGGTCTCTAGTAACAAAACCTATGTTGGTCATATACAGTTGGTGGTCTTTGGAGAAAGCGTTGCTAAAAAAGGAATACAGCATGTTATTGATTTTTTAGAAAGAGATCATGAATTTAGAACGCAGGCTCTTGCTATTGTTACAAAGGACATGTCGGCAAAAGAGCTATTGGAAACCGGAAGTATTATGGAGCTTATACCAGCTGTCCATATTGTGGATATGATTCAAAATACCGAATATATAGGAACTTCTAGAAGATTGCTTTTATTTCAGGTTTTTGAGGAATTTAACAGTCCTGCAAATCATTTGGTTTTGCCTACAATATCGAAAAAAGCAGTCCAACAACCTAATTTCATCAAAGATCTTCGCCTTGACGGTGTAGCTGTTTTCCAACAGGATAGATTAGCAGGTTTTTTAAATTCCCAGGAAACCAGAGGGTATCTCTGGGTAATAGGGGAAGTAAGAGGAGGGATCTTAGTTGTGCCTCCCAAAGGAAAGCAAGATGAGCTGATTTCTATGGAAATTCTGCGTACCCATTCTAAAATGGATGTGAAACTTATAGAGGACAACTTCCACTTAATCATTGAGGTGGAGGAGGAAGGCAATATCGGTGGCCAACAAAATCCAAAAGATCATACAAATGCTGAGGGAATTGCTTTTTTAGAAAAACAAAAAGAAGCGCTTATTTATCAGGAAATTCATGATGCATTTTATATAGCTCAAAATGTGCTGGGTATAGATTTTTTTGGTTTTGGCGAGCTTGTTTACAAAAAATATCCACATATTTGGAAAGAAATAGAAGAAGATTGGGACACTATTTTTCAAACCTGCCCTGTTGAAATTAAAGTCCAGGCAAAAGTGAAGGGATCAGGTCAAATCCTTAATCCTTCTAAAAGTAATTAAGGAGTGTTTAAGCATGGTTTTTTTCGTCATTTTTATCCTTCTACTGTTGACGATATTTGATTTGCCTTTTTTATTGGAACATACTGAAAAAAAAGCTGTCATTGCCTACATTGTCTTAATTTTCATTGGTATTGCTATTAACTATATTGTTATTCAAGATATTCCAGTCACTTCTCCTGCTGTGCTAATAGCGAGAGTCGTAGGATTTATCCTTGGGGAGGATTTATTATGATAAAAGAAACACAAATATCAGCAGTTCAGTTCTCTATTCTCCTTATGGGTTTTATACTGGGGAGTACGGTTATTATGATTCCTGGCAGCAGCGCCCATCAAAATGCCTGGCTTGCCTACATCATAGGCTGGTTAGGGGGATTATGTCTTTTTAGCATGTATCTACTGCTTTATCAAAGACATCCCCATAAAACCATGATAGAAATCCATCAGATTCTTTTAGGCAAATGGATGGGAAATATTTTGTCTCTCCTGTACTTATGGTACTTTTTGCATTTGGGTACTTTAGTGCTAAGGAATTTTGCTGAATATGCTATCACAGTTAATATTCCCGAAACACCTTTATGGTTTATGATCCTACTTTATATTATTGCAGTAGGCTATTCTGTAAAAAGTGGACTGGAGGTTACTGGTCGTACTGCAGAATTAGTTGTTCCCTTTGTTTTCTTATTCCAATTAGCAATTACTTTATTCCTGTTACCTCATATGAAATTTGAAAACTTGCGCCCTTTTTTAGGCGGTGGTTTTGCACCGGTTTTAAGTGCTTCCTTTGCTGTGCTCGCCTTTCCCTTTGGAGAAACCGTTATTTTTTTGATGATTTTTCCCTATGTAAATCACCAAAATAAAATAAAAAAGTCCTTTCTTCTTTCTTTTTTATTAGCGGGAGGGTTGCTGCTGATGGCAATTTTTAGGGACATTTTGATTTTAGGGGAGGCAGGTATAGCCAGACAGGTATTCCCTCCCCATTTAACCGCAAAACGAATAGAATTTTTGAACTTAGATCCTTTAATTGGCGTTATGTTCTTCATGGGAGGTGGAGCAAAGGTTTGTGTTTGTTATCTAGCGGTTGTCATAGGTCTTGCACAACTAACCAAATCCAAAGACCATAGAGTCTTTGTTTATCCTATTGGCGTGATTCTGACAGGATTATCTCTGTGGATCTATAATAATGCCCCTGAGATGCTGCTGTGGGCAGTAGAGATATGGCCCTATTACTCTATCCCTTTTCAAATTGTTTTTCCAATTATGCTGCTGATGATAAGCCTTCTCAAAAAGTCCGGCAAGCAGCATATTAAAGGCTAATACTTACCTATAGTACAGCTTTGTTATAGCATAAATTTTTTTGCTTAATTCCTCAGTTAAGTATTCCTTTTTTACCCTCCATCGCCAATTACCTCCAACAGTGGAGGGGATATTCATTCGTCCTTCACTGCTTAAGCCTATGAAATCCTGTAATGGAGCTACAGCTAAATTTGCAACAGAGCTCCAAGCCCCCCGTATAAAACCCCAGTGGTATCCCTCTTCTTCATCAAGTTTTAGATATTGTCTAGCAAATTTTATATTTTTTTGATTTTCACTTTGCCTCCAACCCATAACTGTATCATTATCGTGGGTTCCTGTGTAGACAACACAATTCTTTACATAGTTATGGGGAAGGTAAATGCTTTCTTCTCCAGGATCAAAGGCAAATTGTAACACCTTCATACCAGGATAACCACTTTCCTCTCTTAAGGCGATCACCTCCGATGTTAGAAAGCCTAAATCCTCTACTATCACATCCACCTTACCTAGTTTTTCTTTAATAGCTTTGAGTAGTTTCATGCCAGGCCCCTTCATCCAAGTCCCTCCTTCAGCAGTTTTCTCTCCATAGGGAACTGCCCAAAAAGATTCTAAACCCCTAAAGTGATCTAATCTTATCACATCATATAACCTTCTACTACCTGCAATTCTCTCTATCCACCAGTCAAAACCTCTTTTTTCTAAAACCTCCCATCTGTACAATGGATTTCCCCATAATTGTCCTGATTTTGAAAAAGCATCTGGAGGACATCCTGCAACTTGAAGAGGTTTTTTCTTAGCATCCAGTAAAAAAATTTCACTACTTGCCCATGTATCTACGCTATCCTCTGCGACATAAATAGGAAGATCTCCTATCATCTTGATACCTTTGCTATTTGCATATTTTTTTAATGCTTCCCACTGATGATAAAATAAGTATTGTAGAAAAATCCAATAATCCATTTCTCCCTTTAACTTTTTTTTATAACCAGCTATAGCACTTTCTCTTCTTAGCTTAATTCCTTCTTCCCATTGATACCATGCCTTTAGATTGAAATGAAATTTCAGCGCCATATATAAACCATAATCTTCTAGCCATCCTTGATGTTTTTGTCTAAAATCTGCTATCTTATCTTTGTATTTTTCCTTTCCCCTAAAAAAAACCTTTCTTAAAAGTGGTAGCTTATTTTGAAAAATCTTATCATAATCTACTTTTTCTTTATTACTTCCAAAGTCTATTCCCTCAAAATCCTGCGTTCTTAACCACCCCTCCTCCCTTAATAGGTTTAAGTCGATAAGCAGGGGATTGCCTGCAAAAGTGGAGAGAGATTGATAGGGGGAATCCCCATAACCAATGGGGGTTATGGGCAATACTTGCCAAAACTTTTGTCCTGCTGCTTCTAAGAAGTCAATAAATTCATAGGCTTCCCTTCCAAGACTTCCTATACCATAGGGGCTTGGTAAGGAAGTGATATGCATTAAAATTCCACTGCTTCTATTCATCGCTTATCTTCTCTCCTTCACTAAAATTACTGGCAGGGTATTAATATTATCTTTCTTTTTACCCTAGTATCCTATTGCTATTCTATCTAGAATATAACTATTGGTGTTTTTTGCTACAAAAACTTTTTCCTTATTTTTTAAAGATTTTACAAAGCTTCTATGTTATTGTGAATATGGTCAAAAAAACAATTTTATACTTTTTGTAACATATTTTATTCCTTTCAGTCTATACTAAGGAATTGCTTTTGCTGGCCAGCGAAATAGAAGGGATCGATATGATTGGATAGGGACTTTACACTGCTGTATCAAAAATATAAACAGCCTATTTTTTCTTATATATACTACCTCTCAAAAAACAACACTGAGGCAGAAGAAATCTGTCAAGATGTGTTTTTAAAAGTATACTTAAATATTGATAAATTTGAAGGTCGCTCCAGCTTAAAAACTTGGATTTATCGTATCGCTAAAAATACCTTTTTAGAATACAAAAGAAAAGCCAAAAAAGAGGTATTGGTAGAGGAAATAGCTTTATTAGAAAATCCCTTGATTGATGAGACCTCTAACCCGGAAAACTGTCTCTTAAACAACGAGGCCCACCAACAAATAAAAGAAACTTTGATGAAAATCAGTGAAAAGCATAGAATGTTTATTGTTCTAAGGGATATTCAAAACTTATCTTACCAAGAAATTAGTGAAATTACAGACTTAAAGTTAAACACTGTCAAAGTAAATATTTATCGCGCAAGAAATGAGTTTGAAAAAATTTACAAGGGATTGGAGGGATCATAAATGCCTTGCCCATGTCAGCATCAATTGCAGGATTATTTAGAAGAAAAGCTTTCTCCTGAAGAAATGCTAAAAATGGAGGAACATATCGATTCATGTGATGATTGCCAACAAAAATTAGATACACTATTGGATACTTCTCTGCAACTCCAGCAAAAATCTATTGAAATTGATGATGAGATATTGATAGAAAGAATCAAAGCCCACCGCAAAGGCATTCGACGAATTTTTGCTTATGGTGCTTTAGGGTTTTTACTAGGTTTGTTTTCTCTTAACTATACCTCTGACAGCTTTATCGTAACCAAAGCAATGATGGCTTTACCCTACAAGCTAGCAGAATTTATGTTAGGTATCTTTTTCTCTGGAAATAAGTTGCCTCAAGAGGATTTTATGTACAGACACCTTCAAAGGGGGATGGGGTATTTTCCTTGTCATCCTGTATTAGGCCTTATTGTAGAGCTAATAACACCAGCATTGGTAGCTATGTTTCTTGCTATGGCGGTAGGTTACCTTACCAGCGATAAACGAGTTTTCCAACGAAAAAAAATCCTTCGATTTATTGCCTCTGGTATGGTAGTTTTTCTTCTTTGGTTTGGTTTCATTTATGGTATTTATCATAATACCTTAAATAAAATAGAGAATCTAGAGGGGATCCAAGCCGTCACGATTTATGAAAAACAAGAATATAGCACTAGCTGGCTTTTAAGAATTGATCAATACAACTTACAGAAAGAAGAATATCGAACTATTATTTCAGGTCTTTCTGAAGCTTCTTCTTTAGAAAAGTATCCTTCAATGAATTATCAAGAGGGTTTACAACTACTGCTTCAATTTAGAGGAGGCGGTGAAGCTACTGTTCATGTAGACATGGATACTGGCATCATGTTTATGCAAAATCGTCGCCACTATCAATTATCTAACGAAACACAGTTACAGCTTTTAGAAGTAGTTAGGAGGGAAAACAATGACGCTAAAAATTGATAAAATGATCGCTGTAGGTGGAAGTGCTTTATTAGGATATTACCTAGGGTTATCTATCCTTCGTAGTCTTCTGTGGAAAGTGCTACTGTGGACCTTGCCTCCTATCAATACCCGACATACACCTAGGTTTTATACTGGCCTAATAGCAGCTACCATCGCTGCTTCTATTGGCTACTTACTGTATATATGGCTTGTTGATAAATGGTCTATAGGAAGATACAAAAAACAGTATGCCTCAGGTCTTACGGCATTAATTTTGCTTCCGCTTATTACGATGGGTAGCTTCCGTATTCATACAGTAAGCATTGTAAAAAATGCAGAGGCCTCTACCCCCACAGGCCTTCACCTTCGTTTTGAAGAACCCACAGTTGTCTTTCAAATTACTGAAACATCTGGCACTGTATTTGGCAAAAGCATAAGACTGCAGGATCATCAAGCCTTATTAGAAACATTTGGAACAGCTCTACAGCAGCTAACACTAATAGAAGTATCCAATGATCCCCAAAATATTATCACAAAGCCTCAAGGCACCCTATGGATAGACTATAGACCTCAGGGAAAATGGTATTCTAAAATCATAACGTGGGGGCAAGATACTTTTGAAGAATTTTCTACTAACCAAAAACGTCTTCTCTATCAAGGAAATGAACTAGAAGCAGTGCTGGAGGAATTTAATAGACAGCTAGCTACCTTGACAAATTATGTCTCAGGGAAAGTGATTCATACCAGCTTCATTGATGGGGATTTTCTTGAAACAAAAGCTATGCCTCAGGAGGATTTTGAATTTCTTCTCGCTAACCTAAGTGAAGATCATAAAACTTCCCCAGAAGGCAGTGTCGCTTCTAGATTTGAAGAAGTCCTCAACAACCGAGAAGGTATTTCTAAACAAGATAACAATTTTTATGCTTTTTCCCTTAGCAATCAGCCTGCTGATGCTAGCTTAGAAAGAGATATTCTTCTTGAAAATGTGATATTATATGATGATGAAGAAAAGGTTGCATGGTTTGAAGAAGTATATTATGAAGTAGACTTGTCTTCTATCCTTGTAAAAAAAGAATAGCGTTTTTCATATGGCGAAGGGTCTCATCTATTACCCTTGTCTTAAAAATTCTGTCTAGTCCTTCTTAATAATCCCGCATAATAAACTAAAATCAGGATACGCTAATAATGCAAATAAAATATCTTTTTTGGAGGGATGACCATGGAGATTTGGAAGGCTAATTTGATTGAATCTATAAAGAAAATTGAAAACGCAAAGGATGATGCAAGATTAAGTGAAGATAAATATAATGAACTAACAGAAGTAATTGTAAGAATCCAAAACATTATAGAAGACTAATAGCGGAGAAAATTTTCTCCGCTATTTTTATGTACTTATTGAAACCTTACTGAGGCTGATACATACCGTGGCTTTGCATATAATTGAAAATGTCTTCTCCATGCTGTTGCTTTTCTTTTTGAATATGGTCCAAGATTTGGCGTACATTGGTGTTGGTAAATTCAAAAATAGCTGTATTATAAGTTGCTGAAACATATTTTTCTGTCATTAAACTACACCTCCTAAAGACTATTGTGTTTCACTATGATGATTTTATTCAGGTAGGTGTAGAGCTTTTTATTGAAACCTTATAAATTCCAATGCAAAGTTTACAAAATCTTCTTGTTTTGATAAGTAACCTGGCTTGGATTTGCCCCTATGACCTTCTGTTTCCCATTTTTCTAGAATGTCAAATTTTTTAATAATTTTCTCTAATTCTTCATAGTCTAAGATTAATTTATTTTCCTGTACTGTTTCTTCTAATTTAGGATATTTTTTGATAATCCTATAAATAAGACATACTCCATGATAAATAACCTCTGTGTCAACATTTCTCTTGATAGCATCAAGAATAACAGGGATATATTCTTCTACCCTATCTGCTTCATCTGGTAGAGCTGTTGTGGATTTAAAAATTGTTTGTACTTGAATGGGGTTTGTTATGTTTTTAACTATATCCATGATAAAGGGAAAAAACGCCTTCGATCTAATCTTTTCTATGATTTTTAAGTAAATCATTTGCTGAGAACTTCCCTTTTCTATGACTTGTTGGAGATTCTTTAAAAATTCCTCTACTGTTTTGGGCTTTCCGATCATTTGCATGTAGGTTTTTAATGTTTTTTGATCCATTGCATCTGCCTCAGTAATAACACTTTCCATTTCTTGCTCTAAAAATAAGCTTTTCATCTTCATTCCCCCTTCGCATGAAAACTCTTTTACACTATATTTTTTTATAGATAACTAATTTTATACCTTAACAAAATACCCTCTTCTGCGGTTTCAGAAATGAACAATGTTAGCAATTCATTCCAATGAAAAATTGTAAAATTTGCATCCTAGCTACCCCTCAACCATGCAAATTTCTTTACGGATTTTCCACTTACATGAATTGGACATTATAGTCATTTTCTGCAAATACATGGGATCTACGACAATATTATATCATAAAATTATAATATTGTTATAATTTTATCAATTTACTCAATTGAAACATATAATTTTTTTGAAGGCAGTTGGAAGAGGGAGTTGTTTTAATTCATCGATGGAGACCCACCTTATTTCAGGATAATCTACTGTTTTTTCCTCTACTAAATTCATTGCGTATAATTGCATTTTCCATTTGATATGGGTAAAAATATGATTCTTTTCTAAAAGATACTTAGCATCCTTTACCCTGATACCATAGGTTTCTTCTAATTCCAAAATAATGCTTTTTCCCCCTTGAAGATTTTTCTCCTTCTCCGCAGAAGGTAATCCCCATAAATCCCCTAGAAGTTTGCCCTTTGGTCGTTTTGTAATAAGGATCTTTTCATCTTTATATACCAGCGCCATCTCCATGATGACTTCCTTTGGTTTTAGCTTTTTTGTTTTGATAGGCAATGTCTCCTGTACCCCCAAGGCCTTTGCTTTGCATAAGGCATAAAGAGGGCAGATTAAACATTTGGGAGAAGTAGGAGTACATATGAGGGCACCTAATTCCATCAGCCCTTGATTAAAGAAAGAAGGGTTTTTATGAGACACTGCAGCTTCTGCAATTTGTTGCATCTTTTTTTGTGTAGCGTTTAGAGTAATATCTTCTTTTATATGAAATACTCTTGAAAAAACTCTCATAACATTTCCATCTACAGCCGGTATCGGCTGATGAAAAGCAATGCTAGCTATGGCTCCAGCAGTATAGGGACCTATTCCCGGCAGCTTAAGGATTTCCGTATAATCCTTTGGCATTTCCCCCTGATATTTTTCAACAATGATTTTAGCAGTTTGGTGAATATGCTTTGCTCTACTATAATAGCCTAAGCCTTCCCATGCCTTCAGCACCCGCTCCTCATCAGCGTCCGCCAATTTTTTTACCGTGGGAAATTCAGCTATGAATCTCTTATAATAATCAATAACAGTGTCTACTCTTGTTTGTTGCAGCATAATTTCAGAAATCCATATGTGATAAGGGTTTGTTGTTTCCCTCCAAGGAAGTTTCCGATGGTTTTTTTCATACCAGATAATAAGTTTACCTTGCACCTCTAAGTTTTTCTCTGTATCTAAAGCTTCGTTAATATTTTTTGGCTTCTTCATTGGCTTCTCCTTTTGTCCTTCGGTGTATTGCTAAGACGTCCAATTCTAGGTGAACAAACTAAGTTACTACCACCAAATCAAAAATTTGGCTTGCCTACTTATTCAAGTGGGAGATCGAGCACTACATCCTCCAAGTAAATTCCACTACAATTCGAGGGAAGTAAAAATTCCCCCTGAATTGTAGTCTCATCTTATGCCTAAGCTTTGTTTTGTATTATAAATTGGGAATTTGCCAGTTGATTTCCTCACTACCTGTTTTTCTTAAAAAATTGTTAGTTTTTGAAAAAGGCTTACTTCCAAAGAACCCCCTGTTGGCGGAAAAAGGACTAGGATGAGGTGCCTTGATGATATAGTGGTTTGAAGAGGTAATAAGCCCCTCCTTTTCCTGTGCATTTTTCCCCCATAAAATAAATATTATAGGTTTTTCTCTCTCATTCAACAAGCCAATCACCCTATCAGTAAAGATTTCCCAACCTAGTCCTTTATGAGAATTCGGTTCCCCTTTCCTCACTGTAAGAACAGCATTTAACATCAACACCCCTTGTTTTGCCCATTCTATCAGATAACCGTTGTTAGGTATAAAGCAGCCTAAGTCTTCCTGTAACTCTTTGAATATATTCTGCAAAGAGGGGGGCAACTTCACCCCCGGCTTTACAGAAAAACTCAGTCCATGGGCTTGTCCTGGGCCATGGTAAGGATCTTGTCCTAGGATGACCACCTTTACATCATTATAGGGGGTTAAATGCAAGGCGTTATAGATATCGTATTTATCAGGATAAATAACTTTTGTGCGGTATTCTTCTATTAATAACTCCCTTAATTTTAAGTAATAAGGCTTTTGAAATTCCTCCTCCAACAAAGGCCCCCAATCATTTTTTAATATGGTCATATGGAATCCCTCCTATTTATCTTGTTTCACTTTTAGCTTGTAGTAACTCCACCTCTAAATTTCAGGATAGATGGAACCTTCACTAGCACTTACTATTATTATAACAATAATTAGTATAATACAAAACTTCTCACCCTTATCTTTCATGCTTTAGTTAGTTTAGCACTTTATTCCCTGTATTATTATAATTTGATAAATGGAAGTAGGGAGAAGTTGAAAAAACAACTTCTCCCTACTTGATTTTATTATTGATAATATACCTTTTTAGCATCTTTTATTAAATACTGTTATTTTCTGACTTCATTGCTTTGTCTTCTAGGATACTTAGGTTTTATATAAATTCACTCTAAACATATCTATGTAAGTCAATTTCCCGTTTATATGTCTGCTCTCGAATAAAGTAACATCCTCAACAGTAAATTCTCCTATTTTCTTAGCATGAAAATCACCTAAATTAACAGCCTCCAGCTTAGGGCGAGAAGCCAAAGTAATATGGGGTTTGAAGGGTCTCTCTTCTAAACGATAGCCACTTTTTATTAACTCAGCATGCAGCTCATTCCTTAAATGATGTAATTGGGTTAAGTTCTCCCCTAGGGCTGACCACAAAATATTAGGTTTTTTAAATGAAGGAAAAGCGCCTAATCCCTTTACACTTAGCTTAAAAGGTTTGTGATTGCTTGCTACTTTGATCAGGCTATTGGTTAAGACAGGAATGGCATCAGTTTCTAGTTCTCCTAAAAATTCTAAGGTTATATGAAGATTTGCCACAGACTTCCACGATCCCTTAATACCATATCCTCTTAACTCAGATTGAAGTTGAAAGAGATTTTGCTTCATCTTATCAGGTAAATCGATACCTATGAATAACCGCATAAACCTTCTCCTTTAGTTTCATTACTTTTCTATTTTGTAGATAAACTTCGGCACTTTTTTGTTTTCAGCTACAATTGAATCTACATCTCCTATATATTTTGCCCCCATCTTGCTATAAAATTCTTTTGCTTGAGGACTAGTTACTAAAGCAATCTCCTTAATACCATGACATCTACAAATAGATACCATATGTGTCCATAGTAACTTCCCATAGCCTTTTCCAATAAATGTTGGTTCAATATATAGAAACTCTAAAGATGTTTCAGTTTCAGTAGACAAAATACCATAAAAACCTATTATTTCCTTCCCTTCCACTATTGCATAGGTAGGATTGTCAATAATAAATTTCTCTGTTACTCTATAAAGGCGTTTAAAGTTTTTCATGAAGGTTGAGTCATAGCCCCAATAAGCCTCTGATCTTGCTGCAATATTGGTTAGCGCCTCTGACTCGAAAGCTTCTGCTCTTCGTATTTTTACCATGATGCTTCAATTCCTTTATCTTAGTTTTTCTTTTAAAATATAGTGTTATTTCCTACTTCTTTAATGTTGCAACATACCGAAGCCAGCTTACTGATACTGTACCTTTACTTTTTTACTATTGATCCAATCTCGAAAACCTACTGCATATAAAGCCGTAATCACAATAAATATCCCCAGTACTTTGTTTCTAGTCATTGGTTCACGAAGAATAAAGTAGCTTGTTATACCAGTGATAGCCGGACTAAGGTTTAAGTATAAAGATGCTACCTCTACACCTACCCTTTCCATGCCATAGATATAAAATAGATAGCCCAAGCCTGCACACACTACCCCTACAAAGACAAGGTTGAGCAGCAAAGAAGGCAATATCTCTACCTGTTGAAAAATCGGTAAAACTTTCGGGATATCTATTAAGGCAATGACAAAAAGAAGTAGTGTTCCTGCCGTACATTGTTTGCTTAATAAGTAAGTACTATCATATTTTTTTTGAAGTTCGTAGGTTTTGATGGTATAAGCAATCCAGCTGAATACTGAACATAGCATCAAGATACAACCTATCAAATCTGATGTATTTAAAGATGTACTATCGATATCCAGCACAAGAAACACCCCAAATATACCTGCTAAGATGCTTCCAAGCAAGAAGGGTTCCATTCTTTTTTTATACAGAATGGTATTTGTCAGCAGGGTAAAAATCGGGATCATAGCAGCCAGTAAAGATGCTAAAGATGCACTTATATAGTTTAGAGCCATACCTTGAAAGAAATAATAGACAGCAATTCCTAGAAATCCTGTGATAATCACTAATTTTTTATCTTCTTTCCTTATCTCCTGGAACTGTTTGCCTTTTTTTGATTTTATCTTAACAAGAACTGTAAGAAAGATAGAAGCAATGGCGAATCTTAAAAAAATTAATGTAAGAGTTGGTAGATGCTCTAATAAAAGCTTCATACTAACGTAGTTGATACTAAAAATAAATACTGCTGCTGCAACCGCTAAACTTCCAATGTTTTTTTGATTCATTGATGTCCTTCCCCCGCTTTCTATAGATGTTAATAACTTACAGCATTATTATACACTATCTAAAGCCTATTTGGTTAGTCTGATTTTACTTTTAAGACATGACCTCTCTGACAAAAAAACTCTAGAAAATTAGTCTCTAGAGTTTTTACCCTTATTTTCTTTTGTTTTTTCAGGTTTTTTACCTTCTCCAGGATGTTCTTCAAATACTGGGTGTTCTTTTTTCTTAATCACAGTTCCCTTTTCTTCCTGATCATTCGTGGGGGGGGTTAATTTTTGCTTTTCTTTTTGTCCCGCTGGAGGGACTTTTTCTTCTTTTTTAGTGCCGGGATGTTGGTCAAAGATTGGATGTTCCTTTAGTTTTCCATCCTGTTTTTCATTTTGTTCTTCTTCCTGCTTTTTATTTTGTTTCTTATCTTGTTCTTCATCTTGATTTTGAAGCTGTATTAATTCTTTAACCTTCATCTCTTTAACTTTCTTTTCCTCAGTTGTATCTACATCAATTTTACTATTGCTATATTCTTTAAAATTTTGATAAACTTGTAATTTTCCTACAGAAGTTTTTTCTTCTCGTGCTGTCATTAATAGATCTTCAGTAGCTTCTATTGTAATGACTTCTATCTTTTCTCCTTGTTTTAATGCCTCCAATTCTACTTTTTCTTTTGTAGCCTCAATCATTTTTCGGAATTTTTCTGTCTGAATTTCCTCTTCCTGTAAAAAGACCGTTGCTATTAACACATAGTTCTCCTGTTCTTTAAAAACGTATCCTTTTTCTCTCGTCTCCAGTAATAACAGTTGAAATGCTTCTTGAAAAGGCTTTTTCTCTAGGGCATCCAAAGATAATGTCTCCGCCTCTTTATTCACAGCAACAGCCTTCAAAACCCGGTTTTTATTGTTTACTTCCAATTGTATACTGGGGTTTATATCAATAGTGACTACTGCCATTAATTGATTGGCTGTATTCCAAGACTTAAGTCCATGGATAGAAGCTATGATCAAAAGAAGAACAGCTGCTGCCACCAAAGAAAAAGTACGAAGGTATTGATTTTTATGAAGGACAATTTCCTTTTCATAAAATTCAACTTCCATGCCCTCTTGTATATCTTTTCTTTTTTGTATTTCGTAAAAATTACACTTTTCTGTCATAACAACCATTGTTTCTTCTCTAAGTTCCATAACGCAACCTTTATGTTGCATCCATTTCACTCCCTTCGTCTATAGAAAGATAATGTTTAAGGGTATCCAAATTGCTATCTAATATAAATATCACTGCAATAATAAATTTTCTATTTCTTTGGATTACTTTCTTTGATACTTCTAAGTTTTTTACTATTTGTGTTATAGGTAAATTTTGCGTCCTAAGAAATTTTTCTTTCAATAGTTGATGCTCGTAAACATATCTTCCTATCTTGATGGCAGTGTTTTTCGTATCTCTGTGTTTAGGAGCACTTTTAATCAAGTCTTCTAAAGAAACGCCGAAGTCTTTCATTCTCTCTACTAATGTCGCCATATCTATTTTCAACTCAACTTGACTTTCAAATCCTTCTATTACAGCTACATCCTCTTGAACTTCTTCCCTATTTTCACTAAAAAGCTGTATTGTCCTTATTCTTTGAGAAGCCTTGTGCTCTTTTCTCCATTGATCGATTACTCTGCTTTTCATAACAAGAGATGCAAAAGCTAAAAAACTCCCTTTTTTTTCATCATATTTATCTATAGCTTCATTAAAAGCCATTAATCCAATACTAAAAATGTCATCATTTTCTAGCTCTATATATTTATGTACTTGATTACTTAAGGCTTTGGTAATGAAGGGAATGTATTCTTGAATTAATTGTTCCTTCGAATCTATATCTCCCTGCTGAATACTCCTTACCCGTTCCTCAATCGTCTTTTTCTTTTTAAACAGATCGAGAAATTTAGTCACACCCTCACCTCCCCATTAAAATATACGAAAAAAAACTAAATTTTTCGTCACCAGATGATAAAATCCATACATAAGTATACCATAAGCAAATCAACTTCGATCATGCTATTTTTTTTTCTTATTATAAAAGCACAAAAATAGCTTTTACTATAGACATGCGTAAAAACTACTTTTGTGTTCCATGTGAAAAATTGAATATTGAATTTATTAAAAAGTATCTATATTTCTCCTGCATTTTTTAATGCCTGTTTAAGCAGCAAGGGACCGACTATCTCGAAAAATATCACACCCGTCAACAAGATTCCAGTAATAATTCCACCTGAAGCAGGTAATTTTTGTTCAGCAATAATACTTAAACCGATAGCAACTCCCGCTTGTGGGGTTAAAGCCATGCCGATATTTTTTCTTATACGCATATTTAAAGATGTAAAATTAGAGAAAATAAAGCTGCCGCCTACCTTACCCAACAATCTTCCCCCTATATACCCTAATCCTACAATGCCAACACTACCAACTATAGATAAATCTAGTTTTGCACCTGCTAGGGTTAAGAACAAAACAAATATAGGTAATTCGATTCTTTCTAACGTAGAGGATAAAATAAGCTTTTTATTTGTAAGATTTACAATGGTAGCTCCCTTTACCATATTGATTAGTAGAGCGGATAAATTAAAATGATTAGCAATGCCGATATTTAACAAAATAAGTCCCAGAAGAAAAACTAAAAATTTATTATTATTTGGTTTTTTATTCATCATATAAGAAACAGATACTCCCCCTAAAGCACCCAAAATAATTGCTAGAGCAATTTCTATGGTCAAGAGGATGAATAGGGTAGTTCCTCCTAAATGCATGCTTTCTATTCCTTGTAACACTGCTATGACAATACCAAATACAAAGATACAGATAAGATTGTCAATGGCAACTAGTGCCAGAAGATTTTTTGTAAACTCCCCTCTCGCTCCATACTCTTTCACAATAGAAAATACCCCTGAAGGAGAGACCGTCATAGCTAAAACCCCTAATACAATAGCCAGCTGAAGCTGTAGCCCTAATAAGTAAGTAAAGATCGTTACTAATGAAAAAGTAATCAGTTCATCGCCTAAAGATACTAAAAATAATGTTTTGCCGAACTTTTTAAAAACCAGTCGATGTAATTCTGCTCCAATAGACAATGCCAATATTCCTAGGGCTACTTCATTTACAAATTGCATAGACTTAATGGTTTCCTTTGTAATGATATTTGTAAAAGATGGCCCCAACAATAGACCGAATAAAATATATCCTGTGACAGAAGGTAAATTAATTTTTGATGCAACCTTGCCTCCTACCAAGCCTATTAGCAAAATAATGCCTACGTACAAAGATGTATTCATGATTTATCACCACATCCTCCAGACGTAATCCCCTTTACAAAACTCACGGGTACGCAAAAAATAAATGCAGTATCTGCTTTTTGTATATCCCCCAAAGTTTTCTCCACCACTTTAACCGCCTTATCTCTGTCCTGCTGACAATGGACAACTGTAAAAATCGTCTTACTATGATTCCTATTATCTTCTTCTAAATCTGCAAACTGTGCAAAAAAAGGAATGTGATCTGCTATAATATGCCCCATGCCAGCACTATCTATAACCGTCGCTCCTTTTAATCCTTCCTCCATAAATCCATCTAGAATCTCTGTTAAATATTCTGTTTTATTCAAAACAATTACAACTAATTCCAATGCTATCTCTCCTTCTTCTTAAAATTTATAAAACCTTTTCTGTTGTAAGTATGCGTCTTTCTAGAGAAAATAAAATGAGACTTATTCCTATGTTTTTTTGATACACTTCTTATTTATAGTATAATCTATTTGCTTATTATTTGGCAAATACGCCTTTTATATATAGAACAAAACAACAAAACTATCTATTGGTGGCGAATATCTTACCTAGATAGTTTTGCTGTTTTATGTAAATTCTGTAAAATTAAACTTTAAATTTCAGTACAAGATGATTTAGCTCTTCAGCTAGGTTTGCTAAATTTTTACTGGCGTTGGCTACCTCCTGTACAGAAGCCGCCTGTTCTTCAGTGGCAGCTGCTACTTCTTCTGTACTGGCGGCATTTTCTTCAGCAATTGCTGCCATACTTTGGATAAGATCTATCATTTGAGTTTTTGCTCCTTCCATAGCTTGTCCCGACTGGTTTAATACAGTGATGACATCCTTTGTTTTCTCAATGGCCATAGCGATACCTTCAAATTTTTTCTCTGTCGTCATAACCTCTTCAGTTTGTGCCTGTGTTAGCCTAGCTACCTCCTCCACTGTGTGCACAGCATTTTCTGTTTTGTTTGTTAAATCTGTGATAATCGTAGTTATTTCTATCGTGAATTCAGTGGACTGCTCTGCTAATTTTCTAATTTCTTCTGCTACCACTGCAAATCCACGTCCTGACTCTCCTGCCCTAGCAGCTTCAATAGCAGCGTTTAGCGCTAAAAGATTTGTTTGTTCTGCAATGTTTTGAATCATATGGCTAACCATATCTATTTTCTCTGCGCTTTTATTTGCTCCAAGAATCACTTGATAGATTTCTTCTGTTGCTCTATTATTCATCTCTGTTTTTTGTATAAGTTCTTTTAATGTCACAAATCCTTCTTCTTCTAATCTTATCACCTCATTGGTTGATACATTTAGTTCCTTCATACAGTTTTGATTTTTCTCTACTAAATCCCCAATTTCTTCTACCCTCACAGCAGCACTCTCTGTATCCTGCGCCTGTTGGCTGCTGCTTCTCGCAATTTCTTCTATAGTTTTAGCTACTTCTTCTGCGGTCAACCCTGACTGTTGACTGGCTTGGGTTAAGCTTTCGGAGGCAACTGATAGTGTTCCTCCTGTTTCTATAATTTTTTCAAGCGTTACTTTAAAGTTATCTATAATTTTTTGAAAAGCATTAGACAATTGGCCTATTTCATCTTTTCTAGCCAATAAATGTGCTGGCAAATTTTCACTTAAATTTCCCTCAGCTATTTTGACTGCATAGCCAGTTGTTAAAGCAATAGGTATTACGATAGACCGAGCCACAAAAACACTAAGTGTTAAAATAATAACAAATAGAATTAAACCAAACAGCAAAATATACGTCATCAAATCCCTAGACTGGCTGTTTAGATCATCATAGTCTGCAGTGGCGACAAGATACCAATCCCAAGGTTCGAAATATCTAAAAGTAGCGATTTTTTCTACGCCTTCATATTCGTACTCTATTAGACCATTTTTTTCATTTACTATTTGTTTAGCAAAGTCGTGCATTAAAAGGTTCTCTCCCCTATTTGTAGGATGAAACAATAATTCTCCAGAGGAGTCCATAATATATATATGCCCTGAACTTCCTATAGAAACATCACTTATAATATTTTCAAAGGTTATATCTAGTTCTGGTACCCCTACATACAGCATACCTACTATGTCATTTGTTTGACTATACAGGGGCTGATAACCTGTAACATACCATTCCCCTAATACGTTTGCCCTTCCATAGTATCTTTCACCCTTCATAATTCTTTGATAAACAGGAGAATCACTTTTAATAGCAGTGCCTACAGCCCTTTTTCCGTCATCATGCCTAACATTCGTACTAATTCTAACAAATTCATTGTCGTGAAGTATAAAAATGGTTGTTGTTCCTTTTACCATAGCATACATTTCATCAACAAATGTTTCGTCTAAAGTTAGTAATTTATCTCCTGCGTACATTTTAGGTAACCTGTATCCTTCTACTTCCACATATTCTTCCTCGTAGATCCTTATTTCTCCCAAGTTGCTCAGAAATTTTTCAGTAGTATTTAGTATGCTAATCATTTGTTTTGTTAATAGATCATTTCTTTCATAGGAAACATTGTATGTAGATTCAATGGCTATACTGATTTTTTCTTCTACTTCTTTGTACAATGCATTCTGAGATTTATTTACAGCTAAAGTCCCTAATATACCTATACATAATACTACAATTACTAAATAGCTGATGGTTAACTTCTTTTTTAATCCCATGCTTATCCCCCTAGTCAATATGTTTTATCCCTACCATTTTACTTCTTCTTTTTTAGCATACCCCACACCACCCTTCTGAATATTGTTAAAAATTTGATAATTAAATATATCATCATTCTACTACATGCATAATTAATGCTTCAACCTTTTTATATACTTCTAAAAGTTTACGATTTTATAGATAACCAATTTTATACCTTAACAAAATATGCCTTCCTGCGGTTTCAGAAATGAACAATGTTAGCAATTCACTCCAGTGAAAAATCCTAAAATTTGCAAACTCGCTACCGCTCAAACATGCAAATTTCTTTATGGATTTTTCACTTACATGAATTGAACATTGTAGTCATTTCCTGCAAATGCATACGGTCTGCATTTTGTTAAGCTTTGTAGTTGGTTATCTATATAGATGTGCGCCCTTAAATTTTAATATACTAAGGGCTACATTTGCAGCCCACAGTTTTGGGGCGAAACTGTAGACCGTGTATATTAAAACTTAGTTTTAAAAGCCTATGTCTGTACTTAGAAGGCTTCTTTACATAAATAAATCCATCTGCTGTAAATACAACAGATGGATTTATTTATATAATTTTATCAAGCATTTTACTGGACTAAACCACCCCACTTCTATAAGTGGCCTTTGAATCAGGTGAAGGCGTTCACTTCATTTGTTACTTCTTAGTAACACTCGTCACTAATTCTTTTTCAACGTAAATGATGACATCATCTCCAACTTTGATTGTGGACAAATCTAAACTCTTCTTTACGGAAAAAATTTTATTATCACCATCTATACGCAACACTAAAATAGGATCAGTATCAGTATATTTAGCAATAAGTCGTCCTTCATATTTTTTAACCTCATTTGTTACCTTTATTTCTAAAATCTCCATTCTCCTTACCCTGACATCTACCTTCATATCTACCTTTATATCCTTCAATAACTTTTTCACCCCATCGATTTCAATAATAGCCTCGTCCTTCACAGAATAGAGAACTTCCTTATTGTCATGGAGCAGCACCACTTCTCTATCGCTATTGTTTATGGATTTAACGATGGCTTCCTTTATGGTTACCACTCTATCTTCTAAGTTTTCTCCATGAATTTCTACTATCGTGTTATTTTTGTCTAGTTTCAAAACGACCTCATCATTTTTTTGGAATGCTTCAAGACTACTACTTTTGCCATCTACTTTTATTTTAGCAGAATCAGATACTAATAAGTAAATATACGCTGTTCCATCTTTTATAGCAATCCGTCTGGTTTCTATATCAATACTCTCAATCTTTGTACGATACTCATCCTTAAGAAGTGCATCTTTCTTTTCCTCTGTAGGTTGCTCATCTTCTAAAAATCGTTTTTGAATTCCCGGCGGTAGTCCTCCTTTTTTTTCTAATCCCGGTGGAACAAATGCTCCTGCTGTAGCTATAGAGAAACTAAACAACATCAGTAACACCAATACACTTGCTAACTTTTTCTTCATGATTATTACCTCCTCAATATTTTCTATTATAGAATACGAAAATAATAAAAATTTTCAGTAACCATTTGGATAAAATTTCATTTTTTTTATATTTTTTTATAGCCTTTGCAATCAGTCTTTATAGCATGTTTATAAAATTTTCTAGTAATTTCTGTTAAGAGGGCACCATTCCTTCATAAGAGAATATAAGGTTAATAATCAGGTTTGAACAATAGCTGCATTTTGTATACAATGAAAGGTAGAAAAAAATTCTAGGAGGTGTTTTTTAATGCATGCATTATTTATCGTACTAAATAAAACAGAATATTTAGATGACATATTAACAGCGTTTGTAAATATCGGTATCACCGGGGCTACCATTATCGATAGCCAAGGTATGGCAAGTGCTTTGGTAGAAAATCATCACAATGATATCCCTATCATAGGTAGTTTAAGGAGCCTGGTGGACCGCTCGCGCCCCTACAATAAGACCATTTTTACCATCCTACAGGATAACAAAATGGTAGATCGAGCCATGGAAGCTGTTAATACAATTGTAGGCGGTATGAATAGTAAAGGAACTGGGGTAATGTTTACTGTTCCTGTCGGCAAAATATTAGGTATTGAAAATGTAAACAAGTAAATAGTAGATTGTATCGAGGAGGCGTATTTTTTTGAATGTTTTAGTAAAAATGAGTATTGTATTATTGATGGGAATTCTAGGTGGAAGACTAGCTAAGGTTTTGCATCTACCCTATGTGACAGGTTATTTGTTAGGAGGATTATTGATCGGTCCTTCCTTTACCAATGTTATCACTGACACAAATATCAAAGTTTTTTCTATTGTCAATGAAATAGCCCTGGCAGCTATTGCCTTTAATATCGGCAGTGAGTTTCTTATTGAAGAACTCATGAAGGTTGGAAAAAAAGTATTTATTGTCACATTAGCAGAGACAGCTGGTGCTGTCACCATCGTATTTTTTACCAGTTACTTTTTATTACATCAACCTTTTGAATTGAGTATCATACTAGCCTCTATAGCAGCCGCTACTGCACCTGCTGCCACAATGATGATTATTAAACAGTATAATACAAACGGTCCTTTGACCAAAACAATTCTGCCGGTAGTCGCTATTGATGATGCATTATGTGTGATGAGTTTTGGTATCGCGATGGCGCTAACAAAAATTTCTTTTGGACAAGGAGAAATGTCTTTTTTAAGAATGATTACCTTACCCTTTGTAGAAATTATTGGTTCTCTACTCTTAGGCTTTGCCATAGGCTTTATGTTAACATTTCTTGCTAATAAAACAAAGACGGAAGATGAACTACTAACATTTGTATTAGCTTTTATTCTAGCTGGAGGCGGTCTTGCCAACGTATTGCATCTATCTCCTATTCTAACCTGTATGATGATTGGTGCCACACTTACTAACCTTATGCAAAGTCATCGAAAGGTTTTTCATATTATAGGGAAGTTTACACCACCCATCTATTTGTTTTTCTTTACACTGGCGGGAGCCAGTCTTCATCTTGATGTTTTAGGAAAACTAGGTTTATTAGGAACAGCATATATCGTAGCAAGAGCCATAGGAAAAGTTGTTGGAGCAGGTTTAGGGGCGAAAATGATGGGTTATTCTGATACCATTGTAAAAAATTTAGGGTTTAGTTTGTTACCTCAAGCTGGTGTAGCCATTGGTTTAGCAATGATTGCCAAACAACAAGTGCCTCAGATAGGCAGTACCGTAAGCACTGTTATTTTAGGAGGAGTTTTTGTATTCGAGTTGATCGGTCCCATTATGGCAAAGTTTGCTTTAAGCAGGGCTGGAGAAATTCCTCCAACAAATGAGGCTTCTCAAGAGGTTATAAATTAAAAACTATATTTTTCAACTTAAAAACACCTTTCTTATTCAGTTTATAAGAAAGGTGTTTTTATAAGCATGTCACTATAGGTTTAGCCATGATGATAGCCTATGGCTTTTGCTGGACATTTTTCAATGATGCTATTGATGTTCTCGAGAACTTCGTCAGGAAGAGATTGTTGGGTAAATTCTATCCTATTCCCTATAGTCGTGAAATATTGTGGCAACATTTTTTCACATAAACCACAGTGAATACAGTACTCCCCTTTGACATTTATTTTATTTTTTTCCTTCTGTTTCAAATTTCCAACCATAGGAATTTCCGTTTTTTTCACTATCACTGTTATTATATAGGCCATGATTAATATAGATATTATTGTTAACACCCATCTTATCAGCATAAACTTTGAACCTAAAAATTTTGCTTCATTGGCAAGCATAGGAACTTTTATCACTGCCCAAGCACTTAGGATAATTACAACATTGGCAATGCTGGCACCCTTTTTTAATAACATTTTGCAGATAGGAAATGCCGCATAGATCGGTCCTGCTGAAAAGCTTCCTAAGATCAAGGAAAAGACGGCTCCTTTTACCCCTGATTTTTCTCCAAAGCTGTTGATGATCATATCCTTAGGCATCCATGCTTCTATAAGCGCCGTCAATATAAAAACAATCGGCATAATTTGAAACATCTCCTTAATATAGTAAAGGCTATTTCTTGATGAATCAATAGCTTTTACTGGAAGAAACAAAAGCAATGACAAATAAATCAATACTACTATGGATAATAATTTATTATTTCTTACGACTTTTATCATCTTCTTCATAAGATCACCCCCATAATAAGGGAAATAAATATCGCAAATAGAAAGCTTAAAATATTTCTAGTCAATGCAAATTTTAATCCAAATTCCTGCTTTTCTAATGAGAAGGTAACCAATCCCACCATCGTTAGCGTCGTTAAAAAAGCCACTGCTGGAACAATGCTCATCCCTATATCTACAAAGGAGCTTACTAAAGGAAAAGCTACAAAGGCTGGTATCAAAGTAATACTGCCGACAAAAGCAGAAATCATCGTCGCAAACAGTATATTGGTTTTGCTTAAAATATCCGTTACCCCCTCTGGAGGTATAAATGTCAGTATTAATCCTATAAGAAACAAAATTCCTATGATTTGGCCTATCATACGCTTCATCATATTGGCTGCCATTTTCATGGAGGTTAAAGTTTTTTCTTTGTCCTTGAACATAGAAATAACAAGTCCCACACCTGTAATAATCCAAAGGAAAATCATGAAGATATCCATATTATTTTTCTCCATAATCCTTAGGGTTTGGTGATTTCACTACGAAAAACTCCAATACCTCATCATCATCATTATTTACCCTCATCTTGACATTATAAGGAATATTAATGATCTGCCTCTCCTGATATTTTTGCAACTCCTGTTCTCCCAGTTGTAAACTCATAATGCCTTTAGTAATAATCATATACACATTAGAATTTGAAAAATGTTCTGGCAGTCCTGTTCCTTTGACAAGAATCATGTGATTTAGTACAAGGTTCTCATCATCAACAACCTTCTCAATAAGTTTTTCATTTTTTCCGTCAAATCCATAAACTTTTTCTAACATAATCATTCTCCTTTCAAAATCCTTTTTTATATATTATAATGTTTTTAAAATAACAAGGCAGTAACCATGGTTACTAATTTAAAGGAGTTTTATTATGAAAATAAAAAAGTATCTTCAACTGCTTACTTGCATAGACCTTTTTAAGAGTTTTACAAAAGAAGCATTATTAAAATTATTTTGTGAGGAGAATCATCAGATAAAGAAATATGAAAAAAATAGCATGATCTATCTTCAAAATGAAGTCTGTAATACTGTAGACGTTATATTGCGGGGAGAAATTGTTATTCAAAAGATTGATACAAATGGCAACATCCTGACTTTAACTAGCTTTCAAACCGGCGATATCATAGGCGGCAACTTATTGTTTTGTCATAACAATGTCTACCCTATGACAATTACCTCTAAAACTGATTGCATCTTGCTTCATATGGAAAAAGACTTTATTTTAGAATTATGCCAAAAAAACAAAGCGTTTTTAATAGCATTTCTTCATTGCATATGTGACAAAACCTTCATTCTTACAAATAAACTAAAGGCCATCACCATGAAAACGATAAAACAGCGTATTATTGAATTTTTAACCTATGAGTATTATTATCAGCAAAGTACTAAAATCCTATTAAATATGTCAAAAAAGGAACTAGCTGAAAGACTAGGTGTTCAGCGGCCCTCCCTCTCAAGGGAATTAAACAAAATGAGGGAAGACGGCCTAATCACCTATGACGCAAAATCTATTACCATCAAAAACCTAAATATTCTTGAACTAGCTAATGAGTGAACTCCTACAGCTAAAGCTGAACATCGGGGAATCAGATGGAGACTCTACTCCACCTGATTCAAAGCCCACTTATAGAAATGGGGGTCTTAACCCAGTAAAGTATTTGATGATAAGATAAAATTTATCTTCTTAAGGAATTTCTACAAACTGTACTTTATTGCCACACCATCTAAGGAATTTTTCCAGATCCTTATAGCGCATTGTAATACTAACAGTATTTATATTGGGGTGTAAAGTAACTTTTTCTTGTAAAGATAAGTCTTGATCTATTAATACTTCTACCTCTTTATTTTTATCATTGATTAATCCCATAGGAGACACTGCTCCTGGCTCTAAGCCTAAATGGGCTTCAAGTCTTTCGTCAGAGGCAAAACTTAATCTTGTACTTCCTATCTGCTTAGCTAGTGCCTTAGTATTGGCTTTCTTCGAGCTATCTACCAGCACTAAATAGTGTTTGTCCCCTTTAGAGTTACGTAAAAATAGATTTTTGAAATGAAGCACTTCTAAGTTCATCTCTAACGCCTCTATCGCTGCAATGGTGGCTACCGGGGCATGGGTATATCTTTCATAGGGAATATTCAATGCTTCTAAAACCGCATATACTTTTGATTCTTTTGTCTCCATCGTTTACAACACTCCTTTATCCTGTATAAAACTTATGCTTCTTCCTTCTATAGAAATCTCTTTCTCCTAAAACATTATGCCTAAGTAAGACAGCATATTTTTACTGGCTTCAAACTTAAGATAAGGCATTGTTTTATCTCCTTTATTCTTTCTTTAGATAGGCCATTCCAATACCGAAAAATCCGTATTATTGTTAATTTCGACCTAAAACTACAAATTCCTTTATAGATTTATGGAAGTGGGGGTCTTAACCCAGTAAAGTATTTGATAATAAGATAAAATGAGACTACAGTTTTCCCTAAAACCGTGAGCTGTAAATATAGCCCTTAGTATATGAAAATTCATAGACTATTTTTATATTTGCTGCTTAGAAAAAAATATTATTCAACTTCGTCTATAGATAGAAATAAGTTGGGTATATAGATAAAATAAGTTGATAAATAAAAAACAAACATTCTAGGAGGGATTGTAATGATTAATACTGTAGAAGTAACAAAAAATATTCATTATGTAGGGGTAAATGACAGAGAAACCCATCTGTTTGAAAATTTATGGCCATTAGATAAAGGGGTTTCTTATAATGCTTATTTAATTAATGACGACAAGGTTGCTGTCATTGATACAGTAAAAAATACAAAAATGGATGCATTTATGGATAAGATAGAAGGTATCATTGGAGATAAATCAGTAGACTATCTCATTATCAATCATATGGAGCCGGATCATTCAGGGGCTATTAAAGCCGTAAGAGAGAGATATCCTAACGTTATGTTGGTAGGTAATAAGAAGACCTTTGAATTTTTAGAAAATTTTTATGGCAAAATGGATAATTATTATATTATTGATGATGGAGATACCTTAGATCTAGGAGAACATCAGCTTAAATTTTACTTAACGCCTATGGTTCACTGGCCAGAAACCATGATGACCTATGAAGTCACAAATAAGGTATTGTTCTCAGCAGATGCCTTTGGTGGTTTTGGCACATTAGATGGGGGGATCTTCGACGATGAAGTGAATTTAGAATTTTATACAGATGAAATCAGACGTTACTATTCCAATATCGTTGGTAAATACGGCGCTATGGTACAAAAAGCTTTAAAAAAGTTAACAGAGGCTGCTATCGATATTAATGTTATCGCCCCTACCCATGGGCCAGTATGGAGAACCAATCCATCTTGCATTATTGACTATTATGATCGTTGGTCTAAGGCTGAAACACAGGAAGGTGTTGTCATCGTATATGGTTCTATGTATGGTAATACACAGAAAATGGCAGACTTTATTGCCAGAAAACTTTCTGAAAAGGGAATAAAGAATATCAGGATTTATGATGCCTCAAAAACCCATGTCTCTTACATCATAAGTGACATTTGGCGATTCAAAGGTGTCGTTTTAGGTAGTTGTGCCTACAATACTGGTTTGTTTCCTTCCATGGAAACAGTGGTACATAAAATCGAAAACTCTCAACTAAAAAATCGTTATCTTGGCATCTTTGGAACTGCTTCTTGGAGTGGCGGTGGTGTTTCTACCTTAAACCAATTTGCCGAAAAAATTAAATGGGAAAAAATTGGAGAGCCTGTAGAAGCTAAATCTTCTCCTAAAGCAGCGGAGTTTGAAATGTGTGAAAAAATAGCTGATGAATTAGCAAAAAAACTTATTGCAGAAAGAGAAACCCTCTAGAAGTCACAAAATAATATTAAGGATTGGGAAAAATCATCCCAATCCTTATTTTCTGTCGTAGAAGTAGGAAGCCACCCAGTGCTACATGTAGTAGTAGTTCACATTAGTATATGACGACATCCTATGAAATGTGATCTAGCTGCATTACTTCGCCTTCGCTGCCTTCACAGTGACAAGCTACTTTATGACCTTTTCCCACTATGCTCAAGGGAGGAACATGCTCATTACAGGTAACTGTACTTTTCTTACAACGTTCATTATACTTACAGCCGCAAGATACTTTTTTACTACTGACAACTTCATCAAAGGAAAAGTCTAAAACTTTCCCTTCTTGTGGATAAGGACTTAATACAGAGCTTAACAGCTTTTTACTATAAGGATGTCTCAACGCCGTTAAATCAGCAACATCTTCTATCGATTCTACAATTCTTCCTAAATACATTACTGCTACAGTATCTGCTATATAATCCACAGCTTCAATATCATGAGATATAAACAAATAGGATAAGTTAAATTCCTTTTTCAAATCAAGCAGCAGATTTAAAATTTGCGCCTGCACAGATACATCTAAGCTGCTGATAGCTTCATCTAAAACGATGAGTTTCGGCTTTAAAGCTATCGCTTTGGCTATACACACCCGTTGCAGTTGTCCCCCACTAAACTGATGGGGATATTTATGGATATCTTTATGGCTTAGACCTACTATTTCTAATAGCTCTAACACCTTTTTTTCTTCTTCTAAGGGACTTAAGTTTAAGTAATTTTTTATAGGTTCACTAATAATTTTTCCTATATTCTGTTTAGGGTTCACAGAACTATGGTAATCTTGAAAAACCACCTGTAGATCCCGTGTTAAGGCTTTTTGCTGTCTACGATTGGATTTATAAAAATTTTTTCCCTGAAACAAGACTTCTCCACTATTTGGTTTTTCCAAGCCTAGAATAATTTTTCCTAAGGTGCTTTTGCCACATCCGCTTTCTCCTACTAATCCTACACAGCTTCCTTCTTTAATGCTCAAACTAACATCCTTTACAGCTTCTGTCACCTTCCCTTTTCCCCATAGGCTATTGCCAGACTTGTACACTTTTGTAACCTCTCTGATCTCAAGCAAGCTCATTTAAAATCATCTCTTTTCTAGGGGCATATTTGGCACATCTTACTAAATGATTTTTTATTCCACCTACTTCTTCCATGGTGTATTCCTTACAAGCCGCTTCTGCTTCACTACACCTTTCCAAAAAAGGACATTGCTTACCTAAATTCAAAAGAGAAGGAGGCTGACCTTCTATGGGTTTTAAGCGCTTTTTATTCAACTGAAATCTTGAAGATAACAAACCACGGGTATAGGGATGGGCAGGATGTTTAAACAAATCCTCTACAGGAGCTTTTTCTACAATATATCCACAGTACATCACCGCTACTTCATCTGCCATTTGTGCAATCACCCCAAGGTCATGGGACACCAATAATACCCCTGTCTTATTATTTTTTACCAAACTTTTTAGCTGTCCCAAAATTTGATATTGTACCGTTACATCTAAGGCGGTGGTAGGTTCATCTGCAATTAGTACCTCAGGACGCATTGCAATGGCAATAGCAATCATGACTCTTTGCAACATGCCTCCACTTAATTGAAAAGGATATTGCTTCATGATTTTTTCTGCTTCAGGTAAACTTACTTTTTTTAGATTTTCTATAGCAATCTTCTTTGCTTCCTTTGCCGTCACTTTTGTATGATTCTGAATGGTATCCACAAAATGACTTCCAACCGTCCTTAGGGGGTCAAAAACACTCATAGGATTTTGCATAATCATAGCAATTTCTTTACCCCTTTGTTTTCTCATTTCCTCCTCAGAAAGAGAAAAAATGTTCTTTTCCTTTAATCGAACTTCACCCTTTGTCTGCCATTCTTTATTTTTGAGTAACTTTAATAAAGATAAAGACATGATGGATTTACCACAACCACTTTCTCCTACCAGCCCTAGAATTTTTCCTTTTTTAATTTCTAAATCAACACCATTCACCGCTCGAAGCATACCTTCTTGACTGGGAAGATATACCTGTAAATCCTCTACTTTTAAAACAACTTCTTCTTTCACTTTATCCTCTCCCCTTAGTAATTTTTTTCTTCAAGGACATCTCTTAAAGCATCTCCAATGAGGTTAAAAGAAATTACGGTCATAAGAATCATCATTCCAGGATACATCATCAAGGAAGGATTGCTTCTGATAAACTGCCTTCCATCATTTAACATAGCTCCCCACTCAGGATCAGGGGGTTGTACGCCTAGTCCTAAAAAAGAAAACCCTGAAATATGCAAAATGACCTTTCCTAAATCTAACGTGGCCAATACGATAATTTGCGGTAAAACATTGGGCAAGATATGTTCAAAAATAATTTTGAAATCGGAGCTTCCCGATACCTTTGCTGAAAGAATAAAGTTTTTTTCTTTAAAGCTTAACACCATTCCTCGAATCATTCTAGCATACCATACCCACTGAACAGCAATCATAGCAATCATAAGATTTTTTAACCCAGGCCCCAGCATGCCAATAATCACTAAGGTTAAAACTAGACTTGGAAAAGCCAAAATCATATCACATAGCCGCATGATTATACTATCTATATATCCTCCCTTATAGCCTGAAAAAGTTCCAACCATTACACTAATGATGATAGTGATCACCATGGTTATTACAGCGGTCCCTAAGGATACTTTTGTACCGTAAAGCAATCTTGATAGAATACATCTTCCTAAATGATCCGTACCTAAAGGAAAACTTTTACTAGGCTCCAGCAATTTATTGGTTAAATCCACTTCATTGGGATCATTAGGGGAAAGTATAGGGGCTAAAAAACTGAAAATCACCATCATTCCTATAATGAAGATACTGATAATTACCATTTTATTTTTAAATCGTTTAGGCATCTTTTCTTGTGTTATCATCTTTAATCCTCTCCCATTCTAATACGGGGATCTAAAATACCATAGAGGATATCCACCAGTAGGTTTGAAAATACAAATATAATTGCCATCAGTAATACATAGCACTGTATCACAGGATAATCCCGATTAAATATGGCAGAAATAATATACCTGCCAACGCCCGGCCATGCGAAAACATTTTCTACAATGACACTTCCTGCCAGCATATGCCCCATACTCATGCCAAAGGCTGTCACTACCGGAAGCATAGCATTTTTTAACACATGTCTTAGGATAATAAATCGTTCCTTCAAGCCTCTGGTTTTAGCATAAAGAACAAAATTTTCCCTTAAATTTTCTAAAATCGTGGTTCTTAGCAATCTTGTATAGGTAGCTACTGAACCCAAAGCCAAAGTTAAAGAGGGTAGGATCAGGTGTTGTATAGAACCTCTTCCCATTACTGGTAATAAATCTAGTTTCAAAGAAAAAAAGTAAATAAATAAAAGTCCTATCCAAAAGCTAGGCATAGATGCCCCAACAAAGACAAAAAACCTACTAATATTGTCGAAGACCGTATCTTTATAAAGTGCTGAAAAAATAGCCATAGGAATGCTGATGACAATGACTAATATTAAAGAAGTTACGGTTAATTGAATGGTTGCAGGAAAATAATAGAGTAATTCCTCTAATACCGGATTTCTTGTGACAAAAGACCTTCCAAAGTCTAGCTTTATAGCATTTCGTATCCAATCGATATATTGGCGATATAAAGGTTGATCTAGTCCTAACTCAGCTCTAGTCACAGCCACCGCTTCATCTGTTGGAGGGATTTGTGACATTCTTAAATAGACCTCCGCTGGATCAACAGGGACAAGTTGTACTAAAACAAAGGTTATGATAGAAATTCCTAATAAAATTGGAATCAAGCTTATGAGTCGTCTTAAAATGAAGTTTCTCATTTTTCCTCCCTATCAATACATCAGTTATTTTTAACCCTCTCCCAATAATATATAGATATACGCTTTTAAACTTAAGCTTTAATATCTAGGGGCTACACTTGTAGCCTCTAGTATATTAAAGTTCATAGCGTATATCTATACTAGGAGAGTTAAAGCATTATTTTATATCCATATTTGCAAAAGGAATTTCATATTTTGTCTCAAGGAATTCAACACCTGAAACATAATCATGATAAACGGCTAGATTGGTTAAATAAGAAATCGGTAAATAAACAGCCTGTTCATGCAAAGTTCCTAAAATATATTCATAAAGCGCTTGACGTTCTTCTTCATCAGTACTGATCAGGACTTCAGTAATTTTAGCATCAATTTCTTCCTTCATTGGCAAACCAATCTGTGCCTGGTAGTCTGCATGGGCAGGGGTTCTCATAGAACCTACAAAAGCATGTGGATCATAAGGTGCTCCCCAGTTGTCACCAAAGATTAAGTTGAAATTACCATCTTTTTGTCTTTGTAGATAAGAGGCTGTTTCTTCACCCACTAAATTTAACTTAATGCCTACTTTTTTTAAGTCTGCCTGTAGAATTTCTGCAATAGATTTTTGTGCAGTATCATCACTGTCAAAGCTTAAGTCTAGCTCCAATGCTTCCCCATTTTTTTCTCTAAACTCCTTACCTTCAATAAGTTTCCAACCCGCTTCATCTAAAAGCGTCTTGGCTTTTTCCACTTCATATTCATAAGGTACTAAGCCTAAATCACAGTAAGGAAAGTTTGGTGCAAATAGCGTATCTGCTTTTACCTCTGTTCCATAAAATACAGCATCAATCAGTGTTTGTTTGTCAAAGGCGTGTTGTATGGCTTGGCGTACTGCTAATTCCTTTGTAGCACCTTTATTAGAGTTAATCGCCAATAATCGTGTAGATAAAGGTTGAGAAATATCTGTTGTATATTTACCAGAATCTCTTAATTGCTTAAAGGAGTCTAAGCTAATTAAACCACTACCATAGATTAAATCAATTTCCTTTTTCTCAAAGGCCATTACCCTTGTTTCTCCATCAGGAATAATTTTAACAATGACCTTATCTACCTTTGGTTGTGTTCCCCAATAATACTCATTTCTTGTGAAAACAGCATACTCACCCTTCACTGCTTCGCTATATACCCAAGGTCCTGTACCAACAGCTTTTTCAATGCCTTCTGCCGTATTTCCATTTGATGGAAAACCAGCTTCTCCTAAAAATCTTAAGGGTCGAATTAATGCTAATTCCTGAAGCGCCGGATAATAAGGATTTTTAAACAAAATCTTAAGCGTATACTCATCTACTACTTCTGTATCAGCTATTTGGGCAATTAGGTCTAACCAATTATGTCTCTCAATGTTAGCCAATACTGCATCAAAGTTCTTTTTTGCTATAGCAGCATTAAATTCACTTCCATCAGAAAATTTAACCCCTTCACGTAGTTGAAAAGTATATTCTTTTCCATCAGGAGAAATTTCCCAATCTACTGCTAGTTGCGGTTCGATTTTTCCATCTTCACCATAGGTTACTAAAGCTTCGTATACCATATCTTGCGCAAACATTTGATTTGGCGAATAAGCATGAGGATTTAACTCTCCTAGATCCTGTGACCAAGAAACTATTAATACCTTTTCTCCAGAAGCAGTGTTTCTTTCTTGTCCTTTTCCACCAGCTGTCTCATTCTTGCCTCCACAACCCACCAGCAGCATAGAAGCTGTTAAAACCAAGCATAATAATAAAATATACCATTTTTGTTTTCTCATAAGTTGATGTGCACCTCTTTCTTTTGTATTGTTAAAGTTTCTTAAACATCTATTGATTATAGATGCGCGCTTCTAAAGTTAAATTTTAATATACACGGTCTACGGTTTCGCCCTAAAACCGTGGGCTGCAAATGTAGCCCTTAGTATATTAAAATTTAAGGGCACACATCTATACAAGGAGTTTATTATTGACTTTCTATCAATCCCCCTTAACTTATGTAAAATTTTAATAAAACAATTTAAAATCTACGTCTACTCTTTCGGCTAAATACTTTACTCCTTTAGTTGTTAAGTTTTTATCAGATGCTTTTGATAGATTTTGTGACAAACAAAAAACCATGAGACTAAAATAGAACCCTGACATTCTATTTTAACCTTCATGGTTAATAGCAAAGTATATTCATTCTATTCTGCTAGCTTATATCAGCAAATTGGCTTCATGCCATCTAAATTATGCTGTAGGGTCTTTAGCAGAATGATTCATTATGTTATATTACAATCAGTATAATATAATTGCAGAAATTTGTCAAATAATTAACTTGATTTTTAGTTGCTAAATCTTTCGTTGAAACCAAAGCTTGCCTCATGCTGTCTTCCTAGGTTTTTAAGCTCCACAATGATCCATATACCTGTCAGAATGGAAGAAAGTAAATCAGCTAAGGGTCCTGCCATTAGTACACCATCTAAGCCAAAAATTTTAGGTAAAATTAATAGGGCTGGAATTAAAAAGATTACTTGTCTTGATAAAGTTAAAAAAGCCGCTTGTTTTGGCTTTCCTATAGCTTGGAAATAACTGGCAGATACAACTTGAAATCCGATAATGGGCAAAAACACCATAAATATTTTTATTGCCCGTGTACCAAAAGCGATTAACTCTGCATCTTCACGATTAAAAAAAGCCACCATTTGCTCCGGGAACAATCTTGTTCCAACAAAGCCTATCATAACAATGATCGTTGCGCCTAAGATTCCTAGCTTTAAAGCCTCCTTTACCCTGTCGAATTTACAAGCCCCATAGTTGTAACCAATAATGGGTTGCACCCCTTGATTAATACCAAAGATAGGCATTAAAATCAATGTAATAATACTGGTTATTACCCCCATACCTGAGATAGCAACATCTCCTCCATAGGTGGTTAAAGCCCTATTCATCAATACATTTAGAAAGCTAGCTGCTATCTGCATAGCAAAAGGAGCTGATCCTAACGCTGCAATTTTATTTACAGTAGGTATGTGTAGTTTTAAGTTTGCAGCACGAATTTTTAATGTGCTTCTACCTCCAAGAAAATGATAAAGCACCCATACTGATGATACAGCTTGAGAGATAATCGTAGCTAACGCTGCTCCTCTTATGCCCCAGTTAAAAACAAAAATAAACAATGGATCCAATGCTGTATTAAGTAATGCTCCTATTAGCATGGTATACATAGCAATTTTAGGATTTCCTTCGGCACGTATAAAGTTGTTCATCCCAAAGCCAATAGATTGAAATACTGCACCCCATAATATAATCTGTAGATATTCTCTTGCATAAGGCAATACTGCCTCACTGGCCCCAAAAATCTTCAGTAGAGGTTCAAGGAAAATAGAACCTACTATAGATATGGCTAAAGATATACCAATCAATAAAACCAAAGCATTACCCAAAATTCGTTCTGCTTCTTCTTTTTTTCCTTCTCCTAGCTTGATAGAAATTAAGGCGTTGGCCCCCAAGCCTATCAACATACCACAGGCCATGATAAAAAGCATGATTGGAAATCCAATCGTTATTCCTGCAATACCCAAGGAACCTACACCATTCCCAATAAATATTCTATCCACCACATTATACAAAGCATTTACCAACATCCCTATGATGGCTGGAATAGAAAACTTTAACAACAATTTCAATACTTTTTCTTCACCTAATTGTTTTGATTGATCCATTACTTTCTCCTTTCATTCTTTAATAAAATGAGACTTAATTCATAAGTAGATGACCAAAATCTATGATTTTGTGTCAGTCACTTATACAGAGTGCAAGTTTGCACTTTAACTTTTGTAACAGTCACTTAGTTTGTTCACCTAGAAATGGGAGAGCAAGCACTATACCGCAGAATAAAATTTATGTTAATTGAAGTTATCAATGATTCTTATCAAAAAAAATCTTAGTTGTTCTATTTCTTCCTCTTGAAAGCCTTGCAGAGTTTTTCCCATCACTTTCTCACTAATTGCCTTGAACCGAGGCATGAATTCCTTGGATTTTTCAGTTAACTTAATGATATGAGAACGCCTATCAGCAAGATTTTCCTCTCTTACTACCCAATCATCCTTTATTAAACCATCAATGGTTCGCGTAACAGCAGGTCTTTCTACATTTAATCTTTCAGCTATTTGAGCAGGAGTAGTATCACTGCTCTCAATTTCTTCCTGAAATCTAAGATCCATCAAAACCCGCCACTGTGCTGAAGTAAGTTGATGTTCCTTCAATTTATCATTCAGCTCCCACTTGATTAAACGGGAAGTTTTACCTAATAAGCATCCCAAATTTCTTTCTCGCTTCCCCATTTGTTCCCTCCCTCGTCCTATTTAATTAACATGTTAACTATTAATATGATAACTACTTTTATAGGCTGCTGTCAATAGTTTTTTATGGTTTTCTCTTTAAAATAGAGAGTTTTAACCTAAATTGCCAAGAAGTCTCTCACTTCTGTAAGTGGTGAGATGAATTGGCAAGGTTTTGATTTTGTGTTAGACTATTAGGTGGTGATAGTTCACATGTGATAAAATATAGAAGTAAATCAATAAAAACAGATACTTTTTCCCCAAGGATTTTCTTGTATCCCTTCAACTTGTGTGGGAGATAATGATAGTAGACCTTAATTATTAAAATTCAAGTTCAAAAACACAAACATGTATAAATCACAACATTGGAGGACATTATGAAAAATTTTAAGAAGTATTTAATCTTTGCTCTAGCGGTGGCAGCCTTCGGTGAAATTTATTTTTATCCCTTTAATAGTACACTGCGATTTTCAGCCGCCATCATCCTACTAAATTTAATCCTCTTGGTCAATGAAAAAATTTCTCCATTCTTCACTTGTATCTTCTCAGGGGTCGCTGTGTTTTTGCAAAGAAGTTTGCTGGGGATGTTATTCTATTCCTTAACACCACAAGATGTTTTTTTCCTGCATAGTCCTTCTATCGTTTACTATATTGTCTATGGCATACTTGTCTCGCTTTTAAAGGTACAAAAAAACAAACACTGTCTCATAAAGACGATTATCTTTTTGGCCTTTAGTGATATACTAAGTAATACCGCTGAAATTCTCATCCGGCAGGATAAACTTCTTGCTCCCTTTCTCCAAATAGTAATTTTAGCAGGAATCACGCGAAGTGTGAGTGCTTATTTAGTTTTTCTTTTTTACAAAAAACAAGAACTCTCCTTGGTTACCCGAGAACATCGAAAAAAGTATGCACAATTAAACCTGCTGGTTTCTAGTATCCAAGCAGAAATGTTTTATTTAAAAAAATCTACCCGTGATATTGAGAACGTTATGAAAAAAAGCTATGCTCTTTACGAAGAGGCCAAAGGAGATAATGCTTTAAAAGAAAAAACCCTAAACATTGCCTTAGAAATTCACGAGATAAAAAAAGATTATTATAGGGTACTAAAGGGTTTCGAAAGTTTTTTAGCTAATTTCGAAGAAAATGGAAGCATGATGCTGACGGATATGTTTGCCATTATCCGTGAAAACACTTTGCGCTATTTAAAGGAAAACAATCTTTATATTTCTATTGCATTTCATCATGAAGATAATTTTCAAATACAAAAATATTATCATTTATTTACGATTTTAAACAATTTAATTATTAATGCCATAGATGCCTGTGAAGGGAAGGGTAAGATCCAAGTATTGCAAAAAAACCATCAAAATGATATTCTATTTCAGGTTATTGATAATGGAGGAGGTATTGAAGAGGAGATTCTTCCTTATATTTTTAATCCAGGATTTACTACAAAGTATGATGAAAAAAGTGGGACCCCTTCTACAGGAATTGGTTTATCTCATGTAAAAAGCATGGTAGATGAATTAAAGGGACAAATAAACGTGATTTATGAAGTAGAAGAAGGAACGATTTTTGAAATTGTAATACCAAAACAAATACTGATTGGGTGATGCTGATGATGAATACTTTTTTGATTATTGATGATGACGTTAGTGTAAGAAAAATGCTAGGATACTTAATTGTGAAAAACAACTTAGGTAAAGTAGTAGAAGAGCTTGGTAGTGGAGAACATGCACCAGAGGAAATTATCTTTTATCAACCTGATATTGTCCTCATTGACTTTCTCCTGCCACAAAAAGATGGGGTTGAAATTATACAATCCTGTCGGTCCCTTGGATATAAAGGAAAATTTATTATGATCTCTCAGGTAGATAATGATAACATGATTGCAAAGGCTTATGAAAGTGGAGTCATTTTCTTTATACATAAGCCGATTAATAAAATTGAAGCCATAAATGTCATAAAGGGTGTCTGTCAAAACCTCCAATTAGAAAGGTCTGTGGCAATGATTAAAGATGCAGTCTTTCATATCGAACAGGAAAAACAGGTCAATGGTCAAGAAAATTGGAGACAACAAATCACACCTATTTTTACGGACATAGGAATTATTGCAGAATCAGGATATGAGGATTTAACAAAGCTCATTGGAGAAATTATTTCCTTGAAGAAGAAAAACAAATCCTCTAATTATCAACTACAGGATATCTATATACAAATAGCTGAGGAGGAAAGTCTTCTTCATAATACAACGATTCATGCAAGGACAATCGAGCAAAGGATTAGACGAACAATTTTAAAAGCCTTACAAAACATTGCTGCATTAGGCAATGATGATTATTACAATAATAAGTTTGTAGAATATAGTAGTGTTTTATTTGATTTCAAACAAGTAAAACAAGAAATTAAACATATCAATAATCCTAAAGAGGATAGAGGAAAAATCAACGTTAAAAAATTTGTAGAAGGGATTGTTTCTAAATTGAATTTTTAGAATAATGATGGATTTATTTCATGTTTTGCAAGTGTATTAAACATCTAAAATTTTTTTCTATCATTTTTGTCGAGTCTTGTTACAACTAGTCGTATATTGTAGCCTACTCCTTATAATAGAGATGTAAACGTTATCTTACTAAAATTTTAAGGGGGCATGCAAATGGTATTACAACTAGATGTTATTCAAACAGTAGCTTTAGCAGTAGTGGTTTTACTTTTAGGACAAACTATTCGAGGAAGGGTAAATTTATTGGAAAAGTTCTGTATTCCTGCACCTGTTATAGGTGGATTGATTTTTGCAATATTAGCTTTGTTTTTAAGACAGTCCAATATCTTACAATTCCAATTTGACACCACACTTCAAGGTATCTTAATGACAGCTTTTTTCACTACTGTGGGGTTTACAGCTAGCTTAAAGCTGTTGAAAAAAGGTGGATTTCAAGTTTTATTATTTTTAATCTTGGCAATTGTTTTAGTAGCCCTACAAAATGTTATTGGCGTTGCTCTAGCAAAGGTTTTTGACTTAAATGCTTTAATCGGTCTTTCTACAGGGTCTGTACCTATGACAGGAGGACATGGAACCTCAGGAGCCTTTGCTCCTTTATTTGAGCAACGAGGGGCTATAGGTGCATCAACAGTTGCTATGGCTTCTGCTACCTTTGGTTTAATCTGCGGAAGTATGCTAGGTGGTCCTATTGCAAAGAGGTTAATTGAAAAAAATAATTTAGTGAAAACTGAAACATTAGTAGCTGCTTCTAATGAAATCCAAGAGGAAACAACACCAGAAGTTTTAGTTCCTAAAAACTTCTCAACAGCAGCATTCCAAATTATTTTAGCAATGGGAATTGGTACAATTATTTCAATGCTTATTCAAAAGACAGGCGCTACATTCCCCTCTTACATAGGTGCTATGTTTGCGGCGGCAATTATAAGAAATATCTCTGATATGACCCATGCCTACAAAGTTACAAGCACTGAAATAGATATTTTAGGTAATATTGCTTTATCCATTTTCTTATCTATGGCTTTAATGGGATTAAGATTATGGGAGTTAGCTGATTTAGCTGTTCCAATGCTTGTTATGTTGTTTGTTCAAGCACTTCTTATGGGATTATTTGCTTACTATGTAACCTTCAACGTAATGGGAAGAAACTATGATGCAGCGGTTTTAGCAGGAGGTCACTGTGGATTTGGAATGGGTGCTACACCGAATGCTATCGCAAATATGGAAGCCATCTCAAGCAAGTACGGTCCAGCTCCAGCAGCATTTTTTATCATACCTTTAGTAGGAAGTTTATTTATTGACTTCGCTAATGCTGGAATTATCACGGCATTTGTAAACTTCTTTTAGTAAATAAAAATTAAATAATTGCATACAAAATGCGACTGGGAAATTTACTTTTGAATTTCCCAGTCGCATTTTTATAAGTTACATACTGACCAAGGTATTAAGCATTTTTTTAAAGAATACAACATCATTGTTACAGCTAGAAGATCCGCTGACCCCCCCGGAGAGATATTTTTACGAATGAATTCTCTATCGGTTTCAACAAGTCTTTGCCTGCCTTCTTCTGTAAACATGCCACCCATATTCAATAACTCTTTTGCTGAAGCTTTAACATACTCAAGTGCCTCCCAATCATGCCTTCCTAAAACGTTGCTGTCCTCTGTCACAGTCATTAAGTGCAATAGTACCTGTACTAAAGTATCATTCATGCTTTTGCCACTTTTTATCAGTTCCTGAAGTATAGGCAGACTATGTGTTCTTACTGTATGAAACCCTGATTCCACCTCTCCTCGTATTCCCTTAACGCCATATTTTTGGAAAAGCTTTTCTCCATAAGTGGAAGGACTTGCCTTACTGACATTTCCTAGTTCTCTATCGGAAATTCCCTTAGTCATCTCCTTAACTTTATCACAAATCTTTTCCACGTTCATTTTCAAACTTTGCGTTTCTCCGTATTGTACTGCTGCAACAGCTACAATAATCCCAAGGGAAAAAATCAAACCTTTATGGGTATTAATTCCTTGTGTAGCCTGAAACATTCTTTTTTCTCCTTGAATACCTATAGGCCGGATACTGTTCATTAACTCAGTTAATGCCTTTCCTTCAAATCCAGCCCCCGCTTTTGCACATTGATAAAAAGTATCACTCAAGGCAGCACTGCTTGCCATAAAGGTAAAAAAATCCATGTCCTTATGAGCACCAGCATTATTTCGGTCCACAAGTCCTGGCTTGGGGGTAGCTGATACTTCATACAACATGGATTTTATAGCTAACTCACTTAAATACTGACAAATATCAAAGTCTTTGAACACGTTAAATTCCTCCATCACTAGCGTTAACTTAAACCATAATTTGTTATCTTGAGGGGAGTAAAGCATAGCCCCGTGGTGTAGCGCAAGATCCTTGGCTATGCTCAGGATACAATTGGGAAAAAAAATTTCGAAATAATAGGGTTAAACTAACACCTATGATTCCTCCATAAAAATTTCACTTTAAAAACAGTACTTTCTTATTAGTCTGTTTGCACCATCTAGAACTTCCTCAAGACTATGATTTTTTACTCTCATACACACTCTAGCATCTTCACCGCATAGAAAACACCGTCTACTTTCTAGACCTACCTCCCCACGCCCTATGGAAGTACCATCTTCTTTATAGACATCTATATCAAAAACTCTTCCCAATGGATGATTGCTTTCTATATCTATTGCTATTTTTTTTGCTTCCAGTGATGTTAATTGCACCACCATTAAAAGGCTCTTACCGTCTGCTCCTGAAAGAACTTCTGTAAATACACTATCCTCAGTATATCTAAAGGAGAGCAACTTCCGCAAAACTTCGAAGGCCTTCAGCGCTTCTACAGTATTTTTATGATTACCTGGATAGTTGATTTTGCCACAAACCACCGGCAGTTGATATCTATTGATTAAGTTCAATATGGTATTGTATCGTTCTTCCCTATCTTGTAAAATATCCTTCATCAATGTGGGGAGTCACTCCTCTTTATTTTCTCTATGACGGGTTTTGCTGCTTCTGATCTTAAAAATTTATAAGTGACTGGGTGAACTAGTCCCTCTATACCACACCAATCTTCCCTTCTTATCAACCTTCTTACTTCTGAAGCGCTAACAGCCTTTTCTTGAAGATTTAGTCTATCCACTTCCACAACCTCTATTCCTTGCTGTGGCAATGTTGCTAGCAATGCTTCATTATACTGACTTGTCACTTTGCAGTAGGGCTCTGTTCCAATGTATCGTTTCTCTATATTAAAAACTGGAGCAATATACTTTGCAAATATACCTGCATCCAGCTTTGTATAGGCTTTTAGTCGATCTCCCTCTTGCCTCAAAAAGTAAGAAGGAAAAGTGGTAGAGGAAATAATATAACTTCCACCTGGTAGAACATAGACATTTTCTAAGTCCTCTGTTCCTCTTTTCACAAGGTCTAGCCTCACTTCAAAGGGAAAAAGAGAACGATTCTCTTCTACAATAAATACAACCACTTCCTTATTCTCCCTAGCTGTCTTCTCTATTAAATACCTATGACCTAAAGTAAAGGGGTTACAATTCATTACTAGTGCAGCCTTTTTTTCTTGGGAAAGTCCACTGTTTCTATACATTTTTTCTGTGTATCTTCTTACATTGGCCATTCCTCCCTCTAATAAAGAAACCTCCTCCACTGAGTGTACTTCATGATAATTAAGACCTTTAAAGATTGAAAGATTTTTAGGTTCAGTAAATAGAAAAGACTCATAGATGCCTCTGTCAAAGAGTTGATTAGTGATATGGGTAACAAGCTTTGAAGCGATGCCTTCCCCCTGTAGTCCATTTTTTACTGCAAAACATTTTAGCACTTTTCCTGCATAGGAACAGGTGCCTAAAATCTCACCTTTAGATTTTGCTACAACAGTGTATTCTATATCTTTATCAAAAAACAGGTTGAAAGTTGAAAGAAAACCTTCAACTTCTAACCTTTCATTGCTATTTAAATCTATTTTTTCAATGCAAAGTTCCTGCATAAAATCAATCCTTTATCTTTTTGACAACATCAATCACGGTACCGTCTCGATATTCAACAACCGCCACCACTTCATCGTCTCTTTCAATCTTTTCTGGTACACCTGTCATTCCTTCAGCCATTTCCTTCAAGGCTTCAATTGTCATTATCGGAAGATTAGCGGCTTCTAGCTTCTCTATTAAGTCTTGTCTTTTAGGATTTACAGCGATTCCTCTTTCTGTTACTAGTACATCAATAGTTTCTCCAGGAGTCGTCACTGTAGTAACCCCATCAACCACAATAGGAAGTCTTCCCTTTACCAGCTGGGTAACAACAATTGCCAGCTTTGCTCCTGCTGCTGTATCACTATGCCCTCCTGATCCTCCCATGATCATACCACTGGAGCCAGTTGTAACATTAACGTTAAAATCCGTGTCTATTTCCGTTGCGCCTAAAATCATTACATCAAGATTGTTGACAACAGCCCCTTTATTATGGGGATTGCCATACATAGATGCTGACATACCTTGGTGCTTTTTATTCTTTCTATAAGACTCTACGGCCTTTAAATCAAAGCACTGAACATCAAAGATAGATTCAAATAATCCTGCCTCAAACATCTCCACCAAGTAACCAGTGATTCCTCCAGCTGCAAAACTACCTTTGATCTCTTTCTTTTCCATCAGTTCCTTTACATAAGCAGCAACTGCTAGAGATGTTCCCCCGGCTCCTGTCTGGAAGGAAAAACCATCCTTTAAAAGTCCTGATGTTTCTATGACTTTAGAGGTCATCTTAGCAATTTTCAAACCTACAGGGTCTTTAGTAATTTGCGTTGTTCCCGATACAATCCCCTTTGGATCTCCAATACATTCTACTTGTACAATATAATCAATATGTTCTTGGGTAATCTCAATAGGACACGCAGGATAAGCTACTAGATTGTCGGTAATAGCTACTGTTTTCGTAGCATAGATAGCATCGGCAACAGCATAACCTAAAGCACCGCAGGCAGCCTCTCCATCCACACCATTGATATTACCATAGGTATCACAGGTAGGTGCAGCAATAAATGCTATATCAATAGAAAGGTCCCCAGAGGCAATGGCCCTCGTTCTTCCTCCATGGGTATGCATAACCGCTGGATTTTTAAGTTCTCCCTTTGAAATCGCCTCTGCCACAGATCCTGACATGTAGCTGGCATAGATTCCAGTTACTACGCCGGTTTTCATATGCTGTACTAAAGGAGCATGGACAGGGAATATAGAACTGGCAGCAACCTTTATATCCTTTACTCCGACTTTAGCAATTTCTTCTAAAACCATATTCAATACGTAATCACCATTTCTCAAATGATGATGAAAGGAAATCGTCATACCATCCTTTATGTTGCACTTGCTGATGGCTTCTTGAATAGATGCTAGTACTTTCTTTTCTCCTGGTACTGCTGGCTTTATCGCCACTGATTTCTTCTCTATCTCTCCTAAGCTTGCAAAAGCTCCTTTAAATGGTTTAACGGCTCCGTAGCCTTGGATGGATTCAGGAATTTCTCTTCCAAGTATATTTTTCATATCTACCACTCCTTTCCCCTTCGGTGTATTGCTAAGACTCCCGCTCTTATAACCGGCTGTCTAAGCAATACATCCTCGAAATAAATTCGGCTACAAATCAGAGGGAAAAACACCCTCTAGATAAACAAACTAAGTGACTGCCACAAAAGTTAAAGTGCAAACTTTTGGCCATCTACTTATGATTTAAGTCTCATTTTACCAAGCCTGCAAGCTTTGCTTTTTTCATCACATTTTCCGCTCTTGCAATAATGGGTGCATCTACCATTTTTCCATCTAAAGAGAATACACCTTTGCCCTCTTTTTGTGCTTCTTCCATAGCATGGATGACTCTTTGAGCATAGCTGATTTCTTCCTCTGAAGGTGCAAAAATTTCATGAATTGTATCCACTTGTCTTGGATTAATAGCAGCCTTTCCTGTCATGCCCAATGATTTAGATGTATGAATATCCTTTGCAAAACCTTGACAATCATTCATATCAGCAAAAGGTGTATCAATAGCATCTACCTTATGGGCTCTACATGCAGCAGCTACCTTACTTCTGGCGTAGAAGATTTCCTCACCTTCTCTTGTTCTCTTTATGCCAAGATCAGCAGTTAAATCTTCTGCACCTAGTAAAATGCCTATTACTCTATCGGAGGCTTCTATAATGCTGTGAATGTTTTCAAGTCCATAGGCGGTTTCAATTAAAGGAAAAATTTTTATACTACCGGTTTCAAAACCTTCTTCTGCCTCAATTTTCGCTAAAGTTTCACATACTGCTTTTACATCTTCTTCAGTTGCTTTTGTTACCATTAAGGCATCAGGTTTTACTCTCCCTATTTCTTCAGCATCTTTTAAACCAAAGCCAGATGAAAGGGGATTGATTCTTACAACAACTTCAGTACCGTGAAAATCTACATGCTTTATGGCATTTCTTACTAAGATTCTGGCTGCATCCTTTTCTGTAATACTTACTGCATCTTCAAGATCTAATATAATGCTGTCTGCCCCAAGAATGCCAGCACTTTGCAGCATACTAGGATTGTTTCCTGGCATAAATAGCATTGTTCTTCTAAGTCTCTCCATGAAATCACCCCTTACATTGCCCTTTTTACTGCAGTTTCTACTCTTGCTCTTATGGTATAGTCTAGAGCTCCTCGATCTTTAGCAACAACGTGAATATTTTTGATCTCCAGGCTTTCTAATGTTTCTAAAATCACCTGTCTGATTTGCTTTCCAAACTGTTTCATTACAATACTTTCAAGCTCGATGGTAATCCCATCTTCATCATGAGGTTGAACCATGATATATATGTCATTGGATTCCATCGTGCCTGCCTTTGCTGGAGTTTTAATCTCCATACCTAACACCTACCTTTGTGTTTCTAAGTATTCCTGCTGCCCTATTTCATAATAGTTGTTACCTTTTTTATCAATAACCACAACCAGTGGAAGATCTTCAACATAAAGCTTTCTTATAGCCTCTGCACCTAAATCTTCATAGGCAATAATTTCAGAGGATTTGACACACTTGGCCGTTAAAGCAGCTGCTCCGCCTATAGCGCCAAAATAAACAGCCCCAAACTCTTTCATAGCTCCTACAACTTCCCTACTCCGCATACCCTTGCCAATCATGCCTTTTAAGCCCTTGGCTAAAAGTTGAGGAGTATAAGCATCCATTCTATAACTGGTGGTAGGTCCAGCTGAACCTATAGGTTGTCCTTCCTTTGCTGGAGTAGGTCCTACATAATAAATCGCCTGATCTTCTATGTCAAAAGGGAGCTCCTTCCCCTCTTCTAACAGTTGTACCAGCCTTTTATGCGCGGCATCTCTAGCGGTATAGATGGTTCCTGTAAGTAAAACACTGTCTCCTGCCTTTAAATCATCTATTTTTTCCTTTGTTAGGGGCATCGTTATTTTTTTACTCATTTCATAAACCTCCTATATATGGGCTTCCCCATGTCTTGTTGCATGACAGTTTATATTCACAGCAACAGGCAATCCTGCAATATGGGTTCCATAGGTTTCTATATTTACTGCTAGGGCTGTTGTTCTGCCGCCAAAGCCCTGTGGTCCTATTCCTAAATCATTGATTGCCCCTAGTAATTCTTTTTCTAATTCAGCATAGAAGGGCTTTATATTTCTTTCACTTGTGGATCTTAAGAGGGCTTTTTTTGCAAGAAAAGCTGCCTTGTCAAAGGTTCCCCCTATACCTATGCCTACAACAATAGGAGGGCAGGGATTTGGCCCTGCCTCCTTTACTACTTTTAGAACAAAATCCTTAACCCCTTCAATGCCATCAGATGGTTTTAACATTTTGATTTGACTCATGTTTTCACTGCCAAATCCTTTTGGAGCGACGGTAATCTTAAAGGCATCTCCTGGAACAATATCATAGTAAATGATGGCAGGTGTGTTGTCTTTGGTGTTTATTCTCTCAATGGGATCATTTACCACGGATTTTCTCAAGTATCCTTCCGTATAACCTTGTCTTACCCCTTCGTTGATAGCATCCTCTAAACTGCCACCAACCACCTGCACCTCTTGTCCGATTTCTAAAAACACTACAGCCATCCCTGTATCTTGACACATAGGTCTTGCTTCATTTTGTGCAATATCTGCATTTTCTATTAATACATCTAAGATATTTTGTGCAATAGGAAAATCTTCATTAGTCCGTGCTTCATCAAATCTTGCTCTCATATCCTCTGTTAGATAGTAGTTTGCATCAATGCAAAGTTTTTTTATAGTTTCAGTAATTTTAGAGACGTGGATTTCTCTCATTTTACAGCGCTCCTATTTATTATGATTTTGCTTTTGGGGTAGAATGCTCCGTCTCTAAGCATTGGCCTAGAGGATTCTTAATCAGGTGAAGCAGACGCTCCACCTGATCCCCAATCTCCAGCTTTAGCTGAAGAAAATTACTTATTTTTATTTTAATGAGGTTTCTCTTCTTTTTGCTAATGCCAGTACTCTATTCATTTCGTTGTGAACGATCATAAATCCCTCATCAACTCCCATTCCTGGTTTTGCAAGACATTGATCTGCACCACAAGCAATAGCTATATTTGTACATACTTGTGCTGATCTATCGGTTTCATTACAGGTTCCACCACTATAGGCACCTACACCATTTGCTTTACAATATAAGATAGACTCTACAATGTTGTTAATACCACCAAGGTCTGGTGTCTTAATTTGAATCATATCTGCAGCGCCTTCGTCTACAAATAGCTTGATGTCTTCCCATGTATTACACCATTCATCTGCAACAAGTTCAACACCAATATTTTTTTCTTTTAAAGCTGTTCTTAGAGCTTTTAATGCCTTTACTTGACCTTCTCTATTTTCAACGTCCATAGGTCCTTCTATACGAAGTTTGAAGGGTGCTGCTGCTGTTTCAAGTTCTCCAAGATAGTTTGCCATTTTTTCAACATCATTATCAAAAGCCAAACCAATCGTACCATAAACGTCGATATGCATGATAAAATTATCTTCTTCTCTAGCTCTTAAGGCTTCTATTCTATTTTTTAACCAAGCAACATATTCCTTAAGGATTTCACCATTTTTGCCTAGCTTTGTATCAACATGGTTGATTAACGCATGCGGAAGAACATCTGCTCCCTTGATAATCATTTTATCCACATTGTTGTATCGATCATCTCCGGATTGTGTGAAGATTGGAATTCTTTTTAACTCTACATTGGTATTATACTCTTCTTTGATTACTTCTGCCATGGTTATTTTCTTTGCCTTAGCAGCCCCATCTAAAATTGCCTGTGTAATACCGTATCTGATGGCTGTATGAAGTCTCTTTCCTTCTACCATCATGCTGTCAACTTCTTCAGCAAGTTTTCTGAAGCTTGTTATCTCTCTTCCAATAAGCTTTGGTGCAATATGTTTTTCTATAATCGGAATAAACTCATCTGCTAGGAATAGAGGGTCTCTTCCGCCTGCTCCGGAATATTGAACAGCAGCACAGTCACCATAAGCTACTTGACCATCTTCTAAAATAAACATTACTGAAATAGACTCTCCAGCCTGTCTAACGCTTGTAAAACCTTCGGTAACAGCTTCTCCTATATAAGTAAATCCATCATGTTCTGCTCCTTGTTTAATCGCTCTTTGATCGTCAAAGTAAAATCCTGTTCTTCCTGATGAGCATACGATGTCTATAATTTTCATTTCAACAATTCCCCCAAGTTTTTATATTATTTGTTTTCCGGTCTACCTACAAGTGTTCCTTTACCTACAGCATAAATATCATCAACAACCATTTGGAAGCTAACATCTCTTCCCTCTGTTTTTGCTCTTTCTTCTAATAACTGTCTATTGAAATCCTTAATTTCCTTAGACATTGGAATATTACCAAACTCTAAATATCTAACAGCACCATTATTATCTCTCGCTGGAAGAATTTTTCCTGCATTGTACTTACTTGGCGCAAAAGGAATATCCATAACACCTGTTTCAAAAGCTTTTACAACCCCTACTGCAAGGTCTCCTTTGCCTAATTCAAACAATTTATCTATAATACACTTTGTCTCTGCTTTAATAAGATTGATTTCTTGCTCAAGCTCTTTTGACATAGGTAATCTTTGACCTTTTAATAGGTTCAATGTTTGCTTTGTTGCCTTGATTCCTTGAGCATTGGCTTCTTTTGTAGGAATTCCAATAGCCTCATGAGGTGTTTTAACAATTACCTTTGTTGCACCAGCTAATGCTGCTGTAGCAGATCCCCAAGAAATTACACCAAATGCCTTTGATTCATCAGCTGGGAAACCACCCATCCATTGATGGAATACAGTTGTAAGCTCTACATTGTAACCATAAGTTTTAAAGTATTCTGATGCTTGCTCTACTAAAGCTCTAATCGCTGCAACGTCTTGTACTAGGTTGCCACACTGTCCGTAACCTAATGTAAGGTTTTTTACCCCCTGTTCAGCAGCAAGAAGTCCTTCAACAATCGCTACCACATTGGACATACTTGGAGGTACAAGGGTTCCTGTTAGCGGTCCAAAAGGTTCTCTGTTGATTTCAATACCCATTTCTTCGTACATCCCTGTAAGTCTATCGCAATATTGCCAGTCTAAAATTGTTTTTTCTAAACTAACACTTTTTGCATAAGGGATATTGTAGGAGATGCCACCACCTTCATTAGAGGTCCACCCACCAGCATGGATAATTTCCGTCAATAGTCTTGCATCTGGTGTGCCGTGTCTTGCTTGAAGAGGAAGTTCTACTGCCTCTAATACCTTTCTACAATTTGCCACCCCATGGTTTACTACAGGGAATCCATTTAACATGGAACGGTTTTCTTTTATACTTTCTTGGATACCAACCTCACACTCGTTGTATCTATTTTGTCTTGTATAGCTATCAATGGTGTTTGGCAGAAGGTCTGCGCCACCTTCATCTTGAAGATATTGTAAAAGTTTGATATGTTCATCTACTAACGCAACCCCTGCTCTTGGCTGTACAAGTGTGATCCCTTCTTGATTTGCTTTTCTTAGCTTTGCTGCAAAGTTTTTATGTTCAGGAACTTTTTTCAAGTACTCTACTGCCTCTTGCAGATTTACATCTTTTCCAGTTGGCCAATGAGTTAGTACTTCCTCTCTTTGCTTTGAAAATTCTGCTTCTGTCAACCTTTTATTTTTAAGTTCCATTATTTTTCCTCCCATTATACATTTATAAGGTATTTTTTCAATATTCTGATTGCATGATTCGGATATTTTACTGCCATTAAACCCATTGCTGAAAGAATATAAGTTTTATCTACTAAAAATTTTGGTTTCATTGGCTTTAAGTATTTAGGATTTTCTTCGCTGTATAAACCAGCCTTCAATATTTTTCCCGGATTTTCACTGTGAATCAATACGCCCCCGGTACCTATTACATATTTTGCATTAGATAAGTCTTTTCCATTCAAGGAGTATACCTTCCCCATGGGTGTATACACATCCTCTAAAACACCTACATGTCTTTCCATAGCTACTTCCGTTGCCGCCATACTCATGGCCTCATCAAATTCTATCTCTTCAGAGGTTTGAGGAATTTCATTAACATGCTGGGCAAGGTAGTTACATCGTTCCTGAACATTATAGGTTAAATGAGGGGCAAATTTTTTGATTTTCTTTGTTGCTATTGCTTGACAGAGGGATTCTGCACTTACCCTCATCCCAAGGTCTCCTTCAACCGTTCTCTTTGCATAAGGTTCCTGCAAACCTGTTTTCATAACCCCCGGTCTTGTTGGTTCTCCTTCTGCTATAGAATGAATATCTGTTGTAGCTCCTCCAATATCCACTACAATCAAATCTCCTATGCCCTCTTCTTCATTGGTTCCATTCGCTAAAATCTTTGCTGCGTTTAAAACTGCTGCAGGCGTAGGCATCAAGATTCCCTTGATAAAAGACTCTATACCCTTCATTCCTTTTGCTTCTACAATTTTTTTCATAAAAATGTCTCGAATCGCTTCTCTTGCAGGTTCCACATTTAACACATTAAGTTTAGGCATGACATTGTCCGTCATTTCATAATCAATGCCCTGTTGCGTAAAGATTTCTTCGATCTCATCATTCGCTTTTCTATTTCCTGCCACCACTACTGGCACATCTTTTATATTCATTGCAATCATTTTTGCATTATGTATAATGCAATCTTTATTGCCTCCATCTGTTCCACCAGCCAACAAAATAATATCAGGCTTCTTTTGAATCATATCTCTAATTTCTCTCAGGGTCAGTTCATGACTATATACTTCTAATATTCTAGAACCTGCCCCTAAAGCAGCTCTTTTTGCTGCCTCAGCAGTAAGGTCTGGTACCAAGCCAACGGCAATCATTTTCAACCCTCCTGCTGCACTACTACATGCCAGCATTTCATCAAATTGGATGTTTTTACCTTTGCACTTTTCCTTCATAATGGCGTATGCATTTTGAAAACCAATCATAATGTCACTTTCTACAGTTGTCAGTGCCTTTGCATTGGCAATAATTTCTTCATTTTCCATGTCAACAGCAGTAAGTTTTGTGTAGGTACTGCCAAAGTCAATCAGTAATAGTGCATTCATGTTTATCACCCTCAGATTAAGCAGATTTTAAGTTTTCTTTTAAATCTAATTTTAAATCTTCTTTTAAATCTTTTATTCCTACTTCTGGTGAAGTTCCTGGCGCATAAACACGGTTAAAGCCCATATCTTCAAATCTTTTTTGTACTGGTGCCCACTCTTGCTTTCCAACCACAAGATTTCCTCCGGCATATAATAGTATGTCCTTTAATCCCGCTTCTTCACACTTTTCTCTTAATCCTCTGCAATCAATTTCTCCGTGACCATAAAGTGATGATACTAAAATAGCACATGCATTGGTTTCAATCGCTGCATTTATAAAATCCTCTTGAGAACTAAGTACACCTATATTAATTACTTCAAACCCTGCTTCTGTAAACGCATAATCAAGAACCTTATTTCCAACCGCATGACAATCTGCTCCTATAACACCTAGTACAATATTCTTTTTCATAATATTTTCTCCCCCTATTAGATGACTTTTTATAGATGACTCTTTATTTCCATAATTCTAGATAAGATTGCCTTAACTGAACCTTGATCAAGAACATAATCAAATTTTATAACGTCTTTTTGCTCACCAACTAATCTCTTTACCTCTTCTCCCCTTCCTGGGGAAACAATGATTACATCAGATTCCTCAATTACCTTAAGTACTTCTTTTTCGTCTTTACTGGTGGTAGCATTCATCACAAGGTTTTCTAACCCTGCTGATTCTAATGCATATTGCACCTTAAAGTAAAACTCTTCCGAAAGACTGATTTGTCCAAACTTTGTTTTTTTAGGATATTTGGCAATTTTTACGATGGTTTCTAGGTTAGGATTGCTGGCAATACCAAACACATCTTTTTTATAATCTACAATCAAATCCTTTACTTCATTTACATGGTTAAAAGCAGTAATAATAATCTGGGTTCTATTGATGGTTTCCTCGACAGCTTCACTTTTATTTTGAAGCTCTCCTACCGTCATAGGTACTACGTTTAGATCTGTAACCCGACTTAATTCTTTAGCAAAAGATTTTGCCTGCTCTATGTTACACTCCACAAATATAGCGTTAATATTTTTTATTAAAAGTTCCTTTTCTTTTACCCTATCTTGTACAAGGGCAATAAACTCTTTTATGTTTAAACCCATCTCTATAGCTTCTTCTATAGCTATATCAATAAGCCTAACCACCTTATTTTTTGTTGTATACTGTTTCCACGTCTTACCCTCTTCTGCTACAAAGGTGCCTCTCCCCTGGTAGGATATAAGTACGCCTTCTTGTTCCAATAGGTTATAAGCGGTTGAGATGGTATTTCTACTTACTTTTAGTTTTTGAGACAATTCTCTTTCTGTCGGTAGCTTTTCACCTATTTTTAATCTGCCATTTTTTATATCGTCTATAATATGGTTTTTTACTTGTATATAGATTGGTATACCACTTTTTCTTTCAATTTGCATTTTCTAATTACCACCCCTTTCCGACATTTTGATCTCAATTGGACTGATCCAATTTTTCTGTACTGATTTGTCTCTGCTTGCTTTTATGCTTTCATACTAACATGCTTTTCGAAATTTGTTTATCCTCGAATTTCGTCATATATTTCGATTTTAAATTTTGTAAACGGTTTCAGCATGATTTATATCATCGTATCTTAACTCAGCTATCCCTCAAGCGTTTTTTCTCTTGTTTTCAATAAATGAAACCTTGTAATTTCAATCTTTCATCCTGTGTTTTTTCTGTTATTTGCAAGTGTGTTCATAAAATAAACCAGAATCAATAAGTCCAATCATTCAAAATTGGACTTATTGATTCTGGTTGTGGTTTTTCAACAAAGAATTTTACCAAGTAAACCTTCCCTCTACGCATTGGTGTTACTGTTGTACTAGATTTATTCCTATAGCTTGCAATGGACTTATCATAAATTTTTCAAATATTTTCCCTCTGTTAGAATGAAGGTGCTTTTTATTATCCCCTCATTTTTTTGAATTTCAGACCTATTTTTTATGATAATAAACTCAATTCTATAGCTAAAAAATTTTTTTAAAAAATTTTTACTTTTTTTATTTACTGGCGTCATTGCGATAAAATAGCCATTTAGAGCCTATTCACTTTTTTGTCACCCTCTTATCCTCCCGTTGTTTCTTGCTTAAAAAACGTTTCCAGCTTGCAAGAGACTTCTTCTAAAGAAACGATATCTATATATAGTAGCCTCTTAGCCTTTGGCTACTAAAAACATCAAAAAAAGGGAGCTAGCGCTTAGCTAGCTCCGTCTAATGAACAACCCTGGATGTCAATGCTTAGGATATGAACTCCCTCACATTTTCCTATTTTGTCAGTTTTCATTCCAACTCTAAATAAATAAAAGGGGTTAGAGTCTTAAAAATATATATTATTAATAAAGAGGTCATTGAACTTTAAATCACTTGAAAGATTAATAGCTTTTGCCTTGTTTACGATTGCCGTTAAATATTGTTTGCAGCTTTTATCAAGGAGATATTTTACTACTCCTCCCAAACAACTATTGCCACTAATTTGTATTTTTTCTTTTAATTCTTCTGGGATCAAACCTATTCTTACTGCGCTTTCTATATTAATATTACTTCCAAATCCTCCTGCTAGATAAACACAATCTATTCCACCATAGTCCACACCATACTGCTCCATTAAGCATTTTATACCAGACCTTAATGCGGATTTTGCTAATTGAATTTCCCTTATATCTTTTTGGGTAAGTTTAATGACGCCATTCTTTTCATCTTGATACAGGATCACTTCCCCATTTAAAAATATTTCTGATAATCGTCCTGTTTTATCAATCCAACCATGTTTTAGTCCTTCTGCTACCATGTCAATAATACCAGAACCACAGAGTCCTATAGGTTTTTCATCGCCTATGGTTTTATATTGGAAGTTACCTCCATCATAGATTACTGAAGTGATTGCTCCAGTAATACATCCTGTTCCACAGGAGATATTCCCTCCCTCTAGGGCAGGGCCAGCTGCCGTGGCAGTGGCCAAGAAACCTGCCCTATTACCTATGACGATTTCTCCGTTGGTACCTATATCGATAAGCATCGTAACTTTTTCTGTTTGAAACATCTCATGGTGCAAAATTCCTGCCACAATATCTGCTCCTACGTAGGCATCTATGCCGGGAAGAAGATCAACACTGCAGTCTAATAGGTTGCTTTGCAATACTTTTTCAAAATTGTATTCCATTAGACTCAAAATGGTTGAAGTAAAAGGAAACTGTCCTAAAGACCTTGGAGAAAGTCCCAAGAGAAGGTGCAACATCGTAGTGTTTCCAGCGATAGTCGTAGAATAAATAAATCTTTTATTTATCCCGGTATTGCTTAAAAGCTTTTCTACCCCTGTTACAATATCTTTAATGATTGCAACCTTTAGTTTTTCCAAATTGCCTGTTGTAGCACTTTGAATTCTAGTGATCACATCTGCCCCATACATCCTTTGGGAATTTAATTGAGAGTAGGTTCCCTCAATTTCCCCTGTTTGCAAATCAAGGAGATGAAATCCCAGAGTAGTGGTGCCTATATCAATGGCTATGCCATAAGTTTGTATAGCTTCTTTGCTGAAAGCATCTAGGATAATGTTATCCTTTACCAGCAATTGTACAGACGATTTGTTGCTGGTTTGAACAGCATCATCCAATAAATTGGATAATGCTTTTAATCCCTTATAAGATAGCTGATAACTTTCTTGAAGTTTAGATTGAATCGCTAAGTGCATACTATTAATTTTATGCCAGTCGATATCTTCTAGAGAAATATCTACGATATGCAATCTACTATCGATTTTTCTAAACCTCCTACAAAATTCATTCACAATGATAAAGTCTTCCTCAGAAAAATCCATGGTTATTTCTAAGCCTTCTTCAGGGTAAGCTGAACAGGCAAGTCGATAGCCTTTTTCCAGTTCTTCTTTAGAAAAGTACTTTTCATCCTTTAGGGTAATCGGAAGACTTCCCTTTAAAACCTTTATCTTACATTTACCACAGGCACCCCTACCACCACAAATTGCCGATAAATAAATATCATTTTCTTGCAGCAATTGTAGTATCGTTTTCCCTTCAAGGATGCTTAACTTTTTCTGTCCCTTCGAAGTATTAACAATCATATCTATCTTCCTCTTTTCTTTAAAAAGAGCCTAGCATTTCTACAAAATGCATTCCATTTATTTGATGATTTCAGCTAATTTATCAGCAGCTTCTACTGCATCTTTGCTATAGAAATCTCCTCCAACTTCCTTTACATATTCTTCAGTTATAGGTGCACCACCTGCCATGATAATATATTTATCTCTTAAGCCTTTATTTTTAAACGCATCTACTACAGTCTTGATATAAGGCATTGTGGTTGTCAGTAAAGATGACATACAGACAACACTTGCCTGATTCTTCTCTGCTGCTTCAATAAATTGCTCCGCTGAAACGTCTACCCCTAAATCGATCACCTTATAGCCTGCACCCTTCATCATCATAGCTACTAGATTTTTTCCTATATCGTGCAAATCGCCTTTTACTGTTCCTATAACCACAGTACCCTTCGCCTTAACATTATCATTGATTAGTATCTGTTCTAAAATCTCCATACCACCGCCCATAGCTTGTGCTGCTATTAAAACCTCTGGTACGAAGATTTCTCCTTTCTTCCACTTTTCTCCTATCTCATTCATACCCTTTAATAATCCATTATTTAAAATCTCTTCCGCCTTTGCACCTTCATCTAATCCCTTCTTAATTAAGCTTTTAACCTCTTGCACTTCTCCTTTTTGTAATACATTAGAAATTTGATCATATAATGTCATATTATTCCCTCCTAATTTTTCATATTTTATTCATCAATGCTTCTTTTTCAATACTTTCCCCTATAAATATCATTTTGCCTTTTTCTATATCATTTTCAAATATTTCAATATCATAGGTGCCGTCAATATATTGAAAAACAATATTATCAGGCCTACCTAGCAGAACACCTTTGCTTCTAATGACTTTGCCATATCTCCCCTCTATGACTTCCTCCATTAGCTGCATTACTGATGCTCTATCAAAAACTCTATCCGTTTTTATGCTATAGTGATCATAATGGTGTTTTAGCTTAGAGGCTTCCTTCTTATTGAGCCGACCATAGTCACATTGAATATGACCTAATATTTCAAGAATATCCTCATTGCTATAGTGATGCCATGGCTCTTTGTAAACCTGAGCCTTTGGATTTATTTGTTTTAGCTGATGGATTACCTTTTTTTTCTCTTCTTCTTTGATATATTGTACTTTGCTCAATACAAGCTTCGATGCCGATAGAATTTGCTTTTCTAAAAAGAGGCTTATAGGATGATCATGCTTCGTGAAATAGATGCTATCTACGATCGTAATAAGATTATTTATTTTATACTTATCGGCAAGTCTTTCTTGCGCCAATAATTCTATTGCCTCTTGTATTACAAATATACCTGAAGGTTCTAGTACCACTCTGTCTGGCACTATATCTTCTGCTATTTTTAGGAGTGTCGATGCAAAGTCCTCCTTTAAGGAACAGCAAAGACATCCTTTTGTTATTTCATAAAGTTCATAGTCTTCTTGCTGTACTAAATCACCATCTATACCGACATCACCAAATTCATTAATGACAATCACTACTTTTTCTTCTTCTTTTTCAAAAGCCTGCAATAATCTTTTTATAAAAGTTGTTTTTCCGGCCCCTAAAAACCCCGAAATGATATCTAATTTGATCATCCTTTTTCACCTTATAGGTCGTATTTTTTAGGATCGAACTTAGTGATGATAGCACATTCTTGAATCATTTCCTTGATGAATGCATTCTCATCATCCCCAATTGCATTTAATTGTTGTTCTACCCTATCCAACCAAGGTACTTCTCTATTTTCTATAATAACTTTACCTGCCGCAAGACCTTCTTTTAATTCCTTGATAGTAGCTAATGCCGCCCTCTTTGTTCTCAAGAAGTGACCTTCTTCTTTAACGATTTCTTTAGAAATATTTAATACTATATCTGGGCGTAATACATATGCCTGTGGGTCATACTTACTATCAGAGTCAGCAAGTAGGTCTCGCATCAATTGACTATGTCCCCTTTCAGCTGCCAGATTCATTAGTCTACAATCATAAATTAATTGCTCCATTGAAACAGTAGGTGCCATACCACCAAGTAATTTAATATTTTGAACAGATTCATTACTCCATACATCTGCTAAAGCTGCTGCTATATTACCAACAGGACTTAAGTGAGCTACTGCACTGGTTTTACCCTCCATAGAAATAGGACATCCTGTTATTGCTTTGATATATACGCCTTCGTAACCACAATCTTTATCTGGACCTTGTGCTCCAGCTTCAAAGGCGATCAAACTTCTAACAGCTGACATGACACGAATAATAGCGGAAAAAACTTTTGGTACATAGCCTTTGTCTGCTAAAACCATGGCGGTATTTGCAAAACCACATGCTGTATCTCCAGCAGCTATGGTATTGGTTTTATCAGCTATCGATACAATTTTTGTCCAAAGCTTTGTCATATCCTTAGCACCTAGAACCCCTAGCCCAAATAGTGCCTTCTTTATATCACAGTACATAATAGCCTCGTCATGGATATCCTTACCACCTATAGACTCTATAGATAAGAAGTCTGACCCAGCCTTCGCACCTTCTTCAAATAACTCCATAATAGCATCCCAGTATTCGCCCCTCCACATATGAGGTGATTTTTGATCTTCACGAATATCTACTGGTGTAAGACGGATGCTTCCCTTTAAACCATAGTTACTTTCATATTTGTCGATGACTTCTCTTACTACCTTAACAATTTCCACACCCCATTTTGGATTGTAGGTGGCTGGTGGAAGCATTTCTATTTCTGCTATATAACCTAAAGCCTTTAATTCATGGGCTCTTTTGCAGGCATCTTCCATAATCTCTGTGTACTGGGTTAATACTTTTGGCATGGTTTCCTGGGAAACCTCCATGGTAGGTAGTGTAAAGTTTAGTTCAGGTAAAACAACACCACCGCCAATTTCTAATCCATTTTTAGTTTTTACAGGGTATAGGGATTTTCCATATACAAAACTATTTAAATCCTTATAGCAAACATCTTTAAAACTTTTTTTCAACATGCTTATTTCCCCCTTTTAACTTTTTTACTTTTACTATACTTCTAATAAGCCAGCCCTAAAAGCTTTTAAATAATTCATTGTAAATTGGTCTTTATTCAGTAATGCCTCTGCCGCTACAATCATTGCCATCATCTGTTTGTTTCCAGGATCTAGGATAGCACCGTCTAATCCTGCCATCATGCATAGAACTAAAAATGTATAATTCAATAAGCCTCTCTTAGGTAATCCGAAGGAAATATTACTTAGTCCACACATAAAATGAATCTCCGGATAAGCTTCCTTAATACCTTTGATACTATCTAATGCTACAATACCCATGTTACTGGAAGTGCTGATGGGTTGAATTAGTGGATCAATATAGATATCTTCTATAGGCACCCCATCTTTACTTAGCCTGTCTATTAGGTTTTTGCCGATGGCTACTCTTGTTTCTGTATCTTCAGGTATTCCACTTTCGTCATTCATTGTCAGTGCTACAACATTGCTTTTGTACGCCTTTACCAAAGGTACAATTTTGTCATATCTACTTTTTTCGGCTGTAATAGAATTTATCATAGCCTTGCCCTTGTGAACCTTAAGCGCCGCTTCGATAGCTGCAGGGTTAGGACTGTCAATACAACAAGGTTTATCTACCACCTGTTGAACTGTTTCTACTAACCATGGTAGCGCTTCAACTTCTTCATTAACCAAAGTACCACAATTTACATCAATATAATCTGCCCCATTTTTATCCTGCTCTACAGCCCGCTGCTGAATAAATGCTACATCTCTGCTTTTGACTGCTTCTTTTACACCCTTTAAACTGGTATTAATTTTTTCTCCTACAATAATCATCGTATTCTCCCCCTCCTTCAAATCAGCATATCCAGTCCTTTATCCCCCCTAAACAGCTTCTAAAGCTTTCGTTTGATGACAGAATTGTCTAACAACTCCTTGCTTTAATCATACTAAAAAAAACCTGTACTGTCTCTGGAGGATTAGTATAATTTTGGGTAATATCTTGCTCTTCCATTTTTATCCTAAATATGAAAAAAAATCCAAAGTTAATGGTATAAAACTTTGGATTTCTTGTATAGCTAATTCCTTTTTCCTACTGTTCCTAACTAACTGTAAAAAGTTCTACCTTCTCTCCTACTAAAGCATTAACAACTTCAATAGCACTAAATGAGTCTGCCGCATAAGCATCGGCCTCAACTGCCATAGCGAACTCAGGTGTTACCGGTGCTCCCCCAATAATGATTTTCACCTGCTGCCTTAATCCCTTTTCCTTTAAAGCCATCACTACCTTGCCTAGCTCTCCCATCGTCGTAGTTAAGAGTGCGGACATTGCCAAAACATCCGGCTTATGCTTGTGGACGGCAGTAATAAAATCAGTAGCCGGTACATCAATTCCTAAGTCAATTACCCTATATCCTGCTCCCTTTAGCATCATAGAAACCATATTCTTTCCGATATCATGTAAGTCTCCTGCAACAGTGCCGACAACAACAATCCCTTTGGAGGTTTCATTAGAAAGAGACAAAATAGGTTGTAGGACATATAAACTAGCATGCATCGCCCTTGAAGACATCAAGACATCTGGTATAAAGATTTCTCCCTTATAGAACTTCTGACTGATGGATTGCATCGTAGGCAGCAATCCTTGTTGAATAATTTTCTTAGGTTTTACACCATAGGCTAAAGCTAACTCTGTTTTTTCCTTAACCTGTTGAGCATCCCCATCCATTAAACCCTGTTTTATTTCAGTAATAATCTTATTCATCTTTCTACCACCTCCATTTTTCTATGCCTGACGCCTAAATTGTGTAGGGGACATCCCCTCATTACGGCGAAATACCTTTGAAAAATAACTGGCATCGCTATAGCCTAGCCTTTCTGCAATCTCATCTATTTGATATCTAGGATTCCTCAGTAGCTTTTTGGCTTCTTCTAATTTTACTTTTGTTACATAATCCATCACTGTCATATTTTGGTTTTCCTTAAAAATACGACTAACATAATAAGGGCTAAGATATACCGAAGCAGCTATTTCTTCCAGCGTTAAACTTTTATCGTGATTGTTTCTAATAAACCTCTTAATCCCCTGAATCACTAAATGATTCTTTGTCATTTGATTACTTTGAACCGCCTGAAGATAGCGTTCTAATGCCTTTACAGCCGCCAAATCTATTTCTTCAATAAGATTAAATCTATTCACATCCTGCAAAAACTCTGCACTTATTTCCAATGCCTGATTTAAGTCAGCACCGCCCTCTACAGATGCCCGGGATAGGATCACGCCCAACTCTAAAACCCGTGCCTTTATGGTAGGAAGCTTTGCTGCTCCTGCGATAAATATGTCTGCCAGCAATACTCTGAAAATCTTTTTTGCTTTATCCAAATCTCCTAGCTTTACTTTACTAATTAATTCTTTTTCCTTTTCTAGAGAATAGTTTAAGCTCAAGCTTTGAGCATTAAGTTTTTCTTCTAAGCATTTTCTATTCTGAATTTCCTCATTTAACAAGGATTGTTGCAGTGCAATTTCCTGCCGATGACGCAAATTTTCCCATCCAGCCTTCATAATATAATTTGCAGTTACAAAGAGTAAGTCTGCAGCACCCTGCACCTTTTTACCAGATATGACCTTCAGCTCTTTAGCAGCATCAAATAACAGGTCGAAATCATCTGTTAGTATCTTATTCATCTGCTTTAACTCTATCCAGAAAAACTCTTCAGGTTCCCACATCAATACCTGGCCACATATAATAGATCCTAGATGTTGTCCATCTATTATAATGGGGGCAGCCCATTCTATCAATCCCGAAGGACATCTGAAAATATAGGGTTCTCCGAATATAGCAGCCTGCCTTCCAGCTCTAGCATAGGCTCCTCTACACCGTTGCAGTCCCCTTTGCCGCTGCATCTTCCAAATCAAAAGACAAAACTTACAACTCTTCTGAGCATCTTCTTTTGAAAAAATAGATTTTCCCTCAGTATCCACTATATTTGCTGTTAAACCTGTAGCTTTTGTAAAAGCATCCAAAATTTTTTTGAGAACGTTTTTATCTACTAGCTGCAGTAAATTTTTCCTACTACAAGAATGATCATCTTGCCATTGTTGTTTCTTCTTTTGACCCATAAAATTCCCCCTGCCTTTATTAGGTGATATGGTTATGTGATAGATAAAGCATTCAAACAAAAACTCCACAAGATACTTCCCTTATTAACAACGCAGAGATCTCTTTACTTAGTTTTGAAAATATTTCAATGAATTTTTATTGATAAATCAAGGAATCCGGTAGGCTTATACACTTACTTGCTACATATAAGTCCAAATTTTAAAACCGTAATTCATATATAAAACATTCCTTATACTATTTATATGCCATTTATTGGTTTTTTTACAGGTACTATCTTGATATTTTTTGTACTATCCTGCCCTATTTGGAAAAACTATACTATTTTTTAATTATATAGTTAAAACTTCTTATAAATCAATAGCTTCATTTTTGAAAGCTCAATAGAATAGGCTATCAAAACAATGAAAATCTTGGTAAAATTTTCCTAAAACTATTCCTGATGTTTTGTTGCCTTAAGGGTTCCTATGACCTTGCTTTCAATGCAAAAGACCCTATCTCTGCTCTTTAGCATAGATAGGGTCTTTTTTATGAAATTAACTTCAGTTTTTTCATTACTTCTACCAATTTTTCAGTATCAATCGGTTTTGAAGCATAAGCTTCACATCCTATGTTGAAGGCATTTTGAACATACTCTGTCTCTGCCAGTGCAGTAGTCATAATAATCTTTGTACGTTTCTCAGCTGGGATTCTTTTTTGTACTTCATAATCTCTGATGGCCTTTAAAACTTTGACACCATCCACCTTTGGCATCATAATATCTAAACATATAAGGTCATAGGGCTCATCATCCTTAATCGCCAAGAGATAAGCATCTAACGCTTCAAGACCATCCACGACCTGATCTATCTCTCCATACTGGGACAAAAATTTAGCTAAAAATCGTCTACTGGCTAAATCGTCTTCCGTAATTAAAATTCTCATATACACCCCCCTTTCAATTTGATATTGTGGATTTTTTATAAGTTTCGAAGGCATGCTCTATTTGTAGTACATGCATAATAGCTTCCTGTAGATTGCCTCTTCGAATAGCAAGCTCTATCCTAAAGGCGGTGCTCTTGATTTCTTCAGCATCTACTGCATCCGACAATTTTTTTATTTTGTGGGCCTGTTTTTCAATGGCTTCTAGGTCACTACTGTCTAATGCTGTCTTAAGGTTTTGAATGTGTGTTGCAATCTTTTTTATGAAAATAATTCTATCTTCATAAACTTTTTCTTCTTTGATGCCTGCAAATACAATTTTATCGTTATCGTCGATTCGAACATCATTAAACCTTTGAAAATTAGCTTGATTTTCCTTATTTGTTGTGATCCTATCAATCATATGGAATAATTCTTGCGTTTCTATGGGCTTTGAAATATATTCATCCATCCCTAACAGCATAAATCTTTCTCTATCTCCCTTCAGAGCATAAGCAGTCAATGCAATAATTGGTGTGTATCTATCAAGCGCAGCTTCCTTTTCTCTTATACGTTTTGTAGCTTCAATGCCATCTATTTCAGGCATTTGTATATCCATAAGAATCAAATCATATCTCTTATCCCCATACATCATCAATACTTCTTTCCCATTGTTTGCAACATCAACAACATGTCCTCTTTTCTCCAATATCTTTTTGATAACAACTTGATTTACACCATCATCTTCAGCCAACAAAATTTGTTTGCAATCTGAAGAGGGAGGAATCATAGGTTCTTGTTTATATTCTTCTATTATCTTTTTTGCCTGCTTAAACTTAGCTGTAAAATAAAAAGTACTACCTTGATTCTCTTTACTCTCTACCCATATGCGCCCACCCATCATTTCAACCAGTTGCTTAGATATAACAAGTCCTAAGCCTGTGCCTCCATGCTTTCTGGTAACAGATCCATCAATCTGACTAAATGCTTTAAAAAGTCTCGGCTTATCTTTTTGTGCTATACCCCTTCCAGTATCAGCTACAGCAAATTTTAATGCTATATCATCCTCTGTAACCTCAAGTGTTTTTACCGACACCGTAAGCCCACCCTTTTCCGTAAACTTAATGGCATTGTGAATCAGATTATTGAGTATCTGTTGTAATCTGTTGGGATCACCTGTTATGGTAGCTGGTATATCAGCAGAAAAACTATAATTCATCTCTAAACCCTTATTTTTTGCCACATGTGTATGGGCTTTCGTTAGCCCTTCTATCAACTGTTTGATATCAAAGTTAATACTTTGAAAGCTTAGCTTGCCCGCCTCCATCTTGGAAAAATCTAAGATATCATTGATAATGTTTAAAAGAGAACTGGCACAGGATTTTGCTACAATCAAATTCTCCCGCTGTTCTTGACTTAAGTCCGTAAGAAGCGTAAGGTCAATCATTCCTATCATGCCATTAATAGGCGTACGAATTTCATGGCTCATATTGGTAAGAAATTCACTTTTTGACGCATTGGCAGCTTCTGCTTCCTCTTTAGCCCTTCTTAATTGATTTTCACTAGACTTTCTTTCTGTTATATCTCTAGCTAAAGAAAAAATATATTTTTTTTCATTCATTTCAATATAATGAGCACTCACCTCTACAGGTATTTCTCTGCCATTTTTTGCAGTATGCACTGTTTCAAAGATATGATGTTTTTTCAAAATAATCTGTTGCATTATATAAGTACAATACTTTTTGCTTTTACTCTGATTTAAATCTGTTATATCTAGCCCTAACATTTCTTCTTTTGTGTAGCCCAAACGTTTACACATGATTTCATTTACTTCAACAATCCTGCTGAGCTTTTCGCTACCTTCTCTGATTTCATGGAGATAACACCCGTCCGTTGCTGCATTAAAAAGCCCTCTATACTTTTCTTCACTTTCTCTTAAAGCTTCTTCTACTTGTTTCCTTTTAGTAATATCACGGAATACCACGACGACCCCGTGAATACTTTGATCTTCTAGTTTTATAGGAGAACAACTTGCAGATACATAGCTTTTTTTACCCTCCTTTGAAACAAGCGTAGAGTGATTCTTTAAACCTATGGCAGTTCCTGCCTGAAGCACTCTAGCAACTAAGTCCATGACCTCATTGGTATGTATATTGACTATGGGAAATACTTCGTCAATAGATTGCCCTAATGCTTCCTCCACCGCCCATCCAGTAAGACCTGCGGCTGATGCATTCATATAAAGGATTGTACCCTTCAGATCCGTTGCTATCACGCCATCGCCAATACAAGCTAAAGTTGTAAGCAGAAATTCATTCATTTCTCCTGTGGTTAACTCTTTATTCATTTATACATCACCTTCAGTTTCTTTTGTCATCATTGGTAGAGATCATATTATGAAATACCGCCTAATCGATGAGAGAATAAATGTATTGAGGCATTTTTAAAAGAGACATTTGTTTTTCCACAGCGCCTATGTCAAAAGCTACCTTCGGCATACCATAAACAACAGAGGAAGGTGCATCTTGTCCAATGGTCCTTGCTCCCTTTCGTCTCATAGCAAGCAGACCCTGGGCGCCATCATAGCCCATTCCGGTTAAAATTATTCCAATGCCTAAAGAACCGGCTTCCTTTGCAACAGATTTAAAGAGAATGTCTACAGAAGGGCAGTGGCCATTCACTTTTTCGTCTTTGAAACACTCTATTTTATATCTTCCTGCAACTTTCTTGATCCTCATATGCTGATCTCCCGGAGCAATAAAGACTTTTCCTTCTGTTATATAATCGCCACTCTGTGCTTCCTTAACAGAAAGGGCTATTGTGTTATTAAGTCTTTCTGCAAACATCCTAGAAAAAACTGGTGGAATATGTTGCACAATCACAATTCCTGGCATCTTCTCTGGAAAAGACTTTAATAGATGATAAATTGCCTCTGTACCCCCTGTAGAAGCGCCAATGGCAATAACTTTTTTCACATCTACTTCCTTCGTCTGTGATCCATGCCCTATAACAGCGTTTTCGGGTTGTAGAATTTTGGCATCTGCGGCAGTTATTATTTTTTCTATTAATTCATTGATAAATTTTTCTACATTTTTAGCAATACGCATATCAGGCTTACTTACAAAGTCAACCGCCCCCACCTTCATAGCATCAAATACCGCTTGGCTCACAGTACTAACAACAATAGTAGGCAGGGGATATTGAGGTAGCAGCCTTCTTATAAATTCAATGCCATTCATTTTTGGCATTTCTACATCACAGGTCATTACATCTGGTTTATATTTAAGAATTTTATCTCTTGCATCAAAGGGATCGGTAGCTGTAGCAACAACTTCTATAGATGGATCAGAAGAAATTCCTCTTGATAATATTTCCCTAGACATGATGCTATCATCAACGATCAATACCTTGATTCTTTTCTTATGCCTCATATGTCACCTCTTTAATTTATACCTTCCTATAAACAGCTGGCATAATATATTTGAATCTAGTCTCAGCCCTATGAATAGATTCTGCATGACCTATAAATAAATAGCCTCCAAATTCTATCTTATCGTAAAATTTGTTTACTAACTCCATTTTGGTTTTATGATCAAAATAAATCATTACATTTCTACAAAAAATCACATGAAACTTCTTCTTAAAAGGAAAGACCGCATCCATGAGATTAAACCTTCTATAAATCACTTCATTCCTTATCGTATCTTTAAGAACAGCTTTTTCCCCATCTTGTTTTTTAAAATAAGTATTCCTCCAAGAAGAGGGCAAAGAAGCAAGCTCCTCATTGCTATAAATACCACACTTCGCCCTATCTAAAACCTTATTAGAAATATCCGTAGCTAAAATTTTTGCATCCCAAAATTTTTTCTCCTTTCCGAAGAATTCATCGATTATCATTGCCAAGGTATAAGGTTCTTCCCCTGAGGAACACCCTGCACTCCATATCCTCAAATCCTTGTCCCTCACTGTACTTACAAGCGAAGGCAGCACCTTATCTCTAAAATAATAAAAGTGCTGAACTTCCCTCATAAAAAAGGTATGATTGGTGGTGATTTTATTGATTAATGTTGTTACTGCATGCCCTGATTGATCGGTGGTGATATACTCATAATACTGAGAAAAACTTTTAAAATTCTTCTGTGCCAGTACATTATATAACCTAGCTGTAACAAGAGACTGTTTTTCTTTTTTCAGCCAAATCCCATAGTTTGCATAAATGTATTCTGTCAACTGTTTAAACTCTTTTTCTGTAATAGGAATCATCACTCCCACCTACCTTTACTCCTTGCTGCGTATCTTTTAATATTTACCAAACTCTCCATCACTTAATGCTATCTTGGAGATGGTTTCTTGTCCGCTTCCCTTTTTTCTCTCCCTCATATCTTCCAATGCCTCTAGTATCTCTGGATTCATTTCTTCCATTCCTCTATAGGCAGTAGCCTTATTTCTTTTTAATTGAAACTTACTAATTTGTTGTTTCAGAAGTTCTGCTTGACTAGCCAACTCTTCACTGGCAGCAGCACTCTCTTCTGCGGTAGCAGAGTTCGTTTGAATTACTTCTGATATTTGGCTAATACCTTGGCTCACTTGGTTAATCCCTGCATCCTGTTCATTAGAGGCAAGGGCTATATCCTTTACCAAATGAGCTACTTCTGCTACATCCTTTACAATTTTATTTAAGGCAGCAGCAGTTTCATTTGCTATATTTGTACCACCCTCTACCTTTTTAATGGATCCTTCAATCATAGCCGTTGTCTCCTTAGCTGCATTGGCACTTCTAGCAGCAAGATTCCTCACCTCTTCCGCCACTACTGCAAATCCCTTACCATGCTGCCCTGCCCTGGCAGCTTCAACCGCTGCATTTAATGCAAGAATATTTGTCTGGAAGGCAATTTCGTCAATTACTTTAATGATTTTAGAAATATTACTGGAGGCATCATTAATTTCTTCCATGGCTTTGAGCATTTCCTGCATTTGATGATTCCCTTGCGTAGCATTTGATTCAGCAGTTTCTGCTAATTGATTTGCACTATCTGCATTCAGGGCATTTTGTCTGGTTTGAGCAGAAATTTCTTCTAGGGAAGCTGTTAATTCTTCAATGGAACTTGCCTGTTCCGTAGCCCCTTCGGATAAGGCCATGCTGGAGTCCGACATTTGTTTGGAACCAGATGCAACCTGCTCTGAAGCTGCACTGATATTTGTCATGACTTCATTGATATTTTCAGTCATGGTCCTAAAGGCCTCCGCTAATATGCCTACCTCATCTTTCGTATGTATATTGATCATGACATTAAGATCTCCTTCAGCAATTCGGTTGGCACCCTCTACGATTTCAGCAATCGGCTTGCTAATCTTATTAGCGATAAATAACCCTAGTCCTATGGCCAGCAGTATTCCTAGAACAATGACAGCCATCATTATCATGGATTGCTTTCTGTAGTCTGCTGTATTTTGTTGAACCGTCAGGGCAGCAGTATTGATATTTTCTTCTATTAATCTTTCTATGCCTTGCTCTACCCTTTCTCTAGCTGCAGCAAATTCACCAATTCTTGCTTCTGCTTCTTCGAACCTTTCAGTTTGTATCATCCCTATATGTTCGGTTCGAATGTTTCGATAACTGGTAAGGTCATTCTTTAAGTCATTAAACAAACTTCTGACTTCATTTGATTGAATGGTGGATTCAAATTCAGTAAGAATCCTATTACTTTCTTCTGTTAAACGGTTTATTGTGTCTACTCTCTGCTGAAATCTTGACTTATCCCCTTCATATAGCATTAAAAGATATTCCGACCGAACGCTAAGTACTGCTTTTTGAATTTGGGTTAATTGTTGTGCAGGTAGAAAATCGTTTTCATAGATCCCTCTTCCTCTGCTGTCAATAGTACGCATATTATTAATGCCTATGACGCCCACAACACCGATCAAAAGCGCTATGATAATAAAACTACTTACTAATTTTACCCTTATTTTTAAATTGCTTATCCATCTCATTCTTTACTCCCCCTTGAATTATTGAATACTTGCTAGGTTTTCTGTTTCTTCATTGCTTAAAAGTTCATCACAGTCCAAGATAAGCTTTACTTCGCTATCTACCTTCCCTATTGCTCTAATATATTTATTGCTCTCTCCATTTAACTGGGGCGGCTGAAGAATATTCTCTTCAGAAATAGAAAGCACTTCTGATACAGTATCAACAATCATTCCTACGGATATATCCTTAACGTCAATAACGATAATGCAAGTCCTATCATTGTATTCTCGGAAGGGTTTTTTAAATCGAAGTCTTACATCCATCACGGGAATGATCTTGCCCCTTAGATTAATAATTCCCTTGATATACTCAGGAAGCTGTGGAATCTCTGTTATCAGTTGTATTCCTATGATTTCAATAACATACTTTATATCGATTCCATAAAATTCATTTCCTAAAGAAAATGTTAGAAACTTATCCTTTTGGGTATCCTCCTCTGCGATTTCCTGCGCTAAATTTTCTGCCATCCCTACATCCCCTCTCATTTTATAAAATTATTCTCATCCTTCCCTTTGCGCTTGAAGTTAATAAGACCTGCTATATCAAGAATCAAACTAATGTTCCCATCCCCTAGCAATGTACATCCCGCCAATCCTCCAATCTTTTTAATGTTTTTTATGTAGGTAGGAAGTGGTTTGACAACCACCTGCTGCTGACCTAATAGTTCATCTGCAAAAATACATACGCTTTTATCATCCTGCTCCACCATAATCAAAATTCCTTCAGTGAGCTTCTCCGTTTCCGTTTTTAGACCATATATCTGATGAAGCCGAAGAATTGGATAACATTGGCTTCGAATCATAATCATTTCATTGCCATCAGGGTCTTTTATAATATCCTCCTCTTTTGGCCTAAAGGATTCCTTAATATTCATGATGGGTAAGGTGTACCTGGAAGTACCTACTCTAATGTTCATGCCATCTATGATTGCTAAAGTGATGGGAATTTTTAAGGTAATTATCGTGCCTTTGTCCTCTATACTGTCTACGGATATAGAACCACCAATCGTTTCAATGTTTTTCGTCACGACATCCATTCCCACACCCCTACCAGAAAATTCTGTTATACTATCTTTGGTAGAGAAACCAGGCAACAATATGAGATTATAGATTTCCCTATCCCTCATTTCGTCTTCTACCTTAGATAATAGTCCATTTTCTTTCGCTCTTTGAAGAATTTTATGTTTATTCAAGCCCTTTCCATCATCCTTTACGATAACCAGCACATCACTGCCAGCATTTTTCGCTTCCAGTGTGACAATAGCCCGTGGTGCTTTACCTTTTTTCTCCCTTTCTTCAGGGGTCTCAATACCATGATCAATAGCATTTCGTACAAGATGCATCAAAGGGTCAGAAATGTGCTCTATAATATTTTTATCTACTTCAGTCTCTTCACCAATAATCTCCAGAACGACTTCCTTATCAAGCTTTTTAGACATATCCCTCACAATACGGTGCATTTTGTGGAAAGTAGCCGAAAGAGACACCATGCGAATCGACATCACCACATCCTGCAACTCATTGGTGATTTTATGAAGCTGCGCTGCAGCTTTATGAAAATTATCAAGATTCAAATCTCGCAAATCAGGATTTTGTATAACCATTGCCTCTGCAATCACCATTTCTCCCATTAAGTCCATAAGTTTGTCTAACTTTGTCACACTTACACTAATCATGTTTTGCTGTGTAGCAGTGTTTTTTGTCTCTTTTTCCTGCAACTTTGGTACTTTAATGACCTGGTCCTCTAATAGAATATTTTTAGGTTCTACAGAGGAATAAAATTCTTCATCGTCCTGTAGCTCGGTAAGCTGTAATTCCTTAAGGAAGATGGTCTGCATAAGAAGTTCATACACTTCTTCATAAGTTTTATTTGTCTTTAACAAAAGTTTAAAACCCTTTTCTCTAATCACTTCACTACTATTATTATTGTCGATAATGTCCTGTGGAAAATGACAAAATTCTTGCGTGATCTCCTGAATATTGTGGATCACAGTATAGGCCCGTATGTTTTCCATTTCACAACCTTCCTCAAAGTGTATGATTGCTCGAAACACATTGGTATTAAAAGGAGCTGCTATCTTCTCCTGTCGAATATAGTATTGCTGCTTTCTATCAGCATTTTTCTGTACTTCTTCAACTTGCGAAAAGGAATTCTCTTGTTTTAGAAGCGCTAAAAAATCCTCTATATTACCAATAAGGATCGATGCGTCGCCATTCGCATCATCCCCATTTTTGATTTTTTCTATTTCTACCTTAATAAAATCAACACCCTCTAGGACTAAATCACAAAGCATAGAACAATCAAGCTGCTGAAGCTTTTCTTCCCGCAAAAAAAAGAATAGATCTTCAATAGAATGGGCAAGTGCAGAAATATTATTAAATAACATCATGGCAGAAGAACCTTTAATGGTGTGCATGATACGAAAAATTTCATTAATATCAGCTTCGTTATAACAGCTTGCCTTTTCACTACATAAAATGGACTGCTCAAGCTGTGTTATAAGCTGAACGGTTTCGAATATAAACATGTCCAACATAGGTTCATAATAAGACTGATCGGACAAAACAATCGCCCCCTAGCGTTATTTTTTATATCTATATCACAAGCATTAACTTAACCTTGTTATTTCCAAAATTCCCTCATGCACTGTCATTTTCTTAATTCTAAGATCCTTCGACTCCGCTTTGCTCCCCTCAGGATGACAAATTATGGCTTAAGTTAACACTAAAATTACGTTTCATTTTATTTACAAATTAATTTGCAGCGTACTTAATAAAAACATCTAAAATCATTTTTAATGTTGATAGAACTTGCTCCTTTAGAGAAAAACTATATCTCTCCATCCGCCACTTTAAGCAGATTGTTCTATAAGAACCAACCATTATTATTGCTAACTTTTCAGCATCGACATCAAAAGAGATAGCCCCTTCTTCTTGCGCTTCCCTGACGAACCTCTCCATTGCCTTAATACGAGTAATAAAAATTTTCTTTATTGTTCCAGCCAGCTCAGAATTATTGTTCAATATATCGTATACTTGTGTAATAGCTGTGATCGCAGGATAGTTTTCATAATAGGTAGTATAAGCCTGTATAAAGTAATTAATCGCTTCAACCCCTCTTATTTTTTTGAGCTCAATAGATTTAATAATATCTTCATCATATTGCGAGTAATGATCTAACACCGCAAGAATTAACTGATTTTTGCTTCCAAAATGTTTGAATATAGTACTTTCTGATATCCCTTGTCTTCTCGCTACCTCTCTGGTTGAAAACCCCTGTATGCCATACTCATCTATCACTTCAATGGTAGAGAGAATAATTCTTTCTTTTCTGTGTAACAATTCCAATATGTATCTCACCTCCGAAGTAAGTAACTACTCACTCTCTTTAAATTTATTGTACATGGGGAAACATTTTTTGTCAATTATTGTATTTTTTTCTTTTATTACGTAAAAATTTGTATATTATTAAAAAATAAAGGACTTGTGTTTCGAACACAAGTCCTTTATTTCTTAATAAGGCAGATAAAAAAAGTTTAATTCAGTTGTACAATGAATTAATGTAGTGGCAAAACTCAAATATACACCCTTGTTTTATTCCAAGGATTTACAATGCTAAAAGGCCTTCCAGCGAAAAAATTCTAAGCATTGCATAAATCCAGTAAAATATTTAATTTTTCAAGAAAAATTACTTCTACTAATCCCAATAGATAAACTTCCTGATCATTGCTTCGATATTTTCAGGCGTAGCATTCTCATTTGTTAATTCTTCTAATTTTACACCTCTGCCATAAACAGCAATTGTAGGTAGGCCCAGCACTTTCTCCTTAATAGCAAGTCTTCTAGCCTTTGTAGTTTCTAATTTACAGAATTTCATATTGTCTTTGTACTTCTCCGCCAGTTCTATGATAGAAGGCATTAAGGCTTTGCAGGGCTCACAGCTTTCACTCCAATAATCCACCAAAACAAAGCCATCAGCTTCTAGCACTTCTGCTTGAAAATTATCTTTATCTACTTCTAACAACATCTTTCTCAGCTCCTTTTCTTATAGTTTTTAGAAACTTTCTTCTTAATCCAGTTATAAAATTAAATTACACTATGTAATGCTTAGGTTATAGATATATAATTTTTTGTTTTTATAAGATTTCAAATATTTATATATCATATAATTTAAACCTTGTCAACTACAGTAATAAAATGAGATTAAATTTAGAGGAATCTTAGCAATAGACCGAAGAAAGAGAATAAGTTTCCTAGCTTTTTCTTTTAGGTATAATTATACTTTATCAGTGTTGACACTTATTGGATAATGAATTACAATTTAATCATGCCCCATGGGGGGATAGGGGATATAAAGGAGGTGAAACCTTGGCTGATTGTTATGATATAAAAAGTGTTTGTAATCGACTGTCAAAAATAGAAGGTCATGTGAAAGGTATTAAAAAGATGGTAGAAGAAAAAAGGCCTTGTGAAGATATCCTTACGCAAATAGCTGCTATTGAATCTGCCATACACAGAGTTGGTCAGATTGTCTTAGAAGATCACTTAAAAGGCTGTGTCATCAATGGGATTAAAGAAGGCAAAGAGGAGGAAACGATAAAAAAATTAAAATCTGCTCTCAGTAAGTTTATTTAAAACTACATTGTGAATGTGATAAGGGGGATATCCATATGAATGCTTTAAATGTAAATAAGTCAAACACTGTGTATTTTAGAAGGTATTTTTTTGATGAAGCGTATAGAACGATTACTCTAACCACGCTATCCGGTATATTCCTTATCATCAGCTGGTTTGGGTGGTTTGAAAATATACTACCCTTTGACGCAGCTTGGGTGAGTATTATTATTAGTGGTAGTCCCATACTTCGTTCAGCAGCCATTGGAATAATAAAAGAATTTGATATAAAAGCTGGGTTGCTTGTTAGCATTGCCCTTATAGCTTCTGTGTCAATAGGAGAGTATTTTGCAGCGGGGGAAATAGCCTTTATTATGATGCTGGGTGAAATACTAGAGGATAGAACTGTTAGAAAGGCCCAGGAGGGCATTAAAAAACTCATTCACTTAACGCCACAAACCGCCACCATTAGGACAGCATCAGGGGAAATGAAGATACCTGCCAGTGATGTGAAAGTAGGGGATTTGTTGTTAATAAAACCAGGCGAAGCAATTCCTGTGGACGGCATCATCACCCATGGAATGTCTACAATTAACCAATCTATTCTTACTGGAGAATCTATGCCGGTTGATAAAACAGTAGGTGATGAAGTTTACATAGGCACACTAAATCAACTAGGCGCTATCGAGGTGGAGGCTACCAAAGTTGGGGAAGATACTTCTTTATCCAAGTTAATACGTTTAGTAAAGGATGCGGAAAAGAAAAAGGCACCTGTTGTTAGGATTGCTGACAAAATGGCTAATGTTATTGTTCCTTTAGCTTTGTTGCTATCTCTACTGACCTATATTTTCACACAGGATATAACAAGAGCAGTTACCATTTTAGTTGTATTTTGTCCCTGTGCTTTAGTTCTAGCTACCCCTACTGCCATTGTGGCGGGTATTGGTAATGCTGCAAAACGAGGAATCCTTATTAAAAGTGGAGAGGCCTTAGAAAAAATGGGAAAAGTAGATACCATAGCCTTTGATAAAACTGGCACAATCACGGTGGGGAAACCAGAAGTTGTAGATATTATTAGCATTTCTGAAAATTATACAGAAGACTTTCTTCTTCGAACAGCATCAGTTGCTGAAAAGTTTTCTGAGCATCCTCTAGGCAAAGCTATTTATGCGAAAGCCCAAGAAAAACTTTTAGATATTCCTGATCCTGATAGCTTCAGAATTGAACTAGGTCAGGGTGTTCTTTCCACTATACAAGGAAAAAAGGTATTGGTGGGTAATCTAAAGCTACTTCAAGAAAATAATATTAAAATTTCGCAGGAATATGAAAAGAAAATAACTTTTTACGAAAGTCAAGGGAAAACCGTAATGAATATTGCTATCGAAGATATGGCTGTTGGACTCATCACCGTAGCTGATAGAATCAAAGATCATACATTAAATACCATGAAGCAGTTGAAAAAGATAGGTATCAAAGATCTTTTGTTATTAACAGGAGATAATAAAAATACAGCCCTTTTTATCGCTGAAAAGGTGGGAATTGATGAAGTTTATTCTCAACAGTTACCAGAAGATAAAGTAAAGGTTATTGAAAAGCAGCTGGAGAATCAAAAAAAGGTTTGTATGATTGGAGATGGCATCAACGATGCACCTGCATTGGCCATAGCTAATGTTGGGGTTGCTATGGGTGCATTAGGTACGGATGTAGCAATTGAAACCGCTGATATCGCTTTAATGTCAGATGATATCAGTAAGGTCCCAGAACTAATCACTCTATCAAAAAAAGTGTTTAGAAAAATTGTAGTCAATATCTTTTTAGCCATGTTCATTAATATCGCAGCGATTATCCTTGCTATGTTAGGGATGATTAATCCCGTAGTTGGTGCCCTAGTACATAATTTAGGTTCCATTGTAGTTGTCATGAACTCCACAACATTATTAAAACTAAAAGCTTAGTATTTATTTTTAAAAAACAATAGTTAAGAAGAAATCATTTTATCATCAGTTTCTTAACTATTGTTTTTAGCATTTTTTGCTTCTTACATCTTTATCTATTTAAATACCTTCACCCTTTCCTCCAGTGGTTGAATTTCCTTATCTCCTGCAGCAGCAGTTGGTTTCCCAAAAGGAAGCTGGGCAATGAGTTTCCAATGACTTGGAATATTCCAAGTTTTCCTCACCTCATCATCAATAAGAGGGTTGTAATGCTGCAAGGAAGCGCCAAAACCTTCAATTTCTAGAGATGTCCAAACAACATATTGCAACATGCCAGAAGCTTGCTGAGACCAAATAGGGAAATTTTCCTGATAGGCAGGAAATTTTTCTTGGAGACCTGCTACTATATTTTGGTCTTCAAAAAACAAAACTGATCCATAACCATTACGAAAACTATTGATTTTTTCTTCTGTTTGAGGGTAATTTTCTTCGGGAACAATTTCTTTCAGAATCTTTTTAGTTATATCCCATAATTGATCATGTGCTTTCCCTAATAACAGTACCACTCTCCCACTTTGAGAATTAAATGCTGAAGGAGTGTGCTCCACTGCGTGTTGAATTACTTCTAATATTCTTTCATCGGAAACAACTGTTTCTTTATCAATACCATAAATAGAACGTCTATCTTTTACTGATGTATAAAAATCTTTACTCATTTATGTTCCCTCCAAACTTTTTTATTTCTATAACTTTGTTTATTTTTTACCCATTATCAATTCTTTTATTCAAAAACAGACTGCTGTTTTAGCAGTCTGTATACATAAGTTATTTCATCTCCTAGTGTAGCTATTTACGCTTTTACATCTTAAATCTCTCAATCACTGCCTGTAGATTTTGTGCTAAATTTGATAGATTCTCACTGGCACTTGCAATCTCTTCTGTAGAAGCAGTCTGTTCCTCCATAGATGTTGCAGCTTGTTTAGCAGCTGCTGAATTTTCTTCTGCAATAGCAGAAAGATTTTGTAAGGTGTTCAGTATCTCATTTTTCATCTTTATCATCTCATCGGCTGAAAGGTTTAACTCCTCCATGGCTTTTTCTGCACCCTTCATTGCCTCATCTATTAACATATATTTGTCTTTACTGCTATTTACGCTATCTGTTTGCTCTTTAGATATACTGACTGCCCTTTCCATTGTCTTTACAGCATCTTCAGCATTACCTTGCAACTCGGCAACGATACCATCGATGGTTTTTGTAGAAGCGGCTGATTGTTCTGCTAATTTTCTAATCTCTTCAGCTACTACTGCAAATCCTCTCCCTGCATCTCCTGCCCTTGCTGCCTCTATAGCAGCATTTAAAGCTAATAAATTCGTTTGCTCTGCTATAGAAGCAATTACACTGCTGGCTTCTACAATTTTGTTAGAGCTATCGTTGGTTTTTAAGATAACGTCATAAATCTCTTTTGTTGCACTGTTACTTTCTTCTGTTATCTTTAATAAATTATTAATTTCTTTTAATCCCTTATCAACTGCTTCTGCTACCTTATTGGAAGAATCATTTAAATTTTTCATAGATATCTGATCTTTTTCTATAGTCTTCCCTAGTAAAATAGCTTTTGAGGAACCTTCTTCTGTACTTTCCGCTTGATTAGCAACGCTGGTGGCTATTTCTTCTATTGTTTTTGATACTTCTTCAGCGGCCGCTGCTGACTGTTGCGATGTAGCAGATAGTTCTTCTGAAGCAGCAGCTACCTGTTGGGAGGAATGATTCATTTCCCTAGTAATTTCTCTAAGACTATCCGTGATGCTTTGCAGTGCTTTTGATAATACCCCAATCTCATCTTTCTTTTGAAGAAGATCCCCCGTTATATCTCCTGTAATATCTAAACTTGCTATCTTTTCTGAAAGTTGTACCGTTTTAATGATCGGTTTTGTTATGGAATTACCAATGAAATACGCAATCGTTATGCTTACTAGCAAAACAATCACCGTAAACAATAGAATAGCTTTTTGTAATGAAGGAACTGCAGATAAAACCTCTTCCTCATTGGCAGTAATAACTACGATCCAATCAGTATCTTCGATAGGCGCATACCCAGCATATAGACTATTTCCTTCAAGCGTATAGCTGCTGATGCCAGTCTTTTCTTCTAAAATTTTCTCAAAGAGTGCTGCTACAGATTTTTCACTTTCATCATACTGTGCTTCTTGAATTGGATTATGCTGATCCGATACTCTATCACGCTCCGGATGAGCCACGATTGTCCCCTGGCGATTGATCATATACGCATAGCCACCATTACCATAACCAGTGTCTTCTATAATATTACTTAAAGCAATTCCCTCTCTATAACCTACTAAAACGCCTACTACTTGACCTTTCTCCTCAATAGGGGCAGCATACATTAAAATAGGTCTATTTTCAATAACCAACAAGTCCGATACATTTACCTCTCCCTTTAGAGCTCTTTTTATATAGTCTGTATTTCCTAACTGACTTGTTGTACCATCTAAATGATAAGTTGTGCCATCAGGGTGGACAACAGCAAGATCAAAAAAATTTGTTCTTTCCACTTGCCTTTTCAACACAGACTGTTGTTCCTCCCAGTTCATGCTTTGGATGTCTGTCCTTGCTGCTATCATTTCCAAGGTGCTTTTTTGAATTTCGACACGACTCTCCGCTAGTCTCGAAGCTTCAAATGCTAGGGAAGCCAAACTTTTTTCAGCTTCTTCAGCAAGAAATTTGCTGGCTCTTTGTATGGAAATCCCCCCCAAAGCAATAGATGATAATAAAATTAAGGTAGAAAAATAAAGAATCAGTTTTGTTTTAATACTTTTCATTTTAATGCCTCCATTTTAGTTATTTTGGTTGAATCTAACAAAAACCCTTCTATCTTTAACTTATCTAGATAAAAGGGTGTACAACAATAATTTTATGCAACCGGCTGCCATGTTACTTTCAGAACTTAGGCCCTTGGCTTTGCGTCCTTACCTTTCAATAAGTTTGCCCTTTTCATATATTAACTACTATAGCTGATAGCAGATTACTTTTTCCATTTTTTTGTCTAGTTGTTCTTTCCCTACCCCTTTAATTTTCATCACTTTACCTTGTTTTCACTTAAACTTGGTTACATTTGCATACGACCGTTTTTCTATTTAAGTTGTCTATAGTTTCATTATACTGTTTTTTTTGTACATTTCTTAAATGTTCGACAAACTGCTGAAATATTCGACGAAATCACTTAAAATATCTCATAAGCCTGTCGAAATTTGTTTGCAATTTATATTACTCAAATGTTTAAAAAAGTTCTCCTTTTTTAATTTTGTTTTTAATTCACTATGCTTTTATCCACTATATGGTATAATAAAATATAAACATCTAGTGCAACCCTAATTCTCAAAATCTAAATTAAGGAGAGGATATAAAATGGTTTCTTTAATTGCCAAAATTACTGCCTTACCAGGGAAAGAAGCTCAACTAGTTGAAGCAATCACGCATTTAACAAAAATCACGCGGGAGGAAGCAGGCTGTATCACCTATATTCCTCATGTTTCCGTAGAAAACGCCGCAGAAATTATTATTTTTGAACAATATGTAGATCAAGCTGCTCTAGATTATCACGCTGAAAGTCCTCATTTTAAAGCTGTCTTTGCAGAAAAATCTGATGAACTTCTAAGCAAACCTATTGAAGTTACAATGTTAAAGCAATTTTAATCACATCTTTATATAAATAATTAATTAATTTCTTAATTTAAAATTTATAAGTAATAAAGACACCAAACTTTGGGTGTCTTTATTTTTACTTTTTGACATCTAGCCATCTAAATTATGATAATTTCAACTATATTAAGATTTAAATTAGCTGGTTTTGAATACTATAATGTTATAATAAAATAAAAGACTCATTATTTTTGTATAGCCGAAATAAATGAGTCTTTTGCCATGCAACCAGGTAGTATTTTACTGTAAATTAGGTTCTTTAGCTTTGCGATCTTACCTTTCTTCTCTAAAATAATTTTCACCACAAGCAGCAGGCTGCGCATGTTTTTTGGATTTTTGCATAGAAGTAATAATCAATATAAGAACAGTAATCAAAAATGGAAGCATCACATAAAAAGCATTTGGCAGATGAATCATACTTTTTTTGATGTAAAATTGAAGAATGCTAAAGCCGCCAAATATCAGAGAACCTAAAATAGCCTTCACTGGACTCCAGCTTGCAAATATAACTAGTGCTACAGCAATCCAACCTTGTCCATTGACAGAATTATTATTCCAAACACCGCCACCGTTGATTAAAGACAGATAAGCACCGCCTAATCCACAGATACCACCGCCTATTAGAAGATGTACATATTTTACTAAGGTGACATTAATCCCTGCTGCGTCTGCGGTAGCCGGATTCTCGCCCACCGCCCGCATATTTAGGCCTGCCTTCGTATGCTTAATATAAATACCGGATACAATAGCGATAATCACAGAAAGGTATACTAGAGGATTGTGAGAAAACAATAGCTTTCCTATGACAGGAACCTCCCCTAAGACAGGTATGGTTTTTTCACTCAAGGCTGCTACAAACCTAGTAGATAGCTTTGGAGAACCATCCACAGACTTAGCAATCATAATTTCTCCAAAGAACCTGGCAAAGCCTGATCCAAAAATCGTTAAGGTAAGTCCTGTTACATTTTGATTTGCCATCATCGTCACTGTAAGGAAAGCATAGATTAACGCTCCGAACATTCCTGCTAATACAGCAGCTAGCAAAGCAAGTATTACATTATCGGTATGATATCCAACAAAAAAACCACTAAAGGCCCCCATAAACATCATACCTTCAACCCCCAGGTTGAGATGTCCCACTTTTTCGTTCATGATCTCCCCTGTTGTTCCAAAAAGAAGAGGCACTCCCGCTTTAACTGCAGCAAACAAAAAATTAACCAGCATCATGAAGTCTGTCCCCCTTTTAATCTTTTACGGAAAATAAATTGATATTTTCGGAAGAAATCAAACCCAAGAATAAAAAACAAAATAATCCCTTGCAGAATAGCAGATACTGCAGCTGATAAACCAAATGCGCTCTGCATAACACTACATCCTTTTTCTAAAATACTAAATAATATGGTTACAACTAAAATTAAGATTGGATTCAAATAGGACAACCAGGCTACAATAATAGCGGTAAAGCCCACACCCCCTGCTATTCCTTCGCTTAGTGTGTAAGCAGCACCTGTTGCCTGTGCCATGCCTGCTATCCCACAAATACCTCCACTTAAAAACATTGTGCGCATGATTACCTTCTTAACGTTGATTCCCGCATACTTTGCTGTATTCTGACTTTCTCCAACAACACTAATTTCATAGCCATGCTTTGAGAATTTTAGGTAAATAAAAATAAAAACAACAAATATTAATCCTATCACCCATCCCGCATGAACACCAAATACTCTATCGAGTCTTGCATTAGCATGAAAGGATGCAATTTTAGGAAAACCTCCAGCATTTGGATCAAGCCATGGTCCTTCTGTCAAATATTTAATCATATATAAAGCGATATAGTTAAGCATCAGCGTAAACAAAGTTTCGTTGGTTCCAAACTTTGTTTTAAAAAAGGCTGGAATCAATGCCCATAATCCGCCTCCTACCATGCCTGCAACCAGCATGACAGCAATTAATATACCATGAGGCCAGTCGCTGTGAAACAACGCAAAATAGGTGGCAAAGATTCCCCCCATAATGATTTGTCCCTCTGCACCAATATTCCAAAACTTCATTTTAAATGCCAGTGTAATCCCAAGTGAGCTAATCAAAAGAGGGATGGCAATTCTTACAGTCCCTTGAATTGCTATTTTACTTCGAAACGCTCCGTCTATAATCGTTATATAAGCTTTTATTGGGTTTAAGCCCAACAAAAACAAAAACAACCCTCCTGTAATAATTGCTGCAATAAATGCTAGTATGTACAACAGAGCAACCTGCTTTCCTTGTAATTCCTCTCTTTTTGCAATCCTAATCAACGGTTCACGGCGAGGTAGCTTATCCGCAGTATTGCTCATACTTTATTTCCTCCTTATCCAAAACTGCATCCGCCATCATTAAACCAATCTGTTCTTTTGTGGCTGATTTTGCATCTACGATTCCTGTTATCCTTCCATGGCACAAGACCATAATCCTATCGCACAGCTCCAACATTACATCCAAGTCTTCTCCGATAAATAATATACCAACACCTTTTTGCTTCTGTTCATTCAAAGCATCATATATGGCATAGGAAGAATTAATATCAAGGCCTCTGACAGCATAGGCAGTAATTAACACATTAGGGTCAGACTCAATCTCTCTACCAAGCAATACCTTTTGTACATTCCCCCCCGACAATCGTCTTACGGGAGTCTCTATACTGGGGGTTACAATTTGCATCTGTTCTACCAGCCTTTTTGCCAATTCTCTTGCGGACTTTTTGCTGATAAAAGGTCCCCTTCTACTATTTTGATAGTTTTTTAGAAGCATATTGTCTATCATACCCATAGAAGCTACAAGCCCCATACCAAGACGATCCTCAGGAATAAAACTCATGCTGATCCCCAGCTTTATAATATCGTGTGGACTCATGCCCACAATGTTTTCATTACGATAAAGAACTGCCCCTTTTTTTACAGGGATTAATCCTGCCAGTGCTTCACATAACTCCTTCTGACCACTTCCTGCAACCCCTGCTACACCAAGAATTTCTCCCTTATTTAGCTGAAAACTGATATCTTTAAGCGCCTCGATATTTTCCTGATTTTCCACCGTCAAGTGGTGAATCTCCAATAAATTTTCTTGAAAATTATTTTTAGGACGTTCAATGGATAACTCAACTGCACGTCCAACCATCAGTTCCGTCAATTCCTTCGCATTGGTCTCTTTTGTATTAACAGTAGCAACACTCTCTCCCTTTCTAAGAATAGTTACTCTATCACTGATTTCTAAAACCTCATTTAGTTTGTGGGTAATGATAATCACTGCACAACCATTATCCCGCATACGTCGTAAAATATCAAAAAGACCAGTGATTTCCTGTGGTGTTAAAACAGCAGTAGGTTCGTCTAAAATTAAAATATCTGCATTGCGATATAAGACCTTCAAAATTTCTACTGTTTGTTTTTCACTAACCGACATATTATAGATATGTTTTCGGGGATCTATTTCCAGTCCAAAGGCTTCACTGATTTCCCCAATCTTTTGAAATCGTGATTTTGATAACCACACCCTTTTTTCTTTTGATCCTAGGATAATATTATCCGCTGCTGTTAAGATATCGACCAATTTAAAGTGCTGATGAATCATTCCTATTCCTAGTTTTGCAGAATCTTCTGGTGAATTGATTATCACCTCTTGCCCCTTCACAAAAATAGAACCGCTGTCAGGACGATAAATACCTGACAGCATGTTCATAATCGTTGTTTTTCCAGAACCATTTTCGCCAAGCAGGGCAAGAATTTCACCCTGCTTGACAGATATATTTACTTTATTATTTGCTATTACCGTTCCAAAGGTTTTTGTGATTTCTTTTAGTTCAATCGCTGTCTTCTTGTTCACGCTGCCACCTGCCCAGTTATCTTATTCTACAATAACATTTCTATAGTACCAGTTCATAGCACCTGTAATCTCTCCATCAGTAAGAACCTGACCTTCCTCACAAACTTTATTTCCTTGATTATCATAAAGCTCACCTTCAAATACTTTAAATGAACCATCTACAATCTTAGCCTTTGCTTCATCAATTTTTTCTCCTGTACCTTCTGCACAATTCTCTGAAAGAGGAGAAATGTCCACCATACCTTCTGCCATACCACCAAAGTAATTTTCAGCTGTCCAAGTTCCTTCCATAACAGCTTTTGCTGCCTGTGTATAATATACCCCCCAATTCCAAATAGGTGCTGTTAGATGGGCCTTTGGAGCATCTTTTGTCATATCAGAGTTATAGCCAACACTCCACACACCTCTACTTTGGGCTGCAAGCTGAGGTGCAGTAGTATCTTGATGTTGGGTAATAACATCAGCACCAAGGTCTAACAAAGCTTCTGCTGCCTGTCCTTCTAAAGTAGGATCAAACCATGTGTTTGTAACCTTTACATAAATTTTTGCATCAGGATTCACAGATTCAACCCCCATTGCAAAAGCATTGATTCCTCCTGTAACCTCTGAGTTATCTTGCCCCATCGCTGCTACATAACCAATCTTATTTGTTTCTGTTTTCAAACCTGCTGCAACTCCTGATAAGTAACGAGCTTCATAGATACGGCCAAAATAGTTGTTGAAATTTTTACCGTTGCTCTTATATCCACTTGCATGTGAGAAAACAATATCTGGATATTCTTCCGCCATCTCTTCCATAGTATCCATATAACCCCAGCTTGTACCAAAAATAATTTTGCTACCTTCTTCAATGCATTCTTCAATGGCAGTTCTTGTAGCAACTGCATCACCATCAGCAATATTGTTTTTACGGATAATCTGCGCATCAGATAAACCTAATGCTTGCTGCATCTGTACAATTCCCTGATCATGAGCAAAAGTATAGCCTGCACCTTCAGCAGGATCTCCGATATGAATTACCCCTACTTTAAAATCCTCGGTACCTGTAGTAGTATCATCTCCACCTGCTGTTTCATTTGAACTGCATCCCACAACAGTAAAAATTAGTACTGCTGCTAAAAACAATGCCCATATTTTTTTACTCTTTTTCATTTGGTTCCCCCCCATATTATAAAAACATCCATATAATAAAGCCAGTTTCATCTTAGAATGATCACATACCTGTCAAAACACAGCTATATTTATTTTCCTTTTATATAGTCTGCAGTCTATATATGTATTCATTCTTTTATGAAACAGACCTATTAACACAACTTGTCCACTTACAGGTATACGCCCTTAAATAGGCGTATATTTATATGTTATCTTATTCACAAAGTTCATGTTATAATATTACCATTTTAAACCATAAAATGATTTTTTTCAACAAATTTCTCAGAAAATTAATAAAATTATTAGAACATGCCTGTGTTCATAAAAATATCTCCCTTCATATCTATCGCTAAAGCGTTAAGCATAAGGGAGATTGTCGTTAACCTTTTTCTATCTTCTATTTTCTCTTTCAAATTTTTTCATAAAATCAACTAAAGCTTCAACACCTTCTATTGGCATGGCATTATATATACTGGCCCTCATACCGCCAACAGTTCTATGACCTTTTAGATTTTCAAAGCCCAGTGCTTTGGCTTCTTTTACAAACTTAGCATCTAATTCCTCCGAACCAGTGACAAAAGGTATGTTCATTAAAGACCGATCTTTTTTTACAACGGTTCCTTTGAACATATTATTGGAATCAAGATAGTCATATAATATAGAGGCCTTTTCTTCATTAATTTTCTTCATAGCAGCTAGACCGCCTATATTTTGGATCCATTTAAATACTTTACCACATATATATATGCCATAGGCTGGCGGCGTGTTATATAATGAATCGTTATCTGCATGAATCTTATACCTTAACATCGTTGGAGTACCCGGTAATACATCCTCTGTAATCAAATCTTCACGAATGATGACCACCACAACGCCTGCAGGCCCAATATTCTTTTGGACACCTGCAAAAATCACCCCATATTTAGATACATCTACTGGCTCAGATAGTATGTCTGATGACATGTCAGCTACTAATAGTTTATCTCCAACTTCTGGAAGCGCATTGTATTTTGTTCCATAGATTGTGTTGTTATGACATATATAAATATAATCTGCATCATCAGAAATTTTCAAATTCTTTACCTCTGGGATATAGGAAAAAGTTTTATCTTCTGAGGAAGCAATAACATTTACTTTTCCATACATTTTTGCTTCAGCGATGGCTCTTTTCGTCCATTGCCCTGTATGAATGTAGTCTGCAACTCTATTTTTCATTAGATTCATTGGAATCATTGCAAATTGTTGAGATGCCCCCCCCTGCAGAAACAGTACCTTATAATGATCTGGAATATTCATTAGCTCTCTTAATGTTTTTTCAGCATCTGCAATAATTTCTTCAAAAGCCTTAGAGCGATGGCTCATCTCCATCACTGACATACCCGTACCCCGATAGTCTAACATCTCTTCTGCAGCTTCCCTCAACACCGCTTCTGGCAATACTGCTGGTCCTGCAGAAAAGTTATATATTCTTCCCATAAAACAAGCTTCCTCCTTTAATGATTACAGTGTACTTTCCCTACTTAAATTCCGCCGCCAATTTAGCAAAGGCATCGATGGAATTTTCAATCATATCAAATTTTACACAGTAGGAAATTCTAAAGTATCCAGGGCACCCAAAACCAGTTCCTGGTACCAGCAATAAATTGTATTTTAGTGCACGCTTCACAAACGCTATATCATCCTCCATAAAGGCTTTAGGAAAGAGATAAAATGCCCCCTGTGGTTTAACACATTCAAATCCAAGTCTTGTAAAATGATCATACAGAAAATCTCTTCTCTTTTTGTAGGCTTCAACATCTACCTTTGCTTCTAAAGCATCTCCTACAACTTTTTGAAACAATCCCGGAGCATTCACAAAACCAAGCGTACGGTTGCAGAAGGTTAATGCATCTACTAACATATCTACCTTTTCTATTTTGCTGCTTACAGCAATGTAGCCAATTCTTTCTCCAGCTAGCCCAAGAGACTTACTAAAGGAATTAATAATGATACCGTTCTTGAAAATCGAAAGTATACTTGGTACCTTGAAGTTATCATAAACAATCTCACCATAGGGTTCATCAGAGATTACAAATATCGTTGCATTATATTCTTTTTCTTTTCTTTCTATGACTTCAGCAATAGCCCTTAACTTTTCTTCTCGATAAATAACACCTGTAGGATTGTTGGGATTATTAATAATCACCGCCTTTGTTTTTGGTGTAATCGCATCTTCAAAGGCTCTCAAATCTGGCTCGAAGGTAGTTACATCCGGTGGAACAACAACGGTTTTTCCACCATGGTTGTCTGCATAAAAGCTATATTCCACAAAATATGGCGCAAAAACGATAACTTCTTCTTCAGGATTAAGAATGGATTTTAAAACAACATTTAATCCCCCTGCAGCACCAACTGTCATCACCACATTTTGCTGTGTCAATGTAACACCACTTTGGTTCTTTAGAGACTTGGCTATCTTTTCTCTTACCTCAGGAAATCCTGCATTGTTCATGTATCTATGTAGCCCTTTTTCTTCGCTTAATACATATTTTTTCAGAGCCTCCGTAACCTCTACAGGAGGTTCCGCATAAGGATTCCCTAAACTAAAATCATATACCTTATCAGCACCGTATTTTTGTGCAAGCTTTGCCCCTTCCTCAAACATCGCCCTGATCCACGAAGATCTACTTAAATTATTTACTATTTTTTCTGATATCATATCTTTCCTCCTGATTCTCATACAATTTTCTTTATTAGTCTTATTGTAATATAAATTCTCTTTTAATGCTATGATTTATGTGAATTATCTATAAAATGAGACTTCATTCAAGGGAGTTTTTACTCCCACTAAATTATAGGCAAATTTACTTCGAGGATGTAGTGTAAGTAGGTTGCTATTTAATATTCCTATTTTTCATTAGTATATTCGATGTTTTTTCACATGAAAAAATCCCCTTAAAGCAGATAGTTTTCAGTTTTTCCTATCTGCTTTAAAGGGGAGGATATCAGCTGTTTTTTATTTTAAGCATTCTTTTCTAACAGGTTTAAAAACTCTTTTTCTTCCTCTGCCTTCATATTATAAGTATGTTCTCCATCAATCGGGAAGTTTTTCTCTTTTACTTCTTTATAATATTCTTTAAAGGCATTTGTCATGATTTCATTCACATTGGCATATTGTTTTACAAACTTTGGCGTAAAATTATCATATAGTCCAATCATATCCGCATAGATTAGTAATTGTCCATGGGTATAAGATCCAGCACCAATACCTAAAATAGGGATACCGCTTCTTTCAGTAATCGCCTTACCTACAGGAGCTGGTACACCTTCTACCAGGATACTGAAGGCACCTGCTTCTTCAATTCTTTTGGCTTCATTGACAATGTTTACTGCAGCCTGAGCACTTTTACCCTGTGCTTTGTAGCCACCCTGTTGTCCCATAAACTGCGGTGTTAATCCAATGTGTCCCATCACAAGAATACCAGCATCATTGATGGCTTTTATTCTACCAGCTATTTCTGGACCGCCGCCTTCTAGTTTAACTGCATCACAGCCACCTTCTTTAATTAATCTTCCTGCATTCTCTACAGCCTGTTGATTAGAAATTTGATAAGACATATAGGTCATATCCCCAACAATAAATGTATCAGGAGCACCACGGCGAACAGCTTTGCAGTGATGAATCATATCTTCTAAGGTTACTGGTAGGGTTGTATCATAGCCCAAGGATACCATCCCTAATGAATCTCCAACTAAAAGCATCTCTACCCCTGCTTTTTCCATCATTTTTGCAGTTAGATAGTCATAAGCAGTAAGATAGGTTATTTTTTCTCCTTCTGCCACCATTTTGTGAAAGTCATGAATCGATTTTTTTGCCATTCTAAACACCATCCTTTTGATTTTAGTAACTTAAATTATGTAAAAAGTCTATCAACAAGCTTCTATCCAAATTAGTACAGCTTTTTCAACTCATCATCCTTCATTGTAAATCCATGTTTGGGTTCTGGATATACACCACTATCAATTTCGCTGCACCATGTATTGAATATATCTAGCATCTGGCTTCCTAGTTGTCCATATTGCTTTACAAACTTAGGAACAAATTTATCAAAGATGCCTACTAAATCATAAGCATTTAGATTTTGTGCTGTAGTATGTGGCCCTCCCCCAACACCGATTGTTGGAATGCTTATTTTCTCATCAATAATTTTTACTAATGGGGTAGGAATGCACTCCAATACAATTGCAAAAGCACCTGCCTTTTCTAATGCGATTGCTTCATCAATAAGTCTTTGTGCCCCCTCTTCACTTTTCCCTTGCACTTTAAATCCACCTACCATAGAAGCTGTTTGTGGTGTCAAACCGATGTGAGCTATTACGGGAATGCCTGCATCTACAACTGCTTTTACCTTGTCTACAATTGTAAGACCACCCTCCATTTTTACACAGTCAGCGCCACTTTTAAGCAATTGCCCAGCATTTCTAATCGCTTCTTTTTCACATGCTTGGTAAGCTAAAAAGGGCATATCTCCTACGATAAAGGTATTGGGTGCCCCTCTTCTCACCAGCTTTACATGATAAATCATATCTTCAATATTTACTGGCACTGTGCTATCATGACCTTGAATAACCATACCAAGCGAGTCCCCTACTAATATTAATTCTGCACTTGATTTATCAATAATAGAAGCCATTGGATAGTCATAGGCGGTAATCATTTTAAACTTTTCACCTTTTACTTTTTTCTCTTGTAATTCTGGAATTGTTATTTTTTGCTTACTCATTTTCTCACACATCCTTTTCTTAAATATTTTGATGATTAATTTATTCTTCTGATCCTTCTAGTGTCTTCGACAACTTAGGCTGACAACCTAATTTTTGAGATATATCTGAGGTAACCTCTATAAGGGTTTTAATAATTTCCTGCTGTATTTCCTGCGTCATTCTAAAGACAGGCCCTGCCACACTGATGGCAGCAAGGGGTTTACTATTACAATCAAATATTGGTGCCGCAATACAGTGTAACCCTAGCTCCAACTCTTCACTATCCTCTGCATACCCTTGCTCCTGTACTTTCTTTAAATGCTCTATCAATTGATTTTTCTTAACGATCGTGTGCTCTGTACACTTGGTAAGCTTCGTTCTATCAAGCACACTCTTTATTTCGTGCTCATCTAAATTAGCTAAAATTGCTTTACCTACCCCGGTGCAAAACAATGGTAACCGTTCCCCTACTCTTGAGCAAATTCTCATAGAGTGGGGACTTTCAATTTTGTCTAGGTAAAGGACATGGCAATCGTCACGAATAACTAAATGTACAGTTTCTTTATAATGATTAGCTAATTGTTCTAAATAAGGACTAGCTATTTCTTTCAAATCAATTTTTACCTTTGTTCCCAAACGAAACAGTTCAATGCCCAGCTTATACTTCTCATTGACTGCACTTCGCTCTAGCAGTTTATAGGCTTCTAATGTAGCTATTAATCCATATGTAGTACTTTTATGAAGATCCATCAACTTGCTGACTTCTGTCACACCTAGCTCTCCATGTTCAGCAAAACATTTTAAAACCTCTACGGCTCTTCCTACCGATTGAAGAATTCCCTTCGTTGTATTCATAACGATTCTCCCTCCATCCTTACGATATTCATGATTCTTCTATCTTTTAAAGATGGCTCCTGTCATGGCAGAATCCACTAATTTTGAATATCTATCTAAATAACTTCCTTTCTTTACAGGTGGCTTTTCCATTACCCAATTTTCTTTTCTCTTGGCTAGCTCTTCATCACTGACTTCTAGAGTGAGTATTCCCTTTGGTATATCTATACTGATGATGTCTCCATTTTCTATCAATGCTATTGGCCCACCGTCAGCTGCTTCTGGAGAAATATGTCCAATAGCTGCCCCTCTTGTAGCACCTGAAAATCTTCCGTCTGTTATAAGAGCTACTTTTTCACCTAAGCCCATACCAATGATAGCAGATGTAGGGGATAGCATTTCCCTCATACCTGGACCACCTTTTGGCCCTTCATAACGAATAACAACTACCTCACCTTCAACAACCTCACCACCGTAGATGGCTTTTACAGCATCTTCTTCTTTATTAAAGACTCTTGCTGGACCTTTGTGTACTAACATCTTAGGCAGTACTGCTGCCTTTTTACAAACAGATCCATCCGGTGCTAAATTACCATATAATAAAGAAATGCCTCCTGTCTCTGAATAAGGATTGTCCATTGAACGAATAACATCTGTATTTGTCACCTTTGCATTGGCTACATTCTCTGATATTTTTTTGCCAGTTGCTGTTAAGGCATCTTGCAACAATCCAGCCTCCATCAGTTGTCCCATCAATGCTGTAATTCCACCTGCTCTATGTAAATCTGCTGGGAAATGTGCTCCAGCTGGCTTTAGCTTTACTAAATGAGGTGTTTTGGCACATACTTCCTCCACCATCTTCATATCAAATTCCACTTCTGCTTCATTTGCCACTGCTGGTAAGTGAATCAATGTATTACTAGAACCACCGATGGCCATGTCTACTACTAATGCATTATAAAAGGCCTCTTTGGTTAAAATATCTTTAGGTGTTATGTTTTTCTCATAAAGTTCCATAATCTTCATGCCGGTTTCTTTTGCCAAAGCAATCCTTCTTCCTGATGTAGCAGGGATCGTGCTTCCCGGTAAGGTTAAACCTAGAGCTTCTGATAAGAAGTTCATAGAGTTGGCTGTTCCTAAAATGTTACATGCGCCACATCCTGGTAATGCATTTTGTTCAAACTCAGCCAGTTCTTCCTTCGTCATAAGCTCTCTTTGTACTAAACCTTGGGCCTCCATCAAATCTGTATAGCCCACCTCTTCTCCACAATGGAAGCCTGTCTGCATTGGGCCCCCACTAATCATAATAGCAGGAATATTTAACCTAGCTGCAGCCATAAGCATACCAGGTGTGATTTTATCACATTCTGTTATTAGTACCATGGCATCATAGGAATGACCATTCACCATACATTCAATAGAATCACATATCAACTCTCTACTGGCTAAAGGGTAATGCATGCCATAGTTACCTTGGGCAATACCATCACACAAGGCAATGGTTGGAAATTCAATAGGTGTTCCCCCTGCTGCTAGGATTCCCTCCTTTACTGCTTTTGCTATAGTATCTAGATGTACATGGCCAGGCATTGTCTCATTGTGACTATTTACAACAGCGACTAACGGCTTGTCTAATTGTTCTGGTAAATAACCCATAGCATAGTATAAGGCTCTATGGGTTGCTCTTTCTAAACCTTTTGTTGTGGTATGACTTCTCATGATAGTTCCTCCTTTAATGTTTTATATACTTATCCTTTAACTTAAATAAATCCAGTGTGCTAATTTACGATTCAACCCCATTAACTTAAAACACTTGGTAACCACATAATAATATCTGAAAAATAAGTTAGTAGTAACAAAACCAGTGTTTCTGCAAATAAAAACGGAAGAATTCTTTTACTAATCTGTTCCAGGGTTATTTTTGAGATTTCAGTGGCTACGAATAAGTTTACTGCCATAGGTGGTGTGATCATTCCTATAGAAGTATTAATAATCATAATGATTCCTAGTGCAACTGGATGAATGCCTAATTGTGCAGCTAATGGTAATAGCATAGGTGTCATTAATAAAATAATAGATTGTGTCTCTAAAAAGCATCCTAAAAGCAATAGAACGACATTAATCATAAACAGTATTAAGAACCTGTTTTGCAGTGTTCCTAACATGGTCTGCGCAATTTGTGTTGGTAAGCCTGCACTAGTCATCAACCAGGAGAAGGGGGCAGATAAAGCCACAATAAATAACACAACAGCTGTACTGGTGGCAGACTTAGAAAAAATCTTTGGTAAATCTTTATAGCTTATTTCTTTATAAATATATCGGCTAACAATCAACGCATAGATACAAGAAACTGACGAGGCTTCTGTTGGGGTGAAAATTCCGCCATAGATGCCACCTAATATGATTACAGGCATCAATAGTGCCCAAATAGCATCTTTGAAGGCCAAACCAAATGCCTTCAGGCTAAATATACTTTGATCTTTTTCTTCATACTGTCTACAGGTGATAATGCTGGTGATAATAATGCCACTTGCCAATAATAAACCTGGAATAATCCCTGCTATAAACATCGTACCAACAGATACTGAAGCTGTTACCCCATAGGTAACCATAGAAATACTTGGAGGAATAATTACCCCTAAAGTACCAGAAGATGCAGCAATAGCTGCCGCTTTATCCTTGGGATATCCTACCTTCACCATTTCTGGAACCATCAACCCCCCAATTGCAGCTACAGTAGCGGGATTCGAACCGGATATAGCCCCAAAAAAGGCTGAAGCTGCAGTGGTAATAATTGCTAAGCTGGCGGGTAGTTTTCCTAAAATCATTTTTGAGAAACTGATAAGTCTTTTGGAGATTCCTCCTTTTTCCATCAAATTCCCGGCTAATATAAAGAAAGGAACTGCCATAAAGGGAAAGTTATCTACCGCCGTAAACATTCTTTGAACAATCACCAGCAAAGGTGTAAAAGCGTCGCTTGTATATAGGGCTACTAGTACCGCTACCCCCATGGATATTGCGATAGGTACAGTCAGCAATAACATCAAAAATAATGTTCCAAATAATGCTACTGTCAATTAACTCACCCCTTCCTTAATTTCTTTATTCTTTGACATCCATTCATTCTTAAATTTATTTATAGAAAATTGCAGTGTTCTAACCACCATCAAGAAGCATCCTACCGGTATAGAAAAGTATGCCATCCATATAGGTATCCCTAGCGCTGGAGATGTCTGTCCCATCCTCATCTGAGCTTTTAATATGCCAAAAGCCAAGTAAACAATGATTAGACAGAAGGCAGTAACTACAAGTATTCTCACGATGTATAATACTTTTTTAAAAAAACTTGGTGAAATTTCATCTAAAATTTGTACAGAAAAGTGTGCATTTTTTTTAGCGGCTGTACCTATTCCTAAGAATATAATCCAAACCAAAATATATCTAGCTAATTCTTCCGCCCATGGCACCGCTACTAACTGTGTGTATCTAAAAAAGGTAGCCATAAAAACAAGAACGCACATTAGTGGAAGTAATATAGTGATGAGAATTTCTTCAAAATTATCTATAATACTAAGTATTTTTCGCATCTTCTTCCTCCTTTGAAGATATAACATGCAAATAACAATGATACGTTACTGAATAAACCAATTTTTCTAAACCTATTTTTTGGGTGAATAGAGCACAATATCTTGCATTGTGCTCTATTCCTTTGTACCTCTGGCCAACTATTCTGTTAATGCTTTGATGTAATCCGCATTGATTTGATCTGTAAATTTATCATATACAGGCATAACAGCTTGTTGCCATTCTGCACTATCAACTTCTGTAACAACCATGCCTCTTCCACGTAATGTTTCTATTAATGATTCATCTAAGCTTCTGCTGTAATCTCTTTGCCAATCTCTAGCCTCATTTTCTGCCTTTAGTATGGCTTCCTGTATTTCTGGTGAAAAGCTGTTGAACAGGTCTTGATTAATCATCACTACAGCTGGAGAATAAAAGTGCCCTGTTAAAGATACATTTTTTTGTACTTCATATACATTTGCTGTTTCCAAAATAACTAATGGATTTTCTTGTCCGTCAATTACTCCCTGTTGTAATGCCGTAAAAACTTCACTCCATGCCATAGGTGTAGCTGTTGCTCCTAAATGTCTAAAGGTTTCGATATGAATTGGATTTTCCATGGTTCGAACCTTCATTCCTCGCACGTCTTCAGGATGTACGATTGGCTCAGCACTATTTGTAATATGTCTGAATCCGTTTTCCCAAAAACCAAGTGCTTTTATTCCGGAAGGCTCTAATGTTGCTAATATCTCTTGTCCAATGGCGCCATCCATAACATCATAAGCTTTATCTCTATCTGTTATGATGAAAGGTAAATCAAATAGCATAAAGTCTGAAGAAAAGTTAGGTAGCGGACCTGATGAACTAATAGCCATTTCAATGGTTCCTAAAGCAACGCCTTCAACTAAGTCTCTCTCATTTCCTAATTGAGAACTGTGGAAAATTTGAACCTCTACTTGGTTATTAGAGTACTCTTCTACCTTTTCTTTAAATACTTCTAAACCTCTTACATAGTGTCCATCTGGAGCTGCTGTTGTACCTATCCTTAATACCCTTGCCTTTGAATCACCATTTGCTTGATTAGCATCTCCACCAGTAGATTGCTGTTTACCACATCCTATCAAAGAAATCAACATCATTAAAGCAATTACCAATGCAAAACCTTTTTTCATATTTTTCCCCCCTGTAATAAATTCAAATTTAAATGATACAAAACTAATTTCTCTCTTTTTTTCATTACTTAACTACTATTTTTTAATGTCACCACCTTTCTTATCTTATTTATTTATGCTTAATTACATCGTTGTCATTGATTAATAATTAACGATTTATTTGAATAATCTTCCTTAATTCTCCAATATATGAGATTTTTTTTACATATTTCACCTATTTTATTTTGCGCTACATTTTGTTGATAACGTTATCTTTTATGGGAATAAAATTTTTATGTTTTTTTCAAATTAATAAACATTACTAATTACAAGCTTTTATCTATTTAAGTTTATATTTTGCGAAATTTTTCCGAGTTGTTCTTAATTATAGAACATATATCGTAATTGTAGAACATCTTTGTTATGATAATAACAAAACTCGACATAAAAGGCAACCCATTTTTTTCTTTTTTTAGAATATTTTTTATTTCATGTATAATTTATGGTGCTTAGGTACTATGTTCTATATTTGCAATCATCTTTAGTGCACCTTGTATTTGCTTTGTTTTGCAATACCTTTTTATCTATTGGTACTAAAAATAAAAAACTACTTTTTCAATGATTGTTTCTATCACGGAAAAGTAGTTTTTAATAAAAAAAATTCCATATTCTATTGTAAAGATTTCAAGCAGATGGTTTTAGGGGCAGGAGCCCCGTAGCACGTATCACACTTTACATTGCTTCAGCATTTTCGTAGATTCTTTTTATTTCCTCTGTATCTACAAAGAAACATAAGATATAAGCCATTAAAATAATTCCTGGAATATCTACAAGCAATCTCGTGATGGCAAATTTTCCCCCTAATGCAGAAAGCTCAAATAAGAACATCGGTATTTTTGTAGTAGACCATGCCCCTATAAAAATTAATACGTTACTAAATTTCACGCCTTTTTTCATAAATACAGCTGCTATAGGAAATGCACCGTACAACGGTCCTGCTGCTGCTGAGCCCAGTATAATCGCTAAAACAATCCCTTTAACACCAGATTTCTCTCCCATATATTTCATCATTATTTCCTTTGGAACCCATACATCTAGCAGACCTAGAAGTACAAAAACTGGCGGTATCACTAAAATCATTTCTTTAAAACTATAACCCGTGATGTTCATAGCTTTTGCTGCCATTTCTTTATTTATAAGAAATATAAGGAGCATAATAAAGGTAGTAGTAAGAAAAAACCTATATTTCTTTAATAAAACCATATTCCACCAGCCACCTTTCCGATAATATATGCTACAACAAAGGAAAACAAAAATGCCAATACGTTTCTCATAATAGTGAGCCGTCTGCCAAAATACTTCATTTCAACAGGTGCGGTTACAACACCTACCATCATCAGTGCGGATACAAAGGCGCCTATTTGCATATAACCTGCCCCACTATTTAATAGCATAGCTGCTGTAGGAAATGCTACAAATCCAGGAATTAATGTAATAGCACCAACAACAGCGGAAAAAATCACACCTAACCATCCTGATTCACTGCCTATTATTTTCGATATCACTTCAGCATTAAAAGCAGCAAGCAGTATACCTACCAACATGATCACCCCTAAAAACTGAGGAAGAATATTTTCAAAGGATTTCCATGCCTTTTTTAGAGCTAATTTTGTCTTTTTCTTATCTTTAAAACTAGAAATGATTAAAAGCACTATTACTACTATATACATCACATAACTATTCATAGCCTCAGTCCTCTCAAAAGGTTTAAATTTATTTTTATTTATTATTCCTTTGACAGCATTTATTTTGATTTGATTTGCAGGATATACTGCATTCATTTGGTATATGCATACCTAACTGGCAGCTACTCACTATATAATCATTATTCATTTCCTCAATAAACTTTATTATTTCTGAAAGCTTTGACTTTTGCAAATCGTAATGAACATAATACCCTACCTTCTCACCAACAATAATGCCTGCCTCTTTAAGAACTCTTATATGTTGTGACACTGCTGCTTCAGACACACCTAAGTGTTTTGCTATTCCTTTACCGCATATTCTTTTTTTTGAAAGTATAATTAATATTTTTAGTCTCGTTTCATCGCTAAGTGCTTTAAATATTTGCAGGATTTGATCCATTCTCTACTCCTTTTGATTAAGAATTTTATTAATTGAATCATATTATACTTAATTGATACTGTCAAGATTAAAAACAAACTAAATAGCAATTTTTTAAGAAAATCCGGTCTAGCAAGTATATGGACAATTATTTGTTCCATCATTATTTAAAGAACTTTTTTGCTTGCAAAAAATTCATAGTAAGTTAAAATAAAATGAGACTAAATTCAGGGAGCGTTTTTACTGCTTCTGAATTGCAGCCGAATTTATTTAGAAGATGTAGTGCTTGATCTCCCACTGTTTAAAGTGGCGTCTTAGCAATACACCGAAGGATAAATAGTCGTCCAATAGAAAATTACTTATACTAAGGAGGCAAAAATAATTTGTTGCATAAAAAAAGTTCTTTTTCAAAACATTGGCTTTATATTTCTTCTATTTTTGTAATAATGTCCTTGTTAACGATGCTTTTGGTCTTAGTAGAATTATTACCGCAGCCTAATGAGTGGCATCTTTTATGGCGAAGCATTTATTTGATGCTTTCTCTTGGAAGTATTGCTACTATCATCTATTCATTTAAAATCTTTGATAAAGTCTATAGGTCTTTAGAAAATATCTATAGAGATAATCTCTATAAATTAGATAATAATACTTTCCCTGAAGAATCAATATCCGCTATGTATATAGTTAGTAAGTTACATAAATATATCGATATCGTCACGTTGGAGAGCCAAATCTTATATGACACCGCTTTAACGATACATACATCTTCATCCTTGCAAGAATTATTGGATACAGTGATGGCTAGAATTAATACCCACTTAAAGGGAGATTTTGCCTTAGTATTTCTTTTAGAAGACAATCATCTCCAATTGGTGGCCAGTGCAAATGTAGATGAAAAGTTTATCTATAAAACTAGTTTCCGAATGGGGGAAGGTTTAGTTGGTTATGCAATTCAAGAGGGGGAAGCCTTTCTTACTGAGGATGTACAAAAAGACAAACGATACATTAAATGTGTTGCTGGATGTAAGTCGCAGTTAACTATCCCATTAAAAGTCTATGGCGAGAAATTAGGTGTTCTTGTTTTAGGTAGTTATCAAAGCGTCCACTTTGAGGAAAAAGACTTATTATTGCTAAAAACCATGTCTAGCGAAATCGCATTAGCCATCAATAACACTAAGCTGACAGAGGAATTACGAAAAGAGAAAAAGCGGGTGGATACTTTGTATGAAACCAGTCAACAAATTGCCGCAAGTATCCAAATTGACCAGGTGATGGAGATTGGATTAAAAAATCTTTCCCATATTACTGATGCAACCTCCTGCTCACTAATGCTCTTTGATGAAGAGGATGAACTGTTAAAAATCAAGGCTTCTAGAGGCTTATCTCAAGAAACCGTCGCTAATATAAGTTTTAAAGTAGGAGAAGGCATAGCCGGCAGAGCTTTTCAAGAGAGAACACCTTTGCTGGTGGCAGATGTAAATGAGGACCGTCAGTTTAAAATCATACCCTGCCAAAAAGAAGGTTTTAAATCTCTATATGCCATACCATTAGGTTCAAAAAAGAAATGCATAGGAGTAATTAATATAGCTACAAATCAGCCTCTTACCCAAGAAAAATGTAACCTTGTAGAAACCCTTATATCTCAACTATCTATGTCAATAAAAAACGCTTTACTTCATCAGTCTATGCAAAACCTAGCCATTAGAGATGAACTAACAGGGCTTTACAATCACCGATACTTCCAACAGTCTCTAGAAAAGGAAATAATCAGAGCCAAAAGGTATCAACGTGATCTAAGTCTTATCTTAATAGATATTGATAATTTTAAAAAGCACAACGACAGCTATGGTCATATGGTGGGGGATCATATATTACAAACCGTCAGTACTATGTTGCAAGAAAATATTAGAGATAGCGACATCTTGGCTCGTTATGGCGGCGATGAATTGGTAATAATCCTTCCTGAGACAAATATTGAAATGGCAAGAAGTTTAATGGAAAGGCTCAAGGATAAAGTAGCTAAGCATTCTTTTAATATATCTAGCAGAGAAGTTGCCTCTACTAAAGAGACTAATCCTGATGAGCCAACTACCGCCTCATCCTTTAAAAATCAGCTTATAGATTGGCTAAATAAAAAAAGCATCTCCTTCAAAAACACATTTGATCAAATGCCTAACCAAGTCACTCTTAGTGTAGGAATTAGCAGTCTACGGGACTTAGATGAACCTGTTAATAAAGAGATGCTGATGAAAAGAGCCGATAAAGCATTATTGTATGCTAAGGAAAAAGGTAAAAACCAAGTAGCTTCGTGGTGTGACATGCAATCCAAATAAAAGTCAGCCGATCATTAGCGATTAACTAATAATTCATTTGAAGTTATATAAAAAAGCTTCTATACTAGATTCTAAATCTAGCATAGGAGCTTTTTTATCAACCAATTAATTTTTAAATTTCTTTAACATCCACATGTTATAGATGTGCGCCCTTAAATCTTAATATGCTAAGGGCTACATTTGCAACCCACGGTTTTGCTGTGAAACCGTAGACCGTGTATATTAAAATTTAACTTTAGAAGCGCGCATCTATAAGAGAAACACTATTGAGGAAAACAAATTAGTATGGTATAATCGTATCATATTTCGATATCGAAATTCGAAATATGAACTATATATTTTATATACTAGGGGGGAGTAAAAGTGCAGGATCAGATTTTAAGAAAGTTTTTTTTAGGTTTTATACAAATTCACATACTTCATCATGCAAAACAAGAACCTTTCTACGGTGCCTGGATGATGGACGAACTTAAAGAACATGGGTATGATATGAGTCCAGGAACGCTTTATCCCTTACTTCATAAAATGGAAGCTAAGGGGGTTTTAGAAAAAGAAGAAAAAAACATAGATGGTAAAATTCGAAAATACTATAAGATCACTACACTGGGTAGTGAAGTGCTAGAGGAAGCTCGAAGAAAAGCCTATGAATTATTTAAAGAGATTAAAGATAAATAAAAAAGGGGAATGACTATGTTTTTGCTCAAAGAAGTAAAATATAAAGATATCCTTGATATCAAAAAACTTACGATTAAAAAACATAAAGTGACTTGTATTGTAGGGGAAAGTGGCAGTGGAAAAACAACACTACTAAAGCTCTTAAACAAACTAATTAGTTGCGACTACGGAGAAATATTTTATGAAAATCAATCTTTAAAAGAGATAAATTCAGTAGACTTAAGAAGAAATGTAGTGATGTTGCCACAATATCCTGCTATTTTTGGCGGTAGCATAAAAGATAATCTATTGATAGGGCTAAAGTTTTCTGAAAAACAACCAATCTCAGATGACAAACTATTCCAGGTGTTAGAAGTGGTGAAGTTAAATAAGAAATTAGATGAAGATGCCGAAAAGCTATCAGGTGGGGAAAAACAAAGAATCGCCCTCGCTAGGGTCATTCTTATGGAACCAGAAGTTCTTTTGTTAGACGAACCATCTTCTGCACTAGATGAAGATACAGAACATATCATTATTGATGCATTAGTGAACTATACGAAGCAAAACAACAAGACCCTAATTATGGTCACACATTCCAAAAAAGTAGCAAATGATTTTTCAGATGAAATCATTGAAATTAAGAAGGGTATGGTAGTAAGTCAAAGGGGGAATAAGGAATGAATGGTGTGATAAATCTTCAGTTATGGCAAATGGCAGCATCTTATATCTTTATTGTTATTTTGCTATTTATCGTAAGGGCCAGAGGTATCTCAAGAGAAAAAGAAATTCTTATCTCTACTATAAGAATGACAATACAGCTTATATTAACAGGCTATATCCTTGTTTATCTATTTGATCATATCAATCCACTATATACAATTATCGTGGTAGCAGTCATGGAGATATTTGCTATTTATAATATATTTAAAAGAGTAAAGGTCAAACTTTCAAAACCTCTTAAAAAGATTATTACTATTTCTATGCTATTTGGCACTTTATCAAGTCTTATCTATTTCTTATTTGTTGTAGTAAATATTTCTCCCTGGTATGATCCTAGATATTTTATACCCATCGCAGGAATGCTTGTTGGGAATTCAATGACAGGCATCTCGCTTGGAGTTACAAGACTTGTAGATGGCATGCATGCTCAAAGACATCTTGTTGAATCGGCATTGATGCTTGGTGCAACCCCTAAAATAGCTGCAAAAGAAATTGTAGATAATGCTTTTGATGCTGCAATCCTTCCAACAATCAATTCTATGGTAGGCATGGGTATCGTATTTTTACCAGGGATGATGACAGGGCAGATTTTATCTGGCACCTCTCCTGTTACAGCTATCGAATACCAAATAGCAATTATGCTTGGTATTCTTGGAAGTGTTGCACTAAGCGTTATATTATTTGTACAATTAGGCTATAAGACTTTCTTTAATGATCAGAGTCAGTTAATCATTGGTGATTAAGCGTTAGTTTATTTAAATTTATATAATAAAGCCCTTATATTGGATACTAAGCCTAATATGGGCTTTATTGTCTTTTGTCCATTAGCATATTTATATTTAAAATTTAAAAAATACAAGACATATAAAATGATATAATATATACTATAGCAAAGTATGATAGCATACCGAAGATATATCAAAAAAATCAATTTCGTAAGTAGTAATAATGATAGCTAAATTAAGAAAAAAGGTATAAATTAAATGAATAAAAGATCCAGTGAAAAGTAACGTGAAGACACGATTTATTTAATAACAAAGATAGGGGTAATAACATGGAAATAACGACTTATGATATATTTAGAAGTCTTTTAAACAACCTTGGAATCATTGTTCTCATAGCTTTTTTATTAACTAAGGTTCGACACTTCAAAAGCCTAGTTGCAGACAATGAAAGAATTGGGCTTAGGGGACAGCTTATCCTAATTATTATATTCGGACTTTTTGGTATACTTGCCACATACAACGGATTTCCTGTTAAAGGAGCAATTGCCAATGCTAGAGTTGTTGGTGTGGTAACTGGAGGTATCATCGGTGGTCCTGTAGTTGGGCTAGGAGCAGGTCTAATAGCAGGTATACATCGTTACGCAATTGATATAGGCGGATTTACTGCTGTTGCCTGTGGAATAGCCACCATAATAGAAGGATATATGGGGGGATATATAGGAGATTATATTAAAAAGAGACACAAAGGAAAAAATATAAAACCTACAACAGCTTTTTATATAGGAGTTGTTGCTGAACTTACTCAAATGGTCATGATTCTACTTTTGGCAAAACCCTTCCATGAAGCCTTGGAATTAGTAAGGATGATAGCTATACCCATGACTGTACTAAATAGTTTAGGCATAGCTGTATTTATCATGGTAATTCAAAACATATATGGTGAAAAAGAACAAATTGCTGCCCAACAGGCTCAAAAAGCCCTGATCATTGCCAATAAAACACTTCCTTACTTTCGCCATGGCTTAGACTACGAATCAGCCCAATGGGCAGTGAAAGTAATTCACCAGTACAACGCGTCTGATGCTGTTGCAATAACTGACACAGAAAAGATACTAGGTTTTGTAGGCCTTGGAGAAGATCACCATAAAGCTGGTATGGAAATAAAGATGTTTCTTACAAAACAAGTTATTGCAACTGGAAACTATAGTATAGGACATACAAAATGTGAAATAGGTTGCAACCACGAGAGCTGCAAGCTAAGCTCTGCTGTCATGGTACCGTTGAAAAATAAAGATACCTCCATCGGATCTCTTGTATTTTTTAGCAAATCACCCCATGGTATTTCGTCAATAGATATGGAATTGGCCAGCGGTTTAGCCCAACTTTTTTCCACCCAGATAGAATTAAGTAATATAGAAAAACAAAAAAGCGACTTAAGTAAAGCTGAACTTAGAGCTCTTCAAGCTCAAATTAATCCTCATTTCTTATTTAACGCAATAAACACTATCGTTTCTTTTATTAGAACAAAACCGGATAGTGCTAGAGAACTGTTACTGCACTTAGGTGATTTCTTTAGGAAAAACCTTCAAAGAACAACTGACCTTGTATCACTTAACACAGAGATAGAACATGTAAAATCTTATCTTGCTATAGAAAAAGCAAGGTTTGGTGAAAAACTAAATGTAGAATTTGATATCGTTGAAGGAGAAAGTTGCTTTGTGCCACCGTTAATCCTTCAGCCCCTTGTAGAAAACGCTATCAAACACGGATTATTACCAAAAAAAAGTGGCGGAAACATAAAAATAAGTGCTGGAAAACAAGGAAAAGATATGCTCATAGCTATTGTAGATAACGGTGTTGGGATAAAATACGCTTTAGATAAAGGCACAAAAAAAGGCTGTGGGATAGGTCTATCAAATGTTAATGAAAGGCTGAAGAATCTGTATGGTGACAAGTACGCCATAGATATTAAAACAGAAGCTGGACAAGGAACAACAGTACTGCTTCGAATACCTTTAGCACAAGGAGGATTGAAAAATGGATAAACTAAAAGCACTCCTAGTGGATGATGAAATGCCTGCTCGCGAAGAACTAAAGTATCTATTATCAAGGAATGAAGATGTGGAAATTATCAAAGATGTAGATAACCTAGACGATGCCGTCATAGTGCTAAATACTCATCAGATAGATATTATTTTTTTAGATATTGAAATAAACGATGACAATGGGATCGCGTTTGCTCAAATTATAAAATCAAGAGAAATTGCTATTATCTTTGCCACTGCCTACGATCAATATGCTGTTGAAGCCTTTTCTCTGAATGCAGTTGACTACTTGCTTAAACCATTTTCACAAGAGCGCGTAGATCAAAGCGTAGACAAGGCGGTAAAAAAACTGAGAAAAGATAAAACAACAAAAAGACTTCTAAAAAAACTAACTTTTTGGAAAGGTGATAAGATGGTGGTGGTAGGGCCAGAGGATATCTTATACCTAACGGTTGATGATAGAAAGGTCATCATCGAAACTACAAAAGGTACACTAACAGATGCAGGACCACTACAGACAACCTATGAAAAACTAGACCCCTCTCTTTTTATTCGCACCCACAGGAGTTATATTGTAAACTTAGAAAAAATAGAAGAAATTATACCGTGGTTTAACAATACCTACATTTTAAAGATGGTAGGGCTTGAGGATACAGAAATTCCTGTTAGTAGAAGCTATCTGCAAGAATTCAAAAAAATAATAGGCGTTGTGTAATGCATTTCATGTGCTTTATTATGTAACTCATGATAAATCTCAACAATTAGAAAATAAGAATAAGTATAATTTACCTATATCACTTAAATTAAAATAAAAGGAGGATATAGCAATGTACTCATTTTTATTATCAATTGTTGCACTTGTCTTAGGTTACTTTATTTATGGTAAGTTTGTTGAAAAAGTATTTGGTGTAAATGAAGAAAAAACTACGCCAGCAAATGAGCAAGAAGATGGTGTAGACTATGTGCCAATGGATTGGAAAAAAATATTCCTAATCCAGTTTTTAAATATTGCAGGTCTTGGTCCTATATTTGGTGCTATTTCTGGAGCTCTTTGGGGACCTGCTGCATTTTTATGGATTGTATTTGGTTCAATATTTGCCGGTGGCGTGCACGATTTCTTTTCAGGTATGCTTTCAATTCGTCATAAGGGTGCTAGTATATCAGAAATTGTTGGTATTTATCTTGGTAACGCTGTCAAACAAGTTATGCGTGCTTTTTCTGTAATACTATTAATCCTAGTGGGAACAGTATTTATGACCGGCCCGGCAGGACTACTAGCTAACCTTACAGGTATTCATCTTTCTATTTGGGTAGCCATAATCATTGCTTACTATTTCCTAGCAACCATTTTACCTGTTGATAAAATCATCGGTAAAATTTATCCACTATTTGGAGCCGCTCTAATCATTATGGCTGCTGGTATCGTAGGGGGACTAGTCTTTAAAGGGTACCAAATTCCAGAGATAACCCTTCAAAACATGCATCCTAACAATCTTCCAATCTGGCCGCTATTATTCGTAACGATTGCCTGTGGTGCAATCAGTGGTTTCCATGCTACGCAATCACCGATGATGGCCCGTTGTGTAACAAATGAAAAATACGGTAGAAGAATATTCTACGGTACAATGCTGGCAGAAGGTATTGTCGCTTTAATCTGGGCAGCAGCAGCCATGACTTTCTTTGGTGGTACTGAAGGGTTGCTGGCAGCAGGAACACCTGCAGTTGTTGTAAACGCTATCTCTAGAGAATTAATGGGGCCCATTGGTGGTTTCCTTGCCATGCTAGGTGTTATTGCAGCACCTATCACATCTGGTGACACTGCCTTTAGAAGTGCTAGACTTACAATTGCCGATTCCATTAATGTTACGCAAAAACCAATTGCAAAAAGGCTTTTATTAGCTACACCACTTTTTGTAATAGCTTATGGCTTAACATTAATTGACTTTACTATCATTTGGAGATACTTTGCTTGGTCCAACCAAACGTTAGCTATGATGGTTCTTTGGACATCTGCAGCTTATCTAGCAGTTAATAACAAGCTTCACTGGATTGCCACTATACCTGCTACATTTATGACGGCAGTTTCAGTGACCTATATACTACAAGCTCCAGAAGGTCTTAGTTTAGCTACCAGCATCTCATATCCAATGGGTATATCAGTAGCCCTAGCACTATTAGTAGGTTTCTTGCTGCTTGGTAAAAAACTGCCAGACAAAACAAAAATATCAGCATAATAATAAAAACCCCTTGCTTGGTCTGATCTCAAAAAGTTAGACATATCGTTTTAAGCAGCTACTAAGGATTGAATCCTAAATCTAAAGGACTCAATCCTTTTAGTTTAATTTTTTCTTCATTCAATATGTATTGTGCCACAGAAACAAATGCTAAAGTTGAATCTATTCACTTTTAAAATTAAAATTATTAATTTATCAGCGGTGTCTATGCAAAGTCACCACCACTAGTTCTGGTCGATTGAATACCCTCAATGGAAAAACGCTATTCCCTAGGCCTCGACTCACAACCATTGATGATGCTCCCTTATTATACATTCCATTCGTATACTTTGGAAATAAGCCTTGGTGTGGTGCAATCAGCCCTCCAATAAAGGGGATTCTAATTTGTCCCCCATGAGCATGCCCGCTAAAGATCAAATCAACATTCATATCTCTATAAATATCAAAGTGTTCCGGCCTATGAGAAAGCAAAATATTGAAATTTGTATCTACATCTTTAAACAATTCTTTAAGACTATTTTTAATATAATTACTACTGTCAGCCCAAAGATAATTTCCTTCTCTCTGCAATATTGCAGGATCGGCTATCCCCATCAACCCTATTTTATCTCCATTTTCAATTAGCGCTACAAATGCGTTATCAACAATTTGTACATTTAATTTTTCTAGCTCTCGTTTTAATAGATCATATTTTCCTGACAATTCCTCATGATTGCCTGAAACATAGTATATAGGTGCTATCATGTTTATTTGTTTCACGAACTTCACTGCTATGTCAATGCTGGTATTTCGCCTATCAATCAAATCTCCAGTAATTACAATAATATTGGGATTAATTTCTTTTATTTTCTTCGAGAGTCTTCCATGATAATCCTTATTATGCAAGTCGGAAACTTGAACAATAACATAATCCTCAAAATTTCTAGGGAGCTTTGCATCTTCGTATCGATGCTTTGTGATGACAACAGCATTATTCTGCCATAGACAAAATACGATGAATCCTATCGTGATAAAAAATAGTATTAAAAAGAACTTTCTTCCTTTTGGCTCAATTTTCATGAAAAGACTTCACCCCAATACTGTCATACTAAAATTATTTTAGTATATATCTCTAAGTACATTATTTTTAAACTTGTTTAATTATTTTTGCAGGATTTCCACCTATCACAATATTATCTGGTACATCTTTTGTTACCACTGTGCCAGAAGCAATAACGACATTATTGCCTATTTTTACGCCAGGGTTTATAATAACCCTCCCACCAATCCAAACATTATCACCAATGCTTACTGGTATTCCGTATTCCGCCCCCGATACTCTTTCATTTGGATCTAATGGGTGGGTTGCCGTATATATATGTACACCTGGTGCAATAAAACAATTATCACCTATTCGAATTTCACAAACATCTAAAAATACACAATCAAAATTAGCAAAGAAATTCTCACCAACGTGTATATTGTAGCCATAATCACAACGAAATGTTGGTTCTATATATATATTTCTTCCAGTTGAACCCAACAGTTCTTGCAATAATGCCACTCTTTTGCTCTGATCCGTTTCTAATGTTTGATTGTATAGTCTCGTTAATCTTCGAGCATTTAGTCTTTCCTTTACTAGCTCCGGATCAGTTGCATTGTAAAGTTCACCATTTGCCATTTTTTCTTTTTCTGTTTTCATTTTTCAACAGCTCCTTATTAAATATAAGCATAAAAACTCTCTTTTTTACTTCATTAATATATCTAACATTTTTTTAGTGTTATTTAAAAAGTCCCTCATAATCTGATAATGCTCTGTTTCTTCGTATTTAACTTTTTTAAAACTTTCTTTTATTTCGTAAATAACAGCATCTGGATATGCCATGATGATTGGAGAATGGGTTGCGATTATAAACTGGCTTCCCTGCTGTACTAATTCATGTATTCTAGCAATCATAGCCATTTGTCTTGTAGGAGATAAGGCAGCCTCTGGCTCATCTAATATATATACGCCTTCTCCTCGAAATTTATTTATAAACAAAGAAAAAAACGCTTCTCCGTGGGATTGCTGGTGCAATGAACATCCACCATAGAAATCAATAATCCTCGGACCTCCTCCACCCCTATCTAATTCATCAATATTAGTTGCCACATTATAAAAACTTTCTGCCCGAAGAAAAAAACCGTCTTTGGGTTTATTCACGCCTTTAATTAGCTTAATATAATGATGTAAGTCTGAATGTGTATCCATAGATGCAAAATTAAAGTTTTTTGTTCCACCTTCTGGGTTAAAACCGTATGCTGTTGCAACCGCTTCTAAAATCGTTGACTTTCCAGTTCCATTTTCCCCCACAATAAATGTAACCTTAGGATGAAATTTTAAATGAAATAAATTATAAATGGCCGGAAGACAAAATGGATATTTAGTAAATTCAGCTATTTTACCTCGTTGCAATTCCACACTTCTAATATATTGATTGATGGTATCTAAATTCATAAACACTCTCCTAAAGCCATTCAACTTAAGAATCGATATCTATTTACGCTTCTTAGGTCTATTTTTTACTTTTTTAATTCTTCTAGACATAAAAATCATCCTTCAGGTAAATTTTACCACAAAGGATGATTTCGATTCAAATTTATTCAAGTTAATTTAACTTTTTTAAAAACAGTTCATCTTTTTTAAAACGGTTTAATTTTTTTTAAGCCAACAAATGTATAAACATATTAATCTCCGCTCCATCCATCCCCCTCAAACCATTGAAACTTCGTTGCCATTTTCTGTTAAAATATTAAAGTCAACTCCAGATTTCCATTCTTCTTTTCTATTTTTTAGCCCATAATCCTTAATTCTTGACCCTATTTATGATAATAAAGTCGGCTCCAAATAGGGGTAAGGTGCAAGGAAAAAGGAGTAAAGATTCAATTTCTAATGTCTTTAATCAATACTCCTTTCAATATTCTTTTCATCTATTTTCCAATCAACAGTTCTTTCAATGCCTTTAAAATCAATACTTTTATCTATTCTTTTGTAAGCGCCAAGGAATTAACGTATAGAAATCCAATTTAATAGCTGATAAAATAAATCCAGTAGAAGTTAGATATGTTGCTAACTCTACTGGATTCTATATTTTTACTTAGCTTGAACTTTTAAACTTTCAGGTAGTTCCTTTGAAAAGGGTAGTAGTTTTAACAAGCTTCCCTTGTCTTGAGGGTCTATATTTGAAAAGTTGTTCATTAAGTAAAGTAAATATTTTTCAACAACTAAATTATTGTTCTTAGCCGTTTCAGTGATGCTATAGATTAATGCACTAGACTCTGCACCTTTGGTTGAAGCTGAGAAAAGCCAGTTGCTACGACCCACTACAAATGGTCTTATGGATCGCTCTGCAGAGTTATTATCTATTTCTAAAGATCCATCTTCTAGAAATACTTTTAAAAAACTAGGAAGTAGTGGTTTGGTATATGCTAAGGCTTTACCAAGGGCACTTTTGGGAACAGCATCTTTTATTTCTTTATCTACATAATCTATAAATTCTTCTATTATTGACTTGGATGCGTCAAGTCGCTTTTTATAACGCCTCTCATAGAAATCTTCTTTTTCACCATGCTGTTCTTTTAGGTCTTTTTCGATTTCATAAAGCTGGGCACAATAATTAAACCCTATCAATGCTCTTGAAGACTTTAGGGCTTCTTCGTCTAGATTCACTATTATTTCATGGAATTTTCTTCTTATGTGGGCTAGGCAATAAAGTCTTTTCACATTTTCAACTTTATTATATCCAGCATAGCCATCTGTTTGAATATATTTTGAAAATCCACTTAAAAAACCCTTAGGACAAGAACCAGATCTTGTCTTTTGGTAGTCGTAGATGATAATAGGTTGATCTTTATCTGGGCATTTATAGAGCCACATATACTTTTGTTTATTGGACTCCTTGCCCCTATCATCTAAAACTTTAACAACTGTTTCATCAGCCTGGATATAGTTTCTCTTAAGGAGCTCTTCCTTCATAAGCTGATAAATTGGATCTAGTTCATGGGCTGCACCAATAACCCAGTTGGCAAGGGTTTGTCTAGAAAGATTTGCCCCCATCATCTTGAAGTAGGATTCTTGTCTATTTAAAGGCAGTGCATGCTGGTATTTTAAATTTATGACATGACTAAGAAGCTCGTTAGATGTCATACTTTTGTGTAGTAGGGTCTTTGGAGCCTTTGTTGTAATTATATTTGCTTTATCATTATTTTCTTCACATGATCTGCAGGCATAGCTGTAGGTTAGATGTTCTTCTACATACAGCTTTGCAGGTATATACTTTAACACTTCCTTTGACTTCTTACCTATAACCACTAAATCACTGGAACAATCTCTGCAGGACTGTTGATCTTCATCAAGCTTATGCTCAATTACTATTTTTTCTAGGTTTGCTAAGTTATCTTTTTTTCCAGTATTGCTGGTTGGCTTCGTTCTCTTGTAAGTAATTTCCTCAATAGTAGGCTCAGCTGCTTTTAAGTTACTATCTTTTTCAGCTTCATCAAAAAAGGATACCTGTATAGTATTAGCCTGTTCACTGGAAGAGCCAAATATTTTTCTGTTTTTATTAAGTACTTGATTTTTAAGATAAGCTAACTCATTTTTCAAGTTTTCTATTTCCTTATCCTTTGCTTCAAGCTCTTCTTCCATTTTTAAAATCAGTTCTTTCGTCTTTTCATCCAGTTGGTTTTGTACATTTATCTTCGTCATTTTTATCCCCGTTTTCATTTTATTTACAAAATAATTATACCACAAAACCCTTGTAATTTGAATACTTACAAAGGTTTTGCGGTATCTCTTTTTAAAAGTAGTTTCTCTCTTTAACGGGCTTAAATTTTGATGCAGTTCTTACTTCATATCCCTTAAGTAGCCATCGTAATTCTTCTATGGAAACCTTTAGAGCTTCTTCTTTTGACATAGGCCATTTAAATTTATTTCTCTCTAGTCGATGATAGTATAGCCAAAACCCATCATCAAAATGGAGTATTTTTAGTTTATTCATCTGCCTATTACAAAAGACAAATAGTGCCTTTTCAAAAGGATCCAGATTAAACTGCGTTTGTACAATCATACTTAATCCATCTATATTTTTTCTAAGATCCGTTACCCCGCAAGCTAAATATACCTTATCCACTTTATCTATATTTAGCATGATGCTATAATTTCCTTAAAAACATTAGATAGAGATACCTTGTCATTGCTTGGTATATATATCTTAGCTTTGCCTATTTCGATTTTTATAGTTGCCGTTGGGGAAGGATTAGATGGGGTATTTTCTTGATTTACAGCCTCATCAGCTTCCGTATCTTTAAAGCTAACAGCATGAAATACAGGAGTATTATTGTTTTCTAGCTTTTTTCTCCGATAATACAGCTGATGAATACCTATATTATTCTCTTCACAAAAGGCTTTGATGGTCCCTTCACGAGAAGAGAATTTATCTAAAATATCTTCCCAATCAATGTCTAGTGCTTCATTCGTCATAACAGATACCTCCTATTGCTTATTATCTGTTATTCTAGCAAAACTTCTTGGTACAATACTAGGCAGAAATTCCTTGGCGCTTACTTTAAAATCAATACTTTTATCTATTCTTTTTCTATTCACAAATCTATTTATCCTTTTCACTTATTCCTTAATCCGTCCCCCTAACAAAGCAATTCCCGCAGCAAACGAGGATTTCTCCTGCGTCTACTACGGGAATTTGGAATCGACTTTATTCTCTTGGAGTCGAGTTTAATATTTTGGAGTCGAAATTATTATCAATATACATGGTTAGGGTTATGTCTTTATTAACTCTTGGATTAAGGTTTATATTAATATTATGTTGGAAAAAAACTTCTATATATTCTGCTTTTATTTTCCTTTATCCAATAATAAAGAGATGTAAGAATGAGAAGAGCAATAATAAAAAATTGTCCAGTAAAAGAATATAATTTATATGTCATATATATTATCAACGACCATATGCTTAAATCTCCACCGTATCTACTACAAGACTTAATAAACATGTAATTTTCAAATAATGTATGTGCGACAACAACTACAAATATTGAAGAAATAAAAAGCAAAACAGTAAATATCTCCCAAATTCTCTCATTATCTTTTAAAAATTTTAGTATTAGTTCATTATACTCTAATATCCAATCTATGTTTGATAAATCAAATGATTCATTGTCAATCTTTGATAGAAAACTATATAATGAATTCATTACAAAAAAATACAAAGAAATAATCCATAAGAATTGCAATAAAGTAAATCTATTAAGCTTAGAAAAAATTCCCTTTACAGGCTCTGTAACTATATTAGCTATCCCCATCCCTATTGATACCTCCATTTAAAACTTTCCTACGAAAATAAGGCTTATTTTCATTCTACTTGGTGATTATGAATCATGAATGTTTCCTAACTATTGATTAGCTCCAGTATCATTCTCTAATCTATCTAACTTTTCAAATAAATTTTGATAGTTAGTTTCAATTAGCTTCATTTCATCCATCAATTTATCAATTTGTTCTTGTAATTTCTTTTCATTATTTAACGTGTTAATATTATGATTAATCTCATTTAAAACTTTATGAGCATTATCTAATTGTCTCTCAATATCTGTCAATTCTATTTGATTGTCAATCCTTACTATTTCAATGGATTCAGTCGTTCCAAAGTACTCACCCACACCTAAAAGAAATCCAGTTGTGCCAATAATTACAGCCAATACTAATGTATATCTTGCTGCCTTTAGAATATCCGCTGTATTATCCGCAATATTTTGATTATAAATAGCTGAATTAAGTAATGTCTTAGATATACTCTTTCTATCAAAATTTTCGGCTGGTACTTCTGAATTAAAGTCAAATATGTCTGGTAAAAAGAAGGTTTTTCTCCCTTTGACATTAACGCATCTAAAAGATATTAATATTGATAATATTAATAAACCCATTGAAAATATCAGCATTGTTTTCGTAACCCAATTTGAAGCGTTTATAAATATAAAAGAAATAAATGCAAATAAAGCTGAAACGTATGATAATAATGTAATTGCTTTATCTTCTAATTTATCAATTCTTGAGTTAGCATTATCAAAGAATTCCTTGCAAACATTATATATTATGTCTGTATCTTCGGAAATAAAGTCAGGTAGTTGTTCAGCTGGTTCTTTAGGCTGTTCATGGAAAGATAACGAATGCTTAAAAAGAAAAGTAAAATCTTTAATTATTTTTTTTATTTTGCTATAACTAACTTTTTCTCTTTCAATAAAAGGACTTAAATATTTATCTTGCCAATTCAAAATGCTCCACTCCCCTAATTCAATAGTTCATAAATAATTGCATCGCTTATTGGAAGATTAAGTTCTCTTTCTAACCAAACCCACTCCCCTGCAGGGTTAGTTTCAAGAAAATAATATTCTCCTGAAGGTGTTAATACAAAATCAAACGCTGAATATACCAAATTTAATTCTTCGTGAAGCCTAAACATTAAATTTGTTAAGGGTTCAGGTAACTTGTGTAGCTTATATTCTTTAATAATATTAGGTTTTCTCCAGTCTGTTTTCTCGGAATCATTAGTTTCTATTTCCACCGCAAATATTTCTTTGCCTACAACAGTTGCCCTTATATCACGATAATTTTTTATTTTATTTTGAACGAAAACTGGAGACTCGAAAATTATATCCTGCTTAAGCCAATTAATATCTTTTATTTCAGATGTATAAATTGAGTATGATCCTTGAGGTGTAACTTGTAATCCATGACAAATCGGTTTAATGATGCATGTACCGTTGTTTTCTATAAAATTGAGTAACTGCTTAGAGCTATTTGACACTATTGAATTGGGTGTCTTAAAACCTAATTCCTTTGCAAGAGACAATTGATAGATTTTTCTTTCTGCTTTGTAGGTTGCAAATATTGGGTTAACCCATTTACAATTTAATGATAGATATAATCCTTCAAAAAAATCCTTTCTTTCTCCATTTATAAATTTCATATCATTTAAATCATGTGTATTAGGAAATATTGAAGGAGCTCTCCTAAAATAAGCTGATTGCAACTTCTCAAAAGAATATTCATAATCTTGATATTTTAAATTAACACTCTTACCAAAACCATAAGTCATTCCTATTTGTGTTATATCTTCTGAATTCAACCTTAAATAGGGTATTTTCCTATCCATAAATTTATAGATTAAATAATCAATCGCCAAGTCATCTTTATTGGTAACAAACAATACTTTTGGATATACTGTCATTACGATTGTTCACTCCTATCAATCGATTCTCTTGTAAAAGTAGTTAAAGTTTGAAATAATGTATTTTGGCTATCGGTGGCTCGTTCGGACCTATCAATTCCTTCTCGTGTACATGTTTCTAAAGTTTGTCCTAATATTTTAGAATAATTTTGTTTAGGTTCTTCAGAATATTGGCAAGATATTTCGGCTCTATCTATCCCCTCTCGTGATTCTGTAATCAGAGTTTTATCGACAAAAAACTGATTAGATTCATTGTAACTGGAAGCTTCTGACCTATCTATTCCTTCTCGTGTTCTCGTTATCAAGGTTTCTTGGCACTCATTTGAATACTGCGTTGATGTAATGTATTTTTTAATTAGGGGTTGCCCTGATTCATCCATCCATAATCCTGTAGAAAAATCATACTTAATATTTTCGAATTCCACACCTTCATTAGTATTGCACTTCGTTCTATATTGAAGTAATGGACTCCTTTGATTCATATTCAACACTCCTCCCGAAAAAGTTATAAATATATATTTCGTCAACAGTATATATTTTCCTTTTTATTTCTTGTTTAAAATGCTATATTCTACAATATTAAATCATGCAAAAAAAGACTGAATAACAAATTCAGCCTTGTGGGCAATTATTTAAATAATAAAACTTTCCTTAATATTTATAATTCCTTTATTTGATTCTTTTAATTACCTCTATTACTATATCCCATATAAATCACCCAGCAACCATATCCAAAGGAAATAATCCAATTTATCACAGGTGTAAAAAGTATTAGAAACACTACGATTATAAATATTGCTCTATGTCGAATATCAGATAACTCAATTTCAATATTGATTTTCTTTTCTTCATCTCCCCCGAATACTTTTGGAAAATTATTTTCTGCTATTGTGGAAATTAAGATGATACTCAATTGAGTTGTCATTAATTATAACTGAATTCTCATACCCATTCCCCCTTATTGTTTGATTATTTAGCAGTTCAGTAATAGCATCTATTAAGTCCTCTTGATATTCCTGTCTTATTGCAGCTCTTCTAAAAATTCTCCATATCATCAATTCATGCCCTTCTTTTTCTATCTCTCTTATCGCCCACTTAATTTTTCTGATATGAAACTCTCTACTGGATTCTCTAACCGTTTCAATATATTCTTTTGTCCTTGGTAGCTTATCTAAGTGCTTCTCCATCAAAGCCTTTACTCCTAATTTCTTAGCAATGGAACCAATACATATTTTCTCTGGCTTATTATCAGTAGTGAGCATGTTTTCTACCAGCTCCTTAACCTTTATATTAATAGCATTGTCTCTGCTTACCCAATCAACTCTTACACTGGTATTAGCAGTGGATTGTTTTAAGGGAGAATTTTCATTAAGCCAATTTTTATCATATTTATATAACCACATATAAAGGGATTTATTAATATTTCTTAACTCTGTTTTACCTTTATCAGGATATAAATGCCGTAGTTTCAACCATTCTTCTCTATTCTTAATTCTATTTTCTTCAATTAAAGAATTTTCTTTACTCTCACTTGCTGTTTGAATTGTTTTATCACTTCTCCTTTCCCAACAGCTTTCTAATTGCATTTTGTCAACATACTTCTTCACAGTACCTGGGTCTACACCCAATTCATTTGCAGTCGCCCTTAGTGTTAATTTCGACTCTACCAAATCCTTCAATCTCTGCTCCCATATATGCCCAAATTCTTTGATTCTGGAGAACTGGTATTTATTATTATCATCCACATCTGGACCTCTGCGGGTATAGGTAAAACCACAATTACACCTAAAAACTCCAATTGGAATTTTAAATTCCGAATCATAGTTTATTTTTAAGTCGTTTACTACAGGATTTTTATAGTGTTCAGCAGCCTTATTTAAGCAAGGCCAAGGTCCAGTACCGAAGGGCTTATACTCTATTTTTTTATAGAATAAATCATCTAAACTAAGTCTAAGAAACCCTGCCAATAATAGGTGTCTCATCGGATGGCTTGTCTTATTTTTTCTTCTAATCATATCCAAAAGCCAGTTTATTTCACTTTTAGTATCCACAGGAGATTGAAGTAAATTTAATAAGTTACCCCCATAATAATCCATAAAGCTTTGTAAAAATTCTTTTCTATTGATGTTCCCATTAATATTTGCAAAGCCGTATTTCTTCAACTTGCTAATGTATTGTTCTCTAAACCATTCCAATGGCTTGTTGCCGTATTTTCTATTAAGTAGAGATTCTGCACCTTTAGCTAATACTATTAAATTAACCAACATATTTTTAGGGTACTGAACTCCTATATCATGACTTACACAGTTTATAATTGTAGGAATTACATACTCATGCTTATTACTTCCTCTAACCTCTACACTACTATCCAGTAAAGGAACTTCATGGGTTGGACAGACTAATACTCCTGGTATTTGGTGTACTCGATGCCAGTATAACTCTCCGTACCTTTCTAAATCCTCTTTGTTGCATTCAGGGCAAAATCTGAAGAATCGATTTAAAGTAATTGAGCTGGCCATTATTCCAATTCTCGTATAGATATCTCCTCCATTTTCTCCTTCCATAGACTGTATAATTTCTTCAGCTCTGTTTAGTGGAAGAAATGAACCATAGAATGGATATAAAGTATGCTTGAAGATTAATTCTGATGTTGTATATTGATGATTAATAGGCATATTTTCTATGAGCTTTTGAAAATGGGAGGGTATCTCCATTACTGCTGTTGTATGGTTTGAACTGAAAAGGTCCTCCATTGTAGACTTAATACTGATATTGCCACTTCTAATATGATACCTGGCAAAGGTACTATACATTATTTCATCTTCATAAGGTACTGGAAAAAAAGTTAACATATCTTCTTCCCCTCCATACAGCAATCTACATCCGAATGTTTTATATATCCCTTTTCTTTTAACATCGTGTAGGCTGAAACTTGCTTATGTTTATCTTCTTCCACTATTGCTCTAATATCATCTCTACCTCTTGCTTTAACATCTTTCTTCTTTCTTTGCTTTTTTTTCTGTCTCTTCTCGCTATCTGCAATTTTTTGAAGTGCTTTGATTACAAGTTCACCAGTCCCTATAGATTCTCCATCAATAGTAATTACCTCGGCAATTGCCGTTTCTGCGCTTTCTGTATCTATTTCCAACTCAATCAATTTCATTATTGCCTTTTCTCTTGATGTCTTATTTTCTTCTGCTTCTTTTTTCCGTTTCTTTAACAATTGTAATTCTTTCATGTTGATATCTAAATCATATCTTGGCCTCTGTAGACTAATAAACTCTTCAAAATTAATAGGGCATATATCCTCAAACTGTGCAATTCTTCTTATATCTCCAGACTTAAGAGCCTCAATCATTGGTTTTACCAATTTGAAATTTTCCTCTGCCACTTGTCTTATAAGGGCTTCATCCACTAATTCACTACCACTCAATATAGCTCTTATCTGTGCCATTGCATAGAGTTTAACTGCTATATCAATAATTCCTTGGGAATGTTCATACATCATATTGCTGATTCTCGATGTAAGAAAAACAGGAGTTTTTGTCCATTGGTAATCCCATAATGCACTAAGCAACAATTCCCAATTATCATCTTGCTTTAATCGCTCATAGGTTAAATCTCCTTGTCCAGAGCCTCTCCTTGCTTGTCTAAATTCACCTTGTAAGAGAGATAGTGCCTTCATTGTACCAATCAGAACTACAGGAACTCCGATTGTATTCACCAGGGTAACAAAGAAATTTAACATCCGCTCACTTCCACCACTTTTAGCTTGTTTTAAATGTTGTATTTCATCAATGATTAATAAGCCTAATCCAATGCTCCTTGCAATTTGAGACATGACTGAAAGCATTGTATCTACAGTATGCCGACCGTTAATATGTTTTTGATAATACTTGGTTCCCAATAGACTATCTACTTTATTAAAAAACTCCATACATAGACCCCTAATGCTGCCATCGTAGGGGCAGTCCAGTTTCAGCCAAACTAATTGATAAATACTAAAATTATTTTCTTTGTATTTAGAATGGACTATAATTTGAGGAATCATTGACAGAATACGATTTACTGCTGTTGTTTTTCCCATCCCACTTACCCCTACGATTGAAAATCCTGCTGCTGTTGTTCGAAATGAACTATTAACAGTCAAATCGAGACTTAGGTTTTGTATCATCCGATAGCCATCTTGAAGTCCAGATGCAAATTCAGGGCGAAACGGGTTTCTTGCAAGGTAACTCTGCCGTATAACCCTCGATAATCTACTTTCTATATCTAAATGGATTTCTAAAGGTTGAAAGCATTGAAATAATCTCTGAACAAGATGAACTCTATAATGACTCTCAAGTATTCGCTCTTTATCATCATACTTAGGATACACCGATAATTTATCAATAACTTCTATCTTCGAACTTATTTGGGGGAGAGCTTCTATCAAGGGATTCCCACTATATTCTTGTATCAACTGTTCTTTATATTCTGCTTTTATAGCCTCACCGCCATTTGGGATTATAATTTTTCTATTCATGAATTTTAGATAATGCCTCCTTTTGCTTTTTTCTAAGTAGCTCCAAATCATTTACTGCATTACTTTTCTTCTCTTTTATTTCTAAATCTATCACCTGTGAATTTATATTGACCTTTTCCTGCTTCAGCTCAAAGGTTTCACTTTCTCTGTTCAACATTCTTTCTATTTTTCTATTTTTTCTAATCCCTCCTAAACGCTTTCTATCGCTCTCCTCTGTTTTTTTATTCATTTTCAGTTGCTTATCAGATTCTTTAACGATATGTTCTATTTCTGTTATCAATTCTATTTTATTCTGCAAGTCTTTTTCGGAAGCAATTTTTGCATCTATTTTCTCCTTCTCAATTAGATACTCAATTTCTTCATAACTTTTATCTTGGTATCCACTTTGGTACTCCAACAAATAGCATTTATCAAAATCCATTTCATTAGGGTTTCTAATATAGATATAGTCCAAATTTCGCGGGTCATAGCAGACATTTACTCTCCAAGACCCTTTATTTCGTGCTTTCTCAAACCATCTCTCTTTTAACGTTATAGATGACCCATAATATAGATTTTTAAATTTAATACCTTTACCAGTCACTGTAGCAGTAGCAGTTGGCATTAAGTTTAGTTTTACAATTTCTTCTGATACCTGTCGCAACTTCCCTGAACGATTTTCTATCCCCCAGTTCCACAACTCCCTTGGTATGCATTTAACGTCATCATTTATCATCATTTCTTCTCGACAGTAATTCTTTAGATAATGGTGGTTGTTGTGGTAAAGGGCACATTTTATCATGATTTGAGTAAATTGAAATATATCCAATTTTGCATCTAATCTATAATCTTTGTCCCCTCTCTCCCTTACATTAGAGTCAATTGTACCTGGTAAAAAAGGTTTTACTCTTGTATTAGTAATTTTAAAATGCTGTTCAACTATACCTTTCCAATCTGCTCTGTAGGGTGGTGTATTCTGGATTTTTATATGTAGTCCATTGATTAGATTTTCAATATTTTTTCCTTCTAACTCTCCTCTGTCTGCAAGTATTGCTTCTGGAAGATGATGAACTGGCCACTGATTTTCTTCTATTTCTATATCAAACCTTTTGCAGAATTCTACTTTATTACTGGCTGTGTTTTCTAAAGCCATCATAGCTCCAATCCAACTGGGTCCTTCAAGTCCAATATACAGGCCAGCAATTGCCCTTGAAAACACATCTATAGCAACGTAAATTACTGGTCTACCAATTATCCAATTGCGATTAAATCTACTGACGAGATAAATATCTCCCACCGTCGCATCTATTTGATAAATACTTCCAGGGCCTAATGCTTCTACAGTAGAATTTCCAATGATTGCTCTATTCTGTTGCTCATATTTCTTTGCACTTTTCCTTAGTGTTATTTCTTTTTTTATATTTCTTTCCTTTTCAAACCAATACTTAAATTGTGCATAGGTTGGAACTTCATTATCTGGTTTAATAATTGGAATAAGAATTCCATTTTCTGTTTTATAGTCACTTACAAAGAATTCTTTTCTCATTAGTTCATATGCAAGCTTTAAGGAGTTTTGAGCCTTTGTGTTGTAGAATTTATTGATTGCAGCTCTAAATACTTGTTTAATTTCCTCATCAACATTTATCCCTTCCCCCAGTAATTCTTTATTCATCCTTTTTCGTCCCCGTTTCGCAGCGCCTGACGATTTTTCTTTACCAGGGCCTCCACAGCGATAGTAGTCTGGTAAAAGAGCATTAATCGTCTTACCTCTTATCCAATAATTTTTCAAATATTTATAGACAGTCTTTTCATGTACATTATGAAATTTAGCATATTTCATTATTAACTCTTTCCTCGCTTTTGGAACAAAAATCATAGGCTCCTGTGCAATCAATTCACAAATAATTTGCCATGCTTTGTCCCTTCGCTCTTTAGCCAGTTCCGATATATCTTCTTCATGAATGATTTTTGTAAAAGGGTCATCTTCATATAATAGAGCAGTATACTCTGATATGGCTCCTTCAATCTCCGAAACACATCTGCTAAAGGGACTGTTATTAAGAAAAATATCAATTACATAAGCTATATCCTGCTTTCTATCTATCCATAGAATTCTTTCAATTTTTTCTACTTCGTCGGTCTTTTTCCATCTAATTAATGTATTAACAGCAATCATATTACCCTCACTTCCTTAAATCCTATTTTATTGGTAATACTGATATCTTCAATTGACTCGCTAATATTTATCTTCTTAAGCATATCAATCTGAATTTTTTTTGATGCTATTAAATGTTTAAAAATGAACAGTCCTGTCCCTACATCGAGATTAAATTCTTTATCAAAATCTGCTGTAAAGACTCTAATGGACTTGGAATTTCCATGTATTCTTTCAATAAAACGAATACAATAATAGTTCATTTCATCTATAGTTAAGCCTCTTTCAGCGCTTGAAAGCAGTGAAGAGTGTATCCATGCAATATTCTTAGCTTTAATTACAGAAATATCTTTTTGTGTAACGATACCCCAGTCAATATTTTTACTCCTCCAATATCTTCTCTCTATTTCCAGTCTTTCTAAAACTAACTTTCTTTCTAATTCGTAGTCTGCTTTTATAGACCTGGCAGCATAAAAAGTATCTCCTTTTTCATCCTTCAAGGTTATAAGAAAAGAAGTTGATAGGACATAGAGGACTCCAGATTCTTTATCTTTAAATAAATCTATATATAAATCTTCCTTTTCTTTAACAATTTCCTGAAAGTCCAGTAAGGGATAATGTTCTCTAATATCAACTACGGAATCATTCCATTCTAATAGATAAAAATATCTGGTTTCAGTATCAGTAAGGAAATGATGTATCCTATCTGTTTTCCAGCCAACTAAACGGGAAGCCCTACCCTTCGAAGGGAAATCCTGAATGGTAAGCCACGGAATATAATTTTTTCCTGTTCCTTGTCCCCTTCCTTCTCTAATCATTCTATTTAATTTATCCATTGAAAAATTTGAATTTCTTTTTGCCATTCATCCACCTCCTATAAAAAAGTAAATTTATTTCTTGAAAAGAACCTATTAACTCGGTAAGTGCCAAAAAATTGACGTATAGAAATCCAATTGAATAGCTGATACAATAAATCCAGTAGAAGTTAGGTATGTTACTAACTCTACTGGATTTTATATTTTTACTTAGCTTGAACTTTTAAATCTTCAGGTAGATCCTTTGAAAAAGGTAGTAGTTTTAATAAGCTTTCCTTGTCTTGAGGGTCTACATTTGAGAAGTGGTTCATTAAGTAAAGTAAATATTTTTCAACAACTAAATTATTATTCCTAGCCGTTTCAATGATGCTATAGATTAATGCACTGGACTCTGCACCTTTGGTAGAAGCCGAGAAAAGCCAATTGCTACGACCCACCACAAATGGTCTTATAGATCGCTCTGCAGCATTATTATCTATTTCTAAAGATCCGTCTTCTAGGAATACTTTGAAGCTTGGAAGTAGTGGTTTGGTATATGCCAAAGCTTTACCAAGGGCACTTTTGGGAACAGCATCTTTTATTTCTCTATCTACATAAGCTATAAACGCTTCTATTATTGGCTTAGATGCCTTAAGTCGTTTTTTATAACGTCTCTCATAGAAATCTTCTTTTCCACTATGCTGTTCTTTTAGGTCTTTTTCAATCTTATAAAGCTGAGCACAATAATTAAACCCTATTAATGCTCTTGAAGACTTTAGGGCTTCTTCATCTAGGTTTACTATTATTTCGTGGAACTTTCTTCTTATATGGGCTAGGCAATAAAGTCTTTTGACATTTTCAACTTTATTATACCCAGCATAACCATCGGTTTGCATATATCCGGAGAATCCACTTAAGAAATTCCTAGGACAAGAACCAGACCTTGTCTTTTGGTAATCGTAAATGACAATAGGCTGGTCTTTATCTGGGGATTTATAGAGCCACATATACTTTTGTTTATTGGACTCCTTGCCCCTATCATCTAAAACTTTAACAACTGTTTCATCAGCCTGGATATAGTTTCTCTTAAGGAGCTCTTCCTTCATAAGCTGATAAATTGGATCTAGTTCATGGGCTGCACCAATAACCCAGTTGGCAAGGGTTTGTCTAGAAAGATTTGCCCCCATCATCTTGAAGTAGGATTCTTGTCTATTTAAAGGCAGTGCATGCTGGTATTTTAAATTTATGACATGACTAAGAAGCTCGTTAGATGCCATACTCTTATGTAGCAAGGTCTTTGGAGCCTTTGTTGTAATTATATTTGCTTTATCATTATTTTCTTCACATGATCTGCAGGCATAGCTGTAGGTTAGATGTTCTTCTACATACAGCTTTGCAGGTATATACTTTAACACTTCCTTTGACTTCTTACCTATAACCACTAAATCACTGGAACAATCTCTGCAGGACTGTTGATCTTCATCAAGCTTATGCTCAATTACTATTTTTTCTAGGTTTGCTAAGTTATCTTTTTTTCCAGTATTGCTGGTTGGCTTCGTTCTCTTGTAAGTAATTTCCTCAATAGTAGGCTCAGCTGCTTTTAAGTTACTATCTTTTTCAGCTTCATCAAAAAAGGATACCTGTATAGTATTAGCCTGTTCACTGGAAGAGCCAAATATTTTTCTGTTTTTATTAAGTACTTGATTTTTAAGATAAGCTAACTCATTTTTCAAGTTTTCTATTTCCTTATCCTTTGCTTCAAGCTCTTCTTCCATTTTTAAAATTAGTTCTTTCGTCTTTTCATCCAGTTGGTTTTGTAAATTTATCTTCGTCATTTTTATCCCCGTTTTCATTTTATTTACAAAACAATTATACCATAAAACCCTTGTAATTTTAATATATACAAAGGTTTTATGGTATTTTTTTCAGAAGTGATTTCTTTCTTTAACGGGCTTGAATTTTGATATGGTTCTTACTTCATACCCCTTAAGCAGCCACCTTAGTTCTTCAATGGAAACCTTTAAAGCTTCTTCCTTTGACATAGGCCATCTGAATTTATTTCTTTCTAGCCGATGATAGTATAGCCAAAAGCCATCATCAAAGTGAAGTATCTTTAGTTTATTCATCTGCCTATTGCAAAAGACAAATAGTGCCTTTTCAAAAGGGTCCAGCTTAAACTCGGTCTGTACAATCATACTTAGTCCATCTATATTTTTCCTAAGATCCGTTACCCCACAAGCCAAATATACTTTATCCACTTTATCTATATTTAGCATAATGCTATGATTTCCTTAAAAACATTAGATAGAGATACCTTATCATTGCTTGGTATATATATCTTAGCTTTGCCTATTTCAATTTTTATAGTTGATGCTGAGACAGGATTAGGTGGAATAATATTTTGATTTACAGCCTCATCAGCTTCCTTATCTTTAAAGCTAACAGCATGAAATACAGGAGTGTTATTGTTTTGTAATTTTTTTCTCCTGTAGTAAAGCTGATGGGCACTTATACTATTCTCTTCACAAAAGGCCTTGATGCTTCCTTCATGAGAAGAGAATTTATCTAAAATATCTTCCCAGTCAATGTTCAGTGCTTCATTTGTCATAACAGATACCTCCCTATTGCTTGTTATCTGTTATTCTAGCAAAGCTTCCTGGTACAATCTAGGTAGAAATTCTTTGGCGCTTACAAATCAACTATTTCTTCATACGTCTTATTTTCAAATACATCGTTTGTGTTCTTTACCTTACACGGGATAAATTTATTCTCTGAAACAATGTAGATGATTGATAAATCTCTCTTATCATACACTATAGTAATGTAGGAAACTCCATTTATCCTTGCGTTCGTATACCATCCTTCTCCTTCCGCTATAGATGTTGAATATAATACGTTCTTAAACTTTATTCCTCTTTCTGTAATTGTTGCTCTACCTGATTTCATTAATTTTAGTCTTAGTAAATCTAATGGTACACTTCTTAGAGAACCAGTTTTATTTTTAAGTCCCCATGACCACAATTCAACAGGTATAGCACTAATCCTATCATTTATCATCTCTTGTTCAAGTACATAATCCTTTATTAAGCATTTATTTCTATGCAAAATAGAATGTATTATAATTTTTGAAAATTGGTAAATATCTAACTTCGCATCTAATCTATAATCACGCTCGCCTCTTTCTCTAAACTCCTTTTTTACTGCTCCAGGAGACCAATCTCTGATATTGCTGTTCAATATTCTAAAGTTTTGTTCTACTATTCCTTTAGCATCACCGCGGTAACTTGGTGTATTTTCTAAGCTTATACCTAAATCAACAACCAACTTTTCACCTAATGGTCCCACCAGCTCCCCTCTATCTGCAATTATGACCTCGGGCAAACCTCTTGCAGGCCAATCATCATCCGTAATTTGTATACCATACTTATTACAAAAATCAACCTTATTTTCATAACAATTATAAATTAAACTTGAAGCCCCCTCCCAAGATGGACCTTCAAGAGCTATATGGACTCCAGTAATTAATCTACTAAATACGTCAACTGCTAAGTATACAACGGGGCGCCCTATTACAGAAGTTCTATCAATTCTGCTTACTAAGAATACATCCGCAATTGTGGAATCAACCTGATATCTAAATCCTGGGGAAAATGCTTCTATTTTTGTATTTGAGTTTAATCCTTTATAATCGGAAGCAAATTTCTTCTCTCCTTTTCTGCTTTTTATTGTCGTCTCACTACTATAATTTTTCTTAAACCAATACCAAAACTGCTTATAAGTGGGAATAACTTGGTAATGATTGACTACTTTGCTTCCACCTATATATTCAGTAAAAAAGTCTTTAATCATCAATTCATATGTTTTTCGCAAACTAATCTCTTTTGTATTATGATAGTACCTTGAAATTGAGATAGTAAATACTTTTTTTATTTCTTCGTCTATAATAACACCATTGTTCTGTCCAGTAATTTGGGCTTCGTAAGTTTTTCTACCTGTCTTGATTGAAAAAGTTTTTTCCTTATCTTTACCTCCACAGTTATCATAACGAGGAAGTAGTGCATCTTTAATTTGGCCTCCTTTCCAATAGTTTTTTAAATACTTATATAGAGTTGCATTAGATATATTTAATTTTCTCTGGGTCTCTTTTATGACCTTAAATCTCTTTTTTTCGTCAAAGATATCTGGTTCACCTATTACATTTATAATTTCTTTAACCGCATTAAAAGCTTTATCCCTAATTTGTTTATTTCTTTCGTTTATAATGTCCTCAGGTTTCAGTCGAGTTATGAAGTCATCTTCTATTATCTTTGCTAATCCATTTTTAATTAATTCCTCTAAATCAAACAATTGCCTTGTATTAATATTTAATGATTCTGATAGCATATCAATTGTAAAGCAAAAATTATTTTCAGGACTTATCCAAAGAATTCTCTCGCAACGCTTATTATTGTCTACATATAACTCGAATAAATCATTTACTAAAAACATCATCAATCATAGCTCCTTTATACATTAGTTTTAGTTTCTATAATATCATTATCGAATACTTTCATATTTGAATAATTAAACAATTTATTCATATCGACTTGGACTTTTTTGTGTAGAATTAGGTATTTAAGAAATGATAATCCTTCCCCATCTTTTAAGCTATTCATTCTCTCAAATTGAAGTGTACTTTCTATTACAATATTGTTATTATCATTTAAAATCATCTTAAAATCATTTATATATTTTAACAGTTGATAATCGCTTATCAAATTTCGTTGATTCCAATCATAATAATTGTATATGGAATATAAATTTTGGGCTTTTATTTTATCTATATGAATATCTAATACAATTCCCCAATCTATTTTCTTATGCTGAAAATATTGCTTTTCTATTAACAGTTTTTCTCGTGTTCTTTGCTTATCGAAATCTTTTTTCGCTTTTACAGTCCTTACAATATTTTTAAAATTATTATTATCCTGTATGGTAATGAGAAAATCTGTTGTCATTACATATTCTTTACCTATTTTATTTTTTTCTGCTGGATGTCTTATACCCATTTCATTTGCAAGTAGAATCGTTTGCTCTATAGGTAATAAAGGAAACTGTTCTCTAATATCAATTACTTTATCTTCCCACTGTATTATTAGAAAATAATACAGTTCTAAATCACTCATTAATTGATGTATCCTACCCGTTTTCCAACCTTTAATTCTATGTACCCTTGAATGAGCGCCAAATTCGTGTACCTTTAACCAAGGTTTATATTGGTTGTAAGCTCCAACGCCTCGTCCTTCTATTAATTTATATTTATCTGATTTTTGCCTTGCCATAAATCCTCCTGTGTTATTCTAATTTCTTGTGTAACACATAAAAAGACACTGTTGATTTTTCAACAGTGTCCTTGATTATACTCACTATTTTATTATTATTTAGAGAATTGTTAATAATTGGATGCCGCTTATTGTTACACCATTTCCTTCTCATTAAATCACATCCTTATAATTCTGTATCGTAGATTATTATAATATATTTATAGCCCTCTTGCAATCACGTCTCATATTTAATATTCCAAGAAATCATTATAGCTACCAAATAGCATTCTAATAAATAATAAATGTTTTATGGGATTTGTAACATTTCTGGACTTTATCATCATTCTGTGCAACCAATTATCTTTATTTTTTTCATCAATATAAGCATTCTGGATAACTAAAAATTCGCTCGAATAACAATCATACATCATTTCGGTAAGTTTAGTTTGCTTTAAATATCCTTTTGGAGTAATTAATTTCTTATCAAATAAAACATCTTTATATTTATCTTTTGTTAATTGCAGATTAATCTCAATGTCTTTTGTTTTGAATATATCAGCTATACTAATGGCTAAATCTAAATGTTCATAGAAAGTATCACCAATAAAAACTTGTCTGAAATAATCTTCAATCAAGTTTTTCCTTATAATTTCATTAATTTTAATAATAGTATCATTTTTATAATCCCTTATTTTATGTTCATACAATACTTCATTATGCTTCCAACAGACATTATTGCCTTTAATTTGATGTTCTATACGTAAATATGTTTCTCCAAATTTTTGATAATCCATTTTAATACATTCTAAGCAAATTTTTATACTATCTACTTTTATAAAAGAATCTTTCATTGTCAATCCTAATTTAGCATTTATAGCCTTTTCCTCATATTCTTCCAATAGTACTTGAATACTTTCAAAGGAGTCTTTACATATAAAGGGTTTAAACAACGGAAGGATTGTGTTATCCATCATATATTTATTAAAGTCTTGATTATTAAATAGTTCAGCTTTGCCCATAAATCGCTTGAGATATTTGGGAAACATCGTATATATGCAGGGTGTACTTGTTCCAAATAAAGTAATTAAAGCTTCTTTAACGCCTATTAAACCTGATAGTTCAAAATACCTTGTAAAAATGCTATAAATAATTTCATCATCATAAACTGGCGGATAGAAAACCATCAAATTATTTCCCCCCCCTACGCTGTGTTTTGATTTTTTTTAAATGATTATACCACACATTATTCAAGTATTTGAAATTATATTAAGTTTATTGAGTTAGTACTACATTTGAGTAAATCCTTAGACATAGTAATATATAAAGTTTTAGAATGTTTCGTAAAATTTCTAATAATTAAATGATATAATTATACTTAATTAGAATAAAAAGGGGTTAACAATGTGAGTATCATGCATTTATTAAAAGCAAAATTTACTAAGCAAATAGAAAATACTTACACTATAGGTACTAATATACTCAATTGTCCTTATTGTAGCTATAAGTTGATAAAAATACCAACGAAAAACGAAATATAACTATAATAATATAATGTATGTAAGAGCATCATTAAAAACGAAAGAAAAAGTGCTCGTTACAGAGACCGAGCTACGGAGATAGATAAAGCAAAAAATGAGCAGGCTTATCAAAACTGGATAAATAAAACGCTATCATATAATGGACTAACAGAAAAAGACTTTATAAAAGAAAAATCAGCTTTAAAATTAAGGCTGAATAAAATGCCATCCAACGTGGATGTTCTCTGTTCTCTTTTAAACAAACAGTCTATTAATTATGCTAAAGAAATGAACTTTGGGTCATATAGAAATGTAAAACTGTCGATGGCTGAAGTTCTGGATAAAGAAAATAGACAAAATGATAGGTTGTCTACATAATTAGCTATTGGCTTCATCGATTTAAATGGACCTAAAAATGTAGGTTCAATTACAGATGAAGTATTATTGATGAGATATCCTCCTTTTAATCAGGAAAGAGGGGATACGACCCCAGATATTGTTTCAATGATAATTGATATTATTTGAAAAGAAAATATAGCTTTGAATAAAGTAGAGGAATTATTCCTTCGAATAGGTCATTCTGAAAAACTATCTATTATGCCTCTCTCACCAGCAGAAGCATGGGCCATATTTAAAAAGCAACTTCAATCTAATATTACTTAATGTCTATTTTTATGTACCACTATCTAAAAAGGCTAATAAGTTTCTCTTATAGCCTTTTTAGATTACATAAATATTAGGTCCAAATATATGTTTTTTTTACTTCCTTTTTCTAACCAATTCTGCTATTTTACCTAAGTTATCTTTAGTAGCCATAATAAATAAACAATTTCCATCACTTCGTTCGGACCAAAATTTACCTAAAACATTCTTCTCATCCGAATCTAAAGTTTGGCTCCAGGGCTCTCCTTTATATTCAACAACTAAAATTCTCCCATCTTCTAAAAGTGCCACAAAATCAGGATAGAATTTATCTGTAGATGTTTGAAGCCAGAATGAGTATAATGGTTGCCTTTCAAGATTTCTAAACCAGTATTTTACTTCAGGTAAACTATCTAAATAGACAGCACAATCAAACTCCTCACCTGACTCCTTCAACTCTCCAACTTCAGAAAAATAATGTTTATTGAATTTATATCTTCCAGTGTATGCCCAATTGGCAGGATAAATTTCTGGATTGAAAGTAAAAGTCTTGCTTTCATCTACAGTTATACTTTCACTCAATAAGGCTGTTTGATAATTTTCCTTACGTGCTTTTTTTCTATAGTTGTTTATTAATACCTTGATTTTATCTCTTAAATTAAATTTATAGTATACAATTTTCTTTAATTCCATCTTCTGATTTTCAACTAAGTCTTTAATTATCTTATGAACAAAAACAACAAACTTTGCTTGAGATATGTCCTGATGCTCGACATTTCTATCTAACCAAAAGATTAATTCTTCCTCTGCCCACTCTTTATCTGTAACTAAATACGATAATTGCTCATGTAATTCTTCAATAAAACGGTACTCAATATTTCCCTTTGTATCCACTTCTATTTTTCCTAATCTGCTTTTATCTTCTATTTGTGTAAGTGAAGTACCATCCAGCTTTGCATCATATTTTAGTATATCCCATTGAGCATTTAAGAAATGAATATCTTCAAATATCTGTAGTTGCCCTTCTACCTTAAAGGATAGTGAAGGAACTAAAATATTTTCGGTTGGTTTCATCCATGCATTCTCTTGGTTTTTAGTAGTTATACCAATTTTCTTTTTTATATCAGCAAATATTGTTTCAACTACTGTTTTGTCCTTATCATTGATAAAACATTTTTGTATCTGCTCTTTTTCTTCTTCATTAATAAAACCTTTTACCTCTATTTCTTGTGTTTCAGGCTTATAAGCCACTTTTTCTACTAAATTCCCAAATAGTTTATTTAAATCTGGAACACTATTTACTTTTTTTGTATGTACCACCGCAAGGTTTAGTAAATTGGGTTCCTCTCCCATCGATTTAATGATTGATTTCGCCTCAAATTCAGTAAACCCATTTTCAATTAACCCACTTCCAAGCGTAGCAAGGGTTTGGTGAAATTGATTAGATACCACATAGGCATATGCATTATTTAATTCATCGTTTACTTTTTTGATAGCATTAGGAAGTCTTAGTATTCTCCCTATTAATTGTTCGGCAGCAGTAGCAGAACCTATATCAGGAATGGAGCATAGTACATATGCAAATGAGCAATCCCAACCTTCTCTAAGTGCTTGTACTGTTATAATGTATCTAACATCACAAGTATCGTTAAATAAGTCAATATCCTCAAGCTCCTTAATATCTCCTGTTTGGATTTTGACTTGGTCTTCAGGAATTTTAAAATCATTAATTAGAGACTGTCTAACTACCTCAACAGTTAAATTTTCTCGTTGTTGACTTCTTGGTTGTGCTTGTATTAGTAAGATAGGTCGAATATATTCCTTGGATTGCTTTTGTTCGTTTAATGCAATTTTCTCAAGGTCATTTCTTTTTGCAATTGCTTTATTTAAAATATCTTGCCAATTATTATTGGTTTCTAAATAAATAGGCATTTTAATCATCCACTCAGCTTTTAATTCTGCAGCAGAAACAGAATGCAAAACATTACTTGCATAAAGCCCTTTATCTGGCTCATGTATTTGTTGTGGTGTAGCAGTAAATTCTACAATTGCAGATGGACTAAATCTTGCAAGTGAATCAAAAGAGAGTTCTGTTCTGGCATTATGCGCTTCGTCCATTATAATAATAGGTCGCCTTAAACGAAGTACATTTGCTAAGGAGTAAAGGATTTCTCCATTTTCTCCTTTTTCAAGATTGTTTTTTTGCATCTCACTCATTCCAATGAAGTGGTTAAGTAAATGTCCATTTGATTCATATATCTTTCTACCATTTATATCTTCTATTCTTAGAGCTGCAAGTGTAGTAACTATAATACAAGTAGACTGTTCATAATCTGCCGCACCTGTAAAATTAGCCTCTTGTAAATCGAGCACATGTATGTCTCCATCATTCTTAGATTCAAGCGCTAATCTATATGGATGGTTTCTATCCTTTAAAGCTTTTAGTGTTTGTTCTTTTATTTGATTGGTTGGAACAATCCATAAAACAGTACAGTTATCTATACGAAGATATTCTTTTCTTACAATAGATACAGAGTGAGAAGCAATTAAAGTTTTTCCTCCGCCTGTAGGTACTCTCAAACAAACATAAGGTAGTCCCGGCAATTGCCTAATTCCAAGGTAGCTTCTTCCTGTATACTCTAAGAATGCAGTTTCTGCTGCTCCTTTTGTTATGCAAAGTTTGCAAAAATTTTCCAAATGCTCGAGTACTCTTTCTTGATATGTCTTTAATGGTAACATACTTATTTCACCTCCACTTGGTATGGAATTTGTTTAAACATAATGTCATGGGCTTTTAAATGCGTACTACTAATTACATTTCTGTCAGCATAAACAATTTTCGTTCCATTATATTTTTTTATTTCAGCCAGAATATCATTATCTAATACTGTTTCTTGGTCATTTTCAAATAGCAAGAAATAAAAAGTATTTCTAAACTCTGCAATCAATGGTTTTTCTAACAAATCATCTTCCGATACAGAATGTCCTGTTTCGGTAAAATAAATGTGCCTCGCTAAATGCTCATAAGATACACTTTTATTAATTTGACCATATCTATCAGTAAGTGGAACAGATAATTCATAGAAGCGGAATCCGCCACCACCATTCCAATTAAATTGAGAATCAGTTCCTTTGACAACTGATAATAACCTCTTTTGTACATGGGTATAGCAGTGGTCTCCCATCTCTATTGCAATCCACTTACGCTTCATTTTATGAGCTACAGCAGCTGTAGTACCGCTGCCTGAAAATGAATCAATCACAACATCATCTTCTCTTGTAAAATACTCCATCAGCGTTGCAAGTAACTTCTCTGGTTTCTTACCACTTTTAAACTCTACTCCACCTTCATGCCTACAATTACCAAAATCAGCAGCCATATCATAAAAATTAGGTATAGATTTTATACTCTCCGCATCATCACTCATTTTATCTAATGGTACACCTTGATAATATTTTCCCTTAGTAGCATTACTACGCTTTGGTCCTGTGAAATAACGATAATCGTACATGTCCTCACCAATACCATAGACTTTATATAAGACTCCAAGTCCATCTCCTTCTTTACGACCAGTTAGATAGTCTCTAAAAAATCTTCCAGAAGAATTCCCATCAAGAATTGTTCCACTTGCCCATATTTCTTTAAGTCCTTCCTTAAATCCTTCTTCCTTGTTTATTATTTCATATTCACCAGGATTAAAAATTACAACTCTCTTCCCACCAAGTTCTATTTCTCTACCTTCAGCTTTTTCTTTGATAGTATAAGTAAATTTATCATATGAGTATTCTTCAGATTTCATATAAGGTTTAGCTTTAGGAGTTCTTCTATAAACAAGTATCTGTTCAATTTGCTTATGGAAATTCATATCTTGCTTTAATGTTTTATCAGCATATCTAACTTGTACATAGATAGTTGCAAGATAATTGGAACTATGGAAAATTTCATCCATCATTACTCGTAAATGAGCACCTTCAGAGTCATCAATTTGAACACAAATAAATCCATCATCACGTAAAAACTTCTTTAGTAATTGAAGTCTGGGATACATCATACAAAGCCACTTATCATGCCTGGAAAGGTCATCCAATTCTTTGCCGACCACTTGTCCTAACCATTTTCTTATTTGAGGGTCATTGACATTGTCATTGTAAATCCATTCTTCATTACCAGTATTATAAGGTACATCTATGTAGCAAAACTTTGCACTCTTCGAATAGTATGGCAAAAGTGACTTCAGTGCCACTAAATTATCTCCATGCACAATAATATTTCCTTCTGCCTCTTCAATATTATATGATAGTTCTTTTTTGGTGTCTAATAAGTGGTAAGGCATTTCTTTATAGTGATTAATAACTGCTTGTCTCCCAATCCAATTAAGTGAGGGCATTCAATTTTCCCCTTTCCTTTTTATGTATGAAGCTCAAACTAAAATAAAGGCTTTTTATATTTGATTTAATCGTTCTCTATACTAAAATTTAGTATATCTTATATCATGCTAAAACTCAAACTCAATAATAAGCAACTTCAATTAATATTTATCGGTTTTTACTATATAACTATTTTTGATAACCTAATCTCCCATTTATTATGTAAGTAATATAATCCAGAGAAAATTTAAGTGGTAGGTTAACTAACCTACCACTTAAATTTAATTTGCTTCTATTGGAACAATGATGCTATCCTTAGCCACACACTCACCATCTTTAACTATATAGCAATATACTATATGATTTCCTGAAAATTTTGTGTTTTCTATACGGACATCATCGCCACTATTACCTTTAATAATTTGTCCTCTAATCTCATTTCTTCTTTCTGCATCTTTTCCTCTATTTAAAACTTTCCAAAATATTTTATATGGATAAGGTACTGTGTTTTCAATAATTTTGAAATGCAACTTTTTATGGGGATTTAAAAACTTATTGAATCTCAAGAAATTTTGCAGAGAATCAATTCTATATCCTTTTTGTTCCACTTTACATTCAATTTTGAGAGAATATTGAGTAGAAGATATAGGATATAAATCTTCTATAAACTCTTCTGTCTCATCAAAATCATATATATCATCTTCAATTCCTGCAAATTTAGAAAATGTTTCACTTAAAGATTTCTGTACGGAGTTCTCTGCTAATTCAGTCCAATAATTATGGTTAAAAAAATCTGCCCAAGCTGTGAATGCCTGTTCTTTTGTACAACTTTCGTCGAATAGTACTGACAGTTTCTTTATTCCTTTATCTAAATAATTCTTCATTTTAGTCATTTTATCCTTATGACTTTCAGTTGTTAATAAAGTTATCTTGTTTCCGTTATCGTCAGTGTCTACAGGATTATATGCTTCAGTGTCAATATCTAATCTATTAATAATTTCTATTATAGTATCATATAACATTTTATCTAATCTATCTGAAATTTGTATACATTCGTCTGCCAATACACTCTGAATAAGACCTCCAGGTACACTCCATGAACTATCTTGCTTTAAATATGCTTTTAGTAACCTAACAATCCTCTTTAGATTAAAACTATGGACTCTATCTCTTTCTTTAAACCACTTTGTTATCGACCTTGGATTCCTGTAGTTCCAGTCTGCGCCACAATGCTGATAAATATATTCGCCTTGCTCATTCTTTTCTCTTCTATATATAGCAAAGTCTATATGATAGCCGTTAGCATACTGAATCCGAATACAGTTTGTACGTTTTTCAGGTGGTGTTTTAAAAAAAGAAGATTTTTTTAAAAGAGCATCATGGACTATGTTTTTAACAGTTGTAGTATTATTCTCTGAAGATTTAGGTGCTGGAAGATTTGACTTATTGAATACTATTCCAACATCTATATCGTAATTATTTTCTTCTGCTTGTACCACAGTTTGCATAGCAACACTGCCTTGTACCATTGAATCTACAATTTTATAATTTGTATCATTTTCTTCATTGTATTCTTTTAAACCACCTTTTAACCTATCTAAATTTAGGTCCTTTTTTTCTATTAAAGATTTCTGTTCTGATTGAGCTAATACTACTTTTGTTCTATAAAACTTTCGCATTTCCTTGTCAATATTATACATACTCACAGTTCCCCCCCCTTATGTTATATCCATCTATGCAATTCGCCTTGCTTTTTATAGTGGTTTATATAAATCCCCCAAGGATACCTATTATCATCTTGTTGAGTATATTGATAACTTATAATTACAGGCATTTGGGTATCATCTATAAGTTGACCTAACCTAAACATTAAAGAGGGCTTTGATGAACATACTAAATGTATAGTTTTAAGTTTCGGCTTAATTTTTTTTATATTTAAAATTTCTCTTGATATAACTTCAGCATATTCGTTTATTTGTTTTACTGAAACAATGCTCTTATGATTTGGATTTTCTAAGAATATGTGCTTTACTTCAATTCCTTTATTAATGAATTGTAGTAAATCATTATTGTCTATTTGTTGAGTGGTTGACACAGCAACTACCACTTCGTCATCTTCGTTTGAAGTGGTTAAATTGTTTTCTACCTGTAATTGGGAATACTGTATTTTACCAGTAGTATCTAAAGGTATTAAATCATTTTCATTTTCTAATTTTTGTATTTCGAGGTACTCTGAAAATCCTAATTTAGGTATAAGCCTGCCAGTATAAATCAATAAAGGAATAGGTGCTATTCCAGTAAAGGCCCTTTTATATTTTGAAGTTCCTGCTTTAAAAAGAGTTACTTGCTTGTCAACCACTCCTACCATTTTATCAATGATTCTCTTAAATTCGGCGCTGGAAGTTTTTCTTGCCCTTAACTCTTCCCATAATCCTATTAAATCGATGTAAATACCCTCAACAATTTTTCCTTTGCATTTTTTTGTCGATAGATATTCTAACCTGTTATCATCATAAGCCTGAATATTTAACAATCGTATTGACCTATCAGTTGAAAGAGCTTTATGTACAAAACAACTAATAATACACATTAGAATTCCCAAACCAATTAAAGTAAATTCTGTCTGGGCCATTGTTATGTAATCAAGAATTGACAGTTGCTGATTTTCACCTGACATAGCATACATAGCTATAAGGGAACTATCAATAGAAAATACACCAGCAGTAATTAATGAAATTCCCGTTTCAAGTATAGCAAAAGGTGCAATTTGTTCAAAATACCCCTCTTTTAACCTAATGCCACCTTTATAAATATTAAAAATAGTAAGTCCAATAAATAAAACTGCAACGATAGTTTTATAAACAGTTATGGTCATATGATTCCCCCTTTTCTTCTTTTAGCACTCTATATATGAGAGTGCTAATAATTAGCATTATACATTATTTTCCTATATTAATCAAATTATTAATTTCCTCGCAACAAACAAGAATTTTTCCTACATTCATTACGAGAATTAGGAATCTACTTAATTCTAATGGAGTCGAGATTATGCAAATTATACACCAAGATTATGATAAGACCTTAGTTAGACAAAAAAACATAGGAGAGATGTATAATACAAAAAAACTCCACCTAAAACCTCCACCACCCTCAACCCCTTTTCCCATCAGGCTTTCAGCCCATTTTTTATCCATTTTTCATTTTCAAAATTACAATAAAGTTCACCGAAAAACAGGCTCTTTCATGAGCCTTTTTCCTTGAATCTTGGCTCTAAAAATTACAATAAAGTTGACCGAAGTTTAGAGATAAGGATTAAGAATTAAGGGTTAAGATTGGGGCTTTTTCTGCTTTAAATATCAATAAAATCAATCAATATAAAGAATCAATACATGGATCAATTCCTTTGTTTTCAATGGTTTTATCAATATTCTTTTCAATATTTCAATCTCAATAGTTCTTCTATTTTATCTGCTGCTATAAAAAAATCATGGAAGATTCAGTCTCAAAAACTGATATCTTTCCATGATTTTTAGGTCAACTTTTTTTGTTCTAGGTGGACTTTATTGTCATTAGGTGAACTTTATTTGGAGTGTACAGCATAGTATAGAACTTTGTTGAAAACATACAACACTATTTGTGCTTACATTCTCCTTATTCCACAGTAACCGACTTAGCTAAATTTTTCGGCTTATCCACATCACAACCTCTAGCCACAGCAATATAGTAAGCTAATATTTGTAGAGGAATCACTGATAAAACCGGCGTAAGCTCATCCAATGTGTTTGGTATATAGATAGCAATATCCGCTGATTTTTCTATCTCTGTATTACCCTCCTTCGCCACCGCTACTACATAAGCACCCCTTGCCTTCACCTCTTTGATGTTGGAAAGCATCTTATCATATAGATGATCCTGCGTAGCTAGAGCAACTACTAGTGTTCCTTCTTCAATTAAAGCAATGGTTCCATGCTTTAATTCTCCCGCAGCAATAGCTTCAGAATGAATATAGGAAATCTCTTTTAATTTTAATGACCCTTCCCTACCCACATGATCATCAATACCTCTACCAATATAAAATACATTTTGATTGTTAAACTGCTTATCCGCTAACTCTTGTAGGAGTTGTTTATCCTGTAAAAGCTTTTCTGCTTTTTCAGGGAAGGTTTTAAGTTCATTTAGCACTGCATCATATTTTCCCTTAGTAATTGTACCTTTCTTTAATCCCATATCTAATGCAATTAAATACATAGCCACCAATTGTGTAGTATATGCCTTTGTAGAAGCTACAGCGATTTCTGGTCCCGCCCATGTATAGAAGACATCATCTGCTTCTCTAGAAATTCTACTACCTACTACATTGGTTACTGCCAATACCCTAGCGCCCTTTTCCTTGGCCTCTCTAAGAGCAGCTAAAGTATCTGCTGTTTCACCAGACTGGCTTACAGCAATAAATAAAGTTCTGTCATCCACAAAGGGATCTCTATATCTAAACTCTGATGCTACGTCCGTCTCTACTGGAATTTTAGCAAATTTTTCTATAGCATATCTTCCCACTAAACCTGCATGATAGGCAGTACCGCAGGCTACGATTACGACCTTATTAATTTTTTCTAGATCTTCTTTTGTCAGCTTAATATCATCCAGTACAATTTCATTCTTATTGTTAACTCTTGGAGATATGGTTTCTTTTAAGGCCTTCGGCTGTTCATAAATTTCTTTAATCATGAAGTGCTGATAGCCTCCCTTTTCTGCCGCTTCCACATCCCATGTTACTTCAAATACTTCTTTTTCAACTTTTTCCCCGAACTCATTTAACATTGTAATATTATTTTCATCTAAAACAGCCATTTCGCCATCATTTAAAAAATAAACATTTCTTGTATACTTTAATAAAGCTGGAATATCAGAAGCTATAAAGTTTTCACCCTCACCTATTCCTACTACTAACGGGCTATCTTTTCTAACTGCCACGAGTTTTTCAGGATTTTTTCTACTGATGACACCAATAGCATAGGCACCTTCCATTCTGCTTATAGCTTTTTGTACTGCCTCTACTAAATCTTCCTTGTAATAGTAATCTACTAAGTGCGCAATAACCTCTGTATCCGTTTCAGAAACAAATATTTTTCCCTGTGCAGTTAACCATTCCTTTAGCTTCATATAGTTTTCTATAATACCATTATGCACTACAGCAATATCCCCTGCATAATTGGTATGAGGATGAGCATTCACATCATTTGGTTCTCCATGTGTTGCCCATCTAGTATGACCAATGCCTAAGGTACCTGGTATACTTTCATTATTTAAATGTTCTTCTAATACACTTAGTCTTCCTTTGTACTTTCTAACAACGATATCTTGATCAGTATAAACCGCTATCCCAGCTGAATCATATCCTCTATATTCTAATTTTTCTAACCCATCTACTAAGATAGGAGCAGCCTCTTTTTTACCTATATATCCAACAATTCCACACATAATTTATTCTCCTTTCAATTCTTTATAATAAAGAATCTCTAGCCTATTTATTTTTTTCAAAAGAAACAACATTTATCCAAATTAAATCATTTCATCGACTTTACAGTTCAACATAAAAAAGGCCATAAAAAACCAAGCCTCTAAAAACATAACAAAAAATTTTACAGACTTTTTCACTTAGATCTCTTTGTGTTATCAATCACTTGATAATTTTGTAGATCCGTTATCGATGGTGAATACACCGCAGGGCACCCGCCGATATCTCGATTAACCCTGTCCCTCGTCAACTGAAGTTTTTTCTTAAACTTCAGTCCAGGCGCTTTTGTTTTAATTTTTCAAGTCTTTTTCCATCCTCATTCCCCCTTCAGTGATAAATTTCTTGGGGCCAGCTACACCACTAACCCCAAGCTGTTTTAATTTAATCTTTCTTCAATCAACTTTGCCAGTGCTGTAGCTAACCGATTTAGTTCTTCTTGATTTTTACCCTCCAGCATTACTCTTACCAAGGGCTCTGTTCCAGAAGGACGAATCAATACTCTACCCTGACCGTTCATCACTTCTTCAATTTTTCTAATTTCCGTCATGATCACTTCGTCTTGCATGTAGGCTTCTTTGTTTTCATTTTTCACCTTAGCATTTATCAGTACTTGAGGATAGGAAGTCATCATAGCTGAGAGCTCTGATATCTTTTTTCCTTCTTCCTTCATGCTTGCTATTAACTGCAGGGCTGTTAAAAGCCCATCCCCTGTAGTATTATATTCTAAGAAGATGATATGTCCTGATTGCTCCCCGCCTAAAGAGTAGCCTTTGCCTATCATTTCTTCCAGAACATATCTATCCCCTACCTTTGTTTTTACAATCTGGCACCCCTGTTGTTGCAGAGCTATATCTAGTCCTATATTACTCATTACTGTAGCTACAATGGTATTTTTGCTTAATTTATCATGCTTCTTTAAATTGTATCCACATATATTCATTATATGATCACCATCTATAATTTGACACGCTTCATCTACTGCAATTAATCGATCAGCATCTCCATCGAAAGCCACCCCAATGTCTGCCTTTGTCTCTTTAACAAGCTGCTGTAGCACCTCTGGATGTGTAGAACCACAATTTAAGTTGATATTCATGCCGTCTGGCACGTCATTGATAACATATACCTCTGCTCCTAGCTCCTGAAGAATTTTAGGAGCCGCTTGATAAGCTGCTCCATTAGCAGCATCAATGGCAATCTTAAACCCTTTAAAATCCTGCTTAACAGTAGTTTTTAGGTAATCTGTATATAATCCTATGGGATTTTCTAAAGTGATATACTTTCCTATTGCACTGCCCTCTGGACGAAGGAGGATCTCCTTATGATTAAGTATATAGTCTTCTATTTCTTCCTCTACTTCATCGGGAAGTTTATATCCCTGATGATTAAAAAATTTTATGCCATTATACTCTGCAGGGTTATGAGATGCTGAAATTACTACACCACAATCAGCTTGTAGATGCCTTGTTAAGTAGGCTACAGCTGGCGTTGGTAAAACCCCCAGAGTAATGACATCTATACCCATGGATAAAAAACCTGCTGTCATAGCTGCTTCTAGCAAATCTCCTGATTTTCTCGTATCTTTTCCTATAACAACTTTTCCTTGTGTTTTTTCTCTTAAAAGAATATATGCGCCTACCCGACCTAACTGGTAAGCTAATTCTGGCGTCAGTTCTTTATTAGCAATTCCTCTTACGCCATCTGTTCCAAATAACTTCCCCATAGATTTTTGCTCCCTTCTATCTGGGTATCTTTTATATTTTAACATATCTATAATACAAACTCAATAAAGTTACTGTAATGTTATTCAACAGCTTCTTCGTTACAATTATTTATAGATTTCCCTTTTTCATGCATAAAAACCCACTAGTACAGCTACTAGTGGGTTGAATATGAATCATTCCTACTTTATTTTATACTTTTGTTATCTTTTTTGTATCAATTTCCTTCATAATATGGTAGCCTTGATAAGCCAATATAATTGCCAATATAAATAACAACACAGGGAAGACTACCAAGATTAAACTTCCCTCTGGTCCTAGATTCGTCTTAATCAACAATATTAATGCAAGCAAAGTTGCCGCAAACATAAAAACCATTGGAATAATAAACATTTTATAGTTTTTGCCGGTTTTCTTCAGCCATACAGCTACAGCCATCAATGCAAGAGCAGCCAACAGTTGGTTTGCAGAACCAAATACTGGCCAAATTTTTGCCCAACTGGTGATAGCTAATAAGCCGCCCACCACAACGGTTAATGCTGTGGCGGTATACATGTTGGTTAAAGGATGTTGTGATGCCGCCCCTTCTTCATAGAAAAATTCTTGCAGGATAAATCTACCTAATCTTGTTCCCGTATCCAGACTAGTTAGAGCAAAAGCAGATACTGCTAAAGCCACGAAGGACTTTCCCACAGTAAAGGATATGCCGAAGCTGGTCATAAAAGTACCAATACCATCAGAAAATACATTTACTGGTCCACCGTTGTTTAGTAGAGCCGCAAGCTTATCGTGACCAATATAAGCAGCTGTGATAATAGCAATCACCGCCAATACTCCTTCAATTAGCATGCCACCATAGCCAACAATCTTTGCATCACTTTCTTTATCTAGCTGCTTTGCAGAAGTTCCAGAACCAACTAATGAATGAAATCCTGAAATCGCGCCACAAGCTACTGTTACAAATAGCATGGGAAACATCCATTGTCCTCCAACATTAAAACCCGTCACTGGAGCCAGTTCAAGAGCAGGTCTTGTTATAATTAAGCCTATCACTGCCCCTGCCATCATGATATAAAGTAAATATGAGTTCAAATAATCTCTAGGTTGTAATAAAATCCAAACAGGCGTTACAGAAGCTATAAAGATATAACCTAGCAAAATAACAATCCAAGCATTTCTACTTAATTCTAATGGAAACATGTTCCCTAAGGCTATGCACACAAATAATAAAATCACGCCGATAACGCTCCCAATCCCCAGGGAAACCCCTTGCCTATAAACAGCAAAGCCAAATACAATTGCTAACAGGATAAATAATACAGATGCTGTTGCTGCTTCAGGAACGCTTACAAATGTGTTTGCAACAATATTAGCAAAGGCTGCAACCACCAATAATAACGTTAACCACGCAAATATAGCAAAAAGCTTTTTTCCCTTCTTTCCCATGTTGATCTCAATAACTTCTCCTATAGATTTGCCATTATGACGAATAGAAGCAAATAAGGAGCCAAAGTCTTGTACCCCGCCAAAGAAGATACTTCCTATGATAATCCATAGTAATACAGGCACCCAGCCAAATATGGCAGCGGTGATAGGCCCTACGATAGGTCCTGCCCCTGCAATAGATGCAAAGTGGTGACCTAACAATACTGGAGATTTCGCTGGAACATAATCTACCCCATCACCTTTTGTATGAGCAGGCGTTTTCCTTCCATCATCCACCCCCCACTGTTTTGCTAACCAAGCTCCATAACTAACATAAGCAATAAAAAATATTGCAATAGAAATAAGAACTAGTACCAATGCGTTCATGATCATCCTCCCTTTCCAGTTACCTTACTACATTTCAAGGAATCTGATAAAATTTTTTTACTTCCCTCCCTCTTTTATTGGTTATTACTTCCCCTTTGCTAAGATCAACTACAACTAGCCTAATATATGTCCAGCCTTTAAAACCAAAGGCGAAGCTGCACATAAACTTAAATTTTTTTATGGTTCTTCTTAATTCTTCACTTATTTCTTTTTCCACCACGATGATTCCTGTAATAATTGTGGACATATGCTCGGGATGAGGGTTTACTAGTTCTTCTGCAGCACTACTGAGTACACTTAAAAACCGTGAGATACTTTCTTCCTTTAACACTTGATAATGTTTAATAAAATGATATTCATGATTCTCAAAGCCGTAAATAGCTATTTTCTTACTAGCGATGTATCTTTCATTTCTAACGAGGGATTTAGCAAATAAATCAAATTCTATCTCTTTATAGCTGTATGCCTTTTCTACATCGAAATATTTCCAAAGCCTTTCTCCCATATTTTTTATATAGTTTTGTGCCTTCATTTTCTTCACCCTTTAACTCTCAATATAGCTCTTAGCGTTCTTTATCAATACATTTATCCTTCCTCTTATATATATATTGAGAAAAAAGCATGAAAATGCATCTTTTATTTAACTATGCAAAAGTTAACGTGAACTACCACCGAGACAGGCAACCCTTACTCTCAACGGGGAGGACACACTCCCTTTATCCCTCATAGCTTGCACTATTTCAGGAATACATTTTTCTTCTTTTCTTAATATATTTAACGAGCCATTCACATCACTATTGACTAATCCAAAGCTTGATTTGAATAACCCTCTAACTACTCTGCGCCTCTTATTATAGTGGTTTTTATCTATTGGCTCTAAATCCAAGGCACTACAACCACTTGTATAGCTTTCTTCTTTAAATTTAACTTCAATACCTTGTAGTTCAGCCTTGTATTTTATTAATTCAGTAAGTCTTTGTATAGGTATTTGAACAAAGGACTTATTGTAATTCATATCTTGCTTAATGCCTTTAATTTTACCTATAACTATTTTCTTTACTTTATGTTCTATTGCTTTATCAATAATATTTTTACTTGTTTTATGAAGATAATCATTAACATAGTTATTTCTATATCTTCTTAAAGAATGAATCATTTTGGTATTTTTAAATTTATCTGAGCCTATTTTCTTCATTTCAATACTTTGGTAATAAGCGATTTTCTTGTTTACAAAAGCATTGATTCCTTTGAGTTTTTTACCACAAAATAAGTATGTTTCGTTACCTTCTTTAAATGTTATAGTAGCAAGATTATCAAGCCCTAAATCTATTGCCATGATGTTAATATTATTTACTGGTTCTAATTCTTGCTTGTTGTAGATGATAATTAAGTACCATTGTTTTAAAGAATGATCCCATTTTATTCTAACTTGTTGCAACTCATTCCAATTTATAAGGCTTTGAAGTTTATTAGAAACTTCAAAATTTAAACTCTCTACCTCAAATGTCTTCTGAATTGCTTTAGAAAGAGATAACATGAATGTATTTTCCCTAAACCTTATAGCAAGATTAGTGAATACAATCTCATTCTTTTTATCTTCCATATTTTTAAATTTAGGTGGCTTAGGAAGTCCTTTGTATTTATGTGGATTTTCTTTATAGTCTTTGATACTTGCAAAATACGATTTCCAATTTTGCTCTACCATTTTAAAACAGTGTTGTCTTGTATGGCTATGTAGAAAATCTGAGTGCCAATTTGTCTTGTAGATATTTTCAATATCTACATAGGATTTAAAGCCTTTTTCTCTTAAATCATAATTCACTATATTATATAGTTTAGTTGTATGGAAAGATAATTCTTGTATAATACTTAATTGCTCTACTGTAAAACTTGGTTTAAATTTAAACGATAACTTCATTTTCTCACCTCCTTAACATTGTTATATATGTTTTTGTTTTAACATATTATCGCTACATAGTCAACTATGTGTTAAAAGTGGCAAGAAAAAATATTAATACCACAATAGACGAAGATTTATATACTGAAATTAAAATATTGGCTATCAAATTAAAAACAAATGCTAATGACTTATTCACCTTTTCGTCTCTGCACCTCCAACTATTGCACCAGTTGATATAGTTAGAAAACTTAAAAGGATTTCTGCTTATGAAATATTTAAAGGATTTCCCAAGCTAAAACAATCTAAATTTGGGGGTAGTGGATTATGGAGCAGGGGATATTATATCGGTACTGCTGGAACTGTAAGTGCTGAAATAATTCAAAAGTATATTCAGAATCAGAAGTTAGTGTAGTATAAAATCAAGGTGGCATCGAACCATCTTGATTCTATGCCCTTTCATCCTCCGAGATAAACAACGGAGGTTTTCGGGCATCTTTTATAAAATTTTTATGTTTTAGTGGCTAACATACGGTCTGTATGTCAATAATATTGAAGATTATCATAAACAACCTAAAATTCATGCTAAATTTTAAAAAGCAACCAACCGCAATATTTACCACCTTACTCATAATTATTATACTATAGATTTGTCAATACTTATTGTTTTTTGTCTAATTTTTGTCTATCTACAATAATTAGAAATCTATCCCTCCTATAGGAAAATTTAGAATACAAATAAATCTTCTTATTTTTTTAACAATAATGGGATTCTTCTTTAATATTCCTTATGTACTATATTGAAGTGGGTTTGTATGCTTAGCATCTATTCTAGCTTTTATTTTATTGGACTTAATTATTTTCATATAAAAAAAATATAGGGTAAGATAGTATAATACACTACTATCTACCCTATATTTTTTCATACGCTATTTAGGATATAAAACATACTTCCTCTCTCTATACATTTACCACTGATGCCCCACGTTCAAGGGCTTGTTTATTAAGGGTAATCAGATGCTCTTTGCTGGGACCATATACCTTTTTAAATGCTTCCACGATAGATTCTACAGATACCACATTCGTCAGCGCCAAGTAGGCTCCTAACATCACCATATTTGCCACCCTTAGGTTACCTATTTCATTAGCAATCTCATTAGCAGGTATATAATAGACCTCTACATCTTCTCTTTCTGCTTTTTTCTCTATCAAAGAACTATTAATAAGGAGTCTGCCTCCTGTTCTTAGGTTTTTTTCAAACTTCACTAAAGAGGGTAAATTCATTGCAATAACTGCGGTTGCATCCTCCGTAATAATAGGAGAACCAATCAAACTATCGGAAACAATGACAGAACAGTTAGCGGTGCCTCCCCGCATTTCTGGCCCATAAGAGGGCAACCAAGATACTTGCTTATCTTCAATCATCCCTGAATAGGTTAAGAGCTGCCCCATAGACATCACCCCTTGACCTCCGAATCCTGCCATAATAATCTTTTCTGTTGTCATATTATTTTCCCTCCTCTGGTGTACGGAAGTTTCCTAATGGATAGTAAGGAATCATATTTTCTTCCAACCACTTTAAAGATTCAACTGGCGTAATACCCCAGTTGGTGGGACAAGTAGATAATACTTCAACAATACCAAAACCTTTACCTTCCAGTTGAATTTCAAAGGCTTTTTTAATGGCTTTTTTTGCTTTCCTAATGTTGGCTACATTATGGACAGAAACTCTTTCAACAAATACGGCTCCTTCAATGGTTGCAAACATTTCTGACATTTTTAAGGGCATGCCAGTTAATTCTTGCTTCCTACCTTCTGGAGAAGTTGTGGTTCTTTGCCCGATTAGTGTAGTGGGAGCCATCTGGCCACCAGTCATACCATATATGGCATTATTTACAAATATCGTAGTGAACTTTTCGCTTCTATGGGCAGCATGGATAATTTCAGCTGTACCAATAGAAGCTAGATCTCCATCACCTTGGTAAGTGAATACCACATGATCTGGCAAGACTCTCTTTATTCCCGTAGCTACTGCAGGGGCCCTACCATGAGATGCCTCATGCATATCACAATTAAAGTAATCGTAAGCCAAAACAGAACATCCTACTGGTGCTACACCAATAGTTTTCCCTACTACATCTAGCTCTTCTAATACCTCCGCCACTAATCTATGAATAATACCGTGGGTACATCCTGGACAATAATGAAACTGCTTATCTGTTAAACCTTTGGTCTTTTCGAAGACAATAGACATTACTTTCCACCCCCTAAAATATCCTTTACCTTGGCTGCGATTGCCTCTGGCGTAGGAATCATTCCTCCTGATCTGCCATAGAATTCTACAGGAAGCCTACCTTCGTTAGCTATTTTAACATCATCGATCATTTGCCCCATACTCATCTCTACACTTAGTAATGCCTTTGTTGTAGCTGGTATGTCTTTAAAAGCTTTATAGGGGAAGGGCCATAGGGTGATGGGTCTAATTAATCCTACTTTTATCCCTTCTTCTTCAAGGGCATCAATGGCATTTTTAGCGATTCTTGCTGTTGTACCATAAGCTACCATGACTAATTCGGCTTCTTCCATCTTATACATTTCATATTTCACTTCTTTTTCTTCCATTTCTTTATACTTTTTATTTAATTTAATATTGTGCTTTTCTAAACTTTCTGGTTCCAGCGCTAGAGAATTGATAATATTAGGCTGTCTTTTTCCCTTTGTTCCAGTTGTAGCCCAATCCTTTGGCGGAAGTTCTCTTTTGTTGGTAGATTCTTTGAACTCTACCGGTTCCATCATCTGACCGATCATGCCATCTCCTATTACCATCACTGGATTTCTGTAGTAATCAGCCGCGTCAAAGGCCTCTATCACTAAATCTACCGCCTCCTGAAGACTGGCGGGAGCATAAACCAATAATCTATAATCACCATTTCCACCACCTCTTGTGGATTGAAAATAATCAGCTTGTGATGGTTGGATTCCTCCTAAACCAGGGCCTCCTCTGCTAATATTTACAATGACGCAGGGTAGTTCAGCACCAGCTATATAGGTAATACCTTCTTGCTTTAAAGCAATTCCCGGTGAAGAGGATGAAGTCATCACCCTAGCTCCTGTTCCTGCCGCACCATATACCATATTAATCGCAGCTACTTCTGATTCTGCCTGTACATATACACCATCTACCTTAGGTAGTTCCCTTGACATAAATTCTGGCAACTCATTTTGTGGTGTGATTGGATAACCAAAGAAATACCTACATCCTGCTTTAATAGCAGCTGCACCTATTGCTTCGTTTCCCTTCATTAATATTCTAGTCATTATATTCCCTCCTCACAATTCGTCCCTTTAGTCCTCTTTTTCCACCTGAATCACTAGGTCTGGACAGATACTAGCGCAGTTGGCACATCCGATACATTTATCCATCTCCTCTACGGTTGCTGGATGATATCCTTTTACGTTAATCCTTTTTTTATCCATTTTAATAATCTTAACAGGACATGCAGTTGTACATAACTCACAGCCCTTACAACGATCTTCGTTAAATTTCACTTTTCCCTTTGCTTTTGCCATAATTTGACCTCCTCGTCCATCAATAAATTTACATCCAGTCTTCTCGCATAATCATGTCAATTGGCATAATTTCTCCTTCTAGGGTTGGGGAGAGTTTTTCACCGACCTCTCGAAGTGCAGTAATATATTTAATAGGAATTCTAAGGACTTCTGACACTTTTCTACAAAGTTCCTGTCCCTTCAGAACTTCCTCTACAGTGGTATGTCTTAAAAGATGCGTATTGTTTACAAGCCCAGTTACTTTAGCGCCAGAGGTTTTTTCAATGGCATAAATATGTTCTAATACCCCCTCTAGTTCTGAGGTTTGGGGGCGATTGGCATTAACAACGCAGAACATATCATAGTCCTCTGTCTTCCAATATTCCTTATATCTGCCTAGAGCTCTAGCTCCTACCGCGTCTCCACCTACATCTAATACAACATCATAGCTTTTATCCTGCAGGGGACCTAATACATCTCCTGTAACAGCAGGTAAGTCTGAACCTGAACCTTTAATATAACTAGCGATTACTTTAATACCATATTCCTGTAGCATCCTTTCTTTCTCCCTGCTGCGAAAGTATGGATTAACAATATCTAAATCCGCCAATGCAACTTTTTTATTTGCTTTGGCTAAGTTCATAGCATAGTTTACAGCGAATTCTGTTTTTCCGCTGCCATAATGGCCTATGACAATTCTGATTCTATGATCATTTAACATAATACTTATCACCTAATTTCGTAAACCTTCTTTTTCTTTTTACTGGTATTGTTTTGCTTCTTCTTCTTCCCTTAATACCCTCAATGCACCTTCTGTTAAGGCAATCATTTCATCTTCACCAGGATATACTAAGACCTCCCCAATAAAAGAAACTTTTTCCCGAATCCAATCTGTAAAAATTCTATCATAGGCAACGCCTCCCGTTAAAATAATGGCATCTATTTTTCCCATTAATACAGCAGCGGCAGCTCCTATCTCTTTAGCTACTTGGTAAGCCATTGCTCTATAGATCAACTCTGCTTTTTTATCTCCTGCTTCTATCATTTTTACTACTTCTCTACCGTCATTTGTACCTAAATATCCAACTAAGCCACCCTGGCCTACATTTTTCTTTTTTACCTCTTCATAGGTATATTTACCAGAGAAGCATAGTTTTGCAAAGTCTCCTGTTGGAAGCCCACCTGTTCTTTCTGGAGAAAAAGGACCATCCCCATCTAGTCCGTTATTCACATCAATCACTTTTCCTTTTTCATGGGCACCTACAGAAATGCCTCCACCCAAATGAGCTACGATAAAATTAAAATCTTCATACTGCCCACCCTTATCTTTTGCAGCTCTTCTAGCTACTGCTTTTTGGTTTAAAGCGTGGAAAATACTTTTTCGTTCTATTTCTGGCATCCCAGAGATTCTTGCAATTTCCTGCATTTCATCCACCACCACAGGATCTACAATAAAAGGGGGAATGTTTAGCTGAGATGCAATTTCATAAGCCAATACGCCACCTAAATTAGAAGCGTGCTGTCCTAGTATTCCTTTCTTTAAGTCCTTCAGCATTGTTTCTTCTACCTTATAGGTACCACCAGCTATAGGTTTTAATAGTCCACCTCTTCCCACTACCGCTGAAAGCTTTGTAATGTTTATTCCCTTTTCACTTAGTGTTTCAAGAATAATATTTTTTCTAAATTCATATTGATCAAAGATTGTCTCATATTTACTTAACTCACTAGTGGAATGTCTTAACACCTCTTCAAACACTGGTTTTTCGTTATCAAATATAGCAATTTTTGTTGATGTAGAACCTGGGTTAATCGCTAATACTCTATAAACTTCACTCATGATTCTTTCACACCTTTCGCCTAAAATAATTTGGCTGTACACAATACTCCTAAAGCGATGGAGTATAGCTTTGCCTCATGACTGTCTGCCCTTGATGTTAATATAACAGGCGCTTTAGCTCCTACGATAACACCAGCATTTTTAGCCCCTGTAAGAAACACCAAAGACTTATATAGTACATTTCCTGCTTCGATGTCTGGCGTTAATAATATATCTGCGTATCCTGCTACAGGGTGATCAATTCCCTTAATTTTCGCTGCTTCTATTGATACTGCATTATCTAAACCAAAGGGACCTCCTACGATGCATCCTTTTATCTCACCTTTTTCGTTCATCTCCTTTAAGGCTACTGCATCCATCGTGTCTGGCATCTTAGGCGTTGGTTTTTCTTTTGCGCAGATCACAGCTACCTTTGGCTCATCAATATCTAAAGCATGGGCTACCTGAATTGCATTTTCTATGATCTGTTTTTTGGTATTTAAGTCAGGTGAAATATTCATAGCTGCATCTGTTACAAAAAACAACCGATCCTGATCTTTTATATCAAATATAGCTACGTGACTCAATACATTACCTGTTCTTAAACCAATCTCTGCATCTAAAACAGCGCTTAAAATAATAGATGTATCCACTAAACCCTTCATCACCATATCCGCCTTACCGGTTGAAACCAACTGAACAGCTTTTCTTGAAGCCTCTGTTATGTCTTCTATATCTATCATTTGAAATTGACTTAAATCAATATTTTCTTCTACAGCAATCTTTTTTATTGCTTCTCCATCTCCTACTAAAATGCCCTCAGCAATGCCCTCTTTTTTCGCTTCACTTACTGCTATCAGCACTTCAGGATCTTGTGCACAGGCTACTGCTATGGTTTTAGGACCACGTTCCTTCGCTATCTTCATCACATCATTAAAGTTTTTTATCATGGGTTAACACCTCTTCTTCATATATCTTGGAGTTTTCTTCCCGTCTTATTACCCTCAAAACCCCTTCATTTAATGCCTTCATTTCATCTTCTCCTGCGTAAATCATGACAGGGGCAATAAAGCTTACCCTCTCAGCTATATTACTGGTTACATAGCTAGAATGGGCTATACCTCCTGTTAAAACAATAGCATCTATTCTACCATTTAGAACTGTAGCCATTGCCCCAATTTCCTTAGCTATCTGATAGCACATGGCATCATATATTAATTTTGCCCTTTGGTCGCCCTCTTCTATTCTTTTTTCTACTTCAATAGCATTATTTGTTAAGAGATAAGCCGTTAAACCGCCTTTGCCCCTTAACTTTTCCTTGATTTCATTGTAAGTATATTCACCAGAAAAGCATAATTTAGCTAAGTCCCCTGTGGGTAGGTCTCCAGCTCTCTCTGGAGAAAAGGGTCCCGCTTCGTTGGCATTATTATAATCCACCAACCTTCCCAGTTTCACAGGAGCAACAGAAATGCCTCCACCTAAGTGGGCTACGATTAAATTTACTTCTTGAAAGTTTTTATTCAAATCAGCAGCTACGCTATGCCCTACTGCCTTTATATTTAAAGCATGGCCTAATGAGCGCCTTTGGATTTCTGGCATCCCAGAAACTCTAGCAACATCTTCAAATTCATCTACTGAAACAGGATCTACAATATAAGCATCGATTCCCTCTATATCAGCTATTGCTTTTGCAAGAATACCACCGAGATTTGAAGCATGCTCTCCTTGAACCCCAGCCTTTAGGTCTTTTATCATTTCCTCTGTAATTTTATAGGTTCCACCAGGTATTGGGCGTAAAAGTCCCCCTCTACCTACCACTGCCAATAAGTTTTCAGAATGAATAGCTATTTCTTGAAGCCACGCCAAAATTATATTTTTCCGTAGTAGGTATTGGTCTGTTATCTTTTTATATTGATTTAGTTCTTCTAAAGGATGATCCAACCTTGTCTCAAATAGATTTTCTTTTCCTTTAAATACTGCAACCTTTGTGGAGGTTGACCCAGGGTTAATCGCCAGCACATACTCTCTCAATACTTTTCACCCCTCATACTTTTTAAGCTGTAAAAACATATGTAGTTGTCTAGCTTTATTAAAAAAATCTTCTATCTCTATTCATTCGCAAATTCTATGCCAATTTATACTGGTTTTGAGACATTTTTTATCTATTGAGATTCCAATTTAATTACTTGTACTAAATTTTTTTAATTTTCTAATATATTTTAGAGTTTTCTAATACTGCAATTTTTTGCATGAAAAAAGTTGCACAATACTGTGCAACTTTTTTCATATTTAATCAATCTCATATTTTTCAATCTTATAATAAAGGTTACGAAGAGAAATTTGTAGTTCTTGAGCAGCTAATGTTCTATTCCCACGATATTTTTTGAGAACTTCCTTTATATAGGCTTTTTCTGCTTTTGCTACCATCTCTTTTAAGCTTTTATCTTCCCCTTTAGCTGTGTTATCTATATTTTCTTTTTCACTTATTAAAAAACTGACATCTTTATGAATAAATTTGGGCAGATGTTCTTCTTCAATAATTTTTTCTGAATATTTCATATTGATAAAGGTTCTACCTATATAGTTTTGAAGCTCTCTAATATTTCCTGGCCAGTCATAATTCTCTAAACTTCTTAAAGCTTCCTGAGATATACCTTCTACTTTTCTCCCATATTCCTGATTGTATTTATTAATTAGGTGTAGCACTAGTGAATATAAATCTCTTTTTCTCTTTCTAAGAGGAGGTATTTCTATAGGAATAACATTAAGTCTATAATATAAATCTTCCCGAAATTTACCCTCTTTGACAGCCTCCTCCAAAGCTATATTGGTAGCTGCTATTATCCTCACATCTATGCTGATAGGTTTTGTACTTCCCACTCTAAGAATTTCCTTCTCCTGTAATACTCTTAAAAGCTTTGCCTGTATACTGATGGGAATTTCCGTCACTTCATCTAAAAAGATGGTACCACCATGGGCTTCTTCAAAAAGTCCCCTTTTTCCCCCTTTTCTTGCCCCTGTAAAAGCTCCTTCAACATAACCAAAAACTTCACTTTCAAATAGATTTTCACTAATAGCAGGACAATTCACCCGAACAAATTGATTATACCTTCTTTGTGATAAGTTATGAATGGCATGGGCAAAAAGTTCTTTACCTGTACCACTTTCACCTCTTAGAAGTATTGTAGCTGGTGTTACAGCCGCCTGCTTTGCTTTTTGCAGCGCTGCCAACATACCTTCATCTTCAGCAATAATGTCTTCAAATAGATATTTTGCTTCTAACTTTCGAATAATCTGCTTCGCTGTAATCAATTCATCCGTGAGTTTCTTTATTTCTGATAAATCATGTAATACCCCTACGCTGCCTTTTAATTCTCCATCTACAATGATGGGAGCGGCATGTACTAACACATCTTTTTTTTGAGATCCTACTTTTAATCTAGCGTTTTTAACCGGCTGCTTTGTCCTCAGCACTTGTAAGTGCATGCTCTCTCCCTCCGCTATGTCAGCTGTAACAGGCTTTCCAATGATATCTTCTTCTGTAAAACCAGTCACTCTTGTATAAGCAGGGTTAATAAGAACACCTATGCCCTTCTCATTGCATACTGAAATAGCATCCTGTGTAGAATGAAAAATCCCCTCTAGGAGACTTTGCATTTCCTTTAATTTGTAGATTTGGTGGGTTAAATCCATGACTTCGCTTATATCTCTAAAAATTGCTACAGCTGCTATTACTCTACCTTCCTCGTCCTTTACCGGCATTCGGCTAGTAATAATAGTGGTATTTCCTAGTAATTGCCTTTGATTTAGTTCTGCTTCTCCTGAATTTAGAACATAAGGTAATCTCGTGCTAATAATCACTTCCTTTATGGGCTTTCCGATTACCTCTTTTTCTTGAAAGCCTGTGATCCTTTCTGCCGCTGTATTAAACAAAGTAATCTTTTCTATAGCATTGATTACAATTACTGCATCATTGGTGCTTTTTAGGATAATATCCAATTCCTCTTTTTTCATCACTATCACCTTTCTCATGAAAAGAAAAGTCCCTAGGGACTTTTCTAAATAAAAATACAAAGTAATCATTGATTCTCTTGTGAAATTACCTTTATATTAACTGTTTTAGGAACCAACTCTATTCTTCTAGCTCTTCTTTGTACTAGGAAGGGCAATTCTATTATAGGTTCTATGGTATATTCATTCTCATCTAAGCCCTCCATATCTATGACAATATTTATATCTTCTTTGCTAATGGATTCAGTTAAAGTTTCATTTCCTAAGATTTTTACCTGCAATACATCAGGAATACCACTTGTGTCTAATGTTAACCCATCGCTAAGATTTTTAAAATCAATTTGTTCCCTGGCTATTTGAAAAACCACTTCTTTTATTTCTTCCACATTTACCGTAATGCTTACCTCTGTAGTATCTACTGCTGTCACACCTTCTGGCAGATTTAAAGCTACTGTTCTCGTCATACTTTCTGTAATATTATTAATGGTTACTTTTTCAGTCTCTATAACATCAATAGTATTCATGATTTCCTGCTGCCCTCGTATTGTAATTCTATTAGGGCTAACAGATATATTACTGATTTCATAGTTTTCTGCTGGTGTAGCCTCAATGTTTGGATTAACTTCAATGGTTTTTAGCTGATCAATAGGTAATGTTACATTTGCATAAACAGGTGTAATACTAACGCCTTGCACTTCTTCTCCCCTACTGTTTAGAGGTCGTAAAGGAAATTGAGATTCTACATTTTGAAATTCCTCTGACAGCTTTATAGAAGCTTCCACCACCTCTACAGCATTTACTAAACTTTCAGGGCCCTCCACCCATACTACTGTAGGCTCATAGGCTATATTTCCTAGCACATGACCACCGCGAGGGGTACCTTCGACAGCCACATTAACAGGTTTTTGTTTGCTAACAATTTCCTCCAATTCTACCCTTATAAACTTAGGATTATAGTCTGTATCTACTTCTCCTGGTACTACAATCTCAACCGGTATGTTATTAATCCCTGCCCTATAACCTAACAAATCCGCGGTTGCCTTGATTTGGTTTCTGGCTATTCTATAAACCTCATCTCTTCTTCCAGTAATTCGAACCCTTATAGTATAATCTATATCGCCCTTTATAACCAAACCATTTTGTCGCATCTCTTCAACATTAACAAACTCCACTGGAATATTTTGTTCATCTCTAGTGATTCTAGGGTTAATTTCACTCATAACATACACCCATATAGTCAAGGCAAAAAGAATGGAGACTATTTTAGCCATTAGATTTTTACGTTTAAAAATATTCATCTCTTATGCCTCCATTTTAACTTTAAAAATTGCCATTGTTTGTTTTCAGTTGGCCTAAAGCTATTAATTAATATCTTTCTAAGAGTATTGGCATCTAAAAATCTTGTTAATTCACCATTTTCAGCTATAGAGATAGCACCTGTTTCTTCTGACACAATGACTACAATAGCATCCGAACGCTCTGTAATCCCCAAACCCGCTCTATGTCTAGTGCCTAAGTCTTTGCTAAGATAATTGCTTTCCGTTAAAGGTAAAAAACAGCCTGCTGCTAGGACTTGACTTTTTCGGATAACAACTGCACCATCGTGTAATGGGGTATTAGGCATAAATATGTTAATGAGTAATCCTCTAGAAATTTTACCATTAATTTGTGTTCCTGTTTCTACCACTTCGTTTAATCCTGTCTCTTTTTCTAAAACCAAGAGAGCACCAATTTTTTGTCTTGATAGAGATCCCGTGGCTTCTACGATTTCCTCTGCCATCATATCAATTTCTTCATGTTCGATATCTACAATTGATTTTGTGAGAAATTTTGTTCTACCTATGTATTCTAAAGCCCTACGCATCTCAGGTTGAAATACAATTAATAGCGCAATTAATCCTACTGTCATGGTATTTCTTAATATCCAGTTTATAGCATGAAGTTGTAGCCATTCACTTAATTGCGTTGCTAGAAGCAAAACTACAATACCTTTTATAAGTTGCTCGGCTCTGGTTTCTCTTATCAGCATGTATAATTTATAAAATGCAAAGGCTACAATAGCCATATCAGCTATATCCTTCATGCCAATGTTTCTAAATATCTCTATCAAATCCTGCATCCCAAACACCTCTTGATTCCTTCTTCTATATTTTGAAAACCTTTTTGATGACTTATAGCTATATCTCTATAAATCTTAATATGCGAAATATTATTTTTATATACTTACCTGCATCTTATAACAAAGAACGAAACCGTAGAGCCTTTCTGCTAAAATCCAAATGCAAAAGCCCATATCTATATATTTCCATGTGCTATAGAAAAAACCCTTCTTAATTATCTATAGGAAATTATATTTATTTCGCATTTATCTTATGTATGTTTCATAAATCACTTTTCTTCCTCTTCAATATAGATATACATCTATAAAATGAGATTTAATTCAGGGGAAGTTTTTACTCCCGCTGAATTGTAGCCAAATTTAAAGACTTATACCTATATTATAAAGTCTTTATATGCATTTTTGAATCACTTTTAGTAAAATCCTACTCTAGAAGCATTTAAAAATTACTTTTTTTCTATTAGCCACATCAATCCTATAGTAGAAAAATATAAGGACTATCTACATAAGGACAGCCCTTATTACTATTATAGTCAAAAAAGTAATTTTTTACATATCCTCTGTAGGTTTTTATTAAGTTTTAAAACATATTTTCAATGATTTGAGATAAACTAAACATAAACCATATTAAAGAGAGGGAGATCAATATGTCAAATTCAGGAAACAACAAACGTAAAAATGTAATTATTGATGATAAAGTCCCTACAAAAGATCAATTAATCGTAGATTATATAAAAGATCAATTAGAAGAAAAAATGGAAGAAAGTGCAATGGATATTAATGTATTTTGCAAAGATGGTTATGTGCACATGTCTGGTATGGTAGATGTCTTAGCAGAAAAGAAATTTGCTGAAGATACCGCTTCAAAAATACCAGGGGTAAGAAAAATAGAAAATAAAATCACAATAGCAATGGATAGTAATATCACGGATAAACATATTGAAAAAGAAGTAATAGACAAACTTAACCATGGTAGTGAAAACACCGTAGGCATAGGTGCAAAAGTAGAAAAAGGCGTGGTAAGTCTTATGGGTCATGTAGATACGCTAAAGGATTGTCATACTGCTATGCATTTAGTCAGAGAAGTTCGAGGTGTGAAAGATGTTGTAAATAATATTAATATTACTAGTCATAGAAAGTATAGTGATGATGCCATCAGTAATAAAATTCTTCAGGAGTATAGCAAATCTCCCTTAGACTATAGAGATATTACTAGAAGAGTATCCGATGGAGAAGTAACTTTATCTGGAACATTAGATAGCCATCAAGATATTGAGCTGGCAAAAGAGATAACCATGGGTATAGAAGGCGTCATCAAAGTAAGGAACAACATTCAACTAAGAAAGTGAATTTCATTGAAATCAGCTGAGAAACTTTTATGTTTCTCAGCTCTATTTTTTGTATATTTATAAAAAAAAAACTTGCATATTTATTCACTATTGCTTATAATTATATCTATAACAATTGATTTTTATGGAGGGGTTATTATATGAAAAAAGAAAAAGTTGTTTTAGCATATTCTGGGGGTTTAGATACATCTGTTATTTTAAAATGGTTAGAAAATACTTATCAATATGAAGTAATTGCTGTTTGCATTAATGTTGGCCAAGAAGAAGACTTTGATGCTATTAAGCAAAAAGCATTGAATACTGGGGCAATTAAGTCTTATGTGTTAGATGTAACAGAAGAATTTATTACTGACTATATTTACCCTACCCTTAAGGCAGGAGCTATTTATGAAGATGATTACTTATTAGGCACTTCTTTTGCAAGACCTCTAATTGCTAAAAAATTGGTAGAAATTGCTGAAAATGAAGGTGCAGTGGCTATTGCTCACGGTGCTACAGGGAAAGGTAATGATCAAGTACGCTTTGAAGCTTCTATTAAAGCATTAAATCCATATATTAAATTGATTGCACCTTGGCGTGTTTGGGACTTAAAATCTAGAGAAGATTGTATCGAATATGCTTTAAAAAATGATATTCCTATTCCTGTTACTAAAAAAGATATCTATAGCCGTGACAGCAACATATGGCACATTAGCCATGAAGGTGGTAATTTAGAAAATCCTTGGAATGAACATGATGACACGATTTATAAACTATCCGTTTCTCCTGAAAACGCGCCGGACACTCCTGCCTATGTAGAAATACAGTTTGATGCTGGTATTCCAGTTGCAGTAGACGGTGTAAAGTATAATCCTGTAGAGCTTCTTACTGTGCTTAATAAGGCTGCTGGGGCTCATGGCGTTGGTATTATTGATATTGTTGAAAACAGACTTGTAGGAATGAAATCCCGTGGTGTCTATGAAACACCAGGCGGTACCCTATTATTTGAAGCACATAAAGCATTAGAAAAGCTAACATTAGACAGGGCAACTATGAGCTTTAAAAAAGGTGTTTCTGAAAAGTATGCACAATTAGTTTATGATGGCCTTTGGTTTACACCTTTAAGAGAAGCTTTAGATCAATTTGTAAATAGTACACAGCAGTGTGTAACTGGTGTTGTTAAATTAAAGTTGTATAAAGGTAGTTGTTCAGCAGTAGCATCCACATCACCTTACTCTCTGTATAACGAAGAATTTGTTACCTTTGGGGAAGATGACGTTTATAATCAGCAAGATGCTGAAGGTTTCATTAATCTATTTGCTTTACCTTTAACAATACGTGCTCTAATGAATCATAACAAAGATGATAAGAACAAAACAGATAAAAAGGTTATATAAATATAGCGGAGGTTTTTCCTCCGCTATATTTTTAGTTTACTTCTTGAGCTTTTTCTATATTAATTAGAACCTCTTCAATATATCTTTGATCAACAACTCTTTCAAAACTCCTAAGTCCTGCTAGTTTGAAACCATGTTTATCAGCTAATCTAGTGATTTCATCTACTTTAGCTATATCCATATCTCTTCCTAAGCTAAAGTTCTCATAACGCTTTTCCAGCGTTAATATCATGGTTTCAGCCATACAAGCATAAGATAAGCCCGCCGGGAATCCAAAGTTGAAGTTAAAATCTACACCTTTAGGTACTTCTATAACTCCCCCTTCTATTACCAAGACATCTCTTCTCATTTCCTGCACTTTTTTAGAAACGTCTCTAGGTCTTGCTACATCACAAACCACTGCCCCAGATTTGATATCCCCTGGAGAAATTATTTCTTCTATACTACTGGTTACAGTAATAACAGCATCAGCATTAGCTATCCCTTTATTTATGCTTGTACTACAGTCAATGTCAATTTCCCCATATTTTTTAATAAAACCAGCCTTCAACTCTTCTAATCTCTTTAAATCTCTACCTATTAAAATAATCTTCTTACTATCTCTACAAGCCAGTTCGGCACATACTCTTCCTATCGAGCCATTGGCACCTACAATTGCAACTTCACTCTCTTGAATTTTTCTGCCTAATAATCTTGAAGCCTCCTTCGTAGCCTCAAAAGCAGCCGCTACTGTATAGGTATTGCCACTAGTAACAGCAATATTTAAGTTTTTTGCAACAGTTATTCCGCCATCTCCCACTACGGAGGTATAGGCGCCTAATCCTAAAATCTTGGCTCCTAATTTCTCTGCAATCTTTCCTGCATCAATTATTTTTTTTATTACTTTTTTTTCATCTAATTGTATCATCATTTTCGTTGTTAACGGAACGCCTATAAACCATCCCTCAGCTTCAGCATACGCACTTTTTAGATTAGTAATTTGTGAGATATTTAAGGGAGGTATTTTGCTTATCATTGTCTCTACAAACTTTTGTGGTAGATACTTTAACCCCTTATATTTTCGATAGATATCCTCTAGCTCAATAGGGTGTATTAAAAACACAAATTTTTCCATAATTTTTATCTCCTAAAAGTAGATTGAAAAATATTTTTTACATTATTTATTACTAATCCTGTCATCCCCTTATATTTTTCAAGAGTAGCTTCTAAAGCCCTTATAAATACATCAATTTCCTCATAGGATATGATCAACGGTGGCTCGATGCGGATAACATTTGGATTATTTAATGTATAGGCTGTGATAATTTTATGTTGGTTCAATAGCTCCGTAGCAACCAATCCTCCTGTATATTCTTCCAGCATCTCTGCGGTCTTTCCCTTTATAAATTTATTTAGTATGTAATGGTCTTTTATAGATTGAAATTCAAGACCAAGCATCAATCCTTTTCCTCTTACTTCCCTTAGTAACGGATATCTTTCTTTTAAGTCATATAGTTTTTCTAAAAAATATTCTCCTTTTTTCCCTGCTTCCGCAAGTAGATTAGCTTCACATATATATTCAATAGTTGCTATCCCAGCTGTACACGCCCATGTATTTCCTCCAAAAGTAGAGGTATGTAATAAGCACTTTTCTAAACTTCCATAGGCCTTGTTCCATATTTCTTCAGATGTAATATATGCACCAATGGGCATAATCCCTCCTCCCAAGGATTTTGCCATACATAATATATCTGGTTTCACATTCTCTTCATCGCAAGCAAACCAATATCCAGTTCTTCCAAAGCCTGTTTGAACCTCATCAGCTATTAACAATACATTATACTGCTTGCATAACGCCTCTACTTTCTTTAAATAACCCTTCGGAGGAAGGATTATGCCTCCTTCACCTTGTATTGGTTCTACTATAAAACCTGCGATATCCTTATGCTTTTTAAATACATCTTCCAAAGCAGTAATGTCTCCATAAGAGACCTCCTCAGCTAAGGGTACTAAGGGACCGAAAAATTTTTTATACTTATTTCGGCCTGTCACAGAAAGAGCTCCCATTGATTTACCATGAAAAGAACCTTCGCAGTAAATAATTCTTGATTTTCCAGTAGCAATTTTAGCAAGTTTCAATGCTCCCTCTACAGCCTCAGCCCCACTGTTACAAAAAAAAGTATGCTGCAAATTTCCTGGACTAATCATGGCTAGATTTCTTGCTAGTGCTGTAGTAATTGGATTGATAGCTGTCTGCAACAAGTTAGGGTTTTCTATCACTTTTTGTATTTTATTTATAACAAAATCATTATTATGTCCTATGTTTAAAGCCCCATAGGCACCCAAAAAATCTATATATTCTTCTCCTTGATCGTCCCATACTTTCATGCCCTTGGCTTTTTTAAAGTGTTTATTTAATCCTAATAAACTTAAAAGATTTGCTAGTTGCGGATTTGCATACTGTCTATACTGTACGTTAGTTTCTTCTCCTTCTAAAAAAAGTGCTTCTTCGAGTGAAGTTAGTTTTTTCTTTTCCATGCTAATAAAACCTTCTATATGAATCCCTCCCTACCATGAGTATTGAAACTAGGTGTATAAAGTTTCTTTAATTATAATTTTTTCCACATATTAACTAGCTTATACACACACCACCTTCAGAGCATAAAAAAAGACAATGATCAATGATCATTGTCTTTTCAAACGTATGGTGCGGGTGGAGGGACTTGAACCCCCACGGTCGCCCGCTAGATCCTAAGTCTAGTGCGTCTGCCAATTCCGCCACACCCGCATGTGTGTTATATATATTATGGTGGAGGGAGAAGGATTCGAACCTTCGAAGTCGTCGACAACAGATTTACAGTCTGCCCCCTTTGGCCACTCGGGAATCCCTCCAGTTGGAGCTGGTGATGGGACTCGAACCCGCAACCTGCTGATTACAAATCAGCTGCTCTGCCAATTGAGCTACACCAGCAAGTTTATTAATAATGTTCTTAGCTTTTTCGCAACACATTTTACTTAAGTTGAACCATTGAAATGTGTTTCGAAACGCTAAGTAAGTGATCAACACAAAATCAAAGATTTTGGTTGTCTACTTATGTGGCGACCTGGAAGGGACTCGAACCCTCGACCTCCAGCGTGACAGGCTGGCATTCTAACCAACTGAACTACCAGGCCGCGTATTTTCATGGTGGGCGCAACAGGACTTGAACCTGTGACCCCCTGCTTGTAAGGCAGGTGCTCTCCCAGCTGAGCTATGCGCCCATTTTTTTGGTGACCCCTAGGGGAATCGAACCCCTGTTACCGCCGTGAAAGGGCGGTGTCTTAACCGCTTGACCAAGGGGCCAAAATATGGTAGCGGCAACAGGAATCGAACCTGTGACCTTTCGGGTATGAACCGAACGCTCTAGCCAGCTGAGCTATGCCGCCAAACACAACTATATCGCAACGACCTACTCTCCCAGGCAGCTTCCCGCCAAGTACCATCAGCGCTGAAGGGCTTAACTACTGTGTTCGGTATGGGAACAGGTGTGACCCCTTCGCTATTGTCACGATATTAAGTAGATGACCAAAATCTTTAATTTTGTGTCAGTCACTTAGTTAGAAATCGATTGATTCCTTTCCTTCTTTTCATCAGAAGGAATCATGAGACTTTCTAACATCCTTTGTTGGTCACTTAGTTAGCTTATGACCTATGTCTTATTTAATTTGAGGTATTATTCCCTCAAAACTAAACAATGTATGAGTATATTGGTCAAGTCCTCGACCTATTAGTATCGGTCAGCTTAATACATTACTGCACTTACACCTCCGACCTATCTACCAGATAGTCTTTCTGGGGTCTTACTCCTTTCGGATGGGAAATCTTATCTTGAGGGGGGCTTCGTGCTTAGATGCCTTCAGCACTTATCCCTTCCGTACATAGCTACCCAGCGGTGCCTTTGGCAAGACAACTGGTACACCAGCGGTACGTCCATCCCGGTCCTCTCGTACTAAGGACAGCTCCTCTCAAATTTCCTACGCCTGCGACGGATAGGGACCGAACTGTCTCACGACGTTCTGAACCCAGCTCGCGTACCACTTTAATGGGCGAACAGCCCAACCCTTGGGACCTACTTCAGCCCCAGGATGTGATGAGCCGACATCGAGGTGCCAAACCTCCCCGTCGATGTGGACTCTTGGGGGAGATAAGCCTGTTATCCCCGGGGTAGCTTTTATCCGTTGAGCGATGGCCCTTCCACTCGGTACCACCGGATCACTAAGTCCGACTTTCGTCCTTGCTCGACTTGTTGGTCTCGCAATCAAGCTCCCTTATGCCTTTGCACTCTTTGCACGATTTCCGACCGTGCTGAGGGAACCTTTGAGCGCCTCCGTTACTTTTTAGGAGGCGACCGCCCCAGTCAAACTGCCCGCCTGACAGTGTCCCAAAACCGGCTTACGGTTCATGGTTAGAACTTCAGTACTACAAGAGTGGTATCCCAACGTCGACTCCCCCAAGACTGGCGTCCTAGGTTCTAAGTCTCCCACCTATCCTGTACATCTAGTACCAAAATCCAATGTCAAGCTGCAGTAAAGCTCCACGGGGTCTTTCCGTCCTGTCGCAGGTAACCAGCATCTTCACTGGTATTACAATTTCACCGGGTCCATTGTTGAGACAGCGCCCAAATCGTTACGCCTTTCGTGCGGGTCGGAACTTACCCGACAAGGAATTTCGCTACCTTAGGACCGTTATAGTTACGGCCGCCGTTTACTGGGGCTTAAGTTCTGTGCTTCGGTTGCCCTAACACTTCCCCTTAACCTTCCAGCACCGGGCAGGCGTCAGCCCCTATACGTCGTCTTTCGACTTTGCAGAGACCTATGTTTTTGCTAAACAGTCGCTTGGGCCTGTTCTCTGCGACCGAAGTGTGCTTACAGCGCAAAAGCCTTCACACCCTTCGGCACCCCTTCTCCCGAAGTTACGGGGTCATTTTGCCGAGTTCCTTAACAATGGTTCTCCCGCTCGTCTTAGGATTCTCTCCTCACCTACCTGTGTCGGTTTGCGGTACGGGCACCTAGTTTCTCAATAGAGGCTTTTCTCGACAGTGTGGAATCAGTTGCTTCGCTACTTGTTTTTCGCTCCCCATCACCTCTCAGGATGTTGCTAAAACGGATTTGCCTGTCTTAGCTCCCTACTGGCTTAGACCCACTCAACCAACGGTGGGCTCAACCTATCCTTCTGTGTCACCCCATCTCTCAAACGATTCTAGGTGGTACAGGAATCTCAACCTGTTGTCCATCGCCTACGCATTTCTGCCTCGGCTTAGGTCCCGACTAACCCTGAGCGGACGAACCTTCCTCAGGAAACCTTAGGTTTTCGACGGGTAGGATTCTCACCTACCTCTCGTTACTCATGCCAACATTCTCTCTTCTATGCAGTCCACTACTCCTTTCGGTATAGCTTCAACCCACATAGAATGCTCGCCTACCACGCTGACGTAATCATTGCTACCTTCATAGATACGTTTGAGCTTAAGGTATTTGGCCAAAACTTTATTCTAACCTATCGGTTAGTTTTGGCTTAATGTCCTTTAATTTCTCTTCTATAAAAGTACTAATGATTACGTCAGCATCCATAGCTTCGGTGATACGTTTGAGCCCCGGACATTTTCGGCGCAGAATCACTCGACCAGTGAGCTATTACGCACTCTTTAAATGAGTGGCTGCTTCTAAGCCAACATCCTGGTTGTCTGTGCAACTCCACATCCTTTCCCACTTAACGTATACTTTGGGACCTTAGCTGATGGTCTGGGCTCTTTCCCTCTTGACCACGGATCTTATCACTCGTAGTCTGACTCCTGAAAATAAGTTAACGGCATTCGGAGTTTGATAGGTTTTGGTAACCGGTGAAGGCCCCTAGACCATTCAGTGCTCTACCTCCGTCACTCTCATTTCAAGGCTAGCCCTAAAGCTATTTCGGCGAGAACCAGCTATCTCCGAGCTCGATTGGAATTTCTCCGCTACCCACAGGTCATCCAATGACTTTTCAACGTCAACTGGTTCGGACCTCCACGAAATTTTACTTCCGCTTCATCCTGCCCATGGGTAGATCGCACGGTTTCGGGTCTATAGCATGTAACTTGTCGCCCTATTAAGACTCGGTTTCCCTTCGGCTCCGTACCTTCAGTACTTAACCTTGCTACATACCATAACTCGTTGGCCCGTTCTACAAAAAGTACGCGGTCACACATATAAAGTGCTTCCACAGCTTGTAGGCAAAAGGTTTCAGGTTCTTTTTCACTCCCCTCCCGGGGTTCTTTTCACCTTTCCCTCACGGTACTATGCGCTATCGGTCACTAGGTAGTATTTAGCCTTGGGGGGTGGTCCCCCCTGCTTCCCACAGGGTTTCACGTGTCCCGTGGTACTCTGGATCATCCTCAAAGACCTTCAAAGTTTCGCTTACGGGACTTTTACCCTCTATGGTGGAGTTTTCCAACTCTCTTCAACTACTTTTATTCGTCCTCTATAAAGATGTCCGCAACCCCAAAAACTTAAGTCTTTGGTTTGGGCTCTTCCCCTTTCGCTCGCCGCTACTGAGGGAATCGATTTTTCTTTCTCTTCCTCGGGGTACTTAGATGTTTCAGTTCCCCCGGTCTACCTTCTATTACCTATGAATTCAGTAATAGATACTTGGACATTACCCCAAGTGGGTTTCCCCATTCGGACATCTACGGATCAATACTTGCTTGCAGCTCCCCGTAGCTTTTCGCAGCTTACCACGTCCTTCTTCGGCTCCTAGTGCCAAGGCATCCACCCTTTGCCCTTAATAACTTGACCTTTAGTGAATTACTTCAGCTTTTCTTTTCTCATATCATTGTTTAGTTTTCAAAGAACAATCTAAAAGACTATAGATGTTAAAAATTCTTCCATTCATTTTTTGTTGGTTTAAAACCATTGTTGTGAATTACAGAATTTTTAACTAAGCGACTAACACAAAATCTAAGATTTTGGTTGTCTGCTTATTGAGAAACAAAAGTCCCTCAAAATTAAACAGTATAGTAAAAGCCTTTCTCCTTAGAAAGGAGGTGATCCAGCCGCACCTTCCGATACGGCTACCTTGTTACGACTTCACCCCAGTCATCGGCTTCACCTTCGACAGCTCTCTCCTTTCGGTTAAAGTAGCTGGCTTCGGGCGCTTCCGACTCCCATGGTGTGACGGGCGGTGTGTACAAGACCCGGGAACGCATTCACCGCGACATTCTGATTCGCGATTACTAGCAACTCCAACTTCATGTGGGCGAGTTTCAGCCCACAATCCGAACTGAGACCGACTTTATGAGATTCGCTCCAGATTACTCCTTCGCTGCCCTTTGTATCGGCCATTGTAGCACGTGTGTAGCCCTGAACATAAGGGGCATGATGATTTGACGTCATCCCCACCTTCCTCCGAGTTGTCCCCGGCAGTCTCTCTAGAGTGCCCATCCGAAATGCTGGCAACTAAAGACAAGGGTTGCGCTCGTTGCGGGACTTAACCCAACATCTCACGACACGAGCTGACGACAACCATGCACCACCTGTCACTTCTGTCCCCGAAGGGAAAGCTTCTGTTAAAAAGCGGTCATAAGGATGTCAAGTCCAGGTAAGGTTCTTCGCGTTGCTTCGAATTAAACCACATGCTCCGCTGCTTGTGCGGGTCCCCGTCAATTCCTTTGAGTTTCACACTTGCGTGCGTACTCCCCAGGCGGAGTGCTTAATGCGTTAGCTGCGGCACTGAGGTTTGACCCCCAACACCTAGCACTCATCGTTTACGGCGTGGACTACCAGGGTATCTAATCCTGTTCGCTCCCCACGCTTTCGTGCCTCAGCGTCAGTTACAGTCCAGAGAGTCGCCTTCGCCACTGGTGTTCCTCCTAATATCTACGCATTTCACCGCTACACTAGGAATTCCACTCTCCTCTCCTGCACTCAAGCCAATAAGTTTCCAAGGCTTACTACGGTTGAGCCGTAGCCTTTCACCCTAGACTTTATTGGCCGCCTACGCACCCTTTACGCCCAGTGATTCCGGATAACGCTTGCCCCCTACGTATTACCGCGGCTGCTGGCACGTAGTTAGCCGGGGCTTCCTCCCGAGGTACCGTCATTTTTCTTCCCTCGAAACAGAGCTTTACGACCCGAAGGCCTTCTTCGCTCACGCGGCGTCGCTGCATCAGGGTTTCCCCCATTGTGCAATATCCCCCACTGCTGCCTCCCGTAGGAGTCTGGACCGTGTCTCAGTTCCAGTGTGGCCGGTCACCCTCTCAGGTCGGCTACTGATCGTCGCCTTGGTAGGCCTTTACCCCACCAACTAGCTAATCAGACGCGGGCCCATCTTGTACCAATAAATCTTTGGCTATTCTAAGATGCCTTAAAATAGCTTTATGCGGTATTAGCAATCGTTTCCGACTGTTATCCCCCTGTACAAGGTAGGTTACCCACGCGTTACTCACCCGTCCGCCGCTAACCTCATCATCTTCCACCCGAAGGCTTCCGATAAATCGGTTCGCTCGACTTGCATGTGTTAGGCACGCCGCCAGCGTTCATCCTGAGCCAGGATCAAACTCTTAATAAAAGTATTGTAACCAAAATCTTTGATTTTGTGTTAGCTACTTTGTTAGAAATTTTATGTTTCGTTTCCTTTGGTTTTTTATCACTAAAGGAAACATAAAATTTATAACTTTCTTAATTTCTTACCTTCTAAAAATTCATCAGAATCTTTCAGGTTGCTGGCTTAATATCTATACTGTTTAATTTTCAAAGACCTTTTTTTCTGCCGCCCTCGTTTGGCGACTTAACTACTATATCATACTTCGCTATCTTATGTCAACACTTTTTTAAAAAATTTCTTTTTCATCTGTGTCGAACTTTCTTCTTTCCTGTCACCCCTTGCTGGCGGCGACTTTTACTAATATATCAAACTTTTTTGCTCTTGTCAAGATGTATATGTCTGGCATTTTTTTCTAAATCTTCTAACAATAGCATTTATAAAAAAACAACGATCATTTATCATTGTTTTGTAATGGTGCCCAGAGGCGGAATCGAACCACCGACACGGGGATTTTCAGTCCCCTGCTCTACCGACTGAGCTATCTGGGCAAATTTATTGGTGGGCTCAAGTGGACTCGAACCACCGACCTCACGCTTATCAGGCGTGCGCTCTAACCTGCTGAGCTATGAGCCCTTATGGTGATCCATCCGCGACTCGAACGCGGGACACCCTGATTAAAAGTCAGGTGCTCTACCGACTGAGCTAATGGATCTCGTTTTGGCTGGGATAGCAGGACTCGAACCTGCGAATGACGGAGTCAAAGTCCGTTGCCTTACCGACTTGGCTATATCCCAACTTTGGCGTACCCACAGGGATTCGAACCCCGGACACACGGCTTAGAAGGCCGTTGCTCTATCCTGCTGAGCTATGGGTACATAATTATTGGAGCGGGTGAAGGGAATCGAACCCTCGCGGTCAGCTTGGAAGGCTGAAGTTCTACCACTGAACTACACCCGCATGTGTGTTATATATATTATGGTGGAGGGAGAAGGATTCGAACCTTCGAAGTCGTCGACAACAGATTTACAGTCTGCCCCCTTTGGCCACTCGGGAATCCCTCCAGTTGGAGCTGGTGATGGGACTCGAACCCGCAACCTGCTGATTACAAATCAGCTGCTCTGCCAATTGAGCTACACCAGCAAGTTTATTAATAATGTTCTTAGCTTTTTCGCAACACATTTTACTTAAGTTGAACCATTGAAATGTGTTTCGAAACGCTAAGTAAGTGATCAACACAAAATCAAAGATTTTGGTTGTCTACTTATGGCGACCTGGAAGGGACTCGAACCCTCGACCTCCAGCGTGACAGGCTGGCATTCTAACCAACTGAACTACCAGGCCGCGTATTTTCATGGTGGGCGCAACAGGACTTGAACCTGTGACCCCCTGCTTGTAAGGCAGGTGCTCTCCCAGCTGAGCTATGCGCCCATTTTTTGGTGACCCCTAGGGGAATCGAACCCCTGTTACCGCCGTGAAAGGGCGGTGTCTTAACCGCTTGACCAAGGGGCCAAAATGGTTGCGGGGACAGGACTTGAACCTGCGGCCTCCGGGTTATGAGCCCGACGAGCTACCAACTGCTCTACCCCGCGTTATTTGGTGCCGAAGACCGGAATCGAACCGGTACGATCTTGAAGGACCGCAGGATTTTAAGTCCTGTGCGTCTGCCAGTTCCGCCACTTCGGCTTTTTTTGGCTCCAGAGAGAGGACTCGAACCTCCAACCTACCGGTTAACAGCCGGGTGCTCCACCATTGAGCTACTCTGGAACTTCTATATCGCAACGACCTACTCTCCCAGGCAGCTTCCCGCCAAGTACCATCAGCGCTGAAGGGCTTAACTACTGTGTTCGGTATGGGAACAGGTGTGACCCCTTCGCTATTGTCACGATATTAAGTAGATGACCAAAATCTTTAATTTTGTGTCAGTCACTTAGTTAGAAATCGATTGATTCCTTTCCTTCTTTTCATCAGAAGGAATCATGAGACTTTCTAACATCCTTTGTTGGTCACTTAGTTAGCGTTTCACGACGGATTTCATTGGGTTTTTTCTAATGAAAATTCCGTTGGGAATAAGCTAACATCAGCTTATGACCTATGTCTTATTTAATTTGAGGTATTATTCCCTCAAAACTAAACAATGTATGAGTATTGGTCAAGTCCTCGACCTATTAGTATCGGTCAGCTTAATACATTACTGCATTTACACCTCCGACCTATCTACCAGATAGTCTTTCTGGGGTCTTACTCCTTTCGGATGGGAAATCTTATCTTGAGGGGGGCTTCGTGCTTAGATGCCTTCAGCACTTATCCCTTCCGTACATAGCTACCCAGCGGTGCCTTTGGCAAGACAACTGGTACACCAGCGGTACGTCCATCCCGGTCCTCTCGTACTAAGGACAGCTCCTCTCAAATTTCCTACGCCTGCGACGGATAGGGACCGAACTGTCTCACGACGTTCTGAACCCAGCTCGCGTACCACTTTAATGGGCGAACAGCCCAACCCTTGGGACCTACTTCAGCCCCAGGATGTGATGAGCCGACATCGAGGTGCCAAACCTCCCCGTCGATGTGGACTCTTGGGGGAGATAAGCCTGTTATCCCCGGGGTAGCTTTTATCCGTTGAGCGATGGCCCTTCCACTCGGTACCACCGGATCACTAAGTCCGACTTTCGTCCTTGCTCGACTTGTTGGTCTCGCAATCAAGCTCCCTTATGCCTTTGCACTCTTTGCACGATTTCCGACCGTGCTGAGGGAACCTTTGAGCGCCTCCGTTACTTTTTAGGAGGCGACCGCCCCAGTCAAACTGCCCGCCTGACAGTGTCCCAAAACCGGCTTACGGTTCATGGTTAGAACTTCAGTACTACAAGAGTGGTATCCCAACGTCGACTCCCCCAAGACTGGCGTCCTAGGTTCTAAGTCTCCCACCTATCCTGTACATCTAGTACCAAAATCCAATGTCAAGCTGCAGTAAAGCTCCACGGGGTCTTTCCGTCCTGTCGCAGGTAACCAGCATCTTCACTGGTATTACAATTTCACCGGGTCCATTGTTGAGACAGCGCCCAAATCGTTACGCCTTTCGTGCGGGTCGGAACTTACCCGACAAGGAATTTCGCTACCTTAGGACCGTTATAGTTACGGCCGCCGTTTACTGGGGCTTAAGTTCTGTGCTTCGGTTGCCCTAACACTTCCCCTTAACCTTCCAGCACCGGGCAGGCGTCAGCCCCTATACGTCGTCTTTCGACTTTGCAGAGACCTATGTTTTTGCTAAACAGTCGCTTGGGCCTGTTCTCTGCGACCGAAGTGTGCTTACAGCGTAAAAGCCTTCACACCCTTCGGCACCCCTTCTCCCGAAGTTACGGGGTCATTTTGCCGAGTTCCTTAACAATGGTTCTCCCGCTCGTCTTAGGATTCTCTCCTCACCTACCTGTGTCGGTTTGCGGTACGGGCACCTAGTTTCTCAATAGAGGCTTTTCTCGACAGTGTGGAATCAGTTGCTTCGCTACTTGTTTTTCGCTCCCCATCACCTCTCAGGATGTTGCTAAAACGGATTTGCCTGTCTTAGCTCCCTACTGGCTTAGACCCACTCAACCAACGGTGGGCTCAACCTATCCTTCTGTGTCACCCCATCTCTCAAACGATTCTAGGTGGTACAGGAATCTCAACCTGTTGTCCATCGCCTACGCATTTCTGCCTCGGCTTAGGTCCCGACTAACCCTGAGCGGACGAACCTTCCTCAGGAAACCTTAGGTTTTCGACGGGTAGGATTCTCACCTACCTCTCGTTACTCATGCCAACATTCTCTCTTCTATGCAGTCCACCACTCCTTTCGGTATAGCTTCAACCCACATAGAATGCTCGCCTACCACGCTGACGTAATCATTGCTACCTTCATAGATACGTTTGAGCTTAAGGTATTTGGCCAAAACTTTATTCTAACCTATCGGTTAGTTTTGGCTTAATGTCCTTTAATTTCTCTTCTATAAAAGTACTAATGATTACGTCAGCATCCATAGCTTCGGTGATACGTTTGAGCCCCGGACATTTTCGGCGCAGAATCACTCGACCAGTGAGCTATTACGCACTCTTTAAATGAGTGGCTGCTTCTAAGCCAACATCCTGGTTGTCTGTGCAACTCCACATCCTTTCCCACTTAACGTATACTTTGGGACCTTAGCTGATGGTCTGGGCTCTTTCCCTCTTGACCACGGATCTTATCACTCGTAGTCTGACTCCTGAAAATAAGTTAACGGCATTCGGAGTTTGATAGGTTTTGGTAACCGGTGAAGGCCCCTAGACCATTCAGTGCTCTACCTCCGTCACTCTCATTTCAAGGCTAGCCCTAAAGCTATTTCGGCGAGAACCAGCTATCTCCGAGCTCGATTGGAATTTCTCCGCTACCCACAGGTCATCCAATGACTTTTCAACGTCAACTGGTTCGGACCTCCACGAAATTTTACTTCCGCTTCATCCTGCCCATGGGTAGATCGCACGGTTTCGGGTCTATAGCATGTAACTTGTCGCCCTATTAAGACTCGGTTTCCCTTCGGCTCCGTACCTTCAGTACTTAACCTTGCTACATACCATAACTCGTTGGCCCGTTCTACAAAAAGTACGCGGTCACACATATAAAGTGCTTCCACAGCTTGTAGGCAAAAGGTTTCAGGTTCTTTTTCACTCCCCTCCCGGGGTTCTTTTCACCTTTCCCTCACGGTACTATGCGCTATCGGTCACTAGGTAGTATTTAGCCTTGGGGGTGGTCCCCCCTGCTTCCCACAGGGTTTCACGTGTCCCGTGGTACTCTGGATCATCCTCAAAGACCTTCAAAGTTTCGCTTACGGGACTTTTACCCTCTATGGTGGAGTTTTCCAACTCTCTTCAACTACTTTTATTCGTCCTCTATAAAGATGTCCGCAACCCCAAAAACTTAAGTCTTTGGTTTGGGCTCTTCCCCTTTCGCTCGCCGCTACTGAGGGAATCGATTTTTCTTTCTCTTCCTCGGGGTACTTAGATGTTTCAGTTCCCCCGGTCTACCTTCTATTACCTATGAATTCAGTAATAGATACTTGGACATTACCCCAAGTGGGTTTCCCCATTCGGACATCTACGGATCAATACTTGCTTGCAGTTCCCCGTAGCTTTTCGCAGCTTACCACGTCCTTCTTCGGCTCCTAGTGCCAAGGCATCCACCCTTTGCCCTTAATAACTTGACCTTTAGTGAATTACTTCAGCTTTTTTCTTTCTCATAACATTCTCATAACATTGTTTAGTTTTCAAAGAACAATTTAGAACAATTTAAGAATCGTCAAGAATATTATTCTATCAAATTCTTTTCCTTTTGTCAATCTTTTTAACATGGTACTTTCTACCATGTTCTTTGGTGGAGACGAGGAGAGTCGAACTCCTGACCCCCTGCTTGCAAGGCAGGTGCTCTCCCAACTGAGCTACGCCCCCACTTTGTTTGTAAAGGATGTTAAAAATTCTTCCATTCATTTTTTGTTGGTTTAAAACCATTGTTGTGAATTACAGAATTTTTAACTAAGCGACTAACACAAAATCTAAGATTTTGGTTGTCTGCTTATTGAGAAACAAAAGTCCCTCAAAATTAAACAGTATAGTAAAAGCCTTTCTCCTTAGAAAGGAGGTGATCCAGCCGCACCTTCCGATACGGCTACCTTGTTACGACTTCACCCCAGTCATCGGCTTCACCTTCGACAGCTCTCTCCTTTCGGTTAAAGTAGCTGGCTTCGGGCGCTTCCGACTCCCATGGTGTGACGGGCGGTGTGTACAAGACCCGGGAACGCATTCACCGCGACATTCTGATTCGCGATTACTAGCAACTCCAACTTCATGTGGGCGAGTTTCAGCCCACAATCCGAACTGAGACCGACTTTATGAGATTCGCTCCAGATTACTCCTTCGCTGCCCTTTGTATCGGCCATTGTAGCACGTGTGTAGCCCTGAACATAAGGGGCATGATGATTTGACGTCATCCCCACCTTCCTCCGAGTTGTCCCCGGCAGTCTCTCTAGAGTGCCCATCCGAAATGCTGGCAACTAAAGACAAGGGTTGCGCTCGTTGCGGGACTTAACCCAACATCTCACGACACGAGCTGACGACAACCATGCACCACCTGTCACTTCTGTCCCCGAAGGGAAAGCTTCTGTTAAAAAGCGGTCATAAGGATGTCAAGTCCAGGTAAGGTTCTTCGCGTTGCTTCGAATTAAACCACATGCTCCGCTGCTTGTGCGGGTCCCCGTCAATTCCTTTGAGTTTCACACTTGCGTGCGTACTCCCCAGGCGGAGTGCTTAATGCGTTAGCTGCGGCACTGAGGTTTGACCCCCAACACCTAGCACTCATCGTTTACGGCGTGGACTACCAGGGTATCTAATCCTGTTCGCTCCCCACGCTTTCGTGCCTCAGCGTCAGTTACAGTCCAGAGAGTCGCCTTCGCCACTGGTGTTCCTCCTAATATCTACGCATTTCACCGCTACACTAGGAATTCCACTCTCCTCTCCTGCACTCAAGCCAATAAGTTTCCAAGGCTTACTACGGTTGAGCCGTAGCCTTTCACCCTAGACTTTATTGGCCGCCTACGCACCCTTTACGCCCAGTGATTCCGGATAACGCTTGCCCCCTACGTATTACCGCGGCTGCTGGCACGTAGTTAGCCGGGGCTTCCTCCCGAGGTACCGTCATTTTTCTTCCCTCGAAACAGAGCTTTACGACCCGAAGGCCTTCTTCGCTCACGCGGCGTCGCTGCATCAGGGTTTCCCCCATTGTGCAATATCCCCCACTGCTGCCTCCCGTAGGAGTCTGGACCGTGTCTCAGTTCCAGTGTGGCCGGTCACCCTCTCAGGTCGGCTACTGATCGTCGCCTTGGTAGGCCTTTACCCCACCAACTAGCTAATCAGACGCGGGCCCATCTTGTACCAATAAATCTTTGGCTATTCTAAGATGCCTTAAAATAGCTTTATGCGGTATTAGCAATCGTTTCCGACTGTTATCCCCCTGTACAAGGTAGGTTACCCACGCGTTACTCACCCGTCCGCCGCTAACCTCATCATCTTCCACCCGAAGGCTTCTGATAAATCGGTTCGCTCGACTTGCATGTGTTAGGCACGCCGCCAGCGTTCATCCTGAGCCAGGATCAAACTCTTAATAAAAGTATTGTAACCAAAATCTTTGATTTTGTGTTAGCTACTTTGTTAGAAATTTTATGTTTCGTTTCCTTTGGTTTTTTATCACTAAAGGAAACATAAAATTTACAACTTCCTTAATTTCTTACCTTCTAAAAATTCATCAGAATCTTTCAGGTTGCTGGCTTAATATCTATACTGTTTAATTTTCAAAGACCTTTTTTTCTGCCGCCCTCGTTTGGCGACTTAACTACTATAGCACACTTTGCTATCTTATGTCAACACTTTTTTAAAAAAATTCTTTTTCATCTGTGTCGAACTTTCTTCTTTCCTGTCACCCCTTGCTGGCGGCGACTTTTACTACTATATCAAACTTTTCTGCTCTTGTCAAGTGGTTTTTAAAAAAATAATGAAAACATGCCCGAGAAAATTACTAGGATTAAGATAATATATAATTAAGATAATATATAATTAAGAACTTTTTACGGGGCTAAATCACTGACAATCTATGGTGATCTATCTCTTAGAAGAAAGAAGGAGAATTATAACTCCTTAAATAAAAAAAAGCCATTTTTGTAAATGGCGACCCGGAAGGGACTCGAACCCTCGACCTCCAGCGTGACAGGCTGGCATTCTAACCAACTGAACTACCGGGCCCTGGTAGCGGCAACAGGAATCGAACCTGTGACCTTTCGGGTATGAACCGAACGCTCTAGCCAGCTGAGCTATGCCGCCGTGTTTCATACGCATTTAAAATTAAAATGGTGCCCAGAGGCGGAATCGAACCACCGACACGGGGATTTTCAGTCCCCTGCTCTACCGACTGAGCTATCTGGGCAAATTTATTGGTGGGCTCAAGTGGACTCGAACCACCGACCTCACGCTTATCAGGCGTGCGCTCTAACCTGCTGAGCTATGAGCCCAATTATATTGAATGGTCCGGGTGGAGAGATTCGAACTCCCGACCCCATGGTCCCAAACCATGTGCGCTACCAAACTGCGCTACACCCGGAAAATGGCAGGGGCGACAGGATTTGAACCCACGACATGCGGTTTTGGAGACCGCCGTTCTACCAACTGAACTACACCCCTACTAATGCTGTTTTGTTACTATGGTGGGCCTTCAGGGACTCGAACCCCGGACCTGCCGGTTATGAGCCGGACGCTCTGACCAACTGAGCTAAAGGCCCTAATATTTAGGTTAATAAAACTTAAATGGTCCGGGTGGAGAGATTCGAACTCCCGACCCCATGGTCCCAAACCATGTGCGCTACCAAACTGCGCTACACCCGGAAAATGGCGGAGAAGGCGGGATTCGAACCCGCGCGCCGCTTACACGACCTAACGGTTTAGCAAACCGTCCTCTTCAGCCTACTTGAGTACTTCTCCTAGTAATTTACGATTGTTACATTGGCGGAGAGGGTGGGATTCGAACCCACGGCCCCTTTCGGAGTCACTGGTTTTCAAGACCAGCTCCTTAAACCACTCGGACACCTCTCCATTTGGTGATCCATCCGCGACTCGAACGCGGGACACCCTGATTAAAAGTCAGGTGCTCTACCGACTGAGCTAATGGATCTTTATGGCGTACCCACAGGGATTCGAACCCCGGACACACGGCTTAGAAGGCCGTTGCTCTATCCTGCTGAGCTATGGGTACATATTTAATTGGAGCGGGTGAAGGGAATCGAACCCTCGCGGTCAGCTTGGAAGGCTGAAGTTCTACCACTGAACTACACCCGCATCATATCGCAACGACCTACTCTCCCAGGCAGCTTCCCGCCAAGTACCATCAGCGCTGAAGGGCTTAACTACTGTGTTCGGTATGGGAACAGGTGTGACCCCTTCGCTATTGTCACGATATTAAGTAGATGACCAAAATCTTTAATTTTGTGTCAGTCACTTAGTTAGAAATCGATTGATTCCTTTCCTTCTTTTCATCAGAAGGAATCATGAGACTTTCTAACATCCTTTGTTGGTCACTTAGTTAGCGTTTCACGACGAATTTCATTGGGTTTTCTTAATGAAAATCCGTTGGGAATAAGCTAACATCAGCTTATGACCTATGTCTTATTTAATTTGAGGTATTATTCCCTCAAAACTAAACAATGTATGAGTTATTTTGGTCAAGTCCTCGACCTATTAGTATCGGTCAGCTTAATACATTACTGCACTTACACCTCCGACCTATCTACCAGATAGTCTTTCTGGGGTCTTACTCCTTTCGGATGGGAAATCTTATCTTGAGGGGGGCTTCGTGCTTAGATGCCTTCAGCACTTATCCCTTCCGTACATAGCTACCCAGCGGTGCCTTTGGCAAGACAACTGGTACACCAGCGGTACGTCCATCCCGGTCCTCTCGTACTAAGGACAGCTCCTCTCAAATTTCCTACGCCTGCGACGGATAGGGACCGAACTGTCTCACGACGTTCTGAACCCAGCTCGCGTACCACTTTAATGGGCGAACAGCCCAACCCTTGGGACCTACTTCAGCCCCAGGATGTGATGAGCCGACATCGAGGTGCCAAACCTCCCCGTCGATGTGGACTCTTGGGGGAGATAAGCCTGTTATCCCCGGGGTAGCTTTTATCCGTTGAGCGATGGCCCTTCCACTCGGTACCACCGGATCACTAAGTCCGACTTTCGTCCTTGCTCGACTTGTTGGTCTCGCAATCAAGCTCCCTTATGCCTTTGCACTCTTTGCACGATTTCCGACCGTGCTGAGGGAACCTTTGAGCGCCTCCGTTACTTTTTAGGAGGCGACCGCCCCAGTCAAACTGCCCGCCTGACAGTGTCCCAAAACCAGATCATGGTTCATGGTTAGAACTTCAGTACTACAAGAGTGGTATCCCAACGTCGACTCCCCCAAGACTGGCGTCCTAGGTTCTAAGTCTCCCACCTATCCTGTACATCTAGTACCAAAATCCAATGTCAAGCTGCAGTAAAGCTCCACGGGGTCTTTCCGTCCTGTCGCAGGTAACCAGCATCTTCACTGGTATTACAATTTCACCGGGTCCATTGTTGAGACAGCGCCCAAATCGTTACGCCTTTCGTGCGGGTCGGAACTTACCCGACAAGGAATTTCGCTACCTTAGGACCGTTATAGTTACGGCCGCCGTTTACTGGGGCTTAAGTTCTGTGCTTCGGTTACCCTAACACTTCCCCTTAACCTTCCAGCACCGGGCAGGCGTCAGCCCCTATACGTCGTCTTTCGACTTTGCAGAGACCTATGTTTTTGCTAAACAGTCGCTTGGGCCTGTTCTCTGCGACCGAAGTGTGCTTACAGCGCAAAAGCCTTCACACCCTTCGGCACCCCTTCTCCCGAAGTTACGGGGTCATTTTGCCGAGTTCCTTAACAATGGTTCTCCCGCTCGTCTTAGGATTCTCTCCTCACCTACCTGTGTCGGTTTGCGGTACGGGCACCTAGTTTCTCAATAGAGGCTTTTCTCGACAGTGTGGAATCAGTTGCTTCGCTACTTGTTTTTCGCTCCCCATCACCTCTCAGGATGTTGCTAAAACGGATTTGCCTGTCTTAGCTCCCTACTGGCTTAGACCCACTCAACCAACGGTGGGCTCAACCTATCCTTCTGTGTCACCCCATCTCTCAAACGATTCTAGGTGGTACAGGAATCTCAACCTGTTGTCCATCGCCTACGCATTTCTGCCTCGGCTTAGGTCCCGACTAACCCTGAGCGGACGAACCTTCCTCAGGAAACCTTAGGTTTTCGACGGGTAGGATTCTCACCTACCTCTCGTTACTCATGCCAACATTCTCTCTTCTATGCAGTCCACTACTCCTTTCGGTATAGCTTCAACCCACATAGAATGCTCGCCTACCACGCTGACGTAATCATTGCTACCTTCATAGATACGTTTGAGCTTAAGGTATTTGGCCAAAACTTTATTCTAACCTATCGGTTAGTTTTGGCTTAATGTCCTTTAATTTCTCTTCTATAAAAGTACTAATGATTACGTCAGCATCCATAGCTTCGGTGATACGTTTGAGCCCCGGACATTTTCGGCGCAGAATCACTCGACCAGTGAGCTATTACGCACTCTTTAAATGAGTGGCTGCTTCTAAGCCAACATCCTGGTTGTCTGTGCAACTCCACATCCTTTCCCACTTAACGTATACTTTGGGACCTTAGCTGATGGTCTGGGCTCTTTCCCTCTTGACCACGGATCTTATCACTCGTAGTCTGACTCCTGAAAATAAGTTAACGGCATTCGGAGTTTGATAGGTTTTGGTAACCGGTGAAGGCCCCTAGACCATTCAGTGCTCTACCTCCGTCACTCTCATTTCAAGGCTAGCCCTAAAGCTATTTCGGCGAGAACCAGCTATCTCCGAGCTCGATTGGAATTTCTCCGCTACCCACAGGTCATCCAATGACTTTTCAACGTCAACTGGTTCGGACCTCCACGAAATTTTACTTCCGCTTCATCCTGCCCATGGGTAGATCGCACGGTTTCGGGTCTATAGCATGTAACTTGTCGCCCTATTAAGACTCGGTTTCCCTTCGGCTCCGTACCTTCAGTACTTAACCTTGCTACATACCATAACTCGTTGGCCCGTTCTACAAAAAGTACGCGGTCACACATATAAAGTGCTTCCACAGCTTGTAGGCAAAAGGTTTCAGGTTCTTTTTCACTCCCCTCCCGGGGTTCTTTTCACCTTTCCCTCACGGTACTATGCGCTATCGGTCACTAGGTAGTATTTAGCCTTGGGGGTGGTCCCCCCTGCTTCCCACAGGGTTTCACGTGTCCCGTGGTACTCTGGATCATCCTCAAAGACCTTCAAAGTTTCGCTTACGGGACTTTTACCCTCTATGGTGGAGTTTTCCAACTCTCTTCAACTACTTTTATTCGTCCTCTATAAAGATGTCCGCAACCCCAAAAACTTAAGTCTTTGGTTTGGGCTCTTCCCCTTTCGCTCGCCGCTACTGAGGGAATCGATTTTTCTTTCTCTTCCTCGGGGTACTTAGATGTTTCAGTTCCCCCGGTCTACCTTCTATTACCTATGAATTCAGTAATAGATACTTGGACATTACCCCAAGTGGGTTTCCCCATTCGGACATCTACGGATCAATACTTGCTTGCAGTTCCCCGTAGCTTTTCGCAGCTTACCACGTCCTTCTTCGGCTCCTAGTGCCAAGGCATCCACCCTTTGCCCTTAATAACTTGACCTTTAGTGAATTACTTCAGCTTTTTTCTTTCTCATAACATTCTCATAACATTGTTTAGTTTTCAAAGAACAATTTAGAACAATTTAAGAATCGTCAAGAATATTATTCTATCAAATTCTTTTCCTTTTGTCAATCTTTTTAACATGGTACTTTCTACCATGTTCTTTGGTGGAGACGAGGAGAGTCGAACTCCTGACCCCCTGCTTGCAAGGCAGGTGCTCTCCCAACTGAGCTACGCCCCCACTTTGTTTGTAAAGGATGTTAAAAATTCTTCCATTCATTTTTTGTTGGTTTAAAACCATTGTCGTGAATTACAGAATTTTTAACTAAGCGACTAACACAAAATCTAAGATTTTGGTTGTCTGCTTATTGAGAAACAAAAGTCCCTCAAAATTAAACAGTATAGTAAAAGCCTTTCTCCTTAGAAAGGAGGTGATCCAGCCGCACCTTCCGATACGGCTACCTTGTTACGACTTCACCCCAGTCATCGGCTTCACCTTCGACAGCTCTCTCCTTTCGGTTAAAGTAGCTGGCTTCGGGCGCTTCCGACTCCCATGGTGTGACGGGCGGTGTGTACAAGACCCGGGAACGCATTCACCGCGACATTCTGATTCGCGATTACTAGCAACTCCAACTTCATGTGGGCGAGTTTCAGCCCACAATCCGAACTGAGACCGACTTTATGAGATTCGCTCCAGATTACTCCTTCGCTGCCCTTTGTATCGGCCATTGTAGCACGTGTGTAGCCCTGAACATAAGGGGCATGATGATTTGACGTCATCCCCACCTTCCTCCGAGTTGTCCCCGGCAGTCTCTCTAGAGTGCCCATCCGAAATGCTGGCAACTAAAGACAAGGGTTGCGCTCGTTGCGGGACTTAACCCAACATCTCACGACACGAGCTGACGACAACCATGCACCACCTGTCACTTCTGTCCCCGAAGGGAAAGCTTCTGTTAAAAAGCGGTCATAAGGATGTCAAGTCCAGGTAAGGTTCTTCGCGTTGCTTCGAATTAAACCACATGCTCCGCTGCTTGTGCGGGTCCCCGTCAATTCCTTTGAGTTTCACACTTGCGTGCGTACTCCCCAGGCGGAGTGCTTAATGCGTTAGCTGCGGCACTGAGGTTTGACCCCCAACACCTAGCACTCATCGTTTACGGCGTGGACTACCAGGGTATCTAATCCTGTTCGCTCCCCACGCTTTCGTGCCTCAGCGTCAGTTACAGTCCAGAGAGTCGCCTTCGCCACTGGTGTTCCTCCTAATATCTACGCATTTCACCGCTACACTAGGAATTCCACTCTCCTCTCCTGCACTCAAGCCAATAAGTTTCCAAGGCTTACTACGGTTGAGCCGTAGCCTTTCACCCTAGACTTTATTGGCCGCCTACGCACCCTTTACGCCCAGTGATTCCGGATAACGCTTGCCCCCTACGTATTACCGCGGCTGCTGGCACGTAGTTAGCCGGGGCTTCCTCCCGAGGTACCGTCATTTTTCTTCCCTCGAAACAGAGCTTTACGACCCGAAGGCCTTCTTCGCTCACGCGGCGTCGCTGCATCAGGGTTTCCCCCATTGTGCAATATCCCCCACTGCTGCCTCCCGTAGGAGTCTGGACCGTGTCTCAGTTCCAGTGTGGCCGGTCACCCTCTCAGGTCGGCTACTGATCGTCGCCTTGGTAGGCCTTTACCCCACCAACTAGCTAATCAGACGCGGGCCCATCTTGTACCAATAAATCTTTGGCTATTCTAAGATGCCTTAAAATAGCTTTATGCGGTATTAGCAATCGTTTCCGACTGTTATCCCCCTGTACAAGGTAGGTTACCCACGCGTTACTCACCCGTCCGCCGCTAACCTCATCATCTTCCACCCGAAGGCTTCCGATAAATCGGTTCGCTCGACTTGCATGTGTTAGGCACGCCGCCAGCGTTCATCCTGAGCCAGGATCAAACTCTTAATAAAAAATTTCTGGGTTCTATCAATATTGATAGATGTATTTTGCTGGCTTAATATCTATACTGTTTAATTTTCAAAGACCTTTTTTCGCCGCCCTCGTTTGGCGACTTAACTACTATATCATACTTCGCTATCTTATGTCAACACTTTTTTAAAAAATTTCTTTTTCATCTGTGTCGAACTTTCTTCTTTCCTGTCACCCCTTGCTGGCGGCGACTTTTACTACTATATCAAATTTATTGATGCTTGTCAATGCTTTTTTGAAAACACTTTTCTCACAAATAATTACCTTCGATTTACCTTTTCAATGGTGGGCCTTCAGGGACTCGAACCCCGGACCTGCCGGTTATGAGCCGGACGCTCTGACCAACTGAGCTAAAGGCCCTAATATTTAGGTTAATAAAACTTAAATGGTCCGGGTGGAGAGATTCGAACTCCCGACCCCATGGTCCCAAACCATGTGCGCTACCAAACTGCGCTACACCCGGAAAATGGCGGAGAGGGTGGGATTCGAACCCACGGCCCCTTTCGGAGTCACTGGTTTTCAAGACCAGCTCCTTAAACCACTCGGACACCTCTCCATTTGGTGATCCATCCGCGACTCGAACGCGGGACACCCTGATTAAAAGTCAGGTGCTCTACCGACTGAGCTAATGGATCTTGTTTTGGCTGGGATAGCAGGACTCGAACCTGCGAATGACGGAGTCAAAGTCCGTTGCCTTACCGACTTGGCTATATCCCAAATTGATATTAATTAACTTTCAATGGGGTGGATGATGGGATTCGAACCCACGCATGCAGGAGCCACAATCCTGTGTCTTAACCACTTGACTACATCCACCGTATTTATCATACATAAAATAAGTAAACGATTTTAAAACAACCACCTACTTATAACATAAAAATGGAGCGGAAGACGGGACTCGAACCCGCGACCCTCGCCTTGGCAAGGCGATGCTCTACCACTGAGCCACTTCCGCATATATTGCACATATAGTGTTATGATAACCAAAAGAATCCTCTTAAAATGGTGGGCGCAACAGGACTTGAACCTGTGACCCCCTGCTTGTAAGGCAGGTGCTCTCCCAGCTGAGCTATGCGCCCATTTTTTTGGTGACCCCTAGGGGAATCGAACCCCTGTTACCGCCGTGAAAGGGCGGTGTCTTAACCGCTTGACCAAGGGGCCAAATTTGGCTCCAGAGAGAGGACTCGAACCTCCAACCTACCGGTTAACAGCCGGGTGCTCCACCATTGAGCTACTCTGGAACTTCTATATCGCAACGACCTACTCTCCCAGGCAGCTTCCCGCCAAGTACCATCAGCGCTGAAGGGCTTAACTACTGTGTTCGGTATGGGAACAGGTGTGACCCCTTCGCTATTGTCACGATATTAAGTAGATGACCAAAATCTTTAATTTTGTGTCAGTCACTTAGTTAGAAATCGATTGATTCCTTTCCTTCTTTTCATCAGAAGGAATCATGAGACTTTCTAACATCCTTTGTTGGTCACTTAGTTAGCGTTTCACGACGGATTTCATTGGGTTTTTTCTAATGAAAATTCCGTTGGGAATAAGCTAACATCAGCTTATGACCTATGTCTTATTTAATTTGAGGTATTATTCCCTCAAAACTAAACAATGTATGAGTATTGGTCAAGTCCTCGACCTATTAGTATCGGTCAGCTTAATACATTACTGCATTTACACCTCCGACCTATCTACCAGATAGTCTTTCTGGGGTCTTACTCCTTTCGGATGGGAAATCTTATCTTGAGGGGGGCTTCGTGCTTAGATGCCTTCAGCACTTATCCCTTCCGTACATAGCTACCCAGCGGTGCCTTTGGCAAGACAACTGGTACACCAGCGGTACGTCCATCCCGGTCCTCTCGTACTAAGGACAGCTCCTCTCAAATTTCCTACGCCTGCGACGGATAGGGACCGAACTGTCTCACGACGTTCTGAACCCAGCTCGCGTACCACTTTAATGGGCGAACAGCCCAACCCTTGGGACCTACTTCAGCCCCAGGATGTGATGAGCCGACATCGAGGTGCCAAACCTCCCCGTCGATGTGGACTCTTGGGGGAGATAAGCCTGTTATCCCCGGGGTAGCTTTTATCCGTTGAGCGATGGCCCTTCCACTCGGTACCACCGGATCACTAAGTCCGACTTTCGTCCTTGCTCGACTTGTTGGTCTCGCAATCAAGCTCCCTTATGCCTTTGCACTCTTTGCACGATTTCCGACCGTGCTGAGGGAACCTTTGAGCGCCTCCGTTACTTTTTAGGAGGCGACCGCCCCAGTCAAACTGCCCGCCTGACAGTGTCCCAAAACCAGATCATGGTTCATGGTTAGAACTTCAGTACTACAAGAGTGGTATCCCAACGTCGACTCCCCCAAGACTGGCGTCCTAGGTTCTAAGTCTCCCACCTATCCTGTACATCTAGTACCAAAATCCAATGTCAAGCTGCAGTAAAGCTCCACGGGGTCTTTCCGTCCTGTCGCAGGTAACCAGCATCTTCACTGGTATTACAATTTCACCGGGTCCATTGTTGAGACAGCGCCCAAATCGTTACGCCTTTCGTGCGGGTCGGAACTTACCCGACAAGGAATTTCGCTACCTTAGGACCGTTATAGTTACGGCCGCCGTTTACTGGGGCTTAAGTTCTGTGCTTCGGTTACCCTAACACTTCCCCTTAACCTTCCAGCACCGGGCAGGCGTCAGCCCCTATACGTCGTCTTTCGACTTTGCAGAGACCTATGTTTTTGCTAAACAGTCGCTTGGGCCTGTTCTCTGCGACCGAAGTGTGCTTACAGCGTAAAAGCCTTCACACCCTTCGGCACCCCTTCTCCCGAAGTTACGGGGTCATTTTGCCGAGTTCCTTAACAATGGTTCTCCCGCTCGTCTTAGGATTCTCTCCTCACCTACCTGTGTCGGTTTGCGGTACGGGCACCTAGTTTCTCAATAGAGGCTTTTCTCGACAGTGTGGAATCAGTTGCTTCGCTACTTGTTTTTCGCTCCCCATCACCTCTCAGGATGTTGCTAAAACGGATTTGCCTGTCTTAGCTCCCTACTGGCTTAGACCCACTCAACCAACGGTGGGCTCAACCTATCCTTCTGTGTCACCCCATCTCTCAAACGATTCTAGGTGGTACAGGAATCTCAACCTGTTGTCCATCGCCTACGCATTTCTGCCTCGGCTTAGGTCCCGACTAACCCTGAGCGGACGAACCTTCCTCAGGAAACCTTAGGTTTTCGACGGGTAGGATTCTCACCTACCTCTCGTTACTCATGCCAACATTCTCTCTTCTATGCAGTCCACCACTCCTTTCGGTATAGCTTCAACCCACATAGAATGCTCGCCTACCACGCTGACGTAATCATTGCTACCTTCATAGATACGTTTGAGCTTAAGGTATTTGGCCAAAACTTTATTCTAACCTATCGGTTAGTTTTGGCTTAATGTCCTTTAATTTCTCTTCTATAAAAGTACTAATGATTACGTCAGCATCCATAGCTTCGGTGATACGTTTGAGCCCCGGACATTTTCGGCGCAGAATCACTCGACCAGTGAGCTATTACGCACTCTTTAAATGAGTGGCTGCTTCTAAGCCAACATCCTGGTTGTCTGTGCAACTCCACATCCTTTCCCACTTAACGTATACTTTGGGACCTTAGCTGATGGTCTGGGCTCTTTCCCTCTTGACCACGGATCTTATCACTCGTAGTCTGACTCCTGAAAATAAGTTAACGGCATTCGGAGTTTGATAGGTTTTGGTAACCGGTGAAGGCCCCTAGACCATTCAGTGCTCTACCTCCGTCACTCTCATTTCAAGGCTAGCCCTAAAGCTATTTCGGCGAGAACCAGCTATCTCCGAGCTCGATTGGAATTTCTCCGCTACCCACAGGTCATCCAATGACTTTTCAACGTCAACTGGTTCGGACCTCCACGAAATTTTACTTCCGCTTCATCCTGCCCATGGGTAGATCGCACGGTTTCGGGTCTATAGCATGTAACTTGTCGCCCTATTAAGACTCGGTTTCCCTTCGGCTCCGTACCTTCAGTACTTAACCTTGCTACATACCATAACTCGTTGGCCCGTTCTACAAAAAGTACGCGGTCACACATATAAAGTGCTTCCACAGCTTGTAGGCAAAAGGTTTCAGGTTCTTTTTCACTCCCCTCCCGGGGTTCTTTTCACCTTTCCCTCACGGTACTATGCGCTATCGGTCACTAGGTAGTATTTAGCCTTGGGGGCGGTCCCCCCTGCTTCCCACAGGGTTTCACGTGTCCCGTGGTACTCTGGATCATCCTCAAAGACCTTCAAAGTTTCGCTTACGGGACTTTTACCCTCTATGGTGGAGTTTTCCAACTCTCTTCAACTACTTTTATTCGTCCTCTATAAAGATGTCCGCAACCCCAAAAACTCAAGTCTTTGGTTTGGGCTCTTCCCCTTTCGCTCGCCGCTACTGAGGGAATCGATTTTTCTTTCTCTTCCTCGGGGTACTTAGATGTTTCAGTTCCCCCGGTCTACCTTCTATTACCTATGAATTCAGTAATAGATACTTGGACATTACCCCAAGTGGGTTTCCCCATTCGGACATCCACGGATCAATACTTGCTTGCAGCTCCCCGTGGCTTTTCGCAGCTTACCACGTCCTTCTTCGGCTCCTAGTGCCAAGGCATCCACCCTTTGCCCTTAATAACTTGACCTTTAGTGAATTACTTCAGCTTTTCTTTTCTCATATCATTGTTTAGTTTTCAAAGAACAATCTAAAAGACTATAGATGTTAAAAATTCTTCCATTCATTTTTTGTTGGTTTAAAACTATTGTCGTGAATTACAGAATTTTTAACTAAGCGACTAACACAAAATCTAAGATTTTGGTTGTCTGCTTATTGAGAAACAAAAGTCCCTCAAAATTAAACAGTATAGTAAAAGCCTTTCTCCTTAGAAAGGAGGTGATCCAGCCGCACCTTCCGATACGGCTACCTTGTTACGACTTCACCCCAGTCATCGGCTTCACCTTCGACAGCTCTCTCCTTTCGGTTAAAGTAGCTGGCTTCGGGCGCTTCCGACTCCCATGGTGTGACGGGCGGTGTGTACAAGACCCGGGAACGCATTCACCGCGACATTCTGATTCGCGATTACTAGCAACTCCAACTTCATGTGGGCGAGTTTCAGCCCACAATCCGAACTGAGACCGACTTTATGAGATTCGCTCCAGATTACTCCTTCGCTGCCCTTTGTATCGGCCATTGTAGCACGTGTGTAGCCCTGAACATAAGGGGCATGATGATTTGACGTCATCCCCACCTTCCTCCGAGTTGTCCCCGGCAGTCTCTCTAGAGTGCCCATCCGAAATGCTGGCAACTAAAGACAAGGGTTGCGCTCGTTGCGGGACTTAACCCAACATCTCACGACACGAGCTGACGACAACCATGCACCACCTGTCACTTCTGTCCCCGAAGGGAAAGCTTCTGTTAAAAAGCGGTCATAAGGATGTCAAGTCCAGGTAAGGTTCTTCGCGTTGCTTCGAATTAAACCACATGCTCCGCTGCTTGTGCGGGTCCCCGTCAATTCCTTTGAGTTTCACACTTGCGTGCGTACTCCCCAGGCGGAGTGCTTAATGCGTTAGCTGCGGCACTGAGGTTTGACCCCCAACACCTAGCACTCATCGTTTACGGCGTGGACTACCAGGGTATCTAATCCTGTTCGCTCCCCACGCTTTCGTGCCTCAGCGTCAGTTACAGTCCAGAGAGTCGCCTTCGCCACTGGTGTTCCTCCTAATATCTACGCATTTCACCGCTACACTAGGAATTCCACTCTCCTCTCCTGCACTCAAGCCAATAAGTTTCCAAGGCTTACTACGGTTGAGCCGTAGCCTTTCACCCTAGACTTTATTGGCCGCCTACGCACCCTTTACGCCCAGTGATTCCGGATAACGCTTGCCCCCTACGTATTACCGCGGCTGCTGGCACGTAGTTAGCCGGGGCTTCCTCCCGAGGTACCGTCATTTTTCTTCCCTCGAAACAGAGCTTTACGACCCGAAGGCCTTCTTCGCTCACGCGGCGTCGCTGCATCAGGGTTTCCCCCATTGTGCAATATCCCCCACTGCTGCCTCCCGTAGGAGTCTGGACCGTGTCTCAGTTCCAGTGTGGCCGGTCACCCTCTCAGGTCGGCTACTGATCGTCGCCTTGGTAGGCCTTTACCCCACCAACTAGCTAATCAGACGCGGGCCCATCTTGTACCAATAAATCTTTGGCTATTCTAAGATGCCTTAAAATAGCTTTATGCGGTATTAGCAATCGTTTCCGACTGTTATCCCCCTGTACAAGGTAGGTTACCCACGCGTTACTCACCCGTCCGCCGCTAACCTCATCATCTTCCACCCGAAGGCTTCCGATAAATCGGTTCGCTCGACTTGCATGTGTTAGGCACGCCGCCAGCGTTCATCCTGAGCCAGGATCAAACTCTTAATAAAAAATTTCTGGGTTCTATCAATATTGATAGATGTATTTTGCTGGCTTAATATCTATACTGTTTAATTTTCAAAGACCTTTTTTCGCCGCCCTCGTTTGGCGACTTAACTACTATATCATACTTCGCTATCTTATGTCAACACTTTTTTAAAAAATTTCTTTTTCATCTGTGTCGAACTTTCTTCTTTCCTGTCACCCCTTGCTGGCGGCGACTTTTACTACTATATCAAACTTCCTTGCCCTTGTCAATACTTTTTCTAAATTATTTTTAATGGAATAAAGTTAAAGACTTTTTTTACCCCTCGGTGTATTGTAGTCAAGTTAAAAACTTAAAAAGACAATAATCAATGATCATTGTCTTTTTAAACGTATGGTGCGGGTGGAGGGACTTGAACCCCCACGGTCGCCCGCTAGATCCTAAGTCTAGTGCGTCTGCCAATTCCGCCACACCCGCATGTGTGTTATATATATTATGGTGGAGGGAGAAGGATTCGAACCTTCGAAGTCGTCGACAACAGATTTACAGTCTGCCCCCTTTGGCCACTCGGGAATCCCTCCAGTTGGAGCTGGTGATGGGACTCGAACCCGCAACCTGCTGATTACAAATCAGCTGCTCTGCCAATTGAGCTACACCAGCAAGTTTATTAATAATGTTCTTAGCTTTTTCGCAACACATTTTACTTAAGTTGAACCATTGAAATGTGTTTCGAAACGCTAAGTAAGTGATCAACACAAAATCAAAGATTTTGGTTGTCTACTTATGGCGACCTGGAAGGGACTCGAACCCTCGACCTCCAGCGTGACAGGCTGGCATTCTAACCAACTGAACTACCAGGCCGCGTATTTTCATGGTGGGCGCAACAGGACTTGAACCTGTGACCCCCTGCTTGTAAGGCAGGTGCTCTCCCAGCTGAGCTATGCGCCCATTTTTTGGTGACCCCTAGGGGAATCGAACCCCTGTTACCGCCGTGAAAGGGCGGTGTCTTAACCGCTTGACCAAGGGGCCAAAATGGTTGCGGGGACAGGACTTGAACCTGCGGCCTCCGGGTTATGAGCCCGACGAGCTACCAACTGCTCTACCCCGCGTTATTTGGTGCCGAAGACCGGAATCGAACCGGTACGATCTTGAAGGACCGCAGGATTTTAAGTCCTGTGCGTCTGCCAGTTCCGCCACTTCGGCTTTTTTTGGCTCCAGAGAGAGGACTCGAACCTCCAACCTACCGGTTAACAGCCGGGTGCTCCACCATTGAGCTACTCTGGAACTTCTATATCGCAACGACCTACTCTCCCAGGCAGCTTCCCGCCAAGTACCATCAGCGCTGAAGGGCTTAACTACTGTGTTCGGTATGGGAACAGGTGTGACCCCTTCGCTATTGTCACGATATTAAGTAGATGACCAAAATCTTTAATTTTGTGTCAGTCACTTAGTTAGAAATCGATTGATTCCTTTCCTTCTTTTCATCAGAAGGAATCATGAGACTTTCTAACATTCTTTGTTGGTCACTTAGTTAGCGTTTCACGACGAATTTCATTGGGTTTTCTTAATGAAAATCCGTTGGGAATAAGCTAACACAAGCTTATGACCTATGTCTTATTTAATTTGAGGTATTATTCCCTCAAAACTAAACAATGTATGAGTATATTGGTCAAGTCCTCGACCTATTAGTATCGGTCAGCTTAATACATTACTGCACTTACACCTCCGACCTATCTACCAGATAGTCTTTCTGGGGTCTTACTCCTTTCGGATGGGAAATCTTATCTTGAGGGGGGCTTCGTGCTTAGATGCCTTCAGCACTTATCCCTTCCGTACATAGCTACCCAGCGGTGCCTTTGGCAAGACAACTGGTACACCAGCGGTACGTCCATCCCGGTCCTCTCGTACTAAGGACAGCTCCTCTCAAATTTCCTACGCCTGCGACGGATAGGGACCGAACTGTCTCACGACGTTCTGAACCCAGCTCGCGTACCACTTTAATGGGCGAACAGCCCAACCCTTGGGACCTACTTCAGCCCCAGGATGTGATGAGCCGACATCGAGGTGCCAAACCTCCCCGTCGATGTGGACTCTTGGGGGAGATAAGCCTGTTATCCCCGGGGTAGCTTTTATCCGTTGAGCGATGGCCCTTCCACTCGGTACCACCGGATCACTAAGTCCGACTTTCGTCCTTGCTCGACTTGTTGGTCTCGCAATCAAGCTCCCTTATGCCTTTGCACTCTTTGCACGATTTCCGACCGTGCTGAGGGAACCTTTGAGCGCCTCCGTTACTTTTTAGGAGGCGACCGCCCCAGTCAAACTGCCCGCCTGACAGTGTCCCAAAACCAGATCATGGTTCATGGTTAGAACTTCAGTACTACAAGAGTGGTATCCCAACGTCGACTCCCCCAAGACTGGCGTCCTAGGTTCTAAGTCTCCCACCTATCCTGTACATCTAGTACCAAAATCCAATGTCAAGCTGCAGTAAAGCTCCACGGGGTCTTTCCGTCCTGTCGCAGGTAACCAGCATCTTCACTGGTATTACAATTTCACCGGGTCCATTGTTGAGACAGCGCCCAAATCGTTACGCCTTTCGTGCGGGTCGGAACTTACCCGACAAGGAATTTCGCTACCTTAGGACCGTTATAGTTACGGCCGCCGTTTACTGGGGCTTAAGTTCTGTGCTTCGGTTGCCCTAACACTTCCCCTTAACCTTCCAGCACCGGGCAGGCGTCAGCCCCTATACGTCGTCTTTCGACTTTGCAGAGACCTATGTTTTTGCTAAACAGTCGCTTGGGCCTGTTCTCTGCGACCGAAGTGTGCTTACAGCGTAAAAGCCTTCACACCCTTCGGCACCCCTTCTCCCGAAGTTACGGGGTCATTTTGCCGAGTTCCTTAACAATGGTTCTCCCGCTCGTCTTAGGATTCTCTCCTCACCTACCTGTGTCGGTTTGCGGTACGGGCACCTAGTTTCTCAATAGAGGCTTTTCTCGACAGTGTGGAATCAGTTGCTTCGCTACTTGTTTTTCGCTCCCCATCACCTCTCAGGATGTTGCTAAAACGGATTTGCCTGTCTTAGCTCCCTACTGGCTTAGACCCACTCAACCAACGGTGGGCTCAACCTATCCTTCTGTGTCACCCCATCTCTCAAACGATTCTAGGTGGTACAGGAATCTCAACCTGTTGTCCATCGCCTACGCATTTCTGCCTCGGCTTAGGTCCCGACTAACCCTGAGCGGACGAACCTTCCTCAGGAAACCTTAGGTTTTCGACGGGTAGGATTCTCACCTACCTCTCGTTACTCATGCCAACATTCTCTCTTCTATGCAGTCCACCACTCCTTTCGGTATAGCTTCAACCCACATAGAATGCTCGCCTACCACGCTGACGTAATCATTGCTACCTTCATAGATACGTTTGAGCTTAAGGTATTTGGCCAAAACTTTATTCTAACCTATCGGTTAGTTTTGGCTTAATGTCCTTTAATTTCTCTTCTATAAAAGTACTAATGATTACGTCAGCATCCATAGCTTCGGTGATACGTTTGAGCCCCGGACATTTTCGGCGCAGAATCACTCGACCAGTGAGCTATTACGCACTCTTTAAATGAGTGGCTGCTTCTAAGCCAACATCCTGGTTGTCTGTGCAACTCCACATCCTTTCCCACTTAACGTATACTTTGGGACCTTAGCTGATGGTCTGGGCTCTTTCCCTCTTGACCACGGATCTTATCACTCGTAGTCTGACTCCTGAAAATAAGTTAACGGCATTCGGAGTTTGATAGGTTTTGGTAACCGGTGAAGGCCCCTAGACCATTCAGTGCTCTACCTCCGTCACTCTCATTTCAAGGCTAGCCCTAAAGCTATTTCGGCGAGAACCAGCTATCTCCGAGCTCGATTGGAATTTCTCCGCTACCCACAGGTCATCCAATGACTTTTCAACGTCAACTGGTTCGGACCTCCACGAAATTTTACTTCCGCTTCATCCTGCCCATGGGTAGATCGCACGGTTTCGGGTCTATAGCATGTAACTTGTCGCCCTATTAAGACTCGGTTTCCCTTCGGCTCCGTACCTTCAGTACTTAACCTTGCTACATACCATAACTCGTTGGCCCGTTCTACAAAAAGTACGCGGTCACACATATAAAGTGCTTCCACAGCTTGTAGGCAAAAGGTTTCAGGTTCTTTTTCACTCCCCTCCCGGGGTTCTTTTCACCTTTCCCTCACGGTACTATGCGCTATCGGTCACTAGGTAGTATTTAGCCTTGGGGGGTGGTCCCCCCTGCTTCCCACAGGGTTTCACGTGTCCCGTGGTACTCTGGATCATCCTCAAAGACCTTCAAAGTTTCGCTTACGGGACTTTTACCCTCTATGGTGGAGTTTTCCAACTCTCTTCAACTACTTTTATTCGTCCTCTATAAAGATGTCCGCAACCCCAAAAACTTAAGTCTTTGGTTTGGGCTCTTCCCCTTTCGCTCGCCGCTACTGAGGGAATCGATTTTTCTTTCTCTTCCTCGGGGTACTTAGATGTTTCAGTTCCCCCGGTCTACCTTCTATTACCTATGAATTCAGTAATAGATACTTGGACATTACCCCAAGTGGGTTTCCCCATTCGGACATCTACGGATCAATACTTGCTTGCAGTTCCCCGTAGCTTTTCGCAGCTTACCACGTCCTTCTTCGGCTCCTAGTGCCAAGGCATCCACCCTTTGCCCTTAATAACTTGACCTTTAGTGAATTACTTCAGCTTTTTTCTTTCTCATAACATTCTCATAACATTGTTTAGTTTTCAAAGAACAATTTAGAACAATTTAAGAATCGTCAAGAATATTATTCTATCAAATTCTTTTCCTTTTGTCAATCTTTTTAACATGGTACTTTCTACCATGTTCTTTGGTGGAGACGAGGAGAGTCGAACTCCTGACCCCCTGCTTGCAAGGCAGGTGCTCTCCCAACTGAGCTACGCCCCCACTTTGTTTGTAAAGGATGTTAAAAATTCTTCCATTCATTTTTTGTTGGTTTAAAACCATTGTCGTGAATTACAGAATTTTTAACTAAGCGACTAACACAAAATCTAAGATTTTGGTTGTCTGCTTATTGAGAAACAAAAGTCCCTCAAAATTAAACAGTATAGTAAAAGCCTTTCTCCTTAGAAAGGAGGTGATCCAGCCGCACCTTCCGATACGGCTACCTTGTTACGACTTCACCCCAGTCATCGGCTTCACCTTCGACAGCTCTCTCCTTTCGGTTAAAGTAGCTGGCTTCGGGCGCTTCCGACTCCCATGGTGTGACGGGCGGTGTGTACAAGACCCGGGAACGCATTCACCGCGACATTCTGATTCGCGATTACTAGCAACTCCAACTTCATGTGGGCGAGTTTCAGCCCACAATCCGAACTGAGACCGACTTTATGAGATTCGCTCCAGATTACTCCTTCGCTGCCCTTTGTATCGGCCATTGTAGCACGTGTGTAGCCCTGAACATAAGGGGCATGATGATTTGACGTCATCCCCACCTTCCTCCGAGTTGTCCCCGGCAGTCTCTCTAGAGTGCCCATCCGAAATGCTGGCAACTAAAGACAAGGGTTGCGCTCGTTGCGGGACTTAACCCAACATCTCACGACACGAGCTGACGACAACCATGCACCACCTGTCACTTCTGTCCCCGAAGGGAAAGCTTCTGTTAAAAAGCGGTCATAAGGATGTCAAGTCCAGGTAAGGTTCTTCGCGTTGCTTCGAATTAAACCACATGCTCCGCTGCTTGTGCGGGTCCCCGTCAATTCCTTTGAGTTTCACACTTGCGTGCGTACTCCCCAGGCGGAGTGCTTAATGCGTTAGCTGCGGCACTGAGGTTTGACCCCCAACACCTAGCACTCATCGTTTACGGCGTGGACTACCAGGGTATCTAATCCTGTTCGCTCCCCACGCTTTCGTGCCTCAGCGTCAGTTACAGTCCAGAGAGTCGCCTTCGCCACTGGTGTTCCTCCTAATATCTACGCATTTCACCGCTACACTAGGAATTCCACTCTCCTCTCCTGCACTCAAGCCAATAAGTTTCCAAGGCTTACTACGGTTGAGCCGTAGCCTTTCACCCTAGACTTTATTGGCCGCCTACGCACCCTTTACGCCCAGTGATTCCGGATAACGCTTGCCCCCTACGTATTACCGCGGCTGCTGGCACGTAGTTAGCCGGGGCTTCCTCCCGAGGTACCGTCATTTTTCTTCCCTCGAAACAGAGCTTTACGACCCGAAGGCCTTCTTCGCTCACGCGGCGTCGCTGCATCAGGGTTTCCCCCATTGTGCAATATCCCCCACTGCTGCCTCCCGTAGGAGTCTGGACCGTGTCTCAGTTCCAGTGTGGCCGGTCACCCTCTCAGGTCGGCTACTGATCGTCGCCTTGGTAGGCCTTTACCCCACCAACTAGCTAATCAGACGCGGGCCCATCTTGTACCAATAAATCTTTGGCTATTCTAAGATGCCTTAAAATAGCTTTATGCGGTATTAGCAATCGTTTCCGACTGTTATCCCCCTGTACAAGGTAGGTTACCCACGCGTTACTCACCCGTCCGCCGCTAACCTCATCATCTTCCACCCGAAGGCTTCCGATAAATCGGTTCGCTCGACTTGCATGTGTTAGGCACGCCGCCAGCGTTCATCCTGAGCCAGGATCAAACTCTTAATAAAAGTATTGTAACCAAAATCTTTGATTTTGTGTTAGCTACTTTGTTAGAAATTTTATGTTTCGTTTCCTTTGGTTTTTTATCACTAAAGGAAACATAAAATTTATAACTTTCTTAATTTCTTACCTTCTAAAAATTCATCAGAATCTTTCAGGTTGCTGGCTTAATATCTATACTGTTTAATTTTCAAAGACCTTTTTTTCTGCCGCCCTCGTTTGGCGACTTAACTACTATATCATACTTCGCTATCTTATGTCAACACTTTTTTAAAAAATTTCTTTTTCATCTGTGTCGAACTTTCTTCTTTCCTGTCACCCCTTGCTGGCGGCGACTTTTACTACTATATCATTTTTTTTTACTCTTGTCAAGTAGTTTTGTGAAAGTTTTTAAAGCATTAAGCTTTTTTAGAAACCACTTTTAACGGCGGAATAATAATTTAACATATTCTATGTTTTATGTCAACATCCTTCAAAAATTTTTTGATGAATTTTCAAAAGGCCTTTGGAGCGCTTATTCTCCAAAGGTCTTTTAAGTAGTTTATAGGTGCACGTTAGTTTTTTCTATAGACTGTTATCTTTAACTGGCTGTTATGATACTTGACATCGCCGCCGTCAACCAAAGCTCCTAACAGCAGCAATTCATCATAATTATCATTTTCCCCCACCAGCTCCCAGTAATACCCTTCTAAGGTATCTTGGCGAGGAGCATTTAAGATTTCTTCTAGCTCTTGCAATTTTTCTTTAGGCGGGTTAGAGCAATCCCCTTGCAGACTTATTTTTATTTCTTTTTCTTCTTCATATTGAAAATCTATTTTTAATTTTGTTATATCAATTTTAAAGAAAAAACTTATCAATTCATCTACAATTTTTATTGCTCTCATCTTATCAGTGGACAAAAACTATTCCTCCTTATTACTTTTAAAGGATTCAAGTACTGGAACAAGAGCCGCCGCTACGATTCCTCCAGAAAATCCATTGTTATATAGGTTCATACCACCGTGGAGGTACCCAACATTCATCACCATTGCCATGTGTAAAAAGCCTGCAATAATTCCACTTATCCAACCAAACTGCCCTGCTATAGGTGCTAACGTAGTTCCAAACAAAGCTGCCAATAAAGCCCCTGTAGCATTTGTATCCCATATATTAAGTAAGGAAAATAAATATACACCTATTAATATAGGAATTATGTTTTTAGCATGCTTACCAAAGGCTCCAAAGCCTGCTACGGTAAACACACCACCAATCGTAGGTCCGTTTAGCTCTCCTTTTACTAAAATCACATATACTGTTGCTATTATACCAACGATTCCCATGTTAATAAGACTTAAACCAAATCCATCTGAAGTAACAAAATCTGCTACCGCTCTTCCTGATTGCTTCATCATCTTTCCATAACCGCGAAAAGTTTTGTTGTTAAATAGTAGCCCTACCAATGTCATAGAACCAAATAATATAATTAAGTATATACCTAAAACAGTATTGTAGCCCTCCGCTACAATTAAAGTACTTTCATTTTGAAGGCCAAAAGCCCTGAATATAGCCATGCAGAAGGTTCCTATTATGCCTGCTGTAAATCCGATGTTATATAGATTGAATCCTTGATGAAATTTAACAAAATGCGTACCTAATGGTGGTAATACATATCCCGCTATAATTCCAATTAGGTTAGCAAGTACAACTGCTTTCATTGGAGAAAATCCAAAACCAAAGGTAACCTGACTAATCACTGGTCCTAATGCAGTACCAAAGAATGCCATTAAAATAAACTTGCTAAACTTTTCTTTTTTTGCAACAGCATATAAATAAACCCCCAAGAATATTGCCCATATATTATAGATATTTTTACCAAAAAGGGCGAATCCTCCTATGGTTAAAATTGCTGCAATAACAGGACCATTCATATTAGCCTTACTTACTTTGGCAATAGCAATCGCTATTACCATTAATAGACCAGCGTTAAATAGAGCAGCACCTACATTACCAACCGCCATATAATCTGTCACTAATATACTAGGCGCTACTACGATGTTCTTCATACCAGTAATAATTTCATAAGGGCTGTTAAAAGCAAAGGCCGATAGTAAAACTAGTACTGCATAAATAGTAATCACACCATATTTAACTTTTTCGTCAACCACTGCCTTCTGAGCTACCATTTCTTGACTATTTCCCTCATTTGCCTGAACCTTCAGTTCTACTGATTTGTCCATAATTTTTCCCCCTTCTCCCCCATTATAAACTCCCTTTTTTGTCTTTTTTTTAACAATCTCTTTCGAAACGTTTTCGCCAACACTTACTAGAATGTTCTACTGCCTTATTCAAGTGTCGTACTTGTTGTCAATGCAATATAGTCTATACTGCTTGCTAATACTGTTACAGATATAGATATCCTTCTTCAGTCTTGAATTTTAATATACAAAATCTATCTTATTGCCTTTAACAAATGCTACTGAAAATCTGCGAATTTAGTTCTTAAGTATACTAAAATTCATAGCCGTATAGCTATAAACGCAACAAAATTTCAGATTAGTTAGAATAATCGTGAAAATAGTTATATATTTGTCAGTATTATTATATGTTATTGTTGGAAAAAATTCAACTAGATATGATGAATTGTTGGAAAATGGTAAGCATTGGGTTTTCCATAAATAAAGAGGTGTCTAAAATAAACTTAGCACCTCTTTACGCATTAGTCTATGGATTTAAATAGGTTAATCATTTCGATAGCTGTTACCGCTGCCTCAAATCCTTTATTTCCAGCTTTTGTCCCTGCTCTTTCTATAGCCTGCTCTATCGTATCTGTTGTAAGTACTCCAAATATAATAGGGATTTCTAATTCCAAGCCCACATGAGCTACGCCTTTAGCCACTTCATTAGCCACAAAATCAAAGTGAGGTGTAGCTCCTCTGATAACAGCACCTAAGCAAATAACAGCATCGTATTTTTGTGATTTTGCCATTTTCTTTGCTGCTAGTGGAATTTCAAATGCCCCCGGCACCCAACAAATGCTTATATTTTCTTCTTCTCCCCCCTGCCTTTTTATAGCATCTAAAGCACCATCCAGCAACTTACTCCCTATAAATTCATTAAATCTACCAATAACAATACCAAATTTTAAACCCTGACTAGTAAGTTTTCCTTCAAATATCTTCATTATTTATTCTTCCTCCTTTGTTTTTAATAAATGCCCTAGTTTTTCTTGTTTTGTTTTAAGATAAAAAGCATTTCGTTCATTGTGATTCATCTGAATTGGCACTCTTTCTACAACCTCTAAATCATAACCAGATAATCCCACCAACTTTCTTGGATTATTGGTCATCAATTTAATTTTTTTAACACCTATGTCTTTTAATATTTGAGCCCCTATGCCATACTCTCTCATATCCTCTGGAAAACCAAGGGCAAGATTTGCTTCCACTGTATCATAGCCTTGATCTTGTAGGGCATAGGCCTTCAGCTTATTGATTAAACCAATACCTCTTCCCTCTTGACGCATATATAATAATACGCCTTTGTCAGCCGCTTCGATTTTTTTCATAGCCGCTGCAAATTGTTCTCCACAATCACAACGCAAAGAACCAAATGCATCGCCTGTTAAACACTCCGAGTGTACTCTTACTAATATCGGTTCATCCCCTGAGATATCTCCTTTTACTAATGCTACATGATGTTCGTTATTCATACTATTTTCATACCCTATTATTTTGAAGTCTCCATACTTTGTTGGCATATATGCTTCAGTTACTCGCTTTACTAACTCCTCATTTCTTCTTCTGTAGGCAACCAAATCAGCGATAGTAATAATTTTCATATTATGTTCTTCCACAAATGCCATAAGTTCTGGAACCCTCGCCATACTACCATCTTCATTCATTATTTCACAAATAACTCCTGAAGGGTTTAACCCAGCCAACCTAGCTAAATCAACTGCTGCTTCTGTATGCCCTGTCCTGCTTAATACACCGCCTTTTTTAGCTGCTAACGGAAAAATATGTCCTGGCCTTTTAAAATCATCCGCCTTAGCATCTGAGGCAACGGCTCTTTGGATCGTTGTAGCTCTCTCATAGGCAGAAATTCCTGTTGTCGTTTCTACAGCATCTATTGAAATTGTAAAGGCAGTTCCATGGGTATCTGTGTTATTCTGCACCATCTGAGGCAATTGTAAATCTATTAGTTTTTCTTCAAGCATAGGTAAACAAATTAGCCCCCTTCCATATCTTGCCATAAAATTGACGGTTTCAGTTGTGATTAGTTCGGCTGCTGCTACTAAATCCCCTTCATTTTCTCTATCTTCATCATCTACTACTACAATCATTTTTCCATTTCTTATGTCCTCTAGTGCTTCTTCTATCCTGTTAAACTGAAATTGCATTTTTTACATCCTCCTTTATCTAACAAAACCATGCTCCGCTAAAAAGTCTAATGAAATATCTTTTTTCTCTGGTTTCTTTTTTTCAAAAGTCATAAGTTTTTCTATATACTTTCCAATCATGTCACATTCTAGATTAACTGTTTCACCTATTCTTTTATCAATCAATATAGTTTCATCTCTAGTATGGGGTATCATAGAAACCTTAAAACATTTATCATCTACATAAGCCACTGTAAGACTTACACCATCTACAGTAATAGAACCTTTTAAGATAATATACTTTAACAGATTTGAAGGCGTATCAATGGTGATCCAAACAGCATTATCTTCTCTCTGATGATGTTTAACCTCTCCTACACCATCAATGTGACCACTAACAAGATGCCCTCCTAATCGATCACCTATAGCAAGAGCCCTTTCTAAATTCACTGGACTTCCTATCCTTAAATCCTTCAAATTGCTCCGCCTCATTGTTTCTGCCATAACATCTACCTGAAAACTATTACTGTCAAAATAATTCACTGTTAAGCATACACCGTTTGTAGCTATGCTATCTCCTAATTTCACATCCTGTAACACTCTTTTTGCTTCTATTATCATGCTGGCCCCATCGCCGCTTTTGTGTAACCCTTTTATTTTACCAATTTCTTCAACAATTCCTGTAAACACCTAACCTCACCCCTTTCTAACATACCCTTCAATTAAGATATCTCTGTAGAATTTATGTATAGAGATATCTTCTACTGTAAACGCATCTTTTATTAAATCCTTGCCTTCACCTTCAACTGAAGTAATAGCATTTCTTCCCCCTATAATCTTTGGTGCAATAAAATACATGATTTTGTCTACAATGCCACTTTGAAGAGCAGAATAATTTAAGGTTCCTCCCCCTTCCAATAAAATACTATCTATCCCTCGTTGTCCTAGCTTTAATGCTATATCCTTCGGGTTTACTTTCCCTTCTTCTTCCGCCGCTATCATCACTTCTATACCTAGGCGCTGCAGCTGATTTATCTTTTCTTTTGGTGCCTTTTCTGTGGTAGCTATAATCGTCGTTTGCTGGGTTGCAGTTTCTATAACTTTTGCATCTACCGGCACCCTTAATTTGCTGTCTATGATGATTCTTGCAGGATGATTGACTTCTTTATTAGCAATTCTCGTATTTAATCTAGGGTTGTCCTTTAAAACCGTAGAAATACCTACCATAATTCCAGCTACCCTGTTTCTTATATGATGGACATACTCTCTTGCATCTTCTGATGTAATCCATTTAGAATCTCCTTGGTAGGTAGCAATTTTACCATCTAGTGTCATAGCAGTTTTTAGAATACAAAAAGGTTGTTGTGTAAGAATATATTTAATAAATATTTCATTTAGCTTTCTGGCTTCTTCCTGCAAAACTCCTGTAACCACCTCAATACCATGGTTTTTTAATATTCTTATTCCATTACCCGCTACCTTAGGATTAGGATCTTCTAGTGCAACTACCACCTTTTTGATGTTACTCTTGATAATAGCTTCAACACAGGGAGGCGTCTTCCCATAATGGGAACAAGGTTCTAGATTAACATACATCGTAGCTTCTTCTACTGAAAAATTAACTTTCTTTAACGCATCTACTTCCGCATGATCTCCACCATAGTAGTGATGATATCCTTCTGCAATAACTTCACCGTTTTTTACAATCACTGCCCCTACTAAAGGGTTAGGTCTTGTTTTTCCCCAACCTAGCTTTGCTAAATCAAGTGCCTTTTGCATATAATGTTGATCCATAACAGCACCTCCATTTTTCTTATCATCTGTAAGAAATTGCAATCCTATACAAACCCAAACAGTTCTGCTTTTAGAGAAAAATAAAATGCCTTAAGATTATACTTAAGGCATTTTTCACTGCTAATTTATATTGTTGTATCAAAATATATCTTAATGAAAGCTATATATGTTGATACAACAATATAAAAAGCCTACTTTCTCTCATCCAGACTGTACTGTCGGCTCTGGAATTTCACCAGATCAACCAAAAAGGCTCGCGGGCTTCGTATAAAACGTTACCGCCGGTCGGGAATTGCACCCTGCCCTGAAAGTATAAAACTATATGTATTTTTAAATCATCATATCATAAACATAAATTCCTTGCAAGTTTTTAATTATTCTTTCTAATATAAATTTTGTCACCACTTCCATCTACCTACATAAAATAATTAGGAAGATATGGATTTAAGGAGGGATTTGATGATAGAAGGCCTTTTAATCGCAGTAGCCATTAGCATGGACAGTTTAAGCGTAGGTGTTGCTTATGGCATTAAAAATATTAAAGTCCCTTTACGTTCTTTAATTATATTGGATTTTATATCTGTGACGCTTTTAAGCTTTGGTTTTTTTGCTGGAAACCTTTTAACAAAACTAGTGCCTACAGTGGTTACTGAATTCATAGGAGCGAGTATTCTCGTTGCCATTGGACTTTGGTTTATTGCTCAAAGTTGGTTGAATTATAAATATCCTAAAGAAAAAGTTCCTCAATTAACTTCTATTGCCGTTATTAGTATTAATTCCTTAGGCATTGCTATTAACATATTACGTGATCCCTCAAAAGCTGATTTAGATATCTCTGGTATTATTGATACAAAAGAAGCCGTTTTATTAGGAATAGCTTTAGCTATTGATTCATTAGCTATAGGAATTGCTGTTTCTCTTTCTTCTGTTTTTATTATTTTATTTACGCTATTGTTGGTGGCTGTTATGAATCTAGTTTTCCTACTATCAGGGATGTTTATAGGTAGAAACTATATTGCCTCTCATTTGAAAGAAAAAACCGCCTTTATACCAGGACTTATATTATTACTCCTAGGTTTAACTCGATTAATATAATAAAAGTTATCAAAAACCCTATTATTTTATTAATGGGGTTTTTCTATTTCTAACTTAAATATGGGGCATACTATAAAGGTAAAACTTAAAGTTAAGGTAAACATTTACATAAAGATTTTTATAGGAGGCATACATTATTATGTTTGAACACTATATTCACGAACTTGTTACCTATGTTATATATACGCTGGAGTTGATTGGAATATTCATCATTGCTTATTCAGCTGTAAGGGGGTTTATAAAATACATAGGTGAAAAGTTAAAGTTTAACGATACTTGTATTAAGATTGAAATAGCAAAAGGGCTAGCACTCGGTCTTGAATTTAAATTAGGTGGAGAAATCTTAAGAACCATCTTAGTTCGTACCATGGATGAAATTAAAGTACTGGGCATGATTATCATTCTAAGAGTTGTTTTAACTTTCGTTATTCATTGGGAGATTACCTCTGAAATCCATCAAGAAGAAGAGATAAAGGATTATGTTCGTCAGCAAAGAAAAAGATAACCTTTGTGTTACATCCTGTATAGAGAGGGTATAAAAAAATGTAACTAAAAACAGGAGGTGGTTTCATTGCTTATGGTTATTTGGGAACTTATTCTAGATAGCGCCGAGGCTGCTTTTTTAGAAGTAGGGGTCTTTGTAGGATTTGTTCTTTTGTTATTCGGCTATATTAACTATAAAAAGGCTGGGGACTTTATTGGTACTATTGAGCGATCCAAAAAGTGGCAACCTGTATTAGGGGCTTTATTAGGTCTGACTCCCGGTTGTGGAGGCGCTATTTTTGTTATGCCTCTATTTTTTAAGGAAGCTGTAACCTTCGGAACAGTAGTAGCTACTTTAGTAGCTACCATGGGAGATTCTGCCTTTGTGCTGATTGCCAGTCACCCAGTAGCATATATTCTTATTAGCATTTTATCCTTTGGTGTTGCAATTATCACTGGCTACATCGTAGATACAACGGATTTAGGTCCTACTATCTTATCTAAATATAAAGCTAGAAAAAAGAGTAAGGAGGAGGTTGATAGATTTCATAAGGATGTAGATCATACCCTTCTTCAATATGAGTGTCAGCGTATGGGAAACTGTAAAATTGATTTTATCAAGCATGTAGGACATGCAGAAGGGGACGAAATCGATCTTTTATTACATCATGAATTAAAGGGGCATCAAAGTCATGATACCCTAGGCTATAAGTTTACCCATAGTAGTTTTTATCTCTATTGGATTTTAATGCTCGTTGCCCTACCCCTAAGTATCTCTTTATTATTACAAACTGATGTAAATCAACTATTTATTCCTAACCTAGGGTTAATAGTAGGAACCTTGGGAACCATTTTTTCTATTGTCATGATGCTTATGAGCAAAAAGTTTTTAGGTGATGATACCCATGAAGAAACTGAACTAAAAATTATGTCTTTGAAAGAAACCATCATCCATAATGCCCAAGATACAGCCTTTGTTGTCACCTGGGTGTTTGTTGGATTTTTAGCTTATGAGTTTTTGGTGTTGATTATTGGTAGCGGTAATTATGCCGCTGGCGAAGAACTGATTGAAGCAATTTTACTCACTACAGGTATTTTGTCTATTTTGATAGGAGCAACGATTGGTCTTATCCCAGGCTGTGGCCCTCAAATCATATTTGTTGCATTATTTACCAGAGGTTTAATTCCCTTTGCAGCTCTTTTTGCTAATGCCATATCTCAAGACGGTGATGCATTACTGCCTTTGATTGCTATTGATCGTTCCTCTGCCTTGTGGGCTACAATTATTACTACGATTCCTGCCATTATTTTTGGACTTATTCTCTATTGGTTTGAAATTAATACGACCCTTGGAGGCCTTTTTCATTAAATCCCTTTAACAAACCACAGACTATTCAAAACCTTCAAGTGGAAACATAAAAAAAACCAGCAGTCGCAATCTATAGAGAGGCACGTGAGAATGCTGGTTTTTTTATAACAAGGGGATGAGGGCTTCTGTAGCCTCGTTACACTTCTATGAAACTAATTATATATATACGGATCATCAGGCACTTCCGTTTCTATTAGCTCCTCTATAATAACAATAGGAAATGTTAGGTTCCTATCTACTGTTTCATCATAATAATTCGTGGATTGCAGCACGCCTTTTATCTTCACCCAAGTATCCTCTTTTAACGTTTCTTCTTTATCCCAATAACAAAGCAAGCCTAGTGTTTCTGCATCATCAATACAACAAGAAACCACTTTCCTAGCTACAATAAATTGATATTCTCCATAGGTTCCTTTGCTATGGACAAACCCTTCCAATTCAATCTCTCTCCCATGATATTGGTCTAAATAATAAAAAATTTCCGTTAACGTTTCTATATATTTTGATGGGTCTATAGAAATTTTTCCTTGCGGTAGTAGGTGATGCGTTATTGTTTCCTTTTCATTATCTTGTTCATAAACTTCTCTATAACCAATATCGATATCTTTTTTTTGCGAAAAATCACCATCTAAGTTTTGGTTCCCTATGGTGAAAATCAGCAGAACGGGAATAAGAATAATACTATAACCAAACCTCACTTTCTCTTCCTCGATAAATACTTTTTTTATCTGAGCTATTGTCACCATAGTCAGTATAAACAAGTAAAAGATACCATACTTTATCCATTTCGAAGGAACATAGCGGGCAATTTTTCCTGTATTGAATAGATAGTATACTGCACCGGTGAAACCTAATAGTATAAGAAATTCACAGAATCCTCTAAAGTTTATCTTAATGTTTTTCATTTTTCCACCTCTCTCTATTATGCATTTGTTTTATTTATCACGAATAACCTGCTCATACAGTAGTTGTTAGGGCATATATATACATATTATCATCAAAGAAAATATATACTGTATTCTTTCTTGATTTTACTGTATATTTCCTGCTAATATAAAAAAATTTCTATAGTTTAGTATTTTTTTCATGTTACAATAAGATTATAGAAAAATACAGTGGGTGCTTTAATCAACCTAAAAATTAGGAGGTATACTATGTTAAAAGTTTTAGCAATTGTAGGCAGCCCTCGAAAAGGAAAAAACAATGATACTTTAGTTGATTATATGTTAAAGGGGATTGCTTATGACAAAAAGAGACCTGTGTCTATAGAAAAATTCTATGCAGACAAAATGCATGTAGCTTCCTGCAAAGCCTGTGAAGGATGCGGAAGAAAAAAAGGGTGTGTATTAAAGGATGATATGAATAGTCTTTACCAAAAATTCGATGAAGCCGACATTGTCATTATCTCTTCTCCCCTATACTTCAATAGCGTTAGCTCTCAACTTAAAGCTATCATTGATCGAAATCAAGCTATATGGTCCAGTAAATACATATTAAATGACTCTTTGATCAATAAAGACAAAAGACGATTAGGCTATTTCATTTGTACTGCTGGCATGCCTGATGAACCCAACCTTTTTGATGCCACACTACCGATTATGGAGCTTTTCTTTAAATCGATTAATACCATTCATGAAGGAAATTTCTTCGTACCTAATGTAGATCAGCAGCCAATTATGGAAGATGAAGCAATGCTTCAAAAGGTGCATGCCTTAGGAGTAGAATTAGCAAAAAAAGCTGCTACGCTATAGACTGCCTATGTAATATAAAAAGCAAGAGGAAGGAATAACTAACCCTCTTGCTTTTTTCCTATACTTCTAAGTGTTCATCTCCTGGTTCCCAATCAATAGGACATAACCCTCCAGATTGAAGTGCTTGTAATACCCTCAAGGTCTCATCTACACTTCTCCCTACATTTAAATCATGTACTACTGAATATCTTAAAATCCCCTCGGGATCAATAATAAATAACCCTCTTAAAGCAATACCTTCTTCTTCAATCAAGACCCCATAATCCCTAGCTACTTTTTGTGTCATATCAGATGCTAGTGGAAAAGCTAGCTGCCCTAACCCACCTTCCTCTTGTGCCGTATTAATCCAAGCCTTATGGGAGTGTTCACTGTCTGTACTTACACCTAGAACTTCAGCATTTAATTTTTTGAATTCTTCAATCTTTCTATTAAATCCTGTAATCTCTGTAGGGCAAACAAAAGTAAAATCTAGTGGATAGAAAAACATTACTAACCACTTGCCTTTATAATTATCTAACGTTACCTTGCCAAACTCCTTCCCTTGTCCATCCACAGTTTTCATCTCAAAATATGGTGCTTGTACACCTACTAATCTTTCTGTCATCAAAACACCTCCTATATTTATAAAATGAGACTTAATTCAGGGGAAGTTTTTACTTCCACTGAATTGTAGCAGAATTTATTTTCAGGATGTAGTGCTTGACCTTCCACTTGCACAAGTAGATAACCCAAATCTTTGATTTGGTGTTAGTCATTTAGTTTGTTCACCTAGAAGTGGGGACCTTAATAATACACCGAAGGATAAATTCTTCACTTGAAGTTTTATTCTTTTACTTCTCCATCTATATATTTCCCAAAAAAGTATTTTAAAACACAAAAACCTTAAATTTGATAATATTTTTTATGTGAAATCAAATATCATTAAAACACAAAATTTTTCTTTTTGTAAACTTAGTGGAAATTATAGCCTCTTCATAGTATGAAACAGCTCACAACTTTGCTATCGTTGTATAAAAAAATGATGTATTCTCTTACTTCAAAGGAATACATCACTGATTTATGGTATTATACAAACTTGCTCTTTAATAATCTCATACCATTTAGTATGACAATGATAGAAGCCCCTGTATCGGCAAAGACCGCCATCCATAGATTGGACTTTCCCATAAAAGTTAAAATCAAAAAAAGTACTTTCACTATAATGGAAAAGCCAATATTTTGTGCAATGATCTTTAATGTTTTACGGCTCAATAATACTGCATATACCAGTTTATTAAGATCGTCCCCCATTAAGGCAATGTCTGCAGTTTCTAATGCAGCATCTGTTCCCGCTGCCCCCATAGCAATTCCTATCGAAGCACTTGCTAAAGCAGGCGTGTCGTTTATACCATCTCCTACCATAGCTACTTTATCATGTATCTTCACCAATTCTTTTATTGCCTCTAATTTATCTTGTGGCAACAGCTCACTTTTAAAATCTTGTAACCCTATCGTTTCTGCCACGGTTTTTGCCGTGGTGTGATGATCTCCTGTCAGCATAATGGTATTTTTAATTCCTGCAGTTTTTAAGCCTTCAATAGCCGCCTTACTCATACTTCTAATTTCATCTGCCACAGTAAAGATACAAATCACTTTGGTATCATCCCCCAGCAACACTACAGTTTTGCCTTCTTTTTGATAGTTTTCTACTTTTCTTTGGGCCACCTCTAAGTTTATCTTATTTTCCTGGAATAAACGAGGATTTCCTAGGTAGTAGGTTTTACCTTGAATCTTTCCCTTTACCCCCTGCCCTACGATCGCTTGAAAATCCTCCAAAGAAGTATCCAGCATAATTCCTTTATACCTTGCCTTCTGCACAATAGCTCTACCGATAGGATGTTCTGATGCTTTCTCTAGCGTAGCTGCAATCTTCAAGGGAACTTCTCCTTCTCTTTCCGCTAGAACTTCTATGTCTATTACCGAAGGTTTGCCGACTGTTAATGTCCCGGTTTTATCAAAGGCTATGGCCTTAATTCTTCCTGCCTCTTCTAGGTGTATACCTCCCTTAATAAGAATCCCTTGTTTTGAAGCATTTCCAATGGCTGATACAATAGAAACTGGTGTAGAGATAACAAGAGCACAGGGACAAGAAATTACCAATAAAATTAACGCCTTCTTAATCCATGGAGCAAAATCTCCTCCTCCTGCTACTGGAGGAATAAAAGCGATGATCATTGCCGAAATCACAACAATAGGTGTATAATACTTAGCAAATTTATCAACAAATTGCTGTGAAGGTGCCTTTTGTGCCTGCGCCTCCTCCACCATATTCATGATTTTAGATAGTGTTGTATCCTCTACTAGTTTTGTTACCCTAATTTCCAACAGCCCTTGATGATTGATGGTTCCAGCAAACACTTCACTTCCTAGCATTTTTTCCACAGGAATAGATTCCCCTGTAATAGGCGCTTGATTTACAAAAGAATGTCCTTGATGGACAATACCATCAATTGGTATTCTTTCACCGGGTTTTATGATAACAATGTCACCTATAGATAGTTCTTCTACAGATACAGTCACCTCTCCGCTTGAAGTTTTGAGCAGGGCTTCCTTCGGTGCTAATTCCATTAACTGGGAGATGGCTTTCCTTGTTTTATCCATCGTATAAACTTGTAAAGTATTTCCTATAGAAAATAAAAATACTACCGCTGCACCTTCACTCCATTCTCCTAAAAAAGCTGCTCCTATAGCTGCAATCAGCATAAGAAAGTTCATATCTAAATTCAAAGATTTTACTGCATATAGGCCATTTTTGGCTATATGGTATCCTCCCGTCACCATAGCTAGTGCAAAAAAAGGTGTTGAAGCTTCCTTATTGCCAACTATAAAAGATAGTATCAAACCTATCAATGTAAAAAAACCTGAAGTAAAGGTTAATACTGTCTTTTTATTTTGATACCATTGGATTTCTTGCTGTTTTTTTATATTTTTTCTTCCATTTTCCACCAATGTCCCTTCATGTCCCGTTTCTTTTATCATCTGCAGTATCTCTTTGTGTTGTGCCTGATGTTTCACATATAACTTAGAAGTAGAGAAATTCAAAATCGCTTCTTGAACCCCATCTATTTGCAAAACTCTTCTCTCAACCTTGAGAGCACAACTCGGTCAATCTACTCCTTTAACGATAAAGGTATCTTGTGTTACAGGTAATTCCATTTTAATTGCTTCCATGTTTTCCATTTCTTGTCCCCCTTAAACTTAACTTATTCTCTCAAACTGCTGCTTAACCATGTTGAATATGATGTAAACCTTCATTAAAGATTTTTTCGATATGTGCATCATCTAAAGAGTAATAGATTACTTTACCCTCTCGTCTAAATTTTACTAATCTTCTACTCTTCAATAATCTTAATTGGTGAGATATCGCCGATTGGGTCATATCCAATACCGCAGCAATATCACATACACACATTTCTTTCTGAAATAAAGCTGACAGAATTTTAATTCTCGTCACATCTCCAAATACTTTAAAGAATTCTGCTAAATCATATAAGGTAGTATCCCCCAACATCTTTTCCTTCACTTCTTTTACATCCTCTTCATGTATGCATTGAATTTCACATACTTCAATATCCTTTTTCATTTCGTCCCTCCTTATATATGAATACATGTTCATTTGTTCTTGCGTTTATATTTTATCAATTGTTTTACCTAAGGTCAATCAATATTTAAATAACTTTTTCCAAAAAAAAGTAGATAAACAAAGTTTATCTACCTCATTGCACCCTTCTCTACTAATTCATCTACAGGTACCTCTATTTTATCTGCAGCAATATCAATTCCTTCTTGGATTTCTGCTGTTTGGTTTTGTGCATCTAACCCTGTAATCCATACGGATCTACCCTGATGCTGTACCTCAATATGGTTAGGAGAATTAACGATCTCCTGCGCTCTTTTAAAGTTCAAAGCTTATCACTCCTTTTTTCCTTCATTGGTACTATTGTGCCTCATTATTCTTTGCTTTATGACATCTATTTTTTAATAGGGTTTTAAAAATTTCAAAAGTTTTTAAATATCCTTATAAGATTTAAGACAAACTAGTAGCATGACAAACTTGGAAATTATCATGAATCTTTTTTCAAAACCTATACTTTTAGTCAATATTTTAGGAGGTATATAGAATGAATGCTTTCGAAATTAAAAATAAAATTTATTGGACGGGCGTACTTGATCCGGATTTAGAAACCTTTGATATCATCATGAAAACACCTTATGGTTCTACATACAATTCTTACTTTATTGATGATGAAAAAAAGGTTTTGATCGATACTGTAAAGACAAATTTCAAAAATGAGTATTTAGAAAAACTCCAAACCTTAACAAATATCAAAGAAATTGATTATATTATTATTCAGCACACAGAACCCGATCATGCTGGCAGTTTAAAGTATATTTTAGAAATAAATCCTGATGTCGAGGTTTTTTGTACCAAAGCAGCTAGTATCTTTCTTCAAGAGCAAATTAACAAAGAATTTAAATATCACGTAATAAAAGATGGGGAAACGTTAGGCATAGGCAGTAGAAAATTAACTTTTATTACAGCTCCATTTTTGCATTGGTCTGATACAATGTTTACCTATAGTGCAGCAGACGCCATTTTATTTTCTTGTGATAGTTTTGGCTCTCATTACTGTGCAATGACTCCTGAAACTGTACATAAAGCAGAGTATGATGAAGCCTTACAGCATTATTACAAGTGTATTATGGAGCCATTTGCACAACATGTTTTAAATGCTTATGAGAAAATAAAAAATTTATCTATCTCTACTATACTTACTTCCCACGGACCTATTTTAAGCGCAAAATCACAGGAGACAATACAAAAATATGTACAGTGGTCTACTGAAGAACTAAGCACTAGGAATCAAAAACAAGTTGCTGTTTTTTATCTTTCTGCCTATAAGAATACTGAAATTATGGCAGAAAAAATTAAATACGGTTTAAAGGCAGCAGGCGTAGATGTAGCTTTTATTGATGCAGAGAAGGAGAGCTTAGAGAGAATTCATTACTTCGTCAACACATCCAAAGGAATTCTTTTAGGCTCCCCAACAATCAATAAGACTATGGTAAAGCCTATGTGGGAACTTTTATCTCTTATTGATCCTATGGCTAATATTGGAAAAGTGGCAGGCGTATTTGGATCCTATGGCTGGAGTGGTGAGGGCTTAGAAATGGCATATACATTACTAAAGCAAATGGCTTTTAAACTGCCTTTTGAACCTTTAAGTAAAAAATTTACACCTTCTGAAGACACCCTACAACAATGCTTTGAATTTGGTAAGGCCTTTGCAGAAAAAATCTAAATGTTAAGATGCATGACTAAATGAAAGAAAGCCCTATCTCTATATAGATGTGTGCCCTTAAATTTTAATATACTAAGGGCTACATTTGCAGCCCATGGTATTTTGGGGCGAAACCGTAGACCGTGTATATTAAAATTCAACTTTAGAAGCGCGCATCTATAGATAGTGGCTTTCTTAAAACTTTATTTATACGGAGAAAGATTCAGCAATTCATCTACCGTTACAAATTCGTAACCCTGGGCTTTTAGTGTATAAATTAATTCAGGCAATACCGCCACTGTTGCAGCTCGGGTTTCTCCCTCGCCGCCTGCGTCATGAAACAACAAAATTCCACCTTGTCTTACATCAGGAAGGGTGTTGATTAATATTTGATCTACATTTTGATCTCTCCAGTCTACTGAATCAACAGACCAATTAATTACTTTATAGTCCAAACCTTTCAGTCCCTCTATCACCTGCGGAAGAACTGCTCCATAAGGTGGTCGCATCAAGGCTGTTCTTAAGCCTGTAGCTTGATAAACTACATCTTCAGTTCGTTGCATTTCACTTATCAAACGACTTTCAGATACTTTTCGTAAGTCAGGGTGAATCCATGTATGATTCCCCACTACATGACCTTCTTTAACCATACGTCTTATAACTTCAGGATGTTGCTCAACCTTACTACCTAGTACAAAAAAAGTAGCAGGCACATTATACTGCTTTAATGCCTCTAGTATTTGGCTGGTGTACTTTTCATTTGGACCATCGTCAAAGGTCAGGGCTATCTTATTGGTATTCGCAGAGCCTCTTAAATAAAAAGTATCTGGATAAGTTCTAGCTAACTGAGCCGTTGAGTACTGAAAATCTGGCTCCGGTTGTGTCGCTGTCTTAGGTAGTTTCAAGGTTTGTCCCACATATAGCATATTCCAATTCTCTAAACCATTAGTTTCAGCTAATGAAGTCATAGAGATGCCTAGCGTTTGAGCTATTTTATATAGGCTATCTCCTTTTTTTACTGTATATACTTCTTGAGATAGGCTCATCAACCTATTGTTATCTTCTGAAGGAATCAATAGTTTTTGTCCTACATAAAGGCGATTCCAATCGTCGAGACTATTTTCTTGCGCTAACACCTCCATAGACACCCCTAGCTTCTGAGATATTTTATATAAAATATCTCCTTGCCGCACCACGTAGGAGGACTGTTCCTCTTTTTGAGGTACAATTAATACTTGTCCTACAGAAATACGATTGGGCGTTCTTAAATAACCATTTTGCTTGATTAACTCCTCCACAGTAATTTCATATTTTTGAGCAATAAGAAATAACGTTTCTCCGCTAGATACTCTGTGTACCTGAGCCGCTTCAGCAAAAGAAGGCATCCACACTAAAGCTGCCATCACCGCTGTCAATGTGAAGCCTATTATTTTCCTCATAAATAGTAAACTCCTTCCTAAGTTATAATATATAAAAGTTTACATAATCTATGATACGCTACTAACGCTCACTTATCCACAAGTAAATAGTGGCAGCTGCTATCCTCAAAACAAAACATATCCTATTTCTTATGGATATGTTTTATAAGATATTGGTTAATTTAAATTCTCCCTTACCTATAATATGTTCTATCAAAAGTTCCAGTTCTGCAATTCCCCCTAGGGATAACGTCCTCTCTTCAATGGACACATACTTCTCTACTTTTGCTAATACAATATCTATAGCATCAATTTCATAATGCTCTAAGAAGGTTTGCCACATATTTCTTGTCTTATGCCACTGCTTAACAATATCCTCCATATGGGCTTGTCCTTCCTTCCAATCTTCTTTCTCAATAGCAACTTCTAGCTTTTGAATCATATCTGTTATCTCTTTTGAAGTTCTTTCTATATACTGATTCAAAAGCAAAGAGGAAGTAAAAAATATAATCAGTATTAATACTGTTGCAACTACCACCTTCATAAGCAAGCCTCCCTACTAAGATGATCTTTCTTTTTGTTGTGCATAAAATAGTTTTTCTGATGATAAAAATCCAAAAAAAACATTTTCTATCTTGTCAATATTGCTGTTTTTCAGTTGGTTCATAAGCCATTGCTTATCAAAACCAGTTTTCTGTAGATTTTTCTCAATTAGTTGACCGTCTATAATAAGCGTAATTGGCAATTCCTCCGGCTGCACCGGTATACCCATGTCACTAGTAATAACATTTCTTTTTTCCGCCTTAGGTATAATTGTGATTTGTCCGTTAGTTTCTAGTATAGCAAACTCTACATCACTTAAATTTGGATAATTTTTAGATCTTAGCTGTTCTAAAAGATCGTTCATATTAATTCTTAATCTTCTCACCTCCGACTGCACAATATTACCTTTATCTATAAGAATACTTGGTTTTCCACATACGATTTCTCGAAAAGTTTCACTCTTTAGCGATAAGTAGGATACAATTACCTGTGCCGATAGCAAGGTCATTATTGGAATTACACCATTAAGCAAAGGTACTCCCGCATTTTCCATAGGGGTTGCCGCTAAGTCTGCAATCATTATGGTGATCACCAGCTCAAAAGGCTGCATCTCCGCAATTTGTCTTTTGCCCATCATCCTCATTACCACTACCACCAAAGCATAGAGTATTAAAGCCCTAGTAAATACGATCAGCATTTTATTTCACTCCTAGTCTAAGTTTTTCTCTTATGTATTGAAATAAAAGTCACTCTACTTGAGTTGCCCAATGATTCAACAATTGCGCAGCTCAAGTTACCTTATATATTATTGCCATCTCTTCCATCTTATATAAATGAACTTTTTAAGCATTTCTTTGAAGTCATGATGGTATTATAATAAAAATAAAGCCCATAATATATATTAAAAATATCTGAGAGCTATGTTATAATAAAAGGAATATTGTTATTTTACGGAGGATTAATATGGATTTTGAAGTGATTTTTAAAGCTTTAGGTGAAGGTACTAGAATCAAAATTATTAAAATACTATCTTTAAAACCTATGTATGTGTGTGAGCTAGAAGGCATTTTAAATATTAGCCAACCTCGTATATCTCAACATTTAAAAATATTAAAGCACGCTTCATTAGTTGAAGTCCAAAAAGAGGGCCAACGTGCTATTTACTCTCTTAACAAAAAGCTTATTGAGGCAGTTTCCAGTGAATTTATCAAATTCCTAGATACACCACTAGAAGAACTAAAAGAATTTAATAAAGAGTATCAACAAATGCAAGCGGTAGACAAAGATCCTAATATAGCTATTTGTAAAAGTTGTAGTCATAAAAATAAATAATTTGAATTGTGCAACAATTTGACTGTATTTAATTTACTCTCCAAATAGCTGAAAAAATTGCGCAAGCAGCATAAATAATATGCTTTCTAAATAAAATAAGGATGATAAATTTACCATCCTTATTTTATTTAATTCCCGTAGATTTATGCTAAAGTTACTTTAGGCTTTCACGTGAAACATTAATTATGATTTTTCCCTAAGATTGTTAATACATTCTTTACCTGTAGTGCTACCCCAATAGGAAGACAATTTTCATCTATATCAAATAAATTGCTATGACCAGGATGAACAATTCCTCTTTTCTTGTTTCCACATCCTAGCCTATAGAAAGCTCCTGGAGATTTTTCTAAAAAGTATGCAAAGTCCTCTACCCCTAAACTAGGGGATTTTATTATTTTTACGTTCTCTTCACCTAGCAGTTCCTTTCCATTTTTTTCAACAATCTTAACAGCATTATCGTCATTGATTAAAGCAACATACCCTTCTTCCCGAATCAATTCTCCTTTTGCTCCCATCCCTCCTGATACTTGTTCCACAATTTTTGCTATCTTATCAATAACTTTGTCTCTTGTTTTGGGGTTTAAGGTTCTTACTGTTCCTAGCATCTCTACCTTATTTGCTACAATATTTCCCTGTGTACCTCCTTGAATCTTACCAATAGTAACAACAGCAGAATCTCTAGGGTCTATGTTTCTGCTTACAATTGTCTGTAATGCAGTAATAACTTGTCCTGCTATTGCAATAGCATCTATTCCCTCATGTGGATAAGCACCATGGGTACTTGCACCATAAATAGTAATTTTTATCGTATCAGAAGAGGCGTTCATCTGCCCATATCTTACGCCAATTTGTCCTACTTGTATTTCTGGTGTTACATGCAATCCAAAAATAGCACTTACCTTAGGATTTTCCATTACTCCTGCTTCAATCATAGGTTTTGCACCACCTACAGTTTCTTCTGCTGGTTGAAAAAACAACTTTACAGTTCCTGTTATTTCCTCCTCCATCTCCTTTAGAATTTTAGCTGCTCCTAATAAAATGCTCATATGCGCATCGTGCCCACAGGCGTGCATTTTTCCTAACATTTTCGACTTGTAAGCGATCTCCTTCTTATCTTCTATAGGCAAAGCATCCATATCTGCCCTTAATGCCACAGTTTTTCCCGAAACCTTTCCTCCTATTATACCTACAATAGCAGTATTGGCCACTCCTGTCATAGTGTCGATCCCCATTTCTTTAAGATACTTTACAATTTTTTTGTGGGTTCTAAATTCTACGGTACTCAATTCAGGATTTTCGTGAAAATCTCTTCGGATTTTAATTAACCAGCTTTTTAAAGCCTCTGCTTTTGCAATTATTGAAGGCTGTATCATCATCGTACTGTAGCCACCTCCTCAATATATAGTTTTGTTTCAGTCGCCTTTAGTATAGTATTAACACCAAAAGGCAAAGTAAGCATTGGAGAACAGTGTCCTGCTTTTAGATTATAAACGGTTGGTTTGCCATAAGGAAGAATTATTTCCTTAAATACTTCCATCAAGTCCAAACTTTTTTCTTCCTGTGAGGCTTCACAGTCCTTAAAATCTCCCAGGATAATACCTACTGCATCATGAAATTTCCCTGCTAAAGCTAGTTGTGTCAACATACGGTCAATTCTATAGGGTGCTTCTCCTATGTCCTCTAAAAAAAGCAACTTGCCTTTTGTATCAATCTCATAGGGTGTTCCCATGGTAGCGGCAATTAAGGATAGATTCCCACCTATTATTTTTCCAGTAGCTTCTCCCTCTACTAAGCACTTTAATTTTTCTGATACAGGATTTTCGGTGTCTTCCATAGGATGAGATGTTGTAACAGCCTTTAAAAAAGATACTCTAGTAAAATCCTCCATATCGCCCGCAAAATCAGAAGCTGCCATCGGGCCATGGAAGGTTACTAGGTGACATTTCTGATTTATAGCTAAGTGCAGCGCAGTAATATCACTGTAACCTACAAAAACTTTAGGATTATTTTCTATTGCTTTGAAATCTAGTTTATCCAATATTTTTGTTGCACCATATCCCCCTCTTAAACAAATGATACCCTTTATCATTTCATCCTCAAACATATGATTAACATCTTCTGCCCTTAGGTCATCTTTCCCAGCTAAGTAGCCATGAGCTGCATAACAACTTTTACCAACCCGTACTTTATAACCTAGTGCGTTAAGCTTTTCTTTGGCCAAATCTATCTTTTTTTTCGTTGATGGACTTGCAGGAGCAATAATACCGATTGTATCTCCAAGCTCTAATGCTTTTGGTTTTATCATATTTTACTCTTACCCCCTCTTTTTATTCCTTAAAACCTTTTGTATAAATGTACATCTGTAGGTTTTATATACTACAGACTGCAAATGCAAACTGTGAATATCAAGGATCAAAACTAAATTGTATATCTATAAAATTTCTATAGATAGTGCCTATAACATAATAAGAGCTATTGTATAGCCCTTATTATGTTGCAGTATGCCTTGAATTAAGCGTTTCTTATTTTCTAATTTGAATTCCCAAAGTGCACTAAGGGAACATGATTCTTACCACAATAACAGCTGCTATAATCCCCACTACATCTGCAATCAAGCCAGCAGGCAAAGCATGTCTCGTCTTCTTAATAGCTACTGCCCCAAAATACACCGCTAAAACATAGAAGGTTGTTTCGGTAGAGCCATGTATAACCGAAACCATTCTGCCTATCAAAGAATCCGCCCCATGAGTAGTAATTAATTCACTCATAATTCCTTGGGCTCCCCCACCAGATAAGGGACGCATAATTGCCATTGTCAGTACCTCTCCTGGCATTCCTATTAAACTAGTGATGGGACTTACAGTATTCACCAATAAATCCATAGCTCCTGAAGCTCTAAATATACCTATTGCTACTAACATCGCTACTAAATAAGGAATAATCCTAACAGCTGTATAAAAACCTTCCTTCGCTCCATCTGTAAATGCTTCATATACTTTTACCTTTTTAAAAAAGCCATAGGCAGGTATTGTCAATAAAATAAAGGGTATTGCAAACTTTGATATACTATCTATAATGGTAATAAACATATTCATTCCTCCCTAATGATTACTGGCTTTCTCTATCTTAATTTGAAACACAGGTAGTTTTTGTAACAGCTTCACTGCTATAACTGCCGCTATTGTTGAAGCTGCTGTTGCTATGATCGTTGGTCCAATAATTTCTGTTGGATTCGTTGATTCAGCAGCTGCCCGAATAGCAATAACCGTTGCAGGAATTAGTGTTACAGATGAAGTGTTGATGGCTAAAAAAGTACACATTGCATTGCTAGCTGTATCCTTATGAGGATTTATTTCCTGTAATTCCTGCATTGCTTTTAATCCTAATGGTGTTGCCGCATTTCCTAATCCTAAGACATTGGCAGCTATGTTCATCACCATAGCTCCCATTGCTGGATGATCCTCCGGCACTTCTGGAAATAGAGGAACCATAATAAATCTTAAGGCTTTAGCAATTACTTTAATAAGCCCAGATACTTCCGCAATTTTCATTATTCCAAGCCACAAAGCCATCACCGCAATTAGCCCTAATGATATATCCACTGCCGTTCTAGCACTGTTGATAGCCGCATCCGTGACAGCTTCAATATTTCCGGTCAAGGCACCTACAACAATACCTATTGCTATAAACAAAAACCAAATAATATTTATCATGCTCTTTTCCTCCTTACTTTTTTCAAAATATTACGTGAATTTTTCGGTTTTTTCACCTCCTTATAAAAGGATAACTAGACATGGTAGCGCTTGAATTTTAATTTAAAGATTGTTTTATCTATTAAGATGCTAAAAATTTACTTGTTTTTATAATAAATATTTTATTCCAACAAAAAAAAGTACTTAAAAAAGTACTTTTGGGATTTTTTTAAAGCCTAATCCTGCATCATCTGTTAATTCAATTTTATCCTGTTTAAAAATACCCCCCCCCTCAAAAGGATCTAGACTGCACAGCCCAGGACCATCTAAATCAATTTTTGTAATAATACTTTTTGCCGCTGCTAAATGGGCTGCTGCTGTAACACTAATCTTGCTTTCTAACATGCAACCCATCATGCATTCCACTTCATAAGTTTCCGCAAGGGCTATAATTTTTAAAGCCTGATGAATACCTCCGGTTTTCATCAACTTAATGTTGATAAGATCTGCTGCCCTCAATTCCATAATTTTTACGGCATCGTGTGGAGAAAAAACACTTTCATCCGCCATCACTGGTATATAAGTATGATCTGTCACATATTTAAGCCCTTCCAAGTTATGCGCTTCAACTGGCTGCTCGACAAATTCAATGTCTATTCCAATGTTCTCAATATTTCTTAGAATAGAAACCGCCTCTTTAGGCTTCCACCCTTGGTTGGCATCTATTCTCAGTTTTATATGCTGACCTACAGCCTTTTTTACAGCCTTAAGACGTTCTATATCTGCCTGCGGCTCTTTACCTACTTTTATTTTCAGAATTTTATAACCTTTTTCCACTGCCTTTAAACTATCTTGTGCCATTTTTTCAGGTGTATTTACACTAATTGTAATATCAGTAGTTATTTCCTTTCTATATCCCCCCAATACTTTATAGAGGGGGGCTTGATATAATTGTCCGTACAAATCATATAGTGCAATATCTACCGCTGCTTTAGCACTGGTATTTTTAACCATAGATTTTTCTAACTTCTGCATAATACCTTCAAAGTTTTCAAGATCCAGCCCAATAAGCTGAGGTGCTATACATTCTTTAATAGCTCCTTTTATAGAAGGGAGGGTATCTCCAGTAATAACAGCCGTTGGCGCTGCCTCTCCATATCCTATATGCCCTGTATCAGTCACAACCTTTACAATAACATTTTCTATACTTTCTACAGTTCTTAGAGCTGTTTTAAATGGCGTCCTGAGGGGCACAGACAAATGACCTAACTGTAAATTTATAATTTTCATCGCTACCCTCCTAAAATCATTGATCTTGAAGCTATCTGTTTTTTTCTAAATAAGAAGGAATGATTTCCCTATCTAATAGATGATCATAACTTTCTCTTTCCACAATAAGTTCCGTATGCCCTTTATTGATTAATACTACTGCTGGCTTAGGCAGCTTGTTATAATTACTGGCCATAGAAAAATTATAGGCTCCAGTACTTAATACCGCTAAAATATCTCCAGAGGTTAATAAAGGCGTATCTAGATCCCAGATAAGAATGTCCCCTGATTCACAACATTTTCCGGCGATTGTAACAGTCGTACTAACTTCTTCATTGACTTTATTAGCTACGACGGCATCATACTTCGCTTTATAGAGGGCAGGTCTTGGATTATCAGGAAGCCCTCCATCTATACTGGCATAAGTACGGATTCCAGGAATCTCCTTTATGCTGCCTACTGTATATAAAGTTATTCCAGCTTCTCCCACAACCCATCTGCCAGGTTCAATAATGATGGTAGGCATCTCTAAGTTATATTGACAACATTGTTTTTCTACTGCCTCCATGATAGCATCTGTAAAATAGTGTAGGGGTTTTGGCTCATCTTGAGAAGTATAGCGTATACCAAAGCCTCCACCAGCATTTAATTCTCTTGTGATAAAACCCAACTCTTCTTTTAAATCCTTTACCAACTTTGTAATTACCTCTACACCAGCTTTATAAATATGATTTTCAAAAAGCTGAGAACCTAAGTGGAAATGAAATCCCATTAAGTCAATACTTTCAGAATCCATTGTTCTTCTAACCACTTCATAAATTTGCTCAAGGGGAATTCCAAATTTTGAATCTTTTTGCCCTGTAACAATATATTCATGGGTTTCTCCCTTAATTCCTGGCGTAACACGAAAAAGAATTTTCATTTTTCTATTTTGTTGTTTTGCAATCTCTTCTAATAGATCTAGTTCATAAAGATTGTCCACAATAATTCTTCCAACATTACTTTTCACAGCTAGCTCCAATTCTTCCCATGCCTTGTTATTACCATGAAACATGATATTTTCTGTGGGGAAGCCAGCCTTGATAGCGGTATACAGCTCCCCCCCTGACACTACATCTAAACCCAATCCTTCGTCTTCTATAATCCTGCACATTGCCATTGTAAGAAAAGCTTTACTAGCATAAGCAGCTTTAACATTTTTATATTTATTTAAAAAGCTTTCTTTTATTTCACTGCATCGTTCTCGAATCATTTCTTCAGAAACTACATATAAAGGGGTACCAAATTGCTTTGCTAATTCTACCGTATCACAGTCTGCAAAGATAAAATGATTTTCACAGTTCACATTTTCCATCGTTTTTGCCATCTCCTCTGATTTTATAAATTTTGTAAATCACGATAATTATATGCAATAATTATACCAGTTTAAAATACCTTTAGCACTTTCAATAATTGGAAAAGCTTGAATGCTTAAATCTTAGTGAAGACTTTAACTGAAGTTAATTATAGAAGAGCCAAAGATTGCTGATTCAACGCCCTCTAACTTTCAACTAAATAACAGCGCCTTCATCTGATATCAAAAGACTAATCGTTAGTAAAGGTTGGCATAATAAAATCTAATAAATCTAGAAATCTACTAAAAAGAGTCCGTATTTTCGGACTCTTACTATCACGTTTGTTATTAACATTTAATTTTACTGCTTTTTTAAAACCTTCAGATGTATTCCGTTTTTTTGAACCTTTTCCCTTTTTCCGAACTATTCTATCTGATATTTCTTTAATTTATCATAAAAGCTGGTTTTGCCAATTTCTAAAGCCTTCATTGCCTTTACCCTACTACCTTCATAATGCCTTAAGGCCTCTATAATTGCTTTTTTTTCTGCATCTTCTACGGCCTCCCTTAGAGGAAGGATACTTTTATCTAGTATAGATTGCTGTGTTTTTTGATTGCCTAGCATTAAATGCTTCGACAAAATGGTTTGACTCTCAGTTAAGTTTATTGCTCGTTCTAATATATTTTCTAACTCTCTTACGTTTCCAGGCCAATCATAATCCAACAGCTTGTGTAGCGCTTCTCCTGACATCCTCTTCTGTTGGCACCCCACTCTTGCACAGATTTTTGGAAGTGTAGTGTACACTAAAGGATAGATATCCTGTTTTCTCTCTCTTAAAGGAGGAATCCATATGGGAAATACATTAATCCTATAATATAAATCCTCTCTAAACCCTCCTCGCGCCACTTCCTCCTCTAAATTTTTATTGGTAGCAGCAATAATTCTTATATCCACAGATACTTTTTTGTTTCCCCCTACCCTATAGAAGCTTTTATTTTGTAGAACTTGTAATAATTTTACCTGAAGAGACAAAGGAATTTCCCCAATTTCGTCTAAAAATATAGTACCTCCATCCGCTAACTCGAACATCCCCAGCTTTCCTTCTTTTTTAGCGCCGGTAAAAGCCCCTCCTTCATAACCAAAAAGCTCACTCTCTAACAAATTTTCTGGTATACTTCCTCCATTTACATGAATAAAGGGTTTATTTTTATCGTTGCTGGCTTCATGAATAGCTTTAGCCAATATACTTTTTCCTGTTCCGCTTTCTCCTAAAATTAGAACGGTGGAAGTTGACTTTGATGCTTTGTAGGCCAACTGTTTTACTTGACTTATTTTTCTGCTTTCTCCAACGATTTCAGGAAAGAGTTTCAAAACATTTTCTTTTTCCTTCAGTTGCTCTTCCATCCTCTCCAAATGAAAAAGCGCTTCATCCCTTTCACGAATCACCTTTTTTATCTCCGAAATATCCTCCACCTTTAGTACAGCCCCTACTCTTTTTCCCTCTTGGTTCACTGGTTCCAATGTGCAAATTGTAGAACGGCCATTGATTTCTGTAAACTTTTCTTTATAACTAAGATCTTTCCCCCGCGCTACCTCATAAAAATCTGTAATCGTGCTATTATTGTAATGAATCTCAAAGATACTTCTCCCTATAACATCAAATGTGTCAACATTTTGTCCCTTTCCCCTGAAGGTTTTTCCCATCAGTAGATCATAAAGCCCTTCTCCCCTAGCTGTATAGCCTTTTGTCTGATAAAACTTTACATGTTTCGTTCTTCCATCGACTACTACCATATGACCTATAGCATGGATAAAAGGCAAGGAAAATCCTTGATGATCTACTTCTATCTTAATAAGCTTTTTCATATCATCTATTATTACATGAATATTTTGATCTAAGAAAGTATCCTTTAACTCCATTAATTTAATGTCTTTTATTGATTTGCAATATTTGTATATAGGCTGTATATGAGGATGAGCAATTACCCCTACAGCAATAATAGCACCTCCTTTAACAATATTTTCATCTTTAATGCCTAAAAGATTTAAGTCTTTAGGAGAAAGATTACCGTCATCCTTTCCTAAAGCATTGTCTCCTATAATAACGATATCTCCTTGTTGCACGCTACCAGCAGCGTGGCCTATCCCTTCATGTCCTATGATTCCAAAAATTTCCTTAGCCTTATTATTATAAATTTGTATTTTTCCAAAATGATCTATAAAAATAAATCCTTCTGACATCATGTCGGTAAACTGCTTTATAAATCCACTGTTTTCAAACATTCAAATCATTCCTTTAAAATTATAATGACGCAACTTTCTTTTGTTATTATTAGTCTACACAATAAATGCCTCTTGTCAATGTCAATTATGTATTTCTTACTATCTAAAAATCTTTATACTTTTATTTTATATTATTTATTCCAATATGTTATAATTGACTTTGTTAAATACAATTTTTAGGAGGGGGTTTGTTTGACAATCTTAAAAGCTATTATATTGGGGGTTATTCAGGGATTAACAGAGTTTTTACCTGTCAGCAGTTCTGGGCACTTAGCGGTAGCTCAAAGTTTATTAAAGGTTCCTGAAGATAAAATATTGTTTCTATCCGTCATGCTACATTTTGGTACCTTAATCTCTATTTTCTTTGTATATGCAGGAGATATTCTTGTGATTTGTAAAGAATTTATCTTAATGATTTTTGACTTATTTAGAGGAAAGGGTCTTCGTATTGACAATGAGTATAGAAAATTAGGTGTTTTTATTATCGTAGCTACAATTCCTACAGGTTTCATGGGAATACTTTTAGGAGACATTTTTGAGAGTTTCTTTACTTCTCAATTAATTATCGGTATCTCTCTTATCATCACCGGTACCCTTTTGTGGACAGCAGAAAAAATTCATGTCGGTAAAAGAACAATACGTCAAATGCATTGGTTCGATGCGCTGATAGTAGGAATTTTTCAAGGGCTCGCTATTACTCCAGGGATCTCCCGTTCAGGATCTACAATTGTAGGTTCTTTATTTAGAGGTTTTAATAAGGAGCTAGCCACCAAGTTCGCCTTCTTGATTTCTATTCCTCCTATATTAGGTGCTGCTCTTTTAGAGACAAAAGATGCCTTAACAGTGGGCACTGGCGATATTACTTTTCCCATTGTCTTAGCAGGCATCCTAGCAGCCTTTTTATCAGGAATTTTCGCTATAAGAACGCTTATTGACTTTATTAAGAAGGAAAAACTTTATTACTTTTCTTTCTATACTTGGACAATAGGCAGCATCTTAGTTATCCTTCATTTTATTTATTAAAAACAATACAAGGCCCGACATAAGAATATGTCGGGCCTTGCTCTTATTAAGTTTCTATAGTACATCTCAATGTATACCTATACGCTAATTTTCTATAACTTTTACATTATACTCCTTCATCCAAGCATTGACTTGTATTAAGTATGCCAAAACCTGAGGTCCTGTCATAAGTTGACCAAACCAGGGCTTACCGAAGGCAGCACCACCGGTTTCTACAATCTCCATTACTCTTTTTATATCAATGATATCAAGTAGGGGAGATGTCCTATCCTGTAAAATACTCTTCATCCGCTGCTGTACCATCTTTAAGTAAGCTGGATGATGGGTCTTAGGGTAAGGACTCTTCTTTCTTTCCAGCACTTCATCTGGCAAAATTCCCTTTAGTGCTTTTCTTAATAACCCCTTTTCTTGCCTATTATAATATTTCATTTCCCATGGAACATTCCAAACATACTCTACAAGTCTGTAATCTGCATAGGGAACTCTTACTTCTAAGCTATTTGCCATACTCATACGATCTTTTCTATTCAATAGGGTGATCATAAACCATTTTTGATTAAGATAGAAAAGTTCCCTCATCCTATGGGCTTTTGGGGACTCCCCATCAAGCCTAGGAACTTCTTTAATTGTTTCTTCATATTTCGCTGCCACATAGCTTTCTAAATCTATATGATTGAAGGCTTTGGAAATAATGGTTTTTCTTTCTTTAATAGACTTTGCCCATGGAAAAGTATTAGCAGATATGTCTTCAGCCCTCGTAAACCATGGATAACCTCCAAAGATTTCATCAGCGCACTCCCCTGATAAGGCTACTGTAGCCTTCTTTCTTACTTCACTGCAAAATAGGTAAAGAGAAGAATCAATATCCGCCATACCAGGTAAATCACTGGCCTTTACAGCCTCTTCTAAAGCTTTAAACAGTTGAGGCGTATCTATAACAATATTATGATGTTTCGATCCTATATGGTTTTTCATGATTTGTATATAAACACCATCAGAATTTGGTTGATACTCATTGGCTTTGAAGTATAATGCATTGTCTACATAGTCGATAGAATAAGTATTTAACTGTTCTTTACCATCTCTCCTAAATGCATTTGCTGCTACTGAAGATATGGCACTGGAGTCTACACCACCAGATAAAAAAGTACAAATCGGCACATCTGATACCAACTGTCTTTCTATAGCATCTACAATCAAACTCCTTACATGCTCTACTGTAGTATCGAAATCTTCTTCATGTTCTTTACTTTCTAACTGCCAATATTGTTTTATTTTATATCCTTCATCATTATACAGAAGCCAGTATGCCGGAGGTACTTCATAAATATTTTTATAAACCCCGTTTCCAGGAGATCTTGCAGGTCCTAAACCAAAAATTTCTGCCAGTCCTTCCTCTCCCACAACAGGTTCTACTAAAGGGTGTGCTAGAAGTGCTTTTATTTCTGAGGCAAACATAAAATGGTTACCTATCTTTGTATAAAATAAAGGTTTTACCCCAAGTGGATCTCTTGCCATGAATAAAGCCTTTTTGCTGCTGTCCCAAATGCCAAAAGCGTAAATCCCATTAAATTTTTTTACGCAGTCTACCCCCCACTCTATATAAGAAATTAATAATACCTCTGTATCAGAATAAGCGTGAAAGTGATGCCCCTTTTCCTTTAACTCTTTTCTTAATTCTTCTGTATTATATAGCTCTCCATTATAAATAATCGTATATATTTTATCCCCCAATTGTCTCGTCATAGGCTGGCGTCCACCTTCGGGGTCTACTACAACTAAACGGCGATGGCCTAAAAGAACATTTTTTTCTCTATATACGCCATTATCATCTGGGCCTCTTCTACTTAACTTACTTACCATGGCTTGAATAATGTTATTTTTTTCCATGATGTTTTCCTCTAAATTAATCCACCCAACAATACCACACATAGCCTTCAACTCCTTCAGTTTGTATAAGAATTAGTATTATATATCATCATATGAAAAAAAATAAAAATGATGTTTGTCCTTTTGAAAGTGTGTAGTTAGAGTATTTCAGCAGGCGCTCCAAGTCCCAGCTGAATATTAAAAAGTCTCTTCCTCTTTATATAAAAGAAGAAGAGACTTTTTTCTATATTGCATCTTCTAAGAAATAATCTACAATGCCCTCTAGTGTTATAATTCCTATGGCTTTATTGTCTTCGACAACAGGAATAGCAACAATATTTTTTTCTCTTAGCCTTTTTGCTACATTTAAAATATTTTCGCCTTTTTCAGCTGTAACAACATCTTTTGTCATCACCCAATCTACAGGACAGCTTTCGTAATGTCCTGGATCAATTAAAAAACGATAAATATCTGCCTTCACAATCATGCCTTTAATATTACCCTCATCATCCACCACAGGTGCACCATTGATATTATTATCTACCATAACCTTTAACGCCTTATCAATTCTATCCTGAGGATACACGGTAACCAAGTTTTTCTTCATTATTTTTTCTACAAGCATATTTCATCTCTCCTTTTAACGCTATACATTATATAAGGGACTAATATCTTCTTTCTCTAATTTTCAAATAACTTTAAAGGATATATTCTAGATAACTTTATAAATTCCTGCTTCTACTTTATCCGTTTATAGGTATAACTTGCAAATTAGTTAAACACAATATCTACTCCATTAAAATAATTCCTAATGCATTATACATCTCCCACCCTATGTGGGGATTTTTAGGTAGGTTATTGTCCCTTTGAAATCTATATACGGCCTCCTCCATCATAGGGCCGTACTTTCCGTCTAAGTAATCGGTTTTATAATAACCTAACGCTCGAAGTCTTCTTTGAACCTCCATAACATCAGCACCAAAATCTCCTGGCTTAATGGTTTGAAGTCCATAACCAAAGGGGCCATGCAGCCCATTTGCGATAGCTACTGGCGTACCATGCTTTACGTATTTATACAAATCCTCTACATCCCTATTGTTCATACGAATGCATCCAGCAGAAGCATTATAGCCTATACTATTCGGTTTATTTGTACCGTGTATTCCGAACTTACCCCAGGGTACATTCAGTCCCATCCACCTAGTACCAAATCCTCCTCCCCACCTTGCTTTGTTTATTATTTTCCATGAACCTAAAGGTGAAGGGTTGCCAGGCCTACCACTGGCAATAGGATACTTTTTTATTAGTTCATTCCCATTTAATAGATACAAGGTTTTCTCGGATATGTCCACTAATATTTTCAAATCATCATAGTCAGGGTTTTCTTGAATCATCCTAGCTTCCCACTGGATATATTCATTATAGTACTCCCCAGCATATTTGTCTGATAAAGCCTTAAAGCTCAGTAATCTATTCAACCCCTCTTCCCCATGAAATGCAATAAAACTTCCTACTTTTAACATTATTAGAAGCATAACCACGATTACCATGAATATTTTTTTCCGCACCTTTACTCCCCCCAAACACATAGTACTCTTCTTATAATTTATGAGGCGGAATAAAGAATTATCATTAGATTTGTTATGATAAGGATATCTTTCTATATCTTAAGGGTAGAAGTTCTGTATGACCACTGTTATTTTCGTTCCTGTTTTCACTTATGCTAAGTCTCCATCTAATTCATCCATTACGTCTAAAAAAAGATAATATGCCTTAACTGAAAAATAATCGTGGTGTTAGTAATTATCTAAATTCTTAATTTTGGTAGGTTTTTGTCATAGTCATCAGTCCAAAGTTCAAGAATAGTTAATTATCCCTTTTTTCCTCTCAAAGTCGTGTGCGTTCTTCAAAACTCACTTCTTTGTGTATTTGATGCAGCATCCATTGATAGTCGAAAGCGTCGCTAATATAGCATTTCTCATTATTACGACACATTGATATTACTATATATTTTCCCTGTAACAATATCTCACTTAATTCATTTTCATCATTTATTTGCCTATCTTGCCTTCTCATATGATACTTTTCCAATTGAATTTACCTCCAAACCTTTTCTGATTTATTTCGCAATATTATCCTAGTTCACTCGATGTCAGCTGAATAATCAATTCCTCAGTTGCTGATATGCTTGCCGCAAAACAAACTGTATACATCAAGACAGTTATATTCATATAGGGAATCAATAAAGGGGTTGCTCTAAAGGGCATTCTTCTTGGAAGTTACTCCATGCTTCATTTCTTTATCACAAGAAAGACATTTCATAAAGCTCCTCCCCAAAATATAAGCGATTTTACTTAATTGCATTATCTTTATTTTTGTTTGCATATAGTGCTCCTGTCACACCTTAGAATGACAATGTACAATATCTTCATAGATAGGTCTATAGTACGTTACAATATCAAGCAAGATTCGACCACCATCTTTTAGAATAGAAAAGAAGCATGAGTTGAGAAAATGCAAAAAGCATTGGTAATTCAATTAAAGATTCTACAGCTAAAACCAGAGGAATAAGGGGTCGTTCTGGAAAAGTAGCCACAGCAATCGTTAAAGCTAGTGGTGCATTTCGAGCTAAAATAGTAAAAATCAAACTGGCTCCCTCTTGATAAGAAAGTCTAAAAATTCGTCCTATCAGTTGACCTACAGAAAAGTTAATTATAAAAAATAAGATTACTGGTATAATAAGTCCAATTACCAGGCTTAGATTCTCAATTAAAATGACTCCTTGAGAAGCAAACATTGCCATAATCGCAAACATAAGAAATAAAGATTGAAATACACCTATTCTTCCAAGAGTATTTTGTTCAAACCAACTTTGACCCTTTATGTAGTAAATAATATTTCTCGTTATTACTGCAATAATAAAGGGAAGTAACAATACCCTTAAAAAACTTTCTAGGAAAATATATGGCTGTATCTCTACCACTGTACCAGCAAAAAGGAAAATAGCGACGGGTATTGAAATAAATTGCATAAATAAATTCCATGGCAAAAAGGAGGTAGACAACGCAATACTTCCCCCAGATATTCCTGTAAAAACCAAATACCAATCAGTACAAGGGGTTACCATATCCATAATTAAAGCGATAAAAACATCAGGGGTATTACGGAAAAAAAGAAAACTGAGCCCAAAAGCTAATAAGGGTGTCCATACAAAATTGATAAGAAGACTCAATCTCAATACTTTCGCATTTTTAAATCCTTCTTTTAAGCTTTCAACTGGTGTCTGTAGAAAAATACCAAAAAGCATCATCATAAGAAAAGGAGTAATAAAATATGCTGCTGCTACAGCTACATTACCTATCTGCCCTAATCCAAGACCTACAAACATAGCTATAATCATAAAAAGCCATTGAAATTTTTCAAAAAAGTCCATGTTTTTCACTCCTATCATAATATTAGTATACAACAATAGTACATTAAATTTCTAATAAAAACAATTTAAACATATAGCGTTTTTTGGCAGATGTATCACTAGTGAACTCCTCCAGCTAAAGCTGAACATTGGGGAATCACCAACTTGCCTTGTTTCTATTTTCTGACCTTTACTCCTGCAATCGTCTATGACAATTATGCACATAATTATTTTTAACTCTCTTTTAGTAACTACACGTCCTCTACCGTAATTGCTTCTAAAAAATAATCCTAAATAGAAAATCTAAATATACATCATACCTGATATTTAAAATTCCAAGAAGGTTTTTTAGCCAATTCGTAGAAATAATATAAAGAGATTTATCGTCTGTTTTTTAACAAATTTATTCTGTAGAATGTTTTTACTGACTATTAAAAATTTATTAAAATGTTTTATATTTAGTGAATATCATAATCCATAGAATAAAAGTACTTAGTTACTCTTAGAAATTAAACCTGCATAACCCTAAGCTAGGTAAATATATTTCAGAAGAGTTATATTTATGGGATAAAATATAAAAATGCAATCTAATCAATCATTTGCTGCTGGAGGTGCTTAAAATTGTTAAAGTTGAAGATGAGCTTAAAATTGAAGCTTATTCTTTTAGTTTTACTTGCGCTGATTCCTTTAATTACATTACAGCTAATAAGAATTAGAAATCAGTATAAAGAAAGTATAGAAGAAGAACTAAAAACTAGCATAAATTTTGCAGAAACCATAAACCTAACCTTTATGAACTATCTTGAAGAAAGCTGGGCACAGCAATATGCAATAGGTGTAGCTATACTGTCAAACCCTCAGTGGAGTAGTAGAGAAATTGAAAATTACATAAATAATGTATTCTCAGAAAAAAAAACTTTTAGAAGGTACTCATGGGTTGGTTCTGAAGGTATTGTTCTTGCAAGCTCTAGTGATGCCTTAAATGGCGTAAATGTGCAAGAAATGGAGTTTTATACAGATATTATCAGTGGAAAAGAGCGAGTAGTCTCAAACTTAGGGAAAAGCATTTTAGATGATGATCTGGTCATCCACATATCCAGAGGTATTTATGTTGAAGATGAGCTAAAGGGAATTTTAGTTGGTATCATGGATATAGATAAATTCAGTAGTATTTTTAACTTTCAATACGTTGGTGCGTCATCCGGGTTTGGACTAATTGATACTACAGGGAGGATCGTCTATAGTCACAAACATCCTAATATACCTTTTCATCAGAGAAAGATTAACAACGATTCCCCATCACTTAAAGCGCTTCAAGGAGAAATTGTAACCTATGATACTGCCCCTTCTCAGTTCGATGGAACAAATCGTTTAGGCGTAGCCTACCCTATGGAAAAAATTGGATGGGCAAGCTACTATAATGTGCCAACAAATGAAGTGATAGGCAAGTTGTTAAAAAGCGCTAAAAGAGATATCGTCATTCTCCTTCTGACATCTATCATATCACTTTTATTAGCTACTATGTTAGGTAATAGATATGCTGCCTCCATAATAAAATTAAAAGATGCCGCTGATGAGATTTCTAAGGGCAATCTTAAAATAAAGACAAAGCTTACTGGGAAAGATGAGATGGCTGCAACTAGTGAAGCATTTAACCGCATGACAGAAGAAATCAACCATCAAATCTCTCAAAGAGATGAGATTGCTAGGCTAAAAACTCAGTTCTTTTCAACAGTATCTCATGAACTAAAAACTCCAATTAATATTATTCTAGGAGCTATTCAGCTTATGGAAAGCATGGATGATTTTAATAAAGCATCTATATATAAATACATTAACATGCAGAAACAGAATAGCTACAGACTTCTAAGATTAATAAATAATCTTATAGATATAAGCAAAATTGAAGGGAATCAATTTGTAATTAATCCAGTAAATTGTGATATAGTGAGATTGACAGAGGATATAACACTATCTGTTGTAGAATACACAAAGCTTAAAAATATTGAACTGATATTTGATACTGATGTTGAAGAAAAAATAATGGCTGTTGACCCTGATAAAATCGAAAGGATAGTTTTAAACCTTGTCTCAAATGCCATTAAGTTTACCCAAGCTGGAGGAAAAATAGAGGTGAACCTACGTGACAAAGAGGCTCACATAGAAATCTCTGTTAAAGATACTGGGATAGGAATTCCCGAAGATATGCAGCAATTGATTTTCCAATATTTCACTCAGGTTGATAGTTCCCTGCGTAGAAAAACTGAAGGAAGTGGAATTGGTCTGTCTCTTGTAAAATCACTTATAGATATGCATGGAGGAAGTATTAAGGTAAATAGTATGTTAGGAGAAGGTAGTGAGTTTATTATAGATTTGCCTGTAGTTTTAATAGATTCCGTTACTCAAGGTTCAAATGAAACGACTTTTGCCAATGTAGAAAGAATCAACATTGAATTCTCAGATATTTATCTATAAATATCTTTACTTAAAATAATAGTATTGATGTTTATAATATAATACTTTTAGGGGAGCCATTTTAAGACTCCCTTATGTTTATTCGTATTTACTTTCCTGTATTTCTTTAGTTGTTTAATTCCTATCTTTCTTTAACAATGAAAAAATATACTCATCCCAAAATTTATTTTTATAATACCCCCGCTCCCTTAAAATCCCCTCTTTCTGAAAACCTAGCTTTTCAAGAAGGTTGGCTGACCCTCGATTTTCTAGCATGACATATGCTTCTATACGATTTAAGCTTAAAATATTAAAGCCATAATCAATTATACAGTTTAACGCTTCTGCCATAAATCCTTGTCCCCAGTACTGACTTCCTAGTTCATAGCCAATTTCTCCTATATATACTTCTTCTTTTAGTCCAGAATTATATCCACAGGTACCCATAAGACAGCTTAATTCTTTGTTATATATACCCCAGCGAAGGGCTTCTTTTTCTTTAAACAGGTTGTTCAGCAAGCATACCATATTCTTTACTTGTTGTCTATCAGTAAAAGCATCTATGTTCATATATCTCACCACTTCGCTGTCTGACCAATATTTAAATAAATGCTCTATATCCTCCTCCGTCAATTTTTGTAAAATTAATCTGTGTGTTTCCAATACAGGAAATTCACTATTTAACGTAATCATGCTGACCTCTCATCCCCTCCTCCATTTTAAAAAGCTAATTTTTCACTGCTTATGAACACTGCTTCTCAAAAACTCTATTTAGTAATAATCAATAACAACAGATCATAAACACCTATTTACTTCACGTCTTTCCCTTCCTCTATTCTACTGATGGTAGACAAATCTATGAAGTGATATAGTGAATTATTTCTTCTATATTTTTCTTTTTCGTAAAATCCATTGGCTTATCATATGCTGCCAGCATACCTATTTCATCAAATGTCAATTTATTTCCTTTTTTCTTTTTACTTTCTATCTTCCATTTTAATAATGTCATAAGCATTTTATCAAAAATTGATAATTTCCCGTAGTTAAAACCACCCCGTAGATAAAAAAACTTAATATATTTTTGTTGTTCTAAAGTAAAATTTTTATTTATAATTTCATTTATTGTATCCTCTTTTGACGGAGATGCCCCTGTTGCGAAAACAATTAATTTTTTATCTTTAAGCATATTAATATTTTGCGTAATTACCTTTACACCATTGATACCCACTGCATATAAACTACCTCCAAAAATTATAACATCATATATACTTAATCTATCCATAGTAACCTTTGAAACTTCAAAAATATCTGCTTTCAGGTCCTCTGCAATCCATTCTGCGTACTTTTTTGCAAACCCTGTTTTAGATTTGTATATTACTACGGCTTTCATTGCCTATCCCTCCTAATAATTTCATACATAATTATACCATTTTTCTATATGGAATTAAATTGAAAATCACCTAGCCCTATAGGAAATGTCATCGCATATTACCAAGTGAGCGTGCATCATAGCAATACATCGAAGAATAAAGAAAATCATATATACTCCGTTAATTTTGTATAAAAAGTTTCCTTAATATTAACAATATTGATAGTGATAACAAATCATGATTTAAATTAAAGCTAATACTACTAAAATTAATGTCCAAAAAAAAGATATACTTATAATAAAGTAAAATGAGACCTCATTCACAAGTAGATGACCAAAATCTATGATTTTGTGTCAATCACTTATACAGAGTGCAAGTTTGCACTTTAACTTTTTTGGCAGTCACTTAGTTTGTTCACCTAGAAGTGGGCGTCTTAACAATACATTAAAGAATAAATCATGCAATTAAAATACATTTAGATAATAGGAGAAAAACAATGCAAGTAGCCATTATGGGAGCTGGATTATCTGGATTATCATGTGCTATCACCTTAGAACGGCATGGAATAAAACCATACATCTTTGAAAACAGGAAGGAAGTGGATGATAGATTCGTCAATGGAGAGATATTTTTGAATGCATTAAATGCCCCTATCGAAGATACTTTTTCATACCTTGCTAACGAATTTCAGATCTATCTTCAACCAGTCGGACACATAAAAAAATTAATTATCTATTCAGAAAATGAACAGGCAACTGTAACTGGAAACTTAGGATTTAGTGTAATAAGGGGTAGACACGAAAATTCATTATGCAAACAGTTACTAAAACAGTTAGATACAGAGGTTATGTATCACTCACAATCTACCTATGAAGATTTGCTAAAAAACTATACACATGTTATCCTGGCTACAGGGGATGGCGCCTATAGTGAAAAAATGGGAAACTATGAAAAACATCTTACTGTGTCTTTAAAAGGAGCTATTGTTGAAGGGAAATTTGATAAATATACAACAATGGCTTGGTTGGATAATTCTTTTGCACCTAAAGGTTATAGTTATTTGATCCCATTATCTAGTACAAAAGCCAATATTGTTACCGCCTACCCCAACTATCCAGAAAATACACTATTAGATAGTCATTTATTATGGAACAAATTTTTTTCAAGAGTTCAAAAGGATTTAAAACAAGTACTCAACATTACTGATGCGTTCAAAGTCACAGAATATGTCATAGGAAAGTGTCATCATGGTAGAATTGGAAACACTTTTTTTGCTGGAAACTGTTATGGAGCAATCATGCCCTTTTTAGGATTTGGACAATTTCCTTCCATTATGACAGGTATTCATACCGCCTATGATTTGTGTGGTAAAGGAAAATATCATGATCTCAATAAGCCACTAGATAAAAGCTATACAAATGCACTAGTGTTAAGAAGGGCTATGGAGCGCTTAGATAATAAGAAGTTTGATCTACTCGTTAAAAGCTTGAATGGTTATATTGGAAAAACTTTTTTAGATCATAGTAGCATCAACTTTCTCAGTCTTATCAGCCATATATTAAAACCTGTAATAAATATAAAATGAATTTTAATTTTATCCTGTATTATTCTCCTTAAATCACTAAATAATCCACAGATTTTTTCCGTTGTTTATGCCTCTTTCCCATAGTTTGGGAACTTTGTGTTTTTAAAAATTATTATCCAAGAAAGCTACAAAACTGATAGAACCTATTCTCTTCACTAGAATATACTATAGTATACTAATCCATAGTATATTTACAATATTCTATAAAGGAGGAGAAAAAATATGTATCATATGTATTATAGTCAAGTGCCATGCCCCCCTGGAACGACACCTTATATCATTCGGGCAGGTGATACCTTTTATAGATTAGCAATTCGATTTAATACAACCATTCAAGCTATCATTGCAGCGAATCCTACTGTTAATCCAAATATGCTGATGATCGGGCAGCAAATTTGTATTCCTGCCGCTATACCTCCTACTACTTGTCCAGCAGGAACAACAGCCTACACTATTAGAGCTGGCGATACTTTTTATGCCATAGCTAGAGCTCATAATATCTCTCTAGATGCTTTGCTGGCTGCAAACCCCGGTGTTGATCCAGACAGACTATTTATTGGCCAAATCATTTGTATACCTAGGCCTACACCGCCCCCTGCTCCCGTATGCCCTACCTTGAGAGTAGGTAGCAGAGGTGGTGCTGTAAGACAACTTCAACAACTTTTAAAAGATGCTGGCTTTGATCCAGGACCTATTGATGGTATTTTCGGTTCTAGAACACAAGCAGCGGTTATAGCTTTCCAAGCTAGTAAAGGCCTTACTCAGGATGGGATTGTAGGAATACGGACATGGACTGCACTTGGAGTAGACTGCACTACGCCACCACCAACTACTTGTCCTTCTGGAACAACTGCTTACACGATACGATCAGGAGATACCTTCTATAATCTTGCTATTAGATACAATACAACTGTGGAAGCAATCAGAAGAGCTAATCCAAGCGTAAATCCGGATAATTTAATCGTAGGACAAATAATTTGTATACCTGTATCGTAAATGTGATGAACCCAACTTAGATAGTTAAGGTATTTGAAAGGAAAAAACTACTAGACTTAAACAATTAAGGACTCCCAAAAACTAGGAGTCCTTAACTGTTTAGGATTTCTTTTGATTTTTAACAGTATACTTTTTTCCTGCTATCAATTTTTTATTTTTAAGCATTTCTTCATTATTAATAGCCCCTATATCACCAGCTAATTCATAGTTCATTTCATTAAAGAAATTTTTATCAATAGCTCCTTTGTTTTTTTTTCTTTTCACACATTATCACCTCTATTTTATTTTTCGTCTGATCCATTATCTCATACAAGGTAATTTTAGGAAAAAAATTTAATATCCGTTTACTCACATTCATAAACAGAGTATATATCCGAAAACTCGATATTTATTCTTTCCCCTATGCTATTCATATTTATCGTATCGCTGCATAGTTCTATATCTTTCTCAGCTAGTATTTTTACAGGAAGCCCTACAATAAATTCCGTTCCTATCCCTAGTTTGCTTTTTACAGATATTGTTCCCTTCTGCATTTCTACTAATGCCTTTACAAGTGATAATCCTATTCCACTACCTTCATTACTTCTATTGAGAGAACTATCCACCTGCCTAAAACGTTCAAATATAATACCAAGTTTATCTTCAGGAATGCCTATACCAGTATCCTTCACAGATATAATAATATCATCCTGTCTATCATAAATATTTATGAAAATGCTACCTTTCTTCTCTGTAAACTTAATGGCATTAGAAAGAAGGTTTAGCACAATCCTTTCGATAAAATCAGGATCACATGCAATCACCTTTTCTTCTATTTCTGTATCAAACAATATGGTTATTTCTTTCGTCTCAGCATATTTAGTAACTGACATAGTAATTTCTTCTATAAGGGAGACTATGTTATGATTTTTAAGCGTTAATTTCAAATACCCTCCATCATAACGACTAATATCGATCAGATTATTCACTAACCTTGAGAGTCTATAACAGTTTTGTTTTATCATCTTTACAAATTTTTGAAACTCAATTTTACATAAATCATCCTGCATATCATCTTGTTTCAATATAAGAAGCTGTGTAGCTGAAAAAATTACATTAATAGGGGTTTTGAATTCATGAGATAGATTAGCAAAAAACTGGGTTTTTAATTTGTCGTATTGCTCAATTTCTTCTGCCATATAGTCAAATACTTGTGCAGTTATTGCTATTTCATCATTGCCAGGTACATTAACACGTACTGAGTAATCACCACTAGCTAAAGTATAGGCAGCGCTTTTTAATTTAGACATAGGGTACAGAATATGATTTCCTAACAAAACAGCTCCTCCTATAGAAATCAAAGAAACCAATATCAAAATAATCGTTGAATTTCGCACTTGCCTATAGTATTCCTTTAAAACAATATGTTGATTAGAGCTAACTATACACGTCCATCCAATTTCATTCATAGGATAGACTACACGCATTCTTAAAGTCCCGTCCATTTCTGATTTGTAGTTTGCTGTTTTAAGCAATTCTCCCTTTGAAGCTTTCCAAGCACTAAAATTAAATGGTATCGTTTGCCCTCGTGAATATTTTACGTTTGGATCACTGCAGTATACCACACTTCTATTCGTATCCACAAATGTAAATCTACTGCCTTCATGAAATAAAAAACTCGGGAATCGTGATGCTAGCTTCTCTACATCTATGACAGCTACAATAATTCCTATCAGTTCTCCCTCTTGCTTTATTTCTCTAGCAACCGGTAAAATGAATTCACCCTCAGAGTTCAGTATAAGATCAGAAACAACTTTTTCTTCCCCTTGCAATATTCGTTGAAAATACCTATGTTGGTCAAATACTTGGCCTATTGGCTTGTGACTTGAACTAGCTAGAATAGTGCCTTCTAAATTGAAAAAATGTATGCTAGAAATGATTTTTTGAGCAAACTGACTTTCCTCTAAGTAAGATTGTATTTCTCCTACGGGTATGTTTTTCTGAGCAGTAATGTAGTTTGCAATCATTTCTTCCTGTATCCACACTTCCTCGATATAATTTACAAAAACCTTTGAGATAGCCTCTGCATATTCAACATTTGATAAAAGTTCTCTTTCTGTTTGATGATTAAGCCCTCTAAAAATAGCTACACATTGAAATAATATTAATGGAATAAGTGCTAAAAGTATCAAAATCAGTAGCTTTATTCGAATACTCAAACGCTTCATTTTTCCCCCCCCTAATTTAAAGATATTTCTTTATTAGATTACATACATAAACCCCATTCCTGTTGTCATCATTAAGATTATACCACAATTTTCCTTTTTCACATATCAGCAATAAAAAAAAAGCTGCATCAATGCAGCTTCAAACAAATTAAAGAGGGTTTTATTTATATCAACGGACAAGTGCTCCATAAAAGCTATGACATGCCACTAAATCCTTATTGATATTAAAAATTAACAAACAAAATTAAAACTATCTAGTATTCTTTTTTTTACTCAGCAAATCCCCTAAATAATAAAGCATATGTATAATCTCTATAGGAAGTAAGATACAGCTACGAAAACTAACTGGAATTTTTTGTTTGTGTCTTACATACCTTAGTATGTTATAATATTAACATACTAAGGTATGTAAAGTCAATCCTTTATTTTTGAAAATATAATTGTTATAATAATCTTAAATTATAAAGGGAATGGTAAGTTTTATGGAGATCACACATAAAAAATTACGTAGAGAACAAGCTATCAATACAAAGAAAATTTTGCTAGATAAAGCTTTTTACCTATTTCAAAAAAAGGGATATGATAATATTACCGTAGAGCAAATTTGTAATGAACTAGGCCTAACAAAAGGTGCCTTCTACTACCACTTCAAGTCAAAAGCTGACATTGTTAGAAGGAAATTTAGATTGACTGAGGGAAATTTACTAGAAATATATAGCGGTACTTTAGATTCCCCTCCTGATGTGCAGCTTCGTAGCATATTCGATTATTATATAAACTATTTTCAAAAAGATGCACTAGATGAAATAAAAATTTTTTTAAAAATTCAAATAGAGAATCACTATAAAAACTTTTCAATCACTAGTGTTTTTCAAAAAAATGTTTTGACCAACATTATTCAAGAAGGACAAAGGATTGGCTATTTTAAGAAAAACTTAGATAGTCAAGAAACTGCAAAATTTATATTAACCTATTTGTATGGTCTTCTACTAGAATGGTGTGCCTATGATGGTGAGTTTCAATTGGAGGCCGCCCTCAACAACTTTTATGAAACTTATTTAAAGGAAGTGCTATTTATTAAAAAATAAAGTGGTTTAATAGGTATTAAAAATCCTGCCTACCCTAACATTTAGAGGTGGGATTTTTATGCCCCAAAAGTAAAATTAGCTTCAAGTGGTGAGACACAAATACCTTTCGTCTATTCTATAATTTTAAGAAATTATTTTATAATTTAATTTGCTATTTACTATATAATTTAGTAAAATGTGAAGAGAAACATTGAAGCCTGTTATAGAATATTTATTAATTAATTGCTCAATATACTATAAAGAACAAATTTATAATAATTTATATTATAGTGATAAAAATTCATGCCTTAACAATAGCGATATAAGTTTTATAATTTTCTAAGAAAAATATTAGAAAAGAGGAATGTCATTGCCAAAGATAAATGAAAATAAATTAAGATTATATGGATTTAATAATTTAACAAAATCCTTAAGTTTTAATATCTATGATATCTGTTATACAAAAACTGAAGAAGATCGAAAAAGGTATATTGAGTATATTGATGAGCAGTATAACTCCGAAAGACTAACAAAAATTTTAAAGAATGTTACAGAATCTATCGGAGCCAGTGTATTAAATATTGCTAAACAGGATTATGATCCTCAAGGCGCTAGTGTTACGCTACTAATTTCTGAAGAAGAGGTACCTTTATATGTACTAGATCCCTCCTGTAATAGAGGGGTACTAACACCAACCCGTGAAAATATAGTGGGTCATTTAGACAAAAGTCACGTAACTGTCCACACTTACCCTGAAAGTCATCCTGAAAATAATATCAGTACCTTTAGGGTAGATATTGATGTATCCACTTGTGGTACTATTTCCCCTTTAAAGGCTCTTAATTATTTGATAGGTAGCTTTGATTCTGATATTATCACCATCGATTATAGGGTTAGAGGATTTACTCGGGATATCGAAGGTAACAAACACTATATTGATCATAAGATTAGTTCTATTCAAGATTATATTGCCAGTACCACCATAGATAGATATAGTCTAATTGACATGAATATCTATCAGTCAAATATTTTTCATACTAAAATGAAAATAAAAGATATAGATCTTGATAATTATTTATTTGAAATCTCAGAGGAAGATCTTTGTGAAGAAGAAAAAAGAGAAATCTTTGAACAGCTGAATCAAGAGATGACAGAAATATTCTATGGCATTAACATCAATAACAGCAACTAAATGATTTTACAAGCAAAAAAACGCTTATAGTTCTAAAGACTATAGGCGTTTTTTTGTTACATATATATTTAAAGGGTTGAGGTAAGTGAATTTTATCTATAACATCTTAGGTAAATCTTCTTTTGCATCTCCGCTAATCAGTTGTAAATTAAAGGTATCTTGTAATACTTTTAGTACACCCGGTGTTACAAAGGCAGGAGCACTTGGCCCTATATAGATATTTTTTACACCTAAACTAAATAATCCTAATAAAATAGCCACAGCTTTTTGCTCAAACCATGATAGCACAATGGTCAATGGTAAATCATTTACGCTACAACTAAAAGCTTCTGCTAAGGCTATAGCGATTTTTGCTGCTGAACCTGAATTGTTGCACTGTCCCAAGTCAATATATCTTGGAATTTCAGTTCCCGGCACAGTTCCAAAATCTATATCATTAAATCTAAACTTACCACAAGAAGTTGTTAAAATCACACATTCCTTCGGTAGTGTGCTGGCTAGTTCTCTATAATAATCTCTTCCTTTTGTAGGTGCATCACAACCAGCGATTACAAAAAATCTCTTGATTTTACCACCTTTTACTGCATCAATGATTTCTGGAGCGATGGATAATACTGTATTGTGATGGAAACCTGTCGTTAAAACTTTATCAGACTTTATATTTGCCTTTGGTAAAGATAAAGCTCTCTTTATAATTGGTGTAAAGTCATCATTGATGATTTTTTCTGTTCCTTCTAAACCACAGGTACCATAAGACCAAAATCTATCAGAGTAGCTTCCTTTAATTGGCATCAAGCAGTTTGTTGTTCCTAAAATAGCGCCTGGAAATTCTTCAAACAGTTTTCTCTGATCGTACCAAGCTTTTCCTACGTTTCCTTTTAAATGAGGGTATTTTTTTAATTCAGGATAACCATGGGCTGGTAGCATTTCAGAGTGGGTATAAATATTAATACCTTTACCTTTTGTTTGTTTTAATAATTCTTCTAATGCATATAAGTTATGTCCTGTTACTAGTATTGCATGTCCTTCCACCTTATCCTGTGTCACAGTTACCGGCTGTGGAATCCCTAGTCTTGAAGTGTGAGCTTTATCTAATAAATCCATTACCTTTACTGTAGCTTCTCCCACCTTCATTGCCATACCGATGTGTTCCTGTAAGTTAAAGTTTGAATTTGTTAATGTAGTATATAATGCCTCATGCGCAATTGCGTCTACTTCAGGATCAACCATTCCTAGCTCTCTAGCATGTGTCGCATAGGCAGCAACGCCTTTTAACCCAAAGATAATAATATCTTGTAGACTTGCTATATCAGGATTTTTTCCACAAACACCAAACTTTGTACATCCTCCCTCTGGTGTTTGTTCACATTGATAGCAAAACATTGGATTGCTCTCCTTTACCTCATTGCCTTGGTTGTTGTTTTTATTCTTAAATATTCCGAACATGATTATTTCTCCCTTCAAATTTATATATTATTTATATGAATAATATATAACAAATCTTCTGACTTTACCGTGACATAAGTCACGTTGTTTTGTGATTATAATCATGCTGTACCAACTTTTTTCAATTAGTTCTTTTCTCCTCTTCATTTTGCCAAATATGTTATTAAGAACTTCATATTTGTACTAATTTCTCTAGTTTAATAAAATTACTTTATTAGATCAGATATAGGCACAATTTCAATACCTTTTTTTTCAAAAACAGGAATCATTTCTTGTATAGCCTTGGCTGTTATAACGCCTCCTTCAGGTCCTACATGACCTATTCCTATTGCATAACCCTTCTCTAACGCCAACTCCCCCAGTAGAACTAGCTGTCTTTTTATTGCTTCAACATTCTTTTCATTATCTAAAAATACTGCTCGTTCTAGAACTGGTACTTCGTATTCCTTTGCAATTTCTGCTATAACGGAGTTCATACTTGTTTTACTGTCCACTATGTACATATTGTTCTCCTTTAATACATCAATGATGGCTGCCATGATTCTTTTATCCTCTGTAGCCTTAGAACCCATGTGATTGTTAATACCTACTGCATAGGATACATTTTCAATAGCTTCTCTCATAATACTTTTAATTTGCTCTGTGGAGAGATTTATCGTAATCCCTTTTTCACCTAACCATTTAGGGCTCCCAATATGAGGTTCCATAGGAAGATGAATAATAATCTCATGTCCTTTACTATGGGCTAATTCTGCATCTTCAGTAGTATAGGGTAAAAATGGGATCACTGCACAAGTTAGCGTAGCCTGAATATCTACCATTTCCTTTGTACCATTGCCAGCATTTCCAAAATCATCTATGATGATAGCTATTTTAGCTTTAACCTCTCTATTTTCTCTATATCCTAATTTTTCTACAATGGTTTCATGATAGTTCCAAACCTTAGTATTTTTCTTAATCTGAATTCTTACCCCTATCATGATAAGAAAAAGAATGATAAATAATATTAAGCTACATAGTATTCTTTTTTTATTTATCACAATAAAAAAAATTTTATTTTTCATTTTATCACCTTTCCTATATTATTAGCTTTTATCATACCTTCCCTTATATAAATGAATAAAACAACTTCCTATTGTGCATGCTATTTATAAGTGACATTCTTTTAAAACAACACTGCCTTCTGAAATGTGAAGGTGAGTTTTGTTGCATAAAAAATATTTGTTGAAATGGAGGTATTACCGTGTCAGACGAAAGAAATTCAAACCGTACTCAGGACGCCCCAGGTTGGGGTAAATTAATTTTAAGATTTATCATATCTGCTATTGTTATCGCAGTAGCTGCCTTTATTACACCAGGCTTTAGAATTGAAGGTTTATGGGGTGTTATCGTGGCCGCTTTAGTGATTTCAATTGTTAATTACTTAGTAGAAAGGGTGTTCAAGGTTGATGCTTCTCCTTTTGGTAGAGGGATTATAGGCTTCATTGTTGCCGCTATTGTTATTTATATTAGTCAATTTATTGTTCCTGCTATGACAGTAACCTTTTTAGGTGCCATCATAGGGGCACTTGTCATAGGGATTATTGATATGATTATCCCTGGTAAAACAATTTAGGTTATAGAGAATATATCTAATTTCTATGGTTTCTCTAGAAAGTATCTCTGTATTCCCATATATATACCCCAAGCAATCTGTTTTTGGTAAGATGATTTTTGTAATAGCTGTTCCTCCTTAGGATTAGATAGAAAACCACACTCAACCAATGTGGTCGGTATATCTAATCCTTTAATGATATATACATCTTCTTTTGGTAATGCAACCCGCTTATTATTTTTATCTAATGTATTGATTAATTCTTCCTGTATTTTTTCTGCTAATACTTTACCCTTTGTATTATCTTTTGGATAAAAGGTCTGAGCTCCATGGTACTGGGTCTGTGGAAAACTATTAAGATGAATTGTAATAAATATATCTGGGCCGCTTTCTTTTACCATTTCCTTCCTTTTTCTGAGGTCTTCATTTTTTTTCTCCCTCAAACTTCCTCCCTCTGAATACAATCCTTCATCTTTAGTGCGGGTCATGACGACAACAGCTCCACTTTGCTCTAAATATTCCTTTAAATATAGTGCTATCGCTAGATTGATGTCTTTTTCTTTTACGCCTCCCTTACTAACAGCGCCCGGATCAACCCCGCCGTGTCCTGCGTCTAGAAGGACGACTTTAGTAAGCGTAGGCAATGTGTGAAAAACTGCTTTAATCTTGCAGTAGTTTATACATGCTATAGAAAGTGCTGAAATAAATAGTAATACAATACTAATATAAATCCACCTTTTTCTAATAATGATTACCTTCAAATGAAATTCCCCCTATAATTTAGGCCTTTATCACAGGGCCCTATTTATATTGACAAATATTTTTCCTGTGATATATATATATGAATCATGAGCCGCATATACAATTATAAGTTCACTATTTTTCTGTCCTTCTTTTGTATTATATTTTTTAAAAGGGAAAAAATATAGGAAGAAAAGTATCTTATATCGAGAAAGGAGAAGTATCATGCAAAATTCAAAAGACATAGACAACATCTCAAATCAACTGAGGGAATTAAAAAAAAATATAGATAGGTCTCAAGAGTATTTGTCTGCCCTTGAAATGTTAATGGTAGATGATAATAATGGTCGTTTAAAAGATGCAGATTTAGCCCATGAATTTAAAACGCTTACTAATAGCATAGCATCTGTATCAAAAAACATTGAAGTTTTAGAAAAAAAGCTATATAATTAAGCAAATTTATACAAATTATTTAATATCCACCTTTATTTCCCGGGAAAATGATATACTTCCCCATATTTCAGTGCATAAAACAAACCGTCAAGAATGATAATTCCTAAATTTAAAAGGTCTGTTAGAAGCAAGTGCCTATCTAACAGACCTTTTTCAAGATTAAGCTTGGCCTTCTGGTATGAATGTTGCACAATCTGTTTCCTGTGTACTGCTGGCATTTCTAGGCTGAACTTCGATCATCTCTGCTGAACAACGATCTCCATTCATATAATAGTGACAAGTATTTACTATACATTTAATTCCTTGGTTAGGTTGATTCATTTTGTTTACTCTCATTTATTACGCCTCCTTTATAAAATATTAACTTCCTACAATATTATCTGCAAAATTTAATATTTCATACAGGATATTATTTTCATAGCATGTCTGAAGTAAAAGCCTGTCATAGTTCTTAAACTCAAGCTGCTTTTGATTTGTATATATAAAAAGATTGTCCATTGGAGAATGGACAATCTTTTTATATATAGTATAATTATCTCTTTGAGAACTGAGGTGCACGTCTTGCAGCTTTTAAACCGTATTTCTTTCTTTCCTTTGCTCTAGCATCTCTTGTTAAGAAACCAGCCTTTTTTAAGATTCCTCTTAATTCTTCATCGGCTTTAATTAGAGCTCTTGAAATACCATGTCTTAAAGCACCAGCTTGGCCAGTGAAACCGCCACCTGCTACAGTTGCAATCACATCATACTTTGCTAATGTGTTTGTCATTTCAAGTGGACGCCTTACTTCTCTTTTCAAGGTTTCATAGTCTAAATAATCTTCAATATCACGTTTATTTATAGTGATGTTTCCTTCACCAGGAACTAATCTCACTCTAGCAATTGATTTTTTTCTTCTACCTGTTCCGTAGTATGCTACTTTTGCCATCTATTTTTCCTCCTTTCTAACCCGATCAAATTAAATATCTAGTACTTGTGGTTGTTGTGCTTCATGCTCATGACTTGCACCAGCATATACTTTTAACTTTTTAAGCATTTGTCTTCCAAGTCTTGTCTTTGGAAGCATGCCTTTTACTGAATTGTAAACTAATTTTTCAGGTTTTTCAGCAAGCATGTTTCTAAAACTAACTTGCTTTAATCCACCTGGATGTCCTGTATGGTAAGTATAGAATTCTTGGTCTAATTTCTTGCCAGTTAATTCAACCTTTCCAGCATTTAAGATAATTACAAAGTCGCCGGTATCCACATGAGGCGTATACTCTGGTTTATTTTTTCCTGTTAAAATTTTAGCAACTTCTGAACATAATCTACCTAAAGTTTTACCTTCAGCATCAACTACAAACCATTTTCTTTCTACTTCATTTGGTTTTGCCATATATGACTTCATCGTTTTCCCTCCTTCTAAATTTCCTTAAGGCTATCTGTTATACATTCACGTCGTTTTTATATGCACAAGATCCGGGGCTAGTGGATCATTTTTACATACACACACTCATATATTGTAATACAACCTCCCTAGTGTGTCAAGGGGTAAAATACTTTATCTAAAAATAATCCTTGAGGAGGGGCTTTATGCCCTGCTTTTTCCCTATCCCCTAGTTCTAATGCCTTTTTTATTGTTTCTATGGATCTTCTTCCGCTGCCTACTTCTAATAAAGTTCCAACAATAATTCTTACCATATTATATAAAAAACCATTTCCTTCAAAAGTCATCCATATACTATTTTCGCCTTTTTCTATTTTAATAGCATATATACTTCTAACTGTAGTTTTTACACTACTACCACTAGACATAAATCCCTTAAAATCATGGGTGCCCAGCAGCACCTCTGCTGCTTCTTTGATCCTATCTAATTCTAGCTGGTACGGAAAATGATAGCTATAATTTCTTAATAATGCACTTCTTTGCCTTTGATTATAGACCTGATAAGAATAAACTTTTCCCTGCGCCCAATATCGAGCGTGAAAGTCCATAGCTACTTCTTTTGCCTCTAGTATAGTAATATCTTCAGGCAAAAAATGGTTTATAGCTGATGGAATGCGTTCTATAGGGATTGTTGTTTGCGTATAAAAGTTAGCCACTTGCCCTCTAGCATGAACCTTAGCATCTGTTCTTCCCGAACCATTGATGGTAACATCCTCTCCAGTAAGTTTTTTAACAGCCTCCATAACTTTTTGTTGAATAGTGATACCATTGGGCTGTATCTGCCAACCATTGTAATTTGTTCCATCGTACTCAGTTTTAATCATAATGTTCCTCATGAAAGCCATCCCCTTAGAAATGCTATATACCTCTTGTATAGACTAGTGCCGCTAATAGCACAACTGTTATAATAAGACTTATAAAGTCTTTTTGCTCCATCTTAAGTTGTTTCATTTTACTACGATTTTCTCCCCCACGATAGCACCTAGCCTCCATAGCCATAGCAAGTTCATCAGCCCTCCTAAAGGCACTGATAAATAATGGCACTAATAAAGGTACCAAGCTCTTTGCACGATTTATAATATTACCGCTTTCAAAGTCTGCTCCTCTAGCGATTTGCGCCTTCATAATTTTATCAGTCTCTTCTAATAACGTTGGAATAAATCTTAAGGCTATTGTCATCATCATAGCTAACTCATGCGCTGGTATACCAATCTTCTTAAAAGGATTTAATAAATGTTCAATCCCGTCAGTTAGCATAATAGGCGATGTAGTAAGGGTTAGTAAAGAGGTCCCTATAACCAACAATATTAATCTTATAGCCATAAATACTGCTTGATATATCCCTTCTTTTGTGGCATTTAAAGGACCCAGGCTAAACACAATTTCACCTCTTGTCATAAACACATTAATAAGGAATGTAAAAAAAATAAGAATATACAGAGGTTTTAGTCCTTTAACCATGTATTTAAAAGGGATTTTGGATATCCCAATAGCAGCAATAATAAATGAAATAATATATATATATCCAATAAAGTTCTTTACAATAAACAAGCCTAAGATAATAGCAAAGGTAATAAGTATTTTTGTCCTAGGATCTAATTTATGTATGATAGAACCAGTTGGGTAATGTTGACCTATTGTAATATCTTTAAGCATTCTCTTTCCCTCTTATCCACTTTAGTATTTCTTCCTTCGCTTCTTCTACCGTCAGTATATCTTCTCTTAAGTAGACACCCAAGTCCTTCAACTTTTTCATTAAATAAGTAATCTGCGGAATCCCCAATCCTATAGATTCTAAAACCTCTGATTGGCGAAATACTTCCCTAGGTGCCCCCATCAGTGCTACTTTTCCACGGTGCATAACAATAATTCTATCTACTAACTTTGCTATATCCTCCATACTATGGGATACCAAAATAACGGTGCTCTTATAGGTTTCGTGAAGAAGTTTTATTTGATCTAATATCTCATCCCGCGCTCTAGGATCTAATCCAGCAGTAGGCTCATCTAATATTAATACCTCCGGCTTCATAGCTAAAACACCAGCTATAGCCACTCTTCTCCTTTGCCCTCCACTTAGTTCAAAAGGGGATCTATCTTTGAGATCATCATAGGATAGTTTGACCAAATTCATAGCTTCCTTTACTCTTTCCTTAACTTCCTCCTGCGATAAGCCTAAGTTTATAGGACCAAAAGCTATATCTTTATAAACGGTTTCTTCAAATAATTGATGCTCAGGGTACTGAAACACTAATCCAACCCTTTTTCTTACTTCCACCAGTTTTACCGAAGCACGCGTAATGTCCAAATCATTGATCATTATTTTACCGCTGGTAGGCTTAATCAAGCCGTTAAGATGCTGGGTTAAAGTTGATTTTCCTGACCCGGTATGTCCTATGAGTCCTATAAATTCTCCACTTTTAATTTCTAAATTAACATCATCCAACGCTTTTGTTTCAAAAGGGCTTTTAGGATTGTAAATATAAGTTAAATTTTCTATTTTAATCGACATAATTCCATCACCATCTCATCTACTGTAAGTATATCTTTCGATATGGAAATTCCTTCACCAATCAATTGATGCGCTAAATCTGTAACTTGAGGAACATCTAAACCCAGCTCCTTTAGCTGTTCTACTTGAGAGAATACTTCTTTTGGTGCACCTTGAAGAACAATGTTGCCATCCTCCATAACAATAACACGATCCGCATCTACAGCTTCTTCCATAAAGTGAGTGATATGAATAATTGTTATATTTTCTTCTTTATTTAACTTTTTAATTGTACGAACAACTTCTTTTCTACCAAAGGGGTCCAGCATAGCTGTTGGCTCATCAAAGATAATACAATCAGGTCGCATAGCTATAACACCAGCAATGGCTATACGCTGTTTTTGTCCTCCTGACAGCAGATGGGGTGCTTTCTCGCGATAATCTGACATACCCACAATACCAAGCGCTTCATCCACCCTTCTACGAATGGACGCTGGTTCCACGCCAAGATTTTCAGGGCCAAAAGCCACATCTTCTTCTACAATGGTAGCAACAATCTGATTATCTGGATTTTGAAAAACCATACCAGCAGCTTGCCTAATATCCCAAAGATATTCTTCTTCTTTGGTATTCATATCCTTTACCCTTACATCCCCCCGTGTTGGCAGCAGCAAAGCATTCATATGTTTTGCCAATGTAGACTTACCTGAACCATTATGACCTATAATGACTAAAAACTCTCCTTTTTTCACTTGTATGGTAATATCTTTCAAGGCTGTTACTACCTCTTCCTCATTATTTTTATAATCAAATGCAACGTGGTCTACCTCTATCATATGTTCCATAAAAATCTCCTTCTTAAAGCAATGCCATAGGCTAAGTTATATTATATTTAGTTTCTTACATACACGATATATTATAACTCATTTTATCTTGAAAAACTATTCTTTGAATAAAAAATAGGGACCAAGTTTTTGACTTAATCTCTTTTCCCTATGATTATACTAATTCAAGAATTACCATTTCAGCAGCGTCGCCTCTTCTAGGACCCACTCTGATGATTCTTGTATATCCACCATTTCTATCTTCATATTTTGTTGCTAAATCAGTAAATAGATCTTTAACAACCGTTTCATCTGTTATAAAGGCTAACGCTTGACGTCTAGCATGTAAATCTCCTCTTTTTGCTAAAGTAATCATTTTTTCAGCTAATCTTTTCGTTTCTTTAGCTCTTGTTTCGGTTGTTTGAATACGGCCGCTTTTTATTAAGCTTGTTACTAAATTTCTTAGCATTAAGTCTCTATGACCACTTACACGACCTAACTTTCTATATCCAGCCATAACTATCCCTCCTTACTACTAGTTACTCATCACTAGGTTTTAATCCTAAGCCTAATTCTTCTAACTTCTTCTGTACCTCTTCCAGAGACTTCTTACCTAGATTTCTAACCTTCATCATATCCTCTTCTGATTTCATTGTAAGCTCCTGAACAGTGTTAATTCCAGCTCTCTTTAGACAATTATAGGAACGAACAGATAAATCTAGTTCTTCGATTGTCATTTCTAACATCTTTTCCTTCTTATCTTCCTCTTTATGCACCATGATTTCAACATCATTCACATGTTCTGTTAGGGTAATAAACAAATTAAGATGTTCATTCATGATTTTAGCAGCTAATGAAACTGCTTCGTCTGGTTTAATACTGCCATCTGTAAATACTTCGATAATTAATTTATCATAGTCAGTCATTTGGCCGACTCTCGTATTTTCTACAGAATAGCTTACTTTTTTTACAGGAGTAAATATTGAATCAACTGGTAAAACACCTATTGGCATTCCTGGAGTTTTATTGTTTTCAGCAGAGATATATCCTCTTCCTTTAGATACATTGATTTCCATCATAAATTTAGCGTCAGTATCTAAAGTTGCGATATAAAGATCCGGGTTTAGTATTTCTACATCTGCATCTGCAATAATGTCACCAGCAGTAATCACGCCTTCACCCTCAGCTTCGATCCTGATGGTTTTAGGCTCATCGCCATGTAGCTTTAAAGATAAACTCTTCAAGTTTAAAATAATTTCTGTTACATCTTCCTTTACACCAGGCACCGTAGAAAATTCATGCAACACACCATCTATTTTAATAGAAGTTACTGCAGCTCCTGGTAAAGATGATAACATAATTCTTCTAAGGGAATTACCTAACGTTGTACCGTAACCTCTTTCAAGAGGTTCTACCACAAATTTACCATAAGAAAAGTCCTCGCTTAACTCAGTAACTTCTACTTTAGGTTTTTCCATTTCTATCATTTCATTAAACCCTCCTTTTAATATCTTCTCTACTATATTGAGGGTAACTGATTCTAATCATTTATTATCTAGAATATAACTCAATAATTAAGTTTTCTGCAATTGGTATATCTATGTCTTCTCTTGTAGGCAATGAAACAATTTTTCCCTCTAATTTATCAACATCAGCACTTAACCAATGAGGTACAGTCCCTTTAAAGGTCTCTTTAACTTCTTTGAAGTGAGGAGAATTTTTTGATACTTCACTTACTTCAATCACATCTCCAACCTTTACAATGTAAGAAGGAACATCCACCTTTTTACCATTGATCGTAAAGTGACCATGGGCTACTAATTGTCTTGCTTGTGGTCTTGATGAAGCAAAACCTAGTCTATAAACTACATTATCTAATCTAGTTTCTAATAGTCTTAAAAGATTTTCACCAGTAATACCTGATTGTTTTTCAGCGATTTCGAAATACTTTCTAAATTGTGCTTCAAGCACGCCATAGAATCTCTTTGCTTTTTGCTTCTCTCTTAACTGCATACCGTAGTTAGAAAGCTTTCTCTTATTTTGCCCATGTTGTCCTGGAGCAAAGTTTCTTCTTGTAATAGCACATTTATCTGTATAGCATCTCTCGCCCTTTAGATATAATTTCATACCTTCACGACGACATAATCTACATACCGCCTCTGTATATCTTGCCATTTTAGCACCTCCTAATCCTTTGAATCTTTATTATACTCTTCTACGTTTTGGTGGTCTGCATCCATTATGAGGCACTGGAGTTACGTCTTTAATCATAGTAACTTCAAGACCTGTTGCTTGCAATGAACGGATGGCAGCTTCTCTACCTGCTCCTGGTCCTTTAACAAATACTTCTACTGTTTTCAATCCATGTTCCATTGCAGATTTAGCTGCAGTTTCAGCAGCCATTTGCGCAGCAAATGGTGTAGATTTTCTTGAACCTTTGAAGCCTAATTGTCCGGCACTGGCCCACGCAATTGTATTACCTTGTGTATCAGTTAGCGTAACAATAGAGTTGTTAAAAGTTGATTGAATGTGCGCTTGACCACGTTCAATATTTTTACGTTCTCTTTTTTTACGAGTTGTTTTTCTTTTCGCTACTTTTGCCATTCTTTCGCCCCTCCTTACCTATTTCTTCTTCTTACGTCCAACGGTTTTCTTAGGACCTTTTCTAGTACGAGCGTTTGTCTTAGTTTTTTGTCCTCTTACAGGTAATCCTTTAATGTGACGGATCCCTCTATAGCATCTGATTTCTTTTAATCTTTTGATGTTTAAAGAGATTTCTCTTCTTAAATCCCCTTCAACCTGATGGTTTTCGTCAATCGCTTTTCTTAGCGCATTAACTTCTTCCTCAGTTAAGTTCTTTACCCTTGTATCAGGATTCACACCAGCAGCAGCTAATATATCATTAGAAGTTTTTCTGCCAATACCAAATATATAAGTTAAACCAATTTCTACTCTTTTATCTCTTGGTAAGTCAACACCAGCAATTCTGGCCATAGTAATTTACACCTCCTAATTCTCTTGGTACATAATCATTACACAATCGCAATTCACTTATTTTCTTATATGCGAGTTTCTTATATGCAAAGTATATTAAAATTTATTCTTTAGAGATCAGTAAAAACTGATGCAGCCGCTCTAAAAAATGAATTACCACAATGTTATATTATACTATAAAACTTATAAAAAAACTAGTATTTTGTTATCCTTGTTTTTGCTTATGCTTTGGATTTTCACAAATTACCATTACTTTTCCTTTTCTTTTAATAATCTTACATTTTTCACAAATTGGTTTAACTGATGGTCTAACCTTCATTGTTATTCCTCCTTCAAGTAGAACACCTAAAAATTAACACTCTATTTTAACCTACTTTTTTCGCCATGTTATTCTACCACGAGTTAGGTCATAAGGAGACAGTTCTACTGTAACTTTATCACCTGGTAAAATTTTGATAAAATGCATTCTTAACTTTCCAGATATATGAGCTAAAATCTCATGACCATTTTCAAGGTGCACAATAAACATAGCATTCGGTAAAGCCTCTTTCACTGTACCTTCTACTTCTATCACATCTTGTTTAGACATGCGGCAATCAAACCTCCATTCTCAACCTAGGCATTTACGCCTAATCTCTCAAGCTCTCTTCTTATAAAAGCATTCGTTATTTTCTTATTGCTCACTATCCGATCCTTCGTCTCTGCAGATATAATACTGAGCTTAACCAGATGTTTTAATTTTTTCTTCTTAGGTTTATCTGTTTTCCTAATATCGCCGTCTACAATTAAGACATATTCTTTATCGACTTTATCCAAAACAATAAAGAATTTTCCTTTATCTCTTCCTTGAGTGGACTTTACGACTTGACCTATATTTATATCACTTTGTTCCACGAAATGTCACCTCATTTGCCTAGACTACAGAACCGTCAAAATCTCAGGTTCTCCATTTGTAATAGCGATAGTATGTTCATAGTGAGCAGAATACTTCCCATCCAATGTTATGACAGTCCATCCATCAGATAACACCTTCACTTCGTAGGTTCCTGCGTTAATCATTGGCTCTATGGCTAAGACCATACCACTCTGGAGTCTTGGTCCTTTTCCCGGTGGTCCATAGTTTGGTACCTGAGGTTCTTCGTGCATTTTCGTGCCGATGCCATGACCAACATAATTTCTAACCACAGAAAATCCTTCTTTCTCTACGTAAGCCTGAATAGCATGAGAAATATCCGATAACCGATTCCCTTCAAAGGCATATTTCATCCCTTCGTAAAAGCTTTCTCTGGTTATCTTTATTAATTTTTCTGCTTCCTCACTAACATTTCCAACAGCATGGGTTTTGGCAGCATCTCCATAATATCCTTCATAAAGTGCACCAATATCTATACTAATAATATCGCCATCTTCTAACCTTTTTAATCCAGGAATTCCATGTACTACTTCGTGATTGATTGACGTACATATACTAGCTGGAAAACCTCCATATCCTTTGAAGGCAGGAGTAGCACCTCTTTTTCTTATATGGTCTTCTGCCATAACATCTAATTCCTTTGTAGTTACTCCTGGTTTAATTGCCTCTTTCAATAGCTCATGAGTTTCAGCTACAATTTTTCCAGCCCTACGCATTATTTCAATTTCTTGACGAGATTTCATGTAGATCATTAGGACCTTCTCCTCAAAGCATCAACAATCTCTTTAGAAACTATCTCTATATCCTGATCCCCATTGATTATCATCAATAGGTCTCTTTCCTGATAATATTGAATTAATGGTTGGGTTTCTTTAAGATACACTTCTATTCTTTTAGAAACTGTCTCTTCTGTATCATCTTCTCTTTGATATAACTTGCCTCCACATTGGTCACAAAGTTCCCCCTTTAAGGAAGGATTGAACTCCAAGTGATAAGTAGCACCACATTCTTTGCAAATTCTTCTGCCTACCGCTCTCTTAACAAGTTTATCCTTATCAACTTCTATATTGATAACACGATCTAAGGAAACACCCATGTTCACTAACGCATTGTCTAAAGCCTCTGCTTGAGGAACTGTTCTTGGAAAGCCGTCTAGCAAGAAACCATTTTTACAATCTTCTTGTTTTAGACGATCTTCTACGATTGCTACAACAAGTTCATCAGGTACTAAAAGACCTTGATCCATGTAACTTTTTGCCTTCTTTCCTAGTTCTGTTCCCTGCTTAATATTATATCTAAAAATATCCCCTGTTGATATGTGGGGTACATCAAATTCATTTACAATGACCGCCGCTTGGGTGCCTTTGCCAGCCCCTGGGGGTCCTAGTAAAATTGTTCTCATTTCACCATCTCCCGAAGTAGATTTTGATGGTATCATGGGGATCAGTTCCCCATGACAGATACCTCTTTACTAGTTACTTTAAAAATCCTTGATAATGTCTCATTAACATTTGCGCCTCTACCTGTTTCATCGTTTCCAAAGCCACCCCAACAACAATCAATATGGATGTTCCTCCAAAAGCGATTGGCATTCCTAATAAGTTTAGGAATAGTGTTGGTAGGATAGCGATAACTGCTAGGAAAACTGCCCCAGCTAACGTAATTCTATTTAATACCTTTGTTAAATAATCGGAAGTAGGTTTTCCAGGTCGAATCCCTGGGATAAACCCTCCATTTTTTTTCATATTTGTAGCTACTTCAACTGGGTTAAAGGTAACTGCTGTGTAAAAATAAGTAAAGAAAATGATCAGCAGCGCACTTAATATATTATAAATAAATATCCCTGGTCTTCCGCCTGGTGATAACCATCTAGCTACAAATAAAGCAAAACCACTGGTCTCTCCAACAAAGAAAGCAATCGTCTGTGGAAAAGCTAATAGTGACATTGCAAAAATTACTGGAATAACGCCTGACTGATTTACCTTTAAAGGAATATGTGAACTTTGTCCACCATACATTTTTCTACCTACAACTCTTTTTGCATACTGTACTGGAATTTTTCTAGTACCTTCCTGTATTGCAACTACACCAGCAACAATAGCTATTGCAATCACTACAAATAAGATAATGGTTATAATAGAAATTTCTCCTTGTCTGGTTAAAACAAATGTTCTATATACACCATCAGGCATTCTAGAGATAATCCCTGCAAAAATCAGTAGGGAAATACCGTTGCCTACACCCTTTTCAGTAATCTGCTCACCTAACCACATTAAAAAGGCTGTACCAGCTGTTAATGTCAGTACAACAACAATGATACTGAAGGGATCCCTTGAAATCAATGCTCCTCTAAAAAGACCTACACTGATTCCAGTAGCTTGGATTAATGCCAGTATAACTGTTCCATATCTTGTATATTGAGCAATTTTTTTTCTGCCTTCTTCGCCTTCTTTCGCCATCTCTTCTAAGCTAGGAATTGCTATCGTTAAAAGCTGCATAATAATAGAGGCAGTAATGTAAGGCGTGATACTTAGAGCAAAAATTGTCATATTACCGAAAGCACCACCTGAAAACATATCAAACATAGCAAGTAATCCAGCATTCTCAACAATATTACGAACGTAGTTGATATTTACACCTGGCACTGGTATAGCAGAACCTAATCTAAAAATAACTAGCATCATCAATGTGTATAGTATTCTGCTTCTTAAATCTGGAATCTTCCAAGCGTTTTTTAAGGTAGATAGCACCTTATATCACCTCTACTTTTCCACCGGCAGCTTCAATTTTTTCAATAGCTGATTGTGTAAACTTTGCAGCCTTCACTGTCAAACTTTTTTTGATGTTGCCATTACCTAAAATCTTTAAGCCGTCCTTTTCAACTTTTTTAATGACACCTGCTTCTTTAAGCACTGCAGCAGTAATTTCTGTTCCATTTTCAAATCTATTTAAATCTTCAATATTTACAATGCTGAATTGTTTTTTGAAAATATTTGTAAAACCGCGTTTTGGAAGGCGTCTAATAAGAGGCATTTGTCCCCCCTCGAAGCCGATTCTAACACCACCGCCGCTACGAGAATTTTGTCCGTTGCTACCTCTGCCTGCAGTTTTACCAAGACCACTACCTGTACCTCGGCCTTTTCTCTTTGTCTTCTTTACAGCACCTTCAGCAGGTCTAAGCTCATGTAACTTCATCTTTACACCTCCTTATTTATGCTTCTACAACTTCTACTAAGTGTTTTACTCTTTCAATCATACCTCTAATTTGTGCATTGTCAGGTTTTTCTACCACCTGACCAACCTTTGATAATCCTAATGCTTCTACTGTTTTTCTTTGCTTTGGTAATGAACCAATAACACTTTTAACTAATTTGATATTTACATTTGCCATAGTATTTTCCCTCCTAACCTAAGAGTTCTTCTATGGATTTGCCTCTTAGTCTAGCTACATCCTCTGCTCTTTTTAAATTTCTTAAGCCATCCATTGTAGCATTTACCATATTTCTTGAATTGTTTGAACCTAAAGACTTTGCTCTTACATCTTTGATTCCTGCTAATTCTAATACCGCACGAACTGGTCCACCTGCAATAATACCAGTACCCTCTGAAGCAGGCATAATTAGTACATTACCAGCACCGAAGTGGCCAATGATTTGATGAGGAACGGTAGTCTTAACAATTGGTACATGAATTAAGTTTTTCTTTGCATCCTGAATGCCTTTTCTGATAGCATCTGGTATCTCCATAGCTTTACCAGATCCTACTCCTACATGTCCGTTTTCATCTCCAACTACTACTAAAGCAGCAAATCTAAAATTTCTACCACCCTTTACAACCTTAGTAACACGTCTTATGTCAACAACTTGTTCTTTTATATCAAGTTGACTAGCATCTATACGCTTGCGTAGCATTTATTTCCCTCCTTCTTTATTAAAAGTTAAGTCCGGCTTCTCTTGCACCTTCTGCCATTGCTTTTACTCTTCCATGATAAATATATCCACCACGATCAAAAGTTACAGTTGTAATACCTTTTTCCAAAGCTCTTTTGGCTACTAACTGTCCCACTAGCTTAGCAGCATCTTGATTGCCTGTAGCTTCAGCTTGCTGCTTGATTTCTTTATCTAAAGTCGAAGCTGCTGCTAAGGTTTGACCGTTTTCATCATTAATGACTTGAGCATACATGTTATTTAAACTTCTATATACATTTAATCTTGGACGCTCAGCTGTACCAGAGACTTTGTTACGAACTCTCTGATGTCTTTTCTTTCTTGTAAGGTTTTTACTTACCTTCTTGATCACCTTATTTCACTCCTTTCTATTACTTACCAGTCTTACCTTCTTTACGTCTGATCACTTCATCCGAGTATTTGATTCCCTTTCCTTTGTAAGGTTCAGGTTTTCTTAGTTCACGAATTTTAGCTGCATAGTTTCCAACAGCTTGCTTGTTAATTCCCTTAACAAGAATTTCAGTTTGAGAAGGTACTTCTGTTGTAACACCCTCTGGATCCACCATTTCTACAGGATGAGAAAATCCTAAGTTAAGCACTAGTTTATTGCCTTGTTTATTTGCTCTATATCCGACACCAACTAGCTGTAGTTTTTTCTCATATCCCTTCACTACACCGTCAACCATATTAGAAATTAGTGTTCTTGATAAACCATGTAAAGATCTATGTTTTTTATTGTTGGTTGGTCTTTCAACAATAATTGTATTTTCTTCTCTTTTAATAGCAATATCTTTATGAATTTGTTCTGTCAGCATTCCCTTCGGACCCTTAACAGTAACAATATTGTTTTCATCAACTTTTACTTCAACTTCATTTGTTAGCTCTATTGGCTTAACACCTATCCTTGACATATTTGCACCTCCTTTAAAGTTATTACGATTACCAGATGTAAGCGACAACCTCTCCGCCTACGCCCTCTTTTCTAGCAATTTTATCCGTAATAATTCCTTTAGATGTAGAAATAATCGCTACTCCTAGTCCACCTAATACCCTTGGAATTTCGTCTTTCTTTGCGTAAACTCTTAAGCCTGGCTTTGAGATACGTTTTATACCTGTGATAACTTTTTCGTTGTTTTTTCCGTATTTTAATTGCATTCTGATAATGCCTTGTTTTCCGTCTTCAATTACATCGAATCCTTTTACAAAACCTTCTTCAAGAAGAATATTTGCAATTTCCTTTTTAACATTAGAAGCAGGAATATCTACAGTTTCATGTTTTACCGCACTGGCATTCCTAACCCGTGTAAGCATATCTGCAATTGGATCTGTCATTGTCATAACTTTTACCTCCTTCCCGATTTTACCAGCTAGCTTTTTTCACACCTGGTATTTGTCCCTTGTAGGCTAATTCTCTAAAGCATATACGACATATACCAAATTTTCTTAAATAAGCATGTGGTCTTCCACAGATTTTACATCTAGTATACTCTCTTGTTTGATATTTTTGTTTTCTTTGTTGCTTTACTTTAAGAGATTGTTTTGCCACTACATTGTACCTCCTTCTTATTTTACGAAAGGCATTCCCATTAACTTTAATAACTCACGACTCTCTTCATCCGTTTTAGCAGTGGTAACAAAGATGATATCCATTCCCCGAACCTTTTCCACTTGATCATATTCAATTTCTGGGAAAATTAATTGCTCCTTGATACCTAGTGCGTAGTTTCCTCTACCATCAAAAGCCTTTGCACTTACACCCCTGAAATCTCTTACCCTTGGCAGTGCAACATTTACTAATCTATCTACAAATTCGTACATTTTTTCGCCTCTTAAGGTAACCTTAGCACCTATTGACATGCCTTCACGCACTTTAAAGTTAGAAACTGATTTTTTAGCTTTTGTAATAACAGGCTTTTGTCCAGCTATTGTAGCTAACTCCTTTACTGCAACTTCTAGACTTTTGGCATTGTCCTTAGCATCACCAATTCCCATATTAATAACAACTTTTTCAAGCTTTGGAATTTCCATAACGTTACTGTAACCAAACTTTTCCATCATTGCTGCTGCAATTTCATTTTTATATTTTTCTCTTAATCTAGCCATTACTAGACTTACCTCCCTTCTTTACTTTAGTCTAATACTTCGCCAGTCTTTTTGCTTATTCTTACTTTTTCACCGTTTTGTAAAAGCTTATATCCAACTCTAACACCTTGGTTAGCTTTTTTCTCAAAGAACATTACATTAGATGCATGGATAGGAGCTTCATGGCGTATAATACCCCCCTGCTGTGTTCTCGGGTTTGGTTTCTGATGTTTTGTCACCATATTTACGCCTTCAACAATCACTCTATTTACTTTCGGTAATACTTGTAGTACTTTACCTACTTTAGATTTATCTTTTCCAGCTATAACTACTACTGTGTCACCTTTTTTTATACGCATTTGTAACACCTCCTCGTTTATAATACTTCTGGAGCTAGGGAAACAATCTTCATAAACTCTTTATCTCTTAACTCTCTTGCTACTGGTCCAAAGATACGTGTACCCACTGGCTGTTTATCTTCTTTAATAACCACAGCAGCATTCTCATCAAATCGTATATAAAAACCATCTTTACGTCTCACAGGAGCCTTTGTTCTAACTACAACCGCTCTTACAACTTGACCTTTCTTTACAACTCCTCCTGGTGTTGCACTCTTAACTGCACAGATGATAACATCACCTATTCTTGCATATCTTCTTTTTGTTCCGCCTAGCACGCGGATACAAAGCAATTCTTTTGCGCCTGAGTTGTCTGCAACAGTAAGCCGTGATTCCTGTTGGATCATAGCAATACCTCCTTTTCCTCTTCTCTCTTACTTAGCTTGCTCTATCACTTTAACAAGTCTCCATCTTTTGTCCTTTGACAATGGTCTTGTTTCCATAATTCTTACTTTATCACCAATTCCACATTCGTTCATTTCATCATGCGCTTTATACTTTGTAGTTCTTTTAACCGCTTTACCATATAAAGGATGACGAACAAAGTCCTCTACTAATACTACAATTGTTTTATCCATTTTGTCGCTTACTACACGACCTGTTCTGATCTTTCTTCTTCCTCTTTCCACGAGTTTGGCCTCCCTTCCACCTTGCATCATAATCCGATTAAGCATTTACATTGTTTATTTCGCGTTGTCTAATGATGGTTTTAATTCTAGCGATATCTTTGCGAACATTTCTGATTCTCAAAGGGTTCTCAAGCTGGCCGGTCGCTAATTGGAAACGCAAGTTAAATAATTCACTTTTTGAATCAGCTAATTTTTGTTGCAATTCAACATCTGTCATATCTCTTAATTGATTAGCTTTCATCAGCTTCACCACCCTTTACTTCTAATTCTTGACGTGTTACAAACTTACACTTAATTGGTAATTTATGCATAGCAAGTCTTAACGCTTCTCTTGCTTTTTCTTCTGGTACTCCAGCTAGTTCAAACATAACTCTACCTGGCTTAACAACTGCTACCCAAAACTCTGGTGAACCTTTACCAGCACCCATACGAGTTTCAGCAGGTTTTTTTGTTACGGGCTTGTGAGGGAAAATCTTAATCCAAACTTTACCCCCTCTTTTGATATATCTTGTCATAGCAATACGAGCAGCTTCTATTTGATTAGAGGTAATCCATGCTGGTTCTAAAGCCATAATTCCAAATTCTCCGTAGGAAACTTTGTTTCCTCTTGTGGCTTCACCTGTCATTTTACCCCTATGCACTCTACGGCGTTTTACTCTTTTAGGCATTAACATGCACTATTCCTCCTTCCTTCAAGGCATATCTGTTACTTGTTTTCTGTATTTTCGACACTTTCTTCTACTGCTACATTTCTTTTAGCAGGTAATATTTCACCCTTGTAAATCCATACTTTTACACCTAATTTTCCATAGGTTGTCATGGCTTCAGCAAAACCATAGTCGATATCCGCTCTTAATGTGTGTAATGGAACGTTTCCTTCGTTGTATCCTTCTGAACGAGCCATTTCTGCTCCTCCAAGTCTACCTGAAGTTAATACTTTAATTCCTTTAGCACCTGAACGCATGGCTCTTTGCATAGCTTGTTTCATCGCCCTTCTGAAGGATACCCTTCTTTCTAAAGAGAACGCAATGTTTTCAGCTACTAGTTGAGCATCTGTTTCTGGTCTTTTTATTTCTACTACATTTACTGCTACATTTTTATTTGTCATTTTTTCTAACTGCTTTTTCAGTTCTTCAACACCTTGCCCACCTTTACCAATAACCATTCCTGGCTTTGCTGTGTGAACATTTATTTTAACGCGATTATTAGCAGCTCTTTCAATTTCTACCTTAGAAATTCCGGAAACAAAAAGTTTTTCTTTTACGTATTTTCGGATTTTATGGTCTTCAATGAGTAGGTCAGAATAATCTTTTTTGTTGGCATACCATTTGGCATCCCAGTCCTTAATGATACCTACTCTCAATCCGTGTGGACTCACCTTTTGACCCATTATTTTCCCTCCTTAAATCCTATTTTTCTTTTAGCACAACACCGATATGACTTGTTCTCTTTCTAATCGTAGTGGCACGACCCATAGCTCTTGGTCTAAAACGTTTCATTGTAGGTCCTTGGTCTGCATAAATTTCTGCCACATATAGGCTATCTCTATCCATACTATAATTATTTTCCGCATTTGCCAAAGCCGACTTAACAACTTTTTCTACGATTGGCGCAGCGGCTTTAGGCGTATACTTTAATATTGCTAAAGCTTCATCAACTTTTTTTCCTCTAACTAAGTCAACAACTTGTTGAGCTTTTCTAGGAGCGATTCTGACAAATCTTGCAATTGCTTTTGCTTCCATGGAATGACCTCCCTTCATAATCTCGATCAAATTATCAAACATTCCATCAACTTAAATTTATTTTCTTTTTGTTGTTTTATCGTTATCGTCATGACCTCTATAGGTTCTGGTTAAAGCAAATTCTCCTAATTTATGTCCTACCATATCCTCAGTAATGTATACTGGAATGTGCTTTCTACCATCATGTACAGCAATAGTGTGTCCGATCATTTGTGGAAAAATAGTAGATGCTCTTGACCATGTTTTGATAACTTTCTTTTCATCTTTTGCATTCATTTCTTCTACCTTTTTTAACAAACCAGCATGAACAAAAGGTCCCTTTTTTAGTGATCTACCCATTACTTTTCCTCCCTTCACAAGTATGTGTCTATCTATATCTTTGCATTATTTTGCTGAATTATTTCTTTCTTCTAGATACAATAAACTTGTTTGAAGCCTTCTTCTTATCACGTGTTTTGTATCCAAGAGCAGGTTTACCCCATGGTGTCACTGGTGATGGTCTACCTATAGGAGATCTACCTTCCCCTCCACCGTGTGGATGGTCATTCGGGTTCATTGCAGAACCTCTTACAGTAGGTCTAATTCCCATATGTCTTTTTCTACCAGCTTTACCGATAGTGATGTTTTCATGTTCTAAATTTCCCACTTCACCAACAGTAGCCTTACAGTCAATAGCAATTTGTCTAATTTCTCCCGAAGGTAATCTTAATAGTGCGTATTTGCCTTCCTTCGCCATTAACTGTGCTGAATTTCCGGCAGCTCTTGCAATTTGACCACCTTTACCAGGCTTCATTTCAATGTTGTGTACCACTGTACCAACAGGAATATTTCTTAATGGCAGAGCATTACCTACTTTAATATCTACATCTGCTCCTGATGCTACAACATCTCCAACCTTTAGGTGATTTGGAGCAATGATGTACCTCTTTTCTCCATCAGCATAGTTCAATAATGCAATATTTGCAGTTCTATTTGGATCATACTCAATTGAAGCAACATTGGCTGGTATGCCATCTTTGTTTCTTTTAAAGTCGATAATTCTATACTTTCTTTTCATACCGCCACCTCTATGGCGTACGGTTATTTTACCTTGAGCGTTTCTACCACCAGTTTTAGAAAGAGTTTCTAATAAAGACTTTTCTGGCTCTACCTTTGTTACTTCTTCAAATGTAGAAACTGTCATTTGTCTTCTAGCTGGTGAAGTAGGATTAAACTTTTTAATACCCATTACTGTTTCCCTCCTTCGTATTACAAATCAGTCATTACATTCCTTCAAATAACTCGATTTCTTTGCTATCTTGTGTTAAAGTAACGATAGCCTTTTTCCAGTCCGCTCTTTTGCCAACATATCTGCCCATTCTTTTTACTTTACCCTTCATGTTAACAGTATTTACCTTTTCTACTTTAACACTAAAGATTTTTTCTATGGCTCTTCTTATTTCTGTTTTGTTGGCTTTTCTATCTACAACAAAAGCATATTTTTTGTCGGCGATGTTATTCATGCTTTCTTCAGTAACTAATGGCCTAATAACAATATCGTGTGGATTTGTCATTATGCGTACACCTCCTCCACTTTTTGAACCGCATCTTTGGTAATGATAAACTTATCGTATCTTAAGATATCATATACATTCAATGTACTGACAGAAGTTGTGTCAACTCCAGGAATGTTTCTAGCTGATTTAACCACAGCATCGTTTTTGTCACCTGTTACAATCAGTGCCTTCTTATCAACCTTTAAGTTGTTAAGAATATTTACCATCTCTTTTGTTTTTGGCAATTGTAAAGATAGTTCATCTAACACAATCAGTTCATTACTATTTACTTTTGATGTAAGAGCTGATTTCATAGCTAATCTTCTTACCTTTTTAGGTAATGTATAGCTATAATTTCTTGGCTTTGGTGCAAAAATGGTTCCACCACCAACCCATAGGGGTGAACGAATACTTCCGTGACGCGCACGACCTGTTCCTTTTTGTCTCCAAGGCTTTCTTCCGCCACCTCTTACTTCTGCTCTCGTTTTAGCAGACTGTGTTCCTTGTCTTTTATTGGCTAATTGATTTTTTACAACTTCATAAAGCACATGTTGGTTTACTTCTACGCCAAATACATTGTCGTTTAATTCTATTTCACTTACTTGTTCTCCAGACACATTGTATACAGCTACTTTAGGCATAGCAATTCCTCCTTTCTCAATCAGATTATTTTCCTTGTTTTATGGTTTCTTTGATGATTAATAATCCTTTTTTAGGTCCTGGCACAGCACCCTTCACTAAAAGTGCATTTCTTTCCACATCTACTTTTACTACTTCTAGATTTTGAACAGTCACTTGTACTGCTCCCATATGTCCAGGTAGTTTTTTGCCTTTAAATACTCTAGATGGGAATGAAGACGCCCCCATTGAACCGGGTCTTCTATGATATCTAGAACCGTGGGATTCTGGTCCTCTACTTTGACCATGTCTTTTAATAACCCCTTGGAAGCCCTTACCTTTAGAGATTCCTGTGATATCTACTTTTTGTCCTGCTTCAAAAGCATCTACTTTAATTTCTTGCCCTACTGTAAATTCACTTGGGTTTTCTAACCTGAATTCTTTTAACTTTCTTTTAACCGTTACGCCACCTTTTTCAAAGTGTCCTTTTAGTGGCTTGTTAACATTTTTTTCCTTGATTTCTCCGTAGCCTATTTGAACAGCATTATATCCATCAGTCTCTGTTGTTTTTACTTGAGCTACAACATTAGGTTCCACTTGGATTACTGTCACAGGTACTACTAAACCCTGTTGATCGAAAACTTGAGTCATCCCAACTTTTCTTCCGATAATACCTTTCATTACTACACCTCCTATTAATCTTACAGCGGATTACACTTCATGTATAATCATACTAAGACAGGATGAAGTCCATCGCTTTATCTTAGTCAAACTGACATTATAATTTAATTTCGATATCCACACCAGCTGGTAAATCTAATCTCATTAAAGCATCAACAGTCTTTGGGGTTGGGCTTAAGATGTCGATTAATCTCTTGTGTGTTCTCATTTCAAACTGTTCTCTAGAGTCTTTGTACTTATGAACAGCTCTTAATATTGTAATAATTTGTTTTTCTGTCGGCAATGGTACTGGACCAGAAACCTCAGCACCACTTCTTTTCGCGGTTTCAACGATTTTTTCAGCTGATTGATCTAACACCTTGTGATCATACGCCTTTAATCTGATTCTGATTTTTTGTTTAACTTTTGCTGTTGCCATTAAAATTCCCTCCCTTTCATCGCACGTGATTTCTTTTTACGTGCGACCTCGACTACCTATACACTGTTCCGGGTGTGTTGATATTTTTTTCAACTCCCTAAAGGGTAGTCTTGTCGCCCGATTCATAGATCTAGACATTTCTCCACGAAAATTTCCCTTTTGAGCAACCTTTCGCTTCATCGCCTTAATAACTTAAAAAAACATGTCAAACAGACACTAATATATTTTATATCATTAAGCTACAAATATCAAGCCTATTTTAAATATTTCTTGAAAGTTTTATAATCTTTTTTATATCAATATACGTCTGTAAATTTTAATATGCTAAGATCTATATTCACAGTCCTTGATTATGTCTCTACGCCAAGGGTAAAGCCATAGACCTGAATACTAAAATCCAAGTTTGAAGATGTCTCTAGACTGTACTATAATGCAAATTTAGAAGAAGAGAAAACCCTTCTTCTAAATTTAAAATTTCATTGCTAGTATCAATTATTCAATAATAGAAGCAACTACACCAGCACCTACAGTTCTTCCACCTTCACGGATAGCGAATCTTAAACCTTCTTCTGTAGCGATTGGGCTAATTAATTCGATTTCCATTGTAATGTTATCTCCTGGCATTACCATTTCTGTTCCCTCTGGTAATTTGATGCTTCCTGTTACGTCTGTTGTTCTAAAATAAAATTGTGGTCTGTATCCATCAAAGAATGGTGTATGTCTTCCACCTTCTTCTTTCTTTAATACGTATACTTCCGCCTTAAATTTTGTGTGAGGCTTGATTGTACCAGGCTTTGCTAATACTTGTCCTCTTTCGATTTCTGTTCTCTGGATACCTCTTAGTAATACCCCTACGTTGTCTCCTGCTTCTGCTTGATCTAGTAACTTTCTGAACATTTCTACCCCTGTTACTACTAACTTTCTTGATTCTTCTGCTAAACCTACTAATTCTACTTCGTCCTGTACTTTTACTACGCCTCTTTCTACTCTTCCTGTTGCAACTGTTCCTCTACCTGTAATTGAGAATACGTCCTCTACTGGCATTAAGAATGGCTTGTCAATATCTCTTTCTGGTTGTGGAATGTATTCATCGATGATTTCAAACATTTCTACAATCTTTGTTCCCCAATCACTATCTGGATCATTTAATGCTTGTAATGCTGATCCCTTGATTACTGGTGTGTCATCTCCTGGAAATTCATATTCGTTTAATAAGTCTCTGATTTCCATTTCTACTAATTCTAATAATTCTTCATCATCTACCATATCGCATTTGTTCATGAATACTACGATGTATGGTACACCTACCTGTCTTGATAGTAGGATATGCTCTCTTGTTTGTGGCATTGGACCGTCCGCTGCTGATACTACCAGGATCGCTCCGTCCATTTGTGCTGCTCCTGTAATCATGTTTTTTACATAGTCAGCATGGCCTGGGCAGTCTACGTGAGCATAGTGTCTGTTGTTTGTTTCGTACTCAACGTGTGCTGTTGAAATTGTGATTCCTCTTTCTCTTTCTTCTGGTGCTTTGTCGATTTGGTCAAAGGCTACTGCTGATCCTGTTCCTAATCTTTTGTTTAATGTCATTGTAATCGCTGCTGTTAATGTTGTTTTACCATGGTCAACGTGTCCTATTGTTCCTATGTTTACATGGGGCTTATTTCTTTCAAATTTTGCTTTTGCCATTTTTTACTCCTCCTCGTTTTTAACGTATTAAGTAAAAGTTTTTATACTACTTAACCTATCTATAGATTTATCTAAAGATAGGATAGCAGACAAAGCATCTTAAATCTGCTATCCGATTTTCACTACTGTCTTCCAGCAACCACTTTTTCAGCAATACTTGCTGGAACTTGTTCATAATGACTAAAGTGCATAGAGTATACAGCACGACCTTGTGTTTTTGAACGCAAGTCTGTAGCGTAACCAAACATTTCAGATAGTGGTACATAACATCTTATTACCTGTACACCACCTGTTCTTGGCTCCATACCTTCAATCTTACCACGTCTTGAGTTTAAGTCACCCATAACATCCCCCATATAATCTTCAGGTGTTGTCACTTCTACCTTCATATATGGTTCCAGTAAAGCTGGCTTCGCTTTCTTCATACCATCTTTGAAAGCCATAGAACCAGCGATTTTAAATGCCATTTCAGAAGAGTCAACCTCATGATAAGATCCGTCAAACAGTTCTACCTTCATGTCAACTACTTCGTAGCCAGCTAACACACCATTTTTCATGGCTTCTTGAATACCAGCATCAACAGCAGGAATATACTCTCTTGGGATAGCTCCACCAACGATTTGATTGTCGAAGCCGTAGCCTTGGCCTGGTTCCTGTGGAATAAGACGAATTTTAACATGTCCGTATTGTCCACGACCCCCAGATTGTCGAGCATATTTACCCTCTACTTCTACCGCTTGGGTAATAGTTTCTTTATAAGCAACTTGAGGTTTACCTACATTTGCCTCTACTTTAAACTCTCTCATCATTCTGTCTACGATGATTTCAAGATGAAGCTCTCCCATACCAGCAATGATGGTTTGACCTGTTTCTTCATCTGTGTAGGTTTTAAAAGTTGGGTCCTCTTCAGCAAGTTTTTGTAAAGCAACCCCCATTTTTTCTTGAGCAGCTTTAGTTTTTGGTTCAATAGCTACGTGAATAACTGGCTCTGGAAACTCCATAGATTCTAACACTACTACATTGTCAGGATCACATAGTGTATCCCCTGTAGTTGTATCTTTTAATCCTACAGCAGCCGCGATATCACCAGCATATACTTCTGTAATTTCTTCTCTTGTATTGGCATGCATTTGAAGGATACGTCCAATTCTCTCTTTCTTCCCTTTTGTAGAGTTTAAGATATAAGAACCAGACTCAAGCTTTCCCGAATAAACTCGGAAAAAAGCTAGTTTTCCTACATATGGATCTGCCATGATTTTGAAGGCTAAAGCTGAAAAAGGTTCATTGTCATCTGCATGTCTTTCGATTTCTTCTTCGGTATCCTCAGATACACCTTTAATCGCTGGTATATCTAGTGGTGAAGGCATATAAGTTACAACGGCATCTAATAAACGCTGCACACCTTTATTCTTATAAGAAGAGCCACATAATACCGGTGTCATTTGTGTAGCAATTGTACCTCTTCTGATACCCGCAATTACTTCCTCTTCTGTTAGTTCTTCTCCTTCTAAATAACGCATCATTAATTCTTCATCAGTTTCAGCTACTGCCTCTATTAGTATTTCTCTATACTCATTAGCAAGATCCTTCATATCTTCAGGAATGTCTACTGTCTCAGTCTCTTGACCTAAATCATCTTTGTAAATGGTTGCATTCATCTTTACTAGGTCAATGATGCCTTTGAAGGTATCTTCAGCACCGATAGGTAACTGGATAGGTATTGCATTAGCACCTAATCTTTCCTTCATCATTTTTACAGCTTGAAAGAAGTCAGCACCTAAAATGTCCATTTTGTTTACGAAGGCCATTCTTGGCACTCTGTATTTATCTGCCTGTCTCCAAACAGTTTCAGATTGAGGCTCAACCCCACCTTTGGCACAGAATACAGCTACAGATCCATCTAATACTCTTAGAGATCTTTCTACCTCTACAGTAAAGTCCACGTGACCTGGTGTATCTATGATATTGATTCTATGCTCTTGCCATTGACAGGTAGTAGCAGCTGAAGTGATGGTGATACCTCTTTCTTTCTCCTGCTCCATCCAGTCCATTTGAGATGCACCCTCATGAGTTTCACCTAATTTTCTAATTCTGCCGGCATAAAACAATATTCTCTCTGTGGTTGTTGTTTTACCAGCATCAATATGCGCCATAATACCTATATTTCTTATTTTTTCTAGTGGAAACTGCCTTGCCACTGTTGATCCTCCTTCCATAGGAAACGAAACATTTACAGTGATTTTTAGCAACTAATATACATTAGCATATCCAAAAACTACTATTTTAAACATTATCTTACCATCTGTAATGGGCAAATGCTTTGTTTGCTTCCGCCATTTTATGTGTGTCTTCTCTTTTCTTCACTGATGCTCCAGTATTATTCGCAGCATCCATGATTTCTTTGGCTAATTTTTCATCCATGCCTTTTTCGCCTCTTTTTTTGGTGTAGCCTACTAACCATCTAATTCCTAGAGTTTCTCTTCTCTCAGGTCTTACCTCCACCGGTACTTGGTAGTTGGCGCCACCAACACGTCTTGCTTTAACTTCTAATATTGGCATGATATTGTTCATAGCTTTTTCAAAAACTTCGACTGGTTCTTCCCCAGTTCTTTCTTTTATTAAATCGAAGGCATTATAAACAATTCTTTGAGCTGTTCCTTTTTTACCATCTAGCATAATGCCATTGATTAATTTTGTAACAACTTTGCTACCATACATAGGGTCTGGTAACACTTCTCTTTTTGGCACATTACCTTTTCTTGGCACTTTTCTTCCCTCCTCAATGAATGAAATTGTTCATCGGTACTCGACAACCAATTTTAAGATTGCCGCCGTGCGCAGTTCAATGCTTTATTATATATGCATCATCGCTCCGACGTCTATTATTTCTTCTTAGGTCTCTTTGCACCGTACTTTGATCTTGCTTGTAATCTGTTAGCTACACCTGCAGTATCTAATGTTCCTCTAACAATATGGTATCTAACCCCTGGTAAGTCTTTTACCCTTCCACCTCTGATTAGAACAACACTATGCTCTTGAAGGTTATGACCAATTCCTGGGATGTAAGCTGTTACTTCAATACCATTTGTCAATCTTACCCTAGCTACTTTTCTTAAAGCTGAGTTAGGCTTTTTAGGTGTAACAGTTTTAACAGAAGTACAAACTCCTCTTTTTTGTGGAGAACTTTTGTCGGTAGCTACTCTTCTCAAAGAGTTGAAACCTTTTTGTAATGCAGGAGCTGTTGATTTTTCTTGAATTTCTTTTCTACCTTTACGTACTAACTGGCTTATTGTTGGCATCCATTGCACCTCCTTCCAATAAAAAGCTTTAAACATAGAAAAACTTTTATCTTTATTCTATAATATAAGATAAAATGTCTTTGCCTAATCAAGTGTAAATCTCTGGTTACTTTAATATTGCCGCAGCTGCTGCACTAACATCAATACTGCAGGCTTTACCAAGTTTTTTCATAGAATCAACATAAATAATTTCTACACCTTTACTAGTGGCAGCGTTCTTAAGTTTTTCTAATAGATGTATTTCTGCATCTTCTGCCAAATAAAGCGTCTTTACTTTATCTTCAGCTAATGCTTTGTTGGTTTGCTTTATGCCAATGACCTTATTATTGGCCTTTTGCAAAGAGTCTAACATAAAAGTTTCCTCCTTTTTTAAAGATCTGGGAGACTTTTCGTCCCCCAGTTAAAAGTCCACTTTTATACTGAAAATTTTGTTTTTCTAAACAGCATTGTGTATAACACACTTAAATATTCTAACACTTGTTGATAAGTGTGTCAACTACTTATTTTGTTAAGTTAAAGCATTGGCTTTTCACCTTTTATACTACAAAATCATCTTTTATTCTTCTTCAATTTCTTCTATATCTTCTGGCGTTTCATCCTCTGTGCTTAAAGCAATATTTTTATACCGCTTCATTCCTGTACCAGCAGGGATCAGCTTTCCAATAATTACATTTTCCTTCAAACCTATCAAGTAATCTTCCTTACCTTTGATAGCAGCTTCCGTTAAAACTCTTGTTGTCTCTTGGAAAGATGCCGCTGATAAGAAGGATTCTGTTGCAAGGGAGGCTTTCGTAATACCTAGCAATGTTACTGTATAGGTAGCTTCTTTCTTACCTTCCTCTCTTGCCTTGACATTTACTTCTTTTAAATCAAAAACAGTTTCTAGTGCCCCAGGTAACAAATCAGTATCTCCAGCATCTTCAACTTTTGCTTTACTCAACATCTGTCTTACAATAACTTCAACATGCTTGTCATTGATATCAACCCCCTGTAGTCGGTATACTCTCTGCACTTCTTTGATAATGTAGTTTTCAACACCTTCTACACCTTTAATCTTAAGAATATCATGAGGGTTAACAGATCCTTGAGTAATTTCATCTCCAGCTTCAATGACTTGACCTTGTTTTACTTTGACCCTAGAGCTATAAGGAATTTCATACTTTTTCTCTTCAGCAGCATTTCTTACAACAACTTCACGTTTTTTTCTAGATTCCAGGATTTCAACAGTACCACCAATTTCGCTGATGATGGCTAATCCTTTTGGTTTCCTTGCTTCAAATAATTCCTCTACCCTCGGCAAACCTTGGGTAATGTCAGCACCAGCAACCCCACCAGTATGGAAGGTTCTCATAGTAAGCTGTGTTCCTGGTTCTCCGATGGACTGTGCAGCAATGATACCAACAGCCTCTCCCACTTGAACAGGCTCCCCAGTAGCTAAGTTTCTGCCATAGCAAGTTGCACATACACCATGCTTTGTTTTGCAGTTCAGTGTTGTTCTGATCTTTACCTTCTCTAAACCAGCAGCAATGATTTTTTCTGCATCTTCCTCTAAAATCATATTGTTTTTAGCAACCATTACTTCTCCAGTTTCTGGATGAAGAATATCCTCTAGTGCATGTCTACCTACTAATCTATCATACAGTTCCTCAATCACTTCATTTCCATCTTTAAAAGCAGAAGCTATAATGCCCTCTGTTGTACCACAATCAATTTCTCGAATAATGATATCTTGACTAACATCCACAAGACGTCTTGTTAAATATCCTGAGTCAGCTGTTCTAAGAGCAGTATCTGCTAGTCCTTTTCTGGCTCCATGGGTAGAAATAAAGTACTCTAATACAGACAAGCCTTCACGGAAGTTCGCCTTGATTGGCATTTCCACCGTATGTCCAGAGGCATTTGCCATCAATCCCCTCATACCGCCTAGCTGTCTAATCTGGTTTTTACTACCCCTCGCACCTGAGTGGGCCATAATAAATACATTGTTCAATCGATCTAAACCTGCCATTAAAGCATCTGTAACCTTTTCTGTTGTTTCTGTCCAGGTTTCAATAACTCTTTCGTATCTTTCCTCGTCAGAAATCAACCCTCTTCTGTAGGCTTTTTCATATTTATCTACTTTTTCTTCAGCTTCTGAAATCAATTCTGGCTTTTCTGCTGGCACTTCCATATCTGATACCGCAATGGTGATAGCACCTTTAGTAGAGTATTTAAAGCCAGTTTGTTTTATATAATCCAACATAATAGAAGTAGCTGTATTTCCAAGTTTTCTAAAAGACTTATCAATAACTTTCCCTAAAGCTTTTTTATCACATAAGAAGTCAACTTCTAGAGAATACAAGTCCTTTGTACGATCCACAAAACCTAGATTCTGAGGTATTTTTTCGTTGAAAATAAATCTACCAACAGTACTTTCTACCAGTTTCCCTTTATCATCCTTGTTAAGTTTTACACGAACCTTGACCCTAGCATGAAGATCTACTACACCAGTATCATAGGCCATCAGCATCTCTTCAAAATCTTTAAAGATCATGCCTTCTCCTTTGATACCTGGAACTTCAATCGTTAGATAGTAACTTCCAAGTACCATATCCTGTGTTGGTGTGGTAATTAGCTGCCCATCCTTCGGTGCTAGTATATTGTTAGGAGCTAGCATTAAAAATCTAGCTTCTGCTTGAGCTTCAACCGATAAGGGCACATGTACCGCCATTTGGTCCCCGTCGAAATCCGCATTATAAGCTGTACATACCAGCGGATGTAGCTTAATCGCCTTGCCTTCTACCAAAACCGGCTCAAAGGCCTGAATTCCTAATCTATGAAGGGTAGGAGCTCTATTAAGCAGCACTGGATGTTCCTTGATGACCTCTTCTAGTACATCCCAAACCTCTGGCTTTACCTTTTCCACCATACGCTTAGCACTCTTAATATTGTGGGCATAGTTATTTTCCACAAGCTTTTTCATAACAAAGGGCTTGAATAGCTCTAAAGCCATCTTTTTAGGTAAACCACATTGATAAAACTTTAGTTCAGGTCCAACAACAATAACAGAACGTCCTGAATAGTCTACACGCTTTCCTAAAAGGTTTTGTCTGAAACGTCCCTGTTTTCCCTTTAGCATATCTGAAAGGGATTTTAATGGTCGATTACCAGGTCCTGTTACAGGCTTACCTCTTCTACCATTATCAATTAAAGCATCTACCGCCTCCTGCAGCATCCTCTTTTCGTTTCTCACAATAATGTCTGGTGCACCTAAATCTAATAGTCGCTTTAAACGGTTATTACGATTAATTACTCTTCGGTATAAATCATTTAAATCAGAGGTAGCAAACCTACCACCATCTAGTTGCACCATAGGTCTTAAGTCCGGCGGAATCACCGGTACCGCATCCACAATCATCCACTCTGGTTTATTACCAGATTGTCTGAAAGCTTCCACCACCTCAAGTCTTCTGATGGTTCGAACTCTTTTTTGTCCAGTGCTTTCCTTTAACTTATGTTTTAATTCTTTTGCTAGCTCTTCAAGGTTGATTCTAGCAAGTATTTCTTTAACCGCCTCGGCTCCCATAGCAGCTTTAAAGTTAGAACCATACTTTTCTAACGCCTCACCATATTCTTTTTCAGTTAAAATTTGCTTTTCTGTTAATGGTGTTTCTCCTGGCTCTATAACAATATAGGCAGCAAAGTACAATACCTTTTCTAAAGATCTTGGTGACATATCTAAGAGAAGTCCCATTCTGCTGGGTATACCCTTAAAATACCAAATATGAGATACTGGAGCAGCTAATTCTATATGCCCCATTCTTTCTCTTCTTACTTTAGACTTTGTTACTTCAACGCCACAACGATCACATACAACCCCTTTGTATCTAACGCGCTTGTACTTACCACAGTGGCACTCCCAATCTTTTGTAGGACCAAAAATCTTTTCACAAAACAGTCCTTCTTTTTCCGGCTTTAAAGTTCTGTAGTTAATCGTTTCAGGTTTTTTTACCTCACCTTTAGACCACTGTCTAATTTTTTCTGGAGATGCCAATGAAATTTTAATAGATTCAAAATTATTCAATTCGTACAAGGAGTCTCTCTCCCTTCTCTATAGTTTAATAACTATAATCAGCCTATGATTTTTTTATTAAATTTTTAATCTTCATAATCATCGTATCCATCAAAATCATCTAAAAACTCATCTTTATATCCTGATTTTTGTAGTTCTTCTTCCTCTATAATGTAGTCTTCATCTATATCTATCTCTATATCTTCTTCACTGTCCTGTTCTTCTTCACTGTCCTGTTCTTCCTCATCATTCGCTTGATCTTGCTCTTCACCTTCTTCATCTTCAGGCGAATATGGAAAATCACCGTGTTCCATATTCAGGTCAGCTACATCGTCCTCTATGGACTCTTTAATTTCCACTTCTTGTTCACCTTCCAAGAGTACCTTCACATTCAAACACAAACTTTGTAGTTCTTTTATAAGTACTTTAAAGGATTCTGGCACCCCCGGCTCAGGGATATTCTCTCCTTTAACAATACATTCGTAGGTTTTAACACGTCCTACAACATCATCAGACTTCACTGTCAGGATTTCCTGTAATGTATAGGCAGCGCCATAAGCCTCCAATGCCCAAACCTCCATCTCTCCAAAACGCTGACCGCCAAACTGTGCTTTCCCTCCCAGCGGCTGCTGCGTAACAAGTGAGTAAGGACCAGTACTTCTAGCATGAATCTTATCGTCAACTAAATGATGCAGTTTTAACATATACATATAACCTACTGTAACAGGGTTATCAAAGGGTTCTCCAGTTCTTCCGTCATACAAGGTCAGTTTTCCGCTTCTAGGATAACCCGCCTCTTCCAGTGCGTTCATAATATCTTCTTCATTAGCACCATCGAACACTGGCGTAGCAACCTTCCAGCCTAATGCCTTAGCTGCCAACCCCAAATGAATTTCTAGTACCTGCCCGATATTCATACGAGAAGGTACCCCTAGAGGATTTAATACAATCTCCAAAGGTGTTCCATCCGCCAAGAAAGGCATATCTTCTTGAGGCAATACCCTTGAGATAACCCCTTTGTTTCCATGACGCCCAGCCATTTTGTCTCCAACGTTTATTTTTCTCTTTTTAGCGATGTATACTCTTACTAATTCATTAACCCCTGGAGGCAGTTCATCTCCGTTTTCTCGCGTAAATACTTTGATATCTACAATAATTCCTGATTCACCATGGGGTACCTTTAAAGAAGTGTCCCTTACTTCTCTAGCTTTTTCACCAAATATTGCTCTTAGCAGTCGTTCCTCAGCCGTTAACTCGGTTTCACCCTTCGGTGTTACTTTACCTACTAGAATATCTCCCGACTGCACTTCAGCGCCTATACGAATAATGCCTCTTTCATCTAAATCCTTCAAGGCATCTTCACCTACATTAGGAATATCTCGCGTAATTTCTTCAGGACCTAGCTTAGTATCTCTAGCATCCGCCTCATACTCTTCAATATGAATAGAAGTTAAAGCATCTTCTTCTACCAATTTTTCATTAATTAAAATAGCATCTTCGTAGTTATAACCCTCCCATGTCATAAAACCGATAAGACAATTTCTACCTAATGCTATTTCACCTTGGTCTGTTGACGGTCCATCAGCAATAACATCACCTGCTTTAATCACTTCTCCTTTACTAACGATAGGTCTTTGATTAATACAAGTTCCCTGATTTGATCTTTTAAATTTCAAAAGCTTATATCTGTCCTTTTTCCCATCCTCTGTTTTGATAATAATTTCATTAGCAGAAACCCTATCAACAACCCCACTATTTTTAGCTACTACAACAACACCAGAATCCTTGGCTGCCTTATATTCCATTCCAGTACCAATAATTGGTGCATTGGTGATTAATAGCGGAACAGCTTGCCGTTGCATGTTAGAGCCCATTAAGGCACGGTTGGCATCGTCATTTTCTAAGAAGGGAATCATGGCAGTAGCCACCGAAACCACCTGTTTTGGCGATACATCCATATAATCTACTTCATTATATGGCACAACATCTATTGCACCAAATCGTGTTCTTGTGGTTACTCTTTTATTTACAAAACGTCCTTCTTCATCCAGTGGTTCATTGGCCTGTGCAACAATAAATAGATCCTCTTCATCAGCCGTAAGATACTCTATATCATTGGTGACCACCATTCTCTTTAAGTCTACTTTTCTATAAGGAGCTTCAATAAATCCGTATTCATTTACTCTTGCGTATGTACTTAAAGAGTTAATTAGTCCGATATTGGGTCCTTCAGGCGTTTCAATAGGGCACATTCTACCATAATGAGAGTGATGCACGTCCCTTACCTCGAAACCTGCTCTTTCTCTAGAAAGCCCCCCTGGCCCAAGTGCTGAAAGTCTTCTCTTATGGGTTAATTCCGCCAATGGATTCGTTTGATCCATAAACTGCGATAACTGGGAACTCCCAAAAAACTCCTTTATAGAAGCTGCTACTGGACGGATGTTAATTAAGGCCTGGGGTGTAACAAGCTCTACATCCTGAATTGTCATCCTCTCTTTAACCACTCTTTCCATTCGAGATAAACCAATCCTAAATTGATTTTGCAACAATTCACCTACCGAACGTAGCCTTCTATTGCCCAAGTGGTCAATATCATCGATATTTCCTATATCATGGGCCAAGTTAAATATATAATTAATGGATGCAATAATATCTGAAACGATCACATGTTTCGGTATTAGCTCCCTTTTTTTATCTTTTATAGCTTCCTTAATTTCTTCTTCTGTTTTAAAGGTATCTAATATTTCTTTTAACAACGGATAATATACTTTTTCCTTAATTTTAAGATCATCTATATTAAAGGTAACATGCGTCCTTATGTCAACAAAGTGGTTACCCAACACTTTTACAGCCTTCTGTTCTTCAGAATACACAGTCACTACATTAATTCCAGCATTTTGTATGGCCACAGATGTATCTCGATCAATTTTTTGTCCCTCTTCTACTAAGATTTCACCAGTGATAGGGTTTACCACATTTTCTGCTGCCTTCTTATTCAGAATCCTATTCGCCAAGGATAGCTTTTTATTTAATTTATACCTACCTACCTTTGCTAGATCATACCGCTTTGGATCAAAGAATAAAGAATTTAATAAAGAGGTAGCACTTTCTACAGTAGGCGGCTCTCCCGGTCTCAACTTTTTATAGATTTCTAATAATCCCTCATCAGTATTCTTGGTATTATCTTTTTCTAAAGTAGCAAGAAGACGTTCATCTTCTCCCAACAAATCTTTAATTTGTTGATCGTTTCCGTAACCTAAAGCTCTCAAAAGTACAGTGACAGGTTGTTTACGTGTACGATCTATTCTGACTGAAACAACATCATTTGAGTCCGTCTCATATTCTAACCAAGCTCCCCTATTTGGGATAACAGTAGATGAAAAAAGTGGCTTTCCAGTTTTGTCAAATTCTCTACTGTAATATACGCCAGGAGATCGAACTAGTTGACTGACAATAACCCTTTCAGCCCCATTAATAATAAAGGTTCCCGTATCCGTCATGATAGGAAAATCCCCCATGAATACTTCCTGCTCTTTTACTTCCCCTGTTTCTTTATTGATCAATCTTACTTTTACTTTCAAAGGAGCAGCATAGGTAACATCTCGTTCCTTTGATTCCTCTACATCATACTTAATATTTTCATCTAAAGAATAATCTACAAACTCTAAAATTAGATTACCAGTATAATCTTCTATAGGGGAAATATCATTGAATACTTCTTTTAGTCCTTCATCTAAAAACCATTGGTAGGACTCTTTTTGAAGCTCGATGAGGTTGGGCATGTCGACAACTTCGTCAATTTGTGAATAGCTCATTCTAACTTTCTTACCAACTTCGACAGGATGTGGCATATTAATATTCACTCCTCGTAATAAAGTAAAAACAACACAGCAATAACTTTTTCAGATAAGGCATAGCTTTATTTTAAAAAGTCAAAAAATGCATATATTCCACTTTTGACTTTTTTTAACATTTCACTATATAATACTATTGACATTCGTTTATATTTTTATACAATATTTACAATTAAATACATTGCTGCAATATATAATTTTATCATAGCCTTTTAGGATTTGTCAATATTTATTATACTTTTTTAAAATTAAGGTTGAAGTTAAAATTAAGTTTGTAACTTAACCTTAATTCCAACCTTAAATTCCTTTTTGCGGAGCTGTCTCCTAAAAACTGAAAGATGCATTACCTAGATATCAAAAATATATAAAAAGGTCCTTCGATCGACGAAGTCCCTTTTTATATTTATAGTACTACCTAAGACTACTTAACTTCTACTACTGCACCTGCTTCTTCTAACTTAGCCTTCATAGCTTCAGCTTCTTCTTTAGCTATGCCTTCTTTAAGTGGCTTTGGAGCATTGTCTACTAATTCTTTAGCTTCTTTTAAACCTAAACCTGTAATTTCTCTTACTACTTTGATTACGCCGATTTTAGATGCACCTGCACTAGCTAAAATCACATCAAATTCTGTTTTTTCTTCTTCTGCCGCTGCACCTGCTACTGCGCCACCTACTACTACTGGAGCAGCTGCGGATACACCAAACTTTTCTTCTGCTGCTTTTACTAATTCATTTAACTCTAATACTTTCATATTCTCAATCGCTTCTAAGATCTGTTCGATTGTCATTATAAGCACCTCCGAATTTTTTAATTAATATTTTTGTGTTTTACTATAAATTTACGCTTGTCCTTCAGCTTCTTTTTTATCTGCAATCGCTTGAAGAAGGTAAGCAAGATTAGAAACTGGAGCCTTTAAGCTACCAAGAAGCTTAGCAATAAGCACTTCTCTTGCTGGTACATCAGCAAGCTCTTTCAGTTTGTCTTCATTATAAAAAGCCCCTTCAACAATACCTACTCTTAATTCTAAGTTTTTATGGGTTTTTGCAAACTCATTGGCTATTTTAGCTGGAGCTATAGGATCATCATAACTAAAAGCTACAGCATTTGGTCCTATTAGTTCCTTTACCAGCTCTTCCATGCCAGCATTTTCAGCAGCTCTTCTCATCATGGTATTTTTGTATACCTTGTACTCAACCCCTGCTTCTCTGAACTTTCTTCTTAGCTCTGTAACTTCTTCTACCTTTAAACCTCTATAATCAACTACAACTGCTGCAGTAGATTTTTGAAATTTTTCAGTAATTTCTGCTACAATTTCCTTTTTCGTTTCAACAGCTTTTGACATCCGAATGTCCACCTCCTTTACATTTATGAGCACTGTCTTATCCTGCTAAAAACAAAGACCTCTTGTCTATAGACAAAGAGGTCTTTGTTTTAAAGCTTTATATAACATACAATCATTCGTTGTTGTATATTGGCTTTATTTATACAAAACCTCGGTAGGATATTAAGCAATGCACCTACTGTCTACGGCAAAATATTCGTTTTTAACAGCGTATATAATATTATCAGTATACTAAATTTATGTCAAGTGTTTTATTGAAATTTATTCAACAACTTTGTTAGGACTTATTTTTATACTTGGTCCCATTGTGCTGGTTAGTGCAATACTTTTTAAATATTGTCCTTTTGCAGCCGCAGGCTTTGCCTTAACAATGGCTCCTAATATTGCTCTAAGGTTATCAGATAACTGATCATCTTGGAAAGACACTTTTCCAATTGGCACGTGAATAATGTTGGTTTTATCTAATCTATATTCAACTTTACCAGCTTTAATCTCTTTAACCGCTTTTTCTAAATCGAAAGTAACAGTTCCAGATTTAGGGTTTGGCATTAATCCTTTAGGTCCCAACACCCTACCTAATCTACCTACTACACCCATCATATCAGGAGTAGCAACAACCACATCAAAATCAAACCAGTTTTCACCTTGAATTTTTGCTACTAAGTCATCAGCACCAACATAGTCAGCTCCGGCTTTTTCAGCTTCTGTAGCTTTTTCACCCTTTGCGAACACAAGAACTTTTACTGTCTTACCTGTTCCATGTGGTAACACAACAGCTCCTCTTACTTGCTGATCTGCATGTCTTGAATCTACACCTAATTTTACATGAAGTTCTACAGTTTCATCAAACTTAGCTGTTGCTGTCTTTTTTACAGTCTCAACAGCTTCTTTTAAATCATATAATTTGGTTTTATCAACAAGCTTCATAGCCTCTTGATATTTTTTGCTTCTTTTTGGCATTTTGTAACCTCCTTGTGGTATTATCGGTTTATTCCTCCCACGTTACTGTCCACTAAAATTCAATACGTCTAAGCTTCTACTTCTATACCCATACTTCTAGCTGTTCCAGCAATCATATTCATTGCTGCTTCAACAGTGTTAGCATTTAAGTCAGGCATTTTCAATTCAGCGATTTCTCTTAATTTATCCTTAGAAATCTTCGCTACTTTCTTTTTATTAGGTTCACCTGATGCTGTCTCAATCCCTACTGCTTTTTTAATTAAAACCGCAGCTGGTGGTGTTTTCGTGATGAAAGTAAAAGATCTATCTTGATAAACAGAAATAACAACTGGAATAATTAAGCCAGCTTGTTCAGCTGTTTTAGCGTTGAATTCCTTACAGAATCCCATGATATTTACACCATGTTGTCCTAATGCAGGCCCAACTGGTGGTGCTGGTGTAGCTTTTCCTGCAGGAATTTGTAATTTGATTTGTCCTACAACCTTTTTTGCCATGTTTTCCACCTCCTCATCATTGTGGATCTAATGTTTAAATTGTATTGTTTTCGTACTTTTACAGTGATTCTACCTGTGAAAATTCTAATTCTACAGGCGTCTCTCTGCCAAACATGGATATGAGTACTTTAAATGTTTCTTTTTCCAAGTTAACATGCTCAATTGTACCTATAAAACTTTCAAAAGGACCTGAAATGACTCTTACCGTATCGCCAACCTTCATATCAATTTCTTGACGCACTTCCTCCACACCCATTGACCTTACTTCTGCATCTGTTAGTGGTATAGGTTTAGAACTAGGCCCAACAAACCCAGTAACACCACGGGTGTTTCTCACTATATACCAGGTTTCATCTGTCATAATCATTTTGATCAATACATAACCTGGAAACAGTTTCGTTTCTTTTGTTTTCTTCTTGCCATTTTTTATTTCTACTTTTTCTTCTGTAGGCACCTTGATTTCTAATATAAAGTCCTCCATACCTCTGTTGGCAACCATTTTCTCAATGTTTACTTTTACTTTGTTTTCATAACCTGAATAGGTATGAACGACATACCATCTTATCTCTTGGGACATATATAAGGAGTATCTATCTTTTCTTAGTTATATTCTATAGATAGATTACTCTCCCCTCCTTTTAACTTAATAAGTATTATTTAATAATTAAATTTAATCCAAAACCAAAAAATGTATCTAACGCCCATAGTAAAATTGTTGCCAATAAACATGAAGCTATAACAACACTGGTGTTGTTTTTTAACTCTTCTCCATTAGGCCAGTTTACTTTTTTTAGCTCAGACTTTACACCTCTTAAGTATTTCCCAAGGCTTCCGGCTTTTGTATTGGTGTTTGCTTGAGTAGTCATTTCGACTTCACTTCCTTTTGCCAAGTTTGTTATTTTGTTTCTTTGTGAGCTGTATGGCTTCTACAAAACTTGCAGTACTTTTTCATTTCCATACGATCGGGATTGTTTTTCTTGTTTTTTGTTGTATTGTAGTTTCTTTGCTTGCATTCTGTACATGCTAGTGTGATTTTTACACGCACCGGTTACACCTCCTATAAAGCACAACCCTCAAAGGATTCCATTAATTTATGAGTATATGGCATAGATGTCTTCCATTATCCAGTTGTCACCTAATAAAATCTATCATATTTTTATTTTTATGTCAACGAAAAAATAGGATTTTACCTGACAAATCTAGATGAAAGATTTTGTTTATTTTCATTATGCCCATTTCTACAACGATCTTACATTTTCTATGCAAAGATTCTATGAAAAACGAAGGACTAGACCACCCCTAGTCCTTCAATTTAACCTTGCTAAATATTATTCAATAATAGAAGCAACTACACCAGCACCTACAGTTCTTCCACCTTCACGGATAGCGAATCTTAAACCTTCTTCTGTAGCGATTGGGCTAATTAATTCGATTTCCATTGTAATGTTATCTCCTGGCATTACCATTTCTGTTCCCTCTGGTAATTTGATGCTTCCTGTTACGTCTGTTGTTCTAAAATAAAATTGTGGTCTGTATCCATCAAAGAATGGTGTATGTCTTCCACCTTCTTCTTTCTTTAATACGTATACTTCCGCCTTAAATTTTGTGTGAGGCTTGATTGTACCAGGCTTTGCTAATACTTGTCCTCTTTCGATTTCTGTTCTCTGGATACCTCTTAGTAATACCCCTACGTTGTCTCCTGCTTCTGCTTGATCTAGTAACTTTCTGAACATTTCTACCCCTGTTACTACTAACTTTCTTGATTCTTCTGCTAAACCTACTAATTCTACTTCGTCCTGTACTTTTACTACGCCTCTTTCTACTCTTCCTGTTGCAACTGTTCCTCTACCTGTAATTGAGAATACGTCCTCTACTGGCATTAAGAATGGCTTGTCAATATCTCTTTCTGGTTGTGGAATGTATTCATCGATGATTTCAAACATTTCTACAATCTTTGTTCCCCAATCACTATCTGGATCATTTAATGCTTGTAATGCTGATCCCTTGATTACTGGTGTGTCATCTCCTGGAAATTCATATTCGTTTAATAAGTCTCTGATTTCCATTTCTACTAATTCTAATAATTCTTCATCATCTACCATATCGCATTTGTTCATGAATACTACGATGTATGGTACACCTACCTGTCTTGATAGTAGGATATGCTCTCTTGTTTGTGGCATTGGACCGTCCGCTGCTGATACTACCAGGATCGCTCCGTCCATTTGTGCTGCTCCTGTAATCATGTTTTTTACATAGTCAGCATGGCCTGGGCAGTCTACGTGAGCATAGTGTCTGTTGTTTGTTTCGTACTCAACGTGTGCTGTTGAAATTGTGATTCCTCTTTCTCTTTCTTCTGGTGCTTTATCGATTTGGTCAAAGGCTACTGCTGATCCTGTTCCTAATCTTTTGTTTAATGTCATTGTAATCGCTGCTGTTAATGTTGTTTTACCATGGTCAACGTGTCCTATTGTTCCTATGTTTACATGGGGCTTATTTCTTTCAAATTTTGCTTTTGCCATTTTTTACTCCTCCTCGTTTTTAAATAATTACAGTAGTTGTATGTACACTATCCCTAGTGTTTCTACTGAACTTCGTAGGATAAATTACCTTCGATTTATATTATTTCACTTATTATTTTTACAAAAACTATCCGCTAATCATTTTACTATTTGACAGTGCTCTTGTCAATAAGATTCTATACGCTTGCTAAAATTCACTTTAAGTATATCTTATTTCTAAATATCTTTCTAGCTTTCTTTTTACTCTTTGCAATGCATTGTCGATAGACTTTACATGTCGTTTTAAGTCATAAGCGATTTCTTGGTAAGACCTGCCTTGAAGATACAACATCAACACCCTACACTCTAAGTCGCTTAATATCTCTCCTATTTTCCCTTCAATATGAACCAATTCTTCTTTACAAATCATTAGCTCTTCTGGATCTGTTATCTTATGTCCAGAAATAACATCCAGTAGGGTCCTATCAGATTCTTCATCATAAATAGGTTTGTTTAAGGAAACATAAGAATTTAACGGAATATGTTTTTGTCTAGTAGCAGTTTTAATTGCTGTAATAATCTGCCTTGTAATGCATAACTCTGCAAATGCCTTGAAGGATGAAAGCTTGTCCGGTTTATAGTCTCTAATCGCCTTATAAAGTCCTATCATACCCTCCTGTATAATGTCCTCACGGTCTGCTCCTATCAAAAAGTAAGACCTCGCCTTAGAGCGCACAAAATTTTTGTATTTTTTAATTAACAGCTCTACAGCCTGTCTCTCTCCATTTTTTGCAGCTTCTACGATCGTTTCGTCTAGCAAATCGTTCTCTTCTATAGATTCTTCTCTTTTTGCTACCACAACGCCCACACATATCGCCTCCACACCGTTTTGTAAAAACTCCAAAAACTTTGCTACTATTATAACCTACCATATTATGTTAAGTCAAGAAATTTCATGATCTTCGTCTGAATTTTTCAAGCTTTTCTAAAACTAACGGATCAATTCGATTAGATAGAGAATCTTTTTGTTGTTGCAAAATCTCTGTTTTTCTTTGAATATTATTTTTTATTGCGCTATAGTCAATAATTAGCTCCCTAACGGAAATTCTAGTAGCTCCTCCTCCTAACACCACTTGCTGTTCTGCCCAATCATTCGTTACTACTGCAGCACGATGTCTTTTAGATAGCTGCACAATAAATTTTTCAATATAACTATCAGCAGTTTCTCTTTCCTTTGTAAAAACTACTTTTATTCCTTTTACAGTTTCCGTCTTCTCCATCGTCCCCTTTACCATATGGGCGTCAAAAACAATAACAACATGAACTCCTTTGCAGCTTTGATATTCTGCCATTCTTTCAACCAGCTCTATTCTTGCTTCTTCTAAACTTTCTTCTGCTAGCCTTTTTAATTCAGACCATCCATTGATTACATTGTACCCATCTATGATTAAATACTCCTTCAAAGCTTTTCCTCCATCCTCATGGACCACCGCTATTTGCAGCCATAATTGTTTCTCTGCCTAAACACTTCATACATCAATGTGGCAGCTGCTACAGAGGCGTTTAATGAGGCTACCTTTCCTACCATTGGTATTGTCACTAAAAAGTCACATTTTTCTCTAATAAGCCTAGATATACCCTTTCCTTCACTACCAATAACCAAAGCGATTGCACTGGTAAAGTCTGCATCGAAATGCTGGCTTTCTCCTCCTAAATCTGCCCCCGCTATCCATAACCCTTCCTCCTTAAGCTTATCTATGGTTTGTGCGATATTAGAGACTTTTGCTACAGGTACATACTCAATCGCTCCAGCAGAGGTCTTTGCTACAGTAGCAGTAAGACCTACTGAACGTCTCTTTGGTATAATTATCCCATGCGCCCCTACAGCGTCAGCAGTCCTCATGATGGATCCCAGATTGTGAGGGTCTGTAATTTCATCCAATAGTAAAACAAAAGGTTTCTCGCCTCTAGCTTTTGCTGTTTCTAGTATATCTTCTAAATCACTATATTTATAAGCTGCTGCTATCGCTATGACACCTTGATGGTTATCAGATTCCGATACTTCATTAAGTTTTTGTCGCTCCACATACTGAACTAGAATCCCTCTATCTTTTGCCATTGCTATTATTTTTTGAATAGAGCCTTCTTTCGCACCTTTAGCAACCAGTATTTTATCAATCTCTCTATGAGATTTCAAAGCCTCTATAACAGGATTTCTTCCCTCTACCTGATTATTTGCCACTTCCTTCATCACCTCTTATGCTTATCCTAGTTTTTCCCTTGTTCCTTAGGAATCTTAGTCCCTCTACCACCAGGGCTAGAGGGACTTTTCTTCTCTTTACAAAACCAGCCTACTCACTGATCACATCTGACCAAATTGCTCTCTAACCTCTTTGATTCTCCCACAAGTCATATCCCCTTCTGGACAAACATCATGGAGACAAGCAGGTCCAGCATACTTAAAGATATTAGGCGCTACTGTCTTTACTAATTTCAACATTTCGGTAGCTAAGTCTCTTATTTCTTCCTGCGCCCGGCTACAGCAGCGTTTCTTGAAAAAGTGTAATAATATTCTGGCGTTCATAGTAACAATGATTTTCGTCTCACAAGCATTGGGTAAAACTGCTCGGGCATTCTCTATAGAAAGTTTTTCTAGTCTACTATAATCTCTTTTGAAGTGTTTTTTACAATGTTGAATCACTTCTTGATTCCCCATGATTTTTATCTCCTGTAATAAACCTGCCTTCTCCTCATCTATTGTTTGTTTTTTTCCTTTATAAAATGTCTTGATTTTTTCTGCCAATAGTTCTTCTGTAATTTTGTCATAGGCCTCTTGGGCATTTTCCATCGCCTTAACAAAGACCTTCTTTGCTTCTTCGTTGTCGCTTATATCTTTAGGCATCACATACTCAAAACTACCTTCCGAAACATATCTTTGAGACTTTTGACTATAACTGGCTAATCTATGTCGAACCAGTTGATGCGTCAAACTTCTTGAAACACCTTCTATGCCGAAGGTAAATACAGCATGCTCTAGGGGAGACTCATGTTCCATTTCCGCCAACATCGTTACAAATTTACTTATTTTTTCCTCCGTCAAACCTTCTTCTAATTCCTCAATACCTCCTGGATAATAGCAAAGCTTACCTCCTTTTGCTACAACTGCATCAGGATTTGGTGTATATGCCAATAACTTTAATCTTAGCGTTGTTTTCATTCTTGCAAACCCCCTTGTACATAAATATCCTTTATTGGTATCACGCGAAAAATATACGCCCTTACTTTAGCTCTATATTGTCCTTTTAACTCTTCAGTAAGCCACGCTTTATCTTCCTTATACATAATCTTAGTATTACCTTCTTCACTTTCTTTTAAGACATAGATGACGCTATAGGTAAGTAGGCCCCCCCGCTCCAGTAAACTTGTATTTTGTAACGGAGCCACCTGAAAAGCAAAAAGTTGATATTTTTCTCTATCTCCCTCCAATACCCCTACAGGATCAAACCACAGGGACTTGGCTATCAAAATAGCTAGCAAAAATAACGTTACCATGAACATTGCTTGTCCCCGTTTATTCACAATATCCTCCTCTTTCTAACCTTTATTTCTATTAATGATTTCTACAGATTTTTCCATAATCTCTATCAAACGATCGACGCTTCCCCTATAGAATAAATAGCCTAATAGTGTCTCAAAACCTGTAGCATACTTATAATCTATAAGGTCAGCATTTTTGGGGGTTGAAGCAGATTTTTGATTTCTTCCTTTTTTTACAATCCCCCATTCTTCCTGGGTTAGTTCCTTTTCTAGCTCATGGATGATTTCTGCTTGTGCCTTTGCCTTTACATACCGTATAGCATTTTTATGGAGTTCCTTTACCGCAACACTTCCTTTAAGAATAAGATAATTGCGGATAAAAGCTTCAAATACAGCATCCCCCATATAGGCCAAGGTTAATGGTGCCATCATTTTTACTTCCTTCTCTGTTTTTACTTCCCCACCATTAACCATTTTTTCTAATAAATTCTTCACCATAATGTCTCTCCTATTACTATCATAAAATAATCCATTGCATTTAGCAAACCTTTAGACCCTTTTCCATTTTATACCTTGAGGTGTATCCTCCAAAACAATTCCCATACACTTAAGTTGATCCCTTATTTCGTCTGCTAATTGATAATTTTTTTCCTTTCTTGCCTGTTGACGTTTTGAAATCAATTCCTCTATTTCTTGATCTATGTTTTCCTCTTTCTTTTGTAATAAACCCAGCACGCCTGTCAATTCCATTAGCAGTTCAAATGCAGCTTGAATTAATGTTTTAGAGGTGCTTCCGCTTAAATAACTATTCATGTCCCTTACCATGTCAAAAATAACCGCAATACCATCAGCAGTATTAAAATCATCATCCATTACTTCAACAAACTTTTCTCTATAGCTAAGAAGTTCTTTCTGCAATTGCTCTTCTTCCTGTGTCAAAGTTTTTTCCTCTGTATTCTCCAATAGATGCTGAAGGTTACTTTTAGCATTATATAATCTTTCAAGAGCCGTTTCTGCGGATGTTAATAAATCTCTGCTAAAGTTTAAAGGATTACGATAGTGAGCCGAAAGCATAAAAAATCTTAAACTTTCTAAGTCAAACTCTTCAGCGATCTCTCTAGGCGTAAAAAAGTTATTTAAGGACTTTGACATCTTTTTATTGTCTATATTTAAATAACCTACATGCAACCAGTAATTAGCAAAGGGTGCTCCTGTACAAGCTTCGCTTTGAGCAATTTCATTTTCATGGTGAGGAAAAATCAAGTCACCGCCACCGCCATGAATATCAATTGTTTTTCCTAAATACTTTTGCGCCATAGCAGAACATTCGATATGCCACCCAGGACGTCCTAGTCCCCAAGGACTTTCCCAACTAGGCTCATCTGGTTTTGTCGCCTTCCATAAAGCAAAGTCTAAGGCATTTTTCTTACTTTCATTGACTTCTATACGTGCCCCAGACTGCAGATCCTTCAAACTTTGTTTTGATAGTTTTCCATAATCTCTAAATTTTGATACATCATAATATACGTCCCCTTCAACTTCATAAGCGAATCCTTTTTCTATCAATGCTTGAATAAACGCTATAATTTCCTGTACATTTTCCGTAACCTTTGGATGTATATCTGCTTTTTCAACGCCTAAACTTTCAGCATCCTTAAAATATTCCTGAATGTACTTTTCACTTACTTGTTTAGCAGAAATATTTTCCTCCTGAGCTCTTTTTATGATTTTATCATCGATATCAGTAAAGTTCTGGACAAAGGTCACTTTATAGTCCCTATACTTAAAGTACCTTCTCAAGGCATCAAAGACCATAAAAGTTCTAGCATTCCCTATGTGAAAATAGTTATATACCGTAGGACCACAGGCATACATTTTTATTTCTCCAGGGGTTATTGGGATAAACACTTCCTTTTTTCTTGTTAATGTATTATATAACTTCACTTTTACTTCTCCCTTCCATTTCTCCTATCTTTTTTTCTAGTTCTATAATTCGTCTTTGTAGACAGCTTAATTCTTCTGCAACAGGATCCGGCAATTTACCATGTTCTAGATCTATTTCATTATGAACACTTCGAATTTTTTTATTTTCTTTAATAACAATTTGACCCGGTACACCAACTACTGTACAATCAGAGGGCACTTCTTTTAGTACCACTGAACCTGCGCCTATTTTAGAATTATCTCCTATTTTAAAAGGACCTAGCACCTTAGCACCACAGGAAATAACAACATTGTTACCAATAGTAGGGTGCCTTTTTCCTTTATCTTTTCCCGTTCCTCCCAAAGTAGCTCCCTGATAGATGGTTACATTGTCACCAATTTCTGTAGTTTCACCGATAACCACCCCTGTACCATGATCAATAAACACCTTTCTTCCTATTTTGGCTCCTGGATGGATTTCAATACCCGTAAGGAATCTCGCTATATTCGATATAAATCTAGGCAATATAACAAACCCTCTTTTGAATAATGCGTGGGAAACACGATGAATAATAATAGCATGTAAGCCAGGATAACACAACATTACTTCTAAAACATTTTGAGCCGCCGGATCCCTTTCAAAAATAGCATCAATATCCTCTCTTATTGTTTTAAAAAATCCCTTCATATTCATCTCCCTTTCTTAAATTAATAAAATAAAAAACTTCGTCTGCACAATGACAGAGACGAAGTTTTTCCGCGGTTCCACTCTGGTTGAATGAAAAAGTTCATTCCCCTTTTAGTCTGTAACGGGACCTCCCGATTTACCCTACTCTCCTTCAAGCAATGACTCCCAGGGGCACTTCAATTCACCTATACTTTAGAACCATTTCCAGCCTATGATGATTCCTCTCTAACTAAAGCAGTGTGAACTTACTTCTCCTGTTCAATGTCTTTTTCTATATAAAGTTTTGCTTTACATATTGTATGCGGGACAGGATGTCCTGTTTCCCTAGTACTTGAATCATTAGTGGAAGATCCGGTCCGTGTACCTTACCTGTAAGCGTTGCACGAATCGGCTTGAATAAATTAGGTCCTTTAATGCCTTTTTCTTTTTGAATCTGCTTAAATATTTTTTTGGCAATTTCTTGATTGATCACTTCTTCTTCTTCTATTTTTGCATAAAATATCTCTAATAATTCCTCTATATGCTCCAGCTTTAATATAGCTTCAGCTTCTTCATCTTCAGGTTTAAATTCAGCTTTAAAGAAGACTTCTACCTTTTCAACAATCTCCTTCATGTAATCCAATCCATCCTGAAAAACAGAAACCATATCCTTTAACCAATCATATTTTTCTTCAACTTCTTCTTTAACAATATACCCCGCCTCAATTAAATAAGGAATGGCTAAGTCTGTAATTCTTTCGATAGGACTCTCTTTGATGTAATGGTTATTCATCCAGTTTAGTTTATTTACATCAAACACCCCACCACTTTTAGATACTCGTTCTAGAGAAAAAGCTTCTTCTAGCTCCTTCATCGAAAAAACCTCTCGATTTTCTTCCGGGCTCCATCCTATTAATGCAATGTAATTCACCAAAGCCTCCGGTAGATATCCCTTTTTCATAAAATCTTCTACCGACACATCTCCTTGACGTTTACTTAGCTTTTTCTTTTCTGTATTTAAAATATTAGGCAAATGTACAAATTGTGGCGCCTCCCAACCTAATACTTCATATAGATAAACGTGCTTAGGCGTAGAGGGCAACCATTCCTCTCCTCGAATTACATGCGTAATCTTCATTAAATAATCATCCACTACTACAGCGAAGTGATAGGTGGGAAAACCGTCAGATTTAATCAAAACCTGATCATCCACTTCCTCTGTATTAACCACCACTTTACCTCTAATGACATCGTTAATTTCTATATCCTTATTTGATGGAAGCTTCAAACGAATTACATATTCTTCTCCTGCTTCTATTTTTCTTTGAACTTCTTCTTTTGTCAAGCTTTTACAATGTCCATCATACTTAGCAGTAAGACCTAATGCTTTTTGCTTTTCTCTTACCTCGTCTAATCTTTCTTTAGAGCAAAAACAATAATAGGCATCCCCACTATCTAAAAGAATTTGAATATATTTTTTGTAAATATCTAGGCGTTTTGATTGAACATAGGGCCCATATTCTCCCGTCTCTACTAGGTTCCCCTTCTCTAAGGTAATGCCTTCGTCATGTAAAACACCAGCCCAGTCCATTGACTGTAATAGGTTCTCAATAGCACCTTCCACATAACGACTTTGATCAGTATCTTCAATCCTTAAAATATATTGACCACCGTACTTTTTTGCCAGCAAATAGTTATATAACGCCGTTCTCAAACTACCTATATGAACAAATCCAGTAGGACTTGGAGCAAATCTCACCCTTACCGACATAATCTATTAACCTCCTATTTTCCCGTCTATACTCATTTATTATAAACTATTATCTACAACGTATCAAGCCAGTTTTCTTCAACTTGAAAATATGCCCAATATGGATTCTACTATACTCCTTAGCATTTCAATGATTCTTTGCAGAAAAGACTGCACTTGCTGATTCTCTCTAGAAATATCCCTTAACTGTCGACCTATGCCATGCAGTTGTTGACGAATTACTTCTGTATTAAGGTTTAGCCTTGTGATTCCTTCCATTAATTTGGTAATCTCTTCTATTTGCCCCTCTGTCAGACGGATATTTAGTTGTCCTGCAATTTCTATGACAACTCTTTTTATTTCCTCTGGCTCTCGAATTCTTTTTTCAACAATAACTTCTTTTATTTCTCTAATCAGTGTACTTGCCTCATCCTTACCTATTTTTTCTCCTAACTCAGCAGTTTTAATCATTTCTTCATTGGCAACTTGCTTTTGCTCTTCACTAATGGCTTCTCCCGTAATCTCTTCAAAACCTTTAAGTATCCCCGTTAAAGCTGCTGTACCCGATACTTCAAAAGGAGATGCTGCTACCACTTTTGCGTTTGTTACACCAGCAGTCACCAAAGCATTCATAATCATCTCTTCTGTAACCCATGTAATATTGTAGGTTTCTACCGAAATACCTTCTCCTTGTTGAAGATCCTCAATATAAGCTGAAGAAATAGCTCGGGTTCCGATTTGTCTTTCCGTAGCAAGACCCTCTAGATATGTCCTTTCTTCCTGATTTGTGACAACTAAAATTTTTATACTTCCTTCCTCTACCCCAAACAATTCTAGCATTTGTTTCCGCTGCTGCTGATTCAAGTCATTCCCTAACGTAACAACAACCTGCTGACTCCCATAGCTAATCAATGTAGTTAACAATAAACAAAACACAATCATACTAATGCGTTTTTTCTTCTTCATACTTTATCCCTCCAACAACCTCATGTTTCTATATTTTACCACGTCATAATATAAATATACGGAATTGCTTCATGTTCAAGTTCAGATTCATGTTAAACAATAAAGTCCCCTGATCCAGGGGACTTTATTCATTAGTAAGCTTTTGCAAAATAAGCCATTACTTTTGCTTCTTTACCACAGAAAGGACAGGTTTCTCCTAACTTTTCTTGTTCGAAAGGAATGCACCGAACAGTAGCACCCGTTTCTGTCTTAATCCTATCCTCACATTCTCTCTCTTCACACCACATAGCCTTTACAAAACCAGGCCCTTTTTGCATAATTTCCTTCATTTCATCAAAGTTTTTAATATAATAAGTTTTTTCATCTCTCATATTTTTTGCCTTAAGCAGTAAATTATTGTGGACATCCTTTAGTAAACACTGCACCTTCTCCTTCAAATCCCTCAATGCCACGACTTCTTTTTCTAGAGTATCTCTCCTAAATAAAACAACCTGCTGATTTTCAATATCCTTTGGTCCTATCTCAATGCGGATGGGTACCCCTTTCATTTCCCATTCGTTAAACTTCCAACCCGGGGAATAGTTTTCCCTATCATCCACCTCTACTCTAATATCATCCTTTAACTGTGCAAAGATTTCATCTACTTTTTCGATAACACCACCTTTATGGGCAGCAATAGGTACAATCACCACCTGGACAGGTGCAATTCCCGGCGGCAGCACTAAGCCACGATTATCTCCATGCACCATAATAATACCTCCAATGAGGCGGGTAGATACTCCCCAAGAAGTATGATATGGATGCTTTAACTCGCCATCTCTATCTAAATAATTAATATCAAAAGCAGTTGTGAAGTGTTGCGCTAGATTATGAGAAGTTCCAGCCTGCAGCGCTTTACCATCGTGCATTAAAGCCTCCATGGTATAAGTAGCATGCGCTCCTGCAAATTTTTCTTTTTCACTTTTTCTTCCCACTACTACCGGCATAGCCAAAAGTTCCTCTGCTGTCTCTTTATAAATGCTTAGCATTTGCAGTGTTTCTTCTTGTGCTTCTTCATAGGTTTCATGTAACGTGTGTCCTTCTTGCCACAAAAATTCAGAGGTTCTTAAAAAAGGTCGTGTGCTTTTTTCCCATCGGACTACACTACACCATTGGTTGTATAGAAAAGGTAGATCTCTATAGGATTTTAACCACTTCGAATACATTTCACAGATAATCGTCTCAGAAGTAGGACGAACACAAAGCCTCTCTCCTAATTCCTCTTGTCCTCCATGCGTCACCCAAGCTACCTCAGGTGCAAACCCTTCCACGTGTTCCGCTTCCTTTTTCAACAGGCTTTCTGGAATCAGTAGTGGAAAATAGCAGTTTTTGTGTCCAGTTTCTTTAAAACGGTGATCCATGTATTTTTGGATGTTTTCCCAAATCGCATAACCATAGGGCTTGATTACCATAAATCCTTTTACAGGTGAATAATCTACTAAATCTGTCTTTAAAATAACATCTGTATACCATTGCGCAAAGTCTACTTCCATCGGTGTAATCTCGGCAACAAATTGTTTGTCTTTTTTGCCCATCTTTCATTCTCCTTTCTCTTATTTGCTAAAAATACATCAAAAAAGCCTCTCATCTCTATATTTAGAGACGAGAGACTTACTTTTCCCGCGGTACCACTCTAGTTAACCTATAAGGTTCTCTTGATGACTTTAACGGTGTCCACCGGTATAACCTACTTATTCTTCAGCCAACAGCTCAAGGGCGGGTTCAAAAAACATTACTCTAAAACCTTACAGCCTAGGGTTTATTCTCTGGAAAAGTTTTGTTTTTTTACTATTCCCCATCATAGCATAGGAATATTCTTTTTTTATAGCATATAGCATTATATTGTTTATGTCAACGCCTTATGAAATATTTTGCAAAAAGGAAATCATTGAAATTCATCATAACATACTTATCTATCCTCTTCCTTATTATAAAAATTCACTTTATAACAATGCTAGCAATAGCTTGAGCAGCAATCCCCTCTCCTCTTCCTTCAAACCCTAATCCTTCTGTTGTAGTGGCTTTGATATTTACCTGATGTACAGAAATATCCAAAGCAGTAGCAATATTTTCCTTCATCGTTTCAATATAATGGGCCATTTTAGGTCTTTCCGCAATAATCGTAGCATCTATGTTATTTACAACATACCCTTTTAATAATAGCATTTTTCCCACTTCTCCCAATAGCCTTAGGCTATCGGCCCCCTTATACCTTTCATCCGTATCCGGAAAGTGTTTTCCAATATCCCCCAATCCTGCTGCTCCTAGCAAGGCATCCTTGACGGCATGTAGTAATACATCTGCATCAGAATGTCCCAACAAGCCTTTTTCATAAGGAATTGTCACTCCACCTAGTATGAGTTTTCTGTTTTCTACTAACCTATGTACATCATACCCCAAACCTATGCGCATATTATTTCTCCCTTCTTAGTATGCTCTCTGCTACAAGCAAATCTTCTGGTGTAGTAATTTTTATATTTTCATAACTTCCTTGAACAACCGCTACAGCATGACCATACCTTTCTAATGCCATAGCATCATCTGTCACAAAAACTCCTTCTGTCATGATATTATCATAAGCACTTTTAAGTAGGCGATATTGAAAAGCCTGTGGTGTCTGTACTCCCCACAACTGACTTCTATCAGGAGTATCTACCACTTCCATTTTATCATTGATGATTTTAATTGTATCCTTCACAGGCATGCCTGTAATAGCCGCCCCCATATTCTTAGCTACATCGATGGTCTTTTGAATCAGTTTTTTCTCCAAAAACGGTCTCGCACCGTCATGTATCAGTACAATTTCACACAGATCTTTTATAGCCAATAAACCCGCATAGACAGAATCCTGTCTTTCTTTACCTCCAGAGATGACCTGAATAACTTTCTTAAAGCCGTATTTTTTTATAATATTTTCTGTAGTAAAATTAATTTCATTCTCCCCTACCACCAAAAGAATTTCGTCTATATATTCGCTCTCTTCAAACACCGTTAATGTGTGAGCAATAATAGGTTTCTTTTTCAGTAAAATATACTGTTTATTAAACCCCTGCCCCATTCTTTTACCTTTTCCCGCCGCTACAATAATAGCGATGTTTTTTCCCTTTTGTCCCAATAAAACCACGTCCTCCTTATAATTTGAAAAGCCTCAAAGCAGTAAGATGGTCAAGGGATCCCTCCGTTGGAGGAATCCCTTGATAATAAAAGTAGGACTTAATTCAGGGGAGAGTTATTACTCCCCCCTGAATTATATCCGAGTTTACTTCGAAGATGTAGCGCTTACTCTCTCACTTGCGGAAGTGAGGGTTTAGCAATACATCGAAGGATAAAACTTTATTTTGCATTAAGCAGACTTATCTGCCATAGACTTTGGTTTTGCAAAAATCATCCTACCGGCAGCCGTCTGAAGCACACTGGTAACTAACACATCAATATTTTGACCAATATACTTTTTACCACTTTCCACTACAATCATGGTTCCATCATCTAAATAGGCTAGTCCTTGCCCGGACTCTTTTCCATCTTTAATTACCTGAACAAACATCTCTTCACCGGGTAAAACTACTGGCTTTACAGCATTAGCTAATTCATTAATATTCAATACTGGCACCCCTTGAAATTCCGCTACTTTATTTAAATTGTAATCATTCGTTACAACCTTACCATCTAAGAATTGTGCCAGCTTCAACAGTTTTGTATCTACTTCAGGGATATCGTCAAAAGTTTTATCATTGATCTTGACTTCTATATCTAGCTCTTTTTGGATTTTATTTAATATATCCAATCCCCTTCTGCCTCTATTTCTTTTAATCGTTACAGAAGAATCTGCAATATGGCGAAGTTCCTCCAGAATAAATTCTGGTATCACCAAAGGACCTTCAATAAATCCTGTTTTACATATATCTGCAATCCTGCCATCAATGATTACACTCGTATCTAGTATCTTAGGGCATCCTTTATGCTCTTTTTTATTACCTTTTTCCTTTGCAACATTTTTCTTAAACATCGCTTGCAAGTTTGGCAATTCTTCTATTTTCTTTGTAGCTATATTTACGCCTAGGTAAGCCATGAAAATATACACAATTGTGGAAACAATTGTTCCTACAAAAGGAATAGGAATGTTATACGTTAACTGACTTATTAAATACGCAATAATTAAACCTATAATAAGTCCCACAGACCCTAAAGCAATGTTTGTAATAGGTACGTTAGCCAATTCATTCTCAATCCAGCTAGCAATATCTCTTCCTTTGTTAATTAGCCACGGAGCTAAAAGAAACAGAAATCCTCCTCCGATAAGCGAAGATATAATGATTCCAATGCCATAAGTTAAAAAATTATCTCTTGTAACCGTTATGATGTTATTGGTAATAAAAATATAGATTAATAGTCCAGATAGTGCCCCTAAAGCGGACAAAATGCCTCTTACAATTCTATTAATCATTCGGTCACCTCCTTATTCCTTCATTATTCCCTTTTTTTATACTTTTAATATCTATCCATAGAAAAATACTTAAATTTTAGCAAAATATTTACTCTATTAATCGTCTTTTATCTATTTTATCAAAAGGTATAATAAAAGGAAAGAAAGAACAATGCAAAGTTTTCTTGACAAAAGCAAGAAAACTTATTTTACTACTTTATCAATTAGTTGAACCACTTCTGCCTCCTCCATATCGGCAGCAAGAATAAGCTCACTCAGTAATATTTGTCTTGCATTATTCAATATTTTTCTCTCGCCAGTGGACAGCGCTTTCTCTCTATCTCTCAACATCAAATTTCTTACTACCTCTGCTACTTCATAAATATCTCCACTTTTTATTCTATCCATATTCGCTCTATATCTTCTGTTCCAATTTTGAGGCATTTTTGTAACATCTGATGCCAACACAGCCATCACCTGCTCTACTTCTTTCAAGTTTATGACTGGTCGAATACCTATATCCTCTACATTGTCTAACGGAATCATCACCTTCATATTATTCAAAGGCATCCTCATTATATAATACTTCCTAGACTTCCCTAAAATTTCTCTTTCTTCAATAGCTTCAATAATTCCAGCACCGTGGATAGGATAAGCAATTTTATCACCAATATTGAACATATTCTTCCCCCCTACAGAACTGCTTGTTTTTTTGTTAATTACAGTATACATTATCAGGAGTCAATTGTCAAATAAAAATATTATTTTATCACAAGCATTAATAATTGTCAACAAAATTTTCCTTTACCTTTTCAAGATTTTTTTTGAAATTTCCTCCAATTGACAAATTATATTGAATAAAAGTATAATTAAATCATGTGGGGGCAAACGTTTTTTTAACTATGTGAGATTTTTGAAGGATATTCTAGCTGATGCACCTTCATTCAATAAAAAGATAAATTTTGTCAATCAATAAGGAGTGTTTTTATGGAAAAGTTTTCTTTAAAGGGTTTTCAGCACAAAGTTGATGATGTTTTAGTCAGGCATAGTAGTGTTTTAGATATATTGACAAAGCTTCAGGAAAGCAGTGCTCGTATTAACCGTGCTGTTGCAAAATCTGCCACTTATTGTGGATGTATACAATTAAATATCACAAAACAAGAAGCTCCGCAGGATATCTCTTATTCTGAATTAAAAAATTACATGTCTAGTCATGTAACCGGGGATTTATGTGATGTTTGTAGAGAGAAAATAGAACAAGAGTTGTCTATAAACTTTTTTTACATAACTGCTCTTGCTAATGCTTTTAATACAGATATAGAGAGTCTCCTAAACAGCTATTATGAAAATCAATTGAAAACCCTGGGAAAGTATGGTTTATTATAATCCTCTAGCATGAATTAAAGACAGTTCTTATGATCTTTATGCAACGAAGGAACTGTCCTTAACTCATTGTTTTTGATATGAAATGCGACTGAATTCGAGGAGAGTTTTTACTCCCACTGAATTGTAGCTGAATTTACTTCAGGGATGCAGTACTTAATCTCTCAGTTACATAAGTAGATAACCCAAACCTTTGATTTGATGTTAAATCACTTAGTTTGTTCACCTAGAAGCGGGGGTCTTAGCAATACATCGAAGGATACATTTTCCTACTTTATATATGACGCTCTAACAGCACCTGTTCCTGTAGTCTTCTTAGGCCTTCTTTAATAGCCCTAGCCCTAACTTCACCAATCCCTTCTACTTCATCTAACTGTCCAATAGAAGCCTTAAGGATTTTTTGAAAGCTATTATATTGCTTTGCTAGATTTTCTATTACACTAGAAGGTAATCGTGGTATTTTCGTCAAAATTCTATAACCTTTAGGAGATACCGCTAAATCCAATGCATTTATATTATTTCCATATCCTAATAATTTTGAAATATTACTTAGGTTCAAAAGTTCTTCTGACGATAAGGACTTAATGGCTTTTTGAATCGTTTCATAATCTTCTTCGGCAGTAGCCTTATAATCATAAATAACATGCTTTCCATCTTCTTTAACATTGGCTACTAACTCTTCTAGTTGCATACTTATTAATCTTCCTTCGTTGCCTAACTCATAAATAAACTTCTCAATCTCATAAGCAATTTTCATCACCATTTCTGTTCTTTGTAAAACCACTGCCACATCATACACTGTTACTAAATCTTCAAATTCTAAAGCACTAAGACTTGTCATCGCTTTATCAAAAGCTATTTTATATTTTTCTAAGGTTTGTATTGCCTGATTCGCCTTTGTCAGTATTTTGTCCGTATCTTGTATAACATATTTATAGTAACCTTTATATAATGTAATAATATTCCGTCTTTGAGAAATAGCCACAACAATTTCTCCCGTTTCTTTAGCAACCTGCTCTGCAATACGATGTCGAATGCCAGTTTCACTGGAAGGTATAGATGAATCTGGAATCAACTGCGCATTAGCATATAATATTTTTTTAGCATCGCAGCTTAGGATAATGGCTCCATCCATCTTTCCTAACTCATATATATAGGCAGGGGAGAAATCTACATTAATATGAAATCCACCGTCTACAATGTCCATAATATCTTGGCTATCGGCTATAACAATCAATGCTCCCGTTTTGGCTTTTAACATATTTTCTAACCCTTCTCTTAAAGGAGTGCCGGGTGCTAGTAATTTTAGGGTTTCTATTAATTCTTCTTCTTTGTTCCAGTCTTCTTTGACCATCATATAGCCCTCCTTCTATCTAGTTTTTCCTTTGGGCATTTAATAGGTATAGATTTCTATTGAAATCAGTTTACACTTTTTAAATATTTCAGTATATAATTTTATCATTATTCTTTCAATGAATCCACAAATTTATTAATATTTATAAAACTATATAAAAAGATTAAGGGCCTAAGACTTCCCTCCTGAAAAAACCTGCTGAATTACTTCTTGAAGGGTTTTTAGTTGAACAACGTCAATATTATTAAATTTAACAGTTTTAGAAAAAGCATTTTTTGCAATATATACTTTCTTAAAACCCATTCTATCAAGCTCTTTTATCCTTGCTTCAAGAGCAGGGACTTTTTTGAGTTCCCCCGTAAGTCCCACATCTGCAATAAAAACTACATCATTTGCTATACCTTTATTATATACAGAGGAAGCAATACTCATAATAACAGCCAAATTTACTGCTTGTTCTTTAAGCTTTATTCCCCCTGTGGTTTTAATAACTACATTTTTATTGAAAAGATTAATTCCTCCCCTTTGTTCAAGAATAGATATTAGTGTATTTAATTGTTCTCTCCTAAAAGCCTCTCCAATTCTAGAAGGATATGGAGTGAAGGCGTTAGATACTAAGCTTTCTATCTCTACAATAATGGGCCTAGAACCCTCTCGTAGAACAGTTAGGGCACTTCCTGAAACAACTTCCCCTTCTTCTCTTTTCGTCATGAAAAACTCTGAGGGATTATCTATAGACAAAAGTCCTCTTTCCGTCATTGAAAAAAAACCCATTTCTCCAGTGCTGCCAAATCTATTTTTTGTAGCTAAGATCCCTCTTAACTCCGCTTCATCTTCTCCCTCTATTACCAATACTGTATCAACCAAATGTTCCAGTGACCTTAATCCAGCTATTTCATCATTTTTGTTCATTTGACCTATCATAATAACAGCCCTTGGTTTATTACTATTTTTTGCGACCTTTAACAATTCATTAGAACACTCCATCGTTTGTGTTGGGTTTCCCGCCCTTGCAGGTAGATGCTGGCTCAAACTAAATGTCTGTATGCTATCCACAATCACCAAATCAGGATCTATTTCTTCGATAGTTTCTAAAACATGATCCATACTTGTATCGGCAATAATCCAAATATTCTCATTAATTTTATTCAATATCCTATCCGCCCTATTTTTAATTTGACTATCACTTTCTTCTCCAGAAGCATACAAAACTTTATAACCTTTTGCAGCTACATCATTTGCTACTGCTAAGGTTAAAGTAGATTTACCCCCTCCAGGAGGCGAGGTGATAATTGTCATGGAATCTCTAACAATGCCGCCCCCCATCACCCGATTAAATTCATTTATCTGCGTGACGATGCGATCACTTTTGCTCCCTTGAACATCTGTTAGTTTTAATGTAGGTGCTTTCTTTTTTATATTATTTTTACTTGTTGTAGACTTTTTAGTCATTTGGACAATGGTTTCTTCAACAGTATTCCAACTATCACAACCAGGGCACCTTCCCACCCACTTTAGTGACTGGTATCCACAGCTTGAACATTGATATATTATTTTTTCTTTCATTATTCCCTCCATATATAAAATAAGACTCAATTCAGAGAGAATTTTTGCCCCCCACTGAATTATAGCTAAATTTATTTCACAAAACATATCCCTCTAAGTATACTATTATCTGTATGACTTTTTCAATGAAAATAGGAAGGAATTCCTTCCTCCCTATTTTTTCGTTACTACCAAATCATCTTTCTCAAAATCAATTTCTACATGATTTCCAGCCATCACATTTCCCTTCAATAGTTCTTCTGATATCTTATCTTCTATCAATTTCTGTATTGCTCTCTTTAAAGGCCTTGCGCCAAATTGTGGATCATATCCTTGATCTGCAATATAAGCTTTCGCTTTATCTGTAATTTCTACTTGGATATCTAATTTATCCAGACGTTTTTTCAAGTCCCCTATCATTAAATCTACAATTTGTGTGATATATTCTCTATCTAAGCTATGGAATACAATAATATCATCAATTCTGTTTAAAAATTCAGGCCGAAAACTTCTTCTTAGTTCCCCCATAACATTGTCTTTCATTTTTTCATATTCATTTTTTGTAACGTCTTTTTCGTTCACAGCAAATCCGAGAGATTTTTGTTTCTTTATCGTATGAGCACCCACATTAGAAGTCATAATGATAATGGTATTTTTAAAATCTACTGTCTTACCTTTTGCATCTGTAAGGCGCCCATCATCTAATATTTGTAACAGCACATTAAAGACATCTGGATGGGCCTTTTCAATCTCATCAAATAGAATAACAGAGTAGGGCTTTCTTCTAACCTTTTCTGTTAATTGACCACCTTCATCAAACCCTACATAACCAGGGGGGGAGCCTATTAATCTTGACACTGTGTGCTTTTCCATATATTCCGACATATCTATACGAAGCATAGCATCCTCTTCACCAAACATGGCTTCTGCTAAAGCTCTCGATAATTCTGTTTTTCCTACACCTGTAGGCCCTAAGAAAATAAAAGAACCAATAGGTTTTTTAGGATCTTTTAGTCCTACTCTTGCTCTTCTAATAGCCTTCGATACAGACTTCACCGCTTCTTCTTGGCCAATTACTCTTTCATGTAGTATCTTCTCCATATTTAGCAGTCTTTCAGACTCTTCCTGTTGAAGCTTTTTCACCGGTATGCCCGTCCAATCAGCAACAACCTCGGCAATTTCCTCGGTATCTACTATAGCCTTATTGATATGACTCCTATCCTTCCAATCCACTTGCCTCTTTTCAAGTTCTTCCTTCGTAGATTTTTCTTTATCCCTTAACAGTGCTGCTCTCTCAAAATCCTGTAGGCTGATGGCTTCTTCCTTTTCTTTGCTCAATTTTGCTAGCGTCTCCTCTAAGTCTTTTAAATCCGACGGCGCTGTTACCACCGTTAACCGTACTTTAGAAGCTGCCTCATCAATTAAATCGATGGCTTTGTCTGGTAGATATCTATCCGTAATATAGCGATGGGATAATTCACCTGCTGCCGTTAGTGCTTCGTCTGTTATTTTTACCCTATGATGCGCCTCATATTTATCCCTTAATCCCTGTAGTATTTTAATGGTATCTTCTACAGAAGGCTCTTCTATCATGATAGGTTGAAATCTTCTTTCTAGTGCAGCATCCTTTTCTATATGTTTTCTATACTCATCAATGGTGGTAGCGCCGATGGTTTGCAATTCTCCCCGAGCTAAAGCTGGTTTCAAAATGTTAGCGGCATCAATAGCTCCTTCCGCTGCTCCTGCGCCAACCATCGTATGAATCTCATCAATAAATAAAATAACATTTCCTGCCTGCCTTATTTCCTCCATCACTTTTTTTAGGCGGTCTTCAAACTCTCCCCTATATTTAGCTCCTGCTAACATGGAAGAAATATCTAGCGTAATAACTCTTTTATCCTTTAAGATTTCAGGAATATTGCCTTCAACAATTTGCTGAGCTAAGCCTTCTGCTACAGCTGTTTTTCCCACACCAGGTTCTCCTACTAAACACGGGTTATTTTTTGTTCTTCTACTTAATATTTGTATAACCCTCTGCGTTTCCTTATTTCTACCAATAACAGGATCTATTTTCCCTTCTCTTACCATTTGGTTTAAATCTCTGCCATACTTATCAAGGGTTGGTGTACCACTGATCCCTTTTTGTGGATTGTTTAGATTAGGATGGTTATTCTGAGGACCTTTATTATTTAACAACTTTAACACCTCCTCTTTTGCTTTATCTAAATTTATTCCCATTTGAATTAATACCTTAGCGGCAATTCCCTCACCTTCTGCTATTAAACCCAATAGCAAATGTTCTGTGCCAATATAACTATGTCCTAAGCTTCTAGCTACCTCAAAACTAAGTTCAAATACTCTTTTTGTTCTTGGGGTAAAACCCACTAATTGTGGCTGCTGCAATCCCTTTCCCACTGTATCAATTACTTTTTCTTGCAATTGAGAAATTTCAATACCTAAATTTTTTAAAGCCTTAGCACCAATCCCTTCTCCTTCTTGCAATAAACCCAATAGCAAATGCTCTGTTCCTACATAATTATGTCCCAATTGTTGAGCATATCGCTGAGATAAAATAATAGATTGCTGTGCTCTTTCTGTAAATCTGCCATTTACCGCCATAAAATAACCTCCTATCCTACAATACTTCTCTTATTAATTCTGCTCTTTTTACATCTCTTTCATCAACGCCTAGTATCCTATTAAAATGTTTTTGCAAGTAACCTGGTTGAATCATAGTAATAAGACCATTTAATTTTTCTAGCTGAACTTCCTGTATTAATCTCAAATCTACACCTAACTTAACATCCGAAATCAATTGCATTGCTTCATGAGCAGTAATTTTTCTAGCATTTTTAAGGATACCAAATGAACGGAACACCTTATCTTCTAGCTCAATTTTTTTTGTTGTTAACAAGCTTTGGCGAGCTATTCTTTCCTTTTCAATGATTTGCAGCGTGACATCATGAAGATTACCTACAATTTCCTTCTCTGTTACGCCAAGGGTCACCTGATTAGATATCTGATATAAATTTCCTAAAAATTCTGTTCCTTCTCCATAAATCCCTCTCACATCTAAACCGATTTGACCTGCCGCCCTCAAAACTCCTTGAATATACCTCGTTAAACCTAAAGCGGGTAAATGCATCATAACAGAGGCTCTCATCCCTGTGCCTAGATTTGTAGGACAAGTTGTTAAATAACCTAATTCCTCATCAAAGGCATAATCTATCTTCTCCTCCAGCAAATCATCTATTTTGTCTGCCGTATTCCAAGCATTTTCTAATTGTAGTCCTGGAAGCAAACATTGAATTCTTATATGATCCTCCTCATGAATCATAATACTAATAGTTTCTTCACTATTTAAAAGCATATTCCCAATTGTAACATTTTTAGTAAGGTCTGGACTAATGAGATGCTTTTCCACATAATTTAAACGTTCTATTTCACTGATACCCTTCATAGAAATCAACTGAAACTTATCCCTCAAACTACTATTTCCCTCTATCATACCATGGTATACTTTATCTACGATTTCCTGTGCCTTATCATCAGTAATATTATGGGGAAAGGGGATGCCTTCAACATTTCTTGCTATCCTGACCCTGCTGCTAATAACAATGTCAGCCTCTGGACCTGCCTTTTTTAACCATTCCTCCATCCTTTTCCCTCCTATCTTCCTTCTATTGTATCTTCCAATTGCTTAATATGATCTCTCAGTTCCGCAGCCCTTTCAAAAGCTTGTTGGTCAATGGCTTCTTTTAATTGTAATTTTAATTCATTTACTTCCCTTTTTAGGCGAATAATTCCCCCGGCTCTTTTAGGAACTTTTCCTGTATGCTGAAGATTACCATGAACTTTTCTTATTAGAGGGGCTAAGTTCGTTTTGAACTCTTTATAACACTGATCACAATTTAATCTCCCTATCTGCTTAAATCTATCATAAGTCATGCCACATTGGCTACATTGTACCGAAGTGCTGTATTGAGCCTTTAGCTGGGGATCCTTCGTAACATCTAAAAGTCCAGCTAAAAAGTTGTGTATAGAAAAAGCATTGTCAAAGTTCAAAGTGTCTTTTACCTTTGCACACTGCTCACACAAGTGAACTTCTTCTTTTTTTCCTTGAATAATTTTTGTCATATGCACCGTTGCTTTTCTACTATTGCACTCTTGACAAACCATGGTCTCCCTCCTAGCCTAATAATGCCGTCAGCATATTTTTTAAAATATTCGCCCGAATTGCATCCCTTATATTTAATGGTGATATAATAGCAGCATCATCCGTTGCCGCCCTCATAAGTTTTGCCTCCCGTAAAGAAATAATACCTCTCTCTTCAAGAGATGCAATGAGACGATTTCCTTGGCTTTTTGTTATGCTGTCACCAATTTCTTTTATAATAAGATAATAAAGATTTTCATTTTCATTAAATAACAACTGTCTAATTTTAATGTATCCTCCGCCACCCCTTTGACTCTCTATATAATATCCTTGCGTGTAGTCAAATCGCGTCATCAGTACATAGTTTATTTGGGAGGGGGCACATTCAAAGTATTTAGCTAGTTCATTCCTTTGAATTTCTACTGTTTGATTTTTACTTTCTTTAATTAATTGCTTTAAAAAAGCTTCAATAGAATCGCTTATCCTTGCCACAACATCACCTCCTAAACTTATTTGACCTTCTTTGACTTTAATTTTATATAAAAATAAAAGAATTGTCAATAATTATTAATGATTATTTATTAAAATAATTCCACAAAAACAATGAAAATAATCACTTTTTTTCTTTTTACCTAATTTTTTCAAAAAAAAAAGCATATGCTATGCATATGCTTCAAAGAAAAAGTTTATACTTTTGCTGCTTTAGCAGCTTCCACTACTTTTTCACTAATCATTTGAGGTACTTCTTCATATCTGACGAACTCCATTGTAAAAATTCCTCTAGCTTGCGTCATAGAACGAAGATCAATGGCATACTTAAACATTTCTGATTGTGGTACTTCTGCCACGACTAATTGCATTCCTTTAGGCTGTGGTTCCATACCTACAATTCTACCCCGCCGCTTATTCAAGTCTCCCATAATATCTCCCATATATTCCTCTGGAATAATAACATTTACCTTTACAATCGGTTCCAATAGTACTGGTTTAGCAGTCTCCATTCCTTTTTTAAAGGCTAGGGATGCAGCTATCTTAAATGCCATCTCTGATGAATCTACATCATGATAAGATCCATCGTAAAGTATCGCCTTAATATTTACAACAGGATATCCTGCTAAAGTACCACATTCCAAGCATTCCCTTAAACCTTTTTCTACCGCTGGAATATAGGCTTTTGGCACAGAACCTCCAAAGATTTCTTCAGCAAATTCAAATCCCGTCATAGCAGGTTCAAACCTTATCTTAACATCTCCATACTGACCATGACCACCAGACTGTTTCTTGTGTTTTCCCTGCACATCAGACTTACCTTTAATGGTTTCTCTATAAGGTACAATAGGATCACTCAGTTCTACCTCAACGCCAAACTTGTTTTTTAATTTACTGGTAATTACCTTAATGTGAAGTTCACCATGTCCTCGAATTAAAGTTTGTTTTGTTTCTACATTCCTTTCAAAACTAAAGGATGGATCTTCTTCTGCTAAACGTTGTAGACCAGAACTTATCTTTTCTTCATCCCCTCTTGCTTTAGGCTCTACTGCTAAATATAACTGAGGTTGATCAAACGCTATACCACTAAAGAGAATAGGATGATTTATGCTGCACAAAGTATCCCCTGTATTTGTATGTTGTAGTTTAGCTACAGCACCTATATCTCCAGCCTTCACCTCAGGTATTTCTATTTGATTTTTTCCTCTCAATAAAAACAAATTTCCTATTTTTTCTTTTTCATCTTTATTTGCATTTAAAACTTCCATGTCTTGTTTTAAGCTACCAGATATCACTTTAAACAATGAAATTTTACCTATATATGGGTCAACAATTGTCTTGAATACTTGTGCAGAGAAGGGTTGACCTGACTCTAGTGATCGTTCTACTATTTCATCCTTGTGGGGATGTTTTCCCTGTTTAGGCGGCATATCCATAGGAGAAGGAGAGTAATCATTAATCATATTTAATAAACTATGGATACCTATATTTTTAGCAGTAGCACCGCACAATACAGGTACAATTTCACCACTAATAATTCCTTTTCGTAATCCGTTTTGAATTTCTTCTTGTGTAAAAGCTTCACCGTTAAAATATTTTTCTAATAGTACTTCATCGGTTTCAGCGACAGATTCCATAAGCATCTCTCTAATTTCTTCTACTTGTTGCATTTTATCTTCTGGAATAGGCTTTTCTGTACAGGTTTTTCCATCATATTCCTTAGCAATCATCTTCACAACATTTATATTTCCAATAAAATTTTCTTTTTCACCTAGAGGGATTTGAAAAGGTGCTACTTTTTTACCGAATTTTTCTCTTAATTGGTTTAATACCTTATCAAAATCAGCATTTTCTCTATCCATTTTATTGATGAAAATAAAGGTCGGCTTTTTCTTATCTTCGGCATAATCCCATGCCTTTTCAGTTCCTACTTCAATACCACTAGTAGCGTCCACCAATATAATCAGTCCACCGGCCACTTTAATAGCACTTTGCACTTCTCCAACAAAATCGAAGTAACCAGGTGTATCTATAAAATTGATCTTATGTCCTTCCCATTCCATAGGAATAACAGAAGTATTAATAGATATTTTTCTTGCTATCTCCTCTTTGTCAAAATCTGAAACCGTATTCCCATCTTCCACTTTACCTATTCGATTGATGAGCTTAGCTGTATATAATGCTGATTCTGTTAATGTAGTTTTACCACATCCTCCATGTCCTAATAATGCGATATTTCTTATTTTGCCAGCTTCGTATATTTTCATATATTCTCCCCCTCGCATGATATCGTTTAAATTATTAGATTAAATAAAATATTCGCTACTTTATTTAAAACTCCTTTTTTTATTTTTGTTTTTTTAAAAATATTTTGTATACAATAATTATTCCAAATATTCTAATATTTATTACCTTCTTTTTCTTTAAATTAGAAAATTTAGTAACTTTTTTCTTAGGTTTTCTATAACTTCTTCTATAGATGCGTACCCTTAAATTTTAATATATTTGCAGCCCACGGTTTTGGGGCGAAACCGTAGACCGTGTATATTAAAATTTAATTTTAGAAGCGCACATCTATATAAATAACCAATTTATACCTTAATAAAATACGCCCTCCTGCGGTTTCAGAAATGAACAATGTTAGCAATTCACTCCAGTGAAAAATCCTAAAATTTGCAAACTCGCTACCGCTCAAACATGCAAATTTCTTTATGGATTTTTCACTTACATGAATTGAACATTGTAGTCATTTCCTGCAAATGCATACGGTCTGTATTTTGTTAAGCTTTGTAGTTGGTTATCTATATAGATATGTCATCATCATGAAAATTATCAATAAAAAATTTATAGCATCTCTAAATAAAATTCGGCTACAATTCAGGGGAGTTTTTACTCTCTCTGAATTGTAGCCGAATTTACTTCGAGGATGTAGTGCTTGGTCTCTCATTTGCATAAGTAGATAACTTAAACCTTTAATTTGGTGTTAGTCACTTAGTTTGTTCACCTAGAAATGGGGGTCTTAGCAATATACCGAAGGATAAGAAAAGAGCAAAAAATTTTTTCTACTCTTTTTTTGCTTTTAACAGTTTTTACACTAGTTTCATAGTATGTATTGGATAGAAAAAATTAGTTTGTTTTTTTCTAAAAAATAATTTGTAAAGGAGTTCATTTATATGTATCAATCATATTCTTATCCTAATAATAATTGCTATGCTTATCCCCATGCCCAATCATTGGCGGTGGCCTATATAAAAGGAGGGCCACTTCAACCTGAAATTCAAGGTTCTGTTTGGTTTAAAGAAGTACCAGGGGGCACAGAAGTTTACGTAGAGGTGAAGGGTCTTCCCCCCTACCAGCCAGCTACCAATGATGATGCTCCTGTAGGACCACATGGCTTCCATCTCCATGAATTTGGAAGCTGCGAAGTCAGTGATCCTGAAGACCCTTTTCAGCAAGCTGGTGAACACTGGGCCCCCCATGGTCAACCTCATGGTAACCATGCTGGGGACTTTCCTGTGCTGTTTTCCAATAACGGTTATGCTAGAATGAGCTTTTTCACCAATAAGTTTAAACCTGCTGATGCTATCGGCAAGGCAGTTATTATTCATAAGAATCCAGACGACTACCGTTCTCAACCTGCAGGGGACGCTGGAAAACGTCTAGCTTGTGGCATTGTTCAATGGTATTGCTAACACAATTTTTTGGTCATACTCTAACGATTTCCGCATGGTCTAAGGCAGAATAATGAATATATCCGCCAATATGCAATATTGTATCTCCAATCTCTGGATCAATATGCATTTCTCCCATACAAGGAAAGCTGTGCCAATATTTTGCTACAATTTTTTTAGCTTCTTCTCCAAGTTTTTTACCTTCGAGATGCTTAGCTATATTATATCCGTTACCGCAGGGAGCGGATATAATTACTTCTGCCTTAACAATTACATCTTCTTTATTTACATATAGCTTAAACTTTGGTCTCCCTATTTTGAAAGTATCTATGAACCCATTTATGGTTTCAAACCCACTATAGTTTAATGCACAGAAAGGTTTAGGAAAGACTTACTCTTACACCAATAACATTTTTTCCCACATAGTGTACATACCATCTTTTGATTTTTAATATGCGGTATAAACTTATTTTGTTTAAAACTTCTCAATTATCAATACACCGAAGAATAAATTTACTTTAGTGCATCATTAGTAAGTCATCCTGCTGAAGAATTACTTCTTCATGTCTTAAAATTTGCTTTGTTCTATCACCGCTCTCTAAAGCATCTAAGTAAACTACTTCAGTTGGCACAATCTTGATGGCCTTTAGCTGATTACCTTTAAACGTTACAATTTCATTATCAGGATTATATTTCATCGCTTCTTCATAAACCCTTCTATCTTGAGCGCAAATCGTTGCCTGCCCAAATACTTGGATGCCTTTAATGCGCTTATAGTTAATGTACTCAGTATTTACTAATAAACATACATTAGGGTTTTGCTGGATAGCCTTAAATTTCTCCCCTCCTGCAGATAAAATATATAGATCCATTTCTTCTCCGAGAAAATATTGTACAGGACTACATCTAGCTATACCATCCTTACAGGTAGCTAAAGAAGCACTTTTATGTTCCCTTAAAAATTCTATAATATGTTGTCTTAACTCTAATGGCGCCATTTTTCTATCCATTTTCTATCATCTCCTTTAATTTAACTTTTATGAAGTTCTTGAATATGCTAAATAAAATAAAATTTAATTCAAAGGGAAATTTTTACTCCCCTTAAATTGTCGCCGAATTTACCTCGAGGATGTAGTACTTGATTTCTCACTTAAAAAAGTGAGTGCCTTAGCAATACACCGAAGGACAAATCCTTTCTTCAATTATTATTGAGCTTTTTTTTAAAACTATGTAAAAAAAAGTTTGTTATTGTCTATTTTTATACTTTGGTGCGCTTATTTCTAGTATAATAAGATAAAAGATATACAGACAATCACAGCAAAAAATTTGTGCAGCAATGTAGAATGGAGGATTGATTTGAATAAATATGCTTTGATTATTGATTATATAAGAAATTTATCACAGGAAAAGAAAATAAAAACAGGGCAAAAACTACCTTCTATAAGATCCCTTGCAGATAAATTTCAATGTAGTAAGCTAACTGTGGTTAGAGCCTATAAAGAATTAGAGCAAGAACATTTTATCTATTCTGCTCCTAAAAGTGGATATTATTTAGTATCGAAACACAAAAAAGAAGGCTTAAGTAAATCAAATATATATTTTTCTACAGTACTTCCTGACATAAATATACTTCCTTACGATGAATTTCATCATTGCCTGGACCAAGCTATGGAAAAATATAAAATGTATCTGTTTTCTTATGGAGAAACGCGGGGTTTGCCTTCATTAATCGAAACCCTTAGAAAACACCTCCAGAACTATCAAGTTTTTTGTAAACCTACCCAAATCGTCGTTACATCAGGATCACAGCAAGCAGCAAGCATACTAACTAACTTGCAATTTCCTAATGGCAAAAATACGATTTTAGTAGAAAATCCTACCTATGATAGAATGATTAAAAACTTACAGCTACATTCAGTTAGAACGATTGGAATAGATAGAAACTTTCATGGGATGGATCTAAATAGATTGGAGAGAATTTTTCAAGAAGAAGATATCAAGTTTTTCTATATCGTACCTAGATTTCATAATCCCATTGGAAGTAGTTATTCAATGGATGAGAAAAAAGAAATTTTAAGATTAGCTCAAAAATATGATGTGTATATTCTAGAAGATGATTATCTTTCAGATTTAGATACAGATTCCCGTAATGATCCTATATATTCATTAGATACCACCGATAGAGTTATTTATCTAAAAACATTCTCTAAAATCTTATTACCTGGTTTAAGAATTGCAGCAGTAGTTTTACCAGAAATATTAGTATCTCAATTTTTAAGATATAAACAGTGGACTGACATTCATACTTCTATGCTTCCGCAAGGCGCTTTAGATATTTATATCAATAATGGAATGTTCAAACGATCAGTAACACGATTAAAGCGCATATACAAAAAGCGTATGGATTACTTAAAAAATATTTGCAATAGTTTTGATCGTGAAGTTTTAGATGCCAATATTCCTCATACTGGATTTTTCCTTTCTATGAAATCAACTAAACCTATACAATATAATGTTATACTACCTGAACTTTCTAAAAAAGGCATTATTATTAAAGATATTCGAGAAAGTTATTTAGAAAAAAATCAAAAAATGAACTTAATAAAAATTAGTGTTTCTAAGACGGATAATCAACAAATTAAAGATGGGATGCTTAGTATCTATAATTATTTTCTAAATCAGTGAACTCCTCCAGCTAAAACTGAACATCGGGGAATCAGGTGGAGAGTCTACTCCACCTGATTGAAAATCCCACCTACGCTAACACTTAGAGGTGGGGGGGCTTATACTCTAAAAGTAAAATCATGATAAAAAAGCAAGTTCAGCATTACTTAATGCTAGCTTGCTTTTTCACCAAACACTTTACTGGATTAAGATCTCAAGTTCTATAAAGGAACTTTGAATCAGGTTGGATTAGGGGAGTAGCGTCTCCACCTGATTCCTTGATATTTGCTTTAGTTGGAGAAATTCACTGACTTATGCTTCTACTGCTTCAGTTGCTAACCCTAAAGCTTCTCGTTTTTCTTCAATTCTTTCAATCATCTGCTGCGCTGCTTTGTGAGGATCAGGCTCCACGTGAAACTTTGCTCCTACTATATCTTCTGCTTTGTTAGTTAATATATCAACAATGATATCACTACCTGTTACTGGAGGAACCACCCCAAGCCAAGTGTCAATACCTGAAGTAACCACATAGGTTCCTATGGCAATAGCTTTTTCCGACATCCATTCTGGGGCTGCACCAACTACTGGTAAATCACTTATATCTACTTTTAATAACTTAGCAAGTTCAGATACCAGCACAAGTATGCGGCTTATATCAACGCAGGAACCCATATGAAGCACTGGTGGTATATCTACCAGCTCACATACTTTTGCAAGGCCTTTTCCGGCAAGTTTTCTTGCTTCTTTGCTCATCAATCCAGCTTTCGCTGCTGCTTGTGCTGCACATCCGGTAGTTACAACAATCACATCGTTTTTGATTAATTCTTTCATAAGTTCCACATGGCCATAGTCATGTTTCACTTTTGGGTTATTACACCCAACAACTCCCGCTGCTCCTCTTATAACGCCAGAAGCTATACAGTCAGCAAGAGGTTTTAATGTTCCACCCTCATCTAGTTGAGAATTTACAACTCTATCTAGTTGGCTTTTTATAGCTTCAACACTATAGCCCACCACTGCATGAGATTTCGTTTTAGGTATAAATACTTTTTTTGTATCTCTATTTTTAAAATTCAAAACAGCTTCTCTAACAATCTCCTTGGCAGACTGCAGGGCTTTTTCTTCTTCAAATTCCATATGGGTTGCACCAGTAATCTTAGCCTTTGGAGAGGTAGTAATAAACTTCGTATGATAACATTTTGTAAGAGGAGCAAGGGCTGGAAATATACACTGAACATCTACGATAATAGCTTCTACTGCTCCTGTAAGCACAGCAAGCTCCTGCTGATTCAAGTTTCCTGCTATTTTTACACCATGTCTCATGGTAACTTCATTGGCTGTACAACACATACCAGATAAATTTATACCTTTTGCTCCAACTTCTTTTGCAAGCTGCAATAATTCTGGATCTTCTGCCGCCAAAACCATCATTTCAGATAAGGAAGGTTCATGCCCATGGACGATGATATTTACTTGATCTTCTTCTAATACCCCTAGGTTTGCCTCTGTTTCTCTTGGTACAGGCACCCCAAACAAGATATCACTAAATTCTGTGCCAATCATAGAACCTCCCCAGCCATCAGCAAGTGAAGCCCTCATTCCCTTATGTACTAAATCTTTTGCATCGGCACAGCATCCTATATGTGTAGAGTGCATAATCGTTGCGATTTCCTTGTCTATAGCACCAGTTCTTATATCATTCTTTTCCCATACGCTCTTTCTTTGCTCAGGAGCTCTTTCTAAAAATCGTAAAGTTCCAAAAGGTTTTCCAAATTCATTAAGGGCAATTTCTGCTACTTCGTGGGCGATATCATAGATATCTCTATTTTCTATCTCTACTTCCCATTCTTTGGCTAGGTTTAAAAGTTTTTTCTCATCAGTTATTTTATAGTTTCCATCTCTCTTTGCCATATGTAAAACATGCGCTATATCTCTTCCATGATCAGAGTGGGTAGCTGTTCCAGCAGCAATCATTCTAGCTAAATTTCTAGCAATAATAACATCTGCTGTTGCTCCACAAATACCCTTTTGTGCGCCTTTACCTTCTGTAGGACTTATTCTACAGGGCCCCATAGCACATATTCTGCAGCAAAGACCTTGTTCACCAAAACCACAAGGCGTTTTCATTACTTTTTTTCTATCCCATAAAGTTTCGATTCCTTCTTTTTCAGCTTTTCTGGCAAGTTCTTCTGTTACAGGATCAATCGAATAGATTTTTTCTTCCATACAAGTATCCCCCTCAGCATTTTTTAACTTCATAATTTCCTTATTAATTTTCTTTAATTTTATAAACTTTTTCCCTATACTTTTTACATAGATGTACGCTATGAATTTTAATATACTAAGGGTGAAACCATAGACTGTGTATATTAAAGTTCAGGTTTTAAGACCTACATCTATGCGTAGCAGGATTGTCACTTTTAGTATAATGATAAGTCCACCTTATAAGCAAGGCGCGGAAAACACGTGTGTACTAGTACAGATGAACTGTATTAATCAAGGTATACTTTAGTTGATATGCTATACTAAAGCAAATTTGGATTGTATTAAAAAACACAAATTTTTAAAAATAAAAATTTATATCATAACATCTGCTACGGCATATATTAAAGAATTATCAACATAGAATCTATCTTATCTCCAATAAGATAGACCATGATAACAGCAGAAAAAAAGATAGCCTAAGCTACCTTAAAGTTATTGATTACTCTATTGACTTCATCCTCTTTTAATGTTTCCCTTGCCATTAATTCACCTGCAATAGCATGCACTAAGTGGATGTTCTCTTCTATAAGCTCTTTTGTCTCTGCATACAGTCTCTTCATTTCTTTATTGCATATCTCAGCTAATCTTTCACCAGCCCCTCTGGATTCTCCCATCAGGATATCATAATTGATTATACCTACTTCTTCATTCATGCCAAGTTGCCTTATCATAATTACTAAGATCTCCGTAGCTTTTTGGATATCATTCCTTGCCCCTGTAGTTATATTTTCTTCTCCAAAAACTAGTTCTTCTACAACCCTACCAGCAAGAGCAATTTTAATACTATGAAACATATCTTTTTTCCTATGATACATGCTGTCATGAGGAATATTCATACTGAATCCTCCTGCCCCCTTGGTGGTCGGTATAATTGTTACCTTTGTTACTCTATTTTCAGAGGATAGCAGTTTTGCAGCAATGGTGTGGCCTGCTTCATGATAGGCTGTGATCCTTCGTTCCTCTTCTTTAATATTACTTCTATCTTTTTTTTCTTCTCCAGCAATCACCGTACATAAAGCCCTGTCAATATGTTTTTCTGAGATAAAACTTGCACTTTCTCTAGCTGCATAGATGGCTGCTTCATTCATTAGATTTTCCAGTTGTGCTCCACTAAAGTAAACAGTTTGTTGAGCAATTTTTTCAATGCTAATGGTATCTTCTATGGGTCTATTTTGTGTATATAACTTTAAAATATCCTGCCTCGCCTTTAAATCCGGTAGACCTATCTCTATTTGTCTGTCAAAACGACCGGGTCTTAGAAGTGCTTCATCTAAAATGTCTAGTCGATTAGTGGCAGCCATAACAATAATCCCTTCACTTCCTTTAAATCCTGACATTTCTGTCAACAACGCATTTAGAGTTCTATTAGATTCATCGCTGCCCCCTAAACCACCGGTATCTCGTTTTTTTCCTATAGCATCTATCTCATCAATAAAGATTACACACTTTCCTTTTTCTCTAGCACTCTTGAAAAGATTTCTAATCCTTCCAGCCCCAAGACCTGCGTAAACCTGTACAAAATCAGAACCTGAAACAGCTAAAAAGTCAACACCAGCTTCACTTGCTAAGGCTTTCGCCATTAAAGTCTTACCTGTACCGGGAGGACCATATAAAATTACTCCTTTTGGCATCCTAGCACCATAACGCTGATATTTTTCAGGATTTTTCAAAAAATCTGCCAACTCCATGATGCTTTCCTTTGCTTCTTCATTTCCTGCAATATCCGCAAAGGTAATGGTTGATTCTTTTTGCGTTGAAAATTCTACGGAAGACATTTTATCATATTCCCTTGAAGTTTGTTTTGAGCCCTGCTTAACCAGCACAAAAGCAATTATAGCCATAACTCCAATCAATATCATGAAAACTACAATTTCAGCAGCGGAATACTTCTCTTCCACCTCTACTATAATGATATCTGCTGTTAGGAGACTTTCTTTTAAATTATCTGTATTAAAATAATTCCTCAAGGCTTGACTCTCATTAAGTTCTCCCTTAACTTTAAGATTATTATCCACCCCCTCCCGTACCTGTTGACTTAAGGGTGCTTTCATAGATGCTGTTTCTGCTATTAAACTGCTCTCATTTTCTGCTATATTTAGTATTAGAAAAAAGATAGCAATTCCTATACCTATTAGTATTTTTATAGGGGTTTTCATAATTTCATCTCCAATATACTATTTTCTACTTCCTATAAGGATATCTTGTTAGGGGCTTTTATATAAATCAACACCTTATACCCCCCATGGGTATAATATACCCCCTATAGGTATTAATGTCAATATTTTTTTATAATTTTTTTCCTTCATACCCTCTTTCTATAATCTATAGTCATCTTATGGATTATTTTCATTAACTCTTTTCAGTATGGAATATAAAAAAGATCTTCATCTCTGCTAATAATTAGAGATGAAGATCTTTTAATTAGAAAGCTTTTAGACAATTATTGGTGCCTTATTTGCACCACCTAGCATAACCTAACTTCCTTAAAGGCACTTAATAGAAAAAGATAGGCTGTTGATTATTTATCGAATCGGACATACCCCTGTTGCACAATCATCGCTATTAAATTCCAATTCAATCTCTTGTTTCTCATACTTACTAATTAGAGAAGGAATAAAGTCCTTCATAAGCTCTGCTCTTTTGTTATACTCTTTTTCATCTATTGCCTCATAGGGTAATAACTTATAGAAATGTTCTTCTAATGATAGGAAGGATACAGCTACTATGTCCTCCCAATCATTCCATACCCAATTTCCCACCTGCTCCCATTCATGTTCCCTAACATGTATGGTTATAGAACAATTGTGATCCACATAATGATCCATAAACATTTTATAGTTTTTTAATTGTTCTATTGCAGATATATCATATTTGGTTTTGCCCTGAGGTGCTTTTACCGGAAACTCTACTACTTTCGTAGAACAAGTCTCCCATTCTTGACCTACTTCTGGGAAAACAGGATAGCCTAGTTCCTCACAAACTTTTACTAAGGGATCATCAGCACTTACACGTATTCTCCTTATATAATAGGGAGCATGAGAGTAATGAACACCGCTAGAGACAATCGGTAATTGGCTTAAAGTTCCTTCAGGTTTAATTGTTGTTACCAATAAAGGTGCATTTTCTCCAATAGCCTCGGCATACGACTTCGCCTCCCTATGGGCTGTTTCCCTTAAACATCTCAGTAACTCGATTTCTTTTTCTTTTGTAATACCCGTAGCATTCACCATATCCTGCCAACCTGTCAAAGAACATCCCAGCAATTTATCTCTCTTTTGTACAGCATCCCACATGGGCAACTCTAGCTCAACACAGGTCATTCTATAACTTGCCCTCACAGATAACCTTTGAGCCTCCATTAAACCTTCTTGATCCAAAGTACCATCCTCTTTGACAAAAGCATAAACATTCACGGTCGTTAAATTACACAGCCCTCTAGAATCTAAAAGAATCTCTCCGCAGGGGTTGACCCCCTTTACATTAGGTCTCCTTTTTAAAGCAGCTTCAGCATTTACCCACCCAGGTTCCCCTGAGTATCTCATTCTCTCCATTAGCCAATGTAGTTCTTCTCTAGTGGGTTTAGATTCGTAATAAATGGAGTTATTACTCATTTGTCTATGGATAATCTCGTTGTCTACCATCCATTGGCCTTCGATTTGTTTATAAAGGTTAGACTTAGCTTCAATACATTCTCTATCCTGCTGATCAATTAAAACCATTTCAGCAGTACGTCTTACTCCACCGACTACAACATTTTCTCCAATAATGTTAGCTATATCAAGACAGTCGATGGGCCTTAGTTTCACTTTGTTCGAGTCATTTGCTTTACTCTTACTTTTAATAACTTTATTTATTTTATAAAACATATTTTTTAAACTCTCATGACCGCTGGCTGTTCCCCCAAAGGTTTTTAACTTTTCTCCTCTAGGTCTTACATGATCATAATTAATAATAATTGTTTTTATGTTCCTATACTCATGGCTATATACTAACTTAAAAAAGAAGTCTAAAGCCTGCGTCCAACCTTCTTTACTGTCACCTACAGTGATTTTCACTGTGTTTTTATGTACAAACTCTAAACTAGTATTATCTTCTCTCAAGTTCCTAGGTACAGGGGTGTAATCTTTATGTATAATATCATAATCTATTCTAACCTTAGGTAATGCCTTAACATCTTTTTTTAAAACCCTTACTCCTACTCCCGAGCCTACCATCAACAGATAAAATAAATCTTTAAAAGAGTCAAAGCTATCTATCACCAAAAATGCACAGTTATAATTGGCCATAGGATAACTTCTAGCTACTGGCGTATTTCCTACCCAAAAAGTTCTGCCCGACAAAAATTGTTTTAAGTTATAAACATTATCGAATAGTTTCTCTGCTTCTTCCCTTGCAGTAGGGACAAGACTACAGTTATACTCTACAGCCCTTCTGACGGTTTCCCACCAATACTCCCGCCTACCTTCTTCTGGAAGCCATCTAGCATAAGTTCTGTAGTAAACAAAATTCCCCAACTGCTGCATCGGAGAAAGTTTATGCTTATATGTACTGATAAAACCATCTGTTAACAGTTTGCTTTCTTCCTTTTGTCTAGCCGTTCGACTTCTACTTCTTTGACTTCTATAAATAATGTATCTCTTTGCTGCATCTTTCCTGTCGCTGCACATCAGCATATCCTCCACCATATCCTGTATCTCCTCCACATGTAAAGGCAATGTGTGATTTTCCATTTTAAAAGTAATTTCTTCAGCTATTTTTTTGCTTAAGCCCTCATCTATTCCTTTTGTTGTCTCTATCATTGCTTTCTTTATTGCATTAACAATTTTAGAACCATCAAATTCTACCAACCTACCATCCCGTTTCATGACCTTCAACATAAGCAACTCCTCCTCACAACTTCTTGAAATCCATCTATTCCGTCTTTAGAACAAGATTTGGTGCAATTCATATTTTTGACCGCAATATATTGTATCATCTAGCCTTTTAAATGTCAAAATCCTCAAGAAAGTATAAATAAAGATTTATTGGGTATTTTGGATATTATAGGTTACTAAATACCCATATTTTTAAATTTTATAGAGAATATCTCAGCGTCTAAACAACACAAAAGAAAAGTAGGCAACAGCCTACTTTCTAAAAATAATAGCTAATATTTCTTCGATCGTATTGGTAATATATTCCCCTTTTTTGTACTTTCTTTTTGCAACAATTACTTCTACTTCGTTACCATTCGCTACAATATCTCTTACGATTTTAGGTGTTTCTATAAAAACACCTTTTTCTTTATAATTTTCCTCCAAAATCACAAAGGTAGGGAGTTTTGTTTTACCTCCTACTTTATAGTCCTCCATGTAGGCTTCATTACCTTCCCTAGGCAAAATACCAATTTTAATATTTTCATTGATATCTCTCATTTTTTGCAATGCTGGTACATTTATCATACAATCTGGGCACCATATTTCAGCAAAGGCCAACACATATATCGGTTTATCAATTTTTTTTATTTTTTCTATTAGTTGTTCTTCTAGAAAAATATTTTCATATATCTCCAATGTCTTTTCTCGATTAACATCTTCATCTTCCTTTAAAAAGGTTTCAAAAGATCCTGCTGACGCAAACAGTTCGCGAAAAATCATTTTTATCTCCCCCTTGTGGTTGGCTGTACTATTTATTTATTATATCATTATTTGTTATGGAATTTAAGTAAATTTGCTACAATTTAATATTTATTCTTATTAGCATTGATAATTTCAAAAATCTACACTTCTAAATATCTTCCCAGCAAATAACACTCGCATTAAGCAGGTGATGCAAAGGTCATGGTCTTCAACCTTTATGTTCATATTTTTGATTAACAGCAACATCAATGAAGTTTTTTAACCTCCTTGATTTAATTAAGCCCTTTCAGCGCAACACAAGAATAACGAAAACCAAAAAAACTTCTACGTTTTTTGTAGAAGTTTTTTCATATCGCAACGACCTACTCTCCCAGGCAGCTTCCCGCCAAGTACCATCAGCGCTGAAGGGCTTAACTACTGTGTTCGGTATGGGAACAGGTGTGACCCCTTCGCTATTGTCACGATATTAAGTAGATGACCAAAATCTTTAATTTTGTGTCAGTCACTTAGTTAGAAATCGATTGATTCCTTTCCTTCTTTTCATCAGAAGGAATCATGAGACTTTCTAACATCCTTTGTTGGTCACTTAGTTAGCTTATGACCTATGTCTTATTTAATTTGAGGTATTATTCCCTCAAAACTAAACAATGTATGAGTTATTGGTCAAGTCCTCGACCTATTAGTATCGGTCAGCTTAATACATTACTGCACTTACACCTCCGACCTATCTACCAGATAGTCTTTCTGGGGTCTTACTCCTTTCGGATGGGAAATCTTATCTTGAGGGGGGCTTCGTGCTTAGATGCCTTCAGCACTTATCCCTTCCGTACATAGCTACCCAGCGGTGCCTTTGGCAAGACAACTGGTACACCAGCGGTACGTCCATCCCGGTCCTCTCGTACTAAGGACAGCTCCTCTCAAATTTCCTACGCCTGCGACGGATAGGGACCGAACTGTCTCACGACGTTCTGAACCCAGCTCGCGTACCACTTTAATGGGCGAACAGCCCAACCCTTGGGACCTACTTCAGCCCCAGGATGTGATGAGCCGACATCGAGGTGCCAAACCTCCCCGTCGATGTGGACTCTTGGGGGAGATAAGCCTGTTATCCCCGGGGTAGCTTTTATCCGTTGAGCGATGGCCCTTCCACTCGGTACCACCGGATCACTAAGTCCGACTTTCGTCCTTGCTCGACTTGTTGGTCTCGCAATCAAGCTCCCTTATGCCTTTGCACTCTTTGCACGATTTCCGACCGTGCTGAGGGAACCTTTGAGCGCCTCCGTTACTTTTTAGGAGGCGACCGCCCCAGTCAAACTGCCCGCCTGACAGTGTCCCAAAACCAGATCATGGTTCATGGTTAGAACTTCAGTACTACAAGAGTGGTATCCCAACGTCGACTCCCCCAAGACTGGCGTCCTAGGTTCTAAGTCTCCCACCTATCCTGTACATCTAGTACCAAAATCCAATGTCAAGCTGCAGTAAAGCTCCACGGGGTCTTTCCGTCCTGTCGCAGGTAACCAGCATCTTCACTGGTATTACAATTTCACCGGGTCCATTGTTGAGACAGCGCCCAAATCGTTACGCCTTTCGTGCGGGTCGGAACTTACCCGACAAGGAATTTCGCTACCTTAGGACCGTTATAGTTACGGCCGCCGTTTACTGGGGCTTAAGTTCTGTGCTTCGGTTACCCTAACACTTCCCCTTAACCTTCCAGCACCGGGCAGGCGTCAGCCCCTATACGTCGTCTTTCGACTTTGCAGAGACCTATGTTTTTGCTAAACAGTCGCTTGGGCCTGTTCTCTGCGACCGAAGTGTGCTTACGGAGCAAGTCCTTCACACCCTTCGGCACCCCTTCTCCCGAAGTTACGGGGTCATTTTGCCGAGTTCCTTAACAATGGTTCTCCCGCTCGTCTTAGGATTCTCTCCTCACCTACCTGTGTCGGTTTGCGGTACGGGCACCTAGTTTCTCAATAGAGGCTTTTCTCGACAGTGTGGAATCAGTTGCTTCGCTACTTGTTTTTCGCTCCCCATCACCTCTTGGGATTATGCTAAAACGGATTTGCCTGTCTTAGCTCCCTACTGGCTTAGACCCACTCAACCAACGGTGGGCTCAACCTATCCTTCTGTGTCACCCCATCTCTCAAACGATTCTAGGTGGTACAGGAATCTCAACCTGTTGTCCATCGCCTACGCTTTTCAGCCTCGGCTTAGGTCCCGACTAACCCTGAGCGGACGAACCTTCCTCAGGAAACCTTAGGTTTTCGACGGGTAGGATTCTCACCTACCTCTCGTTACTCATGCCAACATTCTCTCTTCTATGCAGTCCACTACTCCTTTCGGTATAGCTTCAACCCACATAGAATGCTCGCCTACCACGCTGACGTAATCATTGCTACCTTCATAGATACGTTTGAGCTTAAGGTATTTGGCCAAAACTTTATTCTAACCTATCGGTTAGTTTTGGCTTAATGTCCTTTAATTTCTCTTCTATAAAAGTACTAATGATTACGTCAGCATCCATAGCTTCGGTGATACGTTTGAGCCCCGGACATTTTCGGCGCAGAATCACTCGACCAGTGAGCTATTACGCACTCTTTAAATGAGTGGCTGCTTCTAAGCCAACATCCTGGTTGTCTGTGCAACTCCACATCCTTTCCCACTTAACGTATACTTTGGGACCTTAGCTGATGGTCTGGGCTCTTTCCCTCTTGACCACGGATCTTATCACTCGTAGTCTGACTCCTGAAAATAAGTTAACGGCATTCGGAGTTTGATAGGTTTTGGTAACCGGTGAAGGCCCCTAGACCATTCAGTGCTCTACCTCCGTCACTCTCATTTCAAGGCTAGCCCTAAAGCTATTTCGGCGAGAACCAGCTATCTCCGAGCTCGATTGGAATTTCTCCGCTACCCACAGGTCATCCAATGACTTTTCAACGTCAACTGGTTCGGACCTCCACGAAATTTTACTTCCGCTTCATCCTGCCCATGGGTAGATCGCACGGTTTCGGGTCTATAGCATGTAACTTGTCGCCCTATTAAGACTCGGTTTCCCTTCGGCTCCGTACCTTCAGTACTTAACCTTGCTACATACCATAACTCGTTGGCCCGTTCTACAAAAAGTACGCGGTCACACATATAAAGTGCTTCCACAGCTTGTAGGCAAAAGGTTTCAGGTTCTTTTTCACTCCCCTCCCGGGGTTCTTTTCACCTTTCCCTCACGGTACTATGCGCTATCGGTCACTAGGTAGTATTTAGCCTTGGGGGGTGGTCCCCCCTGCTTCCCACAGGGTTTCACGTGTCCCGTGGTACTCTGGATCATCCTCAAAGACCTTCAAAGTTTCGCTTACGGGACTTTTACCCTCTATGGTGGAGTTTTCCAACTCTCTTTAACTACTTTTATTCGTCCTCTATAAAGATGTCCGCAACCCCAAAAACTTAAGTCTTTGGTTTGGGCTCTTCCCCTTTCGCTCGCCGCTACTGAGGGAATCGATTTTTCTTTCTCTTCCTCGGGGTACTTAGATGTTTCAGTTCCCCCGGTCTACCTTCTATTACCTATGAATTCAGTAATAGATACTTGGACATTACCCCAAGTGGGTTTCCCCATTCGGACATCCACGGATCAAAACCTGCTTGCGGTTCCCCGTGGCTTTTCGCAGCTTACCACGTCCTTCTTCGGCTCCTAGTGCCAAGGCATCCACCCTTTGCCCTTAATAACTTGACCTTTAGTGAATTACTTCAGCTTTTTTCTTTCTCATATCATTGTTTAGTTTTCAAAGAACAATCTAAAAGACTATAGATGTTAAAAATTCTTCCATTCATTTTTTGTTGGTTTAAAACCATTGTCGTGGATTACAGAATTTTTAACTAAGCGACTAACACAAAATCTAAGATTTTGGTTGTCTGCTTATTGAGAAACAAAAGTCCCTCAAAATTAAACAGTATAGTAAAAGCCTTTCTCCTTAGAAAGGAGGTGATCCAGCCGCACCTTCCGATACGGCTACCTTGTTACGACTTCACCCCAGTCATCGGCTTCACCTTCGACAGCTCTCTCCTTTCGGTTAAAGTAGCTGGCTTCGGGCGCTTCCGACTCCCATGGTGTGACGGGCGGTGTGTACAAGACCCGGGAACGCATTCACCGCGACATTCTGATTCGCGATTACTAGCAACTCCAACTTCATGTGGGCGAGTTTCAGCCCACAATCCGAACTGAGACCGACTTTATGAGATTCGCTCCAGATTACTCCTTCGCTGCCCTTTGTATCGGCCATTGTAGCACGTGTGTAGCCCTGAACATAAGGGGCATGATGATTTGACGTCATCCCCACCTTCCTCCGAGTTGTCCCCGGCAGTCTCTCTAGAGTGCCCATCCGAAATGCTGGCAACTAAAGACAAGGGTTGCGCTCGTTGCGGGACTTAACCCAACATCTCACGACACGAGCTGACGACAACCATGCACCACCTGTCACTTCTGTCCCCGAAGGGAAAGCTTCTGTTAAAAAGCGGTCATAAGGATGTCAAGTCCAGGTAAGGTTCTTCGCGTTGCTTCGAATTAAACCACATGCTCCGCTGCTTGTGCGGGTCCCCGTCAATTCCTTTGAGTTTCACACTTGCGTGCGTACTCCCCAGGCGGAGTGCTTAATGCGTTAGCTGCGGCACTGAGGTTTGACCCCCAACACCTAGCACTCATCGTTTACGGCGTGGACTACCAGGGTATCTAATCCTGTTCGCTCCCCACGCTTTCGTGCCTCAGCGTCAGTTACAGTCCAGAGAGTCGCCTTCGCCACTGGTGTTCCTCCTAATATCTACGCATTTCACCGCTACACTAGGAATTCCACTCTCCTCTCCTGCACTCAAGCCAATAAGTTTCCAAGGCTTACTACGGTTGAGCCGTAGCCTTTCACCCTAGACTTTATTGGCCGCCTACGCACCCTTTACGCCCAGTGATTCCGGATAACGCTTGCCCCCTACGTATTACCGCGGCTGCTGGCACGTAGTTAGCCGGGGCTTCCTCCCGAGGTACCGTCATTTTTCTTCCCTCGAAACAGAGCTTTACGACCCGAAGGCCTTCTTCGCTCACGCGGCGTCGCTGCATCAGGGTTTCCCCCATTGTGCAATATCCCCCACTGCTGCCTCCCGTAGGAGTCTGGACCGTGTCTCAGTTCCAGTGTGGCCGGTCACCCTCTCAGGTCGGCTACTGATCGTCGCCTTGGTAGGCCTTTACCCCACCAACTAGCTAATCAGACGCGGGCCCATCTTGTACCAATAAATCTTTGGCTATTCTAAGATGCCTTAAAATAGCTTTATGCGGTATTAGCAATCGTTTCCGACTGTTATCCCCCTGTACAAGGTAGGTTACCCACGCGTTACTCACCCGTCCGCCGCTAACCTCATCATCTTCCACCCGAAGGCTTCCGATAAATCGGTTCGCTCGACTTGCATGTGTTAGGCACGCCGCCAGCGTTCATCCTGAGCCAGGATCAAACTCTTAATAAAAGTATTGTAACCAAAATCTTTGATTTTGTGTTAGCTACTTTGTTAGAAATTTTATGTTTCGTTTCCTTTGGTTTTTTATCACTAAAGGAAACATAAAATTTATAACTTTCTTAATTTCTTACCTTCTAAAAATTCATCAGAATCTTTCAGGTTGCTGGCTTAATATCTATACTGTTTAATTTTCAAAGACCTTTTTTCTGCCACCCTCGTTTGGCGACTTAACTACTATATCATACTTTGCTATCTTATGTCAACACTTTTTTAAAAATTTCTTTTTCATCTGTGTCGAACTTTCTTCTTTCCTGTCACCCCTTGCTGGCGGCGACTTTTACTACTATACCAAACTTCCTTGCCCTTGTCAATACTTTTTCTAAGTTTTTTTGCAAAGATAGAGAAACCACTAAGCCCTGCATGCGAAGACCCAGCGATACCCTTTGTCTTCTATGTGTAAAAAGAGGACTAGGTTACCCTAATCCTCTTTTACTATTGGCTTCATTGTTGGAAATAAAATGATGTCTCTAATAGATGCTGAGTCAGTAAGAAGCATGATCAGCCTGTCCACACCAATTCCTAGTCCACCGGTAGGCGGTAATCCTACTTCTAATGCATTGATAAAGTCTTCATCCATTGGATGAGCTTCCTCATCTCCAGATTCTCTTTGTTTTAATTGTTCTTCAAACCTTTGTTTTTGATCAATAGGATCATTCAACTCTGAAAAAGCATTCGCAATTTCCCACGTATTTGCAAAAGCTTCGAATCTATTTGTAATCATTGGATTGTCTGGATTTCTCTTAGCAAGAGGTGAAACCTCTACAGGGTGATGCAATACAAAAGTTGGTTGAACTAAATCCTTTTCACAAAACTCTTCAAAAGCTAAATTCACAAGATGTCCTCTCGTCATACTATCTTTGACATCTAAATGCAATTGATTCTTAGCAATTTTTCTTGCCGCTTCATCGCTTTCAATAGCATAGAAGTCAACATTTGTTTTCTCTTTAACCAAATCATGCATAGAAGCTCTTTTCCAAGGGGGCTTGAAATCTATTTCTATTCCTTGATAGTTTACTACTGTAGTTCCATTTACCTTTTCTGCACAGTATGCTACTAAGTTCTCTGTTATTTCCATCATAGATTCGTAGTCCTCATAGGCTGCATAAAGCTCTATATTCGTAAATTCAGGGTTATGCTTTATAGATATCCCCTCATTTCTAAACATTTTCCCCATCTCATAGACCTTGTCAAATCCCCCTACTATCAGCCTCTTTAGGTAAAGTTCATTTGCTATTCTAAGCTGCATGTCCAAATCCAGCGTGTTATGATGAGTTAAAAAAGGTCTTGCTGCTGCACCACCAGCAACAGTTGTAAGAATAGGTGTTTCTACCTCTAAGTAACCCCTATCGTCTAGAAAACTTCTTATCGCTTTGATGATCTTATTTCTCTTCAAGAAAGTTTCCTTAACGTCGGGATTTACTATTAAATCAACATATCTTTGTCTATATCTCAAGTCTGGATCTTTTAAACCATGCCACTTGTCCGGTAAAATTTGTAAAGATTTTGATACTAGATAAACTTCAAATGCCTTTACAGATATTTCGCCCTTTTGTGTTTTGAATACATCACCTTTAATTTCGATAATATCTCCAATATCATATTCAACAAATAAGCTATATGCCTCTTCTCCAATAGCATCTTCTCTTACATAAGCTTGAATACGTCCTTCTTTATCTTGTATATTTATAAATCCAGCCTTACCATGACCTCTCTTGGCCATAATTCTTCCTGCAATCGTTACCCTCTGCCCCTCTAATTCATTAAACTTTTCTTTTATCTGTTGACTATGATGTGTCACATCAACTTTCTCAACTTTAAAGGGATCTTTTCCTATGCTTTTTAAGTGATTTAATTTTTCTCTTCTTATTTGCAAAAGTTCACTTAAACTTTTTTCTTCTTCATGCTTATTTGTCATTTGCGTATCCACCCTCCCAATAGTAAGTAATCTATGTGTATATCATCGCCTTAGTTTTTATCCGTCTATTTCGCCCTTTTCTATCTTCAATACTTCATATTTTGTTACACCATCAGGAATTTGCACCTCTACAATAGCCCCTATTTTCTTACCTAAAAGTGCTCTACCCACAGGAGATTCGTTAGATATTTTTAATTCATAAGGGTCTGCTTCAGCAGAGCCAACAATAGTATACTCTACAATTTCATCAAACTCTATGTCTTTCACCTGTACAGTAGTCCCTATACTCACTTGATCTAAGCTTATATCATCCTCATCAATCACTCTTGCCTTCTTTAACATGCTTTCTAACTTCATGATTCTTTCTTCAACTTGGGCTTGTTCATTTTTTGCTTCATCATACTCAGAGTTTTCACTTATATCCCCAAAAGCAATAGCTTGCTTAATTCGCTCAGCTACCTCTTTCCTTCTAACGGTTTTCAAGTGCTCTATTTCATCTTCTATTTTTTTAAGTCCCTTGAGGGTTAATACAACTTCTTTATCTACCATGGTTCTCTCTCCTTTTTATGTAAGATATTTATTTATCCTATTCATCATTGAAGTTTTTACTACTCTAAATCCTACAGACTTGCAACTTTATACTTGAATTCTAATATCCAGATTTTACGAGTTTCCCCTCAACTAAAAAACGTAGCTAAAACCCGCAAACGCAATACTGAATATATTAAAATTCACAGGCACACATCTATATTATAAAGGAATAGTAAATGTGTATGATATATTTTGATAATATATGTCCTTATTCCTAATTTATTCTTCATTACTGATGGTAAATTTACCCTTAAGACATCATAATAGCACTGCCTTTTTACAGTGCTTTCCAATTAATATATTGTAGTTATTATAAGCCAGTAGTTTTTAATTGTCAAGCCAAAAGCAGGGCTAAATTATCGGTTTTCTCCTTTTATCAGTTTTTCAAACATTAGACTGCGTTTGGAGGTACTCTATCCTAGGTTTTAAATTGATGGCTTCAATAACTTCTTCGTAGCTCTTATACTCCCCCTCCTGAATAATAGCTGTCATCATTGCCTCCATAACGTTGGTACCAAAAGACCTATCTCCTAACTGTGGCGTAGTGGTAACCAAAAGGTACACTTCTCTCGCCTTTAATTCTAAAGTATCATCCCTTGTTATAGTATTGGTGATAACTATTTTTCCCTTCATAGATTGGGGCATGTAACGTTTTATATAATGAAAGTCACCAGCAATGATATCTGCAGTATTATAATATTTATTTAGTTTGTTTTTTATGTTTTTGTTTTGCTTATTGCCAGTTGGATATAACATCTTAAAGGGTAGTCTGCAAACTATAGGAGCTATGCATTTAGCAATTTTTTGCATGCGATTTAAAGAAAAGATAGGTAGATTTACGCCTAAAGCAAAGAGAATATCCCCTAGAATTATTTTACCTTCATAAGCATCAATAGCTTCTGCCATACCATAACGGTCTAGAGCACAGGTAATTAAGGTTGTTTTTTCTCTAAAATGTATAATATCTTTTTCCTCTAAATATCGAATCACCTTAGGCTCTAAGGTATTCTTCAACCCAGAGCCGTCTACGATTGGTGTGATTCTTGCTGCCCTTTTTAAAGGCAAAGCTTCTCTAATGGTGTACCTATTTTTTCCTGCCCATAGATATAAATCAATACCTCCCATTCCTAATGCCGCTACTTTACCGTCTAATTCTTCAATTAACGTCAAAGCTTTTTTTATACTGCCATCAGTGCCAATTCTCTCTATAACAAATTTTTCTCCCAACAATTCCACTTGTACACAACTATCTCTTTTAGAACTCCCTATGCTAATACTAACAATTCGTTTCATAAATACCTTCCTTCCCAAAACGCTAGTAGCCTACCGCAGTGAATAAACGTATTTCTATTATTAACTTTTAGCCTAGGGTTATACGATTTTTTTAGATATTCTTATGAAGAAAATGTACCTAAGTATTGCAGAAGAATTTTATCCATCTCCTCTATAGATTGGACAACATTAATCTGTCGTCGCACTTCAGCAGCATTTTTAAACCCTTTTAAATACCATGCAATGTGTTTGCGCATTTCCCTTATTGCTACATACTCCCCCTTATACTTAATCACCAAAACCATATGTCTTCGTATAGTATCCATTACCTGCTTAATTGTTGGCTTTGGCAAGACCCTATTATTTTCTATATAATAACCAATTCTATGAAACAGAAATGGGTTTCCCTGAGCACCTCTAGCCACCATAATGCCATCACATTTGCTTTGTTGTAATAGATTCATGGCATCCTCAACGGTAAATACATCCCCATTTCCAATTACAGGGATACTTACCGCTTCTTTTACCTGTCGAATAATGTCCCAATCTGCTTTACCCGTATAAAACTGTTCACGGGTTCTGCCATGTACCGCAACCGCCTTTCCTCCACTATCTTCTATCCGTTTTGCCATTTCTACAGCATTAACGCTTTCATCATCCCAACCTTTTCTTATTTTTACTGTTACGGGTTTTACAGCCTCCTTTACAACCGCCTTTATTACTTCCCCCGCTAACTTAGGATTTCTCATTAAAGCACTACCATCACCATTTTTTACAATTTTAGGCGTAGGACAACCCATGTTAATATCTAAAATAATATTTTCTCTGTCATTAAGATAGTAAGCAGCTTTTGCCATAACCTCTGGCTCAGAACCAAAGATTTGTAACGCTACAGGCTTTTCATTCTCCTCAATCTTCAGCAACTCTTCTGTATTTTTATCCCCATAATAGAGACCTTTTGCACTTACCATCTCCGTATAAACCATGCCACAGCCCATTTCCCTGCAAATCAATCGAAAGGGCAAATCTGTTACTCCCGCCATAGGAGCAAGAAATACATTGTTTTCTAAAGTTATTTCTCCTATTTTCATAATCCCCACCACTTTCCTATTTTTCTATAGTACATAACAGTTATAGTTTTTCAAAATAAATCCTTTCATATAAGTAAAATAGAGCCTAAAGATAGGCTCTATTTTACTTTGGTTATTCTTTCTTCTTGATTTCTTTCATAAATAATCCTTAGTCCCTCTAAGGTTAAAAATTTATCTACGATATGAATATATTTTGTTTCACTAGCAATCAAGGTGGAAAGTCCACCAGTGGCTATTACCTTTGTACTATGTCCTTTAAGTTCTTTGTTCATCTTTTTGATGATGTATTCCACCAGACCCACGTAGCCATAAATAATACCTGACTGCATACTATTTACAGTATTTTTACAAATTACTTTTCCTGGCTTTATTAACTCTACTCTAGGAAGTTTGGCAGCTCTTTGAAACAGTGCGTCGCTAGAAATTTTGATTCCAGGAGCAATTGTTCCCCCCAAGTATTCTCCTTTTGCAGATATAGCACAGAAAGTGGTAGCAGTACCAAAATCTACGACAATCAAAGGACCTCCGTATTTTTCATAGGCGGCCACTGCATTTACAATTCGATCTGCCCCCACTTGTTTGGGATTGTCATATTTTATATCCATACCAGTTCTTACACCAGGTCCCACCACCAAGGGTTCAATACCGAATATCTTTCTGATGGAATTTTCTAAGGAATACATAATATTAGGAACTACAGAAGATACAATAACGTCCTTAACCTCTTTCGGACTTCTTCCACTATATTGAAATAATTGATGAATCAAAATACCATATTCATCGGAAGATTTATCTTTATCGGTGGCAATCCGCCAAGAATCTATTAGTAAGTCATCTTTATATAGTCCTAATACAATATTTGTATTACCTACATCAAAAACTAAGATCATTTGTTCACCTTCTTAAATTTATGGATTAACTTGTCTTAACAAAGTTTTTCATCGCCTTCACTACAGCATATACAATAAAAGACGAAACAACTACTTCTGCCGTTCCATTAATAGCCGCTATTCCTAGTACAGCTTCTAATGGTAAGTATCCCCTTAGGTAAATCATCGTCATCACGCCTACTGTATTGGTGGCTGTTCCCACCACCGCTGGTACAATAGCATTTTTAGATAGCTTATAAGTATAATAACTCATTATGCCAATCAGCAATCTTGGTAAAATTGCTACAAGTGGATCTGCAAAAAATGGTGTTGTCGCCCTTAATAAACTGCTCACACCAAAAATGATACCCACAAAAGTTCCTATCATAGGTCCCCCTAAAATAGCTCCAATAATGACTGGTATATGCATTGTTGTAGCATTGATCCCTAAAAAGGGAATAGGAATATACCCAATAGGTGTCATACTTAGGGCAACAGAAAATCCCCCTAGCATCCCTGCCACTGCCATTTTTTTTGTAGAAATTCTGTTTTTACTACCCTTTAACTCTTTACTACAAATTGACATAAAAACACCTCCGTTCCAGCTCTTTACGATGCCGGACATTTTAATTTTTGAAACGCAAATCATTGTACCACAGTCTAACTCCACATAGATATTAGCTGTTTTACTGTACTATTTTATCAATTTCTTTTTTATAATTCAAGTATAAAGCATTATATTTATATATACCCCTTTTCGGATCGGATAGATACCTCTCCTGATACTAACAATTCCTCTTTCCCATCTTCTAATTGTACTTTCAATAATCCTTCATCATTAATTTCCAATACCCTTCCCTTCAGTTCTTGTTCTCCCTTAATAATCCTGACGGTTTTTCCAAGAACAGCAGAATAAAGCCTTATGATTTCTAAAGTTTCATCTAAAGTTCTTCTGTCGATATAGTGTTGGTAAAGCGTTTCAAATTCCTTAAGTATACAAGCGATTAAAGTTTTTCGATCTATCTTCTTACCTTTTTCTATCGTCAGAGAAGTAGCAATATCCTTAAATTCTTCAGGAAAGCTTTGATTATTAACATTAATTCCTATACCGACGATTAAGTAATCAATTTTATTTAGTTCTCCAGCCATTTCGGTTAAAATGCCACAGACTTTTTTCCCTCCAACTACAATATCGTTTGGCCACTTAATATAACCTTCTACACCGGCTGCTTCTCTTATTGCCTTGCATACTGATGCAGCCGCTATTTGCGTCATTTTCATCCCTTCAGTGGGAGGAATAGATGGTTTTAGAATAATGGACATCCAAATACCTTCACCTTTAGGCGAACTCCAATTTCTACCCAGCCTTCCCCTCCCACCGGTTTGTTCTTCGCCGATGACAACGGTACCATGGATAGCATCCTTTGCAATTTTTTTGCTATAATTATTGGTAGAATCTACACTATCAAAGAGAAGGATCTCCTGCCCTATTTCTTTTGTTCTCAATTGTAGTTTTAGCGCATCTATTATTATCTTGTCAGAGGTTTCTATCAGTCTATATCCCTTCTTGTGTGTAGTTTCTATAGTATATCCCTCCTTTTTTAGCTTATTCATATGTTTCCAAATAGCAGTTCGGGACACCTGAAACTTTTCGCTAAGTTCTTCGCCAGAAATATATTCACCCTGTCGGACATAAAGTTCTTTTAATATTTTTTCCTTCAAGTTTTACACCTCATCTTCATCAAGACGTATCACTACATCTTTGTTTTTTATTTATTGTAACATAAAAGAGGATGTACTGAATACATCCTCCTTATGCAGAATCCTGTACTATTTTATTTTTAAAATAAAGATAATAAAACCCCTGCCGCTACAGCTGAACCGATCACTCCAGCAACATTAGGTCCCATTGCATGCATTAATAGAAAGTTGCTAGGATTTTCTTTTTGTCCGACAGTTTGAGAAACTCTAGCTGCCATAGGCACCGCTGATACACCTGCAGATCCAATTAATGGGTTAATAGCATCTCCACCCATAAGCTTGTTCATCAATTTTCCCAAAAGCACACCGCCTGCTGTCCCTACTGCAAAAGCAATTACTCCTAGTATGATAATTTGAATCGTTCCCCATTGCAGAAAATCCTCTGCCCTCGCTGTAGCACCTACGCTAATACCAAGTAAAATTGTTACGATGTTAATCAATTCATTCTGTGCTGTTTTAGAAAGTCGCTCTGTTACCCCCGATTCCCTGAGTAAATTTCCAAACATTAGCATACCCACCAACGGTGTAGCAGAGGGCAACAATAAAGACACAACAATCGTAACTAATATAGGGAAAAGGATTTTTTCTAACTTTGATACGTTTCTTAACTGTTTCATTTTAATCATGCGCTCTTTTTTCGTCGTAAGTGCCTTCATAATAGGGGGTTGGATAATAGGCACCAATGCCATGTAGGAGTAAGCAGCCACCGCAATAGGCCCTAATAAATGTGGCGCCAGCTGTGATGTTAAGAAAATGGCTGTAGGGCCATCTGCACCACCTATAATAGCAATAGAACTAGCCTCTTGACCTGTAAAGCCCATCATAATTGCACCAATAAAGGTGAAAAATATCCCAAACTGTGCTGCTGCCCCCAGGAATAAACTTTTTGGATTTGCTATAAGAGGGCCGAAATCTGTCATAGCTCCAACACCTAAAAAAATTAATGGTGGAAAAATACCTAGCTTAATACCTTGATAGAAGTAATAAATTAACCCACCAGGGGTTGTTGCATCCCCCGTCTCCATGACCCCGCTAAGTGGGAGATTTGTCATTAACATACCAAAGGCTATGGGTACCAAAAGTAAAGGTTCAAACTTTCTCCCGATAGCTAAGTACAGTAATATGCAGGCTACAATAAGCATTATCACTTGCTGCCAAGTGATACCAGGAAAGGCAGTAGTATTCCAAAATTTAAACAATACCTCATTCATGTGTGCATCTCCTTTCAATTAGTTTTCACGCTTCTATTTTAGAGATATTAATAGGTCACCACCATTTACAGATGCACCTTCCGACACATGAATCCCTGCTATCTTACCACTCACTGGAGCATAGATTTCATTCTCCATTTTCATAGCCTCTAATATTACTAACACTTCCCCTTCTTTTACCTCCTGACCTTCTCTCACTAATATCTTCCAAATATTTCCTGGCATCGGTGCTTCCACAGTAGTATCTCCTGACACTGGAGCTGCCACTGGTTTTGTCACTGGTTTCGCTGGAGTAGCAGCAGATTTTGCCTCTACGGCAGGCGTTGCTGGTCTTGAAGCAGCAGTGCCATCTTTTATTTCTTCAACTTCCACTTCATAACTAACACCGTTAACTGTTATATTAAACTTCTTCATTGTATACTTCCTCCTTATTCCATCCTTCTTTTTCTTTTTATTCACTAGATCATACTTTTATCTTGGACGACTCACTGTATTTTCATTAATTTGTTGTATACGTCCTAGCTTTCCCCAAACTGGCGTCGTATCTGGCACCCGGATAATATTTTTCACGATAATATTATGGGTAGAGGTATGAAGACTAGCAGCAATACCTGCGGTAATTACCGCCACTAATTCAGTATCATCTACCGCTATTTCTTCTAGTACTTCCTCCTCTTCCGCAACTGCCTCAGGTTTTACAACTCCTTCTTTGTGTTGCCCTCGATTCATCAGTATCTCCATTAGATTAATAGCTAAAAACAACAGGAAAAGAGCAATAAATACGATAGCTATACCTAATAAAGCTACTTGTATACTTCCGAAAACCTTTTCCCCCATCGACATATTCCTTAAATCTGAAGCTACTTTCATTTTTTCTATTAACTCCATTGATTGATCACCTCTTTTTAAATTACCCGTTACTTATACTGGTAGATTTCCATGCTTCTTGGGTGGTCTTGTTTCACGTTTACTAGCTAACATATTTAGAGCATCAATTAATCTAGGTCGCGTAGCAGATGGCTCAATTACATCATCTACATAACCTCTTTCTGCTGCTTTATAAGGCGTAGCAAACTCAGTCTTATAATTTTGTATGATCTCTGTTCTAGCAGTTTGAGGATCTTCTGCTTCAGCAATTTCTTTTTTAAAAATAATATTTGCTGCTCCTTCTGGTCCCATAACAGCAATTTCTGCCGTCGGCCACGCCAATACGATATCCGCTCCTAGCTCCTTATTGCACATTGCAATATAAGCGCCACCGTAGGCCTTTCTCAAGATAAGTGTAATCTTAGGAACAGTAGCTTCACTATAGGCATAAAGCATCTTTGCACCATGACGTATAATACCACCATATTCTTGGCTTATCCCAGGCAGGAATCCAGGCACATCTACAAGACTTATCACTGGTATATTAAAAGCATCGCAGGTTCTAATAAATCTTCCTGCCTTGTCTGAAGCATCGATATCCAGACAACCAGCCAACACCTTCGGTTGGTTAGCAATGATACCAACCGATTGCCCATTTAATCTAGCAAAACCAGTAATCATATTGGTAGCAAAATAAGGTTGTATTTCAAAGAAATCTCCCCCATCTATTAGCTGTTGAATAATCAATTTCATATCATAAGGCTTATTAGAATTCTCTGGAATAACTTCATCTAGTTCTGGAATAATTTTGTTGATATCATCTTCTGTTGTAAAAACTGGCGGTGTCTCCATGTTATTTGATGGCAAAAAGCTAAGTAATTTTCTGATTTCATCAATACAGTCTGCATCAGTAGAAGAAATAAAGTGGGCTACACCGCTGGTACGATTATGGGTCATAGCTCCACCTAATGCTTCTGTACTCACTTCTTCTCCGGTTACAGTTTTAATTACCTGCGGCCCTGTAATAAACATCTGACTCGTCTTGTCCACCATAAAAATAAAGTCAGTAAGTGCCGGAGAATATACTGCTCCACCAGCACAAGGCCCCATAATAGCAGTAATCTGTGGTATGACACCTGAGGAAATTGTATTACGATAAAAAATATGTCCATATCCTGAAAGGGCGTCTACCCCCTCCTGAATTCTAGCGCCACCTGAATCATTAATTCCTATAATAGGAGCACCCATTTTTAATGCCATGTCCTGTATCTTTACAATCTTTTGTGCATGCATCTGCCCTAGCGAACCTCCTATTACCGTAAAGTCCTGGGCATAAGCATAAACGAGTCTACCATCTATCATACCATATCCCGTTATCACTCCTTCACCCGGAGCGTCTACCTTATCCATCTCAAAATTCGTACATCTATGTTTAACGAAAGCATTTATTTCTACAAAGGTTCCTTTGTCAAACAATAGATGCATTCTTTCCCTTGCTGTCAATTTACCTTTTTCATGTTGACTATCAATCTTTTTTTTCCCTCCGCCTAACTGAATTTTCTCTTTCCGTTGGCGAAGATCTTCTAGTTTGTTCACTGCCATCACTTACCCTCCCAATAAAATTACTTGTTAAAAGTTACATGGTTTTTATTATATCACAATTTTTTTGATTTTTCCTATATTTCCCTTAATTCTATTAATATCTCGTTAGTAGTTGTAGGATGGCGAAAAACTATCTTTACACCTCCTGCACCATATCTGGGCCTATCATCGATCATTTTTATGCCTTTTGCCTTCATGATTTCAATGTATTTAACATGCAGGTTCCCTGGTGGAATATTTCTTACACGATAGATAAAAAGAAGCCTAAATCTCTAGAGATTTAGGCTTCTTTTTACTTATTATCTTCTTCATGATTATTTTCTTTATCTAAATTAATTTTATTCTTTTCTGATGCTTTTATTTCTTTTATTTTTCTCTCAATGTCCTCTACAGCATCTTCTTCTTCAATAATTAATTCTTCTGTAAAAACTTTTTTATACATATCAGCGTCTAAGGTCTCTATCTTCAATAAAGCCTTAGCTATGATGTGAAGCTTATGCATATTTTCTTTTAGTAGGGTTTCTGCCTTAGCATAACCTTCATCAACGATTCTTTTGATTTCATGATCTACCTCCGAAGCTACTTCTTCTGAATAATTACGCTTCGAAGTAAAGTCCTTGCCTAAGAAAACTTCATCGTCACCACTACCTAAAGCCATTGGACCGATTTTATCACTCATGCCATATTTTGTTACCATAGCCCTTGCGATATCCGACACCCTCTGCAAATCATTTTGAGCTCCTGTGCTAATATCATTTAATACAAGCTTTTCAGCTATTCTACCGCCCAATAAGTGAACAATATGCTCTTCCATTTCTGTTTTTGTTGCGTAATATTTATCTTCCTTAGGAAGAATCATCGTGAATCCACCAGCTCTTCCCCTCGGAATAATCGTTACTTGATGCACCGGATCAGTATTTGGCAACAGGGTAGCCACCACTGCATGCCCAGCCTCATGATATGCGGTTAACTTTCTTTCTTTTTCACTAATAACACGACTTTTCTTTTCTACACCGGCGATCACCTTGGTAATTGCCTCTTCAATTGTCGCCATCTTAATTTTCTTTTCATTTTTTCTAGCAGTTAATAATGCCGCTTCATTCATTAAGTTTTCAATATCAGCAGGCGTAAATCCTGGTGTCCTTCTAGCCAGCACCTTTAAGTCTACGTCCTTATCTAAAGGCTTGCTTCTTGAATGTACCTTTAAGATAGCTTCCCGCCCTTTTATATCTGGGGCACCTACCATTACCTGTCTATCAAATCTTCCTGGTCTAAGAAGAGCAGGATCCAGTATATCTGGTCTATTGGTGGCAGCAACAATAATAATTCCCTCATTGATGCCAAACCCATCCATTTCAACTAATAATTGGTTTAGGGTTTGCTCTCTTTCATCATGTCCGCCCCCTAATCCAGCTCCTCTTTTTCTACCTACTGCATCAATTTCATCAATAAATATAATACAAGGGGAATTTTTCTTTGCCTGTTCAAATAAATCTCTTACACGGGATGCACCAACACCTACAAACATTTCCACAAAATCAGAACCACTTATGCTAAAGAAGGGGACACCTGCTTCTCCTGCTACAGCCTTTGTCAAATAGGTTTTCCCTGTACCTGGAGGCCCTACCATTAGAATACCCTTTGGAATTCTAGCACCTAATTCTATATACTTTCTAGGATTTTTAAGAAAATCCACCAATTCCTGAAGTTCTTCTTTTTCTTCATCCAAGCCTGCTACATCCTCAAAGGTAGTTTTATGCTTATCATCATCTTTATGCAGCTTTGCTCTGCTTTTGCCAAAGGACATGACGCGATTGCCGCCCCCTTGAGACTGCTGCATGAATACAAACCAAAAGACCACAAAAATTAGTATCATGAAAATTGAAGGCAACAGCTCAATAAACCACGGTGTTCCCGGTGGATGTGCCCCTGTAACCTTTAAGTCTCCTTGCTCTACCATCCGTTCCTCAATAATTTCAGTAAATCTCTCTTCACTAAACACGGTGGGAATAAAGGATGTAAAGTAAGTAATCTGATTATTTTTTATCATAGTTCCTTCTATAGAACGATCTACTATATGAATTTCTCTGACATTACCATCTACAATTTCTTTATATAGTCTTGAAAAATCTATCTCTTCCGTTTGCTGAGGGGCTCGTGCAAATTGTTGTACTAGAATCAACAGGATAATAAAAATCAATATATAGAAGCTCGCTCCTCGGAAAAATTTCCTCAATCAAAGTCCTCCTCTCATGACTACCATTTTACGTTACATTTAAATATTTTACCACACTATCCATTTAAAAACAACATAAGGAAAAACAGTTCTTAATAATTAAGATTCTTTTAACATTTTTTTATATTCCACCGTTAATATCCTAGAAGTTTCTTCAGTAACCTTATATTTTTCACTAATCCTGTAACCCACTACCCACATAATTTCATTACCATCACAAACTAACGGTATTTCATTTCTCTTATCTCTCTCAATTTTATAATCAATATAAAAATCCTTTAGTTTTTTACTTCCCACTAAACCTAGCGGCCAAAAACGATCTCCTTCCCTCCGGTTCCTTACATTTAACCCCTCTTTTACTTTATCATAGTCAAAACACTTGACATATTTATCCCTGCTAATGCCTTTCATATCTTCCCGCATAACTACTTTTGTAAAAATTTCTCCCTTAATTTCATCAATACTTAAATGCCCATTTTCCCGTAACTCATAATAAAAGTTGGCTTCTTCCTCCTCATCCTTTATGGTAAAAATAATCTTATTATAACTGGTCTTTACGACGATTCCCATAGCCAATAAAATCTTTTTACCGGTTTCATTTTTTTGCAACAGTTCAATAATGCCTTGAATATGCTTATATTCTAAACCTTCTTTTTTACCTACTAGCTCTTCTGTAGCCAAGCGAAATATTCTTGATTGTAGGGCAGGATGTATTTTATTTATACCTTCTATTGATAACGCTAAACATCCCTGTGCCTTTTCTAACTTCACCTGATTATAGGCATCTCTAGCAACCTCTTCCATAAATTCATTATCTTTTTTTAAGATTTCAGCAGTTTTCGCTAAACTCTCGATAATACTAGGATTATAATGCTCCTGTATATAAGGAATCAACTCAAGACGTATTTTATTACGATGATAAATAGGTTCTAAATTTGTTTCATCTATCCTAGGAGATAGATTATATTGAGCACAATATTCCTCGATTTCCTTACGATTAACATCCAACAGCGGTCGAATGATTTTTCCCCTTTCATGATGTATTGCTGTTAAACCTTGAATGCCTGTTCCCCTTAGCAAGCGCATCAGTACGGTTTCAGCTTGGTCATTTTGATTATGGGCCACTGCAATTTTTGTAGCACCTACCCGTTCTACCACTTCTCCAAAAAATTCATAGCGTAGTATTCGACCCGCCTCCTCCGCCGACACCCCCTGCTCTTTTGCATACTTAGGTACATCCATACTTTTTATAAAGCTTAAAATTTTTAATTCCTCACAAAACTTTGCTACGTATTGAGCATCCATTTGAGCTTCTATACCACGAAAATTATGATTTAAGTGGGCGGCATAGAGCTGTAATTTAAATTCTTCTCTTAAACTATGCAAAATATGTAGCAAAGCTATAGAATCTGGTCCTCCAGAAACAGCTACAATAACTTTATCTCCTATATCCATAAGATTATGTTTTTTTATGGTCTTCTTTACTTTATCCAACATATACCTTCATCCCTCGTTTATTTCATTTATTCTCCCTAGGTATTTATCTTTTCTATACATTCCTTCTTATTATATGCAATACTGCATAAGTTTTAAGTCAAAAAAATAAAAATTATCGTTATCATAAAAAAAAACATGCTTAACCCCAACAACAAATTAATTTTTCTTTCTTTTAACAGTTTTTTTCTCTCTTTTAGCTTAACCTTCTCTACAGTATATAAATTTTGCAATTCTTGTATAAAGTAGATTAAAGGTTTTTGATTGTATATTAGTCCTTCTATAATATATTCATGAAGTGCTTTTCCTAAATCTAGCTTTTTTAAGCTCCTAATTACATCATCTATCGTATATTTTGCTGGATAAATACTTTCATTTAGGAGAAGCCTTGCAAATAATATCATCACAGTAAAAATATCATAGGATGCTTCTGCTCTTCTGACACCACATCTCCAGCTGGCACGATCATACAGAGGCGTAAATTCTTTAATATTTTCTCCTTTTTTTACTACGCCTCCTAAATCAATGAACTTCAGCTGTTTTTTCTTTTTATCTAACATAATATTTTCCAGCTTTAAATCTCCAACAATATATTCTTCGCTATGAAAGCTATAGATTCCTTTTAAAATAATAAGAATAATAGATATAATTGTACTTTTATCTAATTTATTTTTTTCGCAGTACTCCTTTAAGGTCCTCCCCTCAATATATTCCAATACAATATAATAGTAAATCTCTCCCTTTACTTCCCAATCATCAATTTCATAAGCATTAACAATCATATCAACTTTATCAAATTTTTTCAATAACGCATACTCTCTATTGATAGAAAAATTATCTTTGCTGATTTTCAATGCATATTCCTTGTTATTTTCCATATTCTCTACTAAGTATACGGTGGCAATGCCTCCCTCCCCTAATTTTTTCTTAATTTTATATTTCTTTTTTTTCCACCTTCCTTCTAAAATTAGGGAAGGTACCAATTGAGGTATCTGCATAGTATCACCTATTATTTTACAATAGCTATAAAGGGAGAAATTTTTTCCCCCTCTAACCCATCGTTTCTTCTAATTGTAGTACACCTTCTGTATGAAATTTACTATGATTATCCTCCATAAGCTCTATAGCATATCGTAGGGCTGGGGCTGTAGGCGTTACACCTTTTGGCTGAATCAGACAAAGTTTCTTTTCTAAGTCTTCCTCTGCATCATGAAAATCATGGACGACCCTATAATCCTTCCCTCCATCTCCAGGGTAGGTGACTAGTGCTATATTTCCTTTACCTTTTCTAGTTTTAAAGGAATCTATTAAGTCTAAAATACTGTGTCGTGCCATCATAATTTTATTCGCCATGCTGCCACTGGTATCCATAACAATACAACATTGCAATGTTACTTCATCAGCAAAAGAATCAATATAATGTAATATTTTACTGCGAGATTCTGGAGGCAAATCATTCAAATCTTGTCCAATCATTTCCTTCAGCTGTTTATTCACCGTCTCTTGTAGTGTTCTATTGACCGTTTTGTAGGTTACACTTTGCATCGTTTGGTAGAGTTCATCTATATAAGTATATTCATGCATTCCTCCTCCCGCTTCTGCTATATGTATAATTTCTTCTAACGGCTTCTCCTCTTTTTGATTCTGTGCTATAATCCCTATCGTATTGACAATAATATTTTTCTTAAAAGCCTCTTTAGCAACAAGAACAGGGTTTCCGCCTGCGTTTGACTGTCCATCTGTAACAACAATAATTTGTTTTATAATAGCTTCCTTATTCTCCATAATTTACCTCCTTCGTTTCTTGAAAGTATTACCATGAGGAGGTTTTCTATACAAAAAAGCGTAGGGAAGATCCCTACGCTTTTTTAACTCTTTCATGTCTTTCTAGACTCTCTGGCTCTAGCGCTATTTTGTTACCCTGTAGCAATCCTGCTACACCATGAAGTCCCTCTTGCTCATTGTTATTACACACATCACAGCTACAGCGGTCTTCATAAGGCGCCGGCTCTGTATAAGTAGTGATTACCCCTTCGTAATTTCTAAGAATTACTTTGTTAGAGGATTGAGATAACACATAATTAGGCATGACGGGAATTTTCCCACCACCACCGGGAGCGTCTACAACAAAGCTTGGAACAGCGTAGCCAGAGGTATGACCCCTCAAGCCCTCTATAACTTCTATACCTTTTCCCACGCTTGTTCTAAAGTGTTCGATCCCCATGGAAAGATCACATTGATAAATATAATAAGGCCGAACTCTATTACTTACCAAGTCCTGCACCAACTCCCTCATAACATAGACGCAGTCGTTCACACCCCTCAACAGTACCGACTGATTCCCCAATGGAATACCTGCATCTGCCAACAACCGGAGGGCTTGCCTTGCTTCCTCTGTTAACTCTTTTGGATGATTAAAATGAGTATTCAACCAAATAGGATGATACTTTTTCAGCATATTTACCAATTCCGGTGTAATCCTCTGGGGCATCACCACTGGCGTTCTCGTACCCAGTCGAATTACTTCCACATGAGAAATAGCTCTTAATTTACCAATAATATACTCTAACTTTTTGTCCGAAACCAGCAAGCAGTCTCCTCCAGATAGCAATACATCTCTAATCTCAGGAGTATTTTTAATATAGGCAATAGCCCTATCAATTTGTTCAAGTGGAACTTCTGTATCTCTTTGTCCTGCAAATCTTCTTCTCGTACAATGTCTACAATACATAGCACACCTGTCTGTAATAAGAAGAAGTACGCGGTCTGGGTATCTATGGGTCAACCCTGGTACAGGAGAATCTGCTTCCTCATGTAATGGATCCTCCATATCAGCACTGCCCTTCATCAATTCCATACATCTTGGCACTGCTTGTTTTCTTACAGGACAATCCACATCTTTTTCATCCATCAAAGCTGCATAGTATGGGGTAATTCCCATCCTCAAACTTCTAAGACATTTCAATATTCCTTCTTCTTCTTCTTCAGTTACATGAATCACTTGCTTTAAATCTTCTAACGTAGTTATCCTATTTTTCACCTGCCATTGCCAATCCCGCCACTCGTCCTCTGTAACACTTTTCCACAAATTTGTGTTCTTAAAATAACGCATCCACTTCCTCCTTTTTTTAGAACCTATTCTTCCATATACACTGAAATAAACAAATTACATCCTGCACCCATATAGGCACCGCCCTTTAACCCTGAATACTATCTTTTAACTGTCTTTGTCGTAATTTACTTATTACACAGTATATTGCAGAATAAAATAAAATAATTGCCTGTCTTTCGGCAATTATTTTATTTTATTCTTATGAATTTTATCTATTGTCATTATACCCTAAATATTGAAAAAACACAAATCCTCTATAGCTATGTCAGCTATGTCACGTCACTTTGCTCCCTCATTTTAAGGAAATACATGAAATTTTTTAACTAATCGTTACTTTTAGGCGGTCTTGGGCCGTAATACTGATAATAATTACACTGAATTCGCCCATTATAAAGTTTTCTTTTTTTATCTGCTTTTTTACCATAAAATTTTTCAAATTCAGGATGAGAAGTGATGATGTAATGCGACCATGTATCTAATCCTTGAAATACTTCTCCCATGGTTTTATATAGTTTTTCTACCTCTCTTCTCTCCCCTAACCTTTCCCCATAAGGAGGATTACAAATAATACATCCATACTGAAATCTTGATCTTAACTCCTTCACATCTAGCTTCTGAATATGAACATCTTCCTCTAAAAAAGCCTCCCCTATATGATATCTTGCTAAACTTAACACTTCTCCATCTATATCGGAACCATAGATCCTCACTGCTCTATCATAATTTGCTAAGTCATGGGTTTCTTTTCTAGCTTCCCGCCATGTATTTTTAGAGATTGCTTCCCACTCCTCTGCTGCAAAACTTCTGTTCATTCCCGGCGCTATATTTTTTCCTATTAATGCTGCCTCTATTGGTATGGTACCAGAACCGCAAAAAGGATCAATAAGTACCCTATCTGGATTCCAATAGCTCAACAAAATCAATGCCGCCGCTAAAGTTTCCTTGAGGGGCGCTTTATTCGAAAGCCTTCTATACCCTCTTTTATGTAAACCTGCTCCGCTGGTATCGATGGTTAAGGTTGCAATATCCTTTAAAAGAGCTATTTCTATGGTATATTGACCCTTCTCCTCTTTAAACCATGTGGTTTTATATTTTTTCTTTAAGCTTTCCACCACAGCTTTTTTAACAATGGCTTGACAATCAGGAACACTGGCTAGCTGAGAACTAATTGATTTCCCCTCTACAGGGAAAATACCTTCTTCTGGAATCCATTCTCCCCAAGGCAGAGCCTTTGTCCTTTCAAATAACTCTTCAAAGCTTACAGCTTTAAATTCCCCTACCTTTAACAGCACCCTATCAGCTGTCCTTAACCATAAATTACATCTAGCGATTGCCATCTCGTCCGCCATAAAAGAAACCCTTCCGTTTTCTACTTTAACATCCTCATAACCTAAAGCTTTTACTTCCCTAGCTACCACTGCCTCTAATCCAAAAGCAGCTGTAGCAATTAATTCTATTTTTTTCACGTTATCTCTCCATTCCATCGTATTTTATTGTTTCTTTCTGGTCTTGTTTTTTTCAATCTCTTTTGTTAACCACTTCCACATGATACTACCCCATATGAATCCCCCTACAGCAAATATACCTAATACAAAAAGAGCATTGCTACTAAGAACACCCCACAATACCTCTTTAAAGGAAAACCCATGTTGAAATAGGCCTGTTAGCAATATAAAAATAATGCCGGTAGAAACCCCCCAGCTCAAAACACCATGTCTTATTATATAATTAACTTTACCTCTATTATACAACTCCTCTAGGTTTTTATTTCTCTGTATAGCATATTTTTCTTTCGTTTTTTGTTTTTTGTTATCCTTCAATCGTATCACCCCACATTATTCTAACTTGATAACTTCCCTATTAGGAAAGTTCTTTTCAAATCTATCAACTATTTTTGTTGCAATTCATTGATCATAGGCATCTATTTATAGTATAGCAAACTTATCTATACAAAACAAAACAGCAGTAAGCCCTCACTGCTGTTTTGTATAGATATACTTCTTTATGAGCTTCCATTAGAATTTTACTACAAGATCGTCTATCCGTATGCCTAACGCCATAGCTATTGATACTACTTTATTAAAGGAAGGATTCTTTTTGTCACCCCTTTCTAATTCTTCAATATAACTCTTAGAGATATGTGTGATTCTCGATACGTCCATTGTGGTATAGCCTTTTTTCACTCTCATCTCTCTTATTTTGAATCCATTTAGCATACTAAATCCCCCTATGAATAAAAAGTATGAATAAAAGTATGATAATGCCTATTTCTCTATTTGCAGTTCAAATCTTTTCTTCATTATATGTTCATAAATCTTATGCTATTAACCCTGCGCAGTAATTTATTAAAATTTCTGAATTCTTTCCCCGTTCCTCTAGCTATTGAGGCTTATAATAGTACACCTATAGCATTTAACTTAACCCGATGATTTTCAAAGTTTTCTTCCACTACTATGGTTTCTATGAATGCTGATAATAACTATTTATAGATATTCTACAAAACACAATCCATTCCTCCTTGCAAAATACTGGAAAAATTTGTTTTATCTTTCTGTGGATAAGTTTATAGTTATTCTGTGGATATTGTGTATATTGCTGTTGATAATGAATTTTTAAAGGGGACAAGCATGTGGGCAAACCTGTTAATAAAAATCAAATTATCCACAACCCTTCAATAGATAACTTAGTTAAAAAAAAAACAAAAAGACCTTTCATCCTTGAGACGAATAGGTCTTCTTGATAGCTTGAAATTTTAAGATTTAATGAGTCATTACATAAAATTTAGTTGTAAAGAAGGAAGATAATTAGGGGTATTATCTTTAATATCATTGTATACTATTGTTAAAATTATGTCAATATGTTTTTTAAAAAAACTTCTTTCTATCGACGCTTACTCTGTACCCTCGGTTGTGTCAATGATATTACAACTTTATTCTTCATCTTCAACTAGACGCCCTTACTAAAAATATGATATGGTAGTACAGAAGGCAAAATAGATTATCTTCATACAAAAAAGAAAAAGGTGATTGAAATGAGAATCATTGACTTAGTTAAGGCTACAGAAGATCATGCCTTGGCTATTCCCCTTTTTAATGATCAAGGAAAAATATTATTATCTAAGGGTGTTAAATTAAAGCCTTTTCTAGTATCGAAATTATTAGAGATGGGCTATACTAGAGTCTATATAAGCGACGAATACAGTGAAGTGGAGATTGAAGATATTATCAAACCTCACGTACGCCAAAAAGCTATTGGCCATATCCGCAAGTTAGCCTCTATCGCAAAAGAGGATAACGGCTCTAAAGAAAAGCAAGAGGCTTTTAACACAGATTTAACAATGGCCAAAGCTACTATTTCCACCATCGTCGAGGAAATTTTTTCTAAAAAAGATATCGTGATTGATTTGTTGGATTTAAAAACCGTAGAAGGTTACGTTTATGAACACTCTATCAATGTAATGATTCACTCTCTCGTTTTAGGCAGCAGTCTTGGTTTAACTATGCTGGATTTAGAAAAGCTAGCTTTGGCCGCAGCCCTCCATGATATTGGCTTGATGTTTGTTCCAGACAGCATCTTAAAAAAACAAGGTCCCTTAACCCCTGATGAAATGCAACAAGTAAAAGCCCACACCACCAAAGGCTATGAATTTTTAAAAACAAAAACAGATTTAAGTCCTATCATCCGTATCGCTTCTCTTCAGCACCATAAACGCTATAATGATACTGGATATCCTGACTTAGTATCCTATGAAGAAACTCACTTGTTTTCAAAAATCATAGGGGTAGCAGATACCTTTGATGCCATGACCTCTGACCGTCCTTACCGAAAAGCCCTACCGGTGGCAGAGGTACTGGAGTATATTATGGGAAGTGGTGGTACATTGTTTCATCCTACCATCACCAAAGCCTTTATTTTGCATATCAACCCTTATCCTATCAATACCCTAGTAAAGTTAAATGATGGCAGCATTGGGGTAGTCATTAAAGTAAACGGCCGCTTTTATTCAAGGCCAGTGATACGATTGGTCATGGATCAACATCAAAAGAAGATTAGTAAAACCGTCGATCTATTAGAAAATCATACGCTAGTGATTCAAAATACCGTAAGTACTATTTAACTTACTAGCACACGCTTCTAGAAAAACTTCTACAAGTGTGTGCTTATCTCTTGAAATCAAGAATATTCGTACTGCCCTGCAGATGATGATTCACTTGAATTTCCAATTCTGCCACCTCTATCACGTTATCTATATCAATCCTAGGATATTTTCTTTTAAATATTTCCTGTACCTGAAATATGTCTATTCCTTTTTTCTTATACGCATTAAATAGCCTATGACACTTTTCCTGAATCACCACTTCCCCATTACCCTGTATTGCCTTCACCATAGCCTCGTCCAAGATCAAAGGTTCTTCTGAGCCTGCAATTACGGTTTTAACATTTATGGTTTGTCTTAGATAAACCTTACCCTCTTCATAAAGAATATCGGTGATGGTATTGCTTTTTACAATTTCAAGACTGATAAATTTCTCTGTAGATTCAGGATAAGGGACATCTATATAGCCCCTTCGCACTTTATCATTCATAAAAGCTATCGCTACCATATCCTCCACATCTAGTTTGCCTACCAACTTGTCATTGTGAAAAACAGCTGCCCCATCCTTCCTTACCTTATCCTCTAGATGGCCTTCGTCCATTTTTATGGCAGTAAGGAGGGCTGCATTTATTCCCATCCGTCGATTATTTAATAGCTCATATAGTTTACGATGCTCTATCGTCAATCTTGAAAGAGGACGGTCCAATAGATCAAACAAATAGAGTCCTAAGTATTCATTTTGCTTCAAAGGAACATTCAGGAGCTTTTCAGGTTCTCCATAATACACCATCACATAGGGCCTCAACAAAAATTCTTGATGCCTATGAAGGTAATCAATCACACCCTCTAGTCCCACCTCCGCTGCTTTTTCAGTGAAGATAATAACTTTATTCTGGGTATAGTTGAAGGGATGCGCACCAATTAGCTCAAAATCCGATATGGCATCCAAAAAAGTCCTCCCCTGCCGCTGGTACAAAATCCTTTGTCCCTGCTCTGTATTGTCCTGATTGCTGCGGTAGGCATGAAAAATCTCCAAACTTACTATATAATTTCCTTCATCATCCACATCAATCAGGAGGGCAGTGGGAAACAACATCCTGTTGATATCATTGTAATTATAGCAACCCTTTAACAGCAAACCAGCCGTCAGAAGCAAAATTACATAAACTTTTTTCATTCCTGCTCATCCCCTTTTACTATATTCTTGGAGATCTTCTTCAAATCATCACGAATAAAAGTATCCTTAAAGTTAAGATTCTTCAAGGTACCTAAGGGATAAAGATAGGGATAATCGCAGCTATCCAGGCTGGCTATATGGGTGCAGAAAACAATAAAGCCAATAAAAAATCCCGGCAAACCTAGTAAAGCAGAAAAGATCATAATAATGTTGGTCCATATGCTGACAGCCCCATAAAGCTTAGGGATTAAGAATAAGGAGATCGCCGACAAAGCCACCACCAATACAGTGATTTCTGATGCCATACCAGAGCGTATAGCAGCATCCCCCAAAATCAAAGCCCCAACGATACTGATGGCGGGTCCTATGGCCTGGGGTAATCGAATACCAGCCTCCCTCAGCAGTTGAAAGAAAAACATCATAATTACTACCTCTATAAAAGTAGGAAAAGGCACACCAGCCCTTAAGACCGCCAGGCGGAAAACAAAAATGGATGGTATCAAACTAAAGTGATAGGTGGTAAGTGCCAAGTATAATCCTGGCAATAATAAGGAAATTAATAAAGCCACCCATCTGATGATCCTAAAGTAATTTTGAGGATATTTATTTAAATAATAATCATCTGCCATGTGTATCTCTTCCAAAAAGAAGTGGGGTGCCGTCAAGGCAAAGGGACTACTATTTGCTAGAATAGCCACTCTTCCCTCCGATATCTTCGATGCCACAACATCTGGTTTTTCTGTATAGCCAATAGTATCAAAAGGTGTTTTTTTGCACTTTAATTCTTCTTCAATGAAATTAACTTCAAACAAAAACCGATTGTTTAGATTTTTTAACCGTCTTTTGATGTAGGCTACAAGATGCTGTGGTGCTTTACCCTCGATATAAACTAAGAGAACGGTTGTATTACTCTCTTCTCCTATAATGATTCTTTCAAATTTTAAATCCCTATTGCGAATTTTTTTTCTAATCAAAGACATATTTTCAGTAATATTTTCTGTAAGCCCTTCCCTTGGCCCTTTGATGACGACTTCACTGGGAGGTTCTTCAATAGCCCTTGAACTGTATTGCCTTGCTGAACAATAAATCACAGCTTCAATAAAACTAAAAAGCACGATGATATCCCCTGATAAGATATGCAATAAAATTGCATCCATATCCTTCACATCGCCTACATTGTTGGCTGTTAACACCTTGTTTTTTATTATTTCTATATCATGACTTATTTTTTCTTGTGCCACTATTGGTGAAATAATGTATTCACTAATATAGGTACTATCACTTATACTGTCTAAAAAGATGATTTGTATCGGCCCCTGATCCGTAAGAATCTCCCTAAAAATAGCATCATAGTTTTCTCCTAGTTTTTCTCGAATTTCTTGGAGCCTATCTTTATATTTTTTTTCATTGATCGATTTTTTGCTCATCAGCATCACCCAGTTTATTTTCTGTAGAAAGAAGTAGAAATATGTATCTTAAGGAATAATTCTTATCTTTGTGGCAAATAATACAAAAATATCCAATTATTTTTGAAGGGGGTTAGCAATTTGGATAAGTTCACCTCGAAGCACCTTGGCATCTTTATTGTAGCCACCACCGTGGTTTCCTTAAAGACCTATCCAACCGTCTATACCCGAAATGGTATGAGGGAAAGTTGGATTGCTATGATCCTTGCGTCTATTTTGATTTTGCTTTATTTAATCTATATCATCAAAATCTGCAAAAATCATAACAACTATAACCTATATCAAATCTATTGCACTGCTTTAGGCAAAGGCTTAGGTAAGTTCTTCATTGTTTTATTTTTATTTTCATTGTTTATCACCCTAATAGAAGCAGCTGCAGTGGAAGCCAACGCTATGCATACCAACATGCTGGTAGAAACTCCTGTTTGGTATTTTTTAATATTTTTCATTTTTCCAACCCTTTATACAGTAAAAAAAGGCCTTGTTCCCATCATCATCGTTACCTTAATCGGTATTGCCCTTGTAACGATATCAGGGATTAACCTGGCCATTTTGACAGCAAAAGAAAAACATATCGCTTACTTACTGCCGATATTTGAACAGGGCCTCACTAAAGGTTTTTTATTATGCATATTGCAAATTCTTGGTCTTTATGGATCTGTTACCATCGTTTTCCCCTATTTAACAGAAATTAAAGATAATAGGAAATTATTAAAATACAGCGCCCTAGGCCTTTTGTTTGTTATTCAGATGCAGCTTGTCTCTTTAACTGGTTTGATCCAAACCTTTGACATTGAGATTATCAACGAAATGGTTTATCCCAATCTATTACAAACCCAATTGGTAACTTATTTTCGTTACTTAGAGGCTGGAGAACTGTTTGTTATGTTGCAAGTGATCGGCGGATGGTATCTAAAATATGTTATCACCTTTTATGCCCTTTTAATTATATTAGAAGATATGGGAATCAGAAAAAAGTGGGTACCTTATTTCATTACAGTTGTCGTTGGCCTCTGCGCTTATCTGACTGCCAATAATTTGTTTGTGCTTTTCAGATTATTAGACTATTATACCTATTTTTCCTTAGTCAGTTTTGTTATCATCCCCGTCTTCATCTTCACAGTGTTTGATGCAAAAAAAAGAAGGCATAAATCATGCCTTCTCTTATAATTAAAAAACCTCGGGATAAAACCCGAGGTCTTTTAATATATATAATTTTAATTACATAGCGTTTTTAAAGATTTGGATAACGTCATCTAAAGTAGGTACTCTTGGGTTAGTGAAACCACAAGCATCCTTCATAGCGTTTTCTGCCATAACCTTTAGATCTTCTTCCTTAACACCTAGCTCAGTTAAGCCAGCTGGAATACCAACGTCTGCAGATAACTTCTTGATAGCTGCAATAGCTTTATCAGCAGCTTCTCTTACAGATAATCCTTCGATATTTTCGCCTAATGCAACAGCGATATCAGCAAAACGCTGTGGATTACTGATTAAGTTGAATTGCTCTACGTGTGGTAATAAGATCGCATTACAAACACCATGAGGAAGGTTGTAGAATCCACCTAATTGGTGAGCCATAGCATGAACATAACCTAAACTAGCGTTGTTAAATGCCATACCGCCTAGGAACTGAGCATAAGCCATGTTTTCTCTTGCCTTGAAGTTTTGACCATTAGCAACAGCGTTTCTTAAGTTTTCAGAGATTAACTTGATTGACATAAGAGCAGCTGAGTCAGTTACTGGTGTAGCAATTGTTGAAACATAAGCTTCTACAGAGTGAGTTAAAGCATCCATACCTGTTGCAGCTGTTAAGGCTGGTGGTTTCTTCATCATCATTAATGGGTCATTGATAGATACGCTTGGAGTTACTCTCCAGTCAACGATTGCCATTTTAATATGTCTGTCTGTATCAGTGATAATACAGAAACGTGTCATTTCACTAGCTGTACCAGCTGTAGTGTTGATAGCGATAAATGGAACAAAAGGATTTGTTGATTTGTTAACACCTTCATAATCTCTAATGTTTCCACCATTTGATGCTACAAGACCAACACCTTTAGCACAGTCATGAGGAGAACCTCCACCTAAAGAGATAATCATGTCACAACCATTTGCTTTATACATATCATATCCATCATGTACGTTTTTATCTGTTGGATTTGGCTCAGCGCCATCAAATACAACAACTTCCAATCCAGCTGCTTCTACGATAGCTTTTACTTCATCAGCCATACCCATTTTGTTAAGCATAACATCAGTAACGATTAATGGTTTTTTTGCTCCTAATGCTTTCGCTTGCTCTCCAACCTCTTGAACTGCACCTGGTCCCATTAGGTTAACGTTTGGCATAAAATAGCTGTACACTTGACTCATTAAATCTTCCCCCTTTTAAAATATTAATGGTTTTATAATATTGCCTATTAAAAAAATAGGCCAATAGACAAATGAAATCGTTTTACTTTTAGTGTCTACTGTCTACCTCCCCTAAAAAGTAGACAAGCCCTGTAATGAATATATACTGCTAAGCTTTCTTTATTTATGAATATATCTTCAAAATTTTACTAAAATACTTTTTTTACAAAAACTATAATTGTCTATATATTCAATAAATTTTTAGAAAGCTGTCAAGCTCATTCTTTGTCTTTTATTTTACTATATCCAAAACAAAATATATTCTAAATTGAATGAATTGTAAGAATTTACGTGTAAACTGTTTAAATAATTGATCGAATGGTAATAATTTTAGATTAAAGGATTTCCATATTTAAGAAAATCTCCAAAAAAAATAATTGATTTTCTTTTATGAAAAAACTATGTATGATAATATTAACGGATAAAAAAAGGAGGAATTTCTTTGAAAGAAGTCTTGTTTACCGACATAGAAGGAATTAAAGTGGGTCACGAACAAAATTTCCAAGCAGCTACAGGCTGTACTGTTATTCTCTGTGAAGAGGGAGCTGTTGGTGGGGTAGATGTGCGGGGTGGTGCTCCTGGCACCCGAGAAACGGAGCTTTTAAACCCCGTAAACCTAGTAGATAAGCTTCATGCCGTTCTATTAGCAGGGGGAAGCGCTTTTGGATTAGATGCAGCAGCAGGGGTGATGGCCTATTTAGAAGAAAAAAAAGTAGGCTTTGACGTAGGTGTCACCACTGTTCCTATTGTAGCTGCGGCAGTATTGTTTGATTTAATGATTGGAGATTATAGCATCCGCCCAGATAAAGAGATGGGTTATAAAGCTTGCAAAAATGCCAGCAATCAACCATCTCCTCAAGGAACCATTGGAGCAGGAACAGGAGCAACCGTTGGAAAGTTTTTAGGACCAAATCACGCCATGAAGGGAGGCATCGGCAGCTACTGCCTCAAAACAGGAGACTTAATGGTAGGGGCTTTGGTGGCGGTAAATTGTTTTGGGGATGTAATAAATCCTAGCACGGGAACAACGATTGCTGGTGCACTATCTCATGATCAACATACCTTTGCCGATACAGAGAAAATGATGCTTCAACAGTATAACAGTGATAAAAATTTATTTACAGGCAATACCACGATAGGTGTTATTGCAACGAATGGAAAGCTTACAAAAGCAGGCGCCAACAAAGTTGCTTCCATGGCCCACAATGGTTATGCTAGAAGCATCCGTCCTGCTCATACCATGGTAGACGGTGATACGATTTTTACAGTAGCCACTGGCAGTGTTGAAGCTGATATCAATGTTATTGGCTTGTTGGCGGCTAAAGTGATGGAAGAAGCAGTGGTCAGGGCAGTAAAACATGCTACTTCTCTAGGTGGCATCAGGTGCTACAATGATATCATCAAATAACCCTTTTTTCATATACTTCTAGAAAAAACTCATCCTATAGATAACCAATTTTATACCTTAACAAAATACGCCCTCCTGCGGTTTCAGAAATGAACATTGTAGTCATTTCCTGCAAATGCATACGGTCTGCATTTTGTTAAGCTTTGTAGTTGGTTATCTATATAGATGCGCGCTTCTAAAGTTAAATTTTAATATACACGGTCTACGGTTTCGCCCCAAAACCGTGGGCTGCAAATGTAAGCCTTAGTATATTAAAATTTAAGGAGGCGTTTTTACTCCACCTGCATAAGTAGATAACCCAAATCTTTGATTTGGTGTTAGTCACTTAATTTGTTCACCTAGAAATGGGAGCCTTAGCAATACACTGAAGGATAAAATAGATAAGTTTTTTTCATCCACTCAATTTATAAATCGTCTCTTCAATCACCAAAGCATATTCTTTCAAGAGATTGCATAACCACGGTGCTACTTTTTTTCCGCCCTCTGTGACGATCTTTACCACAGGTCTGAAATAAGCATGCTCATTTACCTCTTCTACAACCCCCTCATAACCATTGCTAAGTCTCACTAAAGTTCCTATAGGATAAGGATTTACTTTCAAAATAAAAGACTTTACCAATTTTTTGTCGAAAAATCTTCCGCTTGCCCCCATAATATACTCTATAGCTTCCTTTGCTGGAAGCGCGCGGCGGTAATGCCTATCAGAGGTTAAGGCATCATAAACATCCGCTATCGCTGTGATCTTCGAATAAAAGTGTATATCCTTGTCCTTTAAGTTTGCTGGGTAACCACTACCATCAATCCTCTCTTGATGTTGCAAACTAACAATACGAGCCGTGGCAGAAAAACTTGTATACTCCCTTAAGAAGTTGAAGCCCTTTGTCGTATGCTGTTGCATTATTTGAAATTCCTCACCCGTTAAGGCGCCAGGTTTTTTTAAAATACTTTCTGGTACAAAAACCTTGCCTATGTCGTGTACAGTAGCCCCAATAGACAGGTCATAAAGTTCATTACGATTTAAGGCAACGCTTATTCCTAAAAGCAGGGCATGAAGCATGACATTGACAGAGTGGGCGTAAGTGTAGTTATCAATGTTTCTTATATCCACAAGATTCATCACTAAGTCTTTTTGCGTAAATACCTCATCTACAATTACCTCCATCAATGCCGTCAGCTCCTTCATACTTTCACTTGTTGCCTTTATTTTATCAGAAGACATTTTTCCATCTGTAGGCATTGCATGAATGACTTTCCTCATGACAGCAGCAGCTTTTTGCCTAATTTCTGGTTTTATGACGTCTTGAACTTCTTGATCGCTGATATTGTCCAATATATAAAGGGAATAGTAGCCTTGTTTCTTTATCTTACCAATTAATCCTTCTGTTAGTTTCACACCTTTTGACAAAAGAATTAATCCTTGTTCGTTAAATAGAGGTTGGGCTAAAAAATCCCCTTCTCTAGCATATTCAATAGGTATGTATCTCATTTTCCTTCCTCCTACTGTTCAACTGCGCTATTGGTGTATCGTGCCACACACTTTCTTCATTTGCATCGCTAGACTTGTGGTGTTTTTAAATGATTGCAAAAGAAAATCAAATATATTCAGCACAATTATTTAAAAGGATTATAACAACGCTTATTCACTGGAAATCAAAATTTCATTAAGCAATTTCCAGATTTCAAGCAATGGGTTTTCCAGTTTTAGCGTTGTCAATCCTCCAAATTACATGCGCCTATACATTTGATTTTTACATCATTACGTCTATATTAAATCAACTGAATCTTTAGTTGATTTGTGGTGTCCGCCAACCCTCCAATCCATAAATCATAATGAATTTCAATATCTCCTTTTCTTCTATTATCCTGTAAATCAACATCTAATTTTTTCGTGAAGATTTCCATTTCAAAGTTGCCGTATTGGGTATTGTATTGAGAGATAAAACTTTTCCCCTTTTCAAAAACCAACTGTAAATCCGAGCTGCCAAAACGCTTCATGGATACCTTATTTTTTCCTTCAATCTTTAATGTGGTAGTAGCACCCTCCATTCCAGAAATCTCCGACTCTTCATAAACAATATATAAACTTTCTTTTTTATCATAGAAAGTTCCTTCTGTTACTAATTCTATTTTATTTTCCTCACCTTTTTTATCTTTTTGAATCCCCATTACTCGAATCATCCTTGTTTCTTTCATCTTATCCATCCTTTTCTACTAGTATCGTTGAGGTCTTCCTTTAAATCGTTCAACCGCCAGTGCTATTAATTTATCAATTAATGCTTCATAAGACAATCCCGTTGCTTCCCACATTTTAGGATACATACTGATTTTGGTAAAGCCCGGCATGGTGTTAATTTCATTGAAGTATACTTGATTTTTCTGCCTTTCTACAAAAAAGTCTACCCGTGCTAATCCACTGCAATCCATTAGCTTATACACCTTTAGTGCCAGCTGTTGCACCTCTTTCACTACCGTCTCCGGCAAATCTGCAGGAATCTGGAACCTGCTGGTACCATCGAAGTATTTATCCTTATAATCATAGAATTCATGGGAAGGTATGATTTCAGCAGGAAGAGAAGCAGTAGCTTCATCATTACCTAAAACAGAACACTCAATTTCTCTCCCATCAATAAACGCCTCAACAACAATTTTTCTATCATACTCAAAGGCTTTCTTCATGGCCTCCCTCAACTCTTGTGAGGTTTTAGCCTTAGAAATCCCTACACTAGAACCCAAGTTAGCAGGCTTGACAAAGACAGGATAGCCCAGCTTCTCTTCAATCTCCTGCACATACTCTGCTTGCTTTTTTATATAACTGCTGTGAAGTACAGTAATATATTGGGCTTGTGGTATATTTTCTGCAATACATAGTTTTTTTGTCATCGCTTTATCCATCGCTACAGCAGAAGCCAATACCCCAGCCCCTACATAGGGAATTCCTACCATTTCTAACAAGCCTTGAATGGTTCCATCCTCTCCAAAGGGTCCATGTAGAATCGGAAACACCAGATCTATAGAATGTACATTATTTTTACTCAAAGAAATAAATTCCTGATTTTTTCCTAAACTTTCCCATTCCCCCGTGGGTATTTTGTCTATGGGTCCATCGTAGTGCTTCCAGATACCATCTTTTGTAATACCTACAGGAATGATATTATACTTCTCCCTATTCATTACCTTCAATACAGAAGCAGCCGACATCAAGGATACCTCATGTTCTCCAGATTGCCCTCCGAAGACCACCATTACATTTAATTTCTTCATAATTTACACCTTCCTTTACTTCTTAATTAATATTCTACTCTTATCATAACTATTATTCAACTTTTATATCTTTGCCAAAAATTTAAAAAAGCAGAGAATAAATTCTCTACTTTATCAATACTTCTCTATTTAAAATATAGAAGCAAAACGATTTAACTGATTTTTAGATGATCGAAATACTTCTACCAGTTTGGAACGCAACTGTAATGGCACCTCTTCCTTATTCGCTGCTGAATAATACAATCTATACTCCTCTTCTGACAGTGTGTTTTTTAATTCTCTTTGTGTCCTTTCATCCGTCAAACCATTTTTTACATCTACAAAGCATAAGGGAGGAAACATGACACACCACCAATTTTCTCCCGCACCTTCTCCAATGACGATTTTAAGCGCTTCATATTTTCCAGCAGGAAACACCACCCCACCATAGCGCTTTGTAGGAAAGGTATCCTCCACCAGCATGGCTGTTACTTTGTAGTCTTTTCCCTCTTCAAAAATCTTCTTTTCTGCCACGACTTCCATCTTCTCTAAATTATTTAATATAATCTCTCTGCTCTCTGCTATGCCGCTGGAGCCCTCAAGCTCCTCTGCCATCGCTTCAATGACCTCATCCCTGACCCTCAGCTTTAAAAGTTGATCCTCAGGATCATCGCTATTGGCCAAAACATGAAACCTTATCAAGTTTTCTCCCTTCCTCTCCAGTCGAAAAGCCTCTTCCTCCTTGATGCTTTGAAATAGTCCCAACCCTATGACGCCTATCATCAGTATTCCTATGATATATTTTTTATACATACAAAATTCCCCCTCATCCTCCATTTGATTGTTCTATTATCAGTATGTACAAGCAGGGGAAAAAATATACAAACCTGCCTTTATCTTTTGCTACATATTTTCTTTATCATTCTTCTTTAGTAGTTTTCTAAGAAACATTCCTATTAAGATAGCAATAGGCATACCAAGAATTGTAATATAGGCTGTATAATCCGTAAAGACATCCAAATCCCTATAAACATCAGAAATACTAGGACTGTACATGGTAACAGCATAGACAAAGGGCAGCACTGGTAGCGCAAAATAGTTATGTTCTTTGGTAATCGCCATATCTGAGATAAGCATCGTCACCCCTAGGTGAAAAGGGGCTAAGGTCATAAAAATAGTGAAAACCCATACAGCCATCACGATAACTTCTACATTTTCTACAAAAGCTCCCGGCAATTGAATGGTTTTAAATACGCTGAGGGTAGGCCATATAAGGCGCTGTATCTGATTTTCACCAAAGTTGGATAAGGTGGCTAGGTTTAGCAGTAGGTAAAAAATCAACACAGCAAACACGGCAATCGGACCAATCCTCGTGGCTCTTTGGGGTTCCTTTAAAAATTCTCCAAAAATCAACAGCATCTCATAGCCTAAAAAACTAAAGAGAACAATATCTAGTGCTCCCAGCAACTCCCTAGGGGTATGCTGAAAAACCGGTCTCAGATTCGAAGGATCTGCTTCCCCTAATGTTAGAGAAAACAATATAATGACAAATACCACAGAAGTAGGAAATAAAATGTTGGTGAGTCTAGCCATAGGTTCGATCCCTTTTCTAACTAAATAAGCAATGGGTATCAAGATCGCAAGAATGATTGCCTCTAAAGGGGTACGGGGCAGCAGCATCATTTTAACTACCTCCACGAAAATTCTTAAAAGAAACCCAATGCTGCCAATAAGATAAACAATAAAAAAGGTTGTTAATACATAGGCAACCGGTGTTGTTAAAGTAAGAGCAATAATCTCAAAATAACTCTTCCCTGGAAAGGACTTTACAATATACCCATGCAGAAAGGCAATCCCCATGGTGATAATTCCCCCAATCAGCAATATAAGCCATCCATCTGTTCCTACCATCTCTACTAAATCTCGAGGTAAAGTCAGTATGCCTATGCCTATTAAAATTAAAATTAATATATTTGTCATCTGATGAATAGATATACGATCATTATTCAGGAACATTTTTTCTCCTCCTTCTACCGTCCTTCTTCTTTTCTATGCCGCCCCTTTACTACTGTAATCAACAAAATCACCATAGGAATAATGATCATTACCCCATAGCCTATATAGTTGGTAAGCATCTCTACATATTGGTAGGTATCTGAAACACTATCACTCCATTGGGAGACCAAGTAAATAACAGGCATAAGAGACAATGCTATATAATTGTGTTCCCGCCCCTGCAACAACTGCGCAATCAAAAGATTTCCTGCCAGATACATGGGGGAGATGGTGGTGAATACCGTAAACACCCACACTGACATCACAACGACCCCGACGTTTTCTATAAAAGCTCCTGGAAGGTCTACGTTTTCGAAATTCGTCAATAAAGGCCATATAAGACGCTGTACTTGATTGTCTCCAAAATTCCCCATAACCGATGTATTAATAAGTAAGTATAGTAGCAGCACGACAAAAACCGCTATTGGTGCTGCCTTCACCGACTTTTTCGGCTGATTTAAAAACATACCAAAAACCAAAATCACCTCAAAACCTAAGAAGCTAAAAAATACAAGAGGGATGCCCTGCAGCACCTCTTTAAAGGAGATTTGAAAGATAGGAAGAAGATTAGCTGCCTCAAACTTTCCCCAAGATACTGCAAACAAAAGAAAAATTGCTACTGCCAGGGGAATTATCAAAAGTTCCGCTAGTCTTCCTAACACTTCTATACCCTTCCTGTTTAGATAAACTGCTAAAAATAAAATTGATAAAAGGATTACTTCCTTTGGGGTACGCACCAGTACATAGGTTCTTATTACATCGACAAAAATTCGCGTAACAAAAGCCGTCATTCCTATAAAGTAAATAGTAAAGTATATGCCCACCAGATAGGCAATGGGTTTTGTCAGTGTCAAGGAAGCAATCTCAAAATAACTCTTTCCTGGAAAACTTTTTACAATATAACCATATAAAGCGGAAAAACCCATGGTGACCAGCCCCCCTATGATTAAAATTATCCATCCATCGGTTCCTGCACCTTCTGTTAAATCCCGAGGCAGGGTTAAAATCCCCACCCCCACCATGTTTAAAATCATAATATTGATCATATGAGGCGTTGATATCTTATCATTATTTAAAAACATAATCTCTTTCCTTCCTAGCATACACTATCTAGTCAAGCCTACCCTGCGTATTTTTGTATCTACGTCTACTGCGATCTCTATCGTAGGAAAAATTTCAGACCAATCCTCCTTCACTTCCTTCCAAACTCCTGGATGAAACCTACTGAGGTAGTAATCAATACCGATAACATCTACTTCAAACTCCTTTTGTAGCTTTTCAATGGTTGTCTCAAGCTCATCACATATTTTATCGCAAACCTTATCCTCAATTTTTCTTATCATCTCTGGGTCCAATAAATCATGTTCTGGATCAAGATAAAACTGCTCTATTTCCCCTTCTGTATTTACCTCTATCGTCACTTTGATTTTTTTATCGGATTCATCAAGATGAAATTTTCTCGAAAGGTAGATTAAGTCCACTGGAACAGTAATTTCTTCCTCTCCATATTGCACACTAAGACCTCCCGGTCGAGCAGTCCCTCTCATGATCTCCAAGGCTCTTGTCTCTATTTCTCCCAACCATCCCCGCATTTGATAATTCTTGATGACAGCGGACCCAGCGACTTTTATATCCGCTACCCCTGGAATCATCCTGGGGATCACTGTATTGCCCCATCGATGAAGGTCCTCCAGAACTTCCCCTATCATACCACCACCGGAACGGGGAGATCGGTCTTTGTTTCTGAATAAATCTGCCATAAATTGACCTGTCATTGGATTAATCAGGGGTTCTACCTCCAGCACATCTCTGGCATTATCCGGCGCAATCGCAATATTGATTCTCCTGCTGATAAAGGGCTCTCTTTCGATGACATCCAGGATTTCACGGAACAATTTAGGATCTCTTACAATATCCTCCCCAATCACCACCACCTTCATATGTCCAAAAAACAACTGTTTATTAATACGGGTGGTCAGTATACGACTGGCTGCGTAGAGGTTTTCTCCAACAGTATTATAAAGAATGTTGGCCTTATCGGATTCACCAATAAGAAACTCTACATTTGGGATAACATAAGTAAAGGAATAGCGATTTCGCTCATTATCCTCAGGGATATGTGCCATCGTTGTCACTGCAGCTTCTTCTGCAGCCTCTTCATTGTCTTTTCCTGGAGGGGGGATTTTGTATTTGTCTACCCCTAAGGCCATGACATAACCCCTTTCATCAATCTCAATGGCATCCCAACAGGCGGTCAATGTAAATAGTATGATAAATACCAATAGTAATAGGATTATTTTTTTCTTCACTTTTCCTCTCCCCTCTTCTTATATAATGACTTTCGTCTTTTTATTCCTTCTTTTCTATATCAAAGGTCTCCTCGCGTTTATCATCCATCCGATTCTTCTGACCCTTGACAGCATTGATATCCCGGTTATTCATGGCAAGCTGCGGTGCCCTTACCAAGGTGTCTTTTAAATCATCAGCATCCGCCAAAAAAGTAATAAAAGGTGATAAATAAGGGATGCCAAAGCTTTTTAAACCACAAAGATGAATAAGAATCAATAAAGATGCCAGCATAATACCGTAAAGACCAAAAGCTGCTGCCGCAAACAGGATAAGAAAGCGCAGCATTCTAATAGAGATGGCAGTATTATAACTGGGTATGGCAAAGCTAGCGATGGCGGTAATGGCCACCACAATAACCATGAGTGGTCCTACAATACCTGCCTCCACTGCCGCCTGTCCGATAACCAAACCGCCGACAATACCGATGGTAGAGCCAATGGCACCTGGTAAACGAATACTTGCCTCCCGAAGGATTTCAATGGTAATCTCCATGATCAAGGCCTCTATAATTGCTGGAAAGGGTACCCCACGCCGAGTTGCAGCTAAGGCCAAGGCCAAATCCGTAGGAATCATTTGAGGATGAAAGGAGGTAATCCCCACATAGAGGGCTGGCGCAAAAAGAGCGATTAAGAGACAAAAATACCTTAGCATCCTTATCACTGAAGCAATCTGCCATCTTTCATAGTAGTCCTCCGCCGATTGCAGCATAGCGCTGATGGTGGAGGGGACAATTAAAGCAAAAGGGCTATTATCCACTACAATTCCTATTCTTCCATGATAAAGGGCAGAAGCAACAACATCTGGCCTTTCAGTATTTTGTATCTGAGGAAAAACAGAAATCCATTTGTCCTCAATCAACTCCTCTATCTGAGCGCTATCTATAATAGCATCTATATCAATTTTGTTTAACCTTGTATCTAGTTCCTTCAACACCTTCTTGTCAACAATATCATCGATGTACATAACAGATACGTCGGTTTTGGATCTTACCCCTACTTGATAGTTCTTTACCTTCAATCGGTGGTCCCTTATCCTACGCCGGATTAAGGTGGTGTTCATTCTTAGGGTCTCCACAAGTCCATCTCTGGGTCCACGGATGACTGCCTCTGTTTCAGGTTCCGCCGGAGAGCGGGCAGGCCATCCTTTAGAGGCTATAATGATGATTTTATCGTAATTGTCTAAGAGCAAAACTGTTTCACCGCTTAAGATATTGGTGACAGCTTCATCGATAGTTTCTACTTCCTTCAATTCTGTGACAGCTATATTTTGTTTTTCTACTAGTTCATATAAGCCTTTTTTTAGTATATTTGGTTCTGGGTCTATACCTCGTGCCATTACCATCAAATTGTTTAAGGCAAATTCGTTGACCAATTTCTTATCCGCCATACCATCTACATGAATGGTAGCTGCCTTATACTGTCCTTCTTTACCCAGCTCTATTTCTCTATAGACAATGTCATCACAATCCTTTAAAAAGCCTTCTTTAATGATCTTTAGGTTTTTTTCTAAGCTTTTATTCGGCTTCATCTCTTCTGCCTTCTTTGTGTTGCTTTTCTTACCAAATAATTTCTGCCAAAATCCCATATAAATGCCTCCTACCCTCTATACATCTTTACTATGATAAATAATACAATACCAGCAATGATATAGGTATAGCCTAATACCTTTGCAATTTTCATATCCCGCCTCAACTTTTTTTTCCTTAGCAAAGGTACATCTCTTAATAACAAAAACAAACCTACAAAAACCACCAAAACCAGCATATAGCCATCATAAATCTCTTTAAACTTCTCCATAAACATCTGCAATTATTTTCACCCTTTTCCATTTCATAACTTCTTCCTATAATGTTTACAGTTTTAGATACTTCTATACAAGCAAATCACCAAAATCTGTAACTTTGTATCCGTTACATATATAAAATTCAGCTACAATCCAGTAGGAGTTTTTACTCCCATTGGATTGTAGCTGAATTTAGAGAATGATAATTTTATTTCCATTCTTTATACAGTATACATAAAAAGAGCAGAGAATCACTTCTCTACTCTTACAGATACTTTTCTAGCCGTTGTATATCCTTTATGTCATCAATATCACTGGCTATTTCAGGATCTTGACAAATCACTGCTTTAGCCTTTATAGCAAACCTTTCCTCTATATAGCCCTCTAAACTGCTAATGGTAAGTCGTTGAAACAATGCCCCCAGGATAAATTTCAAGCCCAAAGCTTGACTCATTTTTATAGGATTCTTCCTATGTTTTATCATCCATCTAGCAGGAGCTTCGATTTTATAAATCGCAGCAGGAGACAACAAAATCATATTCCCTCCAGTAAACTGTCCATCTTTTAAGTTCACATAGGTTCTTTTAATATCAGGATAATGTTTTGTACAGTTCTTTTTCTCCACAATAGGATAGCAAACATCCGCCTCCATCCTTAGTGCAGCTTCTATAAAATTTTTCACTACTTCCCTATGAATTAAAGGAATATCGCAGGTGGTAATAAGAACTGGTTCTTCTTCCTTCACATGATTTAAAGCCTCTAGCAAATTATCCATCATAGAGGACTGCTGTTGTATCAACAAGTCTACTTCATTGAAAATAATAGGCCTTAGCTCTTTTAAATTTCCCACTGCCATCAAAGTATCAACACATCCACTGTTTCTTAAAGCATTTATTACATACTGAATCATGGCTAATCCCTTCATAGGAAGAGCCGCCTTACTCTGTCGAAAACCTACTTGTTCTCCTCTATCTTCCCCCGCTAGTATAATCGCCTTCATGCTCACGCCTCCTAGCGTTGTAACCTTTAGTTTCTTTGCTTCCTTTTTCCAGCAGGCCACACCTGCTCCATCATATGATTTGCCAAACTAGCGATATGCTCCATGCCATAGATATAGGCTTTTTCTGGTTCCCTTTCCGCAATGGCTTGCAAAATCCTATCATGCTCCGTCACCAGTTGATCAGACTTACTATACTCAGAAATATACTTCACACGGAAACGATAGATTTGTTCCCTTAGGCTCTGAGACACTTGATAGAGTTTTTGATTCCTTGTAGCCAAAAAAATAATCTCATGGAATTCAATATCCTTTTCTATCATTCCCTGCGTATCTTGCTCCAGGTGGTATTCTTTAAACTGTTGCGCTGTCGCCCTTAACATCTCTATTTGCTCATCCGTCATACGCTCTGCTGCTAAAGAAGCTGCCAATCCCTCTAGCGCCCCTCTGATCTCCAATACCTCCATAACATCTCTTACAGATACATCCGCAACATAAGCACCTTTTCTGGGTACCATCATGACCAAACCTTCTAGTTCTAGTTTTCTAATAGCTTCTCTTACTGGTGTCCTGCTAACCCCTAGTTCCTCCGCCAACTGCATTTCCATCAATCGTCTCCCAGGTTCCAGCTTTCCCTCCAAGATAGCTTCTCTCAAATGCTGAAATACAAGTTCTCTTAAAGGCTTATAATTTTCAATTTTTAGTTTTCCTAAACTATTCATCTCCATACCCCTTACTATAACTTTGTACTAAATAAGTCTGCTTGTTAATAACTTTTAAATTTTCATAAGCTGCCTTTGCCTTTTCATATTTTTTAAAAATGCCAAATACTGTTGGCCCACTGCCAGACATCATACTTCCCAAAGCATGATATTCTACCATTTTTTTCTTGAGTTCTTTAATCATTGGATGTCTTTTTTCTGTTATCGTTTCCAAAACGTTAACCATATTTTTGCATAATGTATACAAATCTTCGTCTTTTAATGCCTGAAGGAGTGTTGAAAGTTTGGGCTTATTTGTTATTTTTGACAGATCTAGTCGACTATATACCTCTGCTGTTGAGACAGAAATCGAAGGTTTTGCAATCACCATCCATACATTTTTTAAACCCTTTATTGTTGTCAATTTTTCGCCAATACCCTCTGCCACAGCGGCTCCCCCTTGAATACAAAATGGTACATCTGCCCCTATCTTTACACCAAATTTCATCAGCTCTTCGGTAGAAAGATTTAACTCCCAAAGTTTATTTAATCCCATCAATACGGCTGCAGCGTTAGCACTTCCCCCTGCTAGTCCTGCGGCTACAGGTATACGTTTATCAATATGGATTTCTAATCCTCGAGAGATATGAAAATGGTCTCGTAATAACTCAGCTGCCTTGTAAGCTATATTTCCATTGCTTCTAGGAATGTACTCACAATCGGTGATAATTTCAATCGTCTCTGTATCTCTTTTGTCCATCAAGGTGACGATATCATAAAGGTCAATCTGCTGCATAATCATTTGTACTTCATGGTATCCATCTGGCCTTTTACCTAGTACATCTAAGGATAGATTAATCTTTGCTCTGGATTTTAATTGTATTTTATTCATAGGAATAAACTCCTTCATGTATACTAACTATGTATATATTATATATTATATACAGTATTTCCTGCAAATTTTTTAGAATAAATTCTTTTTTGCAAAAATAAAAACCGCAGAAGGAAAGCTGCGGCCTAATTTTAAAACTTAAAACTATATACTTTTTCTATGATAATTTCATCCCCTGCCTTGATATCTTCAGGATTTTCTATTTCGTTACTCTCCATAATATGCTGCACAGTAGTGTTATATTTCTTAGCTATTTTCCATAAAGAATCTCCTTCTTGAAAGAAATAAATGGTTAAACTTGGTTGCTTGGTAACATCTACCGTCTCCTCCAATTCTTCTACATCTGTTACTACATCAATACTTTTTATACAATAAGCTTGACAAGCACTACCAATGTTCATTTTTACTTCTATTTGCTCTTCATTTATAATGCTATAATCTAAGTCCTGTACTACTAATTCCACATCTGCATCCATGTTGCCCTTTAGTCCTTCAATTTCCACATGGTGTCTGAAGGGAATTTCCTGCATATAACTATAGATGGGTTGTAAACCCTCTTCTGAGGTATAAATTACTGTAGTTTCCAATACCCCTTCCAACATAATCTTATTCTCCATTACACTATAATCAGTTGTAATAGGCTTTGCATTGATAGAAAAAACCTGCGCCATAGGAGGATGATTGGAAGGAAGTTCCAACGTTTCTCTTAAAAGTACCTGGGAACGATGGATTCCTAAGTGCTCTTTTAGCTGTAACTTGCTTTTTTCCAAGTTTAGCGCTTTTGTGGGGGAATAGGCATCCACAACGACTTCTCTTTTTTGATTTTCCATTACCACTGCCTCTATATTGACAATGCCTTCTACTTCTAAAATTCGCCGCTCATCTTCTACATTTTCTTTAATATCAGTATATACCTCATCTACTTTCATTTTTAGCTTATATTCCATGTCACTATAGGCTTCAGGAACTTCAATAAAGTGGGTAAAAGGAATTTCTTTTTTAACAATGCTTAAGGAGTTTTCCTCTCCTTCTCCTATATACAATACTTCTAGTAAGACATTCCCCCCCACAATGACTTTGCCATCAGTAATTTTGGTTTCCTTTTCAATGGGGATTGCATGCCATTTTAATACTTCTTTTATTTCTGGTAAGTTTCTCTCAAGTTCAAAAGCATCCTTTACTAGTGTATCTGAACTATTGCTACCAATGATATCTGTATACTGTAGGGTTTCCTTCAATATTTCAATATCCTCCATACCCTCTAAATCCTTGGTTATTTCTATATGGCCCTCTTGTTTTCCTTTACCTTCTATATTGATGACTGCCTTTACACCAATCTTTCTTTCATTGTTTAACGTGAAGTCTATGTGTTCAATTTCTGCTGTTACTTCACTTTTCATCTGAGGGGTTAAACCCTCTAGTTCTATATTTTGCTTGAAATCTGTACTGCTATCAATACCATATAGTGGGGCCTCTCCCTTTTCAGAGGCATACAACACCTTGAATTGAACTCTTCCCTCTACAAGAATTTTATTTTCTTGTACTTCTTGCTTTGTCACTTGGATGTTGCCATCCACTGCAACTACCCTTGAAATATCTGGCTTTGTATCAGGAGCTAGTATATCCCCTTCTATAATGGCTTGAACAGTATTTTCGCCTACTAATTGGTCTATTTTTAGCAAATCCTTCATAAGCTCAATCGCCATCTTATTTTCCCCCCTCATATATCATTAAATTTAAATAGAACGCTTATTATATCTTATTTGCCTTTCGATAAAATATGTTAGAAAGTTTGTCAATTTTAGCTTCTGTCCATAAAATTTTTCTCTACTATATATACGTTTGGTTGATAAAAAAAAGAAGTGAAAAATAATATTTTTCACTTCTTTTCAGGCTAAATTTACCAATCTCTCCTGCCAAATAGCTTGAAGATGCGATAAATTCCCACTGCCGCTTGATCTAAAGTTACATTTTCGTGCGGCTGATAAGCGTCACCTTCTTTTCTTAAGATATCCATCCCGTAAGCTAATGCCACAGCACCTAGTTTTTCAGGATCTACTTCATCAGCATCCTTTACTGGAAGCTTATAAATCTCTTTTATTGCAGCTGCTTTTTCTAGCGGTGTTGTCTTTATCAACATTGCTGCAAATTCTTCTTTAGATACAGGCTCTTCCCCTCGAAAAGCTTCTTTCTTGTTATCTATGAATTTATATTGGACTGCTACCTGTAGATGTTGATAAGCTTCTTCATCGGTGGAAATATCGGTAAATTTCAATTCTTCTACTTCTTCTACAGGATAATACCAATATCCCATAGCTGCCACCATCATTTTCACAATATCATTTTTTGTCACTTGGTCCTGTAAATCAAATTTTTCTAAATCTATCACACCATTGGCCGCCATGATTTTCAGTTCTCGCTCTCCCCAGTGGTTTTGCAATTTTTCCGCTAAGGTAATTACTTTCCTCTCCTTTGCCTTAGCTTCTTGACCATTCCAGTCTAAAAACTTTCCTGTATGTGCATCTAGATAGCTATATAGCATGGAATTTTTAGGACTATTACTATAAACCAACTTTATTTGATCTTCTTTCTGATTTTTGGCTTCTCCTAATTGTACATAGGAGAGCTTAGCTTCTGACTGCTGCGCAAATAAATCCAGTGCTTCTTCCTTGTCTAGTAAATTTTTAGGTTGCGGCAAGGTGACATCATCCCATCTATACTGTATCCCTTGTAGATCTCCCGTAGTACTATCAATGGTCACTATTATGTAGTTGTTTAAATAGGGAATATTCTTTTCTTTTCGTGTGAAATTAAAATAATATTCTGGATCAATCACTTTGTGGTCATTATAATAATGAATAGATTCTTGATAAGTTTGTTCTAGTTCAAGGCTTTTTATCCTTTCAGGATACAAATTCTTTAGCACTTCTATCGCTTTATAATAGGCATCTTCCCATGCTACAGTAGGCTTAAAGCTTTCTTCTGCCATCATCATTTCCCGCATTCTCCAATTATAATAATTAAACTGGAGAATTTCTTCTGTTTTAGCATCTATCGTTAAATGACCATTGTTGTAGACATCTTCCTTCAACTGAAATTGCACATTCCATACTTTTCTTTTATTTCCATCTCCATAAATGACATTAGTGCTATAATTCATATTTTCAATTTTAAAATTTTCATTACCGTAAATCTTTTCTAAAACATTACTAGCTAAGCTAGAAACCTCTTCCTTACTCATTTCCTCGCTGCGAACTTTCTTCTTAGATGTCAAGTTTTCAAAAATCCCTTTGTCCTTTTCTGATACATTCATTTTTTTCGCTTCCATACTAGGATTTCCTGGATAATTTACCATTTCTCCAGTAACAGCATCCACCCATCTACCACCCTCATAGTGTGGAAAGTAAACAAACTTCACCTCTTTTACTACATCTGCATACTGTTTATTTGTATCCCTCACAGGTAAATAACTCAGGTAAACATCTAGATTTTCTTTAAATACTTCTCTAGCCTTCTCTTCTGTAATGATTGCTGTTTTCTTTGGTAGCGTCTCTTCATTCCAATTCAATCTATAGGAGGTCACTTCTCCGCTACCGCTATTAACCCCTATTTGTATGCCATCATTCATCACCGGTACGCCATCTTTTTGTCTAGGATAATAAATATTATATTCTGTAGGAGTTAGACCGCTACCGTTATCTGCAAAGACATACTGCATATTGTTGGTGTCGTCCTCTAAAATTAACTGATCAAGAAGATGCTTACTGGTATCTAATAAAAATCTATAGGCAATTTCTTCTGCTTCTTCTCTCGTGTATTGCGCAACATAATTTCCTTGTCCCCTATGATCTTGATGCTTTCTTAGCTCCACCAGTTCTTTATCTTCATCATTAATCGTAACTTGAAGATGAAGATATTGATTTCTTCCCTGCTGTATAAATCTAACTTCCCACACATACTTATCACTTCTACGCCAATCTTCACGATAGTTTACGTTTATCTGAAGGTTTTGTTCTTCTTCTACATCTACATGAAAAAACCGCTTTATATAACTTTTTGCTAGATGTAGTACTTCTTCCTCTGTCAAGTGAGCATCTTGAGAGGCAGATCCTTTCTCCGACATCTCATAAGAAACAGCTGCAGCAGAGGTTGTGGCTACTTCTGTTACCGTTACAGTTTGAGGCGCAGCAAAAGTAAATCCAGCCTGAGAAATCAGTAACCCCCCCACAATGAAACCACTCAAGGTTTTTTTCAATACCATGAAAACACATCCTTTCCATTTTATGCAATATTTTCCTTAATTATTAGACGCATCCATCATAAAAAAGTTTCAATTAGCCGAATTTATTTTGAGAATGTAGCACTTGATCTCCCGCTTGCATAAGTAGATAACCCAAATCTTTGATTTGGTGTTAGTCACTTAGCTTGTTCTCCTAAAAGCAGAGGCCTTAACAATACACCGAAGGATAAAGTTTGAAATTTTTAGCATAAAAAACAGGACAGTAAAGTTTGTCCTATTTTTGTGGTTGCTTATTATGATGATTATAAAGTTGCCACCATCACTGCTTTGATTGTATGCATTCTATTTTCTGCTTCATCAAAAACAACAGAGTGTTTACTTCTAAAAACTTCATCAGTAACTTCCATTTCCTTTAAACCAAACTTCTCATAGATTTCAACCCCAATTTTTGTTTCTAAGTCATGAAAGGAAGGTAAGCAATGCATAAAAATCACATCAGGATTTCCTGTTTTTCTTATCATGTCCATATTGACTTGATAAGCAGATAACTGCTTAATTCTGGCTTCAAATTGGTCTTCTTCCCCCATAGACACCCATACATCGGTATAGATAACATCCGCATCCTTGACGCCTTCCGCAACATCTTCTGTCAAAGTAATTTTCGCTCCTGTTTCCTTTGCTACTTCCTGCATTTCAGCAACTAACGCCTCCCCTGGGAACAGTTCTTTCGGGGCTACTGCCCTAAAGTCCATCCCCAGCTTCGCCGCACCAATCATTAAAGAGTTACCCATATTGTTTCTTGCATCACCAATATAGGCAAATTTCACCTTGTTTAAAGGTTTATGTACATGTTCTGTAATCGTTAATAAGTCTGCTAATATTTGTGTGGGATGATAAAGGTCGGTTAATCCATTCCATACTGGTACACCAGAATGTGTTGCTAATAACTCCACTGTTTCTTGTTTATAACCTCTAAATTCAATACCATCATAGTATCTCCCTAACACTTTTGCTGTATCTTCTATAGATTCTTTTTTGCTTATTTGAGAGTCATTGGCTCCTAAAAAGGTCACATGTGCTCCTTCGTCGAAGGCGGCTACCTCAAATGCACATCTGGTTCTTGTAGAGGTCTTTTCAAATAATAATACAATATTCTTTCCCACTAACAAATTTCCTTGAATGCCCATTCTTTTCTTAGCTTTTAGGTCCTTTGCTAAGTTAAGTAAGTAGTGAATCTCCTGTGGGGTAAAATCCTTTAGCGTTAGCAAGCTTCTTCCTTTTAAATTTACTGGCATCAATAATTCCTCCTCATTTTTATTTTGTTATCATTAAGCTAATGCCTATAATTTTGTTATAAGTATTCCCTTACTACTATAAAATCTTCAATTTTTGTTATTTCTATCTCTCATTTCTTGAAGGTACCCACCACGTTCAGACGTGGAAGATTCCTACTGCATCGATTTGAAGCTTCTAGAATAACAAGACCTTATATAAAATTTTATCAATCAGAAGCTTTATCTCTATCATAAGTTATAAAGACTTCATGAGCAACAAAAAAATAATAAACCACCTAATAGGTGGTCTATATTAACTAACTTTTATTTGATGATTGTCTTTACTTATGGTGACTTCAACTGCCTCAGTAAGAATATCTGAATAACTATAGGAGACTCTTCTAACAGAATCATAACCTCCATTAATCTTCACTATAAATATACTAGGATAGGTATTTTCTAAAACGCCTTCTCGAATCATTGTTCTTTTTCGCCCTTTATTGGCCTTCAGGGTTACTTTTTGTCCTACGTAGCCTTCGATATTCTTTCTAATTTCATTTAAGGTATTTTTATCTGCCAAACCATCACCTTCTTTCACATCTCTAACAACATATATCATACCATAATTACAGAAGGTTGTCAAACACTTTAATAAAATATTATACAATGTTTTGTCCTAAGTTGTCAATAAATCTTTTTTCTATATTTATAGCAAAAAGAAAACTTTTCTCTAGTAATGAAGAGAATACCTTTTATTTCTTCAATTTTATACTAAACGGATACGCTATTCTATGGCGTATCCATAATACTTAACAATTCCATTAGCTATAGCCAATGCAGCCTTCCTTTTAAAGGCTTCCTTCATCAATAACTTTTCTTCTTCAGGATTTGATAGATAGGCTACCTCTATATGAAGAGAACTTACCTTTACATCCCTCAGTAAAAAAAACTCAGCGGTTTTTACTCCTCTATTTACAGTCCCTAACTTTTCTGAAATTTCTTCTACAATCTCCTTTGCTAACCTTCTGGCCTCCTTATCACCTCTGTAATAATAAACCTCTGTACCAGAAATGGAGGGATATTTAAAATAGTTTTGATGAATGGTAATAAAAAAATGAGGTGAAATTTTGTTAACCATAGCAGCTCTTTGGGTAAGAGGAATATACTGATCTTTTTCCCTGGTGATATATACTTCTGCCCCTAGCTCTTGAAGACGCTCTCGTAAATGTTGACAAATCTCTAGGTTGACGTCTTTTTCTCTTAACCCTGAGGCACCTACGTTGTCTTCTCCCTTTTCTCCACCATGGGCAGCATCAATAACTATAGTTTTACCTTTAAGCGGCTTTTTTATGTCTCTTATTTCGATATTTTTCAACACAATGCCTGTATAATAATATTTTAAAATTTCTTCTGCCTTTTTCCCTTCCTTCGCCATTTGATTTGCTCCATATTGACAGAGTCCCACGCCATCTCCCTTACCCCTAGTAAAAAAACGAATTTTTTCTGGTCTCCAACTAACACGAGTAGAGTTCAAGTGTAACAATTCCATCAACTGTTTTCCTTCAAATTCTTTTCCAGCTATTTTTAGCTTTATCACTCTGCCCTGTTCATCCCGTACAATATCGTAAAACATATTTTCTATTTCCATATTTTTCACTACATTTTCTTTAGCAAACTGAACACCTAATCTTTCCTCTATATCCTTAATAGATAAATCTCTATAGTTTAACGAATAAGGTGTTTTTTCACAGTAACTACATAATACTTTTCGTAGATATTGAACAATATTTCCGTCCACATTCTCACTATTTTCTGTGGCACCACCACAAACCGTATGAAATCTTGCATCAATAGGCTTATCATTAAAAAAAATAATGATATCTTTTGTATCATCTATCACCTTTTTCAAAATGTTTATATTTCTTTCATATTCTTCTCCCCAAACTTGGCGATAGTCCTCTAATGCTATAATTCCTTCAAACGTATCGAGAGATAGGTCTGCTTCTGGTACATCCTTGACGCCACTGCCGCCAAAAACCTTAAGTCCTTTAGCGATTCTTGTTCGCATAATAATACTTTGACTTTTTAGGGCCTCTATATGAAAAGTTAGCGGCATACTCCAAGCCACCAACTCTTTAACCAGCTCCTCCAGCGACTTTGATATTATTTTTTTTTCATACGGATTGTATAAGTTAATATATATGATCTCACCTACCTGCTTCAACTCCTTTACCCCCTTATTCTTTTGAATCCTACAGATTTTCATTCCTTTATTAGGAATCTATTACTGTAGTATATAATATGAAAAAAAACAATTCCTTGTGCATAAATCCAACTTCTATTGCATATAGGAGTTATTATATTTTCCAGATAAAAAGTGGGTAGGTTTTTATCATTGTATCATCTAAATTTAATTACTTTTTTTCTTGAAAGGTATTGATTAAAACCTCTAAAGCTTTATAGATATCCTCCTTTTTGTTCTCCTCCAGCTCATTTAGCTTTTCATCAATAGCATCTAATAGTTTACTTTTTATTTGATTTACTTTTTTGTTTCCTAATTCTGTCAAACTCACATAAACATTTCTACGATCTTTAGAGGAACTACTTCTTTCTACATAGCCATCCTCCACTAATTTATTTAACATACAGGTCATAGTGCCCTTACTCACCTCAATGGCTTCGCTAAGGTTAGACATATTGCAAAGGCCAAAACCTTCAATAATAAATAATGCTTGAAATTGAGCTAAGGTTAAACCCTCTTGATTTCTAATATTTTTATACTGATACTTCATCCAACTGCCAAAAGAAATAAAAAAATTTTGAAGCATTTGAGGGGTTTGTTGCTTTTTCAACCTTCATCAACCTTTCTTTTTGTGTATGTTATTTATTATATAATTATTATCCCCATAGTTTCAAGTTGAAATAGTTTGTTTTTGAAAATATTTGCTTGTCAAAGTATTTCCAATCGGGTATAATATATAAGTGAAGGTATATGAATTTTGTCAAAACATTAGCTTTCTATATATTTTTATAAACTAAAAATTATACAATATACAGTATTCAATAAAATTTTAGGAGGGATATCATGCGATGCCCTATTTGTGGCAATGAAAACACAGGAAAACTCAGCAAATCTCGCTATTTTTGCAGTAACTGTTTTATAGAAATTTTTTATTCTAGAGCAAGCGAATTACAGATTCTAAAAATATTAGAGGATGGCTCTACCTTTACCCTTGCCCTTACGGAAAACAACTAACCCCTTTTTTTAAATATAAAAAAGGGGTTAGTTGTTTTTACACTACTGGATTAACAGCACCCACTGCTATATCTTTGTGTTATAACAAATTTTTTTGTAAACCAATTTTTTATATAGTCTAGTACTAAATCTTTTTGCATAAGCTGCTGCTCTAATTGCTGATCAACAATAAATTGTATTCCCTCCACATGCTTTATTATGTCTGCATCCTTTGCCTCCTCCAGAGACACGCCAAACTTAGGTCCGCCTCAGCCGATACCACTGATAAATATACGTATAGCTTTATTCGTTTCATTACGTCTCGCTATTTCCTCTTTTGCTGCCTGGGTTACTGTAATTCCCATCACTTTCACTCCTTTACAATTTGTACCCCTATAGAAGGGGGGTGTATATGTTATTATATGCAGAAATACCGAAAAAGTCAATATTTACATGAAATAAAGCGTTTGAATTATTATTCATTTTCCAGTATAATGGTTTTTGTGACATATTTAGCTTTATCTCTGAAGGAAGGGTGTTCTTTCTTCTATCACTTTTGTATGACTGTGCATTTTTTATCATCGTAATCTCATAAGAATAACTCATCAAAACTTTGATACGATTCTATATTGCCTTATAGGCAAAGAAACACTGCGAAGTATTCATTTGAATTTTCTGATACTTTATGATATGATGGTACAAAGCTATGTCGTTCTTAAGAAAGAGGTGATTAGGATAAAAAATAATGGTATGAAAGTGATAGAATACGCTATTTGTCTTAAAATTTTTTAATAAGGAGGAGAATTTATGAGTATGAAACCTAAAAAACAAGCGACGCTAAAGCATGCACTAATTCCTATTGCTTTTCTAATTGGTATATTATCTGTATCTATTATTAAATTTGAAGCTGATCCTCATATTCCACTTATTCTTGCTATCATTGTTGCAGCCCTTGTATCGGTTTACCAGTTGGGTTATACTTGGAATGAATTAGAAAAAGGTATGATTGATAGCATTAAAATGGGGATGCAGGCCAGTTTAATTTTGATGGTAATTGGTGCCTTAATTGGTACTTGGATTTTAAGCGGTACTGTACCTACAATGATTTACTATGGATTACAATTATTATCGCCAGGGATTTTCCTTGTGGCAACTACGCTCATTTGTTCTATTGTTTCCGTGGCTACAGGAAGTTCTTGGACAACTGCTGGTACAGTAGGTATTGCTCTTCTAGGTGTTGGTCATGGTTTAGACATTCCTGCCCCTATCGTAGCTGGTGCCATTATTTCTGGTGCTTACTTTGGGGACAAGATGTCACCGCTTTCTGATACAACAAATTTAGCTCCCGCTATGGCAGGTGCCGATTTATTTGACCACATCAAACATATGTTTTATACAACCATTCCTAGTTTAGTTATTGCTCTTATTCTTTATGGTATTATTGGCGCCCGATATGCTGGGCGTGAGTTAGATATGCACAACATTCAGTTAATGTTATCTACAATGAAGGATACCTTCATGATTTCACCAGTATTATTAATACCACCTGTTTTTGTTATTATTATCGTTATGCTGAAGGTTCCAGCACTACCGGGATTAATTAGTGGTACATTGGTAGGTGCTATCTTTGCTGCAATTTTTCAAGGCGCTGGATTAGGTGATCTCATCGATGCAGCCCATTATGGATTTGTTATGGAATCAGGGATTGAGATCGTAGACGATTTATTAAGTCGTGGTGGTTTAGATGACATGATGTGGACCGTTTCCTTGATTTTAATCGCCTTATCCTTTGGTGGTATATTAGAGAAAACGGGTATGCTAAATGCTATTGGTGAAGCCATTATGAAGTTAGCCAACAACACAGGTTCTTTGATTTTATCTACTGTATTGACTGGAATTGCTGTTAACCTATTGACTGGAGAGCAATATTTATCTTTAGTCATTCCTGGTAGAATGTATAAGGCAATCTATGCAAAAAGAGGTATTCATCCTAAGGTTCTATCTAGGACATTAGAGGACGCTGGTACGATCACTTCACCTTTGGTTCCTTGGAACACTTGTGGTGCTTATATGTGGAGAACTTTGGGGATTCATCCACTTGCTTATGCACCTTATGCCTTCTTAAATATTTTAAATCCTATCATAGCAATTATTTACGGCTATCTTGGATTTAGTATTACAAAACTCGATGAAACCGAAAAGAAATCATTAGTATCTGAATAAGACTTTTTTAGGGCGACCCTTCTGGGTTTCCCTTTTTTTAATAAAAAAATAAAACCTTAAACTTCCAAGGTTTTATTTTTAAATATGAATAAGTATTCTTTAAGTCAGCTGTGTCTCACATCTCACTTGCCCACTACTCTTCTATTCCTAATGCATTTCTAACAGCTTCTATGGTTCCCCTACTTGAAGACGTAGCACTGGAAACAACATCTACTTCTGTCGATTGTGCTTCAATAATACGCTCTACAATCGTATCTGCAGCATTGTCTCCTAACCCTGGGGTATCATTAATTTCTACAATATCTATAGACTGAATCTTTCCGCTAACTACATTTACTTGAACCTTAATATCGCCATTATAGCCTTGTCCTATACCTTCATGTGAACCATTAGGATAGGTTGCTGGAGCCTTCGCTAAAGCATCTTTTACAGCATTGATGGTTCCCTTACTAGACATAGTAGCACCAGACACAACCTCTACCTCTGCTGACTGAACCTCCACAATGCTATCTGCAATCTTTCTTGCTGCATTATCACCTAAACCTGGGGTATCGTTGATTTCAAGAATTTCAACTGCTAGTATTTCTCCCTCTGCTACCTCTACCCTTACTTTAATCTCCCCAGCATATCCTTCTGCTGTACCTTCTAAAAACTGACTTTCTGGACCGCCAAAAACAGTATTCACGCCAAATAATATAGCAATTGCTAGTAATGGAAGTATGACCATCGCGATTTTTTGTTGTTTTGACATCCAATACACCTCCTGTTTGTTATTATATCTACTATCATAACATATTTTTTTCTTTTTTAAAATGTTTTTTAATTAACAATTATTGTCGATAGCATAATGATCATTATGGCTATTCTATTATTTACCCTTTTTTACAAAAAATATAGATGTAGGAAGTAATTTTTTCCTACATCTACTATATTTTGTAAAATTTTTAGTTTATTTTTACTCGTTTACCGGTTGCCATATAGATAATTCTTTCACCAATATTGGTAGCATGATCTGCAATGCGCTCCAAGTATCTTCCTACAAACAGTAAGTGGGTTGCCTGCTGTATGGTTTCTGGCTTCTCTATCATCATATTGATCAGTTCCATATAGATGTTCTCATATAATTGATCCACTGCTTCATCATCATAGGCCACTTCCTCTGCCAGTTCAATATCCTCCTTCATAAAGGCATCTAAACTTTTCTTTACCATATCTTCCGTTAACATAGCCATCTTAGGAATATCGATCAAGGGCTTTATTAGCCTTTCATCTCCAATATCCAAAGTAACCTTAGCGATATTTACCGCATAGTCTCCCATCCGTTCTAAATCTGTAATAATCTTTAGTATCGTTCCTATTACTCTTAAGTCTCTGGCTATCGGCTGTTGTAAAGCAAATAGGCACATACATTCCTGTTCAATCTCTAATTCTAGTTCATCTATAGCATCGTCTAGTTCATAAACCTTCCTAGCCATTTCTAAATCTTGTTTTGCCAATCCTTGAACTGCTGTTTCAATAATATTCTGTACCATAGCCCCCATTTTTAGCAATTGTACATTTAGATCCTTTAACTGATTTACATAACGATTTCTCATAAAATTCCTCCTTGTTTTAACCAAACCGTCCTGTTATATAATCTTCTGTTCGTTTGTCTTTTGGGTTAGAGAAAATTTCTGTTGTCCTCCCAAACTCAATTACCTCTCCTGATAAGAAAAAGGCTGTTTTATCAGAAATACGTCCTGCTTGATGCATTGAGTGGGTAACAATAACGATTGTATAATTTTCCTTTAGCTCTTCTATCAATTCTTCTATTCTAGTAGTAGCAATAGGATCTAAAGCAGAGGTTGGTTCATCCATTAACAGCACGTCTGGTTGAATTGCAAGGCATCTAGCAATGCAAAGTCTTTGTTGTTGCCCACCTGATAGACCATAGGCATTGTCATGTAAGCGATCCTTCACCTCATCCCATAGAGCAGCACTTTTTAAGCTTATTTCTGCAATCTCCATAAGTTGCTTTTTATTATGAATGCCATGAATTTTAGGTCCATATACAACATTTTCATAGATTGATTTTGGAAAGGGATTAGGTTTCTGAAATACCATTCCCACCTTGGTCCTCAATTCTTCTACGCTAATTGACTTATCAAAAATATTTGTTCCACGATAAAGAATTTCGCCTGATGTTCTCACATTTGGGATCATTTCTATCATACGGTTTAGTGTTTTTATAAATGTAGATTTTCCGCAGCCCGACGGTCCAATAATCGCCGTAACTTCATTTTCGTTTATTGCTAAATCAAGATTTTTTAGGGCTTGATCATTACCATACCAAAGGTTTAGTTTTTTAATAGCATAGACAATATTTTTGGCTTTGTTATTTTTATCAATTGGAATTGTCAAAGTTAGTCCCCCTATTTTAATATCGTTTCTGAAACCTATTTCTTATGAAAATTGCCACTGAGTTCATTAAAAATAACATTACTAATAACACTACAATAGTCGCTGCAGCAAGGTTTGCATATTCAGGTGTGAGGACTGTATCAAGTGTCCAGTAATAAATTTGAATTGGTAATGCGGTAAAGTCATCCATCATATTGGTGGGTACTTTCAAGATCAATGTTGGAATACCAAGCACCACCAGGGGGGCAGTTTCCCCTATTGCCCTTGAAAGAGATAAAATAGATCCTGTCATGATTCCTGGTAATGCCACTGGCAAAACAACGGTTCTTATTGTGGTCCACTTTGAAGCACCCATGGCATAGGAGGCGTCCCTTAAGAAGTCAGGCACAGCTCTTATGGCCTCTTGACTTGCTACAACAACAATAGGAAGAACTAATAAGGACATCGTTAGACCCCCTGCAAGTATACTGGAACCTAAGTTTAAGAATCTTCCAAACACAGTTAAACCTAATAGCCCAAAGATTACTGATGGCACACCTGCTAAATTAGAAATGTTGGTTTTTATAAATGATTGTAACTTCCCTTTGTTTGCATATTCTTCTAAATAAATGGCTGTAGCAACCCCTATGGCTATTGTTACTGGCGTTACAACACCCATTAATCGTATTGAACCAATGATAACGCCATATATTCCTGCTTTCTCAGGAAAAATTGATAAATTACCCTTTAAAAATCCCACGTTTAACCAACCAATACTCTGCCGCCATATTCTAAAAATCAATATACCCAAAACTACTAAAGCAAATAAGGTTGACAACAAAAAAAACACGCTGGCTACCTTATCTAGTATAATACGTTTTTGAATTCTTCTTTGAGCTGCTCCTTCATTGGAAATGCTTTTTAAATTTTTTGTATACTTAGACTCATTTATTATTTTTTTCTCTAAAAATTCGGTTTTATAATTCATTATTAATATTCCTCCCTGTATCTACGAGAAACATATTGTGCTAATAAGTTCATTAAAAGAGTAAAAACAAAAAGCATCAATCCTACTGCATATAAACTGTAATATCCCAGTGTACCGCTGCCAGCATCACCACTGGTGAATTCTACAATATAGGCAGTCATTGTTTGTATTGATTGGGTAATATTAAAAGTAAAGTTTTTAGAACTACCGCTGGCAATTACTACAATCATGGTCTCACCAATAGCACGAGAAATTGCTAATACAAAAGACGCAATAATTCCTGAAATCGCTGCAGGCACAACAACTTTAAATGTAACTTCTAATTTTGTTGACCCCAGTGCTAAGGCGCCTTCTCTCATAGCATTAGGAACAGCATTCATAGCATCTTCAGAAAGTGAAGCAACAAGGGGAATGATCATAATTCCCATAACAATCCCTGGACTAAGGGCATTTTTAGCTCCTAAATTGGGGATCATCTTCATTAACAAAGGTGTTATAAAGGAATAGGCAAAGAATCCATAAACAATTGTTGGAATTCCAGCTAAAAGCTCCATTATTGGTTTTAGGGCTTTCCTTCCACTTTCTGATGCATACTCACTTAAATAGATTGCAGTAGTTAATCCTATTGGAATTGCTACACACATTGCAATGATTGAAGTAATAATTGTTCCATTAATTAGAGGCAACATCCCAAAAGAAGGATTAGAAGCTAAAGGTGCTAACTTTGTGCTAAATATTTCTCTCATTGGTACTCCCTTAAAAAACTTATAGGCATCAACTACTAAGGTTGCAACTATGCCAATCGTCGTCAGTATAGATATAGAAGCTGCTAAAAGCAAAATAGTAGGCATGATTTTTTCTACCTTTCTGCTTTTATTTTTTTCAACATTTTTCTTGATAATATCTTTGACATTAACAGTTTGACCCACAGCAACTGCCCCTTTCTAAAACCGTTTAATTTATGCATGCTCGATAGCGTATCCAGTAGATGGTTAAACATTTTAAACAACATTAAGATGAGAAGCATAGTATCTTCCCATCTTAATTATTTGAATTGTGCAGTTATGCAATTATTTAATTGCTTCTAGCTGCTGAAGATACTCAGCATACTGCGCTGCGGGCAATGGAGCAAAGCCATTATCTCCTGCTAACCTTTGCGCACCATTGGGAGATACAACGTATTTAGCAAAATCAAGTACTTGTGGCTTTTCTTTTGCATATACTGCATTTAAGTATGTGAATACCGGACGAGTAAATCCAGCATAGGGTAAGTTTTCACCAATTGTTGCTAAAGTAGGTTCAACTGAACCATTACCAAAGTCAATTTTTACTGCAGTAATTTTATCTTGATTATTTACATAGTAACCAAAACCAAAGAAGGCAATGGCATTTTTATCATTTGAAACTAAGTCCACTAAAGTAGAATATTCCTGTTGAAGGTTAGCGGTTTTAACCATATCCTGTTTTCCTAAGATCACTTCATAGAAAAATTCGTAAGTGCCATGATTTTCATTTGGCCCATAAAACTTAACTTCTTCTGCTGGCCAGTCGGACCTTATATCAGACCAAAGGACTTTATCGTCTTCTCTGTATGTTCCAGAAAGGTACATGTCAACAACTTCTTCCTTTGTCATTTCTCTTGCCCAGTCGTTATCTTTGTTAATAACCATGGTTAATCCATCAAGTGCTAGTTTAAATTCTAAAACCTCTTCACCAACTTTTAATCCTCTTTCTTCAAGTTCAGCTGCTTCCTCATCTTTAATAGCCCTTGATGCATCAGCAAAGTCCAATTCTCCTGGTATGAATTTTTTGAAACCAGCACTGGAACCAGCACGACCTACCTGTACGCTTACATTCCCTTGTTCTTTTGTCATGTATTCTTCTGCAATATGTGCCATTAAAGGATAAACTGTACCTGACCCATCAACGATTACTGCACCACTAAGTTCTGTAACATTTTCCTCTGATGTTACTGTATTATCTGCTGGATTTTCTTGGGTTTGTCCGCTGCATGCTACGGAAACAATAGCTAGTCCTGCAACTAATAATAACATGAAAAGTTTTTTTAACATAAATAAATCCCCCTATCGAGTTTTTATGTGTTCTACATTTACTAATATACCTAAAAACATTGCCCAATTTGTTATCCCAGTGTTAATGATTTGTTAAGAATATGTTATGTAAAAAAATTATTGCATAAAATTAATTGAAAGGACTTGTCTTTCACGATTCAATTCACCTATTTATTTAAGTATGTCAAATAGCCTTTAGACAATTACTCTATTGTAAACTTTCCTATGATTATTTGAAGGTGTTGTGCTAGTGCATCTAGACCTTCACTGGCATTACTTATTTCCTCTACAGAGACAGCTTGTTCCTCCATAGACTCAGCTACTTGTTTAATGTTAGAAGAGTTTTCCTCAGTTACTGCAGCTAATCTCTGAATCCTATCTTCAACTTCTACTCTCATTTTGTCCATCTTTAGGCTAGATTCATTTAAAACCATTACCTTATATTCTGTCATTTTAATAGCCTCAGCAATTTCTATATACTTATCTTTTGTCAGATTAACACTGCCCACCTGTTCTTTATAGATATTCATCAAATTCTCCATGGTTTCTACTACTTCTACATTATCTTTACGTAAGTTATTAACTATTTGGTCGATAATTTTTGTAGATTCCTTAGACTGTTCTGCTAGTTTTCTTATCTCATCTGCTACTACTGCAAAACCTCTCCCATGTTCTCCTGCTCTCGCTGCCTCTATAGCAGCATTTAACGCAAGTAAATTTGTTTTATCAGCTATAGTCAATATAACCTTACTCGCTTCTTCAATTTTTTTAGAACTTTCATTAGACTTTAATATATTAAAATGCACTTTTTTATTTGCATCGCTAGATTCTTTCGTTGTTTTAGACAAAATTTTGATAATTTCTAAACCCGATTCTACCAACTTCCCAACTTCATTAGTAGCCTCGGTCATTTGTTTTAAGTTTTCAACATCTTCTAGCATGATATTGTTTAATTCCTTTGATTTTTGAGAACTCTCTTCAGCATTTTTTGCTTGTTCTAATGAACATTGGGCTAGTTCACTTATTGTTTTTGCCACCTCATCTATGGATTTAGAGGACTGTTGTGAATTTATCTTTAATTCTTCTGAAGAAGATGCAACTTTGCCAGCAGATTTTTCTACTTCTCTAATAATATTTCTTAAATTATCTCTAATTTTTATTATTGCTCTTTCTAAGTCTCCTATTTCATCTTTTCTTTTCACTTCGTCTATACTCATGTGCCTTTTTAAGTTATAATCAGCTAATTCATTGGTTATACCTATTACTTCGCTAATAGGCTTGCTTATAGATTGTGCCATTTTGATGGTAAGTACAGTAAATATTCCTATCATAAACAGGATGATGACTAATAAACTTCTACGGAGTTCTGAAATGGAACCATAAGCTTCATCTTCTTCAACTTCTATAATAAGACCTACAAAACTGTCGCCAATTTTAGCTATAGATAAAGTTCCTATAACCTCTTTTCCTTCATATCCTTTATAGGTTTTTGTCTGATTGAAGGTTAAATCCCCACGCTTTATTGGTTCAGACAGGATACCTACGGCTTCGGTCTCAAGAATATCTTCTAAAGCAATTCGTTGCAGGTTTTGTTCTTTCATCGTATTTGTCAGTAGTAGACCTTCAAAATCTATCAGATAGGCATCCCCAGTTATACCTAGTTTATCAATTCCATTTTGGACGATGGCATTTATCTTACTTTGATTTAAGACTATATTTAGCGTGCCAATGGGATGATTAGCAATTGTTCTAGAATATACTGGGGTGGTTAATACCATTAAGTTATCTCCTATAAAGCTATTACGAAACACCCCTGACCAATTTTGTTTTCCTGTCATTGCTTTTTCACAAAAATCTCCAGAAAAAACTAGAGGGGCTATATCAATTTTTTCATACCTATTACTGAAAATAACCTCTCCATACTTATTCGTTAAAAAAATATCTGTGTATTCGTGTTTTTCTAAAACGACATCTAAATATTTTTGAAAGTCATCCATTATTTTTTGTTCTTCTAACCCACTACTATCAAAACGGTTCAGTTCTTCAATCCCCTCGCTAATGATTTTTGATTTGGCTAATGTTTGTCCATCCACTTCTCTGTTGTAGAAATACTCATTGATTCTTTCTTTTGTTAATGTAGTAAATAACTGGTTTGCCTTTAAAATTTCATCTTCTATTTTACTGCTGGCATTATTAACAATTAAAATGCTTAGTACAATGATAGGTATAAGTCCAGTTATAGAAACCATCGCCAATAATTTGTTATGTATCTTTAAATCATTTAGGTTAACAAAAACTCTACTGTTTTCCTTGATTTTATTGATAAATTTTGTATTTATTAAAAAGTGTTTTAATCTTACTATACTTTCTTTACTTTCTTTAAAAAACTTTTCTATATCTTTCTTTGTATCTTTTTTAAATTTACTGTTTCTGTTACCTATTTTTATCTTCATTTATAATTCCCCCGTTAGCGTTTTTAGAAGTCTTTATCATAGGATTTCTTATACATTTCTTGTCCTATCACTTACTCAGTAAAGTTACTCTTATAGACATACATCTATGCATTTTAATATACGAAGGGCTAGGTTTTTTAGCTAAGGTGAAACTAGAGACTCTGTATGTTAAAATTTAGGTTTAAAAGCATATACCTATATATTCCAACTCTAACTATAAAATAGGTATTTTAACATAGCGTTAATATTCTGTTAACTCTTTGTTAATTCTTATCATTAGCGTTAACTTAAGCCATAATTGGTCATCCTGAAAAGTTTTTAGTTGTTTCCTGCTCTCATTTTGATATAATACCTTTATATTTATGGAAGACTAAAGCATAAATATAAGGGGCCTATACCTTTTTTATAAAAAGGAATCATAGCATCAATGGTTAAGATGCTAGTTATGTCTTACAGGCAATTAATAAATATCTATTGTAAAAAATATTGTACTAGGAGGATGAATTATGTCTATTTTTGTCTTTGGTCATAAAAACCCCGATACCGATTCTGTTGCTTCAGCAATCGCCTTTTCTCATTTAAAAAACAAGCTAGGTTTTGATACACTTCCTTGCATTTTAGGGGAAATCAACAAGGAAACGAATTATGTATTAAATTATTTTAACCTTCCCACACCTAAGCTCATTGACAATGTAAAGGTACAGGTAAAGGATTTACAATATAGCTTTGATACGGGAGTTTCAGGAAGCAACTGCATCCTTTCCATTTATAAGCTAATGGAAAGGGAACAGCTTCAAACAGTAGCTATTGTAGATAAAGATAATAAATTATTAGGTATTGTCAGTATGAAGGATATTGCTATGGGATTAATTAAAGGAGACTTTTATCATTTAAAAAGCTCTCTGGAAAATCTTGTGGATGCCCTAAAAGGAGAGGTTTTAGCAGGGGATAGAGAATACTTTGATGGCAGAATTTCTATTGTTGCTTATTATTACAAGACAATAGCTGGTTCTTTAGGGGAAAAAGATATCATTATTGTAGGAGATACCTATGATGTAATTGGATCTGCTATTGCATCCAAGGTACAATTAATTCTCGTGACAGGGGGTAAAGTAATTCCTGAAAAATATATTGCTATGGCCCAGGAGAAAAATGTTACGATCATCTCTGTTCCAATGGATACCTACTATGTTTCAAAGATTATTAATCAATGCAATGATGTATCTACCATTATGAGAACAAAAAATATCATTAAGTTTTATGAAGAAGACTATTTAGAGGAAATAAAAGAAGAAATTATTAATACGCATTTTAGGAATTATCCTATTGTAGACCACCAAAATACCTTTTTAGGCTTTATCAATAAAAAACATATCCTTAATCCCCAAAGAAAGAAAACCATCTTAGTAGACCATAATGAATATCGACAAAGCGCAGAGGGCCTAGAGGAATCGGAAATACTAGAAATCGTTGATCATCACAAATTGGGGGATATATCTACCTCTATGCCTATTAATTTTCGAAACAATGCTGTAGGCAGTACTTGTACCATCATCTATTGGATGTTTCAAGATGCTGACATAACCATAGATAAGGATATCGCAGGTGTGTTGATGGCAGGTATTATTTCTGACACCTTACTCTTCAAATCTCCTACCACAACAGATATGGATCGAAGGGCGGTAGAGGCATTAAACAAAATTCTCCGCTTAGATATAGACACCTTCGCTATGGAGATGTTTAAGACAGGAACCTCTTTAGAAGGGCAAAGCATCGAACAGATATTTTATAAGGACTTCAAGGAGTTTAGCTTGGAAACCTATAAAACCGGTATTAGTCAAGTATTTACCTTGGACATTGAGGATGTTTTTAATAGAAAAGATTCCTTCATTGAATTTATGCATCGTACCCATAAAAACAATAATTATGATATTACTTTATTGTTGATTACGGATATTCTTAAGGAGGGATCTTACATTTTATTTCAGTGCAAAAACAATCATCTTATTTCCTCGGCTTTTCAGGTAGAGGGAACCCAAGGGGTTTTTGTTGAAAACATCGTTTCTCGGAAAAAGCAGGTCATCCCTCGCTTATTGGAGGCTATACATTTAATAAAATAACCTAAAAATTATTCAATAGACCCTTTTTTCGTTTTGATGGGGGTCTATTTTTTTAATCTCTTTACACTATTCTTCGTGCCCTTTCTAGCGAAACTTCGATAACATCGCCTTCATTACCTGGTCAAAGGGCATCGCCCCTAAATGACCTATAAGTTTTTCTAATTCATTTTCTTCTTGTTTTTGTAATGTACCGGATAAAACAATTTGAACACGTTGATCCCTATCAAAAACAACTGAAGTCACATCTAATGTACCGGCTAAGAGAGCTAAAATCGTCAGGATTTGAGAGGGAGTTAGGTCGATCCTCTCTTGACGACCTTCTTCTGAAAAGGGTTGAAGGCCTTTATTTTTTTCATCGGCTTTTAATTGTGCCTTTAGCTTTGTTACCATAGCATCAATTTGTTCAGAAGAAAACATAACATCCCTCCTATGCATCTATATTGGAATAACAACTGGCGGCGTTAATTCTGGTTGTGGTACTGCCCTCCCTGTAGCAAAAAGAAATGCTAAAGTAAACATAATTACCATAAGCAAGTTCCGTTGACAATCCTTCGTCAAGCTTATCACCTCTTTCAGTGTATATTAGTATTATATTAATTTTTTAAAGAATTGTGCCTTGTCAATCGGACTTTACCTGCTTTCTAAAGGTATCAAGAGGTCTACCTAATATTAAATATTTTTAAAAATTTCTACTACTTCGTGATGGTCATCACAGTAAAGCCTTCTTTTTCATGTTATTTTATTAACAAGCTTACAACATATTCTTTAGAACGAAGGAGGTTAAAACAATGGGCTATACCATGACAAAAGAAGCTTTTAATAAAGTATTAGCATCTTTGCGTGAATCCTACAAAATTTATGCCCCTGTACGACTAAAGGGGAGGGGAAGATTCTCTGATACGGATGCAATACGCTATGAAGAGATTACAAAAGTTGAAGAAATTGTCTTCGATGAAAAATCTCATTTTTCTCCAAAAGAAATCCTGCATCCTATTCACCAGACCTTGTTTTATTTTCTACAAGATGAAATCATAGAAGCAAAGACTGATGATGAAAAAATTCTTGTTTTTTTAAGACCTTGCGATATTCATGGGGTTTTGAAACTGGACCAAGTGTTTTTGTACAATGGTACTGTAAGAGATACTTACTATGAAAAATTGCGAAATAAAGTTAAATTTTTTATGATGGAGTGTATTACAGGCTTTGATAATTGTTTTTGTGTTTCTATGGAAGCTAACAAGACCGACTTATATGCAGCAGCGATCCGTTTCGGAGAAGAGATTCTCATAGACCTACAGGATAACGATTTACAAAGCTATTTTCAAGGTAAGACAGAAATAGACTTTAAACCTGAGTTCATAACAAAAAATCAAATTGAAATAAAGCTGCCACCCCTTGAAAAAATCACGCCTGAACTTTTTGAGGCTCCCCTATGGAAGGAATATAGTGAAAGATGTATTGGCTGTGGTCGTTGTAACTTTGCATGTATTTCCTGTAGTTGTTGGACAATGCAAGACATCTTGTATCAAGATAATCCTCATCAAGGGGAGAGGAGAAGGGTATGGTCAGGATGTCATGTAGACGGCTTTACAGATATGGCAGGAGGACATGGGTTTAGAAGAAACTATGGAGATCGCATGAGATTCAAAACGATGCATAAAATCTATGACTTTAATAAACGTAATGGTGTTTCTATGTGTGTTGGCTGTGGTCGTTGTGATGATGCTTGCCCTGAGTATATCTCCTTTTCAAAATGTATTCATAAGGTTACAGAAGTATTAGAGGAGGGAAACTAGATGAAAAATTGTTATCTACCCCGGCAATATAAAATTATAGACATTACACCTCAAACAGCCATAGATTACACTTATCGAGTGGCTTTTGATCAACCTGTCATAGGTGGGCAGTTTGTAGAGGTCTCTATTCCTGGCATAGGAGAAGCGCCTATTTCCATCAGCGATTTTGGCGAAGGTTATATTGATATGACGATTCGGAAGGTTGGTAAAGTAACACATTATCTTAATACACTAAAGGTAGGAGATCCTTTATACTTGCGAGGTCCCTATGGAAATGGTTTTGATTTGGAAAAATATAAGCAAAAGCATCTTGTCCTTGCAGCAGGAGGGACAGGGCTAGCCCCTATAAAAAGTATCATCAATTACTTTCACAATCATCCCAATATGATAGCGCACTTAGACCTTCTGATCGGCTTTAAAAGCAGTAAAGATATCTTATTTGCAGATGAAATAAAAAAATGGCAGCAAAACAAAAAGTTTCGCCTTTTACTAACGATTGATGGGGAAGAAGAAAACTGGCAGGGAAATGTCGGTCTTATTACAAAGTATGTGCCTGAAATCTCCATAGAAAAAAACACTGAAGTAATTATTGTAGGCCCTCCTCTTATGATGAAGTTTACAGCTATGGCCTTTTTAGAGAAGACTTCTGAAGAAAAGATATGGGTATCCTTCGAAAGAAAAATGAGCTGTGGTATTGGAAAATGTGGGCATTGCAAAATTGATGAAACCTATGTTTGCCTTGAAGGTCCTGTTTTTAATTATACAAAGGCAAAGCAGTTAATTGATTAGGAGGGATGTTATGTCTGTTCATACAAAAAAAATCAAGAAAAACGCCTATCGTGTAACAAAGGAAAGGGGAAAAACCGCCCTAAGAATTCGTGTACCAGGAGGCCACTTAGAAGTAAAACATTTTGATATTATCAAAGAAATTGCAGAGCAGTATGGCGATGGCACTGTTCATATTACGATTCGGCAAGGTTTTGAAGTGCCGGGTATTAGCTTCGATAAAATTTCTGAAATCAATGAAAAAATTGCCCCTATTATCAAAGGTTTAGAACTAGACTGCGGTGTTTCTATTGAACATCCTACAAAAGGCTATCCTGCTGCCGGCACTAGAAATGTATCCGCTTGTATTGGAAACAAAGTATGCCCCTTTGCTAACTATAATACAACAGCCCTTGCTATTAAGATAGAGAAGGCTATTTTTCCTAATCATCGTCATGTGAAAATTGCCTGCACTGGATGTCCTAATGACTGTATCAAGGCGCATATGCAGGATTTTGGTATCATTGGTCAAGTAGAACCAGTATATGATGCCCACCGATGTGTTAGCTGTGGCTCCTGCGTTAAAAATTGCAAAAAGCGCGTTACTGGGGCATTGGAAATGATTAACGAAAAAGTAAAAAGAGATGAAAATCGCTGTCTAGGCTGCGGTGAATGTATTCTCAAGTGTCCAACTTCTGCTTGGTCCAGAAATCCTGAAAAGTTTTTTAGAGTAGTGATTATGGGTAGAACTGGAAAAAGAAATCCCCGTTTAGCTGAAACCTTCCTACAGTGGGTGGATGAAGAAACAGTTATCAAGATTATTACCAATACTTATGCTTTTATTGAAGCTTATATTGATCAAGAAGCCCCTTTAGGCAAGGAGCATATTGGCTATATCGTAGATCGGGCAGGCTATAAGGTATTTGAAGAATATGCCCTTAAAGATACAATCTTAGGCCCTAAGGCTAAAGTTACAAAACATATAGAATTTAGCGGATACAAGTATGATAAAAATATAGATTTGGGTTAATTTTTTGAAAATGACGGTAGCTTTACCCCCTTAGCTACCGTCATCTTTTTATCCTAGCTTTTCAATTCCTCCATGATCAGACTTTGTTGAGAGCTTTTCCAAAACTTAATTGAAAACTCCCTTATTTTGAAAGATACCACCAAAAAGTATTTTTGTAGTCTTAAGCATTAGAAAAGAATCCTTTAAAACCTAAATTCTCCCCTATCTTCAGAACGGTAGGTTATGATGCTATCATAAAAATGATATCTTTGCAATAGTCGAGTTTTTAAAGGGTAGATTTGAAATTTTTAAATATGCTTAATTTTTCTATTTTTTGATATAATACTGATAAAGACTATTTTAAGGAGGATAATATCCTATGAAAATTCAATATCTAGGGCATTCTGCCTTTTATGTAGAGACCTCTACCATGAAGGCTCTGATTGACCCTTTTATTAGCAATGAAGTGCAATCTTTCGCTTTTGATGAAAAGGAGATTACACATATTTTTGTTACCCACGGTCATGGAGACCATCTTGGAAGCACCATTCAAATTGCTAAGAAATCTGGTGCTACTGTGATTTCTAATTATGAAATCTGTATGTATCTACAAAAACAGGGGATTTCTTTTCATGCAATGCATATAGGAGGACGGTTCACTTCAAATTTCGGTACGATAAAAATGACACCAGCGCTACATGGATCTGGCATCGAAACACCAGAGGGTATGCTTTATGGCGGCAATCCCTGTGGCTTCCTTATAGCGTGTGAAGGTAAAAAACTCTACCATGCTGGTGACACTGGATTGACAATGGATATGCAGCTTTTGGCTGTAGAAAAAATCGATGTGGCCTTAATCCCTATCGGAGGTAACTTTACTATGGATGTTATAGATGCAGTAACAGCAGTGGAATTCATTAAACCAAAGGTAGTTGTTCCAATGCATTATAACACCCATCCTATTATTTCCGCTTCACCAGAAGCCTTTCAAGCAAAGGTTTTAGGTGCTGATGTAAAAATATTAACTATAGGAGAAATTTATAGTTTCTAAAAAACAGGAGAGCACAACCGCAAGGCACTGACAAAAAATCTTTGCAACCTATATGCTTCACTGTGTTGAGAAGGGTAGAGCATGATGATGGTATAAAATGAGACTTCCTTCATAAGTAGACGGCCATAAGTAGATGACCAAAATCTATGATTTTGTGTCAGTCACTTATACAGAGTGCAAGTTTGCGCTTTAACTTTTGCGGCAGCTACTTAGTTTGTTTATCTAAAGGGAGTTTTTACGCCACTGGATTGTAGGCAAATTTACTTCAAGGAGGTAGCGTTTGATCCCCATTTTAAGAGGTGGGGATCTTAGCAATATGCCGAAGGATAAACTTTAAAAAGTCCTTAATAATATTTACAACATCAATAAAGTAACTTCACTATTTCCTATGTAAAGTACTGTATATGGCTATAGGGGAAGTGTTTTTTAATAAGTTCCTCGATATATTCCTTTGCCTCTATCACTTCTTCTTTTTTATAAACATATTTTACTCTCCCATATTTTCCCCACTTTTTTACTCTCTTATGAGGATTCATTTCTAAGTTTGTATTTGGAAAACGTTCTTCTATAATCTTTTTTGCATTCATCGTAAACCGATGTTGAATCAATTCAAAGGTAATCACACTTTTTTTCTTAAAGCTAAGATAATCATGTAACCTCTCCAACATCTCCCTATAACCCTTTTCCCAATTTTCATGTAATATAATCGGGGCAATGATAAAGCCCAAAGGATATCCTGCTTTGGCTATCTTTGCAGCCGCCTGTAGTCTTTCTTCTAAATCATCCACATTATGCTCAAAGTTTTTTATAACATGCTGAGAGTTAATGCTAAATCGAAAACGTGTATGGCCATTATGTTTTGCATCTAATAGCGAATCTACGTTACTAAATTTAGTAACCACTCTAAGTCTTCCTCTATTTAATGTGCCAAAATGTTCTATGGTATCCTTCAAGGTTCCTGTGATATGTTCCACTGCCAAAGGATCACCTGTGCTGGCTGCCTCAAACATAGTAGCATGGGGAAGCCTTTTTTCTATATATTTATCTATCGTATGAAACAAATCCTCCATATTAACGTATACTCTAACATAAGGCTTTTTCCCCTGTGTTGTAAAGAGATAACAATACTCACAATTACCAGGACAATTGGTCATAAGAGAAAACTGGTAGTGGGCAGAGGGCTTGCATACCTCCAGTTGCAGGCTCTTTTTAGTACCCACAATCAGCGTTTTTTTTGCAGCTGCGTATTTTGCCTTTTCATCCTTTCCTGGTAACCCTCTAACTTGATTATGTGAGGTGGTATGTAAAATAGGGATGTTTTTATCCTCACAAAATGCTAAGATTCTTTTCCCTACAATTGTTTCCTTTGCTGAAGGTTCAAAATAAACACGATCTGGTACCCAAAACTGCAAGGCTATCACTCCTTTTTAAAATTAGTTTTTCACATGGAACAAAAAGCATACAAAAAACCTTCTATAGAAAACTATAGAAGGTCAATTATTTATAAGTTATAAAGTATTATTTAGTTTCTTTTCTTTTTTTCTTTCTAGTTGCTGATCAATAAGTCGAAGTACCACCAATCTTATAATGGCAAAAATAGGCACACCTAAGAACATACCTAATACACCTGCTAACTTACCTCCTACTACAATAGCAAAAACAATCCAAAAAGGCCTTAGACCCACACTGTCTCCCAGAATTTTAGGACCTAAAAATAATCCATCAAATTGTTGAAGTGCTAAAACAAATAGCGTTACCCAAAAAGCTTTTATTGGACTATCAAAAAAGGTAATAATTACCGCTGGCACCCCACCAATAAAGGGTCCAAAATAAGGAATCATATTGGTAATACCTATAATGCTGCTTAATAAAAGACTATAACGAATACCCATAATATTTAAACCAATAAAACAAAGTACGCCTATGATAAAGGAATCTAGAGATTTTCCTATGATAAATTTACCAAAAAGTTCATCTGCTTCTCTTCCAAAATCTCTCGCTCTATCAACGGTTTCGTCCTTCATGACCGCCCTTAGAAATTTTTCACTACCCACCTTGAAGGCTTCTTTATCTGACAACATATAAAAAGAAATAATCATAGCCAAAAGAAAATTAAGGATTCCTGAGGTAACCGTCATGATACTGGAAACAATATTGTTTAAAAGATATTCTAACACTTGGCTGGCTATATCAAAAATATCCCTGCTATTTTTTTCAATGTATTCTGCAATGTTGTATAAATTATTTAATCCCATATCATTTTCCCAGTTTGCTATCCATTTTCTTGTACTTCTGTCATATTCAGGAAGTCTTTGTATTATTTCACGTATATTGTTGGCAATCTGTGGTACTACAAAGATCAGCAGCATGGTAATCAAACCTAGCAAAATAGCATATACTGTTATTATACTCAGAAACCTATGGAGCTTTTTTCTTTCATTAATATAGGTTACTTCCCTATATAGCTTTTTTTCAAACCATCTCACACCAGGATTTAAGATATATGCAATAAATCCACCCATAATGAAGGGACTTAATACCCTCCTTATCCAACTAAAACTCCCCGAAATATTGGCTAGTAAAGAACCTATATTATCTAATACTTGAAAAAATAAAATCGGTAGTATCACTGCAAAACTGGCATATAAGGAATATTTTAAATACTGCTTATCCCATCGAATTTTCATACCCTTCACCTCCATCCCATATTTATCACATTTTGCTTTTAGGATATCCCAATCCACTTTAAACCTTCGTGTAGGTAGACTTTATAAATCAGATAGTAACTCCTCCACCTGATGCTCTGGTACTTTAAATTTTATTATACATGATTTTATGGTAAACCGCTATCCTTATCTTCCCGCAACTTATTTCTCTTCCTTTAAGATAACGTTACTAATGCTCAATATTTATGGATGCTTCTACTTTATAAGGAGAAATCAGTAAACCCTCCTTATTGGAGTAAGTAGCAAGAAAAATATCCTTTACTTTCCTATACCCCTGCTTTTTTGCTAAAAAAACAACATTTTCTTCAGATATCTTCGCTTTTTCTAAAGATTTTTTATCTAATTTTCCTTCTAAAATTACAACTGCAGGTATTTCTTCTTCCTCTGTAGTAATGTCCATATCCTTTGGTTTCAAAGGCAGTAGATTGGATTTTTTGAGGACAGTTAGTTTACCGTTAGATTCCACAATAGCATAATGTACTTCATTGAAGTGAAAGATATCTTTTTCTCTAAGCATCATTAATACTTCATCAATAGAATACTTTATCTTTCTCATGTTTTTTACGATAAACCTTCCATTTTCTATAATTAAAGTAGGCTCAAAAGAAATAAGCCTAGAAAACTTTCTGTTTTTTAGTATTAGTCTACTAATGAGACTTTGTAGAAGAGCTAGTACAACCACAGCAAAAGCGGTGGGTAAGTGTTCTATGCTAGGATCTGCAATATCTGCCCCTACTACTGAGCCCATAGTTATAATTATCAGAAAATCTAAAACTGGCAGTTCTCCAATAGGACGTCTCCCCATAATAAATACCGTTGCAAATAATAGTAATGGCAAGATGGTCATAATTCTACCCAATATCAAAATGTAGTCCTTCATCACTCCATAACCTCCTTCACCATTATTATTGCCCTTAAAAAAAACTCTAACCCCTGAACCCTAGGTTAAAGTTTTTTTGATACTATAAAATTAGGGAGAGTGAAACATTCCGCAATACTGCCGATAATATTTTTTCTTCCCACTCTGGTGTAGATCCCTTGAAGTTTTTCATTATACATAAAAAGCCCAATGATATAATTATTTTCTATGAACCTTACATCATCATCAGTAAACATTGCCATTGGAAGCTTTGGTATTTGACAAAGTTGTTGCAGCAAATAATCTCTTTCAGCTTCTTTTTCCATCAATTCCTTCCACTGCTGTATTGTAAAGTCTTTACCAATATATACGCCGCTGGAGGCATATCTATCCATTGGCTTTAGCACCAACTGATCTTTATTTGTTATAGCAAAGGCCACCAGTTCTTTATTTTTACAATCAAATAAAGTGGTATAGGGAATATGCTGTTCTACAAATTTTCTCTCCTCTTCTGTCAAGAAGGGGGTTTTTACAGGATCGTGGAGGATACTAAAGATATTCTTATTATGAATAATTTGGGAACGAATAGGGCCTACTACACATACAGAACCCTCTAAATAAGCTTGTATAAAATCTCCAACCTCTTCAGCATGGTCAATAATTTCCCAAGTTACTGCTCTACGATAAATACAGTCAATTTCAGTATCCTGATAATATAATTTTTTATTCCTATAGGTCAAGTGTCTAATATCTGCAATCATTGTAGTACAGCCATTTCTTTCGAAGGCTTTTTGAAATTCTAAAAATTCACTAGGTATAGAGGAGGAAAACCAATCAACAATAGCAATTCTTGGTTTTTCTTCTTTTCCACTAAATTGTCGATAGTTCCTTAAGAGTGCCTCCACCCAACTATCAAACAACTCAAAACCAGTAAAACCATATTTTTCTTCTAGTTCTCTTATGGCTAGAGAGTTTCGAAAAATGTGTTGCAACTCTCTTTCTTCTACCATACCAGAGGAACCGTCAGCATTTAATTCACAAAATTGAAAATCATCATTGAAAGGATAAAAAATATCAAATCTCCCCATCGGCACATCGATATCATAACCTGGATCTTTTAGAATTAGTTTTTCTAATAGCGGAGTAAAGTTAAAATGCTTTCTAAAGTCTTCTTCTTTGAGATACTGTAGGACTACTTTTTTTAAGATATCCAACAACTGTGCCGTTAGTTGCTGAAACCTTTCAAAATCCTCTTGGCTAAAAAACATAGGCTGGTACAAAAACTCCACAGGCTTATTTTTATATTTAGCAGGAGAAGCTTGTACTTCTGCAAAAACCCTCCTATATTCTTTTAGATGGGCTTCTTTATTCTTTAAAACATTATTATGGTATTCGGTAAATAGTTTATTTATTGCAACCATCGTTTAACCTCCATATCGATTTAAGGCACACCATGTCAAAGCTTCTATTCCCTTACTCTTTATGAGTCGTTTTGATAATAGTGCTGGATTTTTTTCATGCCTTGTTAGGTTTTCTAAAGTTTTTAAATAACCTTTTTCCTCCTCTTTCAATCCTTTTTTGGCCAAATCAAAGAGAACAGGAACAAAATCATAGATCACTTTGCATTTATATCTTCCTTCAAAACCCTTCTCTATAATATCTTCCTTCGCTTGCCTTACTTTTTCTTCTTCTAAATTATTCGCCATTTCATAGAGATACTCTAGGGCAATTTCATTATAGAAAAGTCCTTTGATTAAAGCAATATAGCCTAGATTAAGGGGATAGGGCAACGTATCTCCCATTCGAATTTCAATATATTTTCTAACCCTCACATCAGGAAATACCATAGATAAAATATGGCTTATTTCTTCCTGCGTAACATGATAAGGATCCAGTAAATCTTTTACTTTCTTATCATAGGTAGGTATTAATGCGCCATCCTTTATGATGAAAATAGGCGGTGTATTTAATATATATTCAGCGTATTCTCTGTAGCCAAATTTGCCTTTGAAGGTTCCAGGAACAATACTACTACGATCCTTATCTGTATTTTCCCATATAATATTTCTAATGCTGTTTTTTTCAAAAACTTCTCCCTCAAAAATCGGAGCATTATCTGTCATCAAATGAAGTAATGGAGATAAAAAGTTAGCCACCTTAAATTTTTTTATGAAATCCTCTTCATTTGCGTAGTCAATGACTACTTGTAAAGATGCCGTCCCCTTCATCATATTATGCGCATATTTCCCCTTCTTTTTAAAGTAATCCGCCATATATTGGTAACGCGTCTTAGGGTTAAAGGGAATATCTTTAATAGAGGTTTTGGGATGGTACCCTATTGCCATTAATAGTTGATTTTGCTCCTCTAGGATGGGAATTACTTTTTTAAGGAAGTTTAAATAGTTTGCTTCTATTTCTTTGATATCCATAGTAGGAGACATGCTGACTTCCAATTGTCCTCCCGGCTCCAGTGTAATGATTTCTGTTTTGCCCTCTAATGCTAGAAGATAATTATCTTCATATTTCAGTGTATATCCTTGCGGGGCTAATTTGTTTAATATGACTTGAATCCCTTCTTCTTCGTAATAGGTAACAGAATCAAAGCTCTCTTTTTTTATAACTATATGTTCTATTTCTACACCTAAATTAAAATCTTTTTTTTCTTTTTCTCCACTTTTTATAAATGCTACAATCGTCTTTATTTGCTCTTCATATTGCATTCTATGTTCACCTCGATTATGTAAAAACTAATTACGTATTTACCCGTTTTTTGAAAAAATACGCAAATTTTTATCGTTTATGTTTTTGTCTATTCCTTCATTTCTTTTTTGTCTATGTAAAGATTATATACTAACCCCCCTAAAATAAAAAGAATTCCTGTTAGTCTTCTCACCTCGAAGGATCTTCCCATGATGCTATCCAAAACTAATCCTATCAATAGTTGTCCTGTAAACACCAGTAACGCTGTATAGATTACAGGAATTTTAGGTATAATTTTGTTACTACCTACCACAATAATTACCGTTAGAAATCCTCCCCCTAAGCTCCACAAAGGCACTTCCTTTATCCTGTGAACTTCTTCAGTAAAGTTTCCGTAAATTATAATAAGTAGAAAAAAAGCCGTTATCATAGCCAAAACATTGTTTAATAATGCAGAGCGATAGGCTCCTATTTTTGTTGCAACTTGTGCATTGAAAATAGAAGATATAATAATAAGACCACCTGCTATAAAAGCTGCCAACCCCCAAAATACAACCATTTTTTCCTCCTATGCAAGTATCATTATAATAACCCCTAAAAATACAAGAAAAATGCCTGGAATTCTTTTTTTGTTAAAGGGTATCTTTTTCATGCGAAACATCCCGAAATTATCAATGCAAATAGAAGTAACCATCTGGCCCAAAAACACTAATGCCACCGTAATAGAAACACCTAAACCTTTGAAACTAACATTATTTAAAACAATGATCAACGCACCTAAAACGCCACCTAAGTAATAATAAGAAGGGAAGTATAGCTCCTTGTTTTGTTCTTCCTCTATGATGAATAACAAAACAGCTACCCCTAATGCACCGATGAAATGAACTATCAGGGAACTAAAGTAGGTATTTGTGTAACTGGCTAAGGTACCATTCATATGAATCATCACTGCAATCAAACCTCCGATGATAATAGCCATCCAGTTTGTTTTCATGATTCCTTGCCTCCTTTGAAATAAAACAGATATAGCTCCATCTCTTTATTGGTAATAATAAAGGTTTTGGTTTTTTCATCAAAGTATATTTCATTCACCTCCCAAGGTAGTGATAAGATTTCTTCTTCTTTGCCGTCTGGCGATCGCCTTTTAAGTTCTTTTCCATCTAAGAAGAAAGCTTCTTTTTCATAAGATATAACAAACATATCTTGACTATTTAATAATACAGGATTTTCATATACTTTTCTATCTTCTCCATCAATTTCTATAAAGGCTAAAGCGTCCCTTTTCCCTAGAGAACTAGCATATAGGTAATTATTAAATAAGATTTCATAATAATTATAAGGCACGTTTTCCACTAAGACGCCTTTGCTACTATTAATATCATAAACAAATACTTTCTCGTATTTTACTGCCTCCAACTCTCCATGAGGCGTCTTTATAATTTCTCCAGCAGAAATACTTACCTTTGAGGCATCTTTGCTCCACTGTATATTGTCTATAGGATCAACCAATCCCTGTAGATTTTCATAAATTGTTTTATCCTCTTTTTCTTTCACCTGCAAAAGAGCTAACGCTGTACCTATATGCGTTCTCCAATCTCCTATAAGTACTTCTTCTGCTTCTGCTGGTTTTCTAATATACACAATATAGCTATCATCAGGCGCCCATTTACTGGTGGTGGCCTCTAAGCTTGCATAGTATTTTCCCTCATCATCATAAACTTCTGAATTATAGTATAAAAAGTAATTTGTTTTGTGACTCCATTGGGTAGTAAAGGAAAAAGTTTGAAAGGCATCCTCTGGTATATTCTCTTTAATCAATATTGGCTGATCTTGATCAAAATAGTATAAATACAAGCTAGCTTCTTTTTGAGGGCCTTTTGTATATAAAATAGCAGTTTGATTAGGAGAAATTAATAAATTAGGCCGATGAACGCCTGATATCTCCTCGTCTATTTTTTTTTCCTCCTCTTCTTTTCTATAAAAAAGCTGTCCTTCTAAATCAACATATACAGCACTTTCCTCTTCTATCGGAATATACAAGTCATATTCACCAGCCTCTGGATGCCTTCTTTCTAAAGCTTTTGTTTTCAGGTCAAGGGAATAAAAAAACCACTGATTTTTTTTGGTAGCACTGAAATAAAACTTTCCTTCTCCTACTTTATAGCCATTGATTGTGGAAAAATCTTTTATGTCTTCTACTTTCTGTAGCGGTGTTGGGTTTTCTTTATTCTCTGGGTTATTATTGCAACCTGTTAGTAGTATGAAGATGCATACTATCATCATAACATTGAAAAAACAATTGCTTTTTTTCAAAGTCATTCTCCTCTCTGCCGATGGTTTGTTGATAGTTTTTCCTATATCGCTTGAAATTAGTCCATGATATTCTCTTGCTAGATCTTTTTGTAAATTTATTTATCCTCCAGTATATTGTCATTTTGTTTTTAGGAATATAGTCCTATTTTTCGACATTTTTCTACTTTTACACAATTTTTAGAGGGAAACAAATTTTTGTGGAGAATTTTATTAGTGTTATTATAAAATATAAGGAGGCTACTCATGTCACTTCGCTGGAAAATTGTTATTATTTTTACGCTTTTAATCGTCCTACCCACCACATTCTTAGGCCATGCTAGTTATCGGAGCGCCAACAAAATCTTAATCAATGAATTACAGCTTACTACAAGACAGACTGTGGATCGTATAGCAGATACAGTTCATTTATTTCTCGGCACCATGGAGGAGACCCTCGATACTTTAAGTCTTGATCCTGGTATTCAACAGGTTTTCGATCACCCTGAAGATATCTCCCGCATGATGGAAACATTTAAATCCTTTGCTGATTCTCATGATGCCATTATGCATGTCTACCTCGGAAGGCCTAATGGAGAAATATTTATTTATCCTCAAACCACTTTGGAAGATGACTATGACCCCACAACACGTCCTTGGTACTCACAGGCTGTAGAAGAGAACCTTCTTATTTGGACAGACACCTATGTAGATGCTGGCACAAAGCAGTTAGTCATTTCTGCCGCTAAACCTATTTTTCACAAAGGTACCAATGATTTTATAGGGGTGCTTTCTATTGACATTTCTTTAGATATCTTGAAAAACCTGGTAGGAACCGTCGACCTAGGAATAAATGGCTATATGCTTATGACAGATGCCTCAGGAAAGGTTTTAGTACATCCTAACGCTACCCATATAGGCGAAAAAATACCCATTGACACTTTGCTTGAAGCAGTTACTGCAAACCATCAAGGTACTGTAGACTATACTTTTGAAGGCGACCCCCGCTTTGGTGTTTTTGACACCCTTCAAAAAACTGGATGGAAATTGGTGGGTATGATGCAATATGCTGAGATAAAAGATAACACTTCTATTCTTTTAAAGAATGCTTTAATAAATGGTGGAATCATCCTGGTTATTGCTATTTTGATGGGGCTCTTATTTTCCACTAGAATTACAAGATCTTTAATCCTTTTAGTAAAGGATATGGAAAAAGTGGGGAAAGGAGACCTTACTGTTCATAGTCAAATCCAAGCTAAGGATGAAGTAGGTCAGCTATCCAAAACTTTAAATACCACAGTAGATGCTTTAAAAAAGCTTGTACAAAATGTACGAGAGGTATCACAGGAAGTGAATGCTTCTGCCGATACCTTAGCAGTAACTTCAGAAGAAACCAGTGTTTCCGCCGAGGAAGTAACCAGAGCTATCGAAGAAATAGCCAAAGGAGCTTCCGAACAAGCATTAGAGGCAGAAAAAGGTTCTATGATGACAGTTCAGCTATCGCAAAGATTTGATGCACTAATTTCTAGTTCTCAGGAGATGCTGTTTGCATCGCAGGATGTCGTTTCTGCCAATGTGAAGGGCTTAGCAGTTGTAGAAGACCTTACACAAAAAAACGCACAAAATAATGCTTCTATACAGCAGATTGGGGAGGCAATTCATGAGCTAAATACTAGAACACAATCAATAGGAAGTATTTTGAAGACAATTAACGCTATAGCAGAGCAAACAAATCTTTTAGCATTAAATGCTGCAATTGAAGCAGCAAGAGCTGGGGAAGCCGGTAAAGGCTTTGCTGTAGTCGCAGAGGAAATTCGAAAGTTAGCCGAACAATCGAGGAACTCTACTGATGAAATTCAGGGAATTATTACTTCTATTCAACATGAAAGCAATCATACGGTAAGCATTATGGAAGATTTAACCACATCAAATATTGAAAGAGATTCCACTGTAAAAGAAGTGAGTACTTCTTTTCAAAGCATTTCTAAAGCTATCGATATTATCACTGATAAGATTAACCATATTGCAGATTACGTAACAACAATGTCTAACGATAAAGACAAAATTGTAAGTGTTATAGAAAGTATTTCTACGATATCGGAAGAAACAGCAGCTTCTTCCCAGCAAGTAACCGCGTCTATGCAGCAAACCACCAGCGCTGTAGAAGAAATCGCAAAATCAGCGGAAGCCCTAAATCATCTATCTCAAAAATTAGATCAAGAAGTTAAAAGGTTTATCCTCTAATAGTGAACGCCTCCAGCTAAAGTTGAATATCGGGGAATCAGACGGAGGGTCTACTCCGCCTGATTGAGAATCCACCTACGCTAACTCTTAGAGGTGGGGAGTCTTATACCCTAAAAGCAAAATCATGATTAAGGTATTTATAAAGGTAAAGGGATTAGTTGTTAACTAGTCCCTTTATTGTCTCCTTCTAAAATTTTAAAATTCCATTGTTCTGGCATAGTATTTACTAAGTTACAAAAAATCTTTTCCTTTTCTCCTCCCTGCTGCCAGGATAAGTATATAATTGAGGGACCCGCACCACTTAAAAATAACTGGTTTAGATCTAACTCCTTTGCTTTTGAGAAAATTGCTTCCAATGAATCTATTAGTTTTGTTCTGTAAGGCTGATGAAGGCAATCCTGCAGAGCATGAGGTATTTTTTCTAGCTCCCCTGACATCAAAGCGGCTACCAACAAAGAGGATTTTCCTACATTTCTTACAGCATCTTTAAAAGGAACACCTTCAGGCAAAACACCCCTAGAAGCCTTTGTGCTTAACTGCACTTCCGGAATCGCTACAATAAATCGAAGGGCTTCGTGGACAGGAAATCTTACATAACTGGTTTTTCCTTCATCCTGACAAGAAACTACTACGCCACCCAGCAGCGCTGGTGCCACATTATCAGGATGTCCTTCTATTTCTACAGCTAATTCCAAGACTTCTTCTTGGCTCAGCAAATTACCCATCAGCTTATTAGCGGCAACAATTCCTCCTACAATACAAGCAGCACTACTACCTAAGCCCCTGGCCAGCGGAATATTATTATATTGTTTTATTTTTATTCCCTTCGGATATTTGCCTATTTTGTCAAAGACCCTTAGCATACTCTGATAAATTAAATTGTTTTTGTTTTTTTCTATTTTTTCTTGATCCCTACCCTCTACTTCTATCAGTAGTCCTTTTTCTATTTCCTCTACCTCTATTTCGTTATAGAGAGAAAGGGCAATCCCTAAACAATCGAAACCTGGTCCTACATTAGCGGTTGTGGCGGGTACGGTTACTTTTATCATTTTGATCACTTCCTAGACAATTATCAATTATAGCCTTAATCTCTTCTATTTTTACACCAAAAAAGTCTTCATATTTTGCAATAATTCCCTGCCACATCATTGTGCCCCCGCTCTCTTTTTACCATTTTCTACACGTATTAGATTTGCCAGTTCTACTACCTCTTCCATTGTTATAATTTCCTCAATCGCCTCCTGCACATCAGCTTCTCTTGTACAGTGGGTGATGAATACCAAAGATACAGCAGGAACACCTTCACCTTTTTGGAGAACAGAAGATAAGCTCACATTATGTTTTCCGAACAAACTAGCAATTGTTCCCAGAACACCTGGCTTATCTTTTACAATTAGCCTTATATAATATTCTGATTCTGTCTCACCCATAGGCTTTATTATTTTTACTGTACTTGTATCTTCTTCTGCTTTAACTGGTGGCTTATCCTTACCTTTTATTACAGCAATAATATCTCCTACAACAGCACTACCGGTGGGTAAATCTCCAGCACCCCTTCCATACAGCATCAAGTCTCCCACAGCATTGCCTTTTATAAATATTGCGTTAAAGGAGTCATTGACAGAAGCTAAAGGATGCGACTGAGAAATAAAGGTAGGATGTACCCTCATTTCTATCGTACCTGCATCCTCCTTGCCTATAGCAAGAAGCTTTATCACATAACCTAGTTCTCTAGCATAATCAATGTCAATAGAGGTAATTTTAGAAATCCCTTCTCTATATACTTCATCAAACTTCACAGAAGTACCAAAGGCTAGAGAAGATAATACTGTAAGCTTATGGGCAGCATCGTATCCTTCCACATCTGCTGTAGGATCTGCCTCTGCATAACCCATTGCCTGCGCTTCTTTTAAGACAGCATCGAAATCTACCTTTTCCTTTGTCATCTTTGTTAAAATGTAGTTGGTGGTACCATTAAGGATACCCATCATCTTTTCAATTTTATTGCCGGCTAAACTCTCTTTAAGGGTTTGGATGATAGGAATTCCCCCTGCTACGCTAGCTTCATAATAGAGTTGTACCCCTTCGTCCTCAGCTAACTTGATAATCTCATTACCATGATTCGCTAAAAGTGCTTTGTTGGCGGTAACAACATGTTTTTTTTGCTTTAAGGCCTTTACTATGTAGTCCTTAGCTGGTTCAATACCCCCCATAACTTCCACCACAATTTCAATTTCATCATTATAAATAATATCTTCGAAATTTGAAGTAAGTAAATTCTCAGGAATACCATCTTTTCTTTTTTTAGTAGCATCCTTTACTAAAATTTTTTCTACTTCTATTTCATAACCACAATTTCTTGTGATATTTTCTTTATTGGTTTGAAGAATATCCCATACGCCCCCACCTACGGTTCCAGCGCCTAACAATGCTATTTTTATCTTTTTCATCCTCTTATTCCTCTCCCTCTACTATTTATTTTCATTTACTCCTTTGCCAATATCGTCACTTTATTTACACCCTCCATACTTTCAAGGTTTTGAATTAGCTGACTTACTTGAATCATCATATTTTTCAACTCCAGTGATATGGTGACATTGGCAACCCCGTGAACGGGAATATTTTGGTTAATGGTCAAAATACTAGCTTTCGCATTAGCAATTTCATTTAATACTTCCGAAAGCACCCCCGGTGAATGTTCTAATATCATAGCCATTGTAATCATTCGCGTTGTATTCATCTCATAAAGTGGAAAGATAGCATCTTTATATTTATAATAAGCGCTTCTGCTCATGCCTACCCTCTCCACCGCCTCAAAAATAGTGGTAACCTTCCCTTTTTTTAATAGATCCTTTACCTCCATCGTCTTTATAAATACTTCTGGCAATACTTCTGCTTTTACAATATAATAGGTATTCCCATCAGATTCCATGTCGCTATCACGTCCTTTTGTTTGCATATGGTAAACAAATGTTTTCATATAATGAACATCTTACCACAAAGTTCCGCTACTTTCAACTACTTTTCTTAGAAATTTTTCTACAAATATAGCCCTTCCTATGTTAAAATTCATAAAAGTACCTCCCTTGAAAAATCCTTCTGTAAAGTATTGTAAGTTTTTAGAAAAGTGTGATATCATAATAAGTATTAGAACTTTTTGCATACATTACTTTAAAAATTAAGGTGTACAGAGGAGGTATGGGATTCATGAGTCAAAAAAAAGAACAATGGGGCAGCAGGTGGGGATTTATCGCAGCATCTATTGGAATGGCAATAGGAACTGGTAATATATGGAGATTCCCTAGAGTTGCTGCTGCCAATGGGGGAGGTCCCTTTATCATCGCCTGGACCATTGCGCTGTTTGTCTGGGCTATTCCTTTATTAATGGGAGAAATGGTCATGGGACGGAAAACCGGATTAGGTACCATTGGTGCATTTCGAGATTTTGTAGGTCCTAAGTTTACCTGGATGGGTACTTGGATTGCTGTAGTATGTTTGGGTATTATGTTTTATTATTCTGTTGTAATGGGTTGGTGTGTCAAATACTTCACTTTAGCCTTATCTGGTGCCTTTAAACCAGGTATGACTACAGAAGCCACTGAAGCAGTTTGGCAGGTTTTCACTACCACGCCTTCACAAACAATACTTTTCCATTTTATTTCTATGGCATTAGCTGGTTTTATTATTTATAAAGGTGTTACAAACGGTATAGAAAAGGCCAGTAAAATTATGATTCCTACACTATTTATTTTATTAATTGTAGCTGTTATAAGATCTCTAACCTTACCTGGGGCTGCGCAAGGTCTGGAATACTTATTTAGTCCTAAGCTAGAGATGCTGGCCAACCCAGAAATTTGGTTGCAAGCCTTTACGCAAGCAGCTTGGTCAACAGGGGCAGGATGGGGATTTATTATCACTTATTCTGTTTATACCAGCGCTAAGGAAGATATCGCAGGTAATTGTCTTATCATGGGTTTTGGGGACAACCTCGGAGCCTTAATCGCAGGCATGACCGTCCTGCCTGCCATTTACGCTCTATCCCCTACGCAAGAATTTGCAAGCGATGCTCTGGCCTCTGGTAATACAGGTATTACCTTCATTTATCTAGCGCAACTGTTTACAGAAATGCCTGCTGGAAGATGGCTGGCAGCAATATTTTTTGCTTCTATGGCAATTGCAGCACTATCTTCTCTTCTTCCGATGATCGAAGTAGGGGTACGAAACTTAATGGACATGGGTCTTGAAAGAAAAAAATCAACTTTAATTATTGTCATCAGTGGCTTCCTTCTAGGCGTTCCCTCCGCTTATAGTTTAAATTTCCTAGATAATCAAGATTGGGTTTGGGGAATCGGATTATTAGTAAGTGGATTATTTGTCGCCTTTGCCCTCATGAAATATGGTTTAGAAAAAGCTAGAACTGAGATTATTAATACCAAATGGTCGGACTTTCAAGTTGGTAAGTGGTGGAGTAATTGTGTACTACTGTTCCCAGTATTTTTTGTCATTATTACAGGTTGGTGGTTATGGCAAGCTATTACCTGGTACCCAGATGACTGGTGGAATCCCTTTGAAGTCTTTAGCTTCGGCACTATTATATTTCAATTTATCATTCTCTTATTAATTTCTTGGTTAACCAACAACTGGCTTGCAGACAAAATAACAAAAGGGCAAGATATTACCAAGCAGGTATCCTAGTACTGCTATAAGGAGGAAAATATTATGTCTACTACATCTATTATTATGATGGTTCTTGTTTTAGGATTCTATGGTTTGGGGTTTGTTTTCCTATTAAGCAAAGTCTTTCAATCACAGGCTAATAAGTAAGTAAATAAAAAACACGTTGGTAATCCTCCAACGTGTTTTTTATTTATGTCCACATTTTTTCTCCTTAATTTCTACTTTTATCCCCAGTACCCACAATATATTGTGTATATATTTTAAAAATAGGCTAGTCTTCTATTTTGTTATAATCGATTTGGTATTTTTTCATTTTGCGATATAATGTATTTCTTCCAATACCTAAGGCTTCCGCCGCTAAACTAATATTTCCTCCTGTTTTTTCTAATACCTTTTTAATGTGTCTGTTTTCAACTTCTTCTAATTTATCTTCTTGAGATATACTAACGGCTCTCTCTACAACTTTTGAAGGTTCTCCAGTTTCCCACAGGTGGTTCCCCTCTGCATTAATAATTTGTTCTACCATATTTTCTAGTTCTCTAATATTACCTAACCAAGGAAGGTTCGTCAGATTCTCTATTGCTTCCTTCGAGAGAGCCACTGTTCTTTTTCCTAACTTTAGTGATTTTGTAGCCATAAAGTAGTCTATCAACAGCGGAATATCTTCTTTTCTTTCTCTCAAAGAAGGCAGCTTTAAGGGCAGCACGTTTAACCTATAATAGAGGTCTCTTCTAAAATTACCCTTTTCCACTTCCTGTCTTAAGTCCTTATTTGTAGCGGCTATAATACGAACATCCACTTCGATTTCTTTATTTCCTCCTACACGAAAAAGCTTACTCTCTTCTAGCACTCTTAAAAGATTGGTTTGCATATCCAATGGCATTTCCCCTATCTCGTCTAAAAACAAGGTTCCTCCATCTGCTAGTTCAAACTTTCCAGGATGCCCCCCCCTTTTAGCCCCTGTAAAGGCCCCTTCTTCATAACCAAAAAGTTCTGATTCTATAAGATTTCTAGGCAATGCTCCACAATTAATTGCCACAAAACTTTCTTCGCGACGACTGCTGTGATTATGAATAGATTGTGCAAAAACTTCTTTACCGGTACCACTTTCTCCAGTGATTAATACCGTGGAAGGACTGTCGGAGATTTTTTTAGCATACTCTATAATCTGCATAAATCTTTCGCTTCGCCCAATGATTTTATCAAAGGTATAATAAGCCTGCTGTCCTGTCATTTTATTTGCTAACTTTCTAGCTTTTTTTATTTCACGAATGACACAAACAATCCCCTGAGGCGTCTGATTAGGGTCCAGTATAGGATAGGCACTTAAAGTGCAGTGAATCCTTTCTTCCTTTCCCTTTAAAAAGGCTTCTTCTTCCAGGTAGGTAATATGTTTTGCTACACTATCTTGAATCCCCTTCCATCCCTCCACTAACGCTTCTACTTTTATGCCAATAATTTCTTGCTGGGTATATCCCAGCATCTCCATGGCAGTTTTATTCATGGTCTTCATATAACCCTTAGGGCCTATGGTGAAAATCCCTATGGTAATGGAGTCAATAATGGTTTCAATATACCTTTTTTTAACTTCAAGCTTTCTATTGGTTTCTCTAATGTTTAACATTTGTTCTATGGCATGAGCGGCTGCCACCACCATCCCCAATGTATGAGAATGAACAAGATGGCTATAACCAGTAAGGTTTAATGTGCCTATAATCTTCCCTTCTGCATTTCTAATAGGTGCAGCTGAACAGGTCCATCTGTGGTAAGCCTTTATAAAATGCTCCTTCCCTGAAATTTGTATAGGCATCCCCTCCACCAGTGCTGTCCCCATGGCATTGGTGCCTATATGTTCTTCATTCATAAAAGCTCCCGGTGTCATCTCTAAATCAAAGGCCACCTCTAATACATCTTCATCTCCTATAACATTTAAAATACAGCCTTCATCATCTGTTAAAATTACAAAGAAGTAAGAGCCCTTTACAAAGTTGTACAACTGATTCATAAAGGGTTCTGTGGTTACAATAAGATTACTATTAGCTTCTAGCCTCTTTTGAAGTTCATCTTCATGTAAAATCCTGCTACTGTAAACTCTATTATCATCTACACCAAACTTGATAGATCTTTGATGGGATCTAGCAATATAATCCTTTGCATCCATAGAAATCCCCCCAACTTTTAAACTACCTTTTTAAATTATTCAATTTTATTATGAAAACTCCTTCTTTTTTATTCTTATAAAAAATGCCTCTTTTATGCTAGTTTTTGTAGATTAGCTAAAACAAAATAACACAGAAAAAAATTCCAGAATCCAACACACTCTGGAATTTTTTTCTGTGTTATACTAAAACAATAGACTTCCCCGTATTTTCAAAGCTTACATTAGTATTTTTATTTCAATAGACTGCTAATATACTTTAACCTCCCCCTACCGGTGGGAAAAGAGATAGCGTATCATTATCTTCTAAAACTGTATTCAACTCTTGATGTCTACCGTTAATAAGGATGATTGCTACTTCTTCTTCAGGGATATTTAGAAGTTCTATAACATCCTTTGGAGTAGCACCTTGCGCCAAATCCATCATCATTTCTTTTTCACGGTTTTCTCTAAAAGTCGCAAATAATCTCACATTTACCTGCACCCTATTCACCTCCTATTTTCATTATACTATAATTCCATCCACCGAGGAAAGAGGATAAACCACACTTATTTATGGACAAGCGATAATGCGTCTAGCCCAAAGACATTCAGCGCAGGAAGGACTGTTTCCCCAACAATCCATCTCATTGCTATCGGTATAACTACAACCTTCCAAAGACCTGCAATCAGTACAGGAGGGAAAATGATTTTCATTGACAGTCCGCCTAAAATTTACATAGCCAGAATCCGTCCATATGTCTTGAAGCTTTTTCTCATTAACATTGCCTAAATAAAAAGCGTACATATCCTTTTTTCTTCCATAGATATAACAGTGATAGGTATGCATCAAAGCATAACAGGGACTTACATTTCCCTGGTAGTTAATACACAAGGATTTATCCTTTACAAATTTACAACTTCGTTCTGTTCTTAGCTTCATATTAGACATTTGTGCTTTAATGGTAGTTAGTTGGGCATCCTTTTCAAACATACGTCCAGTGTCATCTATATCATAAACAATTTCATCCTTCATGGATTCGTGATAAGGTATTAAATTGCTCACGATAATTTGACTGGCACCTAGATTATACGCCATGCGGATTAACTTAGGCAACTTATCGTAATTTTTTTTCATGGCTACAAACTCGATTCCCAACTCTGGTTTTCTGGTTTTTTGTTCTCGTTTCATGGCCTGCAGATTTGCAATGTTTTGAGAAACACTCTGAAAATCAGCGCCTTGTCGGATTTCATTATATTCTTCCTCTTCAGGGCTATCTAGAGAAGTAAAGAGAATATCTAGTTCCAGGTCAATTAACTGTTGAATATTTTCTTTTCCCAGATAGGAACCATTCGTGATCATTTCCGCACTTAGACCAATTCCCTTTACTGCCCTTAACATATCAAAAATCCTTGGATGCATCATAGGCTCACCAAAACCTCCGAAATGGACGGACTCTAGATTTGGCAGTTCCTTAAGGTTTTCTAATATATTTTCAAAGGTCTCCCATTCCATATGCAGCAAACAGTCCTGCCAAGAACTGCGAATACAGGTGATACAGTCAAAGTTACATTTGGTAGTCACCTCTATATATACTCTTTTTATATCCGGTAGGAGAGGGATTAGTCGATAACCCTCCTCTGTTTGAACAAACAGCACTTCTTGTTCTCCCTCTACAGGCAGCTTCACACATCCATCCTTAGTAACCTTAAGCTTTTTTCCTGCCGCAAAAAGTTCAGTCCCCAAAGATTTAAACGATTTTTTCATATTATCTCCCCCATGATGTCAAAAACGATTATTCTCTTCCTTTGATTTTAAAGTTCGCTGGATTCCCTTGGTTTTTTCCATAGAATCCCATTGCCAATCGATATGGCCCAGGACATCCCGGTGGCAGAAAAGCTACTCGATCCCCTGGATGTATAACATAGTCTAATGCTTGAACAAAACCATTTACAAAAATAACTTCAACCTCATCCCAAGAAACATTCATCTTCTCAGCCAGTTCCGTACCTTTAATCGGTTCCTCTAGCTCCATAATGACAGGTATAGACCCATATTTCTTTCTAAGATGTGCATCCAACTGTAGAAAACCTCTTACTTCAATGGTTTTTTTACCTTCTTCTGGCATATAAAGCTATCCCTCCTTAACTACTGTAGCCTTTCATGATAAAAGGCCTATCAACAATTCTCTCAAGTATACTTATGAGTCAAGTCCAGCAAAATTTTAAGCATCATCCTTTTCAACAGATTTTCTGCAGGTTTTAAAATTAACAAATTTACCAATATGCAAGGATTTTATTATTTAAGTATTCCAGTATTTCTTTACTCTTATTCTATCACAGATGGACGTCTTAGCAATACACCAAAAATAAACTTTATTTATAAAAGGCATCTGCTATCATTTTTCCAATTAAAATCGTGTCTTTTCTCAAAAGTATTTATTAAAAGTGTGGGATAAAAGATTAGAAAATTTGAAGCCGGACCTAAGTCCGGCTTTTTTAGTTAAATAACATCTTATTATAACTCCGCAAAGCCAACAGGCTATAAAAACAGAGATTTAATTAGCAGTTACAAGCTCCTTCATTTTCAAAAGCATAAACTTCGTCGATTTCTTCAGGAGTGAAGTCCCAAACTGCATTGTGTGGAGGACATGGCTCATACTCGAAGAATTCTGGTAATCTGTCATGAGCATTAGTGAAGCCAGCTGCTTTGTTGAAAGCACGTTCAACCTTAAGAACAGATTCACCAAGCTTGTTTACGTCTTCAGAAGTTAAAGATGTACCGTATTGAGCATTGATCATATCAATTAGTGATTGATGTCCAGCAGGATTGTCAGCTGTTCCGAAGGTTATGAACAAGCACATACCAGTACTATCAACAGCGGCTGTTGCAATTTGCATTGCACGCGAATATTCGATTTGACCATCTTTCTTAAGTGGATCGATATCAGCACCAACTTTTAAGATGTTACCAGAGATACAGTATCCAGCAGTATGGTCAGCACCCATTGTACTTGTAGCATAGGTTAAACCAATACCCTTAACTGGGCGTGGGTCGTAAGCAGGGATACCTTGGTCTTTTACTACAGGAGTTCTGTAAAGACCACAAACCTTACCTACAACAGCAGTACCACTACCTAAGATTCTTCCTAATGGAGTAGGCTTACGGATTTCTTTAATAGCTTCTAATGCAGCTTTTCCATCGCCATAAGGAATTAATCCACCCTCCATAGCAGTAGCTACAGCAACAGCTGTTTCGATACTATCAACACCGATGTCATCCATTTCACGGTCGCAGTAAGCGATAGCATCTAAATCTTTGATACCAGCATCTGCACCAAGACCCCAAATTGTTTCATATTCAAAACCACTTGTGATATATTTACCATCTTTGTCTGGGTACCACTGAGAACATCTGATGATACAACCAGCATGACAACCATGAGAAACTTTACCGTCACCACCACGCTCTGAAATTGTAGCGTTTAATGTTTCACCAGAGATATTGTCGTTATAGTCAATACGTCCAGCAGTAAAGTTCTTAGTTGGTAAACCACCAGCTTCATTTAAGATGTTAACCAATACGTTAGTACCGTATGCAGCTAGACCTTGGCCAGAAACTGGATGATCTAACATAGCTTTCGCAAATACTTTTGAAGCTGCTTTAAACTTCTCAGGATCTGCTATAGGAACTGCACCAGCACCAGCATCATCGATAACAAGAGCTTTTACTTTCTTAGAACCTAATACCGCACCTAAACCACCACGGCCAGCACTACGGATATTGCCTTCTGGATCTTTGAAAGAAATATTTGCAGAAGGCAGACGGTTTTCACCTGCTGGACCAGCTAAACCAATACCAACTTTTGCACCATATTTTTCACTTAATATTTTGATTGCTTCGTAGTTACCACAGCCTCCAAGAATTTCAGCTGGAGCTTCGTCTATAGTAACACCATTCACATCAATTTTAATTACATAGAACTTGTCATCTGCAGGCATTCCCTCGATAACTAAAGCTTTGATACCCATTTTAGCCATTTTTTGAGAGAAAGAACCACCAGTATTACTTTCCTTGATTGTACCTGTTAATGGACTCTTAGCACCAACAGAAAGACGTCCAGAGTTAGGAGCACTAGTACCGCTTAGTAAACCAGGAGCAAAGATTAACTTGTTGTTTTTACCTAGCGCATGGCAAGTAGGCTTTACTTCATCATTAACAAAGTTAGAAGTAAGGGCACGACCCCCTAAGCCTGCATATTTCGCGGGAACTTCTTCAGTAGTAACTTTCAATGTTGTCATGTCTACTCTGATAAACTTGTTCATAAAACTAACCCCCTTGATAATTTTACGTTATTTTTTTGAAATTTTATTCAATTACATATAATGCAATTAGTATGCCAATTAGTACATTTGCTTTTTCAAAAAAACAAAAGCGCTGAAATACAACGTTTTCTTCTCGTAAAATTCTGTATATTTGACAAGTGTTTTGTTAATTGTTCCATATTGGATCATATTCCACCATAGCGCTTGTACCATTTTGATACATTGTACCGTTTTGATGCAATTTTTAAGCGCTTGCTTAAAAATATATTGGTACTCCTTCTATAATGAGGAAGTTCCGTCATATTTTTAATACTGACACTCTCACGCCTAAAGGCATGGTATTCTTTCCTTTAACAATAGCATAAAGCTCGTATCAAAACCTATATGGGTTTTATATCCCCATACTAGATATTAATTTACTTTCACTATTTTTAATTCTTTTAATTTCTTTGTCCTGTAGTATAATGAAGTTTTTCGTATATTATCCTATCATACGAATATATCTATGATTATTCAACATTCCGAAAGAAATCCCTTTTTTTCTTCTAAAAACTACAACTTTTCTTCCCCTTTTTTTAAATATATAATAGATTTATATGTTTTAATTATTCTATAGGAGGAGAAGCAATGAAAACTTTTAAAACCGCTTGCCCGCTGGACTGCTTTGATGTTTGCTCCATCCAGATTGATATGAAAGAAGATCGAGTATCCTGTGTAAGGGGAGATGATCAAGATCCCATTACCAAGGGCTTTCTGTGTAAAAAAGGGAGAAATCTCTTAGAAAGGTTAAGTCACAAAAAGCGTGTTACTGCGCCTTTAAAAAAGGTAGAGGGGCAGTGGACTACCATCAGCTGGCAAAAAGCTATTGAAGAAATTGGAAATGCTCTTTTAGCGATAAAAGACCACCATGGGTCTAATGCTCTGATCCACTACAGTGAATCGGGGCATGGAGGGCTATTAAAAAGTATAGATACTGCTTTTTTTAATAGCTATGGAGGTGTTACAACACCTAAAGGCAGCCTCTGCTGGGGTGCTGGCATCGAGGCTCAAACACTAGACTTTGGTGATGTTCTTGGTCATGATCCCCATGATCATCTTCACGCCAAAACTATCCTTATATGGGGAAGAAACCCTTCCTTCACCAATGTTCATCTTATCCCCTTTTTAAAAGAAGCCCAAAGTAAGGGAACAAAACTTGTTGTCATCGACCCAGTAAAAACAGCCACCGCCTCTTTTGCTGACTACTATTATCAAGTAAAGCCCGAAGCCGATGGTCATCTAGCGATGGCGATGGCAAAAATTATCCTTCAACAAAAGAAATACGATGCTTCTTTTATAAAAAATTATTGTAAGGGTTTTGAGGATTTCAAGGAATTTATTGATAACTTGCAGCTACAGCAACTGATTGAAGCTACGGGACTTACCAAGAAAGAGGTATACGAACTTACTGCTTTATATAGTCAACATAAGCCCTCCTGCATCATTTTAGGTTACGGCTTGCAGCGTTATAAACGGGGTGGTAACAACATTCGCTTCATCGACGCCCTAGGAGCCCTGACAGGTAACATAGGATTAGCAGGAGGCGGGGTAAACTATGCTAATAAATCTATCACAAAGTATATCGACTGGCATTATATAAAAAACAATCCCCTGCCATCTCCCACCTTTAAACGTCCACTGTTTTCCAAATATGTTTTAGAGGAAAATAAAGGTAAGATTCAGGGAATTGTTGTAACGAAAAGTAATGTTGTTTTGCAACTGCCAGATACCCAGAAAGCTATAGAGGCCTTCTCTTCTATTCCCTTTAAAGTCGTTATCGATCACTTCATAACAGACACGGCTGAGTTGGCTGACTATATTTTACCCTGTACTGGTATTTATGAAGAAGAAGATTTTATTTTCTCTTCTATGTGGCATAGTTATTTTACTTATACAGAAAAAATAATGTCCCCACCTCCAAATGTAAAACATGAATTTGAGATTTTTCACCTTTTAGCCCAACATATGAAGATGAAGGATTTTCTCAGAGATTATAGCCATCCTAAACAATATTTAGAAACAGCCCTAGCACCCTTACTAAAGCATCTAGGATGTGAACTAGAAACCATCAAGGGGAAAAGAATAAAGTTAGAAACTCAGGACATACCCTGGCAAGATAAGCAATTTGCAACCACCTCTGGAAAGTTTGAATTTATTTCTACGCAGGAAGATCTTCTGCAAGAAAATAATATAGAGGATCCTCGCTATCCGCTGCAATTTTTAACACTACATCCTAAAGCCTCCCTGCACTCTCAACATTTTATAGATGTAGAAAGAAATAGGCTTCCAGAAGCCTTCGTTAATGAAAACACCTTAAGAAAATGGAACTTAGAGGAGGGGCAAGAGGCAATGCTGGTATCTCCTAACGGAAAATTAAAGATAAGACTTTTGCTTGATGAAGGAATAGGCGAAAATATCGTCGTCTCCTATGAGGGATGGTGGTTAAAGAATCAAGGGGTAAATCATCTTACACCTGAAGGTATTTCTGATATTGGCAATCAAGCCATCTATAATAACTGTCGATGCAAAATCATACCTATTTGACAAAACGCCTCCTCAAAAGAGGCTACTGAAAACTATTTTTGTCATCCTGAGCACAAGCGAAGGATCTTTAAAATCTAGATTCTTCACTGTGTTCAGAATGACAGGTAAGGTAAAGTTTTCTTCCTATTTTTTTAAGATGATTTAGTTACTGGCATATTTTTCCTGGATTTAATAGGTTTTTAGGATCAAAGACACTCTTTATCCCTCTCATTAAAGCCAAATGATTTCCTCCTAAGGATTCTTTCAGGAAACCCTTTTTAGCAAAACCAATGCCATGTTCTCCTGAAACTTGACCCCTTAGATCCCTTGCCTTGTTATACATACAGTCCATTACATCCTGTAGCGTTTTTTTCCAAGCTTCCTCTGATAATGCATCTCTTAAAATGTATACATGTAAATTACCATCTCCTGCATGCCCAAAACTTCTAATTCTAATGTTAAACTGATGCTGTAACTCATCTGTATATTTAATAAATTCTGCCACTTTATTCCTTGGTACCACTACATCACATTCATCCATTTCCGTGGTGGAAGATTTAATCGCCTCTAAGAAAGCTCCTCTAGCAGACCAAATAGCCTCTTGTCTTTCCTGGGTTTCTGAAATATACACATCTAGTGCCCCTTCTTCTAAACAAATGTGTGCCACTGTCTCATAGGCCTTTTCTACCTCCTCCTTGCTGTTGCCATCAAAGGTCAATAGTAGATAAGCATTAGAGGAATTATCAGGAAATTGCTTCCCTAGAAATTCTTCTGCTGCAATGATTGTGTCCCTAACCATAAATTCTATAGCAGTAGGAATAGCCTTTGATTTTATGATTTTAGGCACTGTTTCAATAGCAGTTTCTAAATTTTCAAAAGGAATCAATAGGCTAAGGGTTTTTTTAGGTAATGGTAGAAGTCTTAAAATAGCCTTCGTTACAATCCCCAATGTACCTTCCGAACCAACAATCAAATCTTTGAAGCTATACCCCGAGCTATTTTTTACCACCTTGCCCCCTATTTCCATGATTTCCCCATTGGGCAGAACCACTTCCAATCCTCTTACATAATCTCTAGTAACCCCGTATTTTACTGCCCTCATGCCTCCTGCATTGGTATTAATATTTCCTGCAATGGTGGCACTTTTTTCTCCTGGATCTGGAGGATAAAAAAGATCTCGTTCTTCTACAAACTTACTTATTTCCATTAACAGCACGCCAGGCTCTACAGTAAGCGTCAAGTTTTCCTCATCTAATTCTAAGATTTTGTTCATCTTACTCATATTCACCATGATTCCTCCATGGATGGCTACAGAGCTGCCTACCAATCCAGTACCCTGACCTCTAGGCGTAACAGGGATGTCGTTTTCATATGCATACTTCATCACTTCCGAAACCATTTGCGTAGAAAGAGGTTCTACCAATACCTCTGGCATACACTTTACTTCCGCAAGCTCATCTCGACCAAAATCTTCATTAATTTCCTCTCCAAAGAATACCCTATCTTCTCCACAGATCGCTTTTAAAACTTCTACATCTTTTGCATCTACTTTCTTATAAGCCATTTTTTACCCTCCTTATACAACCTTTGATTTCAGATCTTCTACTTTTATATTTCCTTTGTCTATTTCTTCTATTAACCTAGGAATCACTTCATAAATATCCCCTACAACCCCATAGTGGGCTACCTTAAATATTGGTGCGCTTTCATCTTGATTGATAGCAAAAATACATTCAGCATTGCTCATACCTGCTACAAACTGTACTGATCCAGATACGCCACAGGTAATCAACAGCTTAGGCCTTACTGTTCTTCCACTTAATCCAATTTGCTTTTTAGCATCTCCCCATCCAGCTTCAATTAACGGTCTTGTGGAAGCTACCTGCGCCCCTAGTTTCTCCGCTAGCTTATATATCATATCTAAATCTTTTTGGGATTTTACACCCCTACCAGCTACCACAATCATTTCTGCCTCTGAGATATCCTCTTCCTGCTCTTTTGGCTTCACATCGATTACCTTGATTTGAGATGTTAGCTTTTCTAAAGCAATTGGACACTTTGTTACTCTTCCTGTAGTTTGTTGACTAGGTTCTGCTGCTGTCATCACCTTATAACGTACTGTAGCAAACTGTGGTCGATGATTGGGGGTAATAATTTTTGCCATGATATTTCCCCCAAAAGCAGGTCTAATTTGAATCAAATCAGAATTTTCTTTTACATCTAATATAGTACAATCAGCGGTTAAACCAGTTTTAAATCGAGCAGATACCCTTGGTGCCAAAGACCTGCCTACAGTGGTTGCTCCCACTAATACAATAGAAGGTTTTTTGTTATGGATAAAATCTTCAAAAGCTGCAGTGTAGGGCTCTATTCTAAAATGCTTTAGAGGTTCTTCATCATATACAAACACTTCATCTACACCGTAATGTAATAGTTCCTGCGCCTTTTCATAAACATTATCTCCGATAAACACTGCATAAATGGGGTAACTTAACTTGACCGCCAATTCTTTGGCCTTTCCTATAAGCTCCATTGTTACAGGATGGATTTCTCCCTCTAGATGGTCCACATAGACTGCGATCCCCTTCCAAAGTTTCTTATCTATTTCCGTAATCTTTTCTTCTACCAACTGAAAAGCCCCTTCGTCTCCCTTATTAACACAAATCTTACACATTTTACAGGCAGCGTTTATTTCTATAACACCATCATTATTTTCTATGGCATTAAAGGGACAAAGTGCTAGCGTTTCTTCAACATTTTTAATTTTTTCTTGATTTACAATAATTTTAGCCATTTCCTCAACCTCCTCTATCTTTATTAAACAAACTTCAAGGCTTTAAGCTTCTCACAGATTTGAAGGGCTAAATCTTCTCCTGTTCCCTTCCATATTTCTTGATCTCTATTGGTATCTGGTGGAAAAATTTTTTCTACTTGCGTAGGTGAGCCATTTAAGCCATAACGCTTTTCATTTTGATCTCCAAAATCCTTTAACCCATATACGAAAACCTCTTTATTTTTTGTAGCTAGTTTCTTCTTAAAGGACGGCAATCTAGGTTGAAAAATTCCCTTTTCTACTGTGATTAAACAAGGTAGTTGTATCTCTGCAATTTCAACAGTAGTAGGCATATCCATTTCTACTATGATGTTACCTTTATTGATTTCTAGTATTTTTCTCACATTTGCCACATGAGCTATATCAAGGACCTCCGCCATTTCTGCCCCTACTTGGGCAGTATCTCCATCTGTTGTTTGCTTACCACAGATAATGAGGTCAAAATCACCTGCTTTCTTCACCCCTTGGGCAAGGGTATAAGACGTTGCTAGTACATCTGCACCAGCAAACTTTCTATCTGAAAGCAAGATACCATCATCTGCTCCCATCATGAAGCACTCTCTAATAATCGCTTCAGCCTGTGGTGGTCCCATTGTCATTACTTTGACTTCCCCTCCAACTTCTTCTTTGATTTTAAGGGCAGTTTCTACTGCATATAAATCATAGGGATTCATTTTAGCTTCAATGCCATCTCTCTTAAGCACGCCTGTTGCTTCATCTACTTCAACTTTTGTTGTGCCAGGAACTTGTTTGATACACACTAAGATATTCATATTTTTCCTCCTTTATTTTTCTATCAGATACTGATTTGTCAATAAAACATTGCTCAAACTGGTATTTCAGTCTTATGGTCTTACCACATTTATTCTAAAATTACAGAAACCCCATCAGGAATTACTGTCACCTTAGCATCTTTTCCTTTTATTGCATAGGCTCTTACTAAAGCCTCTTCAAAAGTATCTGCTTGCTCCATATGCATGTTTTTTATCATCTGAGGATCACACATATCTGTTACCATAATTACTTTATATTGATTTAAAATACGGGCTAGTATTTGGAACTCCCATTGATCTGGTGCAGTTTTCTCCATAGGTACCTTTAACACCTTTTCTAAAACCTCTTTAGGACTGACTGCTTCTTCCATATTTCGGTAAAAAGATTCTCCCCCATGGCCATCATTGCAAGCTGCAATCATGATGATTACTGCTCCCTCCTTGCAACAAGCTTCTGCCGCTGTCATACCTTTTACAGCTTGATAAATATTTTGATCCAATGGATAGCCTCCGTTAGAAGTAATAACAATATCCCCTTTAATTTTTGTTACCTTCGAAAGACTTCTAACAAATTCACATCCTTCTTGATGAGCCAGCTGACTATGTCCACTGAAGGCATTAATAATTTTCTTATCTCCATCAATAACAACATTTAATATAAAAGCTAATTTTGCTTTTTCAGCAGCATATAACATGTCTCTATGAATAGGATTTTCCTCAAGGACTCCTGTTCTTGCATGTTCACTAGCTATAAAGGCAGAACAGTGATTTGCTAATACTGTTTGTGCTCCTGCAATCCCCGGTAAAATACTTTTTCTTCCCCCAGAAAATCCAGCAAAAAAGTGGGGTTCTATAAATCCTTCAGCGATTAATAATTCTGTTTCCATAGCCAAACGATTCAACCAAAGTTCCCCTCCAGAAGGCAATATTCCAACCTTCATCAAACACGCTTGATCTTGAGACATATGATTGATAACGTTTTCATTCTTGACGATTTCCTCTCCAAACTTATCTATCATCTCTTCCCTTGTTGTAGGTCTATGAAACCCCGTAGCAATTAATATCTTAATATCAATGTTTGGGTTAGCTTCCCTTATGGTCTTCAGAAGTATCGGCAAGGTAATTTTACTGGGAACAGGTCTTGTGTGATCGCTGGTGATAATCACCATATTTTTCTTTCCCTTTACCAGGGTTTCGATGGAAGGACTACCTATAGGATTCTGCAAAGCCTTTTTAATAATTTCTTCTTGACTCATGGTTGTTTTAAAATGATGTGCCTTTGATTCAAGCACCCCCGATAAGTTATTGTCCTCTATCTCTATTTCCCAAAAATTTTTGTGATAAGGTATCTTTATTCTAGGCATAGTATCTCCCCCTTCTATTTCCTTCTTTTTACTATAACATGTTAAATAGATGTATGAGTAGAGGCGTAATAATCACAGTAATTAATCCTGCTACACCGATTGCTAAACTACTCATTGCTCCTTGGGTTTCTCCTAACTCCATAGCCTTTGTGGTTCCCACCGCATGAGAAGCTGTCCCTATAGCTATACCTACCGCTACCTCATCCTTTATCTTAAAAACATTACATACGATGGGTCCAATAACCGCACCTAAAATACCCGTTATGACAATTACTCCTACGGTAATAGAAGGTATTCCTCCAATCTGTTGAGATATTTCCATCCCTATAGGTGTTGTTACTGATTTAGGGATTAATGACACAGCAATTACTCCCTCTATGTTGAAGATATTTGTTAGAACAAGCACACTGACTACTGCGGCAACACATCCGGCTGTAATACCAATTAATATTGCGGCTAAATTGGCTTTTAAAAGTGCCCTCTGCCTGTAGAGAGGTACCGCTAGAATAACCGTAGCCGGGCCTAAGAAAAATTGTATTAAACTGCCTCCTTTGTTATAATAATCTGTACTGATGTTAAAAACAGTTAAAATAATCATAATGGAGATAATACTAATTAATAGTGGATTAAAGAAAGCTATTTTTGTTTTCTTGTAAATGACTAAACCCAGCTCAAAAAACAAAATGGATAAAATAATCCCAAAATAAGGCGTATCTAGAAAGGTCATCATGCGGTTTTCCTCTCCTTTACTATTTCTTTTTTCTTTATCAGCTGTATTGTCAAGCCTGTAACACCCATAACAATGATCGTGGATAAAAGAACAACACTCATGATGGGCAACCACTGTCCCTGAATCAAGTGTAAATTGTTCAGCAACCCAACACCCGCTGGTATAAAAAAGAAGGCCAGGTGCTCTAGCAGAAACTTCGCAATTTTGTCAATCATTTCTAGCTTTATAACTCCTAGCAAAAGCAATAGCAGTAGGAAAATCATCCCTAAAACATTTCCTGGTATAGGGATTCCCAATGATTTGTTCACCAATTCTCCGGCTAAACAAACTGCTATAATAATAAAAAATTGTCTAAATAGAACCAAATAACTTCCCTCCTTTACATAAAATTTTAGGTATAATGGTCTTACCAGTTGTCATTATATTATCATTTTTTTTCAAAAATTTCAACTATTATTTTAAAATTTATTTTGATATAGTAGTGTTTCAGTTTGCTGAAAGGGGACCTCTTCTTTTAATGAAAAGCACCTATAGATTTCTTCTACAGGTGCTTTTTCCTTCATTGAGTAATTAACTATTAACATAAAATGAGACTTACCAAAAACCCCCATGAAGGTGTTTTTATACTATACTAATCTCTTATAGCTTTCATATCTTTCTTGTGCTTCTTCTTCAGCCTTAGCAAATAAAGCTTCTGCTACCTCTGGGAAGGACTTTGTTAAGGAAGCATAGCGTACTTCGCTTAATAAGAAGTCTTTAAAGGAAGCTTTTGGTTCCTTAGAATCTAAGGTAAATGGATTTTTACCTTCTTTCTTTAATTCTGGGTTGAATCTATATAAATGCCAGTATCCTGCCTCTACTGCTTTTTTCGCTTGCTCTTGTGTTTTACCCATACCAGCACCAATTCCATGGGCAATACATGGTGAGTATGCGATGATGATAGATGGCCCTTTGTAAGCTTCTGCTTCTTTAACCGCCTTCATTAATTGGTTCTTATCAGCACCCATGGCTACCTGTGCAACATATACATAGCCATAGCTCATCGCCATCATACCTAAGTCTTTCTTCTTCGTTCTCTTACCTGCGGCTGCAAACTTTGCAATCGCTGCTGTTGGTGAAGCTTTTGATGATTGTCCGCCTGTGTTAGAATATACTTCTGTATCCATTACAAGAATGTTTACATCTTCACCAGATGCGATTACATGGTCTAATCCGCCGTAACCGATATCATATGCCCAACCATCTCCACCAAGAATCCATTGAGATTGCTTGATTAGGTAATCTTTCTTCGCAATGATTTCTTTAATAACTGCATTTGAAGCTTCTGCTTCAAGTAATGGAAGAATTTTATAGGTTGCAGCTTTTGATGCTTTACCATCTTCCTTACCATCAATCCACTCTTGGAAAGCTGCTTTTAAGTCAGCATTGATATCTAATGTCAGTGCTTCTTTCATTAAATCTTCAATTTTATTTCTAATTTGGCTTGTCCCCAACATCATACCATAACCAAACTCAGCATTGTCTTCAAATAAAGAGTTTGCCCAAGCTGGTCCTTTGCCTTGTTGGTTCTTGCAGAATGGTACAGATGGCGCACTACCACCATAGATGGATGAACATCCTGTAGCATTGGCTATCATCATTCTATCACCAAATAATTGTGTGATTAGCTTAACATATGGTGTCTCACCACAACCAGTACAAGCTCCTGAGAACTCAAATAATGGTTGTGCAAATTGGCTGCCTTTTACAGTTTCTATGTTGGTTAATGCTGATTTATCTGTAACAGTCAGAGCATATGCCCAGTTTTCGCTTTCTACTTCAACTTGTGGCTCAACAGGCTTCATTTCTAATGCTTTGTTCTTAGATGGACAGATATCCTCACAGTTGCCACAACCTGTACAGTCTAGTGGTGCTACCTGCATACGGTACTGTAATCCTTCAAACTCTTTACCAATTGTTTTTAATGTTGTAAATCCTTCTGGCGCATTTTTTGCTTCCTCTTCGTTTAATAGGAAAGGTCTAATTGCTGCATGAGGACATACAAAAGAACATTGGTTACATTGGATACAGTTTTCTGGAATCCATTCTGGCACAGTAATAGCAATGCCTCTTTTTTCATAAGCACTGGTGCCTAATGGGAAGGTGCCATCTTCTGCTCCTGCAAAAGCGCTTACTGGCAGATCATCCCCTGCTTGCGCATTCATAGGTCTTAAGATATTTTTAATGAAGTCTGGTTCTTCTACTGCAGCTGCTACTTCTTCTGCTGCACCACTCCAGCCTTCAGGTACATCTATTTTTACAAGGGCTTCTACACCACGGTCTACGGCTTTATGGTTCATATTAACGATCTTTTCACCTTTTTTACCATAAGCATGCACGATGGCTTCTTTTAAGTGCTTAATAGCATCCTCTACAGGGATAACTTCTGTTAGTTTGAAGAAGGCTGATTGCATAATCATGTTGATTCTTCCGCCTAAACCAACTTCTGCAGCGATTGCTGTTCCGTTAAGGGTATAGAAGTTAATATTATTTTCAGCAATATATTTCTTCATACTTGCTGGTAACTTTTCTTCTAGCTCCTCTGGTGACCACATACAGTTTAATAGGAAGGTACCGCCCTTTTTCAAACCTTTTAATAAATCATATTGATTTACATAGGCTTGGTTATGACAAGCAATAAAGTCTGCTTCATCAATTAAATAAGGTGACTTGATTGGCTTTTTACCAAAACGTAAGTGTGATATGGTAACCCCGCCTGATTTTTTAGAATCATAGGAGAAGTATGCTTGTGCGTACATGTCTGTATTATCTCCAATGATCTTAATCGCTTCTTTGTTTGCACCTACTGTACCGTCAGATCCTAATCCCCAGAATTTACATCTGATGGTGCCAGGTGTTGCTGTTGAAACCTTTTCTTTAATTTCTAAAGATGTGTTGGTTACATCATCTACAATACCTACTGTAAAGGCATTTTTAGGTGCTGTAGCCTTTAGGTTTTCGTATACTGCTAAAATTTGCGCTGGTACTGTGTCCTTTGAACCAAGACCATATCTACCACCAATAACCATTGGTGCATTTTCTTTACCAAAGAACATGGTTCTAACATCTTGATATAGTGGCTCTCCAAGAGAACCTGGTTCTTTTGTTCTATCTAATACAGCAATTTTCTTTACTGTCTTTGGCAGTACATCAAAGAAGTATTTTTCTGAGAAAGGTCTGTATAGGTGTACTTTTACTACCCCTACCTTCTCACCTTTTGCTATTAAGTAATCAACGGTTTCTTCAATCGTATCTGTTACAGAACCCATAGCAATAATGATGTTTTCTGCATCTTCTGCCCCATAGTAGTTAAATGGCTTGTATTCTCTGCCGGTAAGTGCTGAAATTTCCTTCATGTAATCAGCTACCATATCAGGAAGAGCATCATAGTATTTATTTGCTGCTTCCTTTGCTTGGAAGAAAACATCTGGGTTTTGTGCAGTTCCTCTTAACACTGGATGTTCTGGATTTAAAGCTCTATCTCTAAAGGCTTGAATAGCATCCCAATCTACTAATTTAGCAAACTCATCATACTCAATCACTTCAACTTTTTGCATCTCATGAGAAGTTCTGAATCCATCAAAGAAGTGTACAAAAGGCACTCTTCCTTTGATAGCTGCTAAGTGAGCAATACCCCCTAAATCCATAACTTCTTGAACACTACCAGATGCCAGCATAGCACATCCTGTTTGTCTTGTAGACATAACATCTGAGTGATCTCCAAAGATAGAAAGAGCATGCCCAGCTAAAGCTCTAGCACTTACATGGAATACTCCTGGAAGTAATTCTCCAGCGATTTTATACATATTAGGAATCATTAACAGTAGTCCCTGAGAAGCTGTAAAAGTCGTGGTTAAAGCTCCTGCTGCTAAGGAACCATGTACAGCCCCCGCTGCCCCTGCCTCCGATTGCATTTCTACAACCTTTACAGTTTGTCCAAATAAATTTTTCTGCCCTCTAGCACTCCACTCATCAACATTTTCTGCCATGTTGGATGAAGGAGTAATGGGATAAATAGCCGCTACATCAGTAAAGGCATAGGAAACATATGCCGCTGCAGCATTTCCATCCATTGTTTTCATCTTTCTTGCCATGTGTGATAACCTCCCTTTTTTTTATCATCATCAGCAGCGCCAACTTAATCTATCATTTATCCTCACCCTCCAAAAACTTTTCAGCGTTTTAGCTCATGAACACTAGCATCCTTAATCCGATACTTCAAGAGGATTTTTAAAAACAATTCGCTTAAGTTAACGCTCCTATAATTATAATGCAAACAAAACCGTCCTATCGATGCCAAGGTCTTATGGTCTTACCACTTACTAACATATTATCATTGTTTTTTTAAAATTTCAACCATTTATATTGAAAACACCTATAGCCTTTCTATAGGTGTTTTTTCTTTCATTAAAGTATCGTAAACAAATTGTAAGTGTTTTGACATAGCTAAGGAGGCTGCTTTAGGATTTTTATTTTTTATAGATAAATAGATTTCTTCATGCTGTTGCATCAATACCTCTGTATTATCTCCACAGTTTAGTATTTTCCCTCTTGCTTCTTTGATAAAGGTATCCATAAGGGAAGATATGACATTCAATATATTTACAATTAAAAAATTCTTAGAGGCTTGTGCAATTTTATAGTGAAACTTCTTATCCAAGAAAGCATTTATGCCTTCATCTTCTGTTTCTTTTAACTGCAGTAACAATTCCTCTAGTTCCTTTAGCTCCTCCTCTGTAATTCTTGCAGCTGCCAAAGCTACTGTTTCAATTTCTAAAATACTTCTTAACTCTAAGATATCTTCAGCTTTCCCTTTGTTCAACATAAAAACTACAGATAAAGGTTCAAATAAACAATTATCAAAGCTTGTTTTGATAAAATTCCCTTCTCCTTGCCTCACTTCTGTTATTCCTATTATTTCTAAAGCTCTTAAAGCTTCCCTCACAGAAGCTCTACTTACTTTTAAAGATTCAGCTAAATCCCTTTCAGAAGGCAGTTTGTCCCCTTGTTTTAAGGTTCCATCTGCAATCATATTCTGGATCTGCTCAATAATATGTTCGTATACTTTTGTATTTTTTACAGGCTTAAACATAATCTTCCTCTTTCATCTTTACTTTTTTTCTTTTATTGTAACAACATCGTTAGGAATAATCAACACTTCTTATCTTTTAATCAAAATCAACACCGTGAAAAATTTTAGCAACCCTCTGAAGCGGGCTTTAATAAAAGTTTCCTATAATTCCATAGGATATTGTTTTTAACAACAGTAAAAAATATTGTAGAAGGGAGTGATAAATATGCCATGGAAACAAGGTAAAATCAAACTGGCTGATGGTACAGTATATCCTGCGGAATTACTGGTAGAAAACGGCAAGGAAATTTGGAATGTAAAGATACACAAGGGGAATAACGTCGTAGAAGAAATTGATGCTGATAGTTTTGCCCATAAACTAAATAAAAACCCAGAGGATGTTTATCCTTTCTCTTATGAGTTAGATAACTAGTTAGATTCTTTTAAACAGAGGCTTCCTTTAAACGATCTAAAGGGAGTCTTTGTTAAAATCATTATTAGTAACCCTCTGCCTGACGTTGATGATTAATTTGATTTTTTGCTAAATAAGCTTCTTTTATTTCCTCAAACGTAAAATCTAGCTTTTTTCCCAGCGTTAGAAATTCTTCAAACAATCTGATATAATCTTCTTGTGATAAAGATTGATAGAAATCAGCGCTTCTTTTAAAGACCTCCTGAAATTGCTGTGAAAGGTCATAATCATTAGTACCTATTTGAAACTCCCTCACAGGAAAATTTTTATCTAATCCTATGCTTAGTAAAAAATGTAAACCATCAACAAATTCTTCTAAAACAACTGCCTTAGGTGAAGATACCTTTTTGCTCCAAAATTTAAAACACCTTGTCTCATTGGCCAATTCTCCGAGTTCTACCTCTAAAGCTAATATTTTAGCAGGTACCAGGTTTTTGTTATATAGCTGATGGTTTTTAAGTATTGTTTCGTCTAATTGTTTTTGAATCGCAAACAATTGCTGCATATCCATAGGGGTTTCCTCCTTTTTATTGCTCTTATAGTTTTTCAATATTGTAGCATATCTCCTATAAAAAAACTATGGAAACCTATAATATTTTCTTTCTATTCTTGACTTATATATTTATGTAATATATAGTATAAATATACATTCCTTAGGAGGGTGATTTTATGGATCATAAAAATAAAGCACTTTGGAGCGGGCGCTTTGCTGAATCTCCAGCAGAAATTATGCAAAAATATAGTCAATCATTAGATGTTGATTGGCAATTATATAAAGAAGACTTACAGGGCAGCAAAGCCCATGGAAAAATGTTACATCGTATTGGCATTTTATCGGAGGAGGAGCTTCAACAAATTCTAAAGGCTTTGGAAGAAATTGAAGAGGAAGTGAATCAAGGTATTCTCCAACCAAAAATTTCTTTAGAAGATGTCCATATGAATTTAGAAGCAAGATTAATTGAAAAGTTAGGTCCTTTAGGGGCAAAAATCCATACAGGTCGCTCACGTAATGATCAAGTGGCTACAGATTATAGACTCTATATGAAAAAAGCCATCAATGACATTAAAGAAAAAGTACTTTTGTTTTTAACAACTTTATTAGAAAGAGCAGAGAAAGATATCGATGTTGTTGTTCCTGGCTTTACGCATCTTCAGCATGCCCAACCTATTTCTTTAGGACACTACTGGATGGCTTATTTTTGGAAGTTTACCCGTGACTTAAAAAGATTTCAAGCAGCTTATGAGACAACCAATGTAAATCCTTTAGGAGCAGGAGCCTTAGCTGGGTCTACATTGCCTTTAGATAGAGAATTCACTAGAAAAGAATTAGATTTTGAAGTAAACAGCCAAAATAGCTTGGATACAGTATCAGATCGAGATTATCTTTTAGAATTCTTATTTGCTGCCTCCACCTTTGTATTACATACAAGTGGCCTGAGTGAAGATTTGATCCTATGGAGTACTTCAGAGTTTGACTTCATTGAACCGCCTGACGCTTTCTGTACAGGCTCTAGCATGATGCCTAATAAGAAAAATCCTGACGCTTTAGAGTTAACTAGAGGCAAAACCAGCGGTGTGTTAAGCAGTCTATATGATCTTATGATAAACATCAAAGGACTTCCCCTCACCTACAACAGAGACCTACAAGAGGATAAACGACCGGTGTTTCATACCATCTACACCGTTAATATGATACTAGATGTATTGACACCGCTGATAGCAGGTATTGCTCCTAAAGAGGAGAGTATTGCTCCGCATTTAAACAAAGGATTTTTATTGGCTACAGATGTGGCAGAATACTTAGTTGCAAAAAATGTCCCCTTTAGAGAAACCCACGAAATTGTAGGTAACTTAGTGCAATACTGTATTAAACACCACAAAACCTTCGAAGACTTATCTTTGGAAGAATGGCAAAACTATTGCCCTGCCTTTGAAAAGGACGTATATGATATTTTATCTCCTCAACTAGCAGTAGACCGAAGAAAAACCTTTGGTGGTACTGCCCGCAGTGAGGTAAAGCGTCAAATTCAAGAAGGAAAAACCATTATAGAAGTTTTTAACGCTTAAGCTTATAAAACCTGCTGATTCCCTATAGCAGGTTTTCTCCTTCTCAAAATTTTTTTCTATAAGTATAGGCCTATCACTTATTTATTAATTTTTTATAAATTTATGGTTATATTCCTAGTACTTTGGTTATAAATACTGTAGAAAAGAAATTATAGCCATAGTAAAAGGAGGAAATATTCATGAAGAGTTTTGGAGAATTTTTACAGTCTGGTGATTGGAAGGGCGAGAAACATGTGCCTGTTATCCATGCCCCTAAGAGTGTTAAAGCTGGTGAAGCTTTTGAGTTAAAAATATCTGTTGGGGATGAAATTCCTCATCCCAATTCATTGGAACATTATATTGCATGGGGAAAAATCTACTTCTTCCAAGATGGAGGAAAGTTCCCTGTAGAGCTTGCAACTTTTAAGTTTAATGCTCACGGAGAAGGCGGCAACTTTACAGAACCTGTAGGCTTAACTAAGGTAAAACTAGACAAGTCCGGTACCATCCATGCCATCATTTATTGTAATATTCATGGTGTATGGGAAAATAGCCAAGAAATAACCGTAGCGTAGTGTAAAAAGAATGACTTTTACAAAAGGTCATTCTTTTTTATCTTTGACTGGAGTAGCCCACTGAGGTTTAAGTTGCTTAATAACTTTATCATTATAACATTAACGTTAACTTAAAGTATAATTTTCATTAAAGAATCTCGCTAAAAGAATCTTATTACAGCGTGATTTGCGGGTAACAATATTCTTACTATAGCATAAAATGGAATTATGGAATTGAGGAGGCATTTTAATCTTTAAGTTCAACTTTAGCCTGCTCTATTAAAGTATTGGTGAAAACAATCGAGCAATGGATTCCTTAAATCTATGGTGAACAGGCCTTTTTTTATACTGCTGCAGCATCACTTGTCTACTTTCCTGAAGGTCTTGATAAAAACTTTTCTTTAGTTTTTTGTTTAGTTCTTCATCATATATAAAAGCATTTACTTCAAAGTTTAGCTGCAGACTACGGATGTCTAAATTTGCTGTTCCTACAGAGGAAAAGTTATCATCTACAATAAAAACCTTGCTATGAACAAAGCCTTTTTCATATTGATATATCTTTACCCCTGCCTCCAACAATTCTAGAAAGTGAGATTTGGAAGCCCAAAAAACCGTACGATGATCTGGTCTTCCTGGCAGCAAAATTCTCACGTCTACCCCTCTAATAGCGGCGGTTTTCAATGCCATTAAAATACTTTCATCTGGTATTAAGTAAGGTGTTGTAATAAATACCTTCTTATTTGCAGTGGCAATAGCAGAAAAATAAGCTTGATGTATAGATTCCCAATAGGAATCAGGACCACTAGAAGTTACCTGTATCATTTGCTGCCCACAGCTTCCTTGTGTAGGGAAATAGACAGCATCCTCTAACTCTTCCTTACTAACAAAAAACCAATCCCTTAAAAAGATAACCTGTAGCAAATAGACTGCTTCTCCCTTTATCTTTAGGTGGGTATCTCTCCAAAAACCCATTTTTTTATTTTTTCCTAAATATTCATCACCAATATTCACGCCTCCTACAAACCCAACTTTTCCATCTACAACCAAAATCTTTCTATGATTTCTATAGTTTAGTCTGCTACCTAAAAAAGGCAGTGTTACTGGCAAAAATGGCTTTAATTTTACGCCAGCATCCCGCAATGGACCTAAAAAACTCTCTTTCAAATGCCAACAGCCTACTGCATCATAAATTACCCTTACCTCTAAGCCCTCCTTCGCCTTCTTTATCAATGCTCTCTGAAACTTTCTACCTATATCACTATCCTTAATAATAAAATATTCCATATGGATATGATGCTTAGCGGTTCTGATAGCCTTCAGCATTTCACGGAAAGTTTCATAACCATTGACCAATACATTTGCCTCATTATTTACAGTAATAGGTGCTTCTGAATTATTTAATAACAGTGGTGCCACTTTACCCCGTGTATCGGTGAAGTTCTTTTTCAAAAATTCTCCGTAGCCAGTAAAGGCAATCTGGTGGTGTAGTAAACTATGTACTACCTTATAATCTTGTTTTCTTTTCTTAATAAACGTCCTCTTTTTCCTGTGGTTTTGACCAATGTATAAGTATAAGAACATGCCTACTACCGGCAAAAATATCAATGATAAAAGCCAGGCTACAGTTCTAGAGGGATTTCTATTATCTAATATAATTAATATGCTCACCAATATCGTTGTTATGGTAAATAAAGTAGCAAATATATTTAAAATATTCATGCTTTTCTCCCCCATAAATCTTATCATACTTATTACAGAAGTAAATTTTCATGATTTCTTAGTAAAATCTCTGCTGTTTCTTCTAGCAGTTTTTCTTTATTTATTTTAAGCAAAAAATCTGCATTCAATAGAATCCCTTTTTGTTTATGTTCCTTTCCTTTTTTGCTTTTACAATAAGTGCTAATACTTTTTCTCAGAAGTCCTTTTAGCGTATAGATATGAAAAGGATTTATCGCATTATACTCTGCCAAAGTTTCTACTAATCCAATAACAATTTCACCATAACTGCAATTTTCTTCTAAATCCATTAACAACACCCATTTAGGGATGATTTCCTCCAACAATAACCGATTAAGAGGCTTTGTAGGAGGAAGGTGGTATAGTCTTCCTAGTTCTTTGACAACCTTTTCTCCCCATCCCGCTAAAAGCTTTAATGCATCTTCCTCTGTAAGGTCATCTTTGAAATAATATTTTCTCCCTTTTAATCCTTTTAATACTTTTATTGTATCAAAATAACCTAATTTTATATTGTATTGGGCTCTTTTTTTAGTAAAATCCATAACACCCCCTAAATCTCGATAGGGTTGTATGTAGATAACTTCTAAGCCCTCTTCCTGTATCTTCTTGACTCTCCCTCTACTCAGCAATCGTACCGCTATAACCTTTTTATATCCTTTATTGTACAACATATCTATAGGAAGATTATTGTAAAAGCTCCCATCCAAAAATTTTTTGCCATCCAATTTTCTAGACTTAAAAATCGGCAGATAAGAAGAAGCCATAAGATAGTCTACGATTTTCCCCGCTGGTATTTCCTCCTTATAGATTTCTAAAGGCTTGAAATCCGTTAAAGATACGGTGACAAAGCCAAATTCTTTATTAGACTGCACAATTTTTTCTTCATTTACTGTTTCTTTAATAAGTTTTTCCAAAGGTCTTGCGTCAAAACCAAAACCCTTTATGAATTTGCGTATTTCTTCAAATAACAGATGTATGTTTATATTATTTAACTGGTTTCCCGAAAGCATTTCGTAAATTCTATCATCTACATCCATAACCATATGTGGAGTAATATCATGCCATATTCCATAAGCCGTGTCAAAATCCTCCTGAATCATTAAAGCACCGTTTAGTGCTCCTACAGAGGTTCCTGTGATCCCTTGAAACTCTAGGCCCAATTGTCTAAAAGCCTGCCATGCACCTATTTGATAAGCGCCCTTTGCACCGCCACCTTCTAAGGTTAGACCCAACATATGCTTCACTTCCTTTATTCTAAAAAATTTATTAGATATTTTGCTGGATTATAGGAATTCGCTGGTTATCTTTGTTGTATTATATCTATTATACGCCAAATTCTTATTTTTTGTGTTGCTATCTAAAAAACAATAAAAAAATAAGACGAAGTCCCTAAGCATAGGACTTCGCCTTTGATTGTTTTATGATGCTACTATACTAATCTCTTATAGCTTTCATATCTTTCTTGTGCTTCTTCTTCAGCCTTAGCAAATAAAGCTTCTGCTACCTCTGGGAAGGACTTTGTTAAGGAAGCATAGCGTACTTCGCTTAATAAGAAGTCTTTAAAGGAAGCTTTTGGTTCCTTAGAATCTAAGGTAAATGGATTTTTACCTTCTTTCTTTAATTCTGGGTTGAATCTATATAAATGCCAGTATCCTGCCTCTACTGCTTTTTTCGCTTGCTCTTGTGTTTTACCCATACCAGCACCAATTCCATGGGCAATACATGGTGAGTATGCGATGATGATAGATGGCCCTTTGTAAGCTTCTGCTTCTTTAACCGCCTTCATTAATTGGTTCTTATCAGCACCCATGGCTACCTGTGCAACATATACATAGCCATAGCTCATCGCCATCATACCTAAGTCTTTCTTCTTCGTTCTCTTACCTGCGGCTGCAAACTTTGCAATCGCTGCTGTTGGTGAAGCTTTTGATGATTGTCCGCCTGTGTTAGAATATACTTCTGTATCCATTACAAGAATGTTTACATCTTCACCAGATGCGATTACATGGTCTAATCCGCCGTAACCGATATCATATGCCCAACCATCTCCACCAAGAATCCATTGAGATTGCTTGATTAGGTAATCTTTCTTCGCAATGATTTCTTTAATAACTGCATTTGAAGCTTCTGCTTCAAGTAATGGAAGAATTTTATAGGTTGCAGCTTTTGATGCTTTACCATCTTCCTTACCATCAATCCACTCTTGGAAAGCTGCTTTTAAGTCAGCATTGATATCTAATGTCAGTGCTTCTTTCATTAAATCTTCAATTTTATTTCTAATTTGGCTTGTCCCCAACATCATACCATAACCAAACTCAGCATTGTCTTCAAATAAAGAGTTTGCCCAAGCTGGTCCTTTGCCTTGTTGGTTCTTGCAGAATGGTACAGATGGCGCACTACCACCATAGATGGATGAACATCCTGTAGCATTGGCTATCATCATTCTATCACCAAATAATTGTGTGATTAGCTTAACATATGGTGTCTCACCACAACCAGTACAAGCTCCTGAGAACTCAAATAATGGTTGTGCAAATTGGCTGCCTTTTACAGTTTCTATGTTGGTTAATGCTGATTTATCTGTAACAGTCAGAGCATATGCCCAGTTTTCGCTTTCTACTTCAACTTGTGGCTCAACAGGCTTCATTTCTAATGCTTTGTTCTTAGATGGACAGATATCCTCACAGTTGCCACAACCTGTACAGTCTAGTGGTGCTACCTGCATACGGTACTGTAATCCTTCAAACTCTTTACCAATTGTTTTTAATGTTGTAAATCCTTCTGGCGCATTTTTTGCTTCCTCTTCGTTTAATAGGAAAGGTCTAATTGCTGCATGAGGACATACAAAAGAACATTGGTTACATTGGATACAGTTTTCTGGAATCCATTCTGGCACAGTAATAGCAATGCCTCTTTTTTCATAAGCACTGGTGCCTAATGGGAAGGTGCCATCTTCTGCTCCTGCAAAAGCGCTTACTGGCAGATCATCCCCTGCTTGCGCATTCATAGGTCTTAAGATATTTTTAATGAAGTCTGGTTCTTCTACTGCAGCTGCTACTTCTTCTGCTGCACCACTCCAGCCTTCAGGTACATCTATTTTTACAAGGGCTTCTACACCACGGTCTACGGCTTTATGGTTCATATTAACGATCTTTTCACCTTTTTTACCATAAGCATGCACGATGGCTTCTTTTAAGTGCTTAATAGCATCCTCTACAGGGATAACTTCTGTTAGTTTGAAGAAGGCTGATTGCATAATCATGTTGATTCTTCCGCCTAAACCAACTTCTGCAGCGATTGCTGTTCCGTTAAGGGTATAGAAGTTAATATTATTTTCAGCAATATATTTCTTCATACTTGCTGGTAACTTTTCTTCTAGCTCCTCTGGTGACCACATACAGTTTAATAGGAAGGTACCGCCCTTTTTCAAACCTTTTAATAAATCATATTGATTTACATAGGCTTGGTTATGACAAGCAATAAAGTCTGCTTCATCAATTAAATAAGGTGACTTGATTGGCTTTTTACCAAAACGTAAGTGTGATATGGTAACCCCGCCTGATTTTTTAGAATCATAGGAGAAGTATGCTTGTGCGTACATGTCTGTATTATTTCCAATGATCTTAATCGCTTCTTTGTTTGCACCTACTGTACCGTCAGATCCTAATCCCCAGAATTTACATCTGATGGTGCCAGGTGTTGCTGTTGAAACCTTTTCTTTAATTTCTAAAGATGTGTTGGTTACATCATCTACAATACCTACTGTAAAGGCATTTTTAGGTGCTGTAGCCTTTAGGTTTTCGTATACTGCTAAAATTTGCGCTGGTACTGTGTCCTTTGAACCAAGACCATATCTACCACCAATAACCATTGGTGCATTTTCTTTACCAAAGAACATGGTTCTAACATCTTGATATAGTGGCTCTCCAAGAGAACCTGGTTCTTTTGTTCTATCTAATACAGCAATTTTCTTTACTGTCTTTGGCAGTACATCAAAGAAGTATTTTTCTGAGAAAGGTCTGTATAGGTGTACTTTTACTACCCCTACCTTCTCACCTTTTGCTATTAAGTAATCAACGGTTTCTTCAATCGTATCTGTTACAGAACCCATAGCAATAATGATGTTTTCTGCATCTTCTGCCCCATAGTAGTTAAATGGCTTGTATTCTCTGCCGGTAAGTGCTGAAATTTCCTTCATGTAATCAGCTACCATATCAGGAAGAGCATCATAGTATTTATTTGCTGCTTCCTTTGCTTGGAAGAAAACATCTGGGTTTTGTGCAGTTCCTCTTAACACTGGATGTTCTGGATTTAAAGCTCTATCTCTAAAGGCTTGAATAGCATCCCAATCTACTAATTTAGCAAACTCATCATACTCAATCACTTCAACTTTTTGCATCTCATGAGAAGTTCTGAATCCATCAAAGAAGTGTACAAAAGGCACTCTTCCTTTGATAGCTGCTAAGTGAGCAATACCCCCTAAATCCATAACTTCTTGAACACTACCAGATGCCAGCATAGCACATCCTGTTTGTCTTGTAGACATAACATCTGAGTGATCTCCAAAGATAGAAAGAGCATGCCCAGCTAAAGCTCTAGCACTTACATGGAATACTCCTGGAAGTAATTCTCCAGCGATTTTATACATATTAGGAATCATTAACAGTAGTCCCTGAGAAGCTGTAAAAGTCGTGGTTAAAGCTCCTGCTGCTAAGGAACCATGTACAGCCCCCGCTGCCCCTGCCTCCGATTGCATTTCTACAACCTTTACAGTTTGTCCAAATATGTTTTTTTGTCCTTCAGCACTCCACTCGTCAACATTTTCTGCCATGTTGGATGAAGGAGTAATAGGATAAATAGCCGCTACATCAGTAAAGGCATAGGAAACATATGCCGCTGCAGCATTTCCATCCATTGTTTTCATCTTTCTTGCCATGTGTGATAGCCTCCCTTTTTTAATTATCATGCAAAAGATATAGTCATAATTGTATATTTAGGATCATGTATCCTGTATACATAATTCTATTATATCTAAATGTTTTCATGATTTACAGTAAAACTTTTTAGATATCTTCAATTATTTTTGCATTTTAAAACCTTTTCCTGATATTTTAAAGGTTTCACCATAAAATTTTTGAAAGGTTCAAAATACTGGAAAATATGGTACAGTCACTAACAAAGTGATCTTCTATAGCTAAAGATTTAAAAATTAAACATAATTATAGATGCGCACTTCTAAAGTTAAATTTTAATATACACGGTCTATTGCAGCTTAATCCTATCTAAGCCTCTCCCCTATAGATAAATACTATGAATAGATGATAGTATGGTGTATAATAATATTTGAATATGTTTTATATAGGAGGTTTGTTTATGATTGTTGGTCATAAAAAAGATTTAGAAAGCGTCAAAGTTACACATCCCGAGGCAAAAAATGCCTTAATGAAGGTATTGGTATCCCCCAGTGAGGGTTGGGAAAGTCATGTAATGCGTATATTTGAACTAGCAGAGGGTGGTCACACACCTAAACATACCCACCCTTGGCCCCACATTAACTATGTTATTCGCGGGAAAGGAAGTATGCATCTTGATGGAAAAGATTATGTCATTGAAGCCGGGTCCTTTGCATATGTACCTTCAGAAGCAATTCATCAGTTTAGAAATGTTGGTACTGAGAAGTTAGAACTTATGTGTATTGTTCCAACAGAAGGACATCAATAGTTTTTTGCCTGTCCCTTTGATACATTATACATGAAATTTATTAAACCCTCAATAGAAAAAAACAAGAAAAAAACATTCTGACTACATTTTTTTGAAAAAGCCCTCTCACGGTGAAGTGAAAAGGGCTTTCAATCATATTAGTAATCATATTAGTACTAAATATTTAGCTTTTTACTTAGCTGATCTAACATATCTACTGTCATAGCAGCTAAATCGTATTTTGGGTTCCAGCCCCATTGCTTTCTTGCCTCACTATCATCTAAAGAATTCGGCCAGGAGTCAGCGATCTTTTGTATATCAGGATTTACATCATAATGCATCTCAAATTCAGGTATATGCTTCTTAATTTCTGCAGCTATTTCTTCAGGGTCAAAGCTCATAGCAGTAATGTTAAAGGCATTTCTATGGATTAATTTAGAAGGGTCCGCTTCCATAAGCTGCACAATCGCTTCTAAAGCGTCCGGCATATACATCATATCCATATAAGTACCTTTGTCTAAGAAACAAGAGTATTTTTTATTTTTAAGGGCTTCATAATAAATATGCACAGCATAGTCAGTGGTTCCTCCACCAGGTAGCGCCACACTAGAAATGATCCCTGGAAAACGCACACCTCGGGTATCAAGTTGATATTTTTGGTAGTAATAATCACACAGAAGCTCTCCTGCCACTTTTGTTACACCATAAATAGTGGTGGGACGCATCACAGTATCTTGTGGTGTTTGATCTTTAGGCGTAGAAGGACCAAATACAGCGATAGAACTTGGGGTGCATACGGCACATTGGTTTTCCCTGGCCACCTCCAGAACATTGTAAAGCCCATTCATATTTATATTCCATGCAACTGCTGGATTTTTTTCTCCAGTAGCTGATAAAACAGCTGCTAAATGGAGAATCGTATCTACCTTATGCTTTTTAACCGCATCAGCAATTTGTTGTGCATTGGTAACATCAACAATTTCAAAAGGTTCCGATGTGGCTTGGGAATCTTCTTTTTTACTTCTGCTGCTGGAAATTACATTATCATCACCATAAGTTTTTCTTAAATACATAACCAATTCGGATCCTATTTGTCCCAATGCTCCGGTTACTAATACTTTTTTCAATATTTCCACCTCGCTAATAAAATTTACTCACTCTACAAATACTATTGCATATGTTTATTATTATTTAAAAAAGCTTTTTTAAAACATATCTCTTATTAATTTTATTTGTTATTTTTTAAAGCCTTTTCTAAAAATCCCCTTCATTGGACATAAGATTATTTTTTTGATAAGATAACTTAGAATATAATAATAAAGGAGCGTTTCACTTATGGATAATAAAAAAGTTTTGGCCGTGGTAGGAAACCGTGAAATTACAGAAGGAGATTTGCAAACGATTATAAGAAGTTTAGATCCACAACGTGCTATGCAATTTCAAACTGAAGAAGGACAACAAAGATTGTTAGAGGAAATTATCGATCAGGAGTTAATGTACTTAGATGCAGTTGACAATAATATGCCTAATGATGAGGCTTATCAAAAAGAATTGAAAAAAATCTCAGAAAACTTTTTAAAGCAATATGCCATCAATCAACTGATAAAGGATGTTAAGGTTGATGATAAGGAAATAGAAGATTATTACGAAAATCACAAGGAATACTTCAGAAATCCAGCTGCTGCAAAAGCTAGCCATATTCTAGTAGATACCGAAGAAAAAGCGGAATCTATCTTAAAGGAAATTAATGAAGGTCTTTCTTTCGAAGAAGCAGCCTCTAAGTATTCAAGCTGTCCCTCTAAGGCACAAGGTGGAAATTTAGGAGAGTTTTCAAAAGGAAAAATGGTACCAGAGTTTGAAGAGGCTGTCTTCAATATGGAAAAAGGAGAGATCAGCAAGCCTGTAAAAACTCAGTTTGGTTATCACCTTATTAAGCTATTTGACCGTAAAAAAGAGGATACTAAGACCCTTAGCGAAGTCAAGGATAGATTAACACAACAGTTACTAGGCCAAAAACAACAACAATTATATCTTGAGAAAGTTGAAGGCTTAAGAAATAAGTATACGGTAACGATGAATATATAGTTTTTTAAAAAAAGCATATTTTAAAACAATTAAAATTTTTCTTGACATTCATTTTATTTAGTGATAAATTATATATCATAAATTTCATAATTTACTCTTATAAAGAGAGGTGGAGGGACTGGCCCTATGAAGCCCGGCAACCAGCATATAAAGTGCATGGTGCTAATTCCTGTAGGTAATGTTGTGCCTAAGAGATGAGAGGATAGGTAATAAAAAAACTTATGCGCTTCTCCATCTTCTTGGAGAAGCTTTTTTAATTAGATAAGATAAGAAAAGGAGAGATCATTCATGAGTAAAAAACAACTTCGCTTTGACACTTTGCAGGTTCACGCTGGACAAAGCCCAGATCCAACGACAGGTTCTCGCGCTGTTCCAATCTACCAAACTTCATCCTATGTTTTTAATGATGCGGATCATGCCGCTAATTTATTCGCACTAAAAGAACCGGGAAATATTTATACAAGAATCATGAATCCTACTACGGATGTATTTGAACAAAGAATTGCTGCCCTCGAGGGGGGCGTTGGCGCTTTAGCTGTAGCATCTGGTTCCGCAGCTATCACTTATGCCATCTTAAATATTGCAGAAGCTGGAGATGAGGTTGTTGCCGCTAGTACTTTATATGGTGGCACCTACAATTTATTTGCTGCTACACTGCCTAAACTAGGAATAAAAGTAAACTTTGTAGATCCCGATGATCCCGAAAACTTCGCTAAAGCCATCAATGAAAAGACAAAAGCTGTTTATATAGAAAGTATCGGTAATCCAGGTATCAACCTGATAGATATCGAAGCAGTGGCAAAAATCGCTCATGAAAATGGTCTTCCTCTTATTGTTGATAACACCTTTGGTACCCCTTATTTGATCCGTCCCATAGAATTCGGAGCAGATATTGTTGTGCATTCTGCTACAAAATTCATCGGAGGTCATGGAAGCTCCATAGGTGGTGTGATCGTTGACGGAGGAAATTTTGATTGGGAAAAAAGTGGCCGGTTTCCTGGTTTAACAGAAGCTGATCCCACCTATCATGGTGTAAAATATGTAGAAGCCTGCGGACCTTTAGCTTTTATTGTTAAGGCTAGAGTACAGCTTCTAAGAGATACCGGTGCTTCTTTAAGCCCATTTAATTCCTTCTTATTCCTACAGGGAATAGAAACGCTTTCTCTTCGCGTGGAACGTCACGTGGAGAACACAAAGAAGATTGTGGCATTTTTAAGTAAACATCCCCTTGTATCTTGGGTAAATTATCCTAGCTTAGCAGGAAATAAATATTATGAACTAGCACAAAAGTACCTACCTAAAGGTGCAGGTTCTATTTTTACCTTTGGTATCAAAGGTGATGTAGAAGCCGGTAAGAAGTTTATAAATAGTTTAGAGCTTTTTTCACTACTGGCTAATGTAGCAGATGCGAAGTCTCTTGTGATTCATCCTGCCAGCACTACCCATGCACAACTATCTGAAGAGGATCAAAAAGCTGCTGGTGTTACACCCGATATGATTCGATTATCTGTAGGAATCGAAGATGTTGAAGATTTAATTGAGGATTTAGATCAAGCTTTACAGAAGGCTGTAAATGAATAATTTGAAAGTTTTTATGATAAAGGAGGAAAAAATTTAAATGCCTGTTAAAATACCTGATCATCTGCCAGCTACGGAAGTTTTAAATAAGGAAAATATTTTTGTTATGACGGAAAGTCGTGCACTCACCCAGGATATTCGTGCCTTAAAAATTGGTATTTTAAACTTGATGCCCACCAAGATTACGACGGAAGTTCAAATTTTACGATTACTAGGTAATTCTCCCTTGCAGGTGGATATTGTACTTCTGCACCCCAAGAGTTATAAGTCTAAACATACGCCAGAGAAACATTTAACCTCTTTTTATAAGACCTTCGACGACATAAAGGAGGAAAAGTTTGATGGACTTATTATCACTGGTGCCCCAGTGGAACATTTAGCTTTTGAAGAGGTGGCTTACTGGGAGGAACTAAAAGAGATTATGGCGTGGCAGCTTCACAATGTAACCTCCACCCTTCATATATGCTGGGGGGCACAGGCTGGGCTTTATTACCATTTTGGTATTCCTAAATATACATTATCCTCAAAAATGTTTGGCATATTTACGCATACAGTAACAAAAAGAAATGTACCACTTCTTAGAGGTTTTGATGACATCTTTTTGGCACCTCATTCTAGACATACTGAAGTAAAGAGAGAAGATATTGAAAAGGTTCCAGAACTTGAAATTTTGTCAGAGTCAGAGGAAAGTGGAATTTACATCGTGGCTACAAAGGATGGACGACAGGTTTTTGTAACAGGACACTCCGAATATGAACCACTAACTTTAAAGGCCGAATATGATCGAGACGTAACCGCCGGCAAAGAAATAGAAAAACCCAAAAATTATTTTCCAAATGATGATCCCACCAAACCTCCTGTGGTTAACTGGAGAAGCCATGCTAACCTGTTGTTTTCCAATTGGTTGAATTATTACGTTTACCAACAGACCCCGTATAATATTAATGAGGTTTCCAAGGCAGAGGGTCAATGGGAGAGAAAACGCGAAGGTTCTCAAGTGTAAGTTTGTGAGAATATAATAAAAAAGAGAGAATAGATATATACATATACCCCATATATCTATCTCTCTTTTTTTATTTTAAGTGTGTTAAATAGCACACAAATAATTGATCGATAGACAACATCCAATATTTAGAATAGTTAAATTTTTTAGATAATTGTATTGACAGTATCCACAGATGCTGTTATAATACTTATTAACAATATTTTAATTATAAATTAAAAATTTTAAATACTCATTAAAACTAAAAAGAAAAGGATGATATCCATGCTTTGTAAAAAAATAGAAAACCAAAATAAAAAAAACCCGCTAACTACCTCTGTAGGATGTAAAGAAAAATTATCTCTTGTAGAAAAAAAAACCACTAAACCTTCTACTGCTAAGTATACCATCACAAATAGCAACTGTAATTTAAACTTTTGGGGTGCAGGTCCTATGGATCAAGACCTTAAATTTTATTAAGACATATTTCTACGAAGTTCAATATGGCAAGGGCTACATCTGCGGCCCTTGGTTGTTTTTTTGTTAATAAAGCAGCCTTAGACTATAGATCGCTAAAATTAGGTATAAAATGCAGCGGAATTTACTTGGAGGATGTAGTGCTTGATCTCCTACCTGCATAAGTAGATAACCCAAATCTTTGATTTGGTGTTAGTCACTTAGTTTGTTCACCTACAACTGAGGGTCTTAGCAATCCATCGAAGGATAGAAATGCGTATTTACAATTCCACGATATTATATTCCAATTCAAGGGTATTGATAAAGAGTATTTTTCTTCTAAGTATTTCGCCTCTGCCTATAAGTAATTTCAGTACTTCACTAACCTCTATAGAAGCCACTAATGCAGGGGTAAAAGAAGGGTTGCCTAATTCTTTTTCTACTCCCCTTATATCCTTTTTGGCATAGATTACATCTAATGTTCTATCCCCTGGAAGGATTGTTGTTACTTGCCCATACCAACCTGCAATGGCTCCATGAACCAAAGGTATATTAAACTTTTCTGCAGTCTCCTGTAAAATAAATCTAGTTTCTATGTTATCCAATGCATCTATGATTATGTCATGCCCCTGCAGGATTTCTTCGGCATTCTCTTTATTTAACTTGCCAACAATCGCATTTACATAGACATCAGAATTTACTAAAGCCATCCTTGCTTTGGCTGTTTCCGCTTTGCTCTTGCCTAAGGTAGCTTCATTGGATAAAATTTGACGGTTTAAATTTGACGCATCAAAGACATCTCCGTCTACCGCTGTTATGTATCCTATGCCTAACCTTCCTAGCATTTCAATAATATAACCACCGAGTCCCCCGCATCCAATAACACACACTTTATGGTTCCTTAACTGTTGATTTTCCTCTTCGGAAAGTGTTTTCATATTTCTTTCATACCTTTTCAACACCACCGCTCCCCCCTATGCACTTTGTTCATTTCTATTATACTATACTTCATTTATCATTTGACAAAATTTTTAGAATATTTTTATGAAAATTGTAATCAAATTTGCTTTGAGGATGTAGCCTGGCCTCCCGTTTCTGCAAGCGGGAGGCCGAAAGCACTACACTGAAGAATAACTATTATAGATGGGGTCTTTAGTTAACATGAATATTTTACTTAAAGGGCTTATACTGACTTACAGGAAGAACACGTGCAACATACACACGATCTATCATCACATTTCCATATTTCTTGCCATTGGGAGATATGACATTAAAGTACTCTTGGTTATACTGAATACCCCTAGTGGAATCTTGACTGGACCAATATTTGAAACCTATTATTTGATTTCCCTCTCTAATCCACTCTAGGAACACAGCCGTGTGACCCGTATTGTTTTCTCTGCTTATGTCAATAAAATCTCCTGCCGCAGCTTCTTCTAAGTTTCGGATCCGTTGGCCTACTCCATATTTTTCTACAGCAACAGCAATGTTGCTCTGTGATTTAGGACCCTTTGCTGCGTACCAGGTAAGAACAAAATCGTATAGCTCGTCCCATGTCATATTATTAAAATTATCAGGAGAAATGCCCAACTGTCTATTTCTAGCCTGCATTGCTTTAAAAAACACCTCGAAGGTAATACCTGAGCAGTGGCTTGCCCTATTGCCGCTGGGGTGTGCCTTTAGCAATTCTTGATTTTGATAATGAAGTGTTGTGGTTACCCCATTGTAGTTGGCGTAATCATTATTCAGTAGATAAGGATACCTCCCCCCAGCAATTTTATAACTTTTGATGACCTGTAAAACATAGGGATTTAAGTATTGGCTTAAGTTCTTGTTTGCCCCTGCTGTCGGCGGTATAACTGCTGCTGTTTCCTCTGCCCCACTATCTTGTTCCACCTTCTCTTCGACTTCTCCTGAATCTTCCTTGTTCCCCCCTTTTTGCATTTCTGCGTCTTCTACTTCTGTTCCTGCGTTAGATTCTTCTTTTAACTGTATTTCTTCCCCTATCCTACCCATTACTTCTTTGTTTTCAAGCAACAAAGGTTTCTTTACTTTATTTTTTGATGGTAAAGGATTATGCAGCTGCGTAAAAAAATCCTCTGTAGTATATGTAGCACTCTCTGTTGTTACGTTATTTTTTTCTTGCATAAAGGGTTTATACATGGTAAAAACTATAATCGTTATCACACATAAAATAAGGGTTGTTATAAGGGTAACTATTTTCTTACGGCGCATCTTCATCCTGCTCCTTTTTTCTGTCGATTTTATAGTAATCGCCTGTAAAACCCTAATCTTTCAGGCAAAATTCTTCTCACAACTTATTATACTAGACATATAAAGGACTAGATATAAGAAATATCTGTCAAAAACAAAGTTAAGGTTCCTGCCTATAGATTTACTCCTTATACTGAATTTTTACAGCCTTAGCTCTGTATAAACAACAAAAAACCTGCTATATTCTGAAAATCACTTTTTCAGTGTCCTCAGATCCTCAGCAGGTTTGTTGTTATTATTATTTTAAATCTTAAAAGAACTTTTTAATAATACAATTCTATTAAATACAATCTTATTTTCTTTTGTATCCTTAGGATCTACATTAAAGTAACCGTGTCGGAAGAATTGGAACTTATCTTGAAGCTCTGCCTTTTTCATGTTAGGCTCTACAAAACCCTCAATGACTTCAAGGGAATTTGGATTAATCTGATCTAAAAAGCTTTTTTCTTCTTCCTGTTCTTCCTCTAAGATCAAAGGTTCATATAGTCGAAAGGTTGCAGGCACTGCGTTTTTTGCATCTACCCAATGAATTGTTCCCTTTACCTTTCTTCCAGTAAAACCACTGCCACTTTTTGTTTCAGGGTCATAGGTACAGTGTAGTTCTATCACCTTACCTTTTTCATCCTTAATGACTTCATTGCATTTGATGAAATAAGCGTGTTTCAATCTTACCTCGTTTCCAGGGAATAACCTAAAGTACTTTTTCGGTGGATTTTCCATAAAATCTTCTTCTTCAATATAAATCTCTCTAGAAAAAGGAATTTGTCGGTTTCCCATGGCAGGATCATCTGGATTGTTTTCTGCCTCTAGCATTTCCACCTGATCCTCTGGATAATTAGTGATGACCACTTTTAAAGGCTTTAATATCGCCATGGTTCTAGGGGCTTTAGCATTTAAATCTTCCCGAATAAAATGTTCCAACATTTGAACATCTACAACGCTATGACTTTTTGCAACGCCAATTTCTCTACAGAATCGCCTTATAGCTTCTGGTGTATATCCCTTTCTTCTAAGACCAGCAATCGTAGGCATTCTTGGATCGTCCCATCCATCTACAACACCTTCATCCACCAGTTGTTTTAATTTTCTCTTACTCATAACAGTGTTGGTTAAGTTTAGCCGAGCAAATTCAATTTGCTGTGGTTGGCTTTCTGTCTCACACTCTTGGATCACCCAATCGTACAATGGCCGATGGTCTTCAAATTCCATGGTACAAATAGAATGCGTCACCCCTTCTATAGCATCCTCTAGGGGATGGGCATAGTCATACATTGGGTAAATACACCACTTGTCTCCTGTATTATGATGACTGGCATGAAGGATTCGATAAAGCACTGGATCTCTCATATTGAGATTTGGTGAAGCCATGTCAATTTTTGCTCTCAGCACCTTCTCTCCATCCTTAAACTCCCCTTTACGCATGCGGTCAAATAAATCTAAGTTTTCCTCTACAGAACGATTTCTATAGGGGCTTTCCTTTCCTGCCTCTGTTAGGGTTCCACGATATCCTCTTATTTCCTCTGCTGATAAATCACATACATAGGCTTTTCCTTTTTTGATCAGCAGCATCGCACGTTGGTACATTTCTTCAAAGTAATCAGAGGCAAAATAAAGGTTCTCCCATTGAAAACCTAGCCACTGAACATCTTCTTTAATAGATTCAACATACTCCGTGTCTTCCTTAGCTGGATTCGTATCATCAAAGCGCAAGTTTGTCTTGCCGTTAAACTCATCTGCTAACTCGAAGTTCAATACGATGGACTTCGCGTGTCCTATATGTAAATATCCATTAGGCTCTGGTGGAAAACGCGTTACAATCTCTTTATGTTTCCCTACTTGCAAATCCTGGTGAACAATATTTTTTATAAAGTTTGAACTGGTAGGTTTGTTTTCCATTTTGTTCCCCTTCCTTTTTTATTTTGTTATCTATTATCCTCTATATTGAAATAAATATATCATATATTTTGATTTTTTTCCATGTGTCCCACAGATATTTTAGCATAAAACCATACAGAATGTATTTTTTGAAGGAAAAGAAAACAAAATACATTTAGTAAAATAATAAGGATGCGTATTTCATGGCCAATGTCCAATTTCAGTTAAAGGAACCCTTCTTTACAAATTATAACCTTATTTAGGAGGAATAAAATTATGAAAGATCTTTTAAGCATCAATCCTCAATCCTATTGGCTCGCCTCTACGGAAAAAACAGACTATCCTACGCTGCAAGAGGACCTTGTAGTAGATGTTGTCATCATAGGAGGTGGCATGACTGGTATTACTGCTGCTACCTTATTAAAAAAAGAGGGCCTTAAGGTGGCTATTATTGAAGCCGATGGTATTTTACAAGGCACCACAGGCCATACCACCGCTAAAATTACCTCTCAGCACGGTCTCATCTATGATAAAATTAAAAACCAAATGGGAGAAGAAAAGGCACGGCAGTATGCTGATGCAAACCAGTCTGCCATCCACATGATTGCAGACTTGATCAAAGAAAAAAATATTGATTGTGATTTTTCATGGCAGTCTGCCTTTGTCTATACACAATCGGAAACTTACGTACAAAAAATTGCAAACGAAGCGAAAACTGCTGCCTTTTTAGACATTAAAGCCACTTATACAGAGGACTTACCTCTACCCTTTCCTATCAAAGCAGCGGTAGCCTTCGAAGGGCAAGCTCAATTTCATCCTAGAAAATACTTATTGGCTCTTGCCAAAGAAATACCTGGAGATGGCAGTTACATCTTCGAAAACACAAAAGCAGTTGATATTGAAGAAAAAAATCCTGCTATCGTTATTACAGAGAAAGGACCCAGAGTGTTTGCTTTCAATGTTATCATTGCATCCCATTACCCCTTCTACGATAAACCTGGATTTTATTTTTCAAGACTTTATCCAGAGCGTTCCTATGTATTAGGGTTAAACGCAAAGGAAAAGTTTCCTGGCGGCATGTTTATCAGCGCTGAAGAACCCACCCGTTCTTTGCGTTCTCAAGCTTTTAAAGATAAAGAACTTATCCTCCTTAGTGGTGAGCATCATAAAACAGGTCATGGAAAGAGCACCCTTTCCCATTACAAAAATTTAGAGAAGTTTGCTAATGAACATTTTGAAATAGAGGATATCCTGTTTAGGTGGTCCACGCAGGATTATTCTACACCGGATGGTCTTCCCTATGCAGGCCAGCTAACAGCAACAATTCCTAATATCTATGTGGCTACAGGCTTCCACAAATGGGGGATGACCAACAGCACTGTATCTGCTATGCTTTTGAGAGATCTTATCGTAAAGGGCGACAGTCCATGGGCCTCAGTATACGATCCCTCTCGTTTTACTCCTGCTGCTTCAGCCTCTAATTTCATCGTAGAAAATGTAGATGTAGCTGTCAACTTTGTTTCAGGCAAAATTTTACCTGCTGCGACAAATCAGGATCTCCAACCAAATGAGGGTAAGGTCCTACAAGTAGAAGGAAAAAAGGTAGGGGCTTATCGAGACGAGAAGGGAGAATTACATTTAGTAGATACCACATGCACGCATATGTACTGCGAAACAAAATGGAATGATGCCGAAAAAACTTGGGATTGTCCCTGTCATGGTTCTAGGTTTTCCTGCGATGGAGATATTGTTGAAGGTCCTGCACTAAAACCACTAACAAAATATAAGTAGTAATATCAAAAGTGCAGAGGTCTTTCTAACCCTATTTAGAAAGACCTCTGCATTCTTTTATTTATCTCAATTTACTTTTAAAGATTTGGGTTAAGGTATAAGGGTCTTTTGCTGTCATGATAGAAGACATTACCGCAATACCCTTCGCTCCTGTTTTAATAGTTTTCTGTGCATTTTCTGGTGTAATGCCCCCTAATGCAATAATAGGTATTGTAGTCTCTCGTCTCATCTCTTCTATAAACCTTAAACCTCTAGGTTTTACTCCTTTTTTACAGTCAGTTTCAAATACATGGCCTGCTAATAAATAGCCAGCCCCTTGCTTTTCTGCTAAGATTCCTTCCTCTACACTGTGGACAGATACCCCTAAAAATCCTTCAAAAGAAGGTTTTGTTTCCATAAATTCTTGAAAGCCCGTATGATATCCTTCTGCGTTTATCTCTTTCGCCACCGTTAGATTGCGATTAACGATGAGTGCAGTGTTGGTGTCCTGCGTGATCTTTTTGATCTCCGCGGCCAATGGCAGCAATTCTTTATAGGTTAGGTCCTTCTCTCTTAAAATAATGGCATCTACTCCGCCTCGGACAGCTTCTTTAATAACCCTAACTAGACCTCCTGATGAAACTAATTTCCTATTGGTGATGAAATAAAGCATTTATTCATCCTCTCTCAATATATTTAAGTTTTTTCCCTCCATAATTTTGTTCATATTTCTCATGGAACACATTTTACCACACATTGTACAGCTATCCTCATGCTCCGGCATAGATTCTTTTCTATATCTTCGTGGCTTCTCAGGATCAATTGCCAGCTCAAACATCCTTTCCCAGTTTAACTGTTGTCTTGCTGTACTCATTTGATGATCCCATTCTCTAGCACCCTTAATGTTTTTGGCTATATCCCCTGCATGAGCAGCAATTCTAGAAGCAATAATTCCCTCCTTCATGTCCTCTAAGTTAGGAAGTCTTAGATGTTCTGCTGGGGTAACATAGCAGAGGAAATCTGCACCATGGCTGGCTGCAATGGCTCCTCCAATAGCGCTTGTAATATGGTCATAGCCTGGCGCTACATCCGTAACAATAGGTCCCAGTACATAAAAAGGTGCTCCATGGCAAAGCTTTTTCTCAAGAGTCATGTTTGCAGCAATTTCATTGATGGCCATATGCCCTGGGCCCTCGATGATTACCTGTACATTTCTCTCCCAAGCCTTTAAAGTCAACTCTCCTAAAATCATCAACTCTTTAATTTGGCTGGCATCAGTAGCATCATGGATACTGCCAGGTCTGCAGGCATCCCCAAGACTTAAGGTTAAGTCATATTTTTCGCAGATATCTAATAATCTATCATAGTATTGGAAAAAAGGATTCTCCTGCTGATTTAGCTCCATCCAGGCATACATTAAGGAGCCTCCCCTTGAAACAATATTGGTAAGTCTCTTATTTCTCTTAAAAACCTCTGCCGTCTCTTTATTGATGCCTGCATGAATCGTCACAAAGTCTACCCCATCTTCAGCATGCTTTTCTACTACCTCTAAGAACTCCTCTGCAGTAATGTCACTTAGCTCCTTATTATAAAAACCTAAGGCATCATAGACAGGTACTGTTCCAATCATAGCAGGTGACATTTCTACAAGTCTTTTTCTAAATTCCTCTGTTTTTCCAAAGGAGCTTAAGTCCATGATGGCTTCTGCCTTCATATCCAATGCTGTTTGCACCTTTTCTAATTCCGCTTCAATATTAGGACAGTCCTTGGATACACCTAAATTTACATTGATCTTAGTTCTTAAACCTTCTCCCACACCTTCAGGATCTAAAGATGTATGATTTTTATTAGCAGGAATAACTACCTTTCCTTGAGCTACAAGCTCTCTTAAGGTTTCTATCGCCATCCCTTCCTTGCTGGCTACAATCTCCATCTGTTTCGTAATGATCCCTTTTTTCGCCGCATCCATTTGTGTTGTATAAGTCATTTTTATTCATCTCCCTTAAAAGTAATTTTTTTATCTTTTTATAAATGCATCCAATTTTTATAAATTGGCTGATATCCTTTTTCTAAAATAGCTCTTTTTACTTCCTCTACACTTCTTGTATCACTGATCTCAAACTGACTATCTCCCTTAGAAACATCACTATGCCCCCCCACCTCTGTAGAAACCCCAGCAGACATCTTGGTAACTCCTAGCGGAATCAGATGATCGCGAAACTCTCTACGCTCTCTCGTAGACATGGTAATACCCACATAAGGTAAAAAGATCTTTAATGCCAACATAATTTGCACCAGGTCTCTATCTCTTACTAAGGAAATATCTTCAAAAGACCCTTCATGGGGCCTGATGCGTGGCAAAGATACACTTACTTCTACATCGGTATATGTATTTTGAAGATAGCTGCTATGAATTCCTGTGAAAAAAGCTTCTTTTCTCCAATGGTTCAAACCCAACAAAGCACCAATATTCACACACCGCATTTTTGCTCTACAGGCCCGCTCAGGCGCCTCTAATCTAAAGGAGTAGTTTTTCTTAGGTCCTGATAAATGAACGCGGTCATAAACCTCTTTGTCATAGGTTTCTTGATAAATGGTTAAGCCGTCTACCCCTACCTCAATCACCTGACGATATTCTTCTTCCGTTAAAGGATAAATCTCTATGGAAATAGAATCAAAATATTTTTTTAGTACCTTAACAGCTTCCATAATATAAGCTACGGGTGTTTCTTTTTTGGATTCCCCTGTTAAAACTAAAATATGTTTTAATCCAGTGGCAGCGATGCTTTTAGCCTCTTCTTCGATTTGCTCTATTGTGAGTTTTCCTCTTCTGATATCATTATCTATATTGTAGCTGCAGTAGCTACACCGATTTACGCAATAGTTGCCTAGATACATAGGCGTATATAATAATACGGCTTTTCCAAAATGCTGCAGGGACAACTGATGGGCTTTTTGGGCCATTTCTTCTAAACAATCTGAAGCAGCAGGAGATAGTAGTGCTAAAAATTCATAGTCACTAATCCTATTCTTATGAATGACCTTATATACGTCTTCCTTTGTGATCTCTTGGAAAAAACCCTCAAAATCAAAATCCATATACTGACTGCAGTAGTTTTCAAAACTCATGATCGATCACCTTCATTTAAAAAGCCTGTAAGAGGTGAAGAAGCTTGCGCCCACCGTTTTTCCGGTGCCAGTTTAGAGAGATAAGCCAGTCTTCCAGCTTTTACTGCTAAGGAAAAAGCCTCCGCCATTTTTATAGGGTCTTCAGCGGTAGCAATAGCGGTGTTAACTAAGACGGCTTCCGCCCCCATCTCCATCGCCGCTGCTGCTTCGGAAGGTCTTCCAATCCCTGCGTCTACAATAATTGGCAAGTCAATTTCTTCTATCAGAATTTCTATTAATTCTTTTGTTCGAATCCCACGGTTCGTTCCAATTGGGGAACCTAATGGCATAACGGCTGCAGCACCAGCTTCCACCATTCTTTTTGCCGCCATCAAATCAGGGCTCATGTAGGGTAGGACGATAAATCCTTCCTTTGCCAAAATTTCTGTAGCTTTGATGGTTTCCTGATTATCCGGCAATAGATATTTATTGTCGGATATTACTTCAATTTTAATCCAATTACCGCAACCCATAGCTCTAGCTAGCTTAGCGATCCTAACAGCTTCCTCTGCATTTCTTGCTCCTGAAGTGTTGGGTAAAAGAATACAGTTCTTTGGAATGTATTCGAGAATATTTTCCTCTCCACCATCAAGGTCCACTCTTCTTAGGGCCATGGTCACTACCTGTGTCCCACAATTTTTTATCACCTCTGGCATTATCTTATTATTGGAAAACTTACCTGTACCAATAAAAAGCCTATTCTCCAAAGAAACCCCGCCAATTGTTAAAGCATCCATCTTATCATCTCCTCATTAAACTTCTCTTTCTTCTAAAATCAATCTTAAAACCATATTCGCCTGGTGATTGGCTGCTATCGCTACCCTGGGTGCCATCAAACCACAACCTGGTTTTGCTTCAGAAATCTCATCCCCCACTAAATAAAGGTTGCGCATCACTTTTTTTGTTTGAACTGTGTTGCTGGAAAAATACCCCGCCATGCCAGAAGCAGCTACAATAGGTTTTTGTGGAAGCTTTTCTAATGCCGTATTCACCAGCTCCGCTTTACAAAGAGGATTATCAAAGGCTTCTACAATAATGTCTACCTCTTTAAAACAATTTTCTATGTTTCCTGCATCAAGAAAAAGATTTTTTACCTCTACCTCTACAAAAGGATTGATCAGTGAGATAAGCTCTTTCATAGCCTCCGTCTTCAACATCCCTATATGTTTTACAAAGTACTGCTGTCTGTTTAAGTTACTGGGTTCCACTACATCAAAATCTATCAGCACCAGTTTTCCTATACCTATTCTCGCTAGCGATATGGCTATATTAGAACCCAACCCTCCCAATCCTGCAATACCTACGGCAGCCTTTTTTACCTTTTCATGTACACCTGGGGTATGTCTAGCCACCAAAAGAGTTTCCAACTCCTCATGACTGGGCATTTCCCCCTTTTTAATTAAAGTCACCCTATCCCCTGCTTGCAATACCCCATCTTCCTTGATAATAAAACCGTTTAGGATTACAACATCAGCATCTTTTTTCATTCGATCCCTTATTTCAAAAGCTGTTAAACCCTCTTCTACCGTAAGAGACCCTTCATTTAAAAATATCTTCATCTTCACCCGCCTCCAACAAAGCTTACAATCTCTACTTGATCCCCTCCATTCAAAATGGTTTCCGTATATTGTTCTTTTGCCACAATTTCATAATTCACTTCTACCACCACACGATCCTTATGTAGATGAAGCTTTTCTAATAGTTCTACAATAGTGATGCCTTCCGGTAAATCCATCTCCTTGCCGTTAATGATCATTATTTTCCCTCCTTAGCATTTAATAAAATAAAAAAGAAGCTTACCCAATAGGGAAGCTTCTTTAGAAAATTTAAGTTGCACAAATAATCTAAGTCTTATAAATTGCTTTCCTACGGTAGTACTAACTACATCAGGTTCAAGGGTTAGGATATTTCCTTCTCAGCCCGAGGGCACCCCTAGCGAAATTATTTAATTATTAGTTCCATTATAGAATAATATCGTTTTTTTGTAAAGATGGTAAAAAAATACTTTCTACAAAGTTTTTATTGCTTTTCACCAACAACTCATGTTAAAATGATGATTATTAATTTTATAAATATTGCTGAAATCGAATGAAGGTAGCGGAATATTTTCCTATAGACCGTTATTGGACGAGCCTCTGGAGAGACTCTAAGGAGCACCGAAGGGGAAAGCCTTTTTTTAGGTGAAACTCTCAGGTAAAAGGACAGGGGATTTTAATTGTTAGAAAAGAGATCATTGTCTTTGTTCTGTCTATACAATGGCATTTTCTTGCATTTAAAATCCTTGTTTCCAGAGACTAGATAATTATATTTGGTCTTTTGTCTTTTTTTGAAGCAAAAAATTTTACTATTTTAACAAAGGAGTGATAAATAAAATGAAGGCATTTATTAGTGTAATAGGTGAAGATAAAATTGGCATCATTCACGGGGTGACCTCCGTATTGAAGAAAAACAGTGTAAATGTTTTAGACATCAATCAAACGCTGCTTCAAAATAATTTTGCTATGGTGATGTTGGTGGATCTTGAGAAAATGACCATTGACTTTAAACAGCTTAAAGAAGATTTAGCTGTTGCTGGCGAAGAAATAGGCGTTGCTATTAAAATTCAGCATGAAGATATCTTCAATACCATGCATAATATCTAAAAAAGTTAGGGGTTGAATTGAATGATTAATTTTCACAACATCATGGAAACCATCAAAATGATTGAAAAGGAAAAATTGGATATCAGAACCATTACGATGGGGATTTCTCTTTTGGATTGCTGTGACACCTCCGGTGAACAAGCAAGAAGAAAAATTTACGATAAAATTACAAGATATGCGGAAAATCTGGTAAAAGTAGGAGAGGAAATCGAAACAGAATACGGTATTCCTATTATTAATAAGAGAATTTCTGTTACACCTATGGCTTTGGTGGCTCAAGCAAGCGAAGATACAAGCTATGTAGCCTTTGCAGAGGTATTGGATCGAGCAGCAGCCACTGTAGGTGTTAACTTTATTGGAGGATTTTCAGCTTTAGTTCAAAAAGGATACTCCAGAGGCGATAAAATCCTTATCGAATCTATTCCTGAAGCTTTAGCAGTAACAGAGAAAGTATGTTCTTCCGTCAATGTTGGCTGTACCAAGACCGGTATCAACATGGATGCTGTTAAGGATATGGGAAGAATCATAAAGCAAGCTGCTTACCTCACAAAAGAGAGAGATAGTATCGGCTGTGCTAAGCTAGTGGTCTTTGCTAATGCAGTAGAAGACAATCCCTTTATGGCGGGGGCCTTCCATGGTGTAGGCGAGGGCGAATGTGTTGTCAGTGTTGGAATAAGCGGCCCAGGCGTTGTGAAGTGTGCTTTAGAAGCTGTAAAGGGACAGAGCTTCGATGTTATGGCTGAAACCATCAAAAAAACTGCCTTCAAAATTACAAGGACTGGCCAATTGGTTGCTAATGAAGCTGCTTCTAGGCTTGGTGTTCCCTTTGGTATTGTAGATTTATCCCTTGCACCTACCCCTGCTATAGGAGATAGCGTGGCAAGAATCTTAGAGGAAATGGGCTTAGAAAGCTGTGGCTGTCATGGAACAACCGCTGCCTTAGCACTTTTAAATGACGCTGTGAAAAAGGGCGGCATCATGGCTTCTTCCCATGTAGGCGGTCTTAGCGGGGCATTTATTCCTGTTAGTGAAGACGAGGGCATGATTGCTGCTGTGAAGGCCGGCTCTCTTAACCTTGAAAAGCTAGAAGCTATGACATGTGTTTGTTCTGTAGGTTTAGATATGGTGGCAATTCCCGGCGATACTCCGGCGTCTACAATAGCTGCTATTATCGCTGATGAAGCTGCTATCGGCGTCATCAATAATAAAACCACAGGCGTGAGGATTATTCCTGTTCATGGCAAGACAGTTGGAGATGAGGCAGAGTTTGGTGGATTATTGGGTACAGCACCTATTATGGCTGTAAGCAAGTTTTCCAGCGATGCCTTCATTCAACGTGGAGGTAGGGTCCCTGCTCCTGTCCACAGTTTTAAGAACTAATAATTTTAACAAAAAAGACTATATAATCCCTTAGAAGGCTATATAGTCTTTTTTCATGGGAAGATTTCTATACCCCACTGTTATTTTTTTCTAGCTCAGTACAGAGCCGTCAGACTGCGTGAGGAATAAAGTTAGTTTTTATACAGTCTGCCGTCCTACTGTGCTGTCTCCAGCATAACTTTTCCTTCCTTCAAAGCAATCTTGATATGATCTCCCTCTACAAACTTGTTTTGTAAATAATCTTCAGCAATTTCATCTTCAATATACTTCTGAATTGTCCTTCGCAAAGGTCTCGCACCATATTTTTCATCATAACCCTTTTCTAAGATAAATGCCTTTACTTCCTCAGTAACCTCTAATGTCATATCTTTTTCCTTTACTTCTTCTAGTACTTCCTTCAGCATTAAATCTATGATCTTGTAAAGTTCCTCCTTATTAAGCTTAGTAAATACAATCGTCTCATCTATTCTATTTAGAAACTCTGGTCTAAAGGTCTCTCTTAGGGCTTCTTTTATGCGACCTTCTAAGACTTCATAATGATCTTTTCCAAAACCGATACCTGTGGATTTTAGTTGTGTTCCTACATTAGAAGTCATAATAATAACAGCATTTTCAAAATAAACAGTGCGTCCTTGGCTATCCGTTAGTCTACCATCTTCAAGAATTTGTAATAATAGATTGAACACATCAGGATGGGCTTTTTCCATTTCATCTAGAAGAATAACAGAATAAGGTTTTCTTCTTACTTTTTCTGTCAATTGTCCCCCTTGATCGTAGCCTACATAGCCTGGAGGTGCACCGATTAACTTAGAAACCGTGTGCTTTTCCATATACTCAGACATATCCATACGAATCATCGCTTCTTCACTGCCAAAAAGTTCTTCCGCCAAAGCCCTTACTACTTCTGTTTTTCCTACCCCTGTAGGTCCTACAAAAATGAAGGAAGAGGGCTTCTTCTTTTTCCTAAAGCCTGAACGATTACGGCGTATAGTCCTAGCAAGACTTTTGATGGCTTCCTTTTGTCCTATAATACGCTGATGTAAGTGGTCCTCTAGTTTTAGGAGTTTTTGAGCTTCTTTTTCTGTGATTTTCTGCACAGGTATTTTGGTCCAAGCTTCTATGACAAAGGCAACATCCTCCTCTGTAATCTGTATATCCTCGCAAGCTTCTTCAAGAAGCTTTATCTTGTCCAGCAATCTGCATTCCTCTACTTTATATTCTGCAGCCTTTTCATAATTACTTCCTTCTGCTGCTAGTTCTCTTTTATACTGCATATTTCTGTAGGCTTCTCTTAAAGCTTCTAATTCTACTAAACCTTGGTTCTTTAAATTGGCCCTAGAACCCGCTTCGTCAATAACATCAATGGCCTTATCCGGCAGATATCTATCTGTAATGTATCTTTCTGATAACTTTGCCGCCGCTTCTATCACCTTATCAGATATTTTTACTTTGTGATATTCTTCATAATAGCCTCTTATACCCTTTAAAATTTCAATTGTTTCTTCTATTGTAGGTTCTTCTACAATTACCGGTTGAAATCTCCTCTCTAAAGCAGTATCCTTTTCGATATGCTTTCTATACTCTTCAAGGGTAGTGGCACCAATAATTTGTATTTCTCCCTTTGCCAGAGCTGGTTTCAAAATGTTGGCAGCATTCATCACGCCTCCATGAACTTCGCCGGCCCCCATAATATTGTGGACTTCATCAATCACTAAGATAATATTTCCACAGTCCTGCGCTTCCTTGATAATGGCTTTCATACGACCTTCAAATTGGCCTCGAAACTGTGTTCCTGCTACGATAGCAGTCAAATCCAGAAGATACACTTCCACGTTAAACAATTTTGCTGGAACCTGTTTTTCTATAATACGAAGAGCCAATCCTTCTGCTATAGCGGTTTTTCCTACACCGGGTTCTCCTACCAGTATAGGATTATTCTTTGTTCTTCTATTTAGAATCTGAACCACCCGATCTATTTCTCTATGTCTTCCAACCACTCTATCAACTTCATTATTTTTAGCCTTCTCTGTTAAATTGGTTCCATACATCTCCAAATTCTTTTTTTTGCGTTTGCTTTTTTTCTTTTTAGTGTCCTCCTCCGCATAATCAGAAGCCCTAGAAGTGTAATGGGTGTCATCTTCACCTAAAGAAGAATCATTATTAAATAAGTTCATAAGAGAAGGATGATTTTCTAACCCTCCCATATCCATCTCTTCCTCTTCAAAGGTATCAGCAATATCTTCTGTAAGATTTTCAATCTCTTCCTCCGTCATACCAGTTTGCTGCATCAGCTGATCTACAACTGGTAGCCCCATTTTTTTAGCGCAGGGTATACAAATCCCCTTCATCTCCGATTTTCCATTTTCAAACTTTGTTGCAAAAACAACCGCTGTATTTTTATTACAAATAGAACATTTCTTCATAGATCTCATCTCCATATTTCTATATAATTATTATAGGGTTTAAGTACAATTCAACCTAAAACCAACATTCTTCCATTTTGTAGATACCCAACTCCAGCTCTGAATAAAAACAGGTGCTAATTTTTTGAAACTGTTTCATGTATTTGATTTTTTTCGAAACGCTTAGAAAAATTTCCTACCTATACATCATTTCACACTATTATATCATTTTTTTGCCTTTAAGAAAAAACAAGTCGTAGAAATCTAAAACAACTGTTATTATTTGATAATTCCTGTGAAATTATAGATTGTAAAGTTATTTATAATTTATACTTTTTTTTCTAAAATCCTGCAAAAATAATTAAATTTTATCTTCTACTAACTGATGGTATTATTATGCTATAATAACATACATACTATATAATATGTTATAATAACAATGAGACTTAACTCAGTGGGAGTTTTTACTCCCACTGAATTGTAGCCGAATTTACTTCTAGGATGTGATGCTTGATCTCTCACTTGCATAAGTAGATAACCCAAGCCTTTGATTTGGTGTTAGTCACTTAGTTTGTCCATCTAGAGGTGGGAGTCTTAGCAAATACACCACAGGATAAATTAAAAATTTGTATATGGGAGGGATCCTATGAATAAGAATGTAGATATCGATTGGAGTAAACTAGCTTTTAATTACATCAAAACAGACCTTCGCTATATCTCTAGATGGAAGGATGGTCAATGGGATGAAGGGAAATTAGTGGAAGATAATCAGCTTACGATAAGCGAAGCTTCTACTGCCCTTCACTATGGGCAACAGTGCTTTGAAGGATTAAAAGCCTATAGCACAAAGGATGGGGGTATTCAGCTTTTTAGACCTGACGAAAATGCTAAGCGCATGAACAGCAGCTGCAGACGTGTTTTAATGCCCGAAGTGCCAGTAGAAAAATTCATTGATGCATGTGTTCAAGTAGTTAAAGCAAATGCAGCTTACGTACCACCTTACGGCACTGGCGCAACCCTTTACTTAAGACCCTTTGTGATTGGTGTTGGGGATAATGTTGGTGTAAAACCTGCACCAGAATACATATTCTGTGTATTTTGTGTTCCTGTGGGCCCCTACTTTAAAGGCGGACTAGCCCCTGTAAACTTTATTGTTTCTGAATATGACAGAGCAGCACCTTATGGTACAGGCGGCGCAAAGGTTGGAGGCAACTATGCTGCTAGCCTTTATCCCCATGAAATAGCAGTAGAAAAGGGTTTTGCAGATTGTATCTACCTAGACCCAGCTACCCACACGAAAATCGAAGAGGTCGGTGCAGCAAATTTCTTTGGTATTACAAAAGATAATAAATTTATCACACCAAAATCCCCCTCTATTTTACCTAGCATCACAAAATACTCTCTGATGCACATAGCGAAGGAATATCTCGACATGGAGGTAGAGGAAAGAGATGTATTGGTGGATGCTCTGGATGAATTTAAGGAGGCTGGTGCCTGCGGAACTGCTGCTGTAATTACCCCTATCGGCGGTATTCAATATAAAGAAAAGCTTCATGTTTTTCACAGCGAAACTGAAGTTGGCCCTGTAACTAAGAAACTCTATGATACCCTTTATGGTATTCAATTTGGAGATGTACAATCACCTGAAGGATGGATTGTAAAGGTAAAATAAAGATTCCTATAAGGAAAGCAGATGCTCTATAGCCTTTAGAAGCATCTGCTTTCCTTTAAGTTTTTATTAAGCTTTATTATTTTCAACAAGTTTTCGAGCCATCAATACCCCCATAACCGATGCCATCATGAGCCCTCTTGTCCAGCCACTGGAATCTCCTAGACAGTATAAACCTTTAATGTTGGTTTGAAAATTTTCATCTATGTTAATCTTGTTGCTGTAAAACTTAATTTCGGGGCCATAGAGCAATGTTTCCCTGCTGGCAAATCCTGGAACAACAATATCCATTGCTTTGATGAAATTTAATATGTTTAATAATGGTCTGTAGGGAATGGCAGAAGCTAAATCTCCAGCAACAGCATCCGGTAGCGTAGGTCTTACATTCGATTGCTGTAATTCATGCTGCCAAGTCCTCTTACCATCTAAAATATCACCATATCTTTGTACCAAAATTTTACCATTCCCCAGCATATTTACCAGTTCTGCCACCTTCTTGCCATATTGTATCGGTTGATTGAAGGGATGAGAAAAATTATGGGAACTCAATATCGCTAAATTGGTATTCGTAGACTTTCTATCTTTGTAGGAATGTCCATTTACAATAGCTAAGTCATTATCATAATTTTCTTGGCTGACAAAACCTCCAGGATTTTGACAGAAAGTTCTAACCTTATTTTTAAAAGGAGCTGGATAGCCGATTAATTTTGATTCATAAAGCACATCATTGACTTTTTCCATGATTTCGTTTCTTACCTCTACTCGGACACCTATATCCACTGTACCAGCACTATGATTGATATCATGCTTTAAGCACATATCCTGAAGCCAATCCGCTCCTTTTCGTCCTGTCGCTACGATAATTGCATCCGCTAATAAAGTTTCTTCTTTTACCTTTGTCTTTGCATCCACTACAATAACTGCTTTTGTCCTTCCCTCTTCTATCACAAAATCCTTCACCATCGTGTGAAACCGAATCTCTACACCAGCCTCCAAAAGCGTATTCTGCAGCTTTAGATATATCTCTTGCGCTTTTTCTGTACCTAAATGTCTGATAGGACAATCTACTAATTTCAATCCTGCTTCTATTGCTTTCTTTCTAATCTCCTTTACTTCACCAGCGTTTTCTATTCCTTCCACTTTTGTATCCGCCCCATACGCAAGATAGATGCTATCAGTATAATTAATAAACTTCTGGGCTTCTTCAGCCCCTACCTTATCTGGCAAGTCTCCTCCCACTTCGTAGCTTAAAGATAGTTTGCCATCAGAAAAGGCTCCAGCTCCAGAAAAACCTGTTGTTATATCACAGTAAGGTTTACAATAGACACAGCTTTTAGTCTCTTCCTTCGGACAGTGTCGCTTATCTATAGGTCTGCCCTTTTCAAGCATCAAAATTTTCTTAGAGGATTTTTGTCTCACCAACTCTAAGGCAGTAAAAATTCCAGATGGACCCGCTCCCACAATAACTACATCATACTTCAATATCATCAGCTCCCTATAAAATAAAATGAAACTTAATTCATAAGTAGGTGGCCATAAGTAGATAACCCAAATCTTTGATTTGGTGTTAGTCACTTAGTTTTTTCATCTAGAAATGGGCACCTTAGCAATACACCACAGGATAACGTAAATCGAACTTTGGTTGTCCTTTTAGAAAAATCATTCGAATAATGTCGAATCATATTTTTATTTCCTATTACATTGTACAAGTATTTTTATGTTTTGGCTAGAATTTTTGTAACGGAAAAAGAAAAAGTTCTTAATGAAGAACTTTTTCTTTAAAAACGGATCGTCTTTTCCCATGATATAATTTGCCTCTTTTTCTTAGCTTTTATGTAATAGTATAGACTTCTAAAGAAAAGAAAAATAAAAAGCTGTGCATAAGTGAAATACATGATAAAACCTATCAATATATTCAAGGGAGAAAAAGTATTCTCCATCATTTGTGCACTAAATAATTGGGACGTATATAAAACATAAGAAACATACCACATCAGCATCATAGGTACTGATGCTTCTATCCTAACAAAACCTAATAGTCCTGCCATAAACCAAACATCTGAAATCACTAAAAAAACTAAAAAAATAACATAAACTAAAATGTGCTGCAGCGTATGTACTAATATTTTTCCCTTATAGTACGCAAAAGAGGTAGCCATCTTTTCCAATAAGTATAAATTTCCTTGAAGCCATCGGGTTCTTTGCTTAATCAACACCTTGATTTGTTGGGGTTCCTGTTCCCAGGTAACGGCTTCTGGTACAATAGGCAACAATCCACCCGCCCCAGTGATTCTTAAGGTTAGCTCCGCATCCTCAGCTAGAGCATATACATCATATTCTCCAATTTCCTCAAGAATAGAACGCCTTAAAAGCATATTCGTTCCTGTAAGAGAGCCTGTCTTGAATAAAGCCCACCTTCCCGATTGCATTAATAGCTGAAATATCTGAAACTCTAAAGAAATCATTCTTGTAAGCCAGTTTGCCTTTTCATTAATCGTTCTTACATAGCCTACAGCACCCACCGCATTAGATACCGTCTCCGCTGCTTCTACCAACCGTTTTACCGCTTGAGGTTCCGGTTGGTTATCAGCATCATAAACAGCAAAATACGTGGATTTAGAAATCTGTAAACCATAGTTTAAAACCCTAGATTTTCCCTTAGGTTCTCCTTTTGGCACACCTATGTGATATATATTTTTAAATTTTTTAGAAAAATCCTCTGCAATCCTCCCTGTTTCGTCCTGTGAATGATCGTTTAATAGATAAATATAAAGGTCTCCTGGATATTCTAATCTCACCATTGCTTCTAAGGTTTTTTGTATTACCTTCCCTTCATTGTGTGCAGGTATGAGGATATCCACGCTTGGATAGGCCTTCAAAGATGATCTTTCTTTGTTTTTACCTCGGTAATGTAGGCCAAAAACCGTCAATATACAATAATACAAAATCACAGTGCCAAATACAAAGGAAGTTATAGATAACATATACTTCAAGCTATATTCACTCCTTCCTTTTCAGGCGCTATTACTTCCATCTCTATCATTAGCTCCTCCTGGTTCATCTCAAGTTTTTCATCAACTTTAGAAAGATATCGGTTTAGAGCAATTTCCATCCCTTCCTTATCCGTATTTTGCAGCAATATAACAAAGGAGCTATCATCCCATTTTCCTACTAAATCATATTGATTTCTAAAGGTTTCCAATGCCAAATTCGTCAATGTATAAAATACAGCATATTGTGCATAAATACCTTGCTGCTTTAGATGAAAATAAATCTCATAGCCTTCTTCTCCTCTGCGCTCCATTGCCTTTTTAATCAAACTGCTTCTTTCTTTGAATTCTTGTTTGGTTAACAACTTTGAAGCATCCTCGTATTGGGTTAATGCCTTCACTTTTTTTCTTAAATGTATATTTTCTTCTTCTAACTCCTTAGATAAGTAGATAAAACCATAGGTAACGCCAGCATTAAACACTAAGATAAGATGATAGAAAATTACCTTGATTTGCATACTCGTTCCCCATTGTTTGGTAAAACCCATAACAAGATAAACAATAACAGTCATTAAATTATAGCTAATCAGTAAAAGAAAACCCTGTTTCTTTGACAAAAATTTAAATAGTAATATGAAAAATATGTATTGGCCTATGAAATAATAAATGTGTTCAGAGGAAAATAAGTAAAAAATCGTAATGTAAAAAAGCAAAAACTGACCTATATAGAGAAACGTTAAATTTCCAACATATTTCATTTAAACTTGCCTCCCTAAGATGATGAAATTTTTTATATGCTTCTTTCAATCATACGATAAATATAACTTATTTCCTATGGCTATCTTAAATTTTATGTAAACCAATTTTTTCTACTTTATGCACCAACAGTAAATTTATCCATACATATCAAAAACCTATCTTCTTAAAAGAGATAGGTTTTTACAGATAATTATTTTTTTAAATTATACATAATTACAAAGTCTATTTATAGCTATTTCATTAAAGCCTAATGTCTCTGCCTTAGTAAATTTACCATTTGCAACATCAATAACTTCTTTTAAAAGCTCTTCTCCCATTTCTATGATAGTTTTGTTGCCTTCCACCACAGGACTTACATTAAAGTCGATATTATCTTCCATCTTCTCATAGGTTTGTCTGTTTCCTGTGATTTTTATAACCGGTACAATAGCATTTCCTGTAGGGGTTCCTCTACCAGTAGTAAAAACAATTACCTGACATCCCCCTGCTGCCATTCCAGTCACTGAAGCTATATCATAGCCAGGGGTATCCATAACGATCAGCCCCTTCTTTTTTGGTATTTCTGCATAATCTACAACCTCCACTACAGGTCGATGTCCTCCTTTATGAATACAGCCAAGAGACTTTTCTTCAAGGGTTGTGATGCCTCCTGCCTTGTTTCCAGGAGAAGGATTTCCTTCTCTTAAACTCTCACCAGCTTTTTTGATATGTTCTTCATAGCGTTTCACAATATGAAGGATTTGCTCTTTGATTTCTGGTGTTGCTCCTCTTTCTGCCAATATATGCTCCGCTCCTATAAATTCAGTTGTTTCACTTAGTATAGAAGAAGAACCTAGATCAACGAGCCTATCGCTTAAATTTCCTACTACGGGGTTAGAAGCAATTCCCGAGGTTGGATCAGAACCACCACATTCTGTTCCTACGATAAGCTCTGAAATATCAAAAGATTCTTTTTGCAACATCGTTGCTTCTTGCACCATTTTTCTTGCATATTCTGTTGCTTTCTTTACTGTAGCAATGGTACCCCCTTCCTCCTGAATCACTAATGTTTTCAGAGGCTTATTGGTCATAGACTGAATAAGGGTTTCCATATCATCCGGCTGAGCATTTTCACACCCTAAACCAATTAATATTGTTCCATAAACATTAGGATTAGCAGCTAAACCTGCCAATACCTGCTTTGTGATTTCAAGATCACCCTTTACCTGAGCACATCCGTTTTGATTCACAATGCTAACAGCACCGGTTACTTGAGATGCTACAACCCTACAGGTCTCACTGGAGCAAGCACAGGTTGGAAGAATCAACACATGATTTCTAATCCCTACTTTTCCATCTGGTCTTTTATATCCTAAAAAATTCATTGTCGTTTCCCTCCTTATTCTTCGATACCTTCACGAATACTTACTACATTATGGGTATGAACATGCTGTCCCGCTAAAATATCTTCTAGGGCCTGTCCAATTACCTGCCCATACTTAAATACTAAATCTCCTGCTTTCATGTCCTTCGTAGCAAATTTATGGTAAATAGGAATATCTTGAAGGATAGAAATTTCTTTGATTTCTTCTTCTATTTTAAAAATAGCCTTGTCTCCTACCTTCATCTCATGAATCGCTACCGCGACGCTATCCGTCTCACTAATCACCAGCGCATTTACCGCTAAAGTTTCTGCTTTCATATCACATCTTCACTTCCTTTTTTATATTTATCATGATTTTGCTTTTAGGGTATAAGACCCCACCTCTAAGCGTTAGCGTAGGTGGGATTCTCAATCAGGTGGAGTAGACTCTCCACCTGATTCCCCGATGTTCAGCTTTAGCTGGACGAGTTCACTTCTTTGTTTATATATCAAGCAAGTTATATGCCAAAAAAATTATTTTATAGGAAAACATTTTCTATTCTTTTAAGAAGGATAGAACTTAAAGCTTTATAAAATTCTTTATAAAACAAAAAGAAAGTTGCATCCTCCTGAAACCTTCTTTTTTGTTAAAAAAATATATTGATTTTTTTCATTTATGAAATATCCATTTCATTTTTGTAACTTAACTTTCTCCATAGGGTTGTAGTGCTGATGTTAAGCGCCTTACATAGTCTTTCCTTATCCCCATTATATCTATCAAGCAACTGCTTCAACACCTCTCTCTCTACTACCTTCATATCCTCCGTAAAACCGATAGTAATAGTATCTTGTTCACCATCTTTCTCCAGCTTGGAACCTAGCATTTCCTTAACAAAGTTTTCTGTAAGTTCGTTGCTATAACAGCAGATCACCAATCGTTCTATAAAGTTTTTCAGCTCTCTAGCATTACCATACCAATCGTAAGCTAGAAGCGGAGCAAATATGTTATCATTTTTCCAATACATGTTTCTATTTTCTTTAACACACTGCTCCTTCAAAAATGCAATCGCCATAGGCACCACATCTTCCCTCCTTTCTCTGAGGGGAAGTAGATTTAGTTCTAATACACTTAATCGATAGTATAAATCTTCTCGAAACCCCTTATTCCTCACTTCTTCCTTTAAATTCCTATTGGTGGCACATATAATTCGTACATCTATAGGAATTACTTTATCGCCACCGATCTTTCTTATCTCTTTTTCTTGCAATACTCTTAAAAGCTTGGCTTGAAAGCTCAAGGAGGTTTCGCCTATTTCATCTAAAAATAAGGTTCCTCCGTGAGCCAATTCAAACAGCCCCTCTTTACCTCCCCTAAGAGCCCCTGTAAAGGCCCCTGCTTCATAACCAAACAGTTCACTTTCTAAAAGATTTTCGTTAATAGCCGCACAGTTAATCGATACAAAAGGGCCTTTTACCCTTTTACTATCATTATGAATGCTTTGAGCAAATATTTCTTTTCCTGTTCCCGTTTCTCCATAAATCAAAACTGTTCCTTCCGATTTAGCATATCTCTGAGCTTGATAAATTAATCCCTTAAGCCCATTGCTGCTGCCGATTATGTCTAAAAAACTATGTTTTGCTACAAATCCTTTTTCATTTAATTTTTTTCTTATATTTAGTTCTAGTTTTTGTATGCTTTTTATTTCTTCAAAAATTGCCACCGCTCCATGAAGATGTTGATCAATCGTAATAGGAATTCTATTGGATACAACTTTTTTATCATTTACCTCCATAATCATGTTGGCTTCCCCCGCACTGCTTCGCAGCACCTTGGTTAATGTACTATTGGGAAGACAATCTTTTATTTTCCGTCCAATTACCCGATCCTTTGCTTTACCAAAAATCTTCTCTGCCTTACTATTATAAACCGTCACCACTTCATCTTTATCAATCGTAAGTACTGCTTCATCAATCATGTTCAAGATCGTCTCCATTTCCTTTACTCTAGCCCTCTCCCTCATATTCATTTTCAGGACTCTTTCGGCTTCTTCTAGAGCATATTTAATGGATTCCTCCCCGGATTGTAACAACTCTCCATAAACACCATTTTTGATAGATTCATTGGTGGCTATAACATCTCCTATAATAGCATCTATTGCTTTTTTATCTACTAAAAACTTTACCCTCTCAGGTAAGTCCTTTACCTCCTCACAGGACTCAAACTGCAGTGTAATATCCATAATTCTATTAAAGTGCTCTGTTTTAAAAATAATATTTGAAGTGGTTAAAAAGGCTATTTTTTTATACCCCTTGCTGCTTACGTTGCCTATGGCCTTTAAAATATCGAAGGAGGTTACAGGAATTTCTATGACCGGCACAGATAAATTCTCCTTGAGATATTTTGCTGTGCCTCCCCTCGTCACAATAATCTTAGAACCCTTTTTTATACTTTCTTTTATTTCATCCAATCCTTCGTCTAAGTTGCCTATTACAGTAGAAAAAGGCAGGTTTGTCTTGTTTCTATACTCCTCTGCTAAAATCGCAAGTTCACGATAGGGAGCTACTAATAATATATCCTCCATCAAATTCCTCCTCGTATATTAAAATTTAACTTTAGAAGCGCGCATCTATAAAACTTATTCATAGTATAACATTTGTTTTTTTCCCTCAAACATACAACCGTCAATAGGGACTGTATATAAAAACTACATGCCCTATACAAGAAACACCGAAAATAACGTAATTACCTAACTAATGAAACTTTATCATAGTACTTTTGGATGTTCAATTCTTTCCTTTATTTGGAGAAATAATTACTTAATTCACTGTCATGGCTATCCTAAAGTTTCCTTGTATTATTTTAAAAATTTTCCTTTCAAACAGCCTTTATCTCATATATAATCTATTATGTATGTTTATATCTCTTTTAAAATGAATTTGTATTTTTGTAGTGCGTAAACAATGGATATTAATATGGAATATATTTAGCCATCAAAATAGGTGAAGCACACCATTAGGAAGGGAGATTCAAATGAGTATTTTAACAGTAAAAAACTTGAGTCATGGCTTCGGGGACCGAGCAATCTTTAATAATGTTTCCTTTCGACTTTTAAAGGGTGAACATATAGGTCTTATCGGAGCAAACGGCGAAGGTAAATCTAGCTTTATGAATATTATTACGGGAAAACTGGAGCCTGACGAAGGCCAAATAGAATGGGCAAAGCAGGTTAGAATTGGCTATCTAGATCAACATACCCTTCTTCAAAAAGGTATGACGATTCGTACTGTCCTAAAAGGGGCTTTTCAGTACCTTTTCGATTTAGAAACCCAGATGAATGAGATTTGCGACAAAATGGGAGAAGCTTCTCCGGAGGAACTAGAGCAGTTATTGGAAGATATGGGCACCATCCAAGATACCTTGACCAATAATGATTTTTACATTATCGATTCAAAGGTGGAGGAAATCGGTCGTGGTTTAGGACTGGAGGATATCGGTCTCGACAAGGATGTTCATGATTTAAGTGGGGGACAACGAACAAAGGTCCTACTGGCAAAGTTATTGCTAGAAAAACCAGACATCCTCCTTCTAGACGAGCCTACCAACTATCTTGACGAACAGCATATAGAATGGTTAAAACGTTACCTTCAGGAGTATGAAAATGCGTTTATCTTAATTTCCCACGATATTCCATTCCTCAATAGTGTCATCAACTTGATCTATCATATGGAAAACCAGGAGTTAAACCGTTATGTTGGTGATTACGACAATTTCCTTCAGGTTTATGACGTAAAAAAACAACAGCTAGAGTCTGCTTATAGAAAGCAACAGCAGGAAATTGAAGAACTTAAGGATTTTGTTGCTAGAAACAAAGCTAGAGTATCCACCAGGAACATGGCCATGTCCCGCCAAAAAAAATTGGATAAAATGGAGGTCATCGAACTAGCGCGTGAAAAACCCAAACCAGAATTTAACTTTAAAGAGTCCAGAACCTCTGGTAAACTGATTTTTGAAACCAAAGAGCTTGTCATTGGCTATGATGAGCCTCTTTCAAAACCACTCAACCTTCGAATGGAACGAGGACAAAAAATAGCACTTGTTGGAGCGAATGGACTAGGGAAAACTACGCTGCTAAAAAGTATTCTCAGTGAAATCAAGGCGATTTCTGGATCAGTAGAATTAGGGGACTACCTTCATCTAGGTTATTTCCAACAAGAAATCAAGGAAGCGAACTATAAAACCTGTATCGAGGAGGTATGGCAAGACTTCCCCTCCTATAGCCAGTATGAAGTTCGTGCTGCTCTAGCAAAATGTGGACTAACCACACAACATATAGAAAGCAAGGTAGTGGTACTAAGTGGTGGAGAGCAGGCAAAGGTTCGATTGTGCAAACTAATCAATAAAGAAACCAACCTCTTGATTCTAGATGAGCCTACCAACCATTTAGATGTAGAAGCAAAGGAGGAGCTGAAACGTGCCCTTCAAGCCTATAGAGGCAGTCTCCTTCTGATTTGCCATGAACCAGAATTTTATCGAGACGTTGTTACAGATGTTTGGAACTGCGAGACTTGGACAACGAAGATTGTTTAAAAAAGTATCTCCGTAATTTTCTAGAGGCTACGGAAAAAATATCATTTTCACGGTATTTTTTCCGTAGCCTTACTTCTTGCGGAGGTATTTTTATTTGTCCCCTCCATTGCAGCATTAGATACTTTCTCCATTATTTACGAACAAATTAACACATATTCAACTATATTGTTCTGATATATTTTGAATATATTCATTGTTTTTTAATGAAAAGTTCGTAAAACCTATTGACTTTTAGGCAGGAAATATATTATTATAGTAAAGTCCCACGGCAAGATTTTTGGGGCAAGATAAAGAATTCCTACCTATCCTGATGCTTAGAGGTAGGAGCTTATATGACAAAATTTGAAATAACAACTTCAAGTCTAATATAATTCGTGTAATAAGGTCACGAAGTTTCTACCGGCCAACCGTAAATTGCCTGACTATAGACTTTTGTTTTGAATGGATCGTCTCAAAAAACTTCCCAAATCATTTTGTGATAGGAAAGCGTTTTGTAAATTCAAAGAAAAGTCTACTTACTACAAGGAGGGCAAATTATGGAAATCTCAAAGTTACATCATTCTCTATTCCCTTTGGAAAGAATTTTTAAATTAAAAGAAAATCGCACCAATATAAAAACCGAGGTGATGGCAGGTATTACCACCTTTATGACGATGGCTTATATTCTCGTTGTCAACCCCAGTGTTTTATCAGCAACTGGCATGGACCTTGGTGCCTTATTTACTGCCACAGCATTATCTGCTATTGTTGCTACGCTAGTGATGGCGCTGTATGCTAACCTGCCTTATGCACTAGCTCCTGCTATGGGTCCTAACGCTTTTTTCGCTTTTACTGTGGTATTAGGTATGGGTTATTCTTGGGAAACGGCTTTAACGATTGTGTTTTTAGAGGGGATCCTCTTTCTACTTCTTACCTTTTTTAATATTCGTGAGGCAATTGTTCATGCTATACCCCTCGTAGTAAAAAAAGCTATGTCGGCAGGGATTGGACTGTTTATTGCTTTTCTAGGATTGTACAATTCTGGCATTGTTGTTACAGGCATGTTTCATGTAGGAGATGGCATATTGGATGGGGTGCCTATGGCTATTGGCAATATTACTTCTGGTTCCCCTCTATTGGCTTGTATAGGATTACTGCTTACAGGATTTCTTATGGCGAAGCAGATCAAAGGTGCTTTATTAATAGGAATTTTAGCTACTACGATTATAGGGATTCCTATGGGGGTTACACAATTACCTGAAGGATTGAGGTTATTTAGTGCACCGCCTTCCTTAAGTCCAATTCTGTTCCAATTTGATTTTTCTAACTTATTTTCACTAGACATTTTAATTTTATTATTTATCTTCTTATTTGTTGATATGTTTAATACCGTGGGTACCCTTGTAGGGGTAGGGGCTAAAGCAAATATGCTGGATGAAGAGGGCAATATTCCTAAAGCAAAGGAAGCTTTATTTGCCGATGCAGTAGGTACTACTGTGGGTGCAGTGTTTGGTACAAGTACCGTAACCACTTATGTAGAAAGTGCCGCTGGTGTTGCAGCTGGAGGAAGAACTGGTCTTACAGCCTTATCCACAGCCTCTATGTTTGCGATAGCACTGTTTTTATCGCCTCTATTTATTATGATTCCTGCGGCAGCTACAGCACCCGCATTGATTTTAGTAGGATTGTTTATGATCTCCCCTATAAAAGATATCGATTTCGACGATTTTACTGAAGCTATTCCTGCTTTCTTAACCATTCTTATGATGCCTCTCACCTATAGCATCTCTGAGGGAATCATTTTTGGTATGATGAGTTATTTGGTGCTAAAATTATTGGCTGGAAAAAGAAAAGAAATTTCTCCCTTAATGTACATCATCGTGGTTCTGTTTATGATAAAAATTGCAGTTGGATAGTGGAGAATAGCCAAAGAGGCCCTTCTTATAAATTAAGAAGGACCTCTTTTTCTAAAATATCTCTATTTATATTCAGTGCCTTTAAACCATTCTCAAAAGCAATTTTCTCTGCTTCCTTCTCCTCTATGCCTATTGCTTGAAAATGCTCTATTTCATCCAACAGCCCACTGCCATGATGGACACTGTAAGAACCTGCATCACTACCCAAAGCTACCTTTGTTCCGATTTCAATAGCCTTCTTTATATTTTCCAACTGTCCATCGTATACCTTTTGGATGACTTCTCTTTCCTGCTTAAATCGATCTTCGTTAGCCTTTAAAATATTTCCTAAAGGCGCTAAGGTTGGAATCCATACGATGTCCTTTTCAGCCATAGCGTAAACCTCCGCCTCTGACATTAAGTAGCCATGCTCTATTGTATGGGCTCCTGCTTTTATGGCTTTTCTTACCCCTCCTGGACCATTGGCATGTACCATCACAGGCAGGTTGTGGTCCTTTGCCGCTTCCACCATATACTTTAGCATTTCTAAGGTAAAGGCAGTTTCTCCAACATCCCCATATTTTTGGAAGTTTACCATGCCTGTTAAGATGATTTTTAAATGATCTGGCTGATGTTCTAAAAGAAGTTTAAAGGCTTTTTTAAAATCCTCTAACCCCTCAATAGACTTTCCTAAGAAAGAACCATAATGTCCTTTTTTGTATAGAGCATAGATAGGGGATTTATAAATCATGCCTTCTTCTTTAGCAACTTCTCTTGCTAATTTGGAAGCAAAGATTCTATCTCCACCGTCTCTCAAGATATAAATTTTCCGTCTTTTATACTGCTGTAAAATTTCCCTCAGCCAAACTACTTTCTTCTCCCTGTCAGCCGCCTCCCATGTTTGCCTATTGTACAAAGGATTTAAAGCTACATGTATATGCGCATCGATTAACATTGTTGTACCTACTTTCCTTGTTTTTATAGAAGCTTTCCAATGGCTCTATAGAAACAAATACGACAGTGAGAAGATAAATCCTTCTAAAATTTCTATGATTGCTCCCTACTTCTTTCCCACTTTATTGTAAGATTTTTAGCAGCCTTTGTTTCATCGATTCTTCTTACCGGTGTGTGATAAGGTGCATTTTTTAATAGTTCTGGGTTTTCCTCTGCTTCTTGGGCAATCTTAATCATGACCTCTATAAAATCATCCATGGTTTCTAAACTCTCCGTTTCCGTAGGCTCTACCATGATGGCTTCTTTTATAATCAAAGGGAAATAGATGGTTGGAGGATGATAACCATAGTCCAGCATCCGTTTTGCTATATCCATCGTTGAAATTTCACCCTTATTTTTTGCAATACCTCCTAAAACAAACTCATGTTTACATACTTGATCTATCGGCAAGTGATAATGTTGTTTTAATTTATGCATCATATAGTTTGCATTCAACACTGCTTTTTCGCTTACTTCCTTTAAACCTTCAGCCCCCATTGTCAGTATATAGGCGTAGGCCCTAAGCATAATGCCAAAATGACCATAGAAATTTTTCATCTTGCCAATACTATGAGGTCGATCATAATCCAATATATAATCATTTCCTCTTTTTTCTACAACCGGCACTGGAAGGTATTTTGCCAGCTTACTTTTTACGCCTACTGGCCCACTACCCGGGCCGCCACCGCCATGAGGGGTAGAAAAGGTTTTATGAAGGTTAAAGTGCATTACATCAAAACCCATATCTCCCGGTCTTGTCATCCCCATAATGGCGTTCATGTTAGCACCGTCATAATATAATAGCCCTCCAGCTGCATGAACCAAATCTGCAATTTCCCCAATTTTTTCTTCAAAAAGTCCAAGGGTACTAGGATTTGTTAACATAAGACCTGCTACTTCATCATCCAAAGCCTCTTTTAAGCTTTCTATATCCACTGCTCCATTTTTGTCGGATTTAATTTCTACAATTTTTAGACCTGCCACTGCTGCGGTAGCTGGGTTGGTACCATGGGCTGAATCAGGAACAATAATCTTTGTTCTCTTATCTTCTCCTCGATCCTTATGGTACGCTTTTATCATCATCAAGCCAGTAAGTTCTCCATGGGCTCCGGCCGCTGGCTGTAAGGTAACCTTATCCATCCCTGATATTTCTGATAACATTTCATCTAAGCCATACATCATTTCAAGGGCGCCTTGTGTTGTTTCTTGAGGCTGATAGGGATGAAGTCCAGTAAATCCATCTAAAGAGGCTATGTCTTCATTAATCTTAGGATTATACTTCATGGTGCAGGAACCTAAAGGATAAAAACCTGTATCTACACCATAATTCTTATTGGACAATTGTGTAAAATGTCTTACCACCTGCAACTCACTAACTTCTGGTAAATCAACTTCTTCACCCCTTAGGAATTTTCTAGGAATCATCTCTTCTAGAGCTTCCTCCTTCACATCACACTGTGGAAGACTGTAAGCAGTTCTATCCTTCTTTGAAATTTCGAAAATTAATTTGTTATAAGCTTGCATTATATCACCTCCAATATTTCAACCAATTTATCTATTTCTTCCTTTGTCCTCTTCTCTGTTACACAGAACAGCAATCCGTTTTCCAACTCAGGATACTCTTGATCCAAAGCATATCCTCCTAAAATCCCATGCTTCATAAGTTCTTGATTGACTTGTTTACTACTTATTTCACTACTTACTGCAAATTCTTTAAAGAAGGGTTGATGAAATAGGGGTTTAAATTTACCACTTTTGGTCATCTGCTTTAGTGCATAATGCGCCTTTTGAGTACTCTGCATTGCTACTTCCTTCAATCCCTTTTTCCCCATGGTTACTAAATAGATGGTAGCAATTAAGGCATTTAATCCTTGATTAGAGCAAATATTAGAGGTAGCTTTATACCTACGAATATGTTGTTCCCTTGCCTGTAATGTAAGAACAAAAGCTCTTTTTCCATCTACATCTTCAGATTGCCCCACTATTCTTCCTGGTATTTTTCTTACTAACTTAGATGTCGTGGCTAAAAAACCTAGGTAGGGCCCACCAAAGTTTAGAGGATTTCCTAAAGATTGCCCTTCTCCCACCACAATGTCTGCGCCTAACTCTCCTGGGCTTTTTAATATACCTAAAGAAATGGGGTCTGCATAATGAATCAACATTGCCTTGTTTTGATGAATGATCTTTTCAGCTTCTCCTAGGTCTTCTATCGCCCCAAAAAAGTTTGGACTCTGTAGAATGACCCCAGCTGTATCCGTATCCATCACTGATTTTAAATGATCTAAATCTGTGACACCCTCTGCCATGGATATCTCTATCATCTTTACATCTCTAAATTTCATGTAGGTATGCAGAACTTTTCTTACCTCTGGATGAACCGTCTTAGAAACAAGCAGTGTCTTTCTTTTTGTATTTTCAACAGCCATCATCGCTGCTTCAAGGGTTGCAGTTGCACCATCATACATAGAAGCATTGGTAATATCCATGCCAGTTAAATTGCAAATCATTGTCTGATATTCAAATATAGCCTGTAGAGTACCTTGACTAATCTCCGGTTGATAAGGGGTGTAGGCTGTAAAAAATTCTGAACGCATTGCTAAATGTTTTATAATAGAAGGAATATAATGATCATATGCCCCTGCCCCTAAAAAACAAGTCAACTCTCCTATGCTTTTATTTTTATCACTTAGATTCTTCATATGTTTGATAAGCTCTGTTTCAGCTAAAGGTGATGCTAAATTCAGCGCTCTTTCTAACCTTAGCTCTTTAGGTATATCCTGAAATAAATCCTCAATAGACTTCACACCAATACTTTCCAGCATGATGTTTGTATCATTTTTAGTATTCGGTATATATCTATGCATCTTCATCCTCCTTACGGTGAAATTATTTATTTTCTTTTATAAAATCTTTTGCTGAGTCATAAATAAATCCCTGCTTCCTTTATTTTTAGGAAGCAAATTTACTTTTATACAGCAATAAAAGAGGAGCATGATGGCATACCAATAAAATATGCTATCACGCTCCTCTGTCTTTTAGCCTGAGAGTTTTACATTTATCAATGTGTTTCTCCTACGGCGCCGATGCTTCGGACTCTCCAGAGTTCCATCAAATAACGATACTTTTGCCTGAAAGTTTCTATAGAAGGACGCCTCCTTTTATATTGCTTCTTCGGCTATCTATTGAAAGATATCTCTCGTTATTCTCATTTGGTCTATATTTCTTTAAATAGAAAATATTATATTCCTATTATATAGGCTTATAAGAAATTTTTCAACAGTTAAATAGTTTTAAATTTTCTATTTATTTCTTCTTTATTGTTAAAGTATAGTCACAGAAAGTTTTATTAGCTATTTTGCAGTCAAGTGGCGCAGCATCTCCGTTTAATACCTAGCATCCAGCTTTAGATAAAGGGATCCATTTGATTTTTTTCAACTAATGCAATAAATTCTTCTACTAAGTAAGGGTCAAATTGAGAAGCTTTCCCTCTTTTTAACTCATACAAAACTTGTTCCCGTGTTAACTTTTTTCTATAGGCTCGATTACTGGTCATGGCATCCCAAGCATCTACAATACTAACAATTCGTGCTGGTAGAGGAATTTTTTGCTTCTGTAATCCTTCTGGATAACCGCCACCATCATATCGCTCATGATGGTATTTAATGATGTTTAAGACATCTGGTTCAAGATCCATAGGTTCTAATATTTTAAAACCCTTAAGGGGATGGTCTTTTATCAGTGTAAATTCATCATCCGTTAGAAAAGATGGCTTGTTTAAAATGGCATCCGATATACCTATTTTTCCGATATCATGCAGCAATGCTCCGTAATGAATCTTTTCTATCATATCTTCTGCCAAACCAAGGACTTTAGAAAAGGCCACAGTAACTTTAGCTACCCGTGAGGAATGATTTTGCGTATAAATATCCTTTGCATCAATAGCTGCAACTAGGCTGGCAATGGTCTTTAAATAAAATTCCTTTTTTCCTTGCTCAATCTTTACTCGCGTGTTATCTAACAACAATGCTGCCTGATGAGAATAGATTTTAAGATTTGTTAAGTCTCGAGGAGAATAACAGTTAGGATGATTATTTTCCTCGTCATGGAGATGCATGACAACTGCATACCCTATCGTATTGTGACTAACAACAAGGGGAATAATAATAAATGCTACTAGTCTCTTGTCTAATCCAGCAAACCTTTTAAAGCGTTCATCCTTTTCATCAATCTCTATTATTTTATCTAATTGCCTTAAAGTTAAAAATTCATTTAACCTACTAAAAGCCTTTACTAGTTTTTCAGATATACAGCCATTGACTTCTACAGTTTTCAGTTTGCTCATGTTGAGGTCTGTTAAATATAAACATCCTGCTTCACTGTGGGTTATTTCCATAGCTAGCTGTAAAGTACTTTTGATGGTGGTCTCTAAATCATGCCCCTTAATTAGGATATTGGTCATATCTACCAAAAAAGATTGTTCTCTTAATTTGTTTTCTAATTGGTTCACCCGGTCACGTAGCATGTGAATCTCTTGTTGTTGTGTCATTTTACAAAAAATACTGCCCACCTCCAGCGATTTCAGTCTATCTTTCTTTAGTAATTCCTTCTATTACTGAGGATGATTCTATATCTTTAAAAAACATCCAAATGATACACATTATCATTTCCATATTATTCTATTTTGTTTCTATTGTCAACAAAATAACATCAAGTACTGTAAATAATAATTAACGTGAACTCCTCCAGCTAAAGCTGAACATCGGGGAATCCGGTGGAGAGTCTGTTAAGAACTTCCTAAGTTTGAAGACACAAAATAAGACCCTACTATATTAGGTAGGATCTTTTCTAGCAAATAAGATAAACCATTTTCACTTATTCTCTAACTCCAGCAAACAAATTCATCTTTTTTTAAGGTATATACTTCTATTTTCTTATCACGAATATAGTCTATTCCTTTATTGATTGCCCTTAGATTGCTCTTCAGTAACTCCGGCTTCTTCTTGGTTACTTGTTTCATGGAATTTTCTATTTTCTCTAAATCAATTAGCTTTAGATTTGGTAGCAAAGCCCCTAAACAGACCATATTAGCAATATTTGCATATCCTAACTGGTTTGCAATATCCGTGGCAGGGATCTGGATAATTTTTATATCCTTCCTCATATGGTCTAGTTTGACTAAAGAGGTATTCACAACCAATACACCTCCCAGTTTTATACGGGGTGCAAATTTGTCATAGGCTGGTTTGCTTAACACAATGGCAGCATCAGCCTCATCAATAACAGGCGAATTGATTTCTTCGTCGGATAGTATTACAGAGCAATTGGCTGTACCACCTCGCATTTCCGGTCCATAGGAGGGAATCCAACAAATTTCCAGATTCGCCCCCATGCCAGCGTAGGCCAAAACTTTACCTAAAAACATTACACCCTGGCCACCAAATCCCGCAAGTATGATTTTATCCATCATAACCTTTCTACCTCCTTCGTTACCTTTAATTCTCCCATTGCGTAAACCGACATCATATTTTCTCGCAACCATTTCAAGCTATCTAAGGGGCTCATACCCCAATTTGTGGGACAAGTTGACAAAACACTTACTAGTGCGAAACCTAACCCCTCTCGTTGTACTTCAAAAGCCCTTTTAATGGCTTTTTTCGCTTGGATAATATTTTTTGGTGTATCTACTGAAACAGAAGCTACATATACAGCGCCTTCAAGATTGGCAATAAGTCTTGGAAAGTCCATTGGTAATCCATCAGTAATAGCATTCCTGCCATGGGGGCTAGTAGATGTCTTCATTCCTTCTAGGGTAGTGGGAGCCATCTGTCCTCCAGTCATGCCATAGATAGCATTATTCACCATAATGGAGGTTATTTTTTCTCCTCTTGCTGCAGCATGGATAGCATGCTGCGTCCCTATGGCGGCAATATCACCATCTCCCTGATAGGTAAAAACTGTTTTATCCGGCAGCGCTCGTTTAACACCTATTCCTACTGCTTGGGCCCTACCATGAGGTGCTCCTACAAAATCACAGCTAAAGAAATCCTGACAAAATCCTGCACAACCTACAGGGGAAATTCCTACCGTTTCCTCAATAATGTTTAGCTCTTCAAGTACTTCTGCAATGATTCTCATAATAATACCATGGGTACACCCTGGACAGAAGGAAAAAGCCGTATCTGTTAAGCCTTTTGTTCTAGCAAATACCTTTTCCATAGCTACACCTCCCCTGATACATCAAATGTATCTTGAAAATAATCTAATATCTCATGCTCTGTTGGCAACATGCCCCCCTGTCTTCGATAGAGATGTACTGGCATTTTGCATGCTACTGCAAGTTTAACATCCTCTATCATCTGGCCAGTATTTAGTTCCACCGTAATGATCCCTTTTACCTTGTTTTTATGAGGAAGAAATGCATTATCAGGGAAGGGCCACAGGGTGATGGGACGAATCAAGCCTAGCTTTATACCTTTTTCACGGGCATTTAATACAGTGCTTTTGCATATCCTTCCGGTTGTTCCATAGCTCACCAGCAGATACTCCGCATCCTCTGTATAAAAGGATTCCCAACGTTGCTCCTTCTGCTGAATAATTTTGTACTTTGCCTCCCATCTTTGATTGTTGATCTCACCTATTTCATTGGTTAAAGAATAGCTTGCCACAATACGCTTTTCTCTGTCTTTACAGCCCCCCACCGTCCAACTTCTATCAACTTTTGGCACCTCGGGTCTCTCCTTTAAAATCACTGGCTCCATCGTTTGTCCTAAAAAACCATCAGATAAAATCAAAACTGGATTACGGTATTTATCTGCTAAATCAAAAGCCTCCATAGTGAAATCATAAAGCTCTTGGGCTTTAGAAGGCGCCAATACAATCAACCTGTAGTCTCCATGTCCACCACCTTTTGTTGATTGAAAGTAATCGGATTGAGCTGGTCCTAAGCCGCCTAGACCTGGACCGCATCGATTAACATTCACAATCACCATGGGAAGTTCTGCTGCTGCGCTATAGGAAATTCCTTCTTGCTTTAAACTAATTCCTGGACTAGATGATGCAGTCATTACTCTTGATCCTGTGGCAGCAGCACCATAACACATATTAATAGCTGCAATTTCATCCTCCGCCTGTAACACCGTGCCACCTTTTTGTGGTAAATGTTTAGATAAATACTCTACTACTTCTGTGGAGGGTGTAATGGGATATCCGAAGAACAACCTACATCCCGAACGAATAGCAGCCTCACCAATAACCTCATTGCCCTTCATGAGTACTCTTTCCATAAATCACTTCATCTCCTTCCCCAATACCTATTTATAGACCTCTATAGCTACATCGGGACACATCATGCCACATAGGGCACATCCTATACACTTTTCTTCATCCTTGCAAACTACTGTAAAGTACCCTTTTTGGTTACTTTTCTCTCCAATTTCTAAGATTTTTTTAGGACAAACATCAATACAGAGACCACAGCTTTTGCAGTACTTCTCTAATATATTTACCTTTACCATAATCGTCCCTCCTTTAACCATTTATTATCTAGCGCCACACAGAAGCTTTATTATCATAGCGTATATACTAACTATATTGAGCGGCTACTTCCTCTCCCCGCATTACTCTCAGGGCCCCTAATGCTAGAGATTCTAGTTCTTCTTCTCCAGCCACCACAACTACAGGGGCAATGAATTTAACACGCTTAGTAATATCAGCAACAATTCTTTTTGAATAAGCAATTCCCCCTGTCAGAATAATCCTGTCTACTTGCCCCATCAAAACCGTAGCCATGGCACCAATTTCCTTTGCCACCTGATAGGCTAAAGCCTCCAGCACAATATCTGCCTGAAGGTCTCCATTTGTTGCCATTGCTTCTACTTGACGTAGGTCTGTCGTGCCAAAGTAGGAGTAGAGACCACCTTTGTTCATTAGTTTTTCCCTCAATTCATCATAGGTGTATCTTCCTGAAAAACATAGCTTTACCAATTGATCTGCCGGTAGACCACCGCATCGATCTGGGGAAAAAGGTCCTTCTGCCTTAGCATTGTTGACATCAATCATTTTTCCCTTTTTATGAGGGGTAACAGAAACACCTGAACCTAGATGGACAACAATAAAGTTTACTTCCTCATAGTTTTTGCCTATTTCTTTTGCTATCTTCCGGGCTACAGCTTTCATATTTAAAGCATGGGATAAACTGATTCTTCTTAAATCAGCTAATCCAGAGATTCTGGCTACTGGCTCCATCTCATCAACGGAAACAGGATCTACAATAAAAGCTGGTATGTTTAATTGATTCCCCAAGTTTGCAGCGATTACAGCACCTAAGTTAGAAGCATGTTCTCCTTGATCTGCTACTTTTAAATCTTCTATCATTTTTTCATTCACCCGATAGGTTCCCCCGGCTAAGGGCTTTAGCAAGCCCCCACGACCTACTATAGCAGTTAAAGTTTTCAGCTGCGTATTTTCCTTCTCAAGAATCCGCAGTATCAAATCTAAGCGATATTGGTACTGATCAAATAATTTAGGAAACTGTTTTAAACTTTCTATGGAATGTTCTATCGTCTTCTTGAAAAGCAACTGATCTTCTTCATATACGGCTATTTTTGTTGAGGTTGCACCTGGATTAATTGCTAGTATCTTATTTTTAGAAAGTGTCATACCCACTGCCTCCTTTTTGTATACAAATCATTGCACCCTACTAAATTTTTTCTCCTTATTACTTTTTGAAGAAAAGCTTAAACAAAGGCAAACGTTATCATATTATGAAAAAAATAGAATGCAAAAAAATTTTAAACAATAAAATTTCTTCTTAATAATAGAATATAGAATATTCAACAGATTGTGAAATATTTGAATGCTATCTCAGTAATAAGTAAAAGTGATTAATATTGATTAAAATAAGGGTGAATGCTATTATTGATAAATAAAATGAGATTTAAATCAAAAGCATAAAATCTCTAGGCCAAAGAAGGGTACATTTTGTTAAATAAAACACCAATTATCTATCTATAATAAAAAATCTACCGTCAGATTGGGGGAGAAAACATGGAGTTACGACAGTTACATTATTTTATTGCGGTTGCAGAACATCTAAATTTTACGGAGGCAGCGAAGCATCTTTTTGTAGCACAATCTGCTGTAAGTCAACAGATTGCAGATTTAGAACAAAAGATAGGTGTACAACTATTTTTTCGAAATAAACGCTCAGTAAAATTAACCAATGCAGGGGCTGTTTTTTTACAAGAAGCCCTTAGTCTTGTAAGTAAGTCTGCTGAAGCCATAGAAAAAACCCGTCAAGCGGATATCGGTATTATTGGACACTTAAAAATAGGCTTTCTTGGCTATACAGAAAGAAACTTTTTACCTTCCTTGATTAGAGAATTTCGTCGTAGCCATCCCAAAGTAGACTTGTATTTAGATCAGTTCCATCATGGGATGTTGATAGAAGCATTGAAGACTGGTGAACTAGATGTAATCTTCACACTTGCATTTGGTCTTGATAACATTGGGGGCATTGAAAAGAAAAGTATATTTACAGAGAAGATTTCAGTAGTCATGCATTGTGATCATCCTCTTGCAAATAAAAATAGCCTGCATATCAGCGAATTAGCGCAAGAACGGTTTATAACAGTTAGCAGAAGGGAATCACCCCAGGGATTCAACAAAACCTTGTTGATGTGTGCTAATAGCGGTTTTTCCCCAAATATTGTTGCTGAACCTAGACTACTTGCTACTGTGTTATTATTGGTAGATGCAGGAATAGGCATAACGATTCTCCCTAAAAGCTTGAAACTTCATTCAAGCCCTAGTCTTCGTTTCCTTGATATTGAGGGAGAACAGGCGGAAGATGAGCTGGTGATTGCTTGGAAAAAAAAGAATGCCAATCCATCCATTCCTTTGTTTTTAGAAGCGTTAGCCTCTGTTGGCGAGGAATACTATAAACACACTTCTATGCTATCCTAATACAGGCCTTTATTATCTCTTAAAAAGGCCCTCTAATTCATAGAGGGTCTTGTCCTTTAGTTTATATATGCATCAATCACTTTTGCCACATAGTCATCAAGTCCTGACCTAGCCAAAACAACAATAGATGCCTCATTGTTATTTAAAAGCCTTGCGCTGTAGGCTTCGGCGCCATCTCTGTCAAGTTCTTCTTCCCTATGGATAGTAACTTCATTTTTATTAGCAATTTCATAATCCTCAAAAATCCCAGCAAGACGTTTTTCTAAATCCCCCGTTGGACACTCTAGTCCTCTTATCCTCTCTATTGCTTTTTCAAGACTTGTCATTATATCCTCTCCTTAGGTGTATAACATAGTTTTTCAATATTCTAGCTTACTAAACTTGATTCATTTTTATTATCTCTCTTTGTTCATCTTTCATTCTTTTAATAATGTTTATCCTAAAGAATTCGCCCAACGACCCTTCTACGCAAAAACCGACACTAAATATTCAGTGCCGGTTCAAGTAACCTGTCCTTCTATATGTTATTTAACTAAAAAGAATACTGGCATCCTGTAAACTGTCTGCTAAAAGCTTCCACATCCTTTGCGATTGTTTCAGGAGCTTCTTTGTCAATTAATGCCCTCTTAAAGAAATCAGCGATGATCTTCATTTCTTCTTCCTTCATACCTCTTCTTGTTGCTTCCGGTGTTCCTATTCTAATTTCTGGACTGTTTCCTGAGAAATCATCAGAGCATAGAATCTTTGCCTTTTCTAAATGCTTTGCAGGAGCCGCATCAACGTATTGTCCCACATCTACTAATAATAAGTGACTTTCTGTATAACCTCTCCCTGCTCCTAATACGCTAAATCCACAGTCTGCTAGCGCCTTTGCCAGTGCCTTTGAATTTTTCACTACTTGTTTTGCATAAGCTTCTCCATACTCTTTCATTTCTAATATAGATGCAGCTAAAGCTGGAAGACGGTTTAAGTGATGACTTGTTACTAAAGAAGGCGATAAAGTATTACCTACCTTTTCAATAAGTTCTATGTTATTTGACACTACAAATCCACCTTGTGGTCCTGGGAAGGATTTATGGGTACTGCCAAACATAATGTCTGCCCCCTCATTTAATGGATTAGGGAATACCCCTGTAGCGATTAACCCTGTAACATGAGAAGCATCATAAGCCAATAGGATTCCTTCTTGATCTGCTAGATCTCTTAATTCTCTAACCGGTTCTGGAAATAATGTACCAGATCCTCCAAAGATAATCATTTTAGGCTTCTTTTCTAAGGCTTGTTTCTTAAGTTTCTCAACATCTACAGCCCTATTCTCATCAAATGCCATATATTCTACCTTGATGGTTTCATCAAATTGTCTTACTTGGCACATTGGTCCAACTAGACCATGACCCCAGTCGCTTAAGCTAACTTCGATAACTAAATCTCCTGGCTCAAGCAAAGCCAGCACTACTGCCATTCCCGCCATATGACCCCCAATAGGTCTTAAATCTGCATATTTTGCTTGAAATACTTCCTTCACAAGCTCATGGGTAGCCATTTCAAATTCATGGATGTATTTATTTCCTGTATATTCTCTTTCTTCTGGCTTCATAGTAGCATAACAGCCATATCTATTACCAAAATCTCCACCCAGATAGCCACGTACTTTTTCACTTGCATAGTTTTCTGACGCAATTAAATTTAAACATCCTTCTCTATAACTCATATGCTTCTTTAAAAGATTATCGATATCCCTTGTTGTTTTGAACATTTTCATGTCCCCCTTCAATAAAATATTCCTTTTTAACCGCCGCCTAATGGCCGAATAATTTTTACTTGATCTTTTTCTTGCAATCTATAATGACTATATTCCCTCATCAATAGTTGTTTACCATTTACAAAGACAGCTACATAGTGGGTATAGTTCATGTGCTCTAAAAGCATATCTATCGTATAATCAGGGGGAATACAGATGACCTCTTTATTTACTTGTATTTCCATAATCTTCCCTCCGATTTCATTCACTGACTTCTTTTCTTATTTCTTTTCAAGCAGCCATCCTAAAGATAACTTTTTCAATACTGTATCTGTTGGATTTCCTGTTTCCTGATCCCAACCTGCTAGGGCATAGTATAGCTCCTTGGCTTCTTCAAAGGCCTTTTTATCAACACAAACCCCTTTAGAAGGACCATCCTTGAAAGGCTCAAAAATTCTTTCTGGTAACTTATCATCTGCTTTGCTGAAGCCTTCTCTTGCATTAAAGTATCTCATCATATTGATTCTTCTCTCACCTACAAGCATTAATTCATAGATGGAGGTATCCCATCCTAACCCATACTTACATAGGTTTACCATGTCATCTGGGCCATAGAGCTCCCACGCTGGACCCCAAACAAATTGACATAAACAAAGAGTATCCAACACAGAGAAATATTTTTGACTATCTAATGCAAATCTTACTTTCTCCTCATCGATCACAAAAGGATTATCGTAACCCTTCCACACACCTAGCTGAGCCAATCGCTGTCTCTCTCTACTGTCCTCTGGCATCACTAAAAATACGTCATGTTCACTGGATTGATGATCTGCTCCAAAAGGATTTACAGCATATATCAAGCCAACAGCAGGTTTGAATTGGGGCATATGGGCTGGCAATTCCTGTCCTTTTACAGACATACTGAGGGGAATAGCTTCTTTTCCAATTTTTTGTGCTGCTCTATAACTACCCTCTGCCAATAAATCCCCCAAACCTTCTCTCTTGGCAATCTTTTCGACAATAGTAGGAACCACTTCATTATTACCAAACTTCAGTACTAAGCCATCCGTATCCTTATCGGTAATTAGACCTTTCTCATAGCATTCCATTGCAAAAGATATGGTAGCTCCGCATGAAATTGTATCAAGGCCATACATGTTACAAAGCTGATTTGCTAGTGATACAGTCTCTAAGCTGGTAACACCACAGTAGGAACCAAGGGTGGCACAGGTTTCATATTCTGGTCCTCCATAAAGAGGATCTACCACACCTGGAATCTCTACTACCCTTTTACATCTTACTGCACATGCATAGCAAGTATCTCTTTCCTTTAAAATCGTTTCATACATTGTGGTGCCGGTAATGTTCTTTGCACCCTCTGGGAAATGTCCTGTTGTCCAATTGTTGGTAGGTAAGAAACCTTCTTCATGGAAGCCCTCTAAATCTCCATCAGTTCCATACTTACCTAAGCCAGCTACAGCTTCATTTTCTTCTAATCTTTCCTTAACACTTTTCGCCAATGCTTGGAATTTCTCGTTATCATAAGCCTTCATAGGCTTGCCTTTTTTCACAACCACAGCCTTCAAGTTTTTAGATCCCATTACTGCTCCCATGCCATTTCTTCCATTGGCTCTATTGCACATATTAATAATACAAGCATATTTTACTAAATTTTCCCCAGCAGGCCCGATTTGAGCAATCTCAATATCCTTGTCTCCTACTTCTTCTCGTATCACGTCTTCTGCTTCCCCAGTTATTTTGCCCCATGCCTTTGAAGCATCCTTTAACGTCACCTTATCTCCATCAATATATAAATACACCGGTTTATCTGACTTTCCACGGAACACCGCAGCATCCCATCCATTGGCCTTAAAATGTACTGGAAAAAATCCACCAGCTTGACTGTCTCCCATAGTTCCTGTTAAAGGACTTTTTGCCGTAACGGTTAACCTACTTATACCGCTAATTGGTAAAGCTGTTAAGGCTGATACAGAAAATACAAGCATATTTTCAGGTGATAATGGATCTATTCCGGGTTCCATCTCCTGTAGCGCTAAATAAAGTCCTAGTGCGGATCCACCTGGATAAAGTCTATAGATTTCTCCCGGCAGGGTTCTTGTTATGATTTCTCCACTCGATAAATTTACGTCTAATATTTTTGCATTAGGAAACAGATTCATGTGTCCCCCTCCTTTGGGTTTTTATGATGTCTAAACATGCTTTAAGGGAAATTTTTTCCCTTAAAGCATGTTTTCTAGCCTTATCTTGATTCTATTTCTTTTACTTCCTCTAGAAGTGTTTCTAAAATTTCCTTGCCGCCAGCCCCTACCATTTCAACATATTTATCATAGGCAGATTTACTTGCAGCTCTAAATACTTCTCTTTCTCCATCTGTTAATTCAACAATTTCTATATTGCTTTGTGCTTTAATTCTATCTAATGCTCCACCATTCAATTCTTCTTGTATTTCAAAGGAATAATCTCTTAGCTCTTCCACTGTCTCTAGAACCATATCTTGAATATCCGCCGGTAATCCATTAAAGAAATCAGGGTTGACAGCAGTTGTTGTTACATATAGATTTGAATTCGCTAATGTTAAATACTTTTGTACTTCATAAAACTTCATTTGATCAATTGCAAATAGTGGATTCTCTTGACCTTCTATCATGTTTAACTGTAATCCGCTGTAAACCTCCATATATGGAACCGGTGTTGGGTTAGCACCATAAGCTTGATAAGCAGCAACAATCATTGGTGAAGGCATGGTTCTCATTTTCATACCTCTCCATTGGTCTGGCGTGTTTACCGGCTTATTACTTGTCCATTGCATAGCTCCTTCTGTCCAGTAAGCTAAAACCTTTATGTTCTTTTCTAAATATTTATTAGATAACAATTCGTTAAGTGCTTTACTTGTTTTAAAGATTTCTGCGTTTTTGTCCATATCATCTGTGAAAAGGAAATGTAAAGAGAATAATTGATTCTCTGGAACTAAAGTTCCTGTATTACCAGGAGATACGATGGCAAATTCTATCCCCCCCTTTTGTAATAGCTCAGCTTGTTGCGTTGCATCTCCGATTTGTCCTACTGGATAAATATCGATGTTAATTCTTCCATCTGACTTTGCCTCGATTACTTCTTTAAACTTCTTCACATATAAATCCTGTACGTCTCCGTCGATCTCTTCATGAGCAAACCTCCAAGTGTAGGTTTCTTCCCCTGTAGCATTACCGCCTGCATTTTGATTACCTCCACATCCAACTAGTAATGCCATCGTTAATACTACAAGCATAATTAAAGAAACTATCTTTTTCATTTACTTATCCTCCTTTAATTTTATTATTAGTTTCCCTGCCGACTGTTGAATGTCGACAAGAAAGCTTATAAATTTAGATAATTGAAAACAGACCTTACATGGATTTCCACGCCATACTTCAAAGTTTCTTCATCAATATCAAACATCGGGTGATGATGAGGATAATGGGTATTTTTTGCTGCGTTTCCTGTACCTATAAAACAAAATGCACTAGGTACCCGGTGAGTAAATTCTGCGAAATCTTCCCCTGCTAAGCATCTATACTCTTCGATGTTCTCTTCTGTACCAAAGGTTTCCTTAGATGCTTCTCTTGCAAAGGCTACCATCTTACTATCATTCATAAGAGATGGATTGCTAGGTATATACTTCAATTCATATTTTACATCCATTGCATCACAAATCCCTTTGATTACCCTTTCAAATCTACCTAACAGAATCTGTTTTTCTCTTTCTTCATCGGGAAATAGAAATCTTATAGTTCCTCCTATATCCACCCTGTCTGCAATAATGTTACGTCCACTGCCACCATGAACCTTACCGATCATAATGGTGATTGGCAACAATGGATTGACTTCTCTTGTCTGGATGGATTGCAGGGCTTGTATCACATTAGCACTAGCTAAAATAGGGTCCAAAGCAGTATGGGGTGCTGATGTATGCCCAGCCTTACCGATAATACTTAGTTCGAATTCCTCTGTTGCAGCCATAACTGGTCCACTGGATAAGCCAATCCTGCCACTTTCAATAGGCGTCCACAGATGCGCACTAAAGGCTGCATCTACTTTGGGATTTTCTAAAACCCCCTCCTTAATCATATCTAATGCCCCTGCTTCTTCTTCATTTGGCTGAAAAACAAACTTCACATTCCCGTCTATGCTGTCTTTATGCTTTGCCAGTATTTTTGCTGCTATCAGCAGCATCGCTGTATGCCCATCGTGACCGCAGGCATGCATTACACCTGGGTTTGTAGATTGAAAAGATAAGCCTGTTTTTTCATTTTGAGGTAGAGCATCCATATCTGCTCTTAACATGACAGTTTTTCTTGGTTTTTTTCCTTTTAAAAGACCAACTACACCAGTTTTAGCGATTTTCTTTACCTCTAAACCAAGATCATGAAGATAGTCATAGACAATCTTTGAGGTTCGTACCTCTTCATAGCCTAGTTCAGGATGCATATGAAAATCTCTTCGTAGATCAATGAGTTCCTTTTCCAAAGCCTGGATTTCCTTTTTGAAATCAATCATAGTATACACACCTCGATTTTCATCTTTTTAATAAAATCGCCTAAGGTACAAGCAATAAAGATAACTGTGGAACAAAAATAATTATTACGGAAATAATAACTAACATTAATAGATAAGCTGGCAGTCTCTTAACTACCTTTAAAAAAGGTATATCAAATATCGCGCTGGCAGTAAATATATTACATCCAAAGGGTGGACTTACTGAAGCTAAGGCTGCTTGTAGTGTAACGATAATTCCTAAGTGGATTGGATGAATCCCTGCCTGCATAGCAAGTGGGAAAAATATTGGCGTCAAGATAACAATGGCTACGATAGAATCAACAAACATCCCTGCAATATAGAAGAATATTGTTACTGTAATCAAGATTTTTACTGCAGAAGGATTTGTTCCTAATACAGACTGTGTTATCATTTGCGGTATTCTGGCGTAGGATATAGCCCATGAAAACAAGCTTCCCGCTGCAACCAATATAAATACTGCTGTTGTTACCACAGCTGTGGATAATCCGATATTCTTAAAATCTTTAAGCTTAATGGATTTAAAAATAAATAATTCTAAAATCGATGCATATAAAACCCCCATAGCTGCTGCTTCAGTAGGACTAAACGCCCCGGAGTAGATTCCAGCAAATATAACAACTGGAAATCCTAAAGGACCAATGGCCTTTTTAAATGCTTCTACTCTTCCCTTGAAACCAACTCTCTCTGTTGTCGGGATCTTCTTTCTCCTTGCCATAAAATAGTTATATACGCAGAAGAACAATAGAATGAGAAGCCCTGGTAAAACACCGGCTATAAATAAATCCCCTACAGATGCTCCCGTTACAACTGCATACATGATCATTGAAATACTTGGAGGAATCAATAGTGCTATGATAGCAGAGCAAATAATCAGGGCTGTAGTATCTTCATCCTCATAACCTGAAGAAAGTAATCTGTTTCTCATAGGCTTACCTATAGCTACTACTGTTGCCTGCGTAGAACCTGAAATTGCTCCAAATATTGTACATGTTGCTGCTGTTGTGATCGCCATTCCTCCGTGGATATGCCCTACAAAGGTATCTACGAAATCTAACAATCTATTTGATGTTTGTCCAGCACACATGATATCCGCTGCAAAGATAAACATTGGTACTGCTAGAAGGACGATAGGTGATACCCCGGCTATCAACTGTTGGGTTGCAAGAAGTGGATTTAGATTTGGAAAATAGGTGACGATTACCGCTAACGGTGCTAAGATCATCGCTATAAACATTGGGAAATTCAATAAAAACAAAAGAAACATGATACCCATCAACATCCAAAGCATCTTTTATACCTCCTCCTTACTGGTATTTTCTGATACTGCATCGATAAAGCTATTTAGATCTGTCGTTATTTCTTGATCTATTGGTATTTTGATGATACTTGTTAAATATAAATCCTTCTCTTTAATGTTAAATAGGAATGTTCTAAGGTATTCAATCGCTGCTAAGAAAAATCCTAGAGGAACAACTGCATAGATGAGATACATTGGTATTTGTAGCGCTGGTGTAACTCTTCCTAAGTTTTTTACAGATAAAACATACCTATATGCTAAAGTTCCAAGGTATATCATAGCTGCTGATGAAACAAAAGAAATGATAATCATAGCTATTTTCTTATATTTATTGCTTACTAAATCAAATAAAATGGACATTGTGATGTGTCTTCCAGTTCTGGCACAATATCCAAGGCCAAAAAAAGATACCAAAACCAGTAATGCTTGCGCTACTTCTTCTGTAAATGTTATACTGCTATTCATTACGGTTCTCATAAACACATTGACTATAAGCAATATGGCCATAGCAATGATTGCAAAGCTTAAAACAAATTCCTCAAATTTTGATAAAGTTTGGTTAAAGAACTTATTCATTAATTTCCCTCCTCGCGCCATTAGGCCTATGAAGACTGAATTAGTTAGGGCATAGGCTAGCTACTGTGCAAAGGTTTTCAATCCCTCTAAAAGCCTATGCCCCTTCTTTCTTACAATCTCCCTGTGCAGGACTTTTTACTTGACCAATAACTTTCTTGGATAGTTTGTAAAGGTTTCACAACCATTTTCAGTCACTCTAAAGGATTCACTAATTTCTACACCAAAATCTGATAGCCAAATACCAGGAATCATATGGAAAGTCATGTTTGGTTGCAGAACTGTCTTATCTCCTGGTCTTAAGCTAGCTGTATGCTCGCCCCAATCTGGTGGATAATTAAGCCCCATAGCGTATCCTATACGAGAGTCTTTAATAAATCCACTCTTAGCGATGCTCTTTGCCCATACCCTTTCTATGTCTTCACAAGTCACTCCAGGCTTTACTGCTTCTAGGGCATTGCTAAGACCTTCTACCACTACAGCCTCTAGGTCTCTTACCTTTTGCGGTGCATCCCCAATAATCAAGGTTCTAGCCAGAGGACAGTGGTATCTTCTATAGCAACCTGATAATTCCAAGATAACGGTTTCCCCGTCCTGATAAGGTTCATCTGTCCAGCTCAAGTGAGGGGTGGATGTTCTAATACCACTTGGCATAAGGGGTACAATCGCTGAATAATCCCCACCATACTCCTTCGTACCGCTGATCTGTGCATGATACACATCCGCCGCAGCATCACATTGTCTAACACCCTTGTCCACACTCTTAAAGGCTGTCTCCATTGCCTTCTCAGCAATTCTAGCGGCTCTTCTTATATACTCAACTTCCATATCAGATTTAACAATTCTCACCCAGTTTACTAGGTTTGTTCCATCTTTAAACTTGGCGTTTGGTAACCCTAGAGCTAATCTCTCTTGACACTTTGCAGTATAGTAATAAGTATCCATCTCTGTAGCAATAATCTTATTCTCATACCCTTTTTCTTTGATGATATCAGAAACAAAATCCATTGGATGCTTAACTAAAGATTGTACATAATCATCGGTGTAGGGTCTTATATTTTCCTCTTTAAGCCATGAGGTTAGCCTAGCTGCATTAGAGTCTTGGCCTCTACCTACCCAGATTGGCTCTTCTTGGTCAGCCATCACAATAATACACTGATGTACATAAAAGGACCAGCCATCGAATCCAGTAAGGTAATTCATGTTTGCAGGATCTGTAGCAATAAGCACTTCAACACCATTTTCAATCATTCTTTGCTGTGTTTTTCTGAGCCTTTCCTTATACTCTTCTACTTGAAAATACAAGGTTTTTTCCATTGCTTAATATCTCCCCTCTGTATGAAAAGTTTTATTATTATTGGTGTAGATTGTCAATTGTCGACAATCCAATGGCAATAAAAATCTTATAGCTCTAAAATCTTCCATCCTTATAGGATATAATATGCTCCCGTAAAGCCTTTTTACATCTTTCTAAGTCTTTACTTCTTAAGTGTTTAATAATTTCATAATGATCAGTTGCTGTAACTAACAAGTTTCCCGTCTCATTTGTATCATACAGCATGGCCATTCTTAGTTGAAAAAAAATTCCCTCTAAAATCTCCACCCTTCTAGAACTTCCTGATTTTTTCCATATGAACCTGTGGAATTCCATATCTTTCATGTTGATAATTACGGCTTTTTTTTCTACATCCTCAGGCCCATTCACTACATGAATCATGCTATTTACAATGTTCTCCAGAGTAAGGAAATCTTCTTCTGTTAGTTTGTTTTGATTGATTAAGATTTCAAGGATGTTATTCTCCAATAGAAGTCTTATGTCAAAAACTTCTTTTATGTCTTCTAGTGTAAATTTTGTAATATAGGTACCTTTACGTGGAATAACTGTTACAATCCCCTCGTTTTGAAGTTCTTTTATTCCTTCTCTTACTGGTGCTCTACTTATACCAAGGGTTTTAGCAACTTCTGTTTCTAATATATGATCGCCTTCTTTATATATTCCACATAGAATTCTTTCCTTGATATAATCAACAACGATACTACATAGGTTCTCTTTTTGATATTCAGCTGTATCTATTAGCAATTTCCTTCACCCCCTTTGCAAAATAGCACCCTTATTTTTAATGTTCAAGGTTTCACAACTGGTAAGTATTGCGACAAAAGTTTTTGTTGATTGTCGACAATCAACATTTTTCTTATTAATGATAATTCGACATGAACTATCATTATCCTTCTTTATTTTTAAAAAATTTCAAAAAATTTATTTGTTTTTTATTTCTATAGTACTGCTATTGCTTTCCAAAGAACTTTTGTCGACAATTGACACTTGTTAGTTGTTTAAATTCTAATCTCGCTTAAATTATAACACGATATTAGAATAAAAACAATATACTATATTGTATGAATATTCTATATTATTCACCAAAATTTCCCATCTCCTCTGCTAAATCAAAGGTAGTTTTCGTAATCTCTTGATACTATGTTGATTTTATTTTTGCTTCATGCTATACTTCAAGCAAATTAAAACCTCTGTGTTTATCTTTGCTTCTGAATGAAAAAGTCCCTCAGCAGTAGCTGGGGGATCTTTTCATTTATATTTGCTCTTTTCTTGTCCATCTATTGGCATCCCGTGTATTAAACTTATACATCATCGCTTCAAATGCTTTTTCTAGATCAATCTCTAAGGAATTAGCAAAACAAAGCAGAATAAATAAACAATCCGCTAGTTCCATATCTATGGTATTTTCCTCCTCGTCGGATCGCTTAGGTTTTTCTCCATAATAATGATTCACTTCCCTCGCTAATTCCCCAACTTCTTCCGTTAGCCTAGCCATCAATGCCAAAGGACTGAAGTATCCCTCCTTAAACTGTGAAATATATGCATCTACTTCTTTTGCCATTTCCTTTAAGGTTATATCTTTTTCCATCCTATTTACTTCCTTTCTTTTTTACGTAGCCGTCTATGCATGCCAGCATACTGAGGTTCAGCATCTTAAATTAAAACCATTAGCCTTCAAAACTAAAGCTCTACACTTCTTTCCTTTCTTTATTTTAACACAGTACTATATAATTTCTATAGGTTTTACAATATCTTTCCACAACCTCTAAAATTCATAAGGGCTTCGCTGGATAAACCAGTGAACTATTTCCATAGATATACCCGTAAACTGAAGATTAAGTTATCATGATTTTGCTTTTAAGGTATAAGACCTCCACCTCTAAGCGTTAGCGTAGGTGGGATTCCCAATCAGGTGGAGTAGACTCTCCACTTGATTCCCCGATGTTCAGCTTTAACTGGAGGAGTTCACTTGTATTTTCTGGTATATCTCCAAAATTGGTTTACATAATATTTTCTTTCCTGTATAATAACTCTATTGTATCACCTTGCAACTGCTGAATCCTGTATTTCTACAGGTACGGAGGAACCAATTTCGGGGTTAATCCATGTATATGGTAGGGAGCCTTCTATCCCGCACCCGTCAGCTAACTTCGGAAGCACCATTAAGGAAGGAGTGTTTATCTATGCAGGGAAACAGTAAAAAGATTGTATCGGTATTTTTAATTCTAGCATTTTTATCGATACAAATTGTAGGGGTATTCGCTAATAACCCTTATGTAACACTAAGGTTTGGTAGTAGAGGAAACGAAGTTGTAAGACTTCAACAAGCACTACGAAATAAAGGTTATTACAACAGCGCTGTTGATGGTATCTACGGTAAAATCACTGAAAATGCTGTTATCAATTTTCAGCGAGACAATCGCTTAACCATTGACGGTATTGCCGGTAGACAAACGCAGTCCAAACTTTATGAAGCTGCGACGGTCTCTAGAGGAAGCAGCACCACTAGGAATTCAGCATCTGCAAATGTGTATTGGCTTTCTAGGATTATTCATGCTGAAGCTGGAGCCGAGCCCTATACAGGAAAAGTAGCGGTGGGAAATGTTGTCTTAAATAGGGTTCATTCAAGGGAGTTTCCTAATACAATTTATAATGTCATTTTTGAATATTATAAAAACATCCCTCAATTCAGCCCTGTGGCTGATGGTACCATCTATAATACCCCTTCTCAAGAAAGTATACAGGCAGCCCACGATGCATTAAGTGGATCAAGACCTGTTGGTAATTCAACATATTTCTTTAATCCCAATAAAGCAACGGGACAATGGATTGTAGCAAACAAGCGTTACGTAACGAGAATAGGGAACCATGTTTTTTATCAGTAGTTTTTACTTTTATTCAGCAAAAGACCACATAGCTTATATGTGGTCTTTTGCTGCACTATTTTGTAAAAGAATCTCTTTATATTCTGTCATTTTGTCTTTATACTTCCATCGCTGAGACTGAGGAACATCTATGGTCATTTGCTTTTTTAAGGTTAATGGAGGCCCTTGAAAAATATGTATATAATCTGCCATAGATAAAGCTTCTTCTATATCATGGGTAGCAAAAACAAAAATTCTGCTTTTTTGATGTTTGTAGTCTATCATATACTGTATTAATGTTGTTTTTAATGCTAGATGAATACCTTTAAAAGGTTCGTCCATTACAAAAATTTCTCCTCCATAAGCAAAGGCTCTTGCAATAGATACCCGCTGCTTCATACCTCCACTTAATTCTTCAGGGTAATAGTTTTTAAACTTTGATAGATTCACTAAAGATAGGTATTCATCGACAATCTGTTGCGCCTCAACTTTTTTATACTGCCCTTCCAAAACAAATAAAATATTTTCTTCAACGGTTGCCCAAGGAAGCAAGCGATCTTCTTGGAAGATATAAGAGCAGGTTTTCTTTTCCACCTCTTCAAGGTTACCTTGGTCAGCAGAAATAAGCTTAGTTATAATGTTTAGCAGCGTTGTCTTACCACAGCCAGAAGGTCCCAAAACGCAGTGGATTTTATCATAAAAAAAATCCATACTAAAATTACAAATAACCTGAAATCCTCCATAGGTTTTATAGAGATTCTTAATGCTTAATTTCAATCCTAACACATCCTTTATCCTCCGGTATGTGCTAAACCTTCCACTTTAAGAAGTGAAGATCAAGCACTACATCTTTGAAGTAAATTGGGTCACAATTCGGTGGGGGTAAAAATTCCTCCTGGATAAATAAACTAAGTGATTGGCACTAAAGCTAAAGTGCAAGCTTGCACTCTGTATAAGTGACTGATACAAAATCATAGATTTTGGTCATCTACTTATGAATTAAGTCTCCTTTTATTGCTAATGCCTTTTTTGTGGTAATTTTTTCTAAACAGCAGGTAAAAATTCTTTCAAATAAAAGGCTTAAAAGAATTATCACCAGTGTCCAAGCAAACAGTCCGCTGGCATCTAAATAAATTTTAGCACTATAAAGCTGACTGCCAATGGCATTTTTAGGATGGCTCAGTACTTCAGCAGCTACGCTCACCTTCCATCCTAAACCCAATGAGGTTATGCAGGCAGTAGAAAAATAAGGAATAATGGTAGGCAAATAAATTTTTTTTACGATCATTCTTTTTTTTATCCTATAGAGCTTCGCCATTTGTAAAAGCTTAGGATCTACATTAGCAAGACCCGTCATAATATTGGTCCAAATGATAGGAAAACACATGAGGAAACAGGTAAAAATAGGCACATGCGAAGAAGAAAACCACACCAAAGCGATAATGATAAAAGACAAAATTGGCGTAGATTTAATAGCAACCATCAAGGGATTCACTAAATTGTAAACAAACCTATAGGCACTGCAGACAATCCCCATGGTGATCCCTAATATGGTAGACAGAAATACCCCTAGGATTACACGATAAATAGAGTAGGCAATGGATTCCCAGAAAATTCTTAAAAACACCAGTTCTTTTAGCTGTGTAAAAACGCTTAAAGGAGATGGTAAATAAATGTCTCTTTGAAGTACAAAGTATGTAATTTGCCAAAGGGTTAGCCAAAATAGGAAGGCGAAAGCGTTATCTAAAGCTTTCTTCTTACTTTTTGTAATAAAATCCTTCATCCGGTAATTTCCCTCCAATGGATTTAGGATCAAAATCGAATAACACTTGATAAAAATCTTGTAAAAATCCCTTTGCCTCCTCAGCATCTATATAAACAATGTTTGAGTAAGGAATTCCTTCCTTTGCAATGACTGCATTCGGTAAGATATCATACTTTGCAATGCGTTCTGCCGCTTCTTCCACTTGGTGGTTAACAAAATCCACTGACATCTCATATTCCTCTAAAAATAGATTTAATGCTCGGGGATTATCTTCGGCAAATTTCCTTTGAACAATCATGCAGCCCATTGCTAACTTACCTTTTTGATGCATAACGTTATACCATTCCTCAGTAATATCTAAAGCAATCCTGAGATCTTTATTGTGAATTAATGCTGTGGTGACATGTGGCTGGGGCAGCAAAGCAATATCTAAATCCCCTTGCGCTAAAACAGCTGTCAATTCTGTGTGCTGCAATTTATAATCTAGCACAACATCTTCTGTCAAATGATTTTGTTCTAAAATATATTGAAATATATAATCTGAAGAAGTGCCTTTGCCACTGCTATTTACTGTTTTCCCTTTTAAGTCTTCTATGCTATGAATTTTATCTCCATTTTCTACTACATATAAAACTCCCAATGTGTTCACTGCCGCCAATTGAACCTCACCTGCCATCCTGTTATATAAAACAAGCGCTAAATTGGTAGGCACTGCTGCTATATCTACCTCTTTATTAATGATCCTGCCTACTAAATCATCTGGACTCCCCATAAGCGTAAAATCGTAGTTTAGGGCAGTCATTCCCTTTTCATTTTTTTCCATCAGTTCCGCCATCCCCATACCAGTAGGTCCCTTTAGCGCAGCAACACGGATTAAGGTCTTTTCCTGTGTTGCAGAAGAAGTCTCCCGATGAACTACTTCTTTATTACAACTGACCATTGTTATCATTAAACCCACCGTCAACAATAAAGCTAAGGTCTTTTTCAACACATATCCCACTGCTTTCTACCTCCTAATAAAAAGTTTTATTTTCCCTAGGTAAGCCATCATACCCTTTAAAATATATTTAAACTTGTGTAATTTAAAGAGGATCATTGCATAGCATAAACCTGCAAATTATAATTTTGTAACTATTCTTTATATATGCTAAAATAATAGATAGATTTACAGTTTTTTCCCATAGATAAACCTTTAAACTTTTTTATTATTAAATAGATAAGAAATTATCATCTATGACGAGAAAGAGGTGTGACAATGTTTCATCGTAGTAAAGACATACTAAATCAACCAGAATGGTCTAATGTAAGGGCTTTATACAAGTCCAACGGTTTTACTGACGAGGAGCTGGAAAAACCCATTATCGCTGTTGTTAATTCCTTCAACACTATCTGCCCAGGCCACTACAACCTCAATAACCTTACGCAATATGTAAGGGAAGGTATCCGAGCCGCTGGTGGCACGCCTGTAGAGTTTGGTACAATTGCTGCTTGCGATGGCATGGCTATGGGTCATAAGGGAATGCGCCATATCCTCCCCACACGAGAATTAATTGCAAACGACATAGAAATGATGATTGAAGCCCATAGGTTAGATGGTATGGTACTTCTAGGGTCTTGTGATAAAATTGTGCCTGGCATGCTTATGGCAGCAGCAAGATTAGATATTCCTGCTGTTTTTGTAAATGGTGGTCCAACCCTTCCGGGAAGAATGAAGGAAAACAATCCTTACGGTGGGGAGCATATTGACCATTCCATTATTCAGCAATCCCTAGGCTCTCTTAATACCGATACCATGAGTTGGGATCAATACATGTGGCTGGAGGACAATGCCTGTCCTACCATTGGTTCCTGCGCTATGCTAGGAACTGCTAATACAATGTGCTGTTTAGCAGAAGCTATGGGCATGTCTCTCCCTGGAAGTGCTGTTATTCCTGCAGTTTATAGTCATAGAATGGCTATTGCTTTTCAAAGCGGCAAAGCTGTTATGAAGTTAGTCCATAAGGGAATAACTGCTAGACAAATCATTACCCGCCAAGCCTTAACCAATGCCATAAAAGTAAACTCCGCCATAGGAGGCTCCACCAATGCTGTTCTTCATACACTTGCAATCGCCTATGAAGGAGAAATAGACTTAAGCCTAGAGGACTTTGGTAACATCAGTAGAGAAGTGCCTCATCTTTCTCCTATGATTCCAGGGGGGCCCTATGCCCTCCTAGACTTTTATGAAGCTGGTGGTATTCCAGCGATTATGAAGGAACTAGAGACAGTCCTTGACTTAGACACTATAACGGTGACAGGAAAGACCCTTGAAGAAAACATCAAAAATGCAAGAGTATTGAACAAAGATGTAATAAAAGATCTCAGCAATCCTGTAACTACTAATAGTGGTATTGCTATATTAAAAGGAAACTTAGCTCCTGAAGGAGCAGTAACCAAACCCTCTGCCATACCAAAGGATGCCTTAACCTTTACAGGACCAGCAGTGGTTTTTGAAAGCGAAAAAGATGCCCTAGAAGAAATTGCCACCAATAAGGTACAAGCTGGAAATGTTATCGTCATAAGAAATGAAGGCCCTAAGGGTGGACCTGGTATGCCTGAAATGTACAAAGCCATGAAAATGCTGGTAGGTATGAATCTAGGCAGTAGGGTTTGTGTAATAACCGACGGGCGTTTTTCTGGTTCTAATAATGGCTGCTTTGTAGGCCATATTTGTCCAGAGGCTGCCGTTGGAGGTCCTATTGCTTATGTTAAAAACGGAGATATCATATCCGTAGATGTAGAGGGAGGCTCTATACAGGTTTTATCAGAAGACTTCGAAGACCGTTTAAAAGAAAAAGTTCAGCTACCTAAAAATAAAGCCCAAGGATATCTCCATGTATATGCGAATATTGTCACCTCTGCTTCTAGAGGAGCGGTAATTCCTACCCGTGAGGAAGCTTAATACCTAGGCCAAAAAGCCAACAGAAGGATTTCTGTTGGCTTTTTTCTTTTTCTCCAGCATACCCTTAGATAATTCTAACTATAGAGCTATGTTTACTGTAAATTTTTCTTGCCTTCTCTACAGACAGATTATATAATAGTACTATTAATCTAGTACAGGTGGCGTAAGGAGCTTTAAAATCCAGTATTTAGCAGGCACACTTCCTATAAAATGAAACTTAATTCATAGGAGACTTTTACATCTCCTAAATTGTAGTCGAATTTACTTCGAGGATATAGTGCTTGATCCCCCACTTCTTAAAGAGGGGGTCTTAGCAATACACCGAAGGATAAAATATGTTGCTAAAATTGGTTAAAGGGGCATAGTCTTAAAATTCTAATGTACTTCTACTGTAATTACGTGATTAAGGGGGATTCTCAATGACAAAAAACACAACAAATCGTTGGTTGGTAGTGCTTGGCGCTATGCTTTTGCAAGTATGCATCGGTTCTATTTACTCTTGGAGTTTATTTAATGAGCCTCTTGTGCAGGCCTTTGGCTGGCAAAGCAACGAAGTCGTGCTTACCTTCTCCATAGCAGTTTTTGTATTTGCCTTTACCACCATCTTTTCCGGCAGGCTTCAAGATAAAATTGGTCCTAGAATCGTTGCTTCTATTGGTGGCTTGCTTTATGGTATTGGTTTGCTCTTGACTTCCACTGCTACCTCTATTACACAACTATACATCTATTATGGCCTTATTGCTGGTATTGGTGTTGGTTTTGCCTATGTCTGTCCGCTTTCCACCTGTGTAAAATGGTTTCCTGAGAGAAAAGGATTTATTACGGGTCTTGTGGTGGGCTCCTTTGGCCTTGGAAGCCTAGTGTTTAAGTCTATCATCGAGTTTTTACTTGTCTCAAAAGGACTTTCTGGAACCTTTTTCTATCTAGGAATCATTTACTTTGTTTGTGTAGTCGTTGGCGCTCAGTTTTTAAAAGTTCCTCCAGAAGGCTATGCTGAAACTATGAAAAAGAATAATGTTTCTTCTGACGAAACCAACTTTACAGTAAGAGAGATGTTGAAAACCAAGTCCTTTTACCTTATCTGGGTAATGTATCTATTTGCAACCATGAGTGGTTTACTGGTTATAGGCTTGGCAAAAGATATCGGTATTGAACTAGCTAATTTAGAACCCCATGTTGCTGCCAATGCAGTTTCCATGATTGCCTTTTTTAATGCAAGTGGAAGGCTTATATGGGGAAGCCTTTCAGATAAGTTAGGTAGAATCAGGGTCGTATCTATGATGTTAGCAATAACTGCTGTAGGCATGATTCTAATGAGCATAACTTCCCTAAGCTTTATTACCTTTTTTGTTTATGTCGCCGCCATTACCTTCTGTTTCGGTGGATTCTTATCAGTGCTTCCTACAGTCACAGGGGAGTTCTACGGTATGAAAAATCTAGGTGCCAACTATGGTATTGTTTATCAAGCCTATGGTCTATCTGCTTTGGTTGGACCGATGGTGGTAACCTATGTCGGAGGTCTTAAACCTACCTTTATTATTGCTGCAATATTGGCGATTATAGGTGGCGTAATGACCTTAATGATTAAGCCTCCCTTATCTAATGCTTTATTAACCTCATCTTCTGAGCAGACAACGTAGCGTATAGCTATTTACTGTCAAACAATGAAGGAGTAGATCTTAATATCTACTCCTTCATTTTATTCTATGCTATATATTCATTCCTAATGTATCACTTACACAGCTAAGTGCAAAATATTCAAAACATCTGTTTTGCCTAATTCAACAAAATTTCCAACTGTTTTGGTAGGAGTTTGCACACATTTTTCTGCCATTTCTTCAAAACGATCATTGGGAATATTTAGCTCTTGCAAAGTAATCGGCATGCCTATTGATTGAAAAAATTCTTCCATCTTTTTAATGCCTTCTAATGCGGCTTTTTCAAGGTTTTCTTCATCCTCTGCCACGCCCCAAACACGTACAGCAAATTGAGCAAATTGATTGATATCATGTTTGTATACATATTTCATCCAAGCCGGTAGTATTACTGCCAATCCTGCACCGTGGGCTACATCATAGATTCCACTTACTTCGTGTTCTATTTTATGGGATGCCCAATCTCCTACTCTTCCAGTGCCTAGCAGCTCATTGTGGGCGATGGTGCCGGTCCACATAATCTCTGCTCTTGCTGCATAATCCTCTGGATCCTTCAATACAATTGGAGCATTTTTTATAACAGTTTTTAGCGCAGCTTCACATAATCCATCTGTAAGATCTACGTTTTTTTCATTTGTAAAATATCTTTCCATCACATGCGACATAATATCTACAATGCCGCAGGCTGTTTGAAAAGGTGGTAATGTAAAAGTCAATTCTGGATTCATAATAGCCAGTTTAGGCCTAACAAGGTCTGTTCTGATCCCTCTTTTGTACCAGCCTTCTTCATTGGTGATAACACAACTATTGCTGGCTTCACTTCCTGTAGCAGGTATGGTTAAGATAACGCCTAAAGGTAAAATTTCTTGAGGTGTTGCTTTCCCTTCAAAGAAGTCCCACACTGATTGGCTATAGGGTACGCCTACAGCAATAGCCTTAGCAGAATCTATTACACTTCCCCCTCCCACAGCAAGGATATACCCTACATTTTCCTTTCTGCAGAGTTCGATGCCTTTTTCTACAAGACTAAGTCTAGGATTTGGCTGTACTCCCGAAAGTTCTACGTATTCTATTTCAGCAGCCTTTAATGAATCAATTACGCGATCATAAAGTCCTGATTTTTTTATGCTTCCACCACCGTAGTGGAGTAATACCTTCTTACCATATTTTTTTACTTCTTCTCCTATTACCGATTCCGTACCCTTCCCAAAGATAATTTTTGTTGGACTTTCAAAAACAAAGTTTTTCATGATGTTGCCTCCAATTCTTCTCTTTTATATATGTTATATAGATATCCCTCTGTAAATTTTAACATGTCAAAAGGGTATACCCATATCCTTGCATTAAATTAAAAACCTATTTCCAATGATACAGGACAATGATCACTGCCCATGATATTTGAATGAATTTCTGCCTTCCTTAACAAGCCCTTCAGCCTTTCAGATACAATAAAATAGTCAATTCTCCAACCTGCATTTCTTTCCCTTGCCTTGCCCATATAGGACCACCAAGTATACGCCCCTTCTTGATCTGGATAAAAATATCTAAAAGTATCTATAAAGCCTCCCTCAAGTAGTTCTGTCATTTTTCCTCTTTCTTCATCTGTAAAACCAGCATTTCTTTTATTGGTTTTAGGATTTTTTAAGTCAATTTCCTTGTGGGCTACATTGAGATCGCCGCACAAGATCACTGGCCTTACTGCATCTAATTTTTTTAGGTGCTTTCTAAAGGCATCCTCCCAAGTTTCTCTATAATCAAGTCTTGCTAATTCCCTCTGAGAGTTAGGGGTATATACATTTACTAGATAAAATTCTTCAAACCCTAAAGTAATCACCCTTCCCTCTTGGTCATGTTCTTCCATCCCCATGCCATATTCCACAGATACAGGTTTTTTCTTTGTGAATATAGCCGTACCAGAATAACCTTTTTTCACTGCGTAATTCCAATACTGTTGATATCCCTCTAAATCTAGATCAATTTGTCCTTCCTGCAACTTGGTTTCCTGAAGACAGAACATGTCTGCATCCACCTCTTTGAAATACTCTAAAAATCCTTTACCCACACAAGCCCTAAGGCCATTCACATTCCATGAAACAAACTTCATAACTACACCCTCCATGCCTTCCTTTTTCTACTGAATTCTGTTCATTTTATAGAAATACGCCTATCAATTTTAACATATTAAGGCTGCATTTGCAGTCCTTGGATACGCTTTTTTAGCCAAGGCAAAATCGTGGATCTTAGATACTAAATTTCAAGTTTAAAAGCGTACATCTATATCTTAATTTTGCTTTCACCCCTCCTATACGTGTTAAAGTAGGTGGGGATTTGTTACCTTGTTGGAACAAATTTATCCTTACTTTCTTTTGTCTTCTATATTAGCAGCATTTTTTTCTCTGCATTTTTGAACATTGGCACAATTTCTACAGGATGGACTACAGTATTTAGCTCTAGCATTACTGGAAATAAAGATACTATTGCAGTGGCTACATCGATTGATTAAGGTAGTTTCATCTGTAACTGCAAATGCATAGATTGTCTCTATTGCAGTTTTAAGAGAATCAAATTCCCACGCAATCATCGTCTTATCCAATTGGCTAATGGTAAAACCTATTTTTTCTGCACCAAATTTCTCAGCCATAATTGTTACCTTCTCTGTTAGATAGGAAGAGGAATTTCTATAAATCAGCAATTGATTAAAGTGTGAAGAAATCATCTTGGCAAAATTGACGATCCAGTTGATTTGTTCAGAGTAGAACTTAGAAAATATCAAATCCATTACGATAGGTCTTTTGCCATAGAACTTAGGAGAATCTTCTCTTTTCATTACATCTATAGAATCTCTATATTGTTTAAATACAACTTCCCCCTCTTTTGCAAAGGGTATAAACTTATCGATAAATTCATTTGCATCCATAATTTTTTCTTTTGTAATATAATTATTTTCAATCATTAGCACTTTATCTTCTCCAACAATGTTCCGATTATAGGCACTGGCACTAATGAATCCCAACAAACCATATTTTCTAGCAAATATCAAAAGGTCTTTATTTAATTCTTCTCTATCTATCTCTTCTTGAATTTTTAAAGCTTTATCCCCTATCTTCATCAAATCCATAAGTAAATCTTCTGCTACATCGAAGGGATTATACATGCAAAATGTCGCCTCTTCTGCTGGGATAATATACACCTCTCCATCATAGGCTGTCTTGAACTGATAATCGCTATATCGAATCCAATCTGTAGCAAAACTTCCTATTAACCCTATTTTCCCTTCCATAAATGTCTACCCCTCTTTGTTTATGATAAACTCTATAAAATATGTAATATGTTTTATATATTTATATATTACACTTATTAGTTTAATTTTATTTCTATTTCATTTTTTTGTCAATATCCTCTCTTTACTTTAGAGAAGCTTATGGTAAAAGTTTGGCAATACAAAATAGTAATCGCTACACTGTTATTATTGTTTTTTTCTATTGTAAGGATAACTTTTTAACAAAGATTGTATTATGTCTTATAATTATAAATAATATTGATTGAAAATCCAATCACCTACTCTTTTTGCTTCTTATGGAAAATTTTATGCCTGTCACCTACAACGCCATTACTATATGCTATAATAGAAATAATAAGTTACTGGAGGCATGTAATTTTTCAGATCGTAATTTAACAGAAAATTCTATCTTTTCCTATGGGTTAAATAAAATAATTTTTTAAAACAGAGGGGGAAAAACTATGGACTGTATGACAAAAGCCAGCACTGGGATGAAAAGCCTAGATCAAGTAGTCGATTACTTAAGATTGGGAGATAATGTAGTGTGGCAGGTAGATGCCATCGATGATTATAAGTATTTTGTCAACCTTTTTGTAGAAAACGCTCTTATCAGCAATAGGAGGGTTGTATATATGCGTTTTGCACAGCATCCTCCCCTTATTGAAGGAATAGAAGACATCACAGTATGTGCATTGAATGCATGCGGAGGCTTTGAATCTTTTTCAACGCAAGTATACGATATCATATCTCGTGAAGGAAAAGAAGTCTACTATGTGTTTGACTGTCTCTCAGATTTGCTTACTGCATGGGCTAATGATCTTATGATAGGAAATTTTTTTATGATTACCTGTCCTTATCTTTTTGAGCTAGACACCATTGCATACTTTACCATATTGAGAAATAAACACTCCTTTCAAACAGTAGCCCGTATACGGGAAACTACACAACTCTTAATCGACCTATATAACTGTGAAGATTGTTATTATATACATCCCTTAAAGGTGTGGGATAGGTATTCTCCCACCATGTTTTTGCCCCATGCTCTAGATAGGGAAAATCTAACCCCTATCACCAATAGTGTAGATGCAGCTAGGCTCTTTACCATTATGCCTACTATAGGTATTGAAAATGAAAGAAGACATCTAGATTACTGGGATAAGATGTTTCTTAACGCAGTCGCCCTATATAAAGAAGTGCTGGAAGGAAAAGAAACCGCTGCAATGGAGCAGAAAAAGGTAATAGAACAGCTATGTAAACTTGTTATAGGTCGAGATCATCGGATTTTATCTCTTGCTAAAAAATACCTCTCTCTTAAAGATTTATTAGACATCAAATCAAGACTCATAGGTTCTGGTTATATAGGAGGAAAAGCAGTAGGCATGCTTATGGCTAGATCTATTCTATTAAAAGATAAAGACTTTGAATGGCGGCGATATCTAGAACCTCATGACTCCTACTACATCGGTTCTGACGTTTTTTATTCCTATATCGTGCAAAACGGTTGGTGGAAATTGAGGATGAAGCAACGAAGCAACGAAGGCTACTTTCAAGTAGCTTCTGAGTTAAGGGAAAAAATGCTAAAGGGCTCTTTTCCCGCTGCTGTCAAAGAACAATTCCAGCAAATGTTGGAGTATTTTGGACAATCTCCAATCATCGTTCGTTCCAGTAGTCTACTGGAGGATGCCTTCGGCAATGCCTTTGCTGGAAAATATGAAAGTGTTTTCTGCGTAAATCAGGGAAGTCCTGCTGAAAGATACAAACAATTTGAGGATGCTATTAGGGTGGTTTACGCCAGTGCCATGAATGAAGATGCTCTTGCCTATCGACTACAAAGAGGTTTAGATAAAAGGGATGAACAAATGGCGATTCTTGTCCAAAGGGTTTCCGGTGCCCATCATGGGCAATACTTTTTTCCTGACCTTGCAGGGGTAGGGGTTTCATACAATACCTATGTATGGAAGGAGGGCCTTAATCCTGATGCTGGTATGCTTAGGCTAGTACATGGCCTAGGCACAAGGGCCGTAGATCGCGTAGAAGGAGATTATCCAAGAATTGTAGCTCTAGATAAGCCTTTATTACGTCCTCACGCAGGAGTAGACGACTCGAGGAAATATTCTCAACGTGAAGTTGATGTTTTAAATACAGTCTCTAATAAGCTGGAGGTTGTCTCTTTAAACAACATGGATTATGAAGGTCGAGAAGGTCTAATGAATCTCATTGGCGTAAAGGACTATGAAGCAAACAGGAGAATGAAGGAATTAGGGATGAAGGGTCCAGACATTTGGACATTAACCTTTGATCATCTTATGACAGCAACTTCATTTCCCCAGATTATGGGCAAAATGCTAAAAACCATTAAATCTGCTTACCAGTATCCTGTAGACATAGAATTTACTATCAATTTTTCAAGAGATCTACATCCTCATATTAATCTATTACAGTGTAGGCCTTTACAAACCAAAGGACTTAAAAGCAAAGTACATATCCCTAGTAATATTCGAGAAGAAAAAGTCCTCTTTAAGTCTAAAGGGCATTTCATGGGGGGTAATATCTCCCAATCGCTAAAAAGAATTATTTACATTGATCCAAAAAATTACAGCAAACTCGCTCTATCCCAAAAGTACGAAGTTGCCCGCACAGTAGGAAAACTAAACAAGCAAATACAAAATAGGGAAAATTTATCGGTGATGCTGGCAGGGCCAGGTAGATGGGGTACCAGCAACCCTTCTTTAGGGGTGCCTGTAGCTTTTTCGGAAATTAACCATGTGACGGTGATGATAGAAATCGCATTTTCAAGCGCAGGACTTATACCAGAATTGTCTTTTGGCACCCACTTTTTTCAAGACTTAGTGGAAACAGATATATTTTACGTTGCTCTTTTTCCAGAAAAAAACAATGTATTTTTTAACCACCTATTAATGAATGATCATCCAAATATTTTTAATCAACTGTGCCCCGATAAACTTCAATTTGAAGAGATTATCAAAGTATATGATTTCACCAATAAAGATTTAGTGATTATGTCTGATATCCTCTCTCAAAATGTAGTATGTTTTTTAGAAGAAAAGTAAGAAACGAGAAAAAATGCGCTGGCTTACAGAATATTTTTCTATAAACCAGCGCATTTTACTTCTATTTATAGCCTCTTTCAAGACTACTACTTTCATAAAGGGATCCTTTAAGATACCTTCTTTTATTATCCTTTAAATATATATCTATAAATCTTAGTATATTATAATATACCCTGAGCGTACATTGCATCAGCAACCTTTAGGAATCCAGCTATATTAGCACCTACCATAAGATTATTTTCATAGCCGTACTCTTTTGCAGCTTCACTTGCATTTGTATAAATATTTACCATGATTTCCTTAAGCTTAGCATCAACTTCTTCAAATGTCCAAGCATACCTCATACTATTTTGACACATTTCAAGTCCTGAAGTAGCAACGCCTCCAGCATTAGCAGCCTTTGCAGGGCCAAAGACAACGCCATTTTCAAGAAGTACTTCTATTGCTTCAGGAGTTGTTGGCATATTGGCACCTTCACCAACTGCAAAACAGCCATTGGCAACTAATGTCCTTGCCGCCTCTTCATCAAGCTCGTTCTGCGTAGCACAAGGAAGTGCTATATCACACTTTTCTGACCAAACACCAGCACAACCTTCAGTATACCTTGCGTTTGGATGGTATTTTACATATTCACTTATTCTTTTTCTCTCAACTTCCTTAATTCGTTTTAAAGTATCTACATTAATGCCATCAGGATCATATATATATCCGTTGGAATCACTCACAGTCACAGGCTTGCCACCTAGTTGATATACCTTTTCAGCTGCATAAATAGCAACATTACCAGAACCAGAAATAGCAACAGTAGTACCCTCAAAAGACTTACCTTTGATAGACTTCATTGCTTCCTCCATGAAGTAGCAAAGGCCATAACCAGTAGCCTCTGTTCTTACAAGGCTTCCACCCCAAGTTAATCCTTTTCCGGTTAATACGCCTGTAAAATCATTTCTGATTTTTCTATACATACCATATAAATAACCAATTTCACGCCCACCAACACCAATGTCTCCTGCTGGAACATCTGTGTTTTCTCCTATATGTCTATAAAGTTCTGACATAAAACTCTGACAGAATCTCATAATTTCTCCGTCTGATTTTCCTTTAGGATCAAAATCACTTCCACCTTTACCGCCACCCATTGGTAGTCCAGTTAATGAGTTTTTAAATATCTGTTCAAAGCCTAAAAATTTTATAATGCCAATATAAACGGATGAATGGAATCGTAAACCACCTTTATAAGGACCAATTGCACTGTTAAATTGAACTCTGAATCCTCTATTTACCTGAACTTTGCCATTGTCATCTACCCATGGTACACTAAAAATCACTTGTCTCTCAGGCTCAACAATTCTATCGAATATTCCTGCTTCAACCCACTGTGGATTTCTTTCTGCTACTGGTTCTAAAGATTCTAAAACTTCTTTTACTGCCTGATGAAACTCTGGCTCATTTGGATTTCTTTTAACAACCTTCTCCATAATATTTTCTAATAACTTCATTGCTATCAAACTCCTAAATTTAGATTAAGTAATAAAACTGCTTGCAAGCAAATTACTTTCGTATAATTTATACAAAATGTATAATAATGAATTATAACAAAATTAAAAACCATTTGCAAGATATAATATTCTAAATTTTCCAAACCATGATAATTTTTTTGTATACAATCTAACTGTCAGATTTTTCCTACTAAAATAATCACTCTTAGTTAAGAGATTTTATTAATTGTTTCAGTTCCTCTTTTGTTAAATTCCTCCACGCTCCTACTTTTAATTCCTCTAATTTAATATTCATAATCCGTATTCTTTTAAGCTTCTCTACCCTATAACCAAAGACCTGACACATTCTTCGGATTTGTCGATTAAGCCCCTGCGTAAGAATAATTTTAAATACCCGTTCATTGATATATTTTATCTTACAAGGCTTTGTTTTTTTACCAAGAATATTTACACCACTAGCCATTTCCTGTAGAAAAGTCTTCGTAATTGGCTTATTGACTGTCACAACATATTCCTTCTCATGGTTATTTTCTCCCCGCAAAATTTTATTTACGATATCACCATCGTTCGTAAGCAAGATTAAACCTTCAGAATCCTTGTCTAATCTGCCTATTGGAAAAATTCGTTCTGGATGATTAACAAAATCTACAATATTCCCTGCCACATGTTTTTCCGTGGTAGAGGTAATTCCCACCGGCTTATTTAATGCAATATAGATTGGACTTTTCTTAGCACCAATAGACTTACCATCAATATGTACAAGGTCTCCAATTCCTACGATACTACCCAGTTCAGCAATAGCCCCATTAATGGTTACCCTTTTTGCCTCAATCAGTTTATCCGCTTCTCTCCTTGAACAAATCCCTGTTTCACTAATAAATTTATTAATTCTCACTCAAAATTACCCTCTCTATTTGCTCACTCACAGCTGCCCGGAGCTTATTTTGCCTTAATTTTTCCTTTAGGAGATACTCTTTCTTCTCTAAGCGTTAACCTAGACAGAACTCTAAAATCAGGTAGAGTACTCCATCTGATTCTTAGATATTACGGCTTGTTGCTAGAAGTTCTCATCATTTTGCTTCAGAATCACTACATCCTTCGATGTTATTTTTCCCGAAGCATAGGATTACATACCATAGAAAAAACAACAATGTGACAGAGCGGTGGGCTCTGTCACATGATTAATAAAAAGCTGGCTTAAACGAAACTACCAAAAAGTGTTTTTATCATCTGTTTTTATAAAATTAACTGCTTCATGATCTCATGACTTCTTTTAATAAAGTTTGTCATAGCTTCTGGTGAAAGTGGCTTATGGCCCATCACTGCTAAATCATACACCTGTTGAACAATGCAATTTAACAATTCTGTTTCTTCCTCAGCATGTTCTAAAATATACTGAATAAGAGGATGCTTTTTATTCAAAACAAGTATTTCTTCTGTTGGCATTGCACCCATATTCAGTCCGCCCATACTATATCTCTTCATCATTTCTTGCATTCTTCTGCTTTCTTCAGAAAGAATAATCATCCCTGCAACATCTTGAGATTTTAAGCTTTCAAGTTGAACTTTACAGTCTTCCTTACCAAGGGTTTTGCTAAAAACCTTTGTCAAAGTTTCTGCTTCTTTGGTACTGCTTTCTCCATCCGTTGCTTGGTCTTTATCCTTCATTAATTCTGTAATATTTGAATCTACTCTTTTAAAACCAATATCCTTCTTTTTCATCTCCATATGAGATATAAAGGCGGAATCAATATTATGATCTAAGATTACAGCCTCTAGCTCATATTCCTGTAGCATTTTAATATATTGCGCCTGTTGTACATCATCAGAGACATAATAAACTTGCTTGTCTAGCTTTTCCCCATATTTTTCAAGATATTCTTCCAATGTAATATACTGCTGGTTGGTAGTTTTATAGAGTATAATTGACGCTACCTTTTCATAAAACTTGCTATCCTTCAACACGCCATATTTAATAAATGGGCTAATGTCCTCCCAAAATTTTTCAAAACCTTCTCGTTCTGATTTAAAAAGACTATTTAATTTATCTGCTACCTTTTTCGTAATATAATCAGATATTTTTCTTGTAAAGCCATCGTTCTGTAAAAAGCTTCTAGATACATTTAGTGGCAAATCAGGACAATCAATCACGCCCTTTAGAAGCAATAAAAACTCTGGAATAACTTCTTTAATATTATCTGCTACGAAAACCTGATTGTTGTATAGCTTAATACGGCCTTCCATGGTATCGAACTCTGTATTTAGTTTAGGGAAGTAGAGAATTCCTTTTAAATTAAATGGATAATCCATATTAAGATGGATCCAGAAAAGAGGTTCTTGAAAATCTCTAAAGGTTTTTCTGTAAAATTCCTTGTATTCCTCATCTGTACAACTGCTTGGCTGCTTGGAATACAATGGCGTTACATCGTTTAGTACTTCAGGTTCCTCAACAATAAGGTTCCCGTCTTTGTCTTTTTCTGGTTCTTTATCAGCCACTTCAAAATAAATAGGGTAAGGCATAAAGGAACAATATTTTTCAATAGTAGACTTTACCGTATACTCGTTTAAAAAATCTCCTCCTTCTTCCCCTAGATACAAGGTAATCTCTGTACCTCTTTCGTCTTTACTACTGTTTTCCATTTCAAACTCTGTTCTGCCGTCGCAACGCCATTTAACTGCTAGAGCATCTTGCTTATAGGACAAAGTATTAATTTCAACAGTTTCTGCTACCATAAAAGAAGAGTAGAAACCAAGGCCAAAATGCCCAATAATTTGATCTACATCACCTTTGTCCTTATAGGTTTTTAAGAAATCCTCCGCTCCCGAGAAAGCAATTTGATTAATATATTTTTTCACTTCCTCCTCCGTCATACCTATACCATTATCAATAAATTTCAAGGTTTTAGCTGTTTTATTTAAGACAACCTTTACTTGAAAATCTGTATTATCACCTAAATCTGCTTCTCCTAAGCTGCTTAATCTTTTCACCTTGGTGATAGCATCACAAGCATTTGAAATTAGCTCTCGGATGAAGATATCCTGATCTGAATATAACCATTTTTTAATGATAGGAAAAATATTTTCGCTGTGAATTGATAAATTTCCTTTTTCTTTATTCATATAATATCCTCCTTATCACTTCATATGATTTATGTAACGATTTATTTATAGATACAAAGTACAGCCTCGATTCTTTGTACAAATCTATATTACAACTATATGAATTTTTAGTCAATAGAAAATTAGCACTCACTTAGACTGAGTGCTAATTTTTCATTCGCTTCTTATAAAAATAGAAGCCTATCCTTATTAAAGGTAAGCTTCTATAAAAGAAGTATTATTTAGCTATTATGTTTTATTTTAAATTAGTATTTATAAACCCCTCTATTAAGAGCATCTCTAACAGCAGAGATAACTTTTCCAGATCTAAGGGTAGCCCCTGTAAAAGCATCTACATCCTCTGTAACAACATTCCCTGGTTCGTATAAATGATGTAAGCTTTCACGAATATCCTTCCCAACAAGATGGTGGATCAACTGTTCGTATTGTCCTCTTAAGCCTATCATGACTTCATCTTCTTTTTCTGTTCGATAATCCTTGCCACCGTGGTAGAGTTGCCTAAAACTAATGTCTGTCACAATATTGTTTTCAAGCTTAAACTCAACAGAGACCTGAATATCACCTCTATCTGCAAACATTCCTCTATAAGTTCCATCTTCATAATTATGTAAATGATTTATCTGTGTTTCTGTTGCCACCGTCTTCCCACCAATATGAATAGAAGAAGTATCTCCATCCCATTTTACTTCTTTTCCAAGAGTTTCTGATACAAACTTTAATGGTACATAGGTTCTTCCGTTGTAGATAAATCCAGCTTGGTCGGTAGGTGGTGCTTTTTCTATGCCATCAACATAATACTTTAGTGGTCGAAAAGAAACCTCTATTTGTGTTCCAGTAGCATAAGCTATGCCTGTCATCAAAGTAACACCTACCATTAAACCAGAAATAAACTTTTTCATCTGAATCCTCCTTTGCTGTCATCAAGTACTGGTTTGCACTTTAAATCTACTCCATGTAATCACATATTTCTGTGTTTTTTTCTTTTTTAGCAACCCCCTTTTTGAAAATATATAATATATGATAATGATAACCGTTGTCATATATTATATATTTTTGTTTCTCTGTTGTCAATATTTGTGTATATTTTAAAAATAAAAAAATTTTAGATGGTCTCTATTTTTATTTTATCAGCTTTAAGTAAATTCCCTTTTGTGCTTATTTACAAATTTCTTTTTTGAAGTTCTGTCAAGTGCGTACTTTCCACTTATTTCTATTTGGTTAAAATAATGCCTTTTCAACTACTCTGAATGCTCACCTAGTTTTTGAAAAAATTCTTAATATTTCTAGTTGAATAGATGATAGTAAATTTTTTTAAAAGTAAATACTATCTAAAGAGAGGAGGTGATACAATGAAAGCTGAAAAATTTAAGTTCAAAGGTGACGCAAAAGCTAAAGGTAAAGAGATTCATAAGTCAATTGCAGCGTTAGACGGAGTAAAGGCTGTAAGAGTAGATTCTTTTGCCAATACTGTAACTGTAGATTACGATGAAAATAAAATCTCATCATCAGATATAAAGTCTAAATTAACATAAAACAAATTTTTCCCAATAAGTAGCGATTCCTTTCTGACAGGACTTATAAGTCTAGTCAGAAAGGAATACTTTTACAATCATATCCTTAAAAAGGTTATTGGTATAAGAAAACATATGACCGTCATTATATTACAGTTTTTAACTGTGTAGCTCTTCTGGTTGAAGCTTTTTCATTCCTGCTATTTGAGATAAAGAAAATAGCAGCAATCCAGCCCAAATAAATCCAAAACTAATAAAGTGTGTCCTAGTAAATTCTTCATGGTATAGAAAAACACCAAGAATTAGGCTAATAGTAGGTGTGACATATTGAAAAAAACCCATCACAGATAACGGTATTCTTTTAGCCGCCTCTCCAAACATCATTAGAGGCGTAGCCGTAGCAACCCCTGCAAGAAAAAGAATCATCAAAGTATTAAAGGGAACCACTCTTAGAGAGCCTATTCCATGATATTCTTTGAAGAGAATATATCCAAGTGCTATCGGCATAAGCAACAAAGTCTCTAGCATGAGTCCTGTCAAGGAATCTGCTTTTGCCAACTTCTTGCACAAACCATAAAGTGCAAAACTTATAGCCAGCATCAAAGAAACCCAAGGCACTTGTCCGTATTGTATCGTTAAAATAACTACGCCTACCGCTGCCGCCATAATGGATACAGCTTGCCACTTATTTAACTTCTCCTTTAATACTACCGTCGCTAAAGTTACCACCACTAAAGGGTTAATATAGTATCCCATGCTGGCCTCTACTAAATAGTCAGAGTTAACAGACCATATGTACAGACCCCAGTTGATAGAGATTGTAACAGCACCCACCGCCACAATCAGCAAATTCTTTTTGTTTTCAGCCACTTTTTTGATGTCGGAAAGTTTTTTCTGATACGCTAAAATACAAAATAAAAAGGCACAGGACCAGAAAACTCTATGAGCTAATATCTCATCGGCGGGAATTTCCTTTAGCAGTTTCCAATAAAGAGGCAAAAGTCCCCATAACACTACAGCACCAAATGCCAAAAGCATTCCCATAAATCTTGTATTCCCTGTTATTTGCTTACTTTCCATAAAACATAACCTCCCACCATCTATTGTATAATATATCAATTATACTGCTGAAATATATTTTTGCAAAGAAGGAAGGGGCATGATATTTAAGTATCATGCCCCTTCCTTCTTTGCATATGAAACAAATTTACTTTTCTCCTGCAACCATAAACATAGGTGTAGAACCATAGTTTACAAGTTCTTCTTCATCCCATACTTTAGCGCCAATTTCTGTATCTATCATAATCTTTTTAAAACCAATTTTAAGGAGTTCTTTTGCATCCCATGCTGGTCTATGTTCCCTGCTCAAAGGAAGGTTTCTTGCTATAGCTTCCATTGCCTCCGTATTTGTACTGGTATAGTGATCCTCAAAGTTTTTTTCCAGTGTATTCCTTCTATCCTGTTCATATTCTTTTCTTTTCTCAGCATCATGCACATGTAGGTACCAGTTGGCATCAAAATTTAATAACTTTCCTCCCTCTGTCAGTACCCTATGCCATTCTCTATAGGCCTCCTGAGGTCTTTCAAGATTCCATGTTAAATTTCGAGTAATGATTAGATCAAATGTGTTGTCTTGAAATTCTAAACGATGGGCATCCATTCTTTTAAATGTAATGTTATCCCTATAGACACCTGCATTATTTTTAGCTCTTTGCAGCATTGTTTCCGTATAGTCAACAGCAGTAACTTCATAACCGCAGCTTGCCATGATGATTGCAAAAAAACCAGGTCCAGTACCAATATCTAATACCTTTAACTTTCTTTTTCTTATCTTTGGTGCATATTGATTAATTAAATTGATCCACGCTTCTCTTTTAAAGCTATTGAGTTCACTCAAATTTACTTGACAATAACCATCCGCTCTTTTATCCCAATACTTTTCTACTTTTTCTAAAAGTTCTCCCATGCGCTCTCCCCCTAGTTCATGTTAAGTAAAAGCCTCAAAGCAAATAAAAAAACCACGAAAATTAGCCGCAATACTTCTGTATCGCAGTAAACCTTCATGGTTATATTTCTCAATTATTCTTTTATGTATGGTTGATAATATAGAAATCACGAATATTGTAAAAACAGAATAAAACCTTCATTGCTTTATTCTTTATTAAAATTTTAACATAGTATTACAGAAGTGTCAACTTTAATCAACAAAAAAGACCAGCTTAGAATAAATTTCTAAGCTAGCCTACAAAAAACTATTCCTCTTCTGTAACAATTTCAAATTCCTTTAACATATTATAAAATCTATGTCCAAAGCCTTCTGCTGCCTCTAGAAAGTATTGCTGTTTGATGATAAAGGTCCCCCCTTGTGTATTATCCACCAAATAACATCTTACAACAATGTCATCCCAATTTTTCCCTTTCGTTCCATGTAAGACAATGCCTTTTACAGGGTCTTCCACCTCTTCTATATTGATAGTAATTCCATACTCTTCTTCTAAAGCATTTTTTATTTCTGGCGCAAGATTCTCAATCGTTTTTCCTTCTATCTGTTCTATTTCCATGAATACTTCCGGTACATAATCCGCTTGTTCTTTTGGAGCAATTTTATCTTTACCATCTATCGTTTCTAACACATATCTTTCCTCATCAAAATAAATAACATAGCCTAACTTACTCTTTTGCAAACTTACATCTGTCTGCTCTTCTTGGCCTTCTATCTCTTCTACAATGGTTTTCTCTGGCACAAATAATTCCTTAATCCTATCAATAGTAGCATGCCCTGGTGCCGTCCCTGCTAAAAACATCACAATCAGTGCAGCAGCAATTGTTCCTAAACCCCAAAATCTTTTTTTACTTGGTTTTTGCTTTTTCACGATCCCATGTTCCTCCTTATTGGCATTATTCTTATCAATGCTTTTTTCAATTCTTTTCCATATTTCCTCTTTAAGTTCTATAGATGTATCAGTCTGTTTCACCAGTGTTTCCTTTATTTTATCCTCAAAGCTTTTTTTCATTTTGGTTCCTCCCTTCATCAAATTTTCTCATCATCTTTCTTAACTTTTCTCTGCCTTTAAACAATCGAGACTTTACAGTATTTACATTAAGCTCTAATATATTTGCAATTTCAAGCTCTGTAAATCCTTTTAAATATTTTAATACAATAGGCACTTTATTTATATCCTCTAGTCCCTTGATGGCATCATATAACTCCTCATATTCCTGGAAATGATAAGCATCTTCTTCTATGATTGGAGGATGACTTTCTAAGTAGTTACTTATAGGGATGGTTTTTGATTGATTTTTTAAAATTCGATTACACTCGTTAATAAGAATTCTATAAAGCCAAGGTTCAAAGGGTTTATCTTCATCAAAACTATGAATATTGCTATAAACACGAATAAAGGCTTCCTGCACTGCATCTGCCGCATACATTCTATTTTTAGTAATCACTGTAGCCACCCTCAGTGCATAATCTGCATATTGATCGTATAGCATTCTAAAAGCTTCTTTATCTCCAGCTTTTATCTTTCTTATGTTTTCTTTCACTAAATCACCACCTTTTTTATCTCTTTATATAATATACCCTCCAATTAAGATAAAAGTTTTTTGAAACAAAATTTTTTTATGTATGTATCTTAGGAAAGCTTATCCTATTTTATAAAACGCTACAGAAAACGATTTTTGGAGATTCTCGTTATATTTTAAAGCAAAATAGATATATTTGATTTAAAAGCATAAAAGCTTTTCTTCTAGGCCAAAATACGGTAAGATATTAATAGAAAAACATGGTTAGTAAAAAGAAGAAAAACAAGAAAAATAAGTAAGGGGGAATATGCTTTAAGAAAGTAGCAGAAGAAAAAATCTATGATTACTGATATTTAGCGACAAAATAGGAGGAGAGAAAAAATGAAAATCTTAAAGTTTGTCAAAAAGGTTCCGGGCGGTTTAATGGTGGTTCCGCTTTTGCTAGGTGCACTAATTAATACAATTTTTCCCCAGGCATTAGAAATAGGTGGATTTACAACAAATCTCTTTAAGACAGGTGCAATGCCTATCTTAGCAGTATTTTTATTTTGTAATGGGGCACAAATTAATGCTAAACAAGTAGGTTCTCCCTTGGTAAAAGGTGTAGCTTTAACAGCTTCAAAGGTTCTTATCGGTGCTGTATTAGGTGTTCTTGTTAATAATTTATTTGGAACAGCAGGCGTTTTGGGGATTTCTTCCCTTGCAGTAATTGGTGCATTAACAAATTCAAATGGAGGACTTTATGCAGCTTTAGCTGGAGAATTTGGTGATTCAACAGATGTTGGTGCGATCTCCATACTTTCCTTAAATGATGGACCCTTTTTTACTATGTTGGCATTTGGTATAACAGGAATAGCTACTGTGCCTATTATAGCACTTGTGGCTACGATTATTCCGATATTAATAGGATTTATTTTAGGTAACCTAGATGAAGACTTAAGAGAATTCTTAGCACCTGGAACTGTTTTAATCATACCGTTTTTTGCTTTCCCATTAGGCGCAGCATTAAACTTTGGACAGATTATACAGGCAGGTATTCCTGGTATTATTTTAGGTGTTGCTTCTACATTATTAACCGGTATCGGAGGATACTTCACAATGAAGCTTCTTAAGGCTAAGCGTCCTCAAATTGGTGCAGCTATTGGTACAACAGCTGGAAACGCAGTTGCAACACCAGCAGCGCTAGCAGCAGTTGACGAATCCTTAGCAGCTATTGCCCCTACAGCAACCGTTCAAATTGCTGCTGCAATCATTGTTACCGCAATATTATGTCCTATCTTAGTAAACTATTTACATAAGAGAGAAGAAGCAAAAGCAGCTATACAATAGTAACTATAAATAAGCATATCTAGACTAGAGAATTGGAGGAATAAGTTATGACAACGATTAAATTACCCTATGGAAAAGAATACCTTGATGTTGAAATACCAGAAGAAAGACTCAATGCCCTTCTAGTATCTGAGATGCACGAGTATAAACCCCAGCTAAGCCAAATAGAACAGGTGCAACAAGCCATTGAAAATCCGATAGGTACCCCAAGGTTAAAGGAAATGGCAAAGGGTAAAAACAAGGTGGTTATTATCGCAAGTGATCACACAAGACCAGTACCAAGTAAGGTTATCATGCCTTTAATGCTGGCAGAGATCAGAAAGGGTAACCCTGATGCTGATATTACAATATTAATCTCAACAGGATGCCATAGAGAAACAACGAAAGCTGAACTGGAGGCCAAGTTTGGACCTGAAATCATAGCGAATGAAAAAATATATGTTCATGATTGTGATGATGAGAGTATGCTGGTTAACATAGGCGTGCTTCCTTCTGGTGGTTTATTAATTATAAACAAACTAGCAGTAGAAGCAGATCTCCTTGTTTCAGAAGGATTTATTGAGCCTCACTTTTTCGCTGGTTTTTCTGGTGGAAGAAAGAGTGTATTACCTGGAGTCGCCAGCAGAGCTACCGTTATGTATAATCATAATGCAGAGTTTATAGATAATGAAAAAGCAAGAACTGGTATCATTGATGGCAACCCTATCCAAAGGGATATGCTTTATGCTGCAAGAGCTGCAAGATTAGATTTTATCGTAAATGTTGTCATTAACTCTGAGAAGGAAGTCATTTTTGCAGTAGCTGGGGATTGTGACTTGGCTCATAAAGAAGGCTGTAAGTTTTTAAATGATTACTGCAAGGTTGACAGTGTTCCTTCAGACATAGTAATTACAACAAATGGAGGTTATCCTCTAGACCAAAACATTTATCAGGCAGTAAAGGGCATGACAGCAGCAGAGGCCACTGTCAATAAAGGTGGCGTCATCATCATGGTTGCAAAGTCCAATGACGGTCATGGTGGAGATCACTTTCATAAGACATTCAAGGAAGAAAAGGATGTACATAGGATGATGGATGCCTTCTTAGCCACACCAAGTGAAAAGACGATTCCTGATCAATGGCAGTCTCAAATCTTTGCTCGAGTTCTAAAAAATGCAAAAGTTATCTATGTATCAGATGCTCCAGACGAAATGGTTTCTGATTTACATATGATTCCTGCACATTCTGTAGAAGAAGCAATTGCAAAGGCAGATGAAATTTTAGGCAAAAAAGATTCAAAGATTACTGTTATACCTGATGGCGTATCTGTAATCGTTCTTTAAACTGTCAAGCAATTTATTGCATTTCTTCTAAACTAATAAAAAAAGTCACCTTCTGTTTTTTCATCAGAAGGTGACTTTTTTTAGGATAAGAACTTACTTACCTGACAATATTTTGGCCAATTCAATAGACTGTAGCATGCTTTCTTCATTAGCGATTCCCTTCCAGGCAATTTCGAAGGCAGTACCATGATCTACTGATGTTCTTATTATAGGAAGTCCTGCGGTTACATTGACGCCACTATGAAACCCTATTAACTTAAGAGGAATATGTCCTTGATCATGATACATAGCTACTACAATATCATATTCTCCTTGCTTTGCTCTTAAAAAGATAGTATCTGGTGAAATAGGTCCTTCTACACTTATTCCCTCACTACGTTTTCTATTGATAGCAGGTATAATTTCCTGTTCTTCTTCGTCTCCAAATAATCCACCTTCACCGGCATGAGGATTAATTCCTGCCACAGCAATTCTTGGATTTTCATAACCCAGCTTTTTTAAGGTTTCATGAGCAATATCAATAACAGAAGCTATACGCTCTTGGCTTAAGGTATCAATAGCTTTCCTCAAAGAAATATGGGTAGAAACATGAATTACTTTTAATGCCTCATCATAAAGCAACATCGCGTAATTTTTAGTGTTTGAATAGTGTGCTAGAATTTCTGTATGCCCTGGAAAGTTGTGGCCTGCCGCCTTCATGGCCTCTTTATTTAGCGGTGCTGTTGCAATAGCATCTATTTCCTTGTTTAAAGCCAGTTCCACTGCTTTAACTACATATTCAAAAGCAGCATTTCCTGCCATAGCTTGTACTTTCCCTGGAAGAAGCTCATGAATTTGAATATTATCAAGATGCAGTACGTTGAGCACCCCCTCTTGAAACTTTGCTTCCGACACCTGATTCACTTTATTTAACTGAATACCTTCAATACGAATAATATCTTTCACTTTGTTCATGACATCTATATTACCAATGACTACTAAGTTACAATCTTCTACTTTGTTATGCTTAAAGCTTTTTAAGATAATCTCAGGACCTATACCTGCTGGATCTCCCATTGTGATTCCAATAACTGCTTTGTGTTTTGTCATAACATATCACCCTTTCTTCAAAGACGCGATAATTTTTGAAATTGCGTCCTCTTCTCCAAATCCACCTGCTTTTGTTACAATAGCTATATGCCCATATTCCTTACTAATAAATTTTCCTACGGGGATAGCAGGTAGTAATTCATCTTCAATTAATGTCCCAGAAACCTCCATAAGTCTTGCTGCTTTAATAGCAATGTCTCCACCTGTTAATAATAATCCTTTTATTTTTAATTTTTTACAAAGGTCCTTTGTGACTTCTCCTAAAAACTCAGCAATCTCTCTACTTATATCATTATTCGTCCACCCTTTTTCTCTGCCTACTTGCCGAGCATATTCAACATCTTTCCTGGTTTTAGCTGATCTAATAATAACATCCTTCTCTTCTTTTATGTAATTATCTATCATTTTCATTATTCTTATTTTTTCCTCTTTAGGATGATCAAAGGCATTTTTTATATTAATATCAATCACCTCTACAGAAGGGTCTTTGGCAGCAAAATTCACCTGTGCTCTAGTAATGTCGCTGACACTTCCTGCAACAACCACAACATTCCCCTTTTTCATCTTTAAAGTATCTTTCCTTACTATGCCTAAAGCATCAGGAAGAAATTCGGCTAGCCCAGCAGAACCAGCAAAAATAAGCTTCTTCTCTATTCCTGCGGTTGCAGTAGAAATGTTTATTAAATCTTCACTACTGATAGCATCTATAACAATAATTTCAATGCCTCTTTCAGCAAATTTTTTAATCTTTTCCATAATGGCCTCAGGGCCTTTTAATACATTTTGAAGATGAATAATTCCTATTTTCCTATCCGTCTGTAAAGCAATAATATCTGGAATATAGGAATAATGTACTGGATTCATAGGATCTTTAGCAAATTCTGTTTTTTCTAGGGGAACATGTTGAACTAACTGGATCCCCCCCACAACAGTTCTGCCGTTTTTGGGTAAGCTAGGAACCACGATAGCTAGATTTGTCTCAGTAGCTTGCATCACTGCTTCAATCTCTGCCCCAATGTTTCCTCTAAGGGTAGAATCTAACTTTTTATAAATATAATCAATCTGGTTAGCCTGTAGTACCTTAGCCACCTTGTTTACTTTTTCATAAGCTATTTCTTTTGCATCAAATCTACTTTCCGTATCTACCACTACTACATCTAAGTCCTCAAGAGCCTCTTTAATGTTATCTATATTGGTCAGAACACCGGTCTTTAAACCCTTTTTTGTGAACTGGACCCCTGTGTCATTAGATCCTGTAAAATCATCAGCAATAATGGCGAGTTTTTTATTCATTCTATCAGCTCCTAATTCTTCATCTTAATAATTTTACCATATTCGTATACATATTATCTATTCTATTGTTATCCTATTTTCTCCTCCCTATGCAAAGACCAATTGGATCAGACTTAGTAGCATACTTTGCGAAAACTATATTCTAAATACACCCATAAATAAAGAAAGCAGGCACAGACCAATTTCCTGCTTTCTTATGAAAACCTAGATAACTGTCATTTAACTAAACAAAAAATTTAAATCTAACTAACCAATACCTCCATACACAATCCCTAAAATAATCACGATAACTGAAACCAGCACAAATACATATTTCGCTAAAGGTTCAAACCACTTACCTAAAGGTTTTTCTGCTCCACAATTTATTTCATTTCTGACCTTCTCAATACCATATACCCAGAAGAAAGTTACCGCTGCAATAAGTGTTCCTAATGGAGCTATATAAATCGTAACAATATCAGAAAAATTTCCAAATAGATTCATGTTTAAGCTTAGAGGAATAGCTATGAAAAAAGATATTATTCCTATGAAAATCACGCTCTTCTCTCTGCTCCATTTAACTTTTTCCATAAAGGCTTCCGAAGTTGCCTCCATCATGTTTATCGTAGAAGATATAGCTGCAAATACAATGCTTCCAAAGAATATAGCACCAAATAAATGTCCTCCTGCCATAGATTTAAATATGGTAGGTACTGTTATAAATAAAAGCGTTGGTCCTGCAGCTGGATCCAAACCAAAAGCAAAAGCTGCTGGTATGATAATAAAAGCTGCTAATATTGCTGCTAAGGCATCATAAAACACTGTATTAAATGCTGATGATGGTATATCTAAACTTTTATCTGCATAGCTCCCATACACTACCATGCCTGCCCCATTTAAAGATACAGTGAAAAATGCTTGTCCCAATGCCATTACCCAAGTTACTGGATCTAGTAGATAAGACCACTTAGGTATTAACAAATATTTAATTCCTTCAGATGCACCCGGCAATGTCAGTGCCCTTATTAACAAAACGATAAACACTAGAAAAAGAGTGGGCATCATGACATTGTTAGCCTTTTCTATACCTTTACTTACGCCAAAGGTTAATATGATGGTTGTTATCGTTATAGCTAATGCAAGCCAAACAATGGTCTGGTTACTTCCTAAAAAGCTATCTAAATAGGTTTCTACATCTATATTTCTAAAATTATTAACAACACTCATTGAAAAATATTTTAGAACCCATCCTACTACTACATTATAAAATAAAAAAATACCGCATACACCCAAGGTAGGTATTATAGATAAAATAGATGCTCCAGCAATTTTTTTATCATCTAGTATTTCCTTAATCCCTGCCATAGAACCTTTGCCTTTAGCTCTACCTAATGCAAACTCACCCATAAGTCCTGTTGTTCCTAGTATAAAAACAAATAGTAGATAAGGTATAAGAAAAGCAGCCCCTCCATACCTGCCCAATCTCCAGGAGAACATCCATACATTTCCTAATCCTACTGCTGAACCTACGCAGGACAGTATAAATCCAAGTTTACTATTAAACCCCTCTCTTTCTTGAATTTGATTGATTCCCTCGGTTTCAGTAACTTTCATTTTACTAGCCTCCTTATTCTATTTATAAAACAAAAAAACCACACAGACTTTATATCATGTGGTTTAACCTTCTCATAATAAAAAACCACATAGAAGAATCTACGTGGTTTTTTGCACTACCAATATACCATCATAGATACAAACCGTATTTTAAAAACAATTTACAAGTTTGCATCTATGAATTTTTTCATTTCAGCAAACTTTATCTATAATAGTAATAATAATATTTATTTGTATACATTACATTCAACATAGTGACCATAGTAAAACTCCTCCAGCAAATAATGAGTAAATTATATCATGACCGCAAAAGAAATACAATCAAATTTTATAACTGAATTTATCTGCCATATTATGCAATAGCAGTTGCTCCGAAACCCATTGAAACGAATGCCCTAAACGCTTTCTTCAGAGAATCAAACTGGTTTTGCGGGTGGTTTCTTATTCCTCTGGCAAAAGTGGTAAATCACACGCTCTAACTCTAGCAGGATAGGGAATAACCTGATCATATGGCGGTGGATTTAAATTAGCATATAAATCCTGTTTTACCGGTATATCTATAGGATTTCTGTTGCTATCCAGCTGATTTCTTAAAATATCTACAATAAACCTTCCGATCTGCCGTCCAAGTCGCAGCCCCTCGCTTAAATCCACTGAAAAATGTACACCTCCATATAGACGTGAAATAGAATTCTCTTCTGCTAATTTTTTTAATCTTTCAGCTTCTGGAGGAAAAAAGTAGCTTAGAATAACCTCAGCTGTTCCTGATATAACAGAATGTCCTGATGGATAAGCAGGAAATTTTGGCGTACAAATCGCTGTAAGAAGTTTTTTGTCCAACTGATTTGGGCGGGGAACATCCCAAAGGTACTTATAATACCAAGTGATTACAAATGCATCGCTAATTCCTGCCTGAACTGCTGCAAGTACACGAGCCGATTGTACTGGAGTAAACTCATAGGTGTCCAGCAGCCGATCTATAATAGGTGTCCATTGTTTTGTGGCTGGACCCTCCCCCCAATATTCTGCAATCTTTCTTTGCTGCAAGGTAATGTTATTTAGTACATCCTTAACAATGGATAACTCTTTACAAAAATCTATGTTACCTGGATGTTGTATAGTAAATCTAATGTTCTTTCCGTCTAGCGAAACAAATTCTCCACCTCTACTTCTTTTCATGAAGTATAACGGCCCTGAACCAGCAGTTGGGTCAATTCCCTTAGGGAGTTCTACTTCTCCAGCATAAGGTAATTGGGACCACTTTTTTTGAAACTTCTTTTGCTCTTTTTGATTGTTGTATTTATTTATCTTTGCATCTTGTATGTTTTTATTATGAAATCTTATATATTCTACCACTTCACTTGAATATACATATATTGCTTTCTTCACAATGACTCCCCCATTACTATATAACCTGATTATTATAGTATATGAAGGAGAAACGATTTGCGTTACCTAATAAATATTTTTGCGAGGTTAAACTGTATCTTTACATGTAAAATTATTTATACACTCACTTAGTTATATAGAATGTTTAACCGCTAACCCTGCAGCATATCCTATAAGTGCATGGCAATCAAAACCTCCCCAATACAACAACCATTGGACTATTCCATTTTAGATACTGGGGTGCATGAAATTTTTGGAATTGCCTGGACAGGTCAAGGAACTATATACGAAGTTGAAATAAGCCTAAATGGTGGAAACAGTTGGGGACAAACTACGCTACAGCATAATATAAAAGAACCTTACTCTTGGGTTTTTTGGACATATACATGGAATGCTGTCAACCCTGGGGAATATTTAATAAAAGTTAGGGCAAAGGACACCACAGGAAGAATTCAACCCCCTGTAGCAGAATGGAATCGAAAGGGCTACGGCTATAATGCTGAGACAACCTTGAACCTCAAGGTTGAATAAATTTATGATCAATACGACAGCAATGCAAAGGAACGGTTTTTGCTGTCGCATTGGCCTATTAAATATTCATAAAGTCTTATCAGGTACTGATTTCCAATCGCATCCTAAACCTTCTTCTAAGTACTTAATAAAATTTATCCTTTGATGTATTGCTAAAACCCCACTTCTAGGTCAACAAACTAAGTGGCTGACACCAAATCAAAGTTTTGGGTTATCTACTTATACAGGTGGGAGATCAAGCACTACATCCTCCAAATAAACTCGGCTACCCTATCACCTTAGCATTTTTAGGTTGCCTGTTAATTTATTAATCTTTTTCTTTGGCCCATAGAGACATAAGCCTAGATAGTTAATTAGATTTTTGTTTGTTGAAGATAGCTTTATTTCGTAATCATCATAATTTAAAGATTTCTGTGCCACCTCACTGAAACCAATGACCCTAATGTCCGGATCATTATTTTCTAGCAAAATATCATATTCTTTCTTAATTTCTTCTCTAGATAAAGTTAGTATAGGAATAGGTATGTTTGTAATACCTTCATGAATCCTACCATCCCTATCTACCACTTTCTTACCGATTAACTCCCTTGCTTCACTAGCTAGACTAATTCCTAATGCTGCAGTGGTATTTGCGATTATACCCACTGGTAAACTTCCATCAATAATCATCACACATTTCATATATAAATACCTCCTTTATAAAATGATTATAGAGGTATTTTCTATTTCTTTATTGTATAATATTGTCTTATAATTTTAACGATTTATGATATTGAAGGGGGGTTATCCCATAGGCTTTTTTAAATTCCTTTGTAAAATGAGCTTGATCATAAAAACCCGATCTTAGAGCAATATCCACTATATTGCTGCTACTTTTTAAGAGATATTTTCCATAATCAATTTTAAGCTGTAACTGGTAGGCATTAGGAGTAGTATTAAACTTATCCTTAAAACCTTTGATTAATGCAAATTTATTAATGCTAAAACGATCCTCTATATCCTTCAAGTTTAATGATTGAAGAAAATGTTCCTCTATGTAATTTTTGATTATATTGATTTTTCCATTACTTTTAAGTTTAATAGCCACATCACATGTGGTGAATAGCTGAAGAAGTGTGTTTATCAGTTCAATTTCCTTATCAAACCTGCTGACATCACTTTTTAGAACATCAGCAAAATGTTTAATCTGATCAAATTCGTGCTTACCTAGCTTTTTTATACCAATGGAATGCTTTCTATCTAGATCATCAAATATCTCTTTACAAAACTCATTCTCTACATAGATCATCGTAAATTGCCATTCATTAATATTTAAAGGCTGGCACTTATGGCTTACATAGGGATATATAATCACTGCATCACCAGCCCTAATGTCATAATTTTTTCCGTTTACATGTAATACTGTTGCTCCTTTTTCTATATAGCCTATTGATAATTCTTGATGAATATGATCTTTATATGCATGTACATCATTAGCACAGGTTTTAATCTCAACCATATTACATGCCTTTGCTCGATAATAATGTATACCTTTCATAAACACCATCCCACATAAAGTATATAATTTATTATATCACTGATTTAGCCCTTTGAATTATAAATCATATCAGATTAGCGGAGTTGAAGAATCTTAGAATTAAGAAAATGGCAGTTGGCGAGGGAATCTTAGAAATAATAGGGTTAAGTTAACGCCTATGATTAAAGTTTAGTCTTTTCTATGGTAATTGTTTTTTACAACCATATCTTTTAGAAAAAAAGTATAAAAACCAGTATCTAGACACAAACCCAAAAAATATGTTTGAAATAGATAATCCCAGCCATATTCCAATGGTTTCAAGCTTAAATAAGTAGGCTAGTGTATAACTTAATGGAATAGCTAAAATAAAAAAACGAATGGCTGTTGTTATAAACGTAGGTATTCCTCTTCCAATTGCTTGGAAGGAGGCATTACTTACCATTCCCATCCCTATAAAAATATAGCTTAGAGCCATGATGCGTAGATAGCTTGTACCTTGCCTTAATACTTCGCTAATTCCATCTCCAGAGTCCTCTAGAAAAATCATTAATAAGGGCTTTGGGAAAATCCAGACTAAAACTGCCAGTCCTCCCATCACCACCACCGCATAAACCGTTGCTTTTCTAAAGATACCCTCTACCCTATAGTAGTTTTTTGCACCAAAATTTTGTCCTAGCATAGCAATGGTAGCTCCTCCAAAGGCTACCCCCGGTAAAATAGTAATACTATCTATTCGAAAACCTAAAGCATAGGCTGCAACCGCCTCCTGAGAAAAATCCATGGCGAATTTATTAATAAATACCATTGTAAAGGCTATAGCTCCCTGTGCTACAGAAGAGGGTAGCCCTACTGCTAAGACATTTCTTATATACTCCCATTTCCATCGGAAATGATAAGATTTTAATATTATACTGCTTTTATTCTTTAAAATAAATAGAATACCTATACTTACTCCCACTGTCCAAGCAATTGCTGTTGCTATAGCAGCACCAGCTACTTCTAGCCTGGGAAAAGGGCCTATACCAAAAATAAGTAAAGGATCTAATATAATGTTTACAACTGAACTGCTTATTAAAGCAACCATGGAGAGCTGTGTTTTTCCTTCCCCTCGAAAAATACCATCAATGGCAGCTAACAGAAACTTAATAGGCATAGTCATAGCTATAATCATTATGTAGATTTTTGCCATCCTAAAAACTTCCCCTTCTGCTCCAATAAATCTTAACATGGGATTTACAATCGTTATACCGAAAACAAAGAAGAACAATCCCATGGCTACTGCTAGTAGCAATCCATTAGCTGCTGCTAAGAAACTTTTTTCTCTCTCCCCCGCCCCTATATTTCTAGCTATTAAAGAGCTAATCCCTATGGACACACCTGACCCTAAAGATATGCTTAACATAAAAATAGGAAAAGTCAATCCCATTGCCGCAATAGCATCTGTTCCTAATCTTGACACAAAATAAGTATCGACAATATTAAAAAAGGTCTGCATTAACATAGCCATTAAGATCGGTATGGCAAGCAAAATGAAAGTTTTCCCAATCTTACCCTCTAATAAATCTAAGGTTTTTCTTTTATCCTCCACTTTATTCACCCCTAGAGATGCTATAATTTTCTTGTCTAAATTCAAGAAGCCTTACGAATACCTTGTATACCTTTTTCAACGAGAAGCCATTCTTCTTTATCCTTGTTTTTTCTATGTATTCTCATGAAATATTATGTGCCCTTCATTTTACTAAGCCTTCTATATTTTACTATTTAACTCAAAAACCTCGAATCTGCCTAGTCTAGTCAAGTTATTTTTTATCTGTACCTAGCACTGCTATCTTTTTAATTATTATATCCTCTTTAGAGCTAGATACTTCTCCAGAATAAGAATTTAGCTCTAAAGGTATATCTGCTATTTTCTCTAGGGTTGCTTCTCTCTATTTAGCAAATATATATTTTTATGCAATATAGGAAGATATTAGGCCCAACAAAACTGGGGTTTAATAACAAACTGTTTCCTATTTTGATATATTCCCACTTTCTGTTTTAAAAAACATACTCCCTCCGATACGAAAAATATATACATTTCTATGAAAATGTAGACATTTATACTATGGTATGGCTTATATCTTTCAATTTTCGCTTCATACCTTCCTGCTTCTGCGAGTCTAGTTTTGCATAAGCTACTCCTATTTGATATAACTCTGGGTGAACCAACAAAGCGATTCACTCAAAAGCAAAGCTTTTGGTTCTAGATGAACCAACTAAGTGACTGACACCAAATCAAAGATTTGGGTCATCTACTTATCTGCTTTTCCACAGGCTTAAATTCCGCAGTATCGTTGCGTACACATTCAAAGCTTAGTTAGGTTTAAGCTCTTTGAATTTGATAATTTGCTAAGTTAATGCTTGCGTTTAAATCTCTATCTATTTTAAAACCACATTCACAAAGGAATAGTCTATCTTTTAGTTTTAAATCAGATTTGATTTCTCCGCAACAAGAACAAGTTTTAGATGATGCAAACCACTTATCAGCTTCTACAAATTCGATTCCATATTTTTCACATTTGTACTTGATTTGTCTTTTAAATTCATGTAGTTTTTGTTTCGCAATAGCCTTAGCTAAGTGTCGATTTTTCATCATTCCTTTTACATTCAAATCTTCCATTACAATTCGAGATGGCTTGGTTTTCACAATCTCACTTGAAGTTTGGTGTAAATGATTTGTTCTAATATTATTAAGTTTTTTATATAAATTACGAATTGTTTGATTTTGTTTTTGAATGTTTTTCATGTTTTTTAAAGGCTCTTTATAGATTGGTTTTCTATTCTTGTCATAATTTTTTGTGTTGTCTTCAAGTTTACGGCTTAATTTACGCTGTTCTCTTTTTAGCTTTTTCTCTAGGCGTTTAATATTTTTTGTTTTGTTAATGTTTTTCTTAAACTGACTATCAGAGCAAACCGCTAATTCTTTCAATCCAACATCAATACCAAGACTTTTACCAGTTGATTCAAGTGGTTCAAATTCCTGCTTATATCCAATAGATAAAAACCAGTTTCTCCCATCAAAACTAATCTGGGGGTTTAAATATATTTGACCATCTTGCAATTTTGGTAATGGTTGATATGTTTTTACTATGCCAAGTTTTTCACCTCTAAATCCTTCTTTTGTTTTCTTCAAACTTTCATAATTTACATAAAAACTGATTTTGCTTCTTCGTCTGTTTTTGAAACTTGGTTTTTCTGAAATACCTTCAAACCATCTTTTTCGAGCCATATCAGCGTCTTTTACAGCCCGTTTCATTACATTGCTCCCAACTTCACTTAGCCATGTATGTGTGGTCTTTTTTAGGACATTGTTAATATGCTTTCTGACTTCCCTCTCTTTGATAGTTTTTGTATCTCTATTACCTTTAAGATATTCGTTATAATGATTTTGACTTTCTGATAGAAAGTAATTATAAGCCCATCTTGCAACCCCAGCAGACTTCCAAAACAAAACTTCTTGTTCTTTAGTTGGGTTTAGTTTTATCTTTGTCGCCATGATCATTATTTCTCACCTCGTCAATCAAACCTTATTTTCTAAATCATCTTTTTGACTTGGTGTACTAACACGACAGTAACCAATAACCAACTTTTGTACGTTTGATGTTTTACTGAATTGTTTTAATTGTTCAGTAGAATAGTATCTTGTCCCACCAGAGGATACATGGGCTGGTGTAAATTCACCCTTTGCCTCCATTCTTCTTAACGTAACAACATTTACACCAATACGCTTAGCAAATTTACCAATAGACATTAATTCCATGTGTATCACCTCTCTTAATTAATGATATAATATCACTAATTAAGAGATATGTCAGCATTCTTTAGTTTTGTATATATTTTTCTTGTTCACTATAAGTCGCAACCTTATAGCAGTCTTTCTCTTGCGAGTAGACCTCTCATGCTTTCACATGAGCGCAGACTATATCTTCATCTCAATATCTTTGAGATGCGGCATTTTTCTTCCACCATTAGCTTGTGGCTTTACTCTCCCTCAAGGAGATAGTCGTTGAAGGTTTTCCTTATCTACTGACTTAGGGCTTTCCCTGCTAAACATCCATTATCTAAGCACTTAGCGCCCAACGTTTCCTATGTGTCACGATTATCCATTCATAGGTTCTAATTGGATTTTATTTCAGCTTATGCCATCCTTACTGTTTTTTCTGCTTTCGCACCTTTACGTCTACCGTTTCCAGTTCCGCTTTGGTCGTAAGGCTTTAGGAGTTAAAAGCAATTAACACCGAGTCCGCACCGCTCACACGATACGGAGGGTATCCTGTTGAAAATCTATACTTCTATATAGATTTGTATAGTTTTGTTTAAATTTATCGTAACAGTTTTGTTGCCCAAATTCTTTGCACCATTATAATATAACGTTGGAAGGGGCCTGTAAAAGTCTCTTCCTCCATTAAAATCCAAACCCTCCCAATGGATATAGAAGACACTTTTACAGGCCCTTTTTATTTTTATATTCACTTATGATTTAAAAAATTAATCTATAGGTCTTTTCTATTATGCAAACAGAGAAATAGTAAGGGCTATCACGAATCCTACGCCTCCAACCAATGTTTCCATAACAGTCCAAGATTTAAGCGTGGTTTTTTCATCAATATCAAATAAAGACTTGACCAGCCAAAAACCTGAATCATTAAAATGGCTCATAATCGTTGCTCCACCGGCTATCGCTGCAACCATTGCTGCCAAATGAATCTGGGAAAGGTTTGCAATCTCCGGCATAGAAGCCATAACTCCCGCTGCCATGGTCATCGCAACCGTTGCAGAACCTACAGATATTCTAACCAGCGCTGCTACAATGAAAGCCACAACAACAAGAGGCAAGCTGCTTACAGTTACCATGTTACCAATCATTTCTCCAAGACCTGAATCCTGCAGCATCCATCTTAGTACGCCCCCTCCTGCCGTAACAAGTAAAATCATACCTGTAGGTGCAAGGGATTTTGTCATAATCTTTTCTAACTCTTCTTTTGTATAACCGTGCTTGATGCCAAGAATCAGCATAGCCACAAGCGTAGATATAGTTAATGAAATAAATGGTGTTCCTACAAACTTAAAGAATGGTGCTACACCAGAAAGAGCTGGCACTACTCCTGAAACGGTATTTAATAAAATAAGCACAAGCGGAATAAATATAATCCCTACGACTGTCCCAAACTTAGGAAGCTTGGATTCATCATAATCCGGTGTCTCTTCAACACTTTTAGGCACAGGCACATGTATTTTGTTTCCTATATACTTACCAAACATAGGCCCCGCTACAATCATCGCACAGGTCCCAGTTATTAATCCAACAGCAATAACTATTCCTAAATCTACATTCAACATTGTCGCCACCAGCACAGGCCCTGGCGTAGGTGGAATAAAAGCATGGCCTACAGCAAGACCTGCAAGCAGCGGAATACCATAGTAAAGCGTTGATTTTTTCGTGCGTTTTGCAAGGCTAAATGCAAGAGGAATCAAAATAATAATTCCTGCATCAAAGAATACCGGCATAGAAATAACAAGTCCTGTAATACCTAACGCCCATGCTGCTTTATTTTCTCCAAACTTATTAACCATTGTTAGGGCAATACGCTGGGCACCCCCGGATATCTCTAAAATTGCCCCAAACATTGACCCAAGTCCTACCAACAAAGCAATTCCCTGTAGTGTGCTCCCAATACCTTTTTCAATCGTTGCCGTAATCATAGGATACGGCATTCCTACACTTACTCCAATTACCACAGCACTAATAACAATCGCAATCACTGCCTGCATTTTGAAAGCAATAATAAGTATCAATAATACAGCCATGCCCAATAATGCTGCCATAATTAATCTCTCCGGCGATGCTACAAACTCCTGTACCATATTCATTCCCTCTTCCTTTCATGATTATTTAGCTATCTCATCTATGCTCTACTTCATATAACCACCCTTCATTGGTGATACCGCATGTTTTGCAAAGATATTCAATACACCAGAAGTGTATTTTTCTGGTTTAGGCTGCCACTGTTTTTTACGGGCTAATAACACTTGTTCTACTTCCTCAGGCGTTTTTTCCAAACCTTTGATTCCAATAATCCGTAAAATTCTTTTTTTAATATTAATCTCAATTAGATCGTCTTCCTCGACCAATGCAATCGGTCCTCCCTCTGCCGCCTCTGGAGAAATATGACCAATAGCTGGCCCCCTAGAAGCACCTGAAAATCTCCCGTCTGTCAGAAGCGCAATCTGTTTTCCTAACTCTTCATCTGTTGAAATTGCCTCTGTTGTATAAAACATCTCTGGCATACCACTACCCTTTGGTCCTTCATACCTAATAATCACCGCATCCCCCGGACGAATGACTTTTTTAATAACTGCCTCAAGAGCCTCTTCTTCCGAGTCAAAAGGTTTTGCCTTTAAAACAGCCTTATGCATCTCTTTTGGGACTGCACTATGTTTAACAACAGCACCATCTGGAGCAAGATTGCCTTTTAGAATAGCCACTGTTCCGTTTTTTCCGATCGGTTCATCAAAGGGGCGAATCACATCTTCCCGCTTTAAGCCTACTTTTTCAAGGTAAGAGTTGCACTTTTCATAAAATCCGTTTTTCTTTAAATCTTCCAGATTTTCACCAAGGGTTTTTCCTGTTACGGTCATCACATCTAAATGAAGCATACTCTTAATTTCCTCCATAATAGCTGGAACGCCCCCTGCATAATAAAAATACTCCGCTGGCCATTTACCTGCCGGGCGAATATCTAGCAGATAGTGTGCATTTTGATGAAGTTTATCAAACATCTCTGCATCCAACGCTAAACCGAATTCATGGGCAATGGCTGGTATATGGAGTAATGAATTTGTTGAGCCAGAAATAGCTGCATGTACCATGATGGCATTTTCAAAGGATTTCATTGTCACCATGTCCCTTGGTTTTAAACCCATTTCAGCTAATTTAACGGCTTGAGCCCCCGCCCTTTCTGCTATTAGGTTTAAATCCTCACAGGTTGCCGGCATCAGTGAACTTCCTGGCAGCATCAGCCCCAGAGCCTCTGCCATAATCTGCATTGTGGCAGCTGTTCCCATAAATGAACAGGCTCCGCAGGACGGACAGGCGTGATGCTTATAGTAGGTTAGCTCTCCCTCTGTAATTTCACCCCTCTGCTGCATGGCACTGTATGCCCCGATCTGCTCCAATGTCAAAAGGTTAGGGCCAGCTTCCATGACGCCGCCGGTAATCATAACAGTAGGAATATTAATTCTGCCAATAGCCATAAGATGTGCTGGAACGCCTTTATCACAGCTTGCTACAAATACTCCGGCATCAAACGGCGTTGCTCCTGCGTGAATCTCAATCATGTTTGCAATTGTGTCCCTAGATACAAGGGAGTAATTAATACCGTCATGTCCCTGCGCTATTCCATCACAAATATCTGTAGTAAAATAACGAGCGGCTTTGCCCCCAGCTTCATAAACAGCCTTGGCTGCAGTATCTACAAACTTCAGCAAATGAGCACTTCCAGGGTGGCTGTCTCCAAATGTGCTTTCTATAATAATTTGAGGTTTAGCCAAATCTTCTACTGTCCAGCCCATTCCTATTTTCAGTGGATCCATCTCTGGTGCAATTTTCCGTACTTTTTGACTATGCATAGCTACTCTCCTTTTCTCAGCATACATTTTTATATCATCGTTTTCAAAATACATCAGACGTATTTTATGTTGTTATCATACCACCTTTCTTACTTCAAGTCAATAACAGGTCAGTTTTTTCCTATTTATAGAGCATTACCCATTATTGCATTATGGTTCATTCCTCTTTTTTCCTCTTATCCTCGCATACTCATCACACGTATTTTGGATTTTACAGTTAATTTTAAAGTTATAGAAAGTTATAGAATGTTAAAAGCCATCAGATGACTTAGTCGTCTGATGGCTTTTAACATTCTAAACTATTCTTATCTATTGTAATCTAACATTCTTTTCTCTAGACTTCTTCGGTTATATGCTAGATGCAGAAGCATCGCATCATGAGCCTTATTGGGCTGATGTGCCTTGATAGCTTCAAGAATTTCCCGATGGGTCTGGATGGTTTCCTGTTTTAAAATACTATGGGTTAGATCTATAAAAAGAGCAATAGCCGTATTAATAATCGGAATCAGATTCGGCATTACTAAATTTTTACTGCTGCTTGCAATACACGTATGAAACTCTACATCCTTAGCCACATGATTTTCGCCGGCATGAATAAGCATTTCAACCTCATGGCACAATTTAGTCATGCACGCTATCTCCTCATCGCTGGCATTCATGGCTGCCAGAGATGCGATACGCGGTTCTATCATAAAACGAATCTCTATCAAATCTAGTGCCAGCTTATGTTTATCTTTAAAAAAGGTCAGCCCAAGGGGATCATCAGCTACTCCCAATTTCTGGGATACGAAGGTTCCAGCTCCCCTTCTGATTTCTAAAACATTTCGCGATATCAGGGCTTTAATAGCTTCTCTTACAGTACTTCTTCCTACACCAAGTTTTGCTGCCAACTCAAACTCATTAGGCAATTTATCTCCTACATTTAGATTTTCATTTATAATAAAATTGATAATTTCCTCAGAAACTGTTTTTGCCAGAGACTTACTGCTATGGTTTATTCCTTCAGCCATTCTCCCACCTCACTTCTATCTCTTATTATATCGAAATACCATACAATTACAAGAGCCTCTTGTATTCCTTGATATTGAAAAATTTCTTTTCATTTTTTATTATCTGTATTGGGTAAAATGAAAACTCCATTACAAGCAGACAGAAAAAAATATTACTCTTTTAGTTATCTAGGCTAAAGGAAGGATAAAGAATGGAACAAATATATCCTAATTAAAAAGAAAAAATGTCTTAGATATGATACAATGGCGCATGAAATAAAAACTCATGAAAAATATTTATTAGTTTGAGATTTTATGTCACAAAACGGTTATTTAAATTGTTATAAGGGTACAGTCGGCTGATAAACAAGCAAAGGAGGAAACGCATGAGCGATACAGATCTGGGACGGCGGTTCGCCACCGGCGGAGAGGATGAACTGGAAGAAATAATTAATCTCTACGGCGAAAAACTACTTCGCTATGCTACCGCAATTTTATGCGACTATCAGGAAGCGGAAGATGTGGTACAGGATGTTTTTCTTTCAGCCTATCAAAACCGCACGGCTTTTGACGGCGAGAATCTGTCCGCCTGGCTATATAAAATTACTTATAACCGAAGCCTAAACCAACTGAAAAAACGCAGAGTACTTTATTTTAGCGAAATCCGAAATGAGGCGACTTCGCCTGCTGAAGATATAGGTCTGAGTGATGAGACACTCCGCGCCCTGCGACGACTCAAGCCAAAAGAGCGGGCGCTGCTTTATGGACGGATTATGGAAGGGCAGAGTTATGAGGACCTCGCTCTCCTCTCTGGGCGCTCGCCCGTCGCCCTGCGCAAACAATACCAGCGGGCAAAAAAGAAGCTGGCGGCCTATCTGACCGCTGGGCACTATGGAAAGGAGCAGAAACATGAGTACATTTGACCGAGACGAGCAGAATATACATGAAGCGCTTTCCCAAATAACCGTTGACGCAGCCGGGCTTGCTGGGCAGGTTAAAAACCGGCTGAATAAAAAAACCTTCTACGCAACGCCACGACGGCAGGTGCGCTGGTCACTGGCCGCAGCCATAATTGTAACGATGTCTGCGTTGTTGGTCATCACTGCGGCGGCTGCAGCACTGGGGAGCTTTGATTGGCTTATTAAGAAAATCAATCCTTTCTTTGGTGAGATCGTCGAATTGGTTGAGGTCTATTGTGAAGATCAGGAAATACGCATGGAGGTCATCGGTGCCCAAAAGTATGCCAATATGGCGATTGTCTACCTGTCCCTCCAAGATATAAGCGGGCAGAAGCGATTGACGAAGCAGACAGACTTCCGCGATGGGTTCAGCGTAAAGATGAACCCGCAGACGCAGAAGACAGACGGGCAGTCAACCGAGGAAGCCTTCAGTTTCGGGTGGGGGCAAAAACTGCTTTATTTTGACGAGGTAACCAACACTGTTTACTACGAGTTTAATATTACGGCCGATTCGAATTCTCCGCTGTCTGATCCACTGGAATTAAGCAGCTTCCTTATATACTTCGATGAAAAAAAATATGAGTATGAGCCGATTTCTCTGTCGCTGTCCGACCTTGGGGAGGCGGAAACCACTCCCATACAGCAAAAGCATATTATCGGCGGTACGAATGTCCCGGATAACCTCAGCGAGCTGACAGCGATCCTTACTCCAGGCCATTATGCCCCTATGCCCCATGGAGAAGACGATCAGTGGATTTCGAATATCGGTATCTTGGACGGAAAGCTGCATGTTCAGATAGGTAACGCTTTTAATAAAGAGTTTGGAAGTAATGATGCATCTCTCTTTCTTATGACCTCAGACGGCAAATTGATTGAATACGACTATACATTGATGTTCCTCAGTGATGAGGATCATCACCTGCTCAATCTCGAAGAAAACGGTTATGTTGACGCGGTTTACAAATACAGTGAAGCTGTCTTTACTGTAAATACTGAAGAACTGAGTGGCTACACCCTTTGCTTTACCGGTTCAGTTCATTCCGGTGTTGAAGGCCGCTGGAAGGTAACGACAAATCTAAGCGACACCAGCCAACAGATGCGTATATGGACAAATGATGTTTCTGTTGAAGGTCATCTCTTTGAGCATTTGACCCTCAGTCCTTTAGGGCTTCAAGTCATCGGTACCTACGAAGGAGAAGAGTGCATGGCGAGCAAAATGTCTCTGGCAGTTGAGACTGTCGATGGCATTATTCCATTGAGAGGTGGTGGCGGAAGCTATACTCAAAAACAGTCCTTCAATTTGCATTGGAACACAGAAACCCCTCTTGATGTTACAACCGTTACTGCCGTCATTATAAATGGTACTCGTATTCCGGTCGAATAGCAAAGATGTCACCGGACTACTTATAGCGGAAAAGCTGAAACCTCTTATTTATCAAAACAAACAGAGGAAATAGGAAAAACCTATTTTCTTCAGAATCTTGCTTGATTTTTTGATTATTAGGATTGTCCACACAAAACAGCAGGACTGCTCTAACCAAATAGTCCTGCTGTTTTTACACCCATTCCGATGAGACGATCTTTTTAAGCCAAGGGGACGTTTTGTTTGCCACCTTTGTTTATCTAGGTAAGCCAAGGGGACGTTTTGTTTGCCACCTTTGTTTATCTAAATTTTGTAATACAGAGATATCATCTACTAATAAAGAGATTATTTCTTTTAATCTCTCATCGATATATCTCTTCTTAGGATCGTATTCTAAACACTTATCCGTTGTTTTTTCTTTCATATAAACTTCAAATTTTTGTATGACTTTAAACCTATTTAAATATATATGCCTTGATAATAAAATAGAGACTTAAAAACAGATAGAATAGCAGTAATACCATCCTATCTGTTTTATTTTATTTGAAAAACGTGTCTAATCTTCTTTATCACAGTATTTTCTAATTAACCGGCTAGCCTTTGACTGAGAGATACCGAGCTCTTTGGCAACGGCAATCGATGTTTTTTTACGGCTGTAGCTATCCTGTATAATATAATTCTGTACTTGATCTAACAATTGATCATACGAATAGTAGAATTTTTCGTCTGTTTTTGGAACGTGCATCCTTATTTCTTCTGGAACCTTGCTCTCATAGATAATTGAACCGGTGGTTAAAACATACATGCGTTCAATAACGTTTTTCAACTCGCGGACGTTTCCAGGCCAGTCATAGTTTACAAGGGCCAAGAGCGTTAAAGGATAAAACACTTTATTCGTACCATATTTTAAATTCTGTTTTTTCAAAAAATGCAGCGAAAGCGGGATAATATCCTCCTTGCGTTCCTTGAGCGGCGGAATATAGCTAATAAAGGATCCGATACGCCAGTAAAGGTCTTCTCTAAATGTTTTTTCAGCCATAGCGGTTTTCAAATCTTTGTTTGTTGCGGAAATGATCCTGACATCCACATGAATGGGTGTAGTCCCGCCTACAGGAAGAAAGGCTTTATTTTCGATGGCATGCAGTAATTTAACCTGAAGATTTAATGGCAAATCACCAATTTCATCTAAAAAAACAGTTCCCTTGTCTGCTGATTCAAGCAATCCCTTTTTTCCGCGGCTGCTTGCTCCAGTTTTTGCTTCAATAAAACAGCAAGTAATCGGAATACCGATACTTCCGTATTCTGCAGAATGATGGAAACAGTTAAAGAATAAGTAACGAGGATAGAGGGTAAAGGAGGAGAAAGAATGTACCAAAATCGTAATTTGTTTGAAAAGTATGTTACAAAAGATGAAATTGAGTTAATGCATGAATATACCTTGAAAGTTTTATCAGAAGTGGGTGTCATTATTGAAAGTGACATTGCTGTTGAAACTTTCAAGAAACACGGTGCGCGTGTGGAAGGTCAGAAAATTTTTATTGATGAAGATCTATTAAAAAAGGCTTTGTCAACAGCGCCGAAGGAATTTGATATTTACAGTCCTTCCGGTAAAATTACCTTAGGTGAAAGCGCTCCAACCATATGTGCGGGTCCGGTTGCGCCAACGACCATCCAGGATTTTGCAAAAAAGATCTACCGCCCAGCTAACCTGAAGGATGTTGAAGAATACTATATTTTACAGGAAACCAGCGCTGTGATCAATATGCCGACACATGCCTGCCAGAATACGGATGACCTGGACAAAAGCGGGGATGACTTCCATACACCGCAAGTTGCCATGGGACTCAAATACTGTCAGAAACCAATCTATCAAGGAAACACCATTACACCGATTAACTATAAAAAAGGTTCTTTAGTCGAAGCAAACCGTAAGTTAATCAAGCTCCACCAGGAATTTTACGATATCTGGGATAAACCAGTCACCATGTCAAATTGCTGTGTGCTTTCCCCGCTAGCCATTGGTGGTGAAGTTGTTGATACCATTATCGCAGCTGCTGAAGAAAATCAACCCGTTGTCATCATTGCCTGTTCCATGACCAATTTAACCTCTCCGCCGTCACTTGCAGGCGCTATTGTACAGGATAATGCCAATATTCTTGCCGGAATCGCCCTGGCACAGCTGATTAAACCTCGTGTCGGTACAGTTTATGGCTCGGTCACCTCTCCCACCGATATGCGGACTGTCCAGCTTGCGACGGGTTCGCCAGAGGCAGTTCTCATGCAGCTGGGGTTAACCGCCATGGGAAGGTACTACAATTTACCGGTGCGTTCAGGTGTTTCAGCAACTACTGCTATTGACCTTGATTTCCAATGCGGAGCTGAATCCATGATGACTTTGATTACAGGCATGCTTGGAAAAACTGATTTTATTTTAAACGCAGCCGGTAGTTACGGCGGATATAATTTAGGTTCCCTTGAAAAATTTGTTCTAGATGAGGAAAATATCGCTTATTTGAGACGCCTTAACGAAGGGCTGAACATTACGGAAAAGAAACTGAATTTTGACCTGATCAAGAAAACAGGCCCAAGAGGCAATTATTTAAGCGGACGTACGCCGCAGGATTACAGACAGGAGCATTATTTATCGAAGGTGTATGTCCGTGAAGGTGGATCACCCATTGATATTATTGAAAAGAACGGGGATCTTGTAGCGCGTGCCCGAAAGATCATCAATGAACGACTTGAAAGCTATCAGTTACCGGATGTCACAACCACTCAGAAAAAAATATTAAATAAATATTTGCCTGAAGGATACAAATACGAACTCTAATAAGCATGTGGATACATTATTTTCAGAAGCGTCTGCCGGCGGTATCCGGAAATATACGGAGGCAGGCTCTTCTGCTACCCATTGAGGAGGTATAATATGGAAAAGAGTAAAGGGAAAACCGGTATTATATTTTTGATTTTAAGCTTTTGCGCTGGTATGGCGTACTTTACACCGCTTTTAAAATTTACTTTTTATGATCAAATGATGTCGGCTTTAAGTCTTGATGATATTCAGATCAATATGTTGTCATCTGTATATGCTCTGGTGAACACACTTGTATATCCGGTGTCTGGTGTGCTTGGCGACAAGTTCTCTGCTAAAAAACTGATTGCCATTTCCATGTTTGGCCTGGCGGTGTTTACCGTTTTCTACGCTTTAACAACTGACTATGTAACACTGATCATCATCCACGCATTCTTTGGTATTTTTGCTGTCGGTACCTTCTGGGCAGCTTATATTAAATCAATCCGAAATCTTGGTCCTGAAAAGGATCAGGGCAAGCTGTTTGGTATGAGTGAAGGAACAAGAGGAATTGGCCAGGCAGTGGTTGGTTTTATCGCTGTCTGGATTATCGGTATGTGCACTGGCATTTCTCAGGGCTTCAAGGCTATGCTGCTTTTTACTGCAGTTGTTTATGCCCTACTGGGGATTTTAGTATTGTTTTTTGTCCCGGATACAAAAGCAGAAGTAAAAGAAAAAGCGGCTGGAAAGAAAGAAAATTCCTTTATTACGGCTTTTAAAATACCTGGAACCTGGATTGCAATACTCCTGCTGATGAGCGGATTTTCCCTCTGGCTGCTGGCGAACACCTATTTAACCACCTACTCTGTTCGTGTTCTGGGTATTTCACAGCAAACAGCAAGCACGCTTGGAATTATAAGAAGCTATATTATTGTATTGGCTGCCGGGTTTGTGGGTGGTTGGTTAATGGACAAATTTACCTATAGAGGAAAAGTCTTTTTCGTAGTCTTTGGTCTTTGTATTATGACCATTGCTGGGATCATGGGGACCAGCCAGCTGGTGACATTATCGATTGCACTGACCATTGTGCTGACGCTGATTACCAATATTATCAAGTCTACCTATTGGTCAATTTTAGGACAGGCCGGCATTCCGCCGGAAATGACCGCCATGTGTACGGGAGTTATTTCCTTCGTGGCCTTCATTCCGGAAGCGATCATCACCGTTATCTGTGGTTCTTGGCTAAAATCAGCTGAAGCGGCCGGCAACATTGGCTCTGGATTTACAAAGATCTTTACCTTCATGGTCATGTGGGCCGTTCTGGGGCTTATTGCCGGTATTTTATTAACAAGACGTACCAAAAAATTAAAAACAGCCGATATGCTTGAAGAAAAAAATGAATGTACAGAAATATCCTAATTGATTTCAATCAATTAGGGCATTCCCAATTATCGTAAAACGCTTTTTTAGAATAAGTGGCTGGGCGATCGTCCAGCCAGAAAAAATGTTAAAGTAAGGAGGGAGGAAATATGGAAACCAGGTTTGTTATTATTTCAGGTGCTTTAATTATTTTAGATTTAATTATCTGCGTTTTTATCGGGGTTCGGACAAAGGGTAGTGCCCGTAACACTGAGGATTATTTTATTGGCGGTAAAAAAATAGGATCAGTGCTGCTTCTTTTAACAGCTTGGGCTAGCTTCAGCGGCGCCGGCAATTTTATCGGCCAGGCCGGAAGAGGCGCAATCTATGGCCTGGAAGCGTACTGGCTCTGGTTTGGAGAGGGGTTGCTTGGCGGTATTGTAATGGGATTTATTTTAGCGCCTTATTTAGCTCGCTTTAAGTATGTTTCCATGCCCCACTATGTTTCTGATTATTTGTGCGGCGGCGACCATTATGTCAGAAGAATCGGAGGACTAGCAGCTCTGATGCCAAATGTTGTCTGGCCTGGAGCACAAATCATGGGTGTTGCCTATGTTTTAGCTGAGGTTTTTAGCATTGATTACCGGATTGCGGTTATTGCCTGCGGTATCGTATTTGTTTTTTATACGGTCAACGGAGGATTGAAAGCGGTTATTTACGCCGATGCGCTTCATGGGAGCATCCAGATGTTTTTTGCAGGTTTTGTGATTTTCTTTGGACTCAAGATGGTTAACTTTGACTTTAGATATCTTAGCGAGCAGATTTCTAAGATTGCTCCTGAAAAATGGGATTTGTTTGTTGATAAACCCTCTGTAATCATTACAAGCTTTTTGACAGGGCTGGTAGGAGCAACATCAAATCCGATTTTTTGGAACCGGGTCTTTGCGGCAAAGGATGTTAAAACCGCCCGAAAATCCTATGGTTTGACCTTCTTTTTTAACATTTTAATGGTGTTTTTAATTATTGCCATTGGTATTGCCACGCTGATTTACAATCCGACGGTTGGTGACCAGGCTCTGCTTTGGACGATCTTAAACAAAATGCCGCCCTTTGTTGGTGTATTCCTGGCTGTCGGTGTAGTAGCAGCCTGCATGTCCTGTGCGGATACACATCTTAACTGCGCAGCTGCGAATATTATTTCAGATATTCTTGACCCGGAGGAAAAGCTGCCGCCGGAAAAGGGTGTCAAATACGCTAAAATTGCAACCTTGATAGCAGGTATCATCGCAATTTTTTCAGGACTTTACGCACCCTATATTTACGCGTTGGGAACTTATGGCTATACCATCTGCGGAGGCGTTTTAATACCCATGTTTGTGGTTGGTTTAATCATGCGTGACCGGCAATCCGATGTATCCAAATCAGAAATGGATATCCGGTCAGCCAGAATCGGCATTACCATTGGCGTCATTCTGACGCTGGCCTTTGAACTCATTCCCTTATGGAAAGCGGTATTCGGCGGCGGTGTCATTCCAGCAATTATCGGTACAGTGTTAGGGATTATTATTCCTAACTTTTTCTACAAAGCTGCCTTAAATAAAAATGATCTATCTTCCTAAAAATCACAAAGAGACAAAGTATCTGCTAAATTATAAGCATTGATAAACAACTGCTCTTTCAGATACAAGGCAAAATAAATATTTTAAAAGGAATATTATGTAAGTCAAGAAAGCTATAATATTCTTTAAATCCCAGGTTACTTTAATTGAATGGATATCTTATCTAAATATTAGGTCTTTAATCTTTGCTGAATCATTGGTTTTACCTAGCACGCTATTCATAAAATGAGAAAGATTATAAACTAAAACCTTTGTTTTGATTCTTGTGGTCAATCCCCATAGGCTGCACCATGCCCCCTAAAGACTTTGTGAAAATGGGTTCTGCCAAACTTGCAGACAGGCATTGGAATACTATTGATAATTCTGCAAGAATTATTAGTAAAATCAAGCATAGTAGCAATTTTTTTACGGATTTCATTAATTATTGCATGTAATCCCCTACGAGTTCTGTTGAAACGCAAACTATTTCCGCACCTGCAGCTGCTTTCATCGTAGCAAGTTCAGAATAGCTGTTTATTCCAAGTTCATTAGAATTTTTATCACCTATTCGAATTGCATATTTTATACAAGTTGACGGTTTTTTCATTTGCTTTCAAAAAATCGCCGTTACTTATGGTAAGGTTCCCCGTATCAATGTATCTATGGTCCTGTACTTAATGTGCCATATTTAAAATTTTCTGAGTATGTACTATATTACTTGAGCCAAAACTTTGGATAATCTATCCATACCGGTAGCTTTGTGTTAGAGTCTCCCTTCACAGTATTAACTTGAGATTGTGTAACAAATAGGCTTTCTCTAAGATTTGCCCCTCTGATATCTGCATCACGCAAATCAGCTCCAATAAGATTTGTACCGTTCAAGTTACTTCCTCTTAGATCTGCTGCAATAAGAAACGCTCCTCTTAAATCCTCTGCCACCACAGGCTGGACAGTCATCATCTGCATCTCCCCTTGTAGGAAATTATCGTTTGTTCAGCAGTCTCTAATTATAAAACTATCTTTGTATCATTCAAGGTTATGCTTTTTACTTGATCCACATCAATCAACTTTTTCATCTGCATATTGAGCACACATTTTGTCCCCCTCGTAGAAATGCCCCACATAGATGCATCCTTTTGTGTCAGCACAGTACCATCCTTTAATTCAATTGCTGTAATTTGGATCAGTTCCTCTATTCCAGGCTCTAGGGGCTTTAAGTCATGCTTCTCAATATAACTTCCGCTTATTTGTACATTTAATGCAATCGGCGAAATAGATACTGAATCGATATTAACTGTTTCTCCATCTACCATCAAAATTTTCTCTATGGAATACTTTGTTGAAATATCTTCATAATCCAGCTTCCATTTCAGATTCCATTCACCTTCAATATCCGTAACCCAATCTCCGTTTATATAATGTCTTAAATCTTTAAACTTAAGGCTGATCATTTTTCCATTATTTATTTTTTCATTGGCATCCATATATACCAAGATAGTTGCCTTATTGTCATTGTCATTTTCATTATCGTCATCTAGCATGTCAAAACTGTATCCGAGACTTGTAGCCCCTTCAACCTGAAGATATAACGCATCAAATCCTGTATTCGGATAGATAACCTTATCTTCAGGAGCCGTAATATCAAGTAAAATGTACAAATTATTTGCATCACCAATTGTTTGAACTGCTTCGATGGTCACTCCATTATTTTCAGCACTTATACCAACATTCATTCCGCCACCTGACAGGTCTGCACTATTGTACTCTTCTATCCCAAAGTAGTTGGAAATTCGGGCATCCCACTGAAATATCTCCGCTGCAAAAGCTGTCGTTACAAAAGCAACTATTGCTATTAATGCGACAGTTAGAATTTTTCTTTTTTTCTTTCTTGGCTGAAGAGATATTGTATTTTTGTCTTCGCTCTCCACTCCGATCTTTCCAATTGCCATTTTTAATATCCTCTCCTTTTCCTCTTTTATAAGATCATCCTGTAAAAGGTCTGAACCATCCAGGATGTTCATAGTCTCCGTTTCAAGGATCTCACTGAACATTTTATCTATATGGTATTCTCCTTTTTTTTGATTCGTTTCATTGTTATTATTCACACTGGACACCCCTTCCTAGAAGCTCCCTCTTTAGCTTACTCTTTCCTCTGTACAAATGGTTTTCTACAACCTTTGGTGTCAGACCAAGCCGCTTTGCAATAGCATTTACCTTTTCATAATAAAAATATCTCAGAATGAAAACCGATCGTATAGGCTCTTCCATGCTATTTACAGAATCATGGACAATATTCTCATTAAGCTTTTTTACATAATCGCATTCCAAATCAACCGCGGCTTCAACAATTACTTCTTCCACCGGTAGTACAAAGGTCTCCTTCTTCATCACTCTTCGTTTATCAAGTGCAGTATGCCTCGCTATCCCGTAAAGATAACTTTTCAGTGAGTAATTCCCGTTGCTCTTAAACTTGTCAATAGATTTCCATAATCCTACGAAGCTGTCTGCCACCGCTTCCTCAATATCCTCCCGACTGCAATCGAATAAAATGTTTTTACAAATTGTTTTTACAGCACCGCCATATTTATCTATTGCCATACTGATTCCTTCACCCGGGGATTTTTTCAGCATAAGCAGGATACGTTCCTCATTAATATCTTGCATTCTAACTTCCTCACAATTCTTTTAATCTATATTGTTGTTTTATATTTGAAAAACGTCTTTCATAATACTATTCGTAAGATTGTAGGTTTTTCACTCAAATTAATTTTTATTTCACAAGTTATATTTTTGTCTGCATGTTTTCTGTTTCAACTAAAAATATACCAATTTTTTAAACTGTTATGAGCAATTAGGTGACCTAGTATACATCAGAAGATAGTATTCTTTTTTTGTACAAATGACTTTACGATTATTTATTCCAAGCATTCTGCATTCTAAGTATTTTTCCAAGCTTATGAATCAGTTCATAAAGAGACCAATGACTTTTTATTTAATCACTATTAACAACTAACTGTACCATCTTTTATCTTTATAATTTAATCAGAAACATATACGATTCCTACCACCACTTCTCTATGCTCAACATATGTATTGAAAACAAGGTTCCTTTACTTGCCTACGATTAGCTAGCCGTATGTTTTGAAAATGCTTGATTTTGTAGAAAACTGCTGTCATTTTGGTACGATTCGCTGTAAGGGGTATAACGGCGGTTCTCAATATCTAACTTGGAGGGGTTAACAATTAATGCTACAATATCTACAACTGGGACACTATACCTGTCCTCTTGTCCCCATATTTTAATTTTTCCTCAATACAATTTCATAAACAGGTAATAGATTTTCATTCTATGAAAAAACCTGCAACAATTCTGTCCTTGAAAAAGGCGCAAAAGCTCCGATTCTCTTTTCCAGCTTCTCAAGATTTACTTTAATATAATTACCATCAACGAATGGAGGTGCATAAATCGAAAACAAAAATTCCATGGTTGCTGATGTGATACGGCTATTATAATCGGGGCCCCGCAAAATGCTGGATATTGTGCTGCTACTGTCGCACAGCATCATATCTCCATTTACTGTAGTCACTTCCTTACCGCAAATTGATTGGTAGACCTCCGTACCGGTTGCGATTTTTAATTGTAATGGCAACCGAAGCTTACTTAAATCATGGCCTGCGGTAAGCAGCATACTCTCAAGTTCCGAAAAAAACATTGCCCGTAACACCCCAGATTTCGTATTCAGTGATTTTTTCCCTTTTAATACCGATTCCAGTTGTGCCAAAAGATGATAGCTTTGTCCAAATTTCTTGTAATAAGCGACATAAGTATTAATAGGATTTCGCTCTTTTAGTTCTTGTCTGTTGAAGTGGCCATATCTATGTTGCAGTTCATCCAGGAATTCCGCTGTGTCCCATTCCTCGTATGAACCAGGGCAAGAAACTTCTTTCATGACCAGAATTCCCATTTTTGTTCCGGGATAGGCAGTACTAATACTTTTATCAATTGTAAACATAATAACCTCCTGAATTCTTATACTTTATTTGTTGTGGATAGGTGAAACGGCAATTGCTTTTTCTTCCTTGGCGCCTTGCTTTCTTCCAAACAACAGCATGCTGAGGATAATCAAAAATCCCCCGCCCCATTGGGTATAGCTTATCGATTCTTTCAAAAGAAACAACGACAGGAGCATGGAAGTCAAAGGAATCATCCCAGAAAACGCGGCAATCGTATACGCATCGCAGCGTTTGACACCTGCATAGAAAAACACAAAGGCCAAAGCTGTTACAATCAAGCCGTACCACACCAAGGCTAACCATTCCTTCAGCCCGATCATTTGTAACGCCGCAAAAGACTGTTCCCCAAAAGCCGGTATGATGGATAAAGTAAAAGCGATTGCGGATACCAGCAAGGTTTGTACCATCGGATGAATTTGTATATCTGTATCATACTGTTTCTTGGCTCTGTGCCTTCTTGAAATGATGTTAAAGGCAGACTCACTTGCCGCAGCACAGAGAATGAACACATTTCCTCCAATATGCTTTATAGAGAACTGAAGAAAACACAGGTTAACTTCCTGTAACAGAACAATACCGAAAACGGTACAGACAATGCCAAGCGCCGCCCAACCTGTAAGTTTTTCTCTAAGAACAAAGAAAGCCAGAATGGATGTAATCGCAGGTGTGGTTCCGGTTAGGATTCCTGCCTCCACGGTACTTGTTAAGCCCACTCCTAACAGCAGGAATGTGCGGAATAAAAAGATTCCAAATACGGCTTGCAATATGAGCATTTTCCAATCACTTTTTTTGAGCAAATGAATTGTGTTTACTGTTTTAGCTCCGTAAAATGGAGATAAACACAACAGCACGATTCCTAAACTAACGGCGGTTATTGTAAAGTTGTTTAACTTTTCAGAAAGAATATATCCTGTAATTACCGAAGTTCCCGCCAATGAAAAAGCAAGTAGCAAGTATATTTTTCCCTCAATATTTTTCATTTTTGACCTCCTTCCACGGTATTGTAATAAAGCTAATATTTGTTATAATTATATCGTGGAAACTGGATTGTTTTAAGTGCCACTTTGTCTATATTTTTAGAGGGCCAGTTAAAGGAGGAACTATGTGGGGAATTGAATTACAGAAAAGGAATAAAATCAGTCTGGCACGTCAAATTTTTTTATCACTTAAACAGAGTATCCTCATGGGACAGATTTCCCAAGGGGAAGTGCTTCCCTCCACACGAGAATTGGCAAAGGGCTTAGGTGTTTCCCGTAATACCGTTTGTGATGCGTATGATATGCTTTTGACGGAGGGTTTTATTGTCAGTCGACAAGGTGCGCCATCGCACGTTGCGGAAGGGCTACATATTACACAAAAAGAGGTTGTGTCTCCAAAGGAACATAAAAGAGAACGTCCTCCTATTCGATGGGATTTTAAAACGGGTCAGCCGGACTTATCTCTTTTCCCATGGCCGCTATGGAGTCAAATGATTCGTCGTGCAACCAACACTCTGTCTGCCCAACAATTGGAGTACAGTGGCCCTAAAGGCTACGAACCCTTATGTGAAGAAATTGCCCATTGGTTGATGCGCAGCAGGAGTATGGACGTAAACCCGGAAGATATATTCATTACGTCAGGTGCGACACAGGCCTTTCATTTACTCGTGGATATTCTTCACAAAGAGGGTCATGCTTTCGCCTTGGAAAGCCCGTCTCACCCAGGAATCCGCACAGTCATTCAGGACAGAGGGCATCTATTGCAATGGATGCCAGTGGATCAGCAGGGTGCGGACATTTCATGTATTAGGGACAAAGACATTTCCACAGTTTATGTTACCCCTTCCCATCAATTTCCACTGGGTGGTATTTTCCCTGCCACACGTCGTGCGGCACTGATACGCCTTGCATCTGAAAAAGATTTTTATATCATTGAAGACGATTATGACAGCGAATTCCGCTATTCCGGCGCTCCTGTCAGCCCTATCTATTCCATGGATTCTTCGCGGGTGGTTTATGTGGGAACTTTCAGCAAAACACTTTTCCCTTCTCTTCGGATAGGGTTCACGGTACTGCCCAAGCCTTTGCAAGCCAAATGGAAACATTACAGAAATTTTATGGATGTACAAAACCCTGTTTTAGAACAAGTTGCTCTGACTGAATTCCTGCGTAAACGGAAAATGGATAAACATATTCAGCATATGCGGCGAGTATATGCTGAAAAAAGAAATGTTCTATTGAATGCCATAGAGCATTCTTTTTCCAATGCTGTACAGTTTTGGGGGGATGCCTCGGGCTTACATGTGGCACTTCAATTTCCAGGGATGGAATTCGGAAAGCAATTTATGTTGAACTGCCGAAATGCAGGCATAAGAATACAACCTGTATCGCAGTATTGCTCTGTACAGGATAATCATAAAGATAAACTCCTGACGGGCTATGGGCATTTAAGTGATACACAGATTCGGGAGGGAGTTCAGGCCCTATTTGAATTGATTGCAAAAAATAGCAGTGGAAGTTTAGAGTTCAAATGATTTCATTGCCCAAATAGAACAGATAAAGAGACAGTTTGTCCATCTTTTATTGTCGGTATTCCAAGGGGTCGTGTTTTTCCATTTCCCTTTGGTATATTGACTCTTTTTACCAGATTTTCTTAGCACACTAACGTTCCTGAAGTTTACGAAGTTCATGAACCTTAGATAGCTCTTATCTTAGATTCATGAATTTGGGTGTCGCGACAGCGGAACCGTAAACCTTCATATTAGATGAAGTTCTTCCACTCCCGCTTTAAATTTTCCCTATATAATTAAATCCATTAGACTTATTTCCATTCATAGTGGTATATACTACTTTTTCATACTCTAATGTATGAAAACCTTTTGTCAATTCTTCAATTCTTTTTTCATCATAGTGTCTTAATATTGCTCCTTCATCTAATTCAAATACTCCATAACAATTATATTTATCTTTAAATTTATTATATCTATTTATATTTCTTTCATCATCATTAATCAAAAAGTCATTAATATAAATAACACCACTTGGTTTTAATACTCTTTTTATCTCCTGTATTATCATTTCTTGCTCTTCATTATTAATTACACAAGTTAGTACTGCTAATAATAAAACAGCATCAAATGAATTATCTTCAAATTCTAACTTGTTTTGCTTTATAACTTTATACTGCATTGAGGGGTTTTCTTCTTTAGCTCTTTCTATCATTTTTTCTGACAAATCAACACCGAACAAGTCTAGATATCCGTTTTTCCTTAAAAGGTTTAATGTTCTTCCATATCCGCATCCATAATCTAAAATTTTATTATTCTTCTCAACATGATTTTCAAATAACTCTAACTTAAATGGTGTTGTAAATTCTTTTTCATATGCTACTTTATTCCAATATTTATCTTGCTGTATCACTTTTGATCATCTCCTTGTTTAATCTTTTATTTTAGACAATTTCATCTAACCTTCCCGTGTTTACAGCGTTCCTAAACCGAACCCACAAAGCTATTCTTCGCAGGCGGTGCTTGCTGCCCGATGAAGGAGTGTGGCAAGTCCTTGTGGGAAACTCCGAGAAGCCTAGACACCACGAACGGTGTCGCCCTTAGCAAAACCTTTACAATCTCCTATCTCTAAAACTCTGTGCGGCTAAAGCCGACAGATTCTTAAGTGCTAAAAAGCTACCAATTATTGTATTGATGTATTTGTCAATCCAAAATTCCTCTATATACTAATTGAAATTTCCCCTAGGGGAGTAAAAAAATTATTGTTCCTCAAGCCATCGTTTGGTTTCTTTTAATCTGTAAGAATTACCATTCATATTTACTATATAAGATTTATGGGTTAATCTATCTATCATAGCTGCTGTCATAACTGGATCTTTAAATATTTCATCCCACCTTTCAAAGGAAAGATTGGTTGTGATAATGGTTGATTTTCTACCCGCTCTCAAAGATAAGTATGTGAAAAGTAGCTCGGAAGCCTCCTTATCAAAGGAGATATATCCTAATTCATCGGCTATGATTAAATCATACTTTTCAAACCTTTTTTCAAAGGCACGAAGGTTTTTTTCTGACCTACTTTCCTTTAATTCATTCACCAATAGGGGAATGGTAGTGAATAGGACTTTATAGCCTACATTACAGGCTTTTATGCCCAAACCAATAGCCATATGGGTCTTCCCCGTGCCTGGGTTACCTGCAAGGATAATATTTTGACCCGTTTCAATAAATTCAAGGGTTGAAAACACCTTCACTTTATTTCTTGCATCTTCTGGCAAATCTTCTATGATTAAATCTTCAAGGTATTTTTTATATGGAAATCTTGCACTTCTAATCCTGCTCTTCCTCCCATTGTCTTTTCTAAGGTCATATTCTTTTTCTAAAAGATCGTAAAGGAAAGTGTCATAGGTTTTAGAGTCTTTATTGGCTTCGGTAAGTTCTTCTTTAAAATGCCTTAGAATATATGGCAGCTTAAGTTCTTTAGAAAACAATGCTATTTTTTCATAGATGTCTTTATGGTTCATATGATTTTCGCCTCCTTCTTAAAGGCTACACAGGAACCTTTAAGAAGATTACCATAATGGCTTAATATTAATTTAGATTGTTCTTCTATTTGAGTAGTCCTTTCGCGATTAATGACTTTTCCTTCGTCTTCATTTCTGTTACAAAGCATTTTTATCTTCTCTGTATTAACTCCTATGGGACTGAGCTTTTCCAAATCTTTAATGATATTCTCAACTTTTTCTAATCCTTTTTGACCAATTAATTCAAGAAGGTCTATGAAATCCTTAGGATTTTCGGTATAATATTTATTGTATATGGTTTGAAGCGTGGGGTTCATTTGTCGCATGGCTGTGCTGGAATGAAGTGACCCAGGCTTCTTTTTTATGGTTTTTATGTAATGCTCTATCTTAATATTCCAAGTGTGAACACCATAGTTTCTGTTATGCTGAGCTATGAGCTTATTTTGATGGTAGACAAAGATTGTTTCTGGATATATTTTTACAAAGACGAACTTACCTACTAGATCATCGGGAACAGAGTATTTGTTTTCATCAATGCTTATGACAGAATATTTATTGACTCTAAGCTCTGCCGTTCTAGCGGTATCATAACTAGGCATTAATTCAAGAAGATATGGTTTCTCTTCCTCAAGGACATCTCTAGGACTTTTACCATCGTTGTACTCTGTTATGCGGTTATTCAGTTTAACTAATACTTCTTGAAGATATTCATTGGCTTCATCAAGGTTTTTAAAGGTATCTCTTTTGCCAAAAACCTTTCTCCTTATGTACTCGATACTTCTTTCCACATGACCTTTTTCATTGCCGCTACAGGTATTGCAAAATCTATATCTAAACCCGTAATACAAGGATAACTTCAAAAGATCTTCTGTAGGTTCCTTTTCTGTTTTACTGACAAACCTTTTTACAGCTACCTTCATATTGTCATAAACTACTGTTTGATAAACCCCTTCAATTTGGTTAAAAAACTTCACATGGACATCTAGAAAGTGCTCCATCCTTTGGTTATGATACAACCTAGCATAACGATAGTTGCCTTTAGCACTGGTGAAGGCTGCCATTTGCAGAGTCTTAGGCTTGCCATCTATGATAAGATTCACATAACCCCAATCAAATTCACATATTTCCCCTAGATGATACTCTTGTCTTATGTAGGCTTCTTTGGTTTGCTTACAATTCTCCCTGATGTAGGTACATACTGTTGGATAGCTTATATCATAACCTTCTTCAATTAGAGCTTCATAAATATCAATCTTTTTCTTCTGTTGTTTACTCCTTCCTGTAGCTTTCTTTATCTCATTTTCCTTGAGGAAAAAGTGAATCCTCTCTATTATCTCATCTGTTAGCTTTCTTCTAATCCTATTGCTGCTATCATACTTTGGTGCTGAGATAATATCTGTTATTAGTTCCTTATCTTCCTCCTGAGAGTTGAGTAAATCTCTTTTTTTCTTTTCATACTCCCTAATATATTTTCTTATGGTTTTTCTATCAATTCCAGTTCTCCTATGAATCTCCCACTGGGACTTTCCCTCCCTGAAATGTGATAGAATTATTTCTTGTTTTTCCACTAAACTGATCATCCCCTTAGCCCCCCTATGAAGTATCATAGGGTTATTTTATATTTCCTCTAGGGGAATTTTCAACTATTCTATTAGGGTATTTTTAGATTATCATAAACAATTGAGCGGTTTTTACCCTATAGGTATCAACTTCTTGGTATAGTCCACCTCTAGCTTGTATTTTAGATGCTAGGAGCTTTATTCCCTAAGGATTTAGCTTACCTTATACCTTAATAGATAATTCATTCCACTGTAAGCGCCAAGGAATTAACGTATAGAAATCCAATTTAATAGCTGATAAAATAAATCCAGTAGAAGTTAGATATGTTACTAACTCTACTGGATTTTATATTTTTACTTAGCTTGAACCTTTAAACTTTCAGGTAGTTCCTTTGAAAAGGGTAGTAGTTTTAACAAGCTTCCCTTGTCTTGAGGGTCTATATTTGAAAAGTTGTTCATTAAGTAAAGTAAATATTTTTCAACAACTAAATTATTGTTCTTAGCCGTTTCAGTGATGCTATAGATTAATGCACTAGACTCTGCACCTTTGGTTGAAGCTGAGAAAAGCCAGTTGCTACGACCCACTACAAATGGTCTTATGGATCGCTCTGCAGAGTTATTATCTATTTCTAAAGATCCATCTTCTAGAAATACTTTTAAAAAACTAGGAAGTAGTGGTTTGGTATATGCTAAGGCTTTACCAAGGGCACTTTTGGGAACAGCATCTTTTATTTCTTTATCTACATAATCTATAAATTCTTCTATTATTGACTTGGATGCGTCAAGTCGCTTTTTATAACGCCTCTCATAGAAATCTTCTTTTTCACCATGCTGTTCTTTTAGGTCTTTTTCGATTTCATAAAGCTGGGCACAATAATTAAACCCTATCAATGCTCTTGAAGACTTTAGGGCTTCTTCGTCTAGATTCACTATTATTTCATGGAATTTTCTTCTTATGTGGGCTAGGCAATAAAGTCTTTTCACATTTTCAACTTTATTATATCCAGCATAGCCATCTGTTTGAATATATTTTGAAAATCCACTTAAAAAACCCTTAGGACAAGAACCAGATCTTGTCTTTTGGTAGTCGTAGATGATAATAGGTTGATCTTTATCTGGGCATTTATAGAGCCACATATACTTTTGTTTATTGGACTCCTTGCCCCTATCATCTAAAACTTTAACAACTGTTTCATCAGCCTGGATATAGTCTCTTTTTAGGAGCTCTTCCTTCATAAGCTGATAAATTGGATCTAGTTCATGGGCTGCACCAATAACCCAGTTGGCAAGGGTTTGTCTAGAAAGATTTGCCCCCATCATCTTGAAGTAGGATTCTTGTCTATTTAAAGGCAGTGCATGCTGGTATTTTAAATTTATGACATGACTAAGAAGCTCGTTAGATGTCATACTTTTGTGTAGTAGGGTCTTTGGAGCCTTTGTTGTAATTATATTTGCTTTATCATTATTTTCTTCACATGATCTGCAGGCATAGCTGTAGGTTAGATGTTCTTCTACATACAGCTTTGCAGGTATATACTTTAACACTTCCTTTGACTTCTTACCTATAACCACTAAATCACTGGAACAATCTCTGCAGGACTGTTGATCTTCATCAAGCTTATGCTCAATTACTATTTTTTCTAGGTTTGCTAAGTTATCTTTTTTTCCAGTATTGCTGGTTGGCTTCGTTCTCTTGTAAGTAATTTCCTCAATAGTAGGCTCAGCTGCTTTTAAGTTACTATCTTTTTCAGCTTCATCAAAAAAAGATACCTGTATAGTATTAGCCTGTTCACTGGAAGAGCCAAATATTTTTCTGTTTTTATTAAGTACTTGATTTTTAAGATAAGCTAACTCATTTTTCAAGTTTTCTATTTCCTTATCCTTTGCTTCAAGCTCTTCTTCCATTTTTAAAATTAGTTCTTTCGTCTTTTCGTCCAGTTGGTTTTGTAAATTTACCTTCGTCATTTTCATCCCCGTTTTCATTTTATTTACAAAACAATTATACCATAAAATCCTTGTAATTTGAATGCATACAAAGGTTTTATGGTATCTTTTTCTAAAAGTAATTTCTCTCTTTAACGGGCTTGAATTTTGATATAGTTCTTACTTCATACCCCTTAAGCAGCCACCTTAGTTCTTCAATGGAAACCTTTAAAGCTTCTTCCTTTGACATAGGCCATCTGAATTTATTTCTTTCTAGCCGATGATAGTATAGCCAAGAGCCATCATCAAAGTGAAGTATCTTTAGTTTATTCATCTGCCTATTGCAAAAGACAAATAGTGCCTTTTCAAAAGGGTCCAGCTTAAACTCGGTCTGTACAATCATACTTAGTCCATCTATATTTTTCCTAAGATCCGTTACCCCACAAGCCAAATATACTTTATCCACTTTATCTATATTTAGCATAATGCTATGATTTCCTTAAAAACATTAGATAGAGATACCTTATCATTGCTTGGTATATATATCTTAGCTTTGCCTATTTCAATTTTTATAGTTGATGCTGAGACAGGATTAGGTGGAATAATATTTTGATTTACAGCCTCATCAGCTTCCTTATCTTTAAAGCTAACAGCATGAAATACAGGAGTGTTATTGTTTTGTAATTTTTTTCTCCTGTAGTAAAGCTGATGGGCACTTATACTATTCTCTTCACAAAAGGCCTTGATGCTTCCTTCATGAGAAGAGAATTTATCTAAAATATCTTCCCAGTCAATGTTCAGTGCTTCATTTGTCATAACAGATACCTCCCTATTGCTTGTTATCTGTTATTCTAGCAAAGCTTCCTGGTACAATCTAGGTAGAAATTCTTTGGCGTTTACTAGGGTTTCACTGGTAGAGGCGAACCATATTTAGCCTCTATCAAAAAACCGCCGTTACTTATGATAAGGTTCTCGGTAACGGTGATAACGGCGGTTTGTTTATTAGGATAGTAGGTAAACTCTTCACAGTTTGTAAAGTTAAAAACAATTTCAGTCTTAGGAGAATAATCCTAAGACTGCTTATATAGGATTAGATTTATTATTTGTTTTTATGAGAATAAATTCATAAGTTTTATTCAATATCTATTTTAGTCAAAAAAACTTATCTGGCTTTTATATTTTTCAACATCTACTTGACAATTACTACATATGCTCTTATTATTAATATCCCAATCTCTAAACAGCATTTCGCCACACTGCTTACATTTATAAGTTTTGGTTTCTATGAACTCAAAAATATCTAAGTTAGAAAATATATATTTACCCACTAATAGACTTTTAATAATGTATAAATTACTTGGTTTTGCACCTATTGTATCTTGTATTGTGCCTATTTTCTCTATAATTCCACTGTCTTGCCATATCTTTACTTTGCTGATTCCAGCCTGCTGAGTAAATTTAAATACATCATTATATATATATCTTACAGTAAAATCTAATCTATTTACTTTTATTAGGTCATTTATTACTCTTTCGTCAATACTCTCATGTGTATAATTTTTGGAGAATACTTCTATACCTTTTACAAATGCCTCCTTAGTTATTTTATTATGAGAGTAATTAATTTCACTTTGTTGATCTAATATCTCTTTACAGATTCTTATTATATTTCTTGGAGAACCTTGTGATAACAAAATAATTATATCATCAATACCTAGGCCTGAATTATTATTTACTTCAAACTCACATATATCTTCTAATGATTTTATTTTTTTGTCACTATATGCTTTTAAGCGTTCTGATAACATACTTTTAAGTTGATTCTTTTTCCAACTTAAATTGTAGTATTTTATTCTATCGGGCCTAGCCTCAATCTGATAATCTTCTAAAATCAAATCCCATAAAAAGAATTTGAATCCTATTCCTTTTATCTCTAAAATATTAAGATTTGTCAATAAGTCCTTTATAAATTTATATGAGTTCGTTGCATTACCAGTAAAGGAATATTCATCTACCCTGTCAATCAGTACATAGATACTATTATGTCCAATTTTACTCGATAATCTTTGAAGTATTTGTAGTTGGTATTGAGGTCTTCCCAAGCTACCACCTTGTCTATCAAATTTTTCAATTTCTACTTTATCAATGCCAATTCTAGTTAATAAAACATTGATAACTATTCCTATAGGCCCAAGAAACTTATTCCACCATTCTTTGGCCTTATCTGAGAAGTTTTTTACAGAATCTATTGAAGACTCCAACTCTATTTGTTCAATGTCCGATAAATAATTTTTAACAAATAAATACAAGTAGTGTCTGTCGGTTTCTGAAAGCTTAGACAACCCCTTTTCTTCTATTGAGGTTATTAGTGCTACAACTATTAATCTTATTATATTAATTAAATGGTAATCCATATCAATTTCTTGTAACTTAAGTTTACCAATATCGAAGTTATTATAACTTATACATAATAAATTATCTTCTTGACTTTTATTTTCAATCATTTTTTTTAAAGCAGTTTTACCACTACCTCTAGGAGCAAATACTATCTTAGAATCAGCTTCATCTGGATTACCATAAACAGCGTTATAGAAAGGTGGCTCAATAAAATACATTCGTAATCGTTCTTCATCATCTGCATTTGTTTTAGCAAATGGATCTGCATCAAATCCGATATTATTCATAAGTTTATTGTAACTCATAGTATCCCCCTTTTAAAAATTTATGTTAATTATTCTTAATATGTCACTATAGCAAATACTGTAGCAAAGACCCCCTGTTAGCTGTTGCCAAGCACTTATTTTGTTGTATACATGAAATGATACTTAGTTATACAAAACTTCGTGCCATTTATAATATGTTCATCTTAATATAGGCACCAAAAAATTTTGTATTAATTTAGATTTACTATTTTAAAATACTTTTCTAATAATTCTCTTTTTGACATCCTCAGAATAGTTGAATATGGTATTGGTTTGCTTATTTCATATACTTTTTTTCTTAGATTTGTAAAGGGTATGCATGAATAAATAATAACTCTATTTGGATTACATACTGATACTGAGTACAGCATTCTTCGGTTATTATTCTTTATAACTATTGGATATAACTTATATATTTTCCTTTTTATAAATTTTGTAACTTTATCAAAACTATTGTCATTTACATATTTATAATTCTCTGGTAATCCATAAGTAACAGAATATAGCATATATCCAACTGAAAAATCTTTTTTTATATATGTTTTAGTTTTCTGAATTTTATTTTTACTTGTTAAAATTAATAGTCTCTCATATAATTTTTCAAAATTTCTATCTTTATAATACTCATAAAATATATAGTTTATTTTATTAAAAATTTTTGTTAGTTTATTATCAGAAATTCCAATATTAAGATTGTTTTTTTTAGCATCATAAGTTCTTTGGAGCTTATATCCTAGATAATCAAATGATTTACTATTTTTATTAATTTCATAATCAATATATTTAGTTTTTGATTCGTTCTTTTTTAGGTTTAAACTATTAAATGTTTCTTCAATGAGATGCTTAATATTTTCTTTTTCCCTGTCGGAAGGTCTTCCATTTATTACGATTATAATGTCGTCTACATACCTAGAGTAAAAGGCAACTCTAGAATGTACCTTCTTTAATTTAATGTCAAAACTTTCTAGATATAACTCAGAGAGATAATTACTAATAGATAACCCTTCTGGTAATCCAGAAGGAGTTTTTTTCAATAAATTATATAAAATATGATATTCAACTGAATTAAGTAATGAGCTTTTTTCAATTTTTTTTAATAATTCCTCAGTATTAACAGATGAAAAAAACTTATTAATATCGAGTTTTATTATAAAATAATCTATTTCTTCTGATAAAAGGTTTGCTAAACTCTTAATAATTTTATTTCTATCTTTTATATATAGCTTGTACTTTTTCTTGATTCTATCTTTTAAGTACTCTATAACAATTTGATCCCTAATAGTTGGAATATAAACAATTCTATTTCCTGCATTTACTTGTTTGAGCCGTGAAAATTCATATGAATTATTTGCGACTTTCCTGCAAACAACATCAAGATTATCATCTAGGTGCCTTTCAAAATTTGATAAAGTAACTTTATCGACACCTGTTTTCAATTTTGGTTTCAAATAATTAAAATAATTTTTTAAAGTATCTTTATCTAATCTTGTATTCATAAAATTACACCACTTTTACATATAATAAGTATAGGTCTAGTCCATAAAAATCTATCTTGTGTATTGCCGACATAGTCAGGTGTTCCATATAGAACTTATATACGTAAAGTCTTATAGTTATCTGCAGAAATCACTAGAGGATCATAACTATATACTTTACTTTTTATATGTACTAGACCTACATAAATATTATATAATATATGTGTAATATTTTCCACATAGGATGTGATAAAAATGGATAAACATGTTTTTTTACTAACAGATACTTTACCTAATGAACTTCCACTTATTTTTTCTAATAGGAGATTATATGCTTTTATTACTTCGAACCTAAGCCTATGGAAGGGGCTAGAGATTAGTAAAGATAGTAAAGATAGCAAAGAAAAAGAATATGATCGTTTTTTCCAATATTCAATTCCATTACAATTTTTTATAGCTAAGAATGAAAATGAAATTAGAAAGATGAGTTTACTTCATCCATATGCCCAGTTACAGATAACAAAGTTTATTGAAATCTATGATGAGCATATAGTAGATTACTTCCAACAAAATGTTATTTACTCTGTAAGAACACCAATATCGATAAATGATATCTTCAATAACGCCCCTGACAAATATAAGCAAGAACTAAAATGGATGTTAAACTCAAGTGAAGAAGATTTGGGAAGTGAAATAGAAGAATTTGTTAAGAATTATTTCGTCTTAAATAGATTTTCAAAAATAACTGATTTTTATAAATCTTACAAAATGAAAGATTTAGAAATGAAGTATACTTACTTAATAAAACTAGATTATCAAGAATGTTTTAATAGTATATATACGCACTCACTTGACTGGGCTTACTTGGGAGATAGGGATATTGCTAAAAATTATATTTCTAGCAAATATAGGTTTTCTGCACTTCTTGATAAAGTTGCTCAGACAATAAATTATAATGAAACTAACGGTATAGTTATAGGTCCTGAATTTTCAAGAACTTTAGCAGAATTTATACTTGTAAGAATTGATAATTTAGTGTATCAAGAATTAGATAAACAAGACATCATATTTAGAAAGGATTATGAAATAGTTAGATTTATTGATGATATATTTATTTTCTTTAATGATAATAATGTTGGCTGCACTATAGAAAAAACAATTAGCAAATTATGTTTAGACTATAAAATGACTATTAACAACAAAAAAAGAATGTATGAGGTAAAACCCTTCCTAAGGAATCAGCTTTGGATTTCTAAGGTAAAAAATGAATTAAATATATTCTTTGACTATTTTAGAAAAGATGAAGTAAGCAAAAAAAGATATCCTTATGACAAATTTTTTGAAAACGTTAGATTAGTCGTTGTTGAATATGAAACTCATAAAAGGTATATTATCTCATATATATTAAGTGCAATTGAAAGAAAGCTCACTTTAGTGATTGAAGAGATTACAAAGACAAAAGAAATAGATATTATTGAATATAATTTTTCAAAACTTCTTGATCTGCTAATATATATTTTAAACCATTATATTGGTACAGAGAATGTAATAAGAATAAGTAGGATAATTTTAATGTTACAAAGAGCTGCTGATATGAATAATCTTTCTATAGACGATCTATTATTTAAGAAAATTTATAATACATTAAAGTATAATTTAGATAAGTTTACTGAACTACATAATTTTATTATCGTATTAACATTCAATTTAAACCATCTACCTGAACAATTTATTGTACAATGCTTAGGTAAATATAGAGACTACTTTAGCTTATCTGTGATAACATATTATATTATAAAAAAATCTAGTGATACTATTAACTACAATTGTGCTCGGAAAATAATAAATAATATCATAGCAGATACTATTTATGAAATGAAAAACAAATATAACTTAAATAGTGGTAAAGCAAGTAATCAGTCAAGTTTTGATAAATTTGACAAGGCACTATTATCTGACTTTTTTTATATTATTCATGATTTCTACTCCTCCGGAATCCTTAACAATCAAAATCTTGATGCCATTAATAAAATAAAAAGAAAACTTTCTAAATCTAAAGATAGTAGAGGTATGGAGTTATATAATATATTTTTAGGCTATATCGATAACTTTGATAAGCCTTTTATGAACTGGGATGCTAGTTATGAAGATATTACTAAAGAAGTCTTTGCAAAAAAATATAAGGTAATAAATGTTTATGAATAGATAATATATCGATATTGTAGTTACATCATATAATCTTTACATATGTTTAATCTTTTTCCTCCAAATAGCGAGAAGCTATTTCTGACTTCTCATTTATAAGAATGACCATTCCTTTAAAGTGCTGTTGTTTTTGTTCCGTAAAGTTCTTTTGTATTGACTTTTAATTATTTTGGTTATCCCTTGCTTCTACTTTTTAATTATTTATATTTAGGTTATGATACGGTCTTGAAACCGTATCATAACCCAAATAATCATACCCTAGGCTATAACCTACTTTTCCTTACTTCATATAAGACAATACTTAAAGTATACTTATATATACACATTCTACACATCAGTATTTACAATAGTTCCAATCAAAAAACCGCCGTTACTTATGATAAGGTTCACCCTTAATAATCCGAAACCCCCTATAAACCTGCTCTAACAAAATAAGTTTCATCAATTGATGAGGGAAAGTCATGGGAGAAAAACATAAGCGGTAATCGGCCCTGTCTATGACTGATTTTGAAAGACCAAGAGATCCTCCTATCACAAAGGCAATGCTACTATTTCCCTGTATGCCTAAGTCCTGTAGTTTTTGTGCTAATTCTTCAGAAGCAAGCATTTTTCCCTTTAAGTCAAGAACCACTACATACATGCCTTCTTTAATGTTTTTTATGATGTTTTCTCCTTCTTTGTTTTTTACATTTTCTTCTTCTGCTAAACTTAAATTTTCTGGTGCTTTTTCGTCTGCTACTTCTATAAAGTTCAGTTTACAGTATCTAGATAATCGCTTACTATACTCATCAATTCCTAACTTCAAGTATTTTTCTTTTATTTTTCCTACGCTAATAACTGCAATATTCAAGCATAACACTTCCCTATATTTTTTAATGTGTGAACTACCACCGAGACAAGCAACGGTGGCTTCATGAGAGGTTTGATATTTAAGTTTCCACCTCAACAGGCAACCCTTACTCTCAACGGGGAGGACACACTCCCTTTATCCCTCATAGCTTGCACTATTTCAGGAATACATTTTTCTTCTTTTCTTAATATATTTAACGAGCCATTCACGTCACTATTGACTAATCCAAAGCTTGATTTGAATAACCCTCTAACTACTCTGCGGGTCTTATTATAGTAGTTTTTATCTATTGGCTTTAAATCCAAGGCACTACAACCACTTGTATAGCTTTCTTCTTTAAATTTAACTTCAATGCCTTGTAGTTCAGCCTTGTATTTTATTAATTCAGTAAGTCTTTGTATAGGTATTTGAACAAAGGACTTATTGTAATTCATATCTTGCTTAATGCCTTTAATTTTACCTATAACTATTTTCTTTACTTTATGTTCTATTGCTTTATCAATAATATTTTTACTTGTTTTATGAAGATAATCATTAACATAGTTATTTCTATATCTTCTTAAAGAATTAATCATTTTCTCACCTCCTTAACATTTTTATCTATGTGTTTGTTTTAACATATTATTGCTACATAGTCAACTATGTGTTAAAATTAGCTTGTAGGAGGTGTTAAAAGTGGCAAGAAAAAATATTAATACCACAATAGACGAAGATTTATATACTGAAATTAAAATATTGGCTATCAAATTAAAAACAAATGCTAATGACTTAATCGAAGAAGGTATGAAGTATGTCATTGAAAAACACAAAAACCAAGACGACAAGTCACAGTAGATAGAATATCAATTACCCTATCATTTTCTGTCCCAAGTATCGACACAATATTTTTAAAGACCAACTAGAATACCAGTTGTCAAAATGCTTTAAGGTGATATGTCATTGTTATGGGGTAGTGGATTATGGAGCAGGGGATATTATATCGGTACTGCTGGAACTGTAAGTGCTGAAATAATTCAAAAGTATATTCAGAATCAGAAGTTCGTGTAGTATAAAATCAAGGTGGCATCGAACCACCTTGATTTTATGCCCTTTCATCCTCCGATATAAACAACGGAGGTTTTCGGGCATCTTTTATAAATTACTGCTGTTAATTTTTTACATATCAAAAACAACTTTATTTTGATTTTGGGGTAAAGACTCCCACCTCTAAGCGTTAGCGTAGGTGGGATTTTTAAATCAGGTGGAGTAGATTCTCCACCTGATTCCCCGATGTTTCAGCTTGCTGAAACGAACTCACTATCTTCTTCTTTGCTATTTTTGAAATCCTTCAACCAAGTCCATAGTTTTTCTACTTTGCATCTGCTTATCACATCTTTAGGACTACTTATACATTTCAGCCTTTTTTCTTGTTTCTCTCCAGCTAAACACTTTATAAACAACAAAGGCTATTATGACTCCAAGAATAACACCTCCCAAAATATCCGTAGGATAGTGAACCATAAGGTATATTCTAGAAAAAGCCATCAACGTAGCCAATGCTATTAATCCTATTTTAAGAAATCTATTTTCTATTTTCTTTACAATAACGCCTGTTGCCGCAAAAGCGATCAGTGTATGTACTGAAGGAAATGAAAAAGATTGTGGTGCAGCTATGCTTAAGATAATATTGTCTAATACTAGAAAAGGCCTTGCTCTTTGAATCAGATTTTTTAAAATGACCTCTCCAACAATAAATCCTAATAGTATTGAAGAAAGACTCATATAACCAATGTTTCTGTGCTTTTTGCTAATAATCAATCCTATAGAGATCACTAACCACAATAAACCCTTATCTCCTAACCTAGATAATATCACCATAAATACTTGAAATGTTGGATTCTGCAAATGTTGATATACAAACTCTATAATCTTTAAATCTAGTTTCATCAAATTCCCCCTTTGCTTATCCCTAAATCTCCTTCTTTAATTTATTACAAACTATACAACAATTTTTTTCATAACAAAAAAAGCCTCTATTATTGAAACATGGTTTGTTTTAATAAAAGCTTTTTCCATTTAGACGATTAAATATTTTGGAACATGATCACAAAAATCACAGGTTTTGGGAGCAGCCCAATCTGTAAAAGACACTGCCTCCAGCTCATATAGATCTGGTGGTTGCTCATATACCTCCACAAACTCGTCTATAGCGTTATCTAAATGTTGATTGCATACAACATACATTTTTTTCACTCCATCTTTTCAAGTAGCTATATTGTTAAATATAGTATTTGTTTATTTTATTTAGTTCATACATTATATACCCTTTTATCCGTTGCTTAACCTTCAGTTTTACTCATTATATACCAAAATATGTATAATTACAATGAATTTATAGCTTTTCCACGTGAAACACCCCAAGCCTAGGTTCGGATTACTATCCTCTGCTAAGATGGGGGTGCTTTTATAATACTACTTCTATTTCCATTTCTCTTTCGTTTCTCACAATTTGTATTGTAGTAGCATCCCCTGGACGATAACGATAGAGTTCTCGAATTAAATGTCCCATGGTTTCTACTTTATGTTCTCCTATACCAATGACTACATCTCCTGGTCTTAAGTCATATCTTTCTGCCACAGAATTAGCTTCTATCTCCACCACATATACACCGGTCTCTACTGCTAACCTTGTTCCAGTAAAGCCTTCAAAAGCATCAGCATTAATGCCTCGAATACCTAGAAGCACTCTTGTAAATTCACCTTTTTCTATAAATTGGTCTACAATGGGTTTTGCTGTATTAATCGGTATGGCAAAGCCTAGACCTTCACCAGTTTGGATTTTAGCAGTGTTGATTCCAATAACCTGTCCTAGTGCATTCAATAGGGGTCCTCCACTATTACCAGGGTTAATAGAAGCATCTGTCTGGATCAAATCTTCTATTGTCTGTCCTTGGCCTAAGGGAATACTACGATTCAATCCACTTATGACTCCCTGTGTTAAAGTTCTTTCAAAGTTTAAACCTAGAGGATTTCCAATAGCTACTGCAATTTCCCCTACCTTTAATTCATCACTATTACCTAGTTCTGCAGGTGTTAAGTTTCCACCTTCTACTTTAATAATAGCTAAATCTAGTGTTCTTTCATACCAAAGAACCTCCGCTGGCAGTCTAGTCCCATCATGTAAAAGTACCATTACTTCCTCTACATCCCCATCCCCCACTACATGAGAGTTGGTCAAAATATATCCTCTCGCATCTACAATAACCCCAGTACCTAAACCAGATGCTCTTCTTGTGCCAAAGAAAACATCTCTTTGTAGTGTTACTGTTGTAATACCCACCACTGAAGGCATTGCTTTTTCTGCTACTGCTGTATATACTGTAAGATCCTGCTGAGGTTCTATCGTAACATTGGGTGCTGGTAAGTTAATCGTACCCCCCTGTTGTAATATCTCCGGCAAATACATATAGGTAACCGCTAAAGAAATAGCACTCCCCAAAACAGCTCCCATCAATGCTACAATAAAATATTTTAGCTTAGAAGCTTTCTTTGGTTTAGGATATCTTGGCGGTGGGGGCGGGGCTTGTCTAAATTCTTCCTTAGGGAATACATTCGTCTTCTCTAAAAAGTCTTGATTACTTATCTCATTATTTTCATTTGATTCTTTGTGTTGATCATCATAGAAATTCATTAATCTCCCTCCTTATCCTCCAAAAGCATAAACACCACTTATTTTATCTCTATGGGCTAAATCTATACAAATATCTTCCCCCATATTAATTCTATGACTTTCTAGTATATTTTTTATCGTTACCATTGCTAGCTCAGGGAAGTTATTTTCTTTGCTCAGATGGGCCAACAAAACAGTTTTTACATTCTTTTTTACTAGGTCTACAATAGCGTTTCCTGCCGCCTCATTAGACAAGTGTCCAATATCCGATAATATTCTTCGTTTTAAGTAATAAGGATACTTTCCTGCCTTCAACATATCCTCATCATGATTAGCCTCCAACACTACCAAATGAGAATCCTTTATTTTATCTATTATACCCTTATTTATAAAACCTAAATCAGTAGCAACACTGATCTTTGCATGGTCGCTTTCCAAAGTAAAGCCTACTGGTTCTGCTGCATCATGAGAAATACTATAAGCTAAAATCCTTAAGCTTCCTATACAAAACGTCTCTTCTGTTTGGAAAACTTTTATGTTTTCTGCTACAATGTTTCCTATTTTCCCCTCCATAGCTTTCCAAGTGGCCTCGTTAGCATAAATAGGAAGATTAAACCTTCTAGACAATATCCCTACCCCACAAATATGATCATTATGTTCATGACTTACTAAAATCCCTGTTAACTTTTTTGGATCAAAACCAGTTTCCTGTAACCGACTTTGAATTTGCTTTCCACTTAGTCCTGCATCTATCAACAGATAGTCTTCCCCATTTGTAAAGAAGTGACAATTTCCGCTACTTCCACTTGCTAACGAACAAAAATGAGTTTTCATAAAAATGCCTCCAACGCAATACACACCTAAAAGGTGTGTATTAATATGTCTTGCTTATTTTAGCGCCCAATGTTGTAAATTTCTCGCAAATTTGATCATACCCTCTGTAGATATAATGAACATTTTCAATTTCTGTCTCACCCTCTGCCATTAAGGCTGCTACGATCAAAGCTGCTCCAGCCCTTAAGTCGGAAGCTGCAACCTTTGCTCCCATCAATTTTTTTACGCCCTGAATAATCGCCACTCTTCCTTCAACCTTTATATTCGCTCCCATTCTTTTTAATTCGTCCACATGCTTAAATCTTCCTTCAAAAATGGTTTCTGTTATAACACCTGTACCTTTTGCAATTGTTAGCAAACTGCTCATAGGCTGTTGTAAATCTGTAGGAAATCCAGGATAAACCAATGTTTTTATATTAACATTTTTTAAAGGGTGCATTGCTCTGACACGAAGAGATTCTCCGTTTTCTATTACCTCTACTCCCATCTCCCTCAGTTTTGCAGTAATGGCTTCCAAATGTTTAGGAATAACGTTATTTATCAACACGTCTCCTCCCGTAGCAGCAGCAGCAATCATATAGGTCCCTGCTTCTATCTGATCCGGTATAACACTATGCTGGCAACCTCCTAGCCTTTTTACACCTTGTATTTTAATTGTATCGGTACCAGCCCCTCGAACCTTTGCTCCCATACAATTTAAAAAATTGGCAACATCTACTATGTGCGGTTCCTTTGCAGCATTCTCAATAACCGTCACACCCTCTGCCATGGTAGCTGCTAACATAATATTAATAGTAGCGCCAACACTAGCCACGTCTAAATAAATCTCTGCTCCTACTAGCTTTTCAGCTTCTACAGAAATAATGCCGTGCTCAATATGAACCTTCGCTCCCATTGCTTCAAATCCTTTAACATGTTGATCTATAGGCCTGTTACCTATACAACACCCTCCTGGGTATACGACTCTTGCTTTTTTAAAACGCCCCAAAGCAGCTCCTAAAAAGTAGTAAGACGCCCTTAAATCTTTGGCGGATTCATAGTCTATAAAACAGTTACTTACTTCTCTAGTATCAATTTCTAAAGTTCTTGGCTCTTTTTTTACAACTTTTGCTCCTAAATCTACTAGCAGTTTCGACAATATCTCGACATCACTAATGTTTGGCAGGTTTTCTATAGTACAAACATCCGCCGCTAATACTGTTGCAGGTATAATTGCTACTGCTGCATTTTTAAAACCACTAACTTCAACTTTTCCCTGTAGTTTCTTCCCGCCTTCAATGATTAATTTTTCCATAGAGCTTCTGACAAACGTCAGTGGTCACCACCTTCTAAGTATATTTTAACTACTTATTCTATCTCATTCAATAAATTTTGTTATTTTCTTGTCTTATAAAGCCAAAATATTTTCAACTGTTATCCATTATAGCATTCTTAGAGGAATTTGATAAGAACCTTTACTATGGAAAATATAGTTAATGGCCTTATCAACAAAAAAGCAGAAAAAGCACTAATAATACCTTTTCTACCTTTTTTATAAAAACCCTTTATTTTTTTGTTTAATTTTAATCTTTTAAAGCGTCTACATAATAGGTTTTTCCATTATCTAGCACAATTTTCCACGCTGGGAAAGCCGTTCCAGATATAATGGTATCCCATGTAGCAAAGTTGAAATCTGCAGGGTTAAAATAGTATCCTATTTCCATTTCTTTTACTGTGATATTTTTATCATATACATTATCCTGTAAAATTTCATTCATTTTTCTTAGAAGAGCTTCTGTTGCTGGTATCACTCTTTTCTTTTGACCATAAACATTTTCTTGCTCCAGCAGCATAGCTTCTATTCCTACAACTTCTTTATGCCTAACATAAACATGAATATAACTTTCACCTAAAAACCTATTTTTATAGGTTTGATGATATACTAGTTTATATAGGGGCATCTCTCCAAAATCTTCAACAACACCAAAGTATATCTGTTTTAATACTAAACCATGCTGAAGAAAGTTGTGCTGTTGGAGAAATTGATTGCTTATGTCAATAGCCGCTTCTTCGGCAAGGGCATAGTTTTCTTCTTCAACAACATTTTTATAAATAAACTTTTTGTTGCTAATAATTTGCAGTTGTTTATTCCCTGCTCTATAGATATTTTCCTCCAGCACCTCGAAGTTTTCCCCTAGAAAGTTTTTAGCTAATTCATAAGGATCAAAAACTTTATATTTTACCATCAACACCGGTAGTGAAATAATTTCTCTAGGAATTTCTATAGCCAACTTTAATCCGTTGTCTACTAAATAACTTTCTGCATTTTTTATGTAGGTATCACTGATGATCTGAAGGTCCCCTTTATTAAACATATCTTTTTGTATATGATAAACAAGGAAGATATTTGTTAAAATAAAGGCAACAATCAATGCATTTTTTGCCTTTGACCAGTCCATAATATTTCACCGCCGTTAATTTACAAGGCCACTATATAGTAATTCACCGTCATAAGTATTAAAGTAGTATTCTCTTTCAGCTATTTTGATTCTCCACGCAGGTTCCAATAATTGATTTCTATTGTTTTCTACCGTATCATAGTAAAGAATCTCAACTTTTGTGATATTTCTCTCTATGTAGCTCAGTATTTCCTTATCATCCCTTTGTTCTTCTATATTATTATCCTTTAAATAATTGTTCTTTAATAAATCAATATGTTCTTCAATAATCTGTTGAGGTAATAATACGTTACCCTTTATTGGAGCGTCGGGAAAATTCATCTTTCTTCTGATAAAAGTTCGATAATACCTTACTTTATTACCATAAACCTCTACTTCTATGGGATGTACTATATTATTACTATGAAAGGCAACTGGCAATCCATTCATCCTATAACCAAACCCAAGGTAATACCCTTTGTTGTCTTGCCTAATTTCTTTCAGATATGCCCCCTCTGGAAAGTCTCTCTCCTGTTGCAATATAAACTCAATAGCAGTATCCAAAGCGGTCATCACGTTACTGCTAGAGATAGAACCTATTTCTTCACTATACTCTAGTCGACCTCTACTATTAATTCGAACACCCTTCTCTCCATATCCATACATAAATACAATGGCCCCGCTGGTTTCTTTTATGGTTTTGACAAAATCTAGATTGTCATCAAAAAAGCTCTTCACCTTTTCAGTAATCATGGTTTCATTCGTGACATCTATTTGGCTTTCTACAAAAATTTCAGGGATAGGATTCTCGTAGCTCAGAGGCATCAAGGTAGGGTTTTCTACATCAATAAATAGAGGATAATATCTTATATAATTCATGCTTTGGAGTTCATCTAAAAAATTAAATAGTTGTCTACTTTCCTGATAGGCTTGTGTTCTAACCTCAAAAACATTGTTATCCTTACCAATTATATAAATAACGCCTCTGTTCAAACTAGGTATTAAAATTTTTCTAATTTCCTTAATACCATTAACAATTTTATTATCTACTGTATCAAAAATAGAAGCCACTAAAACGGAAGGTATATTTTTTCCAAACTCCAATTCTACAGACTTCAGTCTGCTATTTTCTTTGTATTTTTCTAAAGTGATAGGAATCACTTCTACCTCTTCCGTGAAGTACTGAGACAAAATATTTTTACTAGCTTCCCAAATCTTTTCTATATCAGAAGAGATCGTGGTATAATAGCTATTTCCAAAACTAACTTCAGCTCTTTCTGGTACAATTAGCTGGTTGCGGGTTTCTATGATTTTTGCTGTTTGTTGTTCTTTAAATGAAGCTTCTGATTGTAGTATTTTTATAGGAGAATAAAACCATATTTTTTGAGTGAATACAATGCTCATTATAATCAACATGGCTAATATAAGGGTTTTTGTTTGTTCCCTATTCATTATAATCACTCCAAAAACCATTACTCATTTTCTGTATTCACAATACTCTTTAATCTCTCAGTAGAAGATGTGCTAGCAATACTTTCTTCTACTTGTTTTTTTACATCATTCATATCCTTTACCTCTACGGTACGACTTATAGTATCTTCGCCACCATCTTTGTAAACTGCAGTAAAGTCTATTTTATTTAGTCCTTTTCTCAGTTCCACTTCTGCCCAACCCCTTTGCAAAGCACCTATTTTTACTTCAATAGGATCATAAGCAGCAACGTAATTTTGCTTGCTAGTGGCTACACTAGCATTGTAGTATACGTCTATTGTTACAGTTGTACCTTCAGGAGCAGTAAAGGATAAAACCATATTTTTATCACTGGTCACAACAGCTCTATTAGGCGTTAAGACTTTTAAGGTTTCTTGCTCTACTTTTGTCTCCTGTGTAGTTGATGCATCTGTAGGATTACCATAAACTACGGCACCAGATCCACCAATTATTAAAAGTACCACTGTACTGATGAGTAACTTTTTTATCATATGGACACCTCCTGTCAAGCAGCTAAATGTGTTCATAATTATTATACAAAATTTATATTACAATCATATTACATGGAAATTAAAAATAAATTACATATTTTTTCCTAAGCAGGCTTAATTCAATGCTAAACCCTCATTTGTTGTTGGTAAAGTAATCACAACCCTTGTACCTTGTTTTTTTTCTTCACTAAAAATTTCTATAGCACCTTTATGCGCCTCTATGATTTGTTTTGCAATAGACAAACCTAATCCTGTACCTCCCATTTCTCTTGAACGAGCCTTATCTACACGATAAAATCTTTCAAAAATTCTTGGTAAGTCTTCTTTAGGTATACCAATGCCATTATCTCTGATAATGATTTGAACATAACTACTTTTTAGTTGAACCTGTACTTCTATTTTTCCCTCTTCTGCAGTATATTTAATGGCATTACTAAGAATATTTAAAAGCACTTGTTCCATTTTATCCTTATCAGCAAACACATAGATCTCATCATCGTAACTGGTATGCACAAAGTGTTGTCTTTTATTTTTGGCTGAAACCTCTAGTTTTAGTACCGCACTTTTTACAATATCATTTATATTGATTTCCTTTTTGTTCCACTTCCCTTGCTTATAATCCAAATTAGATAATTGTAATAAGTCCTGTACCAACCTCGTCATACGATCAGCTTCACTTACTACGACCCCCAAAAACTGTGTTGCTAAGCCCTTATCCTCCATTGCCCCATCTAATAATGTCTCTGTATAACTTTTAATGGTTGTTAAAGGAGTTTTTAGTTCATGAGATACATTTGCAACAAATTCTTTTCTCATATTTTCTAATTTTTCATACTCTGTAACATCCTGTAGTAATACAACAATTCCTTCTAAGTAATCATCTTCTCTTATAATCGGGGCATATTTTGCCCTAAGCTTTACGCCTTCTTGCATATCAATGATTTCGTTACCATACCATTTTTCCTGCGTACTTAAGTAATTTAACGTTAATTTATTATTTAAGGGTAAAAAAACTTCATCGAAGCTTTTTTTCTTCAAAGTTTTTCCATCTATCTTTAACATTTCTATAGCCACTGGATTCGCATGAATAATTTTACCTTCTGCAGTAGTCGCTATTAATCCGTCTGCCATATTGTTAATAATTGTATCCATTTTTTTCTTTTCATTAGATATTTCTTGCAGTACAGCCTTTAAACGGGCGGTTAAATGATTAAACATATTAGCAAGTTGTCCTATTTCATCATCAGACTTTACCTCTACTACCTGATCGAAGTCTCCTTTTGCCATTTTTTCTGCCTTGATAGTTACATCGTTAATAGGCCCTGTGATGCTCTTAGCTATAAAATAGCCCAATATAATGGTAATCAGTAGTGCTAATATGGTTGCTCTTGTTATAATAAATTTTGACTGATCTAACGTATTATAGATATCTTCAAGGTTTTGTCGTAGATAAATAATTCCTGTAATACGGCTATGTTCATCATACAAGGGAAATACCATATTTTTTGAACTTCTCTGTCCTTCTTGCTGCGATACAATATCGCTCTCCTTAATTTCTCCATGAAATGCTGCTAATATCAAATCAGATTCTAGTATATACATAGCATTTTGATTCCAGTAAGATAAATTGGTACTAGAAATAATCGTAAAATCATTGTTTTTTTCTATTACATAAATTTCCATGCCCATTTTTTCATAGGGAGCAATATTTTTTTGTATTTCCTCCTTATTATTCTGCCAATCTATTTCCTCCAATGTTTTCATGACACTATTCGCTATTTGCGTAAGATTTCCCCTAACAACCCCTAAGTGATACTGTTCAAACTGTTGTATAATAAAAACACCTACAATCACCATTGCAATAAATACTAATAAAAAATATATCGTAATCGATTTGAACCTTATACTTTTAAACATGTTATGCCCTCCTAAAGTAATAACCCACTCCTCTTTTCGTCAGTATATACTTAGGACTACTAGCATAATCTTCCACCTTTTCTCTGAGTCTTCTTATCGTCACATCCACCGTTCTTATATCTCCGTAGTATTCATACCCCCATACCTCTTTTAAAAGCTGTTCCCTAGAAAACACCTGCTCTGATTGCATAGATAAAAACTTTAAAAGCTCAAATTCTCTTGAAGTTAATTCCACCACAAGATTATCTTTTTTTACCTCGTATTTATTAAAATCAATCACTAATCCCCCTGATGTAATGATTGCGTTGTTTTTTTCACCAATCTTTGTGTCTTTGCGTCTTAGATTCGCCTTAACCCTAGCTAATAACTCCCTCATGCTAAAGGGTTTTGTTACATAATCATCTGCTCCCATCTCTAAGCCCAGCACCTTATCTACTTCTTCCTCTTTAGCCGTTAACATCAATATTGGTGTTGAAAAACATTCCCTAATCTTTCTGCATACTTGGAAGCCATCTAGTTTTGGAAGCATAACATCTAATAAAATAAGATCCGGATTTTTTTGCGTTACTTTATGTAAAGCTTCCTCTCCATCATAGGCTATTTCAATCTTGTAACCTTCCTTCTCTAGATTATATTTTAAAATGTCTGCTATCGGTTTCTCGTCTTCTACGATTAATATTTTTGCCTCCATACTAAATCCCCCTACACAGTATTATAATGTTATTAACTTCTACTTCTTTCTTTTTTTTCCTGCAAAAATTTTACATGCATGTACGGAAAAAATCTAGCCCATGCATAATAGCGGAGAATTTATGCCCTCCGCTATTGCAGTCATCAAAACAAGTGGATGAAATTTTGTAAATGTTTTCCTTCACCTAAAGATTTTATGACCTCTATTAAAGCTTCTTCTCCATGGTTTTCTACAAAATTTCGCACGATTCTAAAAGACTGGGTATATGCCAGGTATTCATCCAATGCATAAAATTCATCCCTCAGCATTTCTATTGTATAATCTAATTCTACAACTTCTTTACCCCATTCGTAACCATCCACCCTATACTCAAAATAAAGACTTACACCTTCCGTAAACCAAACTGGAAAATTTCCCTTTCCAACATGGTCAGTAAATAGGTGCACTAATTCATGCAATAAAGGTCCTTCAAAGTAAAAAGTTGCTTCCATATCTTCATCATCTTTTATCCAGTGACTTGGGTTTAAAAGATGAATACTATTCCCATAATAAACACCCATTGGAGGTATTCCCCTTCCCAACATCGTTATGTTCATGAGAGCTTCCACATCATCATATAATACGATCATCACTTTTTCTTCAAGTTTATATTCAAAAGCCTTTATAACTTCTGCATATTTATCTTCCGCTGTCATTGCTACTAAATCTACAACCTCCTGATGGATACCATCGTCATATCGAATAATGAAATGGTCTGTGGTAATAAAATCATAGCTACGGGTTCTATAGGAGATTACTTTATTTTCAACATTTCTCAGCATAGGACGAAAAGCAGTTGTTATATTATTTTGTTGTTGAAGATAGGATAAAAATCCTATTCCTAACAAAGCTATACAAAAAACTAAAAATTTTATAGAAAGATTTTTCTTTTTTTCTACACGAGTCATACCTATCCCCCCTATTTCTAGACATTCTAACAAACGTACTTGCGGGGTAAGCTGCCCTTCTATTATACCATAAAGGCCTGTAAAATCCTATGGACTTACCCTTGAGAATTAATGGTATTTCATTGCTTTAGACTATCACTTTTTTTAGTTGTTTGCATAGCTTAGTATAGAAAGAATATTTTCTTTTCTACTGAAGATATGCATTTAGCCAAAGTAGCTGGTTACGTTTATATTTTTATTAATAGGTTAAAGGGGGACATAGTGTGTTTAGTTATTCAAATATTGTGGAAGATCTTGTCATTGAAAGGTTAATAAATTCTAATGGAGAACACATCCCTGTTATTATCACTGGAGATGCCTGTGAATGTGAGGATTTAGAAAAATGTATCAAAGAGCTGGGTGGAGTTGTTAAACATAAACTACCTATCATTAACGCTGTAGCTGCCTATATTCCTCCTGTTGGCGTAAGAAGTGTTGCTAGGGAGAAAACCATCAATAAGGTTCATTTTGATGATATGGTATTTAAGTTAATGGATGTGGCCTCAGTTACAGTAGCTTCAGACTATGCCAACGAGCATGGCCTTACGGGTAAAGGTGTTACAGTAGCTGTAGTAGATACCGGGGTACACCCCCATAGTGATTTAACCACGCCTAATAATCGTATCATAGGGTTTGTAGATTTTGTGGATAAAAAAACAACGCCTTACGATGACGATGGCCATGGTACCCATGTGGCAGGAATTGTTGCCGGAAATGGATTTTCCTCTCAGGGAAAGTACATGGGTATTGCTCCTGATGCCAACATTGTCGGCGTTAAAGTATTGAACAAAGATGGAGGAGGTAATATTTCCGATGTCATTGCTGGTATACAATGGGTCATTGATAATAAACAGCGGTATAATATTAAAGTAATGACGTTATCGCTAGGTACTAAAGCCAAGGTTTCCTATAGAGAAGATCCTTTATGCCAGGCTGTTGATAAAGCTGCAAGTCATGGTATTACAGTGGTTGTAGCTGCTGGAAATAGTGGTCCTGAAGCTTCTACTATTAATTCTCCTGCTATTAGTCCTAACACGATTGCAGTAGGAGCATGCAATGATCGTACTGCAAAGATCCCAAGTGATTGTAAAATCGCTGACTTTTCCAGTAGAGGTCCTACACCAGATGGCTTAAAGAAACCAGATATTTTGGCCCCTGGTGTAAATATTAACTCTTTAAGTAATAAAGGTAATGGTTATCACAGCTTATCAGGAACTTCTATGGCTACTCCTATTGTAGCTGGCTGTGCTGCTTTACTATATGAAAACAATGGTAATCTTACCCCAGCACAGGTTAAAAGAATGATGACAGAAAGCTGCGTAAATCTAGGTTATGGCTCAGAAGTTCAAGGGGCAGGTTTATTAGATATTAAAGACATCATGAATAGATCAAATATATCCCCTCAACCGCCAAGAAAAGTACCTCAAGATAGACAGCAAAGCTCAAAAGGCATATTTTCCATATTTGACGGCTGGTTTTTTGTGATCCTAATTGTGATATTGATTTTGATCTTATAAACGAAGAAAAGCGACCTTGCGAGGTCGCTTAATATTTTACAAACTGTAATGGATTAGTAGGTACACCGTTTTTTCTTACCTCAAAATGCAAATGAGGTCCTGTACTTCTTCCAGTGCTTCCTACCTTAGCAATTTCCTGTCCTTTAAACACTCTGTCACCTTTTTTTACTAAAAGCTTACTGGCATGAGCATAATAAGTTTGATATCCATTTTCATGATCTATAATCACAAGATTTCCGTAAGCTCCTTGCATTCCTGCAAAAGAAACCCTTCCTGCATCAGCAGATGTTATAGGAGTTCCAGTAGATGCACCAATATCAATGCCTTCATGCCTTCTTCCCCATCGTGTCCCAAAACCAGAGGTTAAAGTACCTCTCGTTGGTCGTATAAAGCTTCCTGTGGCGACGGTAGCTGGTCTTTCCTTTACACCCTCCGCTATTACCCTTGTAGTAGGCTCTTGTAAGATAATCTCTTCTATGATCTCTTGCTGGGTAAAAACACCATTTTCTTTTACCAAATAACCCTTGATCTCTTTCTTGCCTTCTTCTCCCTGTACAGTAATCTTCTTATCCCCTTTATAAAGAGATTCTGTCTCTACATGTTCTGTTTCAAAGGGAATGGTTTCTACTAATTCAATGTATTCCTTTGTTACTACTGTTACATAGGGTTTCGGCACAACCAAACTGATTTCTTGACCGATTTGAAGACGCTCTGGATTAATATTAGGATTCGCTGCAGCAATATCTTCTATTGACAGGTTATATCGCTGTGCTATAATCCAAGCGCTTTCTCCAGAAGCCACTTCATGACTTTTTACTTCATCCGTACCTTTTGTCATCAGTTGAAAAACTTCTTCTTTGTTTTTAACATCTGCAAGGTTTACGCCAACTTCTTTAAGCTCTACCTTTTCATTAAATCCGATATAATTATATTCCATCTCTTTATCAGCAAATAGGTTCTTTACTTCCCCTAAGATAGCATCGGCAGTTAATTCATCTCTCACAAAAGCTACCTCTGTTCCATCAATGACGATAGCAATTGCCTTTACCTTCATGTCCAGCAGCCTTTTTATGTTATTGATAATAGCTTCCTTATCTGTCAATGCTTGTTTTTTAGCTTTCGTTTCTACCCATTCAATATCGTTTGGAACAAGAAATTCATGGCCATATAAGGTTTGAACTTCTTTTTTTACATCCTCTATAGCTTCAGTAAATTCATCTTGATGCTTTACAACAGCTAATACCTTACCATTTAATTGTGCCTCGTAAGCCTTTCCTGCAGTCAGCATAAACCCTATAGCGATGATAGTGCATATAATTACCGTATATGTAGCAGCTTTTTTATCGACTTTATTTTTAAGTAAATTTTCAGCACGATGCCTTGTTTTTTCACAAATACTTACAATTCTTTGGTAAATTTCCATCCTGAGATCTCCTCTCGTGGGTCGAATCCTGTGTAACAGGATAGTTTCATCATTTGTTTATACTTTTGTAATATTATTGTAAAAATATCCTTTACTATTATATACTAATATTTTGCTGTTACACAACCCCGAACTTATGTTCTTTGAGCTATTTTTTTAGTATTATAGCCTTTTTTGTAGAATATTATTACAATTTATCAAAGTTTTATACTTAATTTATAACCATTGGTTGAATAAGTCACTTAAATCCTTCTGCGTATTTTTTTTACAAATAGTATAGAAGCCTTCTGTGGTAGCGTTTTTAAATTTAAAGGTTTCAAAATATTCCCTTAGCGCTTTAAAAAATGCCTCATCCCCCATGTGGTCTCTTAGTTCTTTGATAAACATGGCACCCTTACTATAGACAATACTGCTGTATTGCCATGAACTATCAAATTCCTTGAGACTTCTCAGAATCCCTTCCCCTTTATCTGATTCAAAATCTATATAGTTTTCGTATTGTGCCTTAATCATTTTTTCAAAAATTTGATCTTTTATATGGTGCCCATATTTTTGTTCAAAATACATTAAAGTTGTATATTCTGTCAAAGCTTCATCTAGCCAAGGCTCTCTGATTTCATTATTCCCTACAATACCATACCACCACTGATGAGCTACTTCATGGGCTATTACATATTCCAAAGGAAAGTTTTCTTCCATTTCATATAGTTCTTGACTGATCATAACAACATTAGGATATTCCATTCCTCCTATAAAAAAATCACTAGCTACAATAGAAAGTTGTTTGTAAGGGTACAAGCCAAAAAGCTGATTAAATATTTTTACAGCATCTACTCCATACTGTAGTGCCTCTTCTCCTCTGTGTCCATTAATAGAATAAGAGATAATTTTTGTATCATTTAAATTCTCTTCTTCTATTTCAAAAGACTTGCTTAAAATCATCACAAAATTTCTCACGAAACTAGCCTCTATCTTATAAATGTTTTTTTCTCTTTTTTCTTGTTTTCTTATAATTTCTCCTGTTGTGGCCATTTTATAGTCTTTTGGTATAGACATCGTAACATTGTATTTAGCCACTTCACTATAAAAAGGATCCCCTATGGCGTAATAAGGGTCTAGATTCCATCCTTTTTCATCATATACCGCTGCGATAGGAAACCAATTGGTAATATTAATAGTATTTTCTCCGTAACCCATCCTACCCACAGTATTTGGAAGCTTTACTATAAAGTCTATAGAAAAATGCAATGTATCTCCTGGCTTCAAAGGTTTTCTAGGGGTTATTCTTAAGATCGTGGATGCTTCCCCCATAACTTTATAGTCAATATTTTTTTTTCCTTCTTTTATACTCACTATTTCTATGTACCCTGGATTAAATCCATTGGGATAAGCTCTTTTCATCTCTTTTTCTTCAAAGGGAACAAATTCTTCCTGCTTAAAGGCATTTGGATAAAGGTGAAAATAAATATCCGCAAGTTCCCCTTCTTGTTGATTCCTATAAATAACTTCTTGACTACAAGCTATCATCATATTTTCTTCTATCAATTCTGCTGCCATTGTATACTCCGTTAATTTTTCTTCTTTACCATAAGAACTCGTAACTTTTTGTGCTTGTCTAGTATCCCACGCGTAATGCAGAGATACGGTAAAAAACAACACACTAAATACTAAGATGAGTAATTTAAACTTTCTATTCACCTTCAACTTTTTACCTCCTAATTCAAGACTTGATAAGCTACTAAAATTTTATTTTAGATTCGCGATTTTATTACAAAAATCCACCTATTGTTATACTGATAATTACATCTTGCTTTTTATAAGTGTTCCTATATAATGTTATCTTAGGCGTAAATTTATTTCAGTTAAGAAATAAGACCTTTAGTGCCTAAAAGAAAATTTATCATAAATATGGTATAATAGCTTTAGCAAGAAAAATTTTTGGAGTGATGATAATGGGTTTTATAAAAACCACAACTTCTATAGATTTAGGAGATACCCCTATAGAAAATATTTTTATCGATGTCTATATGCCAATCGCCAATGGTACCTTTGTAAAAGTCTACCTACTAGGCTATAAGTATGCCTGCGATGGAGATATAAACAAAAGCATAAATAACACAAATATCGCTAAAAACTTAAATATACCTTTATCTGACGTATTAGCCGCCTGGGATTTTTGGGAAAGCAAAAAGATTATTAAGAAAATCCCTATATCCTCAGAAGATGAATGGGATTACTCAGTAGAGTTTCTTAACCTAAAACAACTATATATAGACAACAACTATAAGTCCCTTCAAGCTTTAAGTCAAGAAGATGTAGAGCCAACCTCTTATAGCTGTTCTACAAGAGAACTTATAGAAGCCAATAAGGTTCCTGAGATTAAGCAAATGTTTATAGAAATCAACAAGATTATTAACCGCTCTCTCGTTCCTAATGAAAAAATGCAAATATTAGAATGGTTTCATCAATATAATATTGATCCTCCTCTCGTTATTAAAGCCTATAGTTACTGTCGCCATAAAAAAAATGTACGGAATGTAAAGTATGTGGCAGGGGTTATCAGAAACTGGTATGACCAAAATATCACAACTGTAGAACAACTTCAGGAGCATCTTTCAAAGCAAGGGGAAAGATATAGCCTCTACGACCGTGTATTTAAAGCCATGGGTTTTATGTACAGGGAACCTTCAGAAGCCGAAATGAAAATCATGGATAAGTGGGTAGATAACCATCTATTCAGTATAGACATTATACTGAAGGCTTGTGAAAATTGCAGTAAGACATCGAATCCTAACATTAATTATATTGATAGCATTTTATCAGATTGGCATAAAAAGGGTATTAAAAAAGTAGATGATCTTGATATAGAAAAAGAAAAGCAGAAAGAGCAGAAAAAAGAACCTTTGCCCATTTCCTCCCCTAAACCACAACATAAAATAAAAACCAAGTTTCATTTATCAGAAAGCAGGGGATCAAGGTATGATGCTAAGGAACTAGAAGAACTATTGTTAAATCGTTCTAAAAACAAACAATAGAGGTGAATCTTTGTGAAGAACCAATTTATTAAGGATATTTTAAAACAATATGAAAGAAAAAGAGATCATAATCAACAAGAAAAAGAAAATCGTCTTCAAGAAGTGTATTACAAAGTACCGGAGATTAAAAAAGTAGATGAAGAAATAAAAAAAGCAGCAATTTCTTTATCTAAAATATTGATCAATGAACCTAAAAATCCGGAGACGGTACTTCTTGAATTGAAAACTACCTTAGAGAAATTAAAACAGGAAAAAGCAATTCTTTTAACAGAAAACAACATCCCCTTAGAATATCTGCAAGATCAATTTCACTGTAAACATTGTAAAGATACGGGATTTTTGACTTCCGGGGATAAATGTACCTGTTTTAAGCAACAACTTATTAACTATACCTATGCCATGTCAAACCTTACAAAGGTATTAGAAAAAGAAAATTTTCATACCTTTAATATTTCTTTGTTTAGTGAAGAAGCCTTTGAAGGTCACCAACAATCTCCTAAAGAGAATATGCTTCATGTTTTAAACATCTGCGAAGGATTTGTTTTTAACTTTGACGAAGATAATGAAGAAAACCTCCTCTTCTATGGTGCTACAGGTTTAGGGAAAACTTTTTTAGCCAACTGCATTGCAAAGGCCCTATTAGATAAGGGCAAGGTCGTTGTCTACCAAACAGCCTTTAAAATCTTAGAAATACTAGAAGAGCTTCGATTCCATAATGCTACTGATAAAGAAAAGGTACAACTTTTGTTTGAAGCAGATCTTCTTATTATCGACGATTTAGGTACAGAAATGACCAATACCTTTACAAATAGCGAACTTTTTAATATTATCAACAGTCGTCTTTTGGCGAATAAAAAAACTCTTATTTCCACCAACTTAACGCCCAAGGAAGTTATAGATCGATATGATGATAGGATTTCCTCTCGGCTCTTCTCAAAATACACCATACTAAAGTTCTATGGTAAAGATTTACGTTGGGAATAATCTTCAAACGATCATTAAGGTATTTCTCAATTCTCTCTCTTTACGCCTTCTACTATAGGATATTAAAAGTACATTTAAGTTTTGCATAAGCACTTATTGTTATAAAAATAGTCCGTAAAGCCTCTGAGATAAACAGTGGAGGATTTACGGACATTACTATAAGATAATCTAAACATATAAACTTTGTTGTGCTTTATACATTTTATAATACTTTCCGCCCTTCTTTATTAATTCTTCATGCGTGCCATTTTCTATTATTTTACCTTTATCAAAGACATAGATTCTATCACAGACTTTTGTTGCTCCTAATCTATGAGAAATCATTATTGCTTGTTTGTTTTTACATAAATCCCTAAATTCGTGATATAAATCCGATTCAACTTTTGGGTCTAATGCAGACATTGGTTCATCCAAAATAATTAGTTTTAAATCTTCCCTACACAAAGCACGACAAATTGCAATCTTCTGCCACTCACCACCTGATAATTCTATTGAACCGTTTTCTAATTGCCCTAATTCAGTATTATATCCAAAAGGTAGTTTGTTTACAAAATCTAAAAAAGTCTTTGCATAAAAAGATTTTAGTCTATTTTTTTGTCCAAAATTACCTGCGTTAATATTTTCTTCAACTGTAAATTGATATCTTATAAAATTTTGGAATATACATACTGACTTCTTTCTAAACTCATTAATTATAGTAGGCAGCTCTCTATCACCTACATAAATTGCTCCCGATGTCGGTTTAAATATTCCAAGAAGCAAATTTATAAAAGTTGTTTTACCGCTTCCATTCTCCCCTACAATTGCTATAATCTCATTTTCATTTATCGTTAAATTGATATTATCAAGGCTCTGATAGCTTGTATTAGGATAAGAAAAAGAAATATTTTCACAAACAATTTTAAAATTAGAAATAGATTTTTGCAAAGTATCTTCTTCTTCTGGCATAAGAATAAATTTATTAAAGTCATTTATATAAAACACCTGTTTATTAATCTTTGCAATATATTGCATAATAAATGTTGCACTATAAATCATATTCTGAATAGCACTAATAACTAAAACAACACTTCCTAAACTAGTTCTTTTCTGTATAACATCGATACAAGTAATAAAAAGGCATATGCCTATAGAAATATTTTTAAGTATATTAATATAAATAGTCCATCTACTATGTTTATAAATAAGCTCTATTTTTTCATCCCATATGGTTTTTCTTATCTTATATATCTTTTCAACGAGAAAATCAATTAAGTTAAACGTTCTTATTTCTTTTGAGTACACTCTATTCGTTAATATTTCAAATAAATAATTTAACTTTCTTGTATTTTTGTTTTGAGCAACCTGCATAATATATGTATCAAATCCCTGCTTTGATAAAACAAATAAATATGGAATTGAAGTTAAGATACTTACAATCGGAAAATACCATTTAATATTAATTAAAACAAAAGAAAAACTTATAATCTTAAATATATTTAAGAATACATCTATTATAAGTAATATTGTATCTGCTATACCAGTTGGAACATTACTATTAACCCTATCGAGCAAATCATAGATTTCAATATTTTCCATTACCTCTACTTTTATCTTTGCCATTTTATCAGTTATTCTTTTTGATATAGTATAATCAATTCTATACTTTATTATAGTTTTTATATAAGCTGATAATTCATTAAAAACCAATATAAAAATTTCAAGTATCCATAAAACAAATAATGTTTTAAAAGCTAAATCCATATTAATAGGGATTTTTGACACAGTATCTATTATTGTCTTATGATAATAAGTAGATAATGCCAATTTTGTAGAAATCAATATATTTATAAAAATAATTAAAAAGAAATACTTTCCAATACCTTCTTTTATTAAATTTAACATTTTTACATATATATTAGCTTTTTCATATATATTTTTTATTTTTTCCATACTCATAACCTTTCCTTATTATTTGGCTCAAAGCACAAAACGATTGAAATTCACCCATCTCCTAGATAGTTTATTTGTCTTGTTTTTTTAACTTGTACTTTCTGCAAGTGTAGTTTCAGATTTTACCTTCTCATACCATTTGGATTGCATACAAAAAAATTTTTTATACTTAGAATCCATTCCCATTAACTGTTCATGTGTACCTTCCTCAATAATCTCTCCTTGTTCCATGTATATAATTCTATTTGCCATTCGTGCTAAACCTACCCTGTGAGATATTAAAACTGCTCCCTTATCCCTTAAATTGTTTTTTATGTTTTCAAACTGTTTTAACTCAGCTAGAGGATCTAAGTTAGCCGCGGGCTCATCAAAAATAATAAGGGTCGAATTATTCATAAATCCTCTACTGATAGCAATCCTTTGCCATTCTCCACCCGAAATATCAGTTCCACCTTCTTCAAATTGTTTTCCTAAAATTGTATCCAAAGAATTATTTGTTTTACTCATAATCTCTAAACTATCTCCATTAGATAACGCTTCTTTTATCTTATAATCATTATCTAAGTTTCTAATATCTCCAAATCCTACATTCTCTCTAAGTGAAAGTTCAAATTTTGCAAAATCTTGAAAAACAGCACTATAATCTGAGCTTGCTCTATATACCTTACCACTAGAGGGTCTAAGGATGCCTAATATAATTTTAGCAAGCGTGCTTTTTCCACAACCATTTTCTCCAATCAACGCAACAATTTCACCTTTATTAATTTTCAAATCTATATTTTTCAGCAGCTTATTATTTTCATTATAGTTAAAGTTTAGATGTTTAAGTTCTAATATTAATTGTTCATTTTCAACATTATTATGGTTTTGTAAAATTTTATCCTCAGAAGCTTCCGTTAAAACCTCCCTCAGTTCTCTTATATATGAAGAATCTTCAAATATAGTAGATATTTGTGTAAATATGCTATTTAATAAATGCATTATAGAATTTTTTGCCTGATAAATAAGTACAAATACACTTATATTTATTTTACTATTATGTAGGTCATAAATTAGCAAAAGCAAAATTGCTTTATCTGCAATGCTAGTAAATATACCTAAGCATACTTTAATTTTTGACCACTTAATTAAAAAATTAATACGCATTTTTTTGATTTCAATAAACATTAGTTTCCACTTTTCAAATAACCAATCAAACAGCAAATATGTTCTTACTTCTTTTATACTTTGTCTATTTGTCATTAAGTTCATTGTATATGCCAATTTCCTATTTTTAAAATCAATATCTCTCCTAAGGCTAAGCTTTTCTTTAGAATATTTTTTTATCGTTATATTATTTATAATTGCAATTATTATAAAAAGCATTAAATATATCCAGTTATGAGTTATTATGATTACACTAACCGATAAAAAACTGATTATAGTTCCTATAAAATGCAAATTATCATTCAATACATTTGATAAGTTATACCAAGTTGTTTCCTTTGCACGATTTAACTTTGTTAAATACTCGCTATTATCTAGATTAATGTAGTTGGTGCAATTAACAGCATAAAATAACTTTTTTTGCAAAGTATTTGAAATTATATGCTCCATTGATTCAATAAATGGTAATGAAAATGCAAATTGAATATTATTAATAGCGTTGACAAATATAAATCCCAAAACTAAATAGATAATTAAATTTAAGTCATTTGAGGAAGTTTCTAAAACGAATATAATTTTTTGTGTAATGATTAGGCTTATCGGCTCTATTGCATATAGAACAACATAACTTAATATAATAAATAAAATTAAAAAAGGTTTGCTTTTAAAGCATATTTTAAATGTCCATAATATATTGCTTATCATATACACCTCCAAATTTGTAAAATCACAACAAAATTTTAAGAAAAGGCATTTCAAAATATGAAGTGCCTTTTCTAATAATAAAGTTATCTATTAAAACGGTGAAAATATCTCTCTTTATTAAGCTTCTTTGCAGGTTAATTCCTACCAACTATATCCTGCACAATACGAACCTGCACAATAACCTGAATTACAATAAGTACGGCAAGATCCAGCATTTGCGAAGCTTATTTTTTCAGTACTCAATGAATTAAATGTTGGTTTTTTGTATACCATGTTATCACCTCCTAGATAATTAGATTATTACTAGTTCTTAAGAACTATATGAAGAACAATATCCTAAACTACAATAACTGCCACAATTCTGTGAATCATCCGGAGAACTATATGCTGAAACACAATAAGTTTCTGGACAACTCATTTCTCCACCACCTATCGTTGGTATTGGTGGTATTGGTGGTTCGGGTGGTATAGGAATTGATTGAATAAGCGGTCTATTATATTTTCCCATTGTTGATAACCTCCCCTAATCTTAAATAGATAAAGAGTATATTTTGCACCATCTTAATCAAAATAATAAAAAATTTAAATACAACTTTTTATACCCATTAAAAACTGTTTTTTTCTTAAGGAACAATATCCATCAGTAGTTTTTGTGGATCCTCTCATTAATGAAATTGCAGGACATCCTCTAGGACACATTTTTTGCCAAATACATAATTTACATTCCTTCATATTATCTCGATCGTCCTTTAATTCCTTTATTACATTAGCTAAACGAATGTTGTTATATATAATATCATAAAGAACATTCTCTCTGATATTTCCAATAATATGGGCGTTAGACTCAAAACTTTGACATATATGTACATTTCCTAATGAATCAATTCTAGGATTTATTTTAATAGCTTCTGTACTATCATCTGAAAGCAACGGGCAGCCATTAGAGTATTGCGGGAATCTAATCTTAATATCTTTTTTCTTCATTTTTTGAATATATTCATTACGACTCCAAGTATTGACTAATTCATCTATTTCCATTATATCTAGAGCTATCTCTTCTTTATTATCTTCAGCTCGTCCTAACATATTAATTGAAGATATCTCAATATTAGTAATTCCTAACTCAGTTATAATTTTAATTATATCAACAACATCATTTGCATTGTTTTTATTTAATACAATATTTATTGATATATCGCTAGTACCCATACTTATCAAATTTTTGATTCCTGCTATTGTTTTATTAAAAGTACCTGTCCCACATATACTTTCATGTACTTTCGCACAAGAACCATTTAAACTTATTTGGAAAGAACATTTATATTTTTTGAGTTTTTCACAAATTTTCTCGTTTATTAATGTTGCATTTGATATAACATTGGGTTTTATGTCATTTTTATTTAATAGCTCAATTATTTCAAATATTTGCGGATGCATGAATGGTTCTCCCCCAGATATTGCAAATCCATGATTTTCTGATTTTTTAATACTATATACTAGGTTTTCAATTTCATTTAATGACAAAATATTATCTTTACTACCAGATTCGTTATAACAATGCAAACATCGCAAATTACACTTTGAAGTTATTTCAACATATACTCCACCTAAAGTAAACATTTCTATATCACCTGCCTAATCTGAAATAATGGTTATAAGACCTTTATTTACCATTTCCTCGATGATCGGTATACAATCTTCTTTAACTTCTTCATATTTTATTTCATCTTTATTGACACAGGTGTTGTACAAAAAAGTAATAAGCTCTTTAATTGTTTTACCATCACAATGATCTAATAAAAACGTTGCTGTTTCATTTAAAATATGAAATTCATCCTTATCATCACTTAGAATAACTGTTTCATCATCTGTCTTTTCATATATCAAATCTTTTTTCTGTAATATACTTGCTAAATTCATGTAAATCTCCCTCCATCACTTAGCCATACACAGTGTAACTACCTAAGTTTTGTACAAATAACTAAGCTGTATTTAGAAAATCATGGAAACTTAGTTTGTTCAAGTATATATTAATACTTTTTTGTCTATTTTTATACCAATTTCCCTTATTTAACCAAATATCCGTCCTATTTAGCCAATTTTGAGGTGTAAATAACCATACAAAAAGACTTTCACTTCTATTTAAAAAGTGAAAGTCCCTTTTAGCTTTTCAAACCTATACCTACTCATATAAGCTGTTTTTTTAGTACCATTAAATTCAATACGGTAGGATCTATCTCCCATATCCTGGATTTTAGCGGTTTTGTCGATATTTATTATGAAAGATTGATGCACCCTTAAAAAATTACTGTTTAACTTATTTTCTAGTTCTGTTAAAGTCTTATTTATAAGATATTCCTCTTTGTTAGTATGCACAACTGTAGCTTTATCTACTTTTTGAAAATAAATTATCTCTTTTAGGGAGAGCATACATGTATTATTTTTGTCTTTTACAGTGATCATGCTTATACTGGATTGTTTGGGTTCACTCGTTATGCTCATTACAAGTTCATTTATATTGTCTTTAAAAACTGAGATATCTATTGGTTTAAGTAAATAATTATAAGGATGAACAGCAAAGGAATCAATAGCATAGTCCATATGAGCGGTAATAAAAACAAATTTTGTCTTAGGAGACATTTTACTGATAATTTTTGCTGCTTCTATCCCATTTAGATTAGGCATATCAATATCAAGTAGTGCAATATCAATTGTTTCTTGTTGTACTATCTTCACTGCCTCTAGACCATCTTCTACTGCAAATATTCTGCTGACAAAAGGATTTTCTGAGGCTATTTTTTCTAGCATTTTTCTTGTGTATTGATAATCATCACCTATTAATATCGTTATCATAGATAACAAACCTACCTTCTATAATTCGTCTAAAAAATACAAAGGATAAAGATACTACCATTGTAGATTTAAAAATATTAAAAACATAGGAAAGAATGCATATCGTTAATACTTTAACTAATGTGCCTAGAAAAATTTGAAGCCCATAGGAAAGTATTTCTCTCTTTTCGTCATCATAATTTAATTCATCACACAAATAAGAAGAAATATTATGAGATAGCTTTTGTATCATAATTATTTTCTCCCCTTGGTAATCTAACCGTAAAAACCACAGTATTCTTTTTTGTATTCTTAAATTCTATAGTTCCGCTATATTTATCCACTATTTTTTTGCAGATATGAAGACCATATCCTCTTCCTACTGAATCCTTAGTAGAAACGCCCGGTTCATGCAAGGTGTCTATAACTTCCTGTTCTATTTGACCTGGGTTTTCGATCTCTATCATATAACTATCATCCTGATCATCCATGGTAAGTCTTATCCACTTTTCACCAATAATAGATGTAACAGCCTCTATTGCATTTTCTATTAAATTAGAAAACAGACTACATAATTCCCAAGAGGTCCATTCAATAATATCAATTTTATGCCTACAATCAATATGAAAATAAATGCCCTTTTCTTGCACTATTTCTCTTTTAGAATTTAATAAAGCTGTTAAAGCTGGATGTCCCACACGAATAATTTGACTGGTTACTCTATATTCTGCTGCTATCCCTTTTATATATTCGTCTAACTCTTTATATTCTTCTAGATAGAGCATTGCTTGGATAGCTTGGATATGGCTAATATAGTCATGTCGTTCAGTTCGGAGTAATGTTATTAATTCTTCTATTGCCTTCATATTGGTTTTGACTAATTTTAATTCAGCTTGTTTAGTCTCATAATCACCTAGTTTTTTAAAAGAAATAACAATAAATACCGTTATCATAACGATGATCACATTAAAAAAGGGTATATTTTGTTTAAGGTCTTCTAAAGAAGTTGTCCCTAAAATAGATGTATTAAACATTAAAATGATAGTAGCTTGAAATAATATTGTAAATAATACAATGTATTTTTGTAAACCTTTCAATATCTTTACCCTCTAGGACTTGATATCACAGACATGGAATCGGCTCTTTGTAATAATGACCAACATCATTATTGATAGTATAAATACAGGAATATAACATAAGATAGCACTTTGAAGGTTTTCTCGTAAAGCAACTAGTTCGATGTTAAAAGCTTTGCTAATCATAGGGAAAACAATACTTTGCAATCCTCCTTGTAAAAAGCTGCCTATCAACACAGGAATTATTGCTTTATAATAAGTGAATTTCAAGAACATTAAAACCAATAGATACATAGAAACAATCTGTATCAAAGGCCTAATGGTAATTGATATCATAGTTAGCATTAAAAGAAAAGCAATAATTGACTGGATCAATGCCATGATTAACAGTTTAGATATGTTTATATTCCTAACATTTGAAAGATAAAAACCCAATAGAAATATAAGTAAAGCTTCTGGAAAAGATATTAATAGTGCAATATAGATGTAATTTAACATATAATAAGCCCTCCGAAATCTCCTTAGGTATATCCATGTAACATATATTACCATATTTTTGTTGAAAAATTTGTAGGAATTTGTAGGAACTTTTATATGAAGAAATTGTGATAAATAAACTCAAGTTGATCTATATCGGTCTCATCTAGTTTGAATGATATACTTTTCATAGGTGAGAAATCACCTTTCATAGAATTTTTTCGCGATAAAAAGTACTTCTATGGGCGGACTATTCTCACCAATTGAAAAAAACCTTACATCTTATTAGATGTAAGGTTTTTTTCAATTGGTGACCCCTAGGGGAATCGAACCCCTGTTACCGCCGTGAAAGGGCGGTGTCTTAACCGCTTGACCAAGGGGCCAATAAAATTCAGCAAAACCCAGTTTCCCTCAACCAAGCCCTGCCGAATACGTTGGCTTAATGGTGACCCATCCGCGACTCGAACGCGGGACACCCTGATTAAAAGTCAGGTGCTCTACCGACTGAGCTAATGGGTCAAATGTTACTCACAGTTATATATGATAATATAAAATAAGAGATCTGTCAACGATTTTTGTCGAAAAAAGAAAAAGCACTTTATAAAGTGCTTCTTACCCTTAAAAAATAGTTTGTCTTACAATGGTTTGATTCCTTTTAGGCCCTACGGAGACCATTTTTACTGGTAAACCTACGTATTCTTCAATTTTAGCTATATATGCTTTGGCATTTTTCGGTAAATCCTCATACTTTTCAACCTTGGTAATATCCTCTTCCCATCCATCAAGTTCTTCATAAACCGGTTTACTTTTCGCCAACATCTTTAAATTAGCAGGAAAGTTTTCTGTTACCTTTCCTTCAATCTCATAACCTGTACATATCTTTATTTTCTCAAAACCACTTAATACATCTAATAACATAAGAGAAATGCCCGTAAGCCCATTCACTCTCGTGGTATACTTCACCATCACGCCATCAAACCAGCCACATCTTCTTGGCCTTCCAGTGGTTGTCCCAAACTCATTTCCTTTTACTCTAATAAGGTCCCCTATTTCATTATCTAGTTCTGTAGGAAAGGGTCCTAATCCAACTCTTGTGGTGTATGCCTTTACTACACCAATAATCTCCTGTAACTTATTTGGCCCAACACCAGCCCCTACACAAAATCCTCCAGAAGTGGGATGAGAAGAAGTCACATAAGGATAAGTCCCTAAATCAATATCTAATAGAGTTCCCTGAGCACCCTCAAACAAAACCTTTTCTCCAGCATCTAAGGCCTCATGCACCAAAATCGTAGTATCTGCTACATACTTTTTCAATCTCTCTGCATATTCACAGTAGGTTTCATAAATAACATTTTTATCAAAACCTTCACTGTCATAAATTTTTTCAATAATTTTATTTTTTCTTTCTATCTGAGAAAACAAACGATCTTTAAATACGTCTTTATCAATCATTTCTCCTAAACGAATCCCAGAACGTTCTATTTTATCCATATAACAAGGGCCTATTCCTTTTTTTGTTGTCCCTATCTGAGCTTCTCCCCTCGCCTCTTCTTCTAAGGCATCTATCTTTTTGTGATAAGGGAAAATAACATGCACTCTTTCATCTATTCTTATATTAGAGGTGTCGATTCCTTGCGCTTCTAAAACCTCTACTTCCTTTAGAAAACCCTCAGGATCAAAAACTACACCATTTCCAATAACATTCAACTTATCCTTATACAATACACCAGAGGGCAGCAAATGGAATGCATACTTTTTATCTTCTACAATAACTGTATGTCCAGCGTTATTTCCTCCCTGAGCCCTCACAACTACTTGAGCTTTACCTGCTAAATAATCAATAATTTTTCCTTTGCCTTCGTCACCCCACTGGGCGCCTACTACGACAACTGATGGCATATTTTCCACCCCTATATCTCTTTATTTTTTTATAACAAACAAGAAATTATGTCAAAATCTTCCTTCATAAGACCTGTCACCGACTTTTTTTGTTTTTAAATTTTTTATCTTAATATTTTTAATAAATAGAAAATTGAAGGCATTATAATGTTTTCCTGCTTTATCAAATATTTCGTGATAGCGATTCGTCTTATTAAAAAGTTCAACGTATTAAAATTTTTATTTTTATTGTTCTTTATGTATCGAACAACACGTATTAATATTAACATATAATAGGAGGGTAGTCAATAAATATACGAATGTTAATACGATGATATATAATAACATTCGAATTTATAACTACGGTTTCCTAATATCTATAAACACACTTTCTTAAATTTTAATATAATAGAAGCTGCACCTTTATCCACAATGTGGATAACAAATAAAAAAACCTAGATGTTTATCCACCTAGGCTTTATTTTTTGTTATTATTTCTCTTTTGATTCAAAAAACTTATTTAAATCTTCTACTAGCTTCGCTACGTCAATTCCATGTACTTTTCCAGCGTCTGCAATGCTCTCCATAGTAGCACCAGGACAACCAAGGCAATGCAAGCCATACTTCATAAAAATAGCAGCGCTTTCTCGATCTTGTTGTAGCACTTGCATAATTGTCATATCTTCTGTTATTTTAGCCATAACTTACTCCTCCTTAAACTCCCATTAATTGTATAAAAATGACACTTTTGTAACCTCTTATACTATATACCTCTTAATGTTACCATTTTTGACATCCTTTATCAACTATTATGTGGATTTTTTTCAATATTCTTGTTATGTTGTCCACATTTCCCATAATTATACACATTTGTTTGGTGGATAATGTGGATAATTATGTTATTTACTTTATATATCTTTCCTTTGTTATACACATATGCTTATATTGCGTTAATAATATTGTTCCCTCTTTTTTAAAAAACTGTTGATATTCTTTTAGCTCATCTTTTTCAAAAACTGGAAATTTTTGATCTTCAAATTCATCATACTTTATTTCCTGCAACTGAAATCCACAGTTTTCATAGCACTTTTCTGCTCTCTTATTAAATATCGCTACCTTCAAATTTAGCTGTTTCATTTTCATATTCTCAAAATAATATTTCAAAAAACATTTTAAAGCATCTGTACCATATCCTTTGTTAATATGATTAGGATCAAATACGATTCCTAATTCACTTATTCTTCTAATCCATCTGATATTTCTTAATGCAATATATCCCACAAATTGATGTTGTAAATTGCTGACACCAAAACATTTTTTAGACAAAGTATATTTTTTATTTCGATACCAATATTCTCGCTGTGCCTCATTCATAACAGGAAAATTATAGCTATCAAATAAAGGGTCCTTATGTTTTCCCCAAAATTGCATAGCATTCACCTGTTGTCTTTGAATTTCTGTAATGTAGGTTAATTTACCCCTAGCAATAACGATCATCTCTATCCTCCGTCGAAAGTCACTCTTCTGACCTATAGCCATCGTAGTTTAAAAACTTTTGGTATTCTCCCGCCCAATAAAGTTCTACAGAGCCTGTTTCACCATGTCGATGCTTTGCTATAATAACCTCTGCAACATTTTTTTTATCACTATCAGGGTGATAGTATTCATCCCGATATAGAAACATAACCAAGTCTGCATCCTGCTCTATCGCTCCAGATTCCCTTAGATCTGATAGGATAGGCCGATGGTCTGCCCTTAGTTCCGGTGCGCGAGATAACTGAGATAATGCAATAACAGGACAATCCAACTCTTTTGCCATTACCTTTAGATTCCTAGATATAGCTGAAATCTCTTGCTGGCGATTTTCTATTCTCCCATCCCCCTGCATGAGTTGAAGATAATCTACCAATACTAAATCTAATCCTGTTTCCAGCTTCAATCTTCTACATTTTGAGCGCATTTCCATGATACTGATACCAGCAGTATCATCAAAGTAGATATTAGCTTGAGACAAGGGCAGCATGGCTGCTGCAAGTTTTGTCCATTCTTCTTCATTTAAATTTCCATTTTGTATTTTATTCAAGCTTACCATCGACTCTGCTGCCAACATTCTTAACATCAGCTGTTCTTTAGACATTTCTAAACTGAAGATAGCTACAGAGGCAGATGCTTTAATAGCAGCATTTTGAGCTAAGTTTAAAGAAAAAGCAGATTTACCCATAGCAGGTCTAGCCGCCACCAACACTAAGTCGGACTTATGAAAACCACTTAGCTTTTTATCTAAATCGGCAAAACCTGTTGTCAATCCAGTAATACTTTTTTTGTTTTCGTAGAGTTCTTCAATCTTATCAAAAGTTTGTGATAACACAGTTTTGATTGGGGTGAAGCCTTCTTGATGTCTGTTTTGAGAGATATCATAAATATGCTTCTGTGCTAATTCCAGAACTTGAGGCACCTCCATATCAGGATTAAAGCTCAAGTTGATAATTTCTTCTGAAGATCGGATAAGTCTTCTTAAAGTAGCCTTCTCTTCTACAATATCTGCATAGTATTTTGCATTGGCAGTAATTGGTACACCTTCTGATAAACTATTGATATAAGGTATCCCACCAATAGCTTCTAGTGTTCCTCTTCTCTTTAATTCTTCTGTTAACGTAATTAAATCTACTGGTTCTTCTCTATTAAAGAGGGTATAAATAGCTTCAAAGATTTCTTTATGTGCTTCCTTATAAAAGTCCTCTGGCTTAATGATTTCTAGAATAACGATAATAGACTCTTTATCCATCAACATAGATCCTAAAATCGACTGCTCTGCTTCTATACTATGGGGTGGTACTTTAAATGTATTCATTCCCTCCATAAAAATTCCTCCTAAATAAAATGAGACTTAATTCAAGGGAGTTTTTATTTCCTCCTGAATTATAGTGGAATTTACTTCGAGGATGTAATGCTTGATCATCCACTTTAAGAAGTGGAGACCTTAGCAATACACCGAAGGATAAAGGTTGGAGAAAATCTCCAACCCTTAAACTTTACTCTTCCATCACATGAACTTTTAATTTTGCAACAACACCAGGCTGTATCTTTACTTCCAAGTATTTTACACCTAATTCTCTTATTGGATCTGGTAAAACAATTTTTTTCTTATCTAATTTAATGCCATGCTTTTTATTTACCAGTTCGCTAATATCCTTAGAGGTTACGGAGCCAAAAAGTCTTCCACCTTCCCCTGCTTTTGCTTTTAATTCCACAGTAAGTTTTTCGATTTTTGCGGCTAACTCCTTTGATTTTTGTAGTTCTTCTTGTTGCTTCTGTTCTCTGGCTTTATTCTGTTGTTCCAATGTTTTCATATTTCCACCAGTAGCTTCTACTGCTAAATTTTTAGGGAATAAAAAGTTTCTTGCATAACCATCGCTAACATTAACGACATCTCCTTTTTTTCCTTGGCCTTTTACATCTTGTAATAAGATAACCTTCATGTTATTCTTCCCCCTCGTCAAAATATTCTTGTATAGTAGTTTCTAACTGTTTCAATGCTTCTTCCATAGTAACACCCTCTAGTTGAGCACCTGCCACTGTTAAGTGACCCCCACCCCTAGCTTTTCTAAAATCACCTGTACATTGATATCTCCCATAGACCTACCACTTATAACTATCATTGTATCATCTTTTTTAGCTAAAACAAAGGAAGCTCGTATGCCCTTTATATTAAGAAGTTCATCTGCTGCTTGCGCTGCAATAAGTTGAGAATCTTCTCCCTCTTCTTCACAGGTAGATATAGCAACCGTATCTCTAACAATCACAGCTCTCTTGATGACTTCTCCTTTTGAAATAATCGTATTTAAATCATCTTGAAACAATTGTTTTACAGAAGTAGTATCTGCTCCTGCCCTTCTTAATAACGCAGCAGCTTCAAAGGTCCTAACACCTGTTTTAAAGGTAAAATTCTTGGTATCAATAGCAATACCTGCTAAGAGGGCTTCTGCTTCTAATAACTCTATGTTTACCTTATCCTCCATGTAAAAGAGTATCTCTGTTACCAATTCACTAGCGGAGGATACATAGGTTTCATGATAATTTAACACAGTATTTTCAATAAAATCTGTTCCTTTTCTATGATGATCTATCACTACGATTTTATCAGTTTGTTTTAACAGTTCAGGGCACTCTGTAAAGTTGGGACGATGGGTATCTACTACTACTACTAAAGAAGTAGAATGTACCCTTAACTTTGCTTCTTCACAAGTAATAATATTCTTTCTATATTCTTCACTTTGTATAATTTTATCGTAAAGACACCCAATAGCAGGATTGTTTCCATTCAACACAATATAAGCCTCTTTATTCCTATTTTTAGCAGCTCGGTAAATTCCCATAGCAGATCCTAGAGCATCTAGATCCGCATATTTATGTCCCATAACAAAAACATTATCACTTTGTTCTATTAATTGTCTTAGTGCATAAGCAATAACACGGGCTTTTACCTTCGTTCGTTTTTCTACTGCCTTTGTTTTGCCACCATAAAAACTTATTTTATCGTTTTTCTTAACCGTTGCTTGGTCTCCCCCTCTACCCAGGGATAAGTCTTTTGCTGCATTGGCAAATTCAAAATTCTGTAAAGGCGTTTCCCCCTCTGTTCCAATTCCTATACTTAAAGTAATGGGGATTTTATTTCCTATATTGATTTCTCTAATCTCATCTAGAATGTCAAATTTCTTGGTTTCTAGTTTTTGTAAGTGTTGCTTTTCAAAAACTGCGATAAACTTATCATTAGCATACTTTCTTAAAAACCCATTTACTCGGTTGGCCCATAAAGTAAGCTTATGATCTATCTCTGCAATAACCAAAGGCCGACGAGCGTCTTCTGTACCTTGCATTACTTCATCAAAATTATCAGCTTGTACTAAAGCTATTACCATTTTTTCCTCGTTATATTTTTTCTTTAAAATCTCATAGTCAGTTTCTTCAATCCAATAGAGCATGATTACATAAGTAGAGATATGATTTTTTTCTGATTTTATAATATTATACAAAACATTGAAACTTCTACTGTTAATATTTGCCTTTTTGGTCATCGTATTTTTTGATTGTAAAATATCCTGAAGTTCAAACCCAGGTATGATATCTTCAATATTTTTATCTAGCAAGCCTTGGCTATCCATAACCTCTAAAAACTTCCTATTATACCATTTAATTGTTCCATCAATTTCTACCATTGTTAGCGGTATTGGCATGTTCAAAATAGATTGCTTTGTAACTGAATCGATATCTGAAGACAGCCCTTCAATATATCGGGTCCACTCTTCCCTTCTTATATTGGTAGTTTTTAGATTATAATAAATTAAATAAGTTAGTACAAGTATACCCACTAAACCTATGATATGATTATAGAAGGAAATAATTGCAATAAGAAGTCCTATAATAAAAATGTATATTCGCGTGTCCGGCACTAACATTTTAAAAAATCTTGGGTTTTTCATCTGTCTTTGCCTCCCACAAAATATTAATCGTTTCTTTTCCCAATCCTTCTTATATCTATCATAGCGTCCAGTAGTCCTATAATGGCTACCAGCGTCATTAAGGGACTAATAAAGACAAACAGTATTAAGATAAATATTCTTAAAAATTTAGGAAATTTTCTTTTCTTCAGCAAATAATTTATAAAGGATATACCTTGTAGAAAAAATACTACTACAAAAATAAGGGTAGCATTTGCAATCAAACTATTATGATCAATGCCCGGTACGTATCTTGTCAATAAAGATAAGATAAAAATGATAAAGGATCCTAGTACAATATTCGCTGGAAGTTTAAAGTCCTCAAATCCATCAAACTTATAAGAAATAAATTTAAGTCTATTCATAATAGCTACTGCTAAATAGTAGTTAATGAAAGCTCCTATCATAGACTGAACAATAATTAGACCCGGTAAAATCATCATAAAATAATTTATTGCCTCTTGGATATCTAGTGAGCTGACATTGACCGTATGCAACATTTCTACTTGATGATCTAGCACTTCTCCAATCATTCTGCCCATTTCTTCAATAATATGAACACCACTAACCATAGAAACAATTTGTATCATTAAAAAAATAGAAAATACTGATACTGCTGTACCTACCCCTATGACTTGAAAGGGTTTTTTATGATGCTTCATATAATGCCCCATTATAAGAGCAATTGGTGTAATAATAACAAAAATAAAAACTGTATAAAGTACACCTGTTAATAAACCAATAAACAAACTAGCTACAGCTAAAGAAATTACTGTATAACTTGTACTATAGCGAAAAGACAAAATAATAAAGGGAACCGGTAAAAAAAATAGTAAAACAGATAAAATTGGGATATATAAAGTAGCTACTACAAAAAAAGATGTAATGGTTACCATTAATGCAGCTTCTATAAATGCCTTTTTATTACTATAATCCTTCACTAAAAAATCACTCCTAATGGCTTACTTTCTATGATTACTTATATGTTGATTTAGTTCTGATAAATCTCCATACCACTTCTCTAGATGATGTTCTTCTAATATACTGGTCTTAATTTTATCCTGCAACTTTTTATCAAGCATGTCATAATCAAATCCTAATCTTCTTCCTAACGTATATGTAGCTAAAAGAAGATTTACTAAACATTCTACCACTAATTCTTGACTATTTTTTACACCTTTTATCATCGTTTCAAACAATAAAGCTATCGTATTTAACAGCTCACACTTTAAAAAATCTATCATTTTCAGATTTCTGCTAATATCATTATTATTGTTTTGTGCCACCCCTCAATCCCCCTTATCTTCAGTACTTAAAAAATTATACGCTAAACCTTTGTCTATTATATGTATTATACAAATATTCTATTTAAATATCCATTTTCCTTCGTATTCTCCTGGACTTTCCTATGAAAAAAAGAAGCACTCGAAGGATTTCGATGCTTAACAACAGATGATTGTATTAAACTTTTGTAAAGTTTCTTGTAAATTATATATAAAAACCAGCATTTTAACCACTTCATCTGTAGGATAATTATTAATATCTTCTTTATTTTTCAACTGTGCTTTTACCTTTTTTATATTTTCTATAATAGGCTCTAGACGCAAATTCTCTTTGATCTTTTTACTAGATATTTCTGTCTCTTCACTTTCTTGAAAGTAGAAGGCTGCTAGATCCGCTTTTATTTTATAGATATCCGCTTGAACCAACTCAACGATTTCCTTATCTATTCCTTTTTGCAAAACATTTTGTATGTTTTTAAGGTGTTCAAAGCTTTCTTTTTCTAGTTTAAAACTAATAAACATCTCCTTATGTTTTGTATCTCCATACCCCTTCATTTTTTCTTCTTTTTTTTTCAGCTCTAAAAACTTTTCTGATTCCTCTAACTCTTTTTCTATTTCCTGGATTTGTTCCTCTAACAAACCTATATTTTGATCTTCTTGTAATAGGATTTCTAAGCTTTTTATATTATACTTTAAAATGTTTTTAGATATATTTTTTATTTCTCCAATAATTTTTGAATCATAAGTAGGAGGATAAATCGTATAATTAATGGCTACTGCAACCACAATACCTATAGAAGTATCCAATAACCTATGTAGCGCATAAGTAGTATGATTTTCATTGGTATTTAAAAAAATACCTATAAAAACAACACCGCCTATAGCAATAGCCTCCCGCCAGCCAAGCTTGTTCATTATAAGAATAAGGCTAATAACACCTATCCCCCAAGCAAAGGGTTTCCTGGTGATAATGCCACAAAAATAGCTCCTACAATAGCACCGATAACCGTCCCTAATATCCGATTTACGCCAGTTTTCCAGGAGTCGGATACAGTAGGCTGCATCGCAATTATAGCTGCAATGGCTGCAAAGAAGGGGCTTTCTATTCTTAACATATTGCTAATAACCAAAGATACTGTAACTGCAATTCCTGTTTTTATGGTCCTAAGACCAATCTTCATAATTCTCACCTTTCTTCTTGAATAACTTATATAGACACTAAGATGTAACTTCTTTACTATTATATACTATTTTTTAAAACAATCCTATATTTTTCTAAGTGTCTTCTATTATTTATCCAAAAGATAAAAGAGAAACTAAATTTTTCAAACTATAAGATATACTGAAGTACCAATAGCAACACCACACCAGGCACGCCTAGAAACCCCGCTACTAAAGCAGTAATGGGATTAATAACAATAGCTATCCCCAAAACACTCCCTACTAAGTTTACTAGGAATAGCATAATACCTCCTATAACACCATTCCATATAAGCTTTATAATCAATCGAATAGGTATTAATAAAATCCACCCCAAAATATATAGTAATATCAATCCAAAGGCATAAGCCAGTATGATACTTAATTCAAACCCCATAATCATCCCACCTTTATCTATATTAAAATTATTAAACAACTTAAATGGAGTAGTAATATATACTACTCCTTACATTATATCATATACTGATAAATATTATGACCAATGGAATAAGTTCTGTATTTTATTCCCATATACCATGTACCTTATCAAAAACTATCGTAAAGTTATTAAAGATTCGTTTTAATGCCCATTTCTTTAGCTCTTTTTAGCAAGTAGATATATTTTGCTTTTGTAGCTTCTACATTATATATCGCGTAATCTATAAGGTCTGGATCTGATACACTATGAAAGGTTTTTTCTGCACTTTCCCATTCTGCACGGGCTTTCTTAATAACATCAATAAATTCTTGATTTTCATCCTTCTCAGTTTCGTAAAAGTGCTGAAATTTATTATGCAGTCCACTAAAAACGGTAGAAATTCCTTCTAGGATACCTTCTCTTTTAGTAACTTGGTTTTCTTCATTCATCAATACCCCCCCTTCACCATTATAGTTTACTTATTATGCTATCCATTTTTTGTATTTTTATACCTATGATTATAAAAGCTAGAAATATTACTTCTTTAAACTATAATATGTTGATTTAAAGGGTTCCATACTAGATATATCTTTTTAAAGGAATTTTTATTATAGACATACTTATGAAATCTACCGAATTTTTTCGTAAAACATATAAATTTACAATAAATTACATCTATAAATAACACAAGCTAATAAATATAAAACAGGATAGCGCTAATCTATCCTGTTCTTCTTGTTTTTTGCCTTTTCATAGGCATTTAATGCTTTATCCAGTTTTTGACTTAATGCTACTACTTTCGGTGAAATAAGGTTTTTTTCCTTATCGATAAGCCTATGCAATTCATTTCTTAACTTATCTAATTCATCTCTACGCCATTTTTCCATCGATTTCTAGCCATCCTTTAATTTTTTAAGTCTAAAAGAATTCATCAGTTCATTAACTTTTTCTTGAGATAAAGGTTTACTTAACAAGTATCCCTGCCCATTCTCGCAAAAACATTTTTTCAAATATTCCAGTTGTTCTCGGGTTTCTATTCCTTCGGCAATTACTTCATACCTCAAATCATGCGCTAAAGATAAAATATGTTTAATAATCACTGTATCTATACTGTTCTTTGGAATTAGCTGAATAAAACTTCTATCTAGTTTTATAATATTGATGGGAAATTTTTTTAAATAAGTGAGAGAGGAATAACCTGTCCCAAAATCGTCTAGTGCAATTTTCAGTCCTTTCGCTTTTAGTCTGTTTAATCGTCTAATTACTAGGTCAACATTAGATATAATTGCTGTTTCAGTTATTTCTATTGTTATCTTTGAATAGTCTACATCAAAAGTTGATAATAATATTTCCAACTCTTGAAAATTAACGTCACTTGTTAATGTTTTGCCAGATAGGTTAATAGATAATTCTACATGACCAAGCCCTTCTTTTTCCCATTGCTTTTTCTGTGCCAAAGCAGTTTTAACAATCCACCGTTCTATACTATAAATTTGTCCTGTATCTTCTGCTACTGGAATAAATTCTACAGGTGAAATAAACCCTTCTTCATGATGATTCCATCTAATTAATGCCTCCAGACCTACTATTTCACCAGTATTAAGTTTAAACTGAGGTTGATAAAAAAGCATAAATTCTTCATTTTCTATAGCTGATTGCAATTTGTTAGCCATTTGTACATGATTCAAATTGTTTGTTTGAATATCTTTTTTATAAAAGAGAATTTTATCCTTTCCTTCTTGTTTTGCAGCATACATGGCTATATCAGCATTTTTTAAAAGCTCAGTAATGTTATGTCCATGATCAGGAAATTTAGCAATTCCTATACTCATAGAAACAAAGAATTGATGATTTTTGATAGACCATGTCCTACCAATTTTTTTCTTTATCTCTTCTATAGTTTCTATCAATATTTCATTTGATTGTAACTCTGTAAATAAAATTGCGAATTCATCTCCTCCTAGTCGTGCAACTAAATTAGGAATTTTAATTTCAGTATTAAGCGTATCTCCTATATACTTTAAAAACTCATCTCCTGCTTGATGACCCAATGTATCATTGATATATTTAAAATTATCAATATCTATATAGATAATAGCAACTTTATTTTTTTCTATTTTTTGATGAAGAAAGTTTTTTATTTCATTTTCAAACATAATTCTATTAGGCAACCCTGTAAGTGTATCGTAAAAAGCAATACGACTAACATTTTCTTCATACTTTTTTCTTTCTGTAATATCTACACCAATAGAAACAATTTTATTATTACTACCGCTATAGTTTAGCATACTACTATTCCACAGTATATCTATAGGGCTTCCATCCTTTGACATAAATTGACTTTCATGATTTTTCAGTTCTTTATTTTTCTTAATTTCTTCGAATACATCATTCATTATTGTTTGATTTTCCTTTGAAATTAATAAGTCTAACCACCTTTTATTTATTAACTCATCTTCTCTATATCCAAATGTTTTTTGACCAAAGGGATTTACACTTATTATTTTTCCTGTCTCATCCCATACGCCTATGATAACATGCGCATCATTAATGATATTTTTCGTAAAATGTTTTTGATATTCTAGCTCTCTCTCCATGCTTACCAGTTCTTCATGGGCTTTTCTTAATTGCATATATGCTTTTATTGTCTTGTTGTTAGCTCTCTGCATAAGACGCATTGTTTTTTGAGTCAATATATATGCTAAACCCATTGTTACAAAAACATATAACCAACCTTTATACGTCTGTAATTGTTTATAAACTACAGGATTATCAGTTAAAAAATCCAAAATTCTATCTGATAATAAAATCCATATCGCGCCAAATATTCCATAGGTTATAGCAATGATAAGAGGAGCGCTGTAGGGACTTAGTTTCTTCGCTTCTTCTGAATCATAAAACATTTCGCTTTGGTCGTTTAAACTTTTTATTTTGTCGTTATATTTTGCCATGGCTTATCCATCCTGTGTATTATATTCTTTTCTATGGAGTCAACAGTATAAATAAATGTTACTGTCACTTAACTGTTCCTAATAAAAGATATGGTGAAATCTTTTAATTTTAGCTGAAATGCTTTACATTACTATTCGATGTAACAATATGGTTAAAATGTTACATATAGTTTTATGCCTAGGCCTTTTATTTGTTGCTGTTTATGTTATATGCAATATCTAAGTATTAAAAATCAATTGAACTATAATGTATCTTTTTATATAATATATTTAATAAACATTACATTTTGGAAGGAAGAATATTTATGACTGTTGAGCCAATCAGGGATAAAACGAAAATTAAACAAATGTATCAATATTTAAATGGAAAAGATCCAAAATATGGTTTATTATTTAAATTTGGTCTTAATACTGGACTAAGAATTAGCGATATATTACCAATAAAAGTGAAAGACATTCTAAATAATGATGGACAATTTAAAGACTATTTAGTTTTAAGAGAAAAGAAAACTGGAAAAGAAAAAAAAATCAAATTAAATGAGACGCTTCGTAAAACCATCCTTATATACATAAAAAACTATAGTCTTTTGCCTGAAAGTTATTTATTTTCAAGTGTCAAAGGAAACCATATTGGTAGAGTTCAAGCCTATCGTGTGCTTAAGGAAGCAGCAACTGTGCTAGGTATTGAAAACTTTGGTACCCATAGCCTGCGTAAAACCTGGGGCTATTGGACGTATAAGATATCACGTTATAACGTTGGACTCATAATGGATACTTTTAATCATAGTTCACAAAATATCACGCTCCGTTATATTGGTGTTAATCAAGATCAAAAAGACGAACTGTATTCGTTAGTACAATTTTAATTTAATAAAAAAGGCCGGGTATTTTTTCCTACCAGGCCTTTTTATATTTCACAAATATAATATAAAATTTTACATTTTTACTAATTTTGTGCAGGAAATTTACCATTTGTGTCGAATTATTTCAAGATATGTATTAAGTAACATTTTAACCATATTGTTACATTAAAAAACTAAAAAACCTCTATTCCTTGATTTAACTTCATAGTTTCTAATAAATAAGACATGGTTTAAGAAAGGATTTTTGCCTCTCTACAACCATGTCCTATGACAAAACTTTATCCTTCGGTGTATTGCTAAGACGCCCACTTTAGCAAGTGGGAGATCAAGCACTACATCCTCGAAGTAAATTCGGCTACAATTCAGGGGGAGTTTTTACTCCCCCTGAATTGTAGCCGAATTTTATTTTCTTTAATAGAACTTTATTTGATACATACATTTCATGTATACACCAAATAAACATTTTTCACCCTGCAAATAAACATTTATCATAATTCTCCCCACAAGCCCCTACTCAAGCCAATCCCCATTTTTATCCATTTTATCATCCATTCTCAATTCCATTCACTTTTCCCTTAAATCTTAGGCCTTAATCCTGCTGAAATGCAAATAAAGTTGTTTCAGAATTAAGGGTTAAGGATCAAGGGTTAAGAGATGTTTTTATCCATTTTTCTTTTCCATTCTGTTTTCCATTTAGGGGCTTCAGGTCTTTATTTCAGGGCTTTTTAGGGACTAGGTTTAAGGTACAAGGGGGTAAGTCCTAAAAACGAAAAAACATGGTACAGGGAGGTTTTTACGCTTCCTGAAACCATGTTTATGATAGAACTTTCGTGTTGAATTTGATTTTTGATATAAGTTTATTTGGGTAATACATAGTAAGAATTCATGTTTTAAGGGCTATGAATTAAGATTTCATAGAATCTTTTAAATATATGTTTATTTGTGTGATTTAAATAGTAATATTACCTTATTGTTATTTCAATATTGTTCTTTCGTTGAGTTTCTTTTGTGCCTTCAATAGGATACAAAAACCAGCCTAGATTATCAGTATTATCTTGATAATCTTTGCTTAGTAAATATGTAATCTCAATACAATTAGTAATAAAATACGAAAATGATAGATTAGATAATTCATATAAACTCATACAAGGATTTCCATTATTTAGACTTGGATTTCCTTCTTCCCAAAACTTAATAAACTGATTTTCTCCTATAGCAATATGATTAACCTTGCCAACTGTATTTTGCAATACATTTCTGAAGTTTAGATTTATTTCTTCTTCTTCAAAATATACCCCTTGGTTACTCTCATAATAAAAAATTCCATTAAAAATCCTTCTATTTATTAATTGTCCAATTTCTTCTGATTTTTTTATTACACTTTCAAATCTTGAATTATCAAACTTACTTTTAACTTCTATTACTCCAACAACATTTGCTGAATTAACAACTACAAAATCACCTTCTTTAAATAGTATTGGATAGGTATTCTCGTATATTATTATATCTATCTGCGTTGAAATAGATTCATAATCATCATTGTTCATGATAAATCCAGTACCAACTGAAAAATTCTTTGGTAGATACTTCTTCAAAACATTCATTAGTATTATTTCCTTGTATCTTCCATCTTCTCCCCAATGACTGTCTCCGATTAAATATCTAACTCTATCTTTTATAATATTAAACTCAAGAGATATAGATTTATGATAATCTTTTATTCTTAACTCTAATCTATTTCTAGGCATTCACGACCCACTTCCTTAACTAATTTGCTTTTTTAAGATACCTCAATGTTATTAGAACTTGAATTAAAATTCTCTATATCTTATATGGATTACTTGTCCTCTTGATTTCATAACTTAATAAATCTATTTTATAGTTTAAAATCTCGACTCTTTTCCAGCATTCTTCAACTTCATCACTATAATATTCTCGCTTACCTTCTCTAATTATTTCAAATAAATGATTCATCCCATTATTCAATAGTTCAATTAAATGATCTACTGTAATAACAGGATCACATAAATCACATCCATTCCCCGAACCAATAGATTCTTTTATTGCAACTAGATATTCAATATCGCTAGGTTTAACTTGTTTCCATTCTTCTCCAAAATATTCTTGTAAGATTGTATCTAGGTTATGTGCAACATATTTCTTTGCATCACTTAATCTTTCCACCCCTTTTTTAACTTTTTTATCTATCCCTATAACCTCTTTAATATCATAGGGCGGAATATTCCACTTTAACTCAACTACCAATAGTTTCAGACTATGGGTATCAAAAATCAATAGGTCCATACCCGGTCTTACTGACTGTTCCTTTGTTTTTTCTTTGTTATAAATTATGGATCTATTGGTTACAAAATTTTTGATAAGGCTTTCTTGCATATCTTCACAATCATTTGATAGATTATTAAATTTCTTTTCATATAGTTTGGGGATAAGGTTGAGAAAGTTTCTCTCGGGTCTTACCATTAGATTAACAAATCGAGAAGAAAGCATCAGTTTATCCTCAACGGGAATAAAAAACTGAAACGATATTTCCGTATTTTTTATGTCTGGATTATAAGTCAGGTCATCAATTATACTCGTTATAATTTCAATATTTAAACCTGTTTCCTTTAACAACAATGATGTCCACCAATCTTTCTTCTCATTAATAATATACCTTTCTGAATCCTCTCTTTTTAAACTAATCGTTACTAAACCATCTTTTTTAGCCTTTTCAATTTCTTTCATATTTAATCGAGTTAAATAATTGTCTAATGCAGAACTAAATTTCTTGAAGTCACTCCATGTATAACCATTTATTTCCCATTCGTTCATGATTTCAAAATCACTCTCATGTGCCTTTTGCATCGCCTTATAAATATCTTCTCTACAGTCTTTTATATTACCTAATATTTGGTTTTCTCTACATACTTTCCTCCAATTATTATATCCTATAAAGTGTTTCTCATCTGGATTTTTACTTACAAACTTAATATGCTCACCATCAATAATTACATCAGTTAGTTTATTATAGGTAGCATACCAGTTTAAAAAAAATAGTTCATATGCAAATGCATAATTCAAAAATTCAACTACTTCGATTAATTTTGGCACAAAATTCTCACCTTGCTTTTGATTACAATAATCATATATCCACCTAATTCCCCATTTTATTGATTCTTGTAAAACAGTTTCATAAGTGAAATCACTTATATCAAATTTGATAGGGCTATTCTTAAATACCTCTTTTAAATTTAATTGCTTATGCATATAAAGTAATATTAAATCAGAATGTCTCAATAAAGTCTCATGTACAGCGTCTTTAAAGGATAACTTAGTTATAGAAAACTCCTTAATATGATCCTCTATTTCTCCTTTAACTTTATATATATGTTCCATTGCCATTTGTCTTTGACTATCTATTGATGAATCTAAAAGCATTGTATTCCCACCTTAACTTTTCTAATTTTATTCACTAAACCTTTATATCTTATATATCATTTAGAGTTCTGACCTCATTATCCTCTAAAACTCTAATTCCTTATCTCATCAATCAATCCTTGAACCAATTGTATTACCTCATTAAGTTTGCTTTCCTTTAATATATCTAAAGAATGTTTGTTTATTATGTATTTAAAAAAACTGTTTTCTGATATATAAATCCTTTTAACATTTTCAATTATTTCATCTCTCACCTTTAAATAATTATCTATTTTATATTTATTTTCACATTGACAATCATCAGATAACCTTTCCCATCTATCTTTAAATGACTTTTCTTTATACTCTCTATCTCTTTCTTTAGCATCAGGATAGCCCTTTAAAAATCGTTTTGGTTGGAAATACGCCTCAAAATTATTAACTTGGTTATTTCCGTTTAATGCTTCTCTCAACTGCTTTCTATACTGACATTCATAACATTCTATAGCACAGTTAAGTTCTTCTAAATCAGATGCGAATTCATATAAAAATTTATCTTCAATAAAATAATACTCAATAGAATGTTCTAATAAAACATATATACTTGATTTTAATTTATCTTTTTTGTTTGTTAATTCTTCTTCTTCAAAATCCAAAAATTGAGGTTCTTCTAGTAATGTTGCTGCTATCTCCCCATACAAACTTTCTTTTAAAACATTTGGATCTTTTACATCTGAATCTCGTAAAATTAAAACAGGGATATTGAAATTAATATTCATTAACAATTCAGCATTAGCATAAAACTTTAGATTTTGACATGAATGTGCTTGTATTACATTTATTTTATCAATCAAATTGTTGTCAATCTTATTAATTAGCGACACTACTACTTCATAATCATCTTTTCCTTCTACAAAAATAATGCCCTTATAATACAAGATATCATCTGGCTTTATTCCTAACTCATTAATAATTTTTTTGGGACTAATACACAAAATTCTTGCTTCTCCATTTTGTTTCTCAACAAGTTTAATATTATCTCCTGCTAACTTGCTCACTGTTATAGGGGAATGAGATGTGAAAACAACTTGATTATTGTCTGAAATTCTTATTAATGTATCTATCATTCTTCTTTGAAGTTCTGGGTGTAAATAAACTTCCGGCTCCTCTATTAACAATATATATTGAGTTTGCGATTGCGAAATTTGAACATAAGTTTCAAGAATTGATAATATTATCATGCTTTGATATCCTGTTCCACAATTTAATATATCATTTGAAATGCCTGTAGTTTGATCAGTTATAGTTGTATAATAAGTAGTTCCTTTAGATATATTAACAGATGCATCAATAACTACTTTAAACTCATTACCTCCTACTGCTTGATTATAATATGAAGTTATTGATTCCGCTAAGGAATTACATCTTCTTTTAGTTTCTTCTGATAAAACTTCATTAATCTCGTTATATGAAAGAATATTTCCTTCTAATGTAATATTTGTTTTTGATTCTTCATCTAGCATTTGTATTAAATCTTTTAGGTAAGAGTTATTTCCTGCTGTACTCTCTGTTTTGGGATCTCTTAACGCTGGAATAACTTTAATTTCAGGTAAAATCTTATTTAAATCAGCATCTTTTAATTCTTCATCTTGCTTATTATAGTACTTTTTAGTTATTTTTCCGCCTTTACTTGCTACCATATTAATATATAACTCATCATCATAGATTTTATATTTATCTACTGCAGAACTATATTCTGTACTTTTTAACTCGTCTAACTTTTCCTGTTGTTTTTGTATTTGAGATAGTATTTTTTCATCTTGTTCATTTTCATATTTCTTAAATAATTCTTTTATTTTTATATTTTGCTTTTCAATTTTATCATTATATACAGTTGATGCTAAGTAATCTTCATCTACTCCTCCAAAGCAAATTTCTATATTAATATCTTCAGTAGTATTTTTATGAAAATCACCACCTGCTATTGTCTTTTTACATTTTGGAAAAAAGACCTGAATAGAGTCTAAGATCGCTGACTTTCCTGTATTATTCTGACCTATGAAGGCAAATATGTCTTTTTTAACCTCTATTTCCCCTGAATCTAAGAATGACTTATAATTTTTTATTCTTAATCTCTTTATGTACATCTATTTCTCCCCCTAATACTTATATACATATCCCTTTATTCATAAAATTCGTCATATTCCTACTTTTTCCTTTTTAAATTGGAATAAAGTGATGTTATTCTCCAATAAAAAAACTTATAAACACTAAGTAACTCTTTTTGTGTTTATAAGTTTTTATTTTAGCACCTTATTTATCTTCATAATTTGGAAAATCACATTCATATCCTTTTTCTAATAATAACTTCTCTATATCTGTCTTAATAGCATTCATGTATTTAGGCTTGACTCCTGCTGTCTCCACTAGATTCCATAGAGTTATTTCCATATCTTCTTTTTCTAATTGTTTTATTCCCCACTTAATTTTGCGGACTTGAAACTCCTGAAGGCTCTCTTGTACCGATTCTATATATTGCTTTGTTAAAGGCAATTTATCTTTTTTCTTTGACATCCATCCACTTACCCCTAGTTTGCTTCCTACAGTTGTCCATGTAATTCTTTCTGGCTTTCCTTCCTGCATCTCCTTTACCACTTGTTTTACCTTTATCACAAGTTCCTGATCCCTTTGTTGCCAGTCCACAGCATTAGGTCTTTCTACATTCCTTCGTGCATGTTGCCGAAGCCAATCAATATCATATCTTGTAAGCCATCTATATACTGCCTGATGCTCCTGACGAATCTGATTACTGCTCTTATCTGGGTATTGTTTAAGTAAGTCAAGCCACTGCTTTCTTAAATCTCCTCTTTTGGCCTTAAATTCTTCCGTATCTATATATTTATTCTTAATATACTTACCTCCACCATTGTACTTCCAAAATGGCTTAATATCCAATTCAGCAATAACCTTTCTTATGGTTTTTGTAGAAGAACCTAGAATGGAAGCAATCTCTCTTATAGACAAATTTAGTTGTATTAGTTCTTTAAGTCTTTCTTCCCATAGCCCTTGATAAGCATCTATTGCATTTTCAGGAATATCAGTATTGTTGATTAGGCCTATTTTATTATTAAACAATGTATCTAAAGGAATCTCCAAAAACCTTGCCAACAATAAATATCTTAATGCATATGTAACTCTATTATTGTTACGAACCATTGTAGATAACCAACACTGTGATGAATCAGAAAGTGGAGATTGTACAATATCTAGGTACTCTTGTCCATAAAATTCTTGAAAGCCTTGTTTTAATTTCTTTTGATGAATGTAATTATTCATCCTTGCATACCCTTTTTTAATCAACTTTGCTCTAAATTGACTTTTGAACCATTCCTGATCTTTATGCTTAAATCCTCCTTTAAGGAGATTGTCTATATCTTCCGCAATCCAAAGCATCTTTTCCATAACTTTATCTGTGTACTGTGTCTCTTTTTCTACTATACAGTTATCACTTGTAGGATTTATAAACCTTTGCCTATTTCCTGCTCTTATTAATTCTTTACTATTATAAATAGGAGTTTTATGCTTAGGACATATAAAAACCCCAGTTATTTGATGGATTCTGTGCCAATAAGGCTCTCCATAGATTTTAATATCTTCCTTAAAACATTGAGGACAAAACTTAAAATATTGATTTAGATTAATGGAGTAAGAGATAAGACCTAATTTTATATAAGGTATTGAACCATTTCCATTTCTCATAGTACCTCTGATTTCTTCAGCCCTTTCAGGAGAGATAAAGGCTGCATAATATGGAAAAAGAGTATGATACTTAATAAAATACTCCGCTGTATATAATGTATTGATCGGCATGTTTTCTATTAATGCGTCCAGTTTTACAGGCAACTCTAAGGTAGCAATACAACTTCTAGTAGAAAATAAATCCTCGAAATTATGTATCTCTTTTAGATTGCCACTTCTTATGCTGTAACGCCCAAGAGTGCTATACAGTATTTCATCTGGATAGGGAGTAGGAAAAAAGTTCATATAATCCCTCCAGTAAAAATATCACTTTTAAAGTCCTTAATATATCTCTTTTCCTTTAATATCTCATAAACACTCTTGTTATCTTTTTCTCCTTGTTGCACAATATAACGAATATCGTGGGGATTTATCTGCTCTCTTTTTTCCTTTACCTTCTGCTTAGACTGTTTTTTATTCATTACCACTTCTTTATTTATAGTTTCTTCTATACTCCTATCATTCTCTTTTTCTTTTATCTTATTTAGCAGTTCTTCAGCAGCAAAATTAAGTTTAACCTTTTCTTTCGTACTCACTAAAACATCATTTAAATCTATATTAGGAATATATACATCTTCGTATTTAACCATTTCCCGAATACTACCACTTCTAAGAGCCTTAACCATAGGTTGCACCAACTGTAAGTTCTCTTTTGCAACTTTTCTAAGTATACTCGGAGTAATGTCCTCTTTCCCACTGGAAATGGCATAGGCCTGTGCAGTTGCGTAAAGTTTTATTAATAAATCCGGAATTCCCTGTGTTTCATGATAGAGCGTGTCTATTAGTTCATCTGTAAGTTGGATCTCTTTCTTAGTCCATTGATAATGCCAAATACTTTGTACTAACAAATTCCATACCTTATCCTTTTTTAAACGGTCACATATCATATCTCCATCAATTCCTATGCCCCTTCGTGCCTTTCTAAACTCTCCTTGTAAAACTCCCATGGCTTTAGGTGTTCCTACCATAATTACAGGTAATCCTACATTGTTCACAAGATTCACAAAGAAGTTCAACATCTTTTGGCTTCCACCGGATTTGGCTGTACTTAAATGCTGTATCTCGTCTATCACCAGTAAGCCAAGATTTGTATTCCGTACTACTTGATTCATAACAGTAAGCATCATATCTGTTGTAGGTCTTGTCTTAACCATTTTCTGATGATAATTTGTTCCTAATAATCTATCTATACTAATAAAAAAGTCATATAGCAATCCTTTAATAGAACCATCATAGGGACATTCTAGTTTTAACCACACCACCTGATATGTGGATAAAGGTGTTTCATAATAGCCTTTATGAACGATTACCTGTGGATATAATCTTAATATGTGGTTAAGTGCTGAAGTTTTCCCTAATCCAGATACTCCTAGCAAAGTAAACCCACTGGAAGATGGATTTACCATCCTACTATCATCAACAGCCCCATTGCCTAAATGTTCATAATCCTGACGAAACCCTTGTGCTAACTGCCATCCGTAAGGATTTCTAGTGATATATCCTTGCCGTATAGACCTTGAAATTCTACTTTCTAGTTTTATGCTCATTGGTAACGGCTGGAACACTTGAAATATCCGGTTAATAAGATGTATCCTATGATGGCTATCTAGTTTTCTTTCTTCTACATTATAAGAAGGATAAAAAGCCAATTTTTCTATTACCTCACTAGCAGTAAGCAGTGGGGGGAGGACTTCTATAAAAGGATTGTTTTTATAGTCAGGTATAATCTGCTCTTTATATTCTGCTACTTCTGCACTACATCCATCAGGAATTAGTATCCTATCAGTCACTTTGTAATCCCTCCTTTTGCTTTATTAGAAGCAATTCTATGGGATCTACTTCTTCTTCATGAAAATCACTATCTTCTACAGGCTTTTCTTCAACTTCTAACTTAAATGCTTCCTTTACCCTATTAGCCGTCTTTTCAATTTTTCTGTTTTCTCTTATATTTTCAATTCTTTTTTTATCGCTTTCTTCGCTTACAGGCTCCTTATCAAGTTCTTCTTTCGCTTGTTGTACAATATCTTCTATCTCTGCTATCAATTGCGTTTTGGCTTGGGCATCTATATCTTTCATCTTCTTTTTCTGCATTTTCTCTGCTGTCAATAGATATTCTATTTCTTCAATTGTTTTATCTTTGTACCTGCTATTTGCATCAGTTAAGTAGCATACTTCATAATCCTTCGGAGAATCCCCATGAACATATATATAGTTTAGATCCCTTGGATCATAACTAATCTTTACCTTCCAAGTTTTCTTTCTGGCATTTACAAATGTTTGGTTCTTTAACATTTCCTTTGAAACATAATACATATCTTTATATTTTACACCTTTAGCAGTTACAGTGGCTTCATCTGAAGGCATCAGGGCTAACTTGACTACATCTTCTGAAACAGTTCGTAGCGTACCCCCTCTATTTGCAATGCCCCAATTAAATATATCTCTTGGAACACATGGTATATTATCTGCTATCATCATCTCATCACGCTTGAAGTTATTAAGGATATGATAGTTGTTATAATACAAAACAGCCTTTATTATAATAATCATCAGTTCTTCTATAGTTATTAAACTGTTCAATCTGTAATCTTTGTCTCCCCTTTCCCTTCCATCCAAGTCTATCACTCCGGGAATATGAGGTTTTATAAAATTATTATTAAGGCTAAAGAAATTTTCAATATACGGTTTTATATCTGCCCTATATGGGGGGGCTAGGGTTGTCTCTATATTAAGCGTATTTATTAAATTATTAATGTTGGTTCCCTCAAGTTCACCTCTATCTGCGATTATTTTGTTTGGAAGGTGATGTACAGGCCAATCTTCTTCTTTAATGTGTATACCATACTGTTTACAAAATTCTACTTTATTTGCGGTTGCATTCAAAAGGGCCATCATTGCACCAGCATATGATCCAGTTTCCAATCCTACATAGACACCGCATATAAGTCTACTGAACCTGTCGATAACAAAATATAACGCACTCCGTCCGATCACCCAATTTCGATTATACCTTGATACTAAATATATATCTCCAATTTGACAATCTATTTCAAATGTACCGGGCTGCATTACTCCATCTGATGCATTTCCGGTAATGGCTCTATACTGCTTTTGAAACTTCTTATTACTATAGCGGCTTGTAATTTCTTTTTTAATATTTCTCTGCTTTTCAAACCAATAGCGGAACTGACCAAAGGTCGGAACCTGTGATTGTGGTTTTATGATAGGTACTTTCACTCCATTAACCATCTTATGTCCATCTACAAAATATTCTTTCCGCATTAATTCATAGGTAAGTACCAGTGAGTTTTTTGCAGTAGTATAGTAGAAACGATTAATAGATATGGTAAATATCTTTTTTATTTCTTCTGTTATATTAATTCCTTCTCCTACCACATCCTGATGTTTTCTAGGCCTTCCTCTTTTAACATCACCAACTACTCTTTCTTTTCCCCGTCCTCCGCAATTTAAATAGTCAGGTAGCAGGGCATTAGGCACTTTCCCTCTTTTCCAATACCTCTTTAAGAAATTCATAATACTTAACTCACTTACATTATTCTGTTGTGAAATCTCTTTAACATGTTTTCTTCTAAAGGTGTTCTGAAATATATGTGGCTCCTGCACAACAATTTTCTTAATCATACTCCAATTCTTATCTCTTATATCTTTATATCTTTGAGGAATATCTTCTTCCTTATATACAATTATCAAAGGGTCTGGCTCTATAAGTGCAGCAGTTTTACTTACTAAAGATGTTTCCAAATCTTCTATTTTCTTTATATAAGGAACATTATTTTTATTAATATCAATTACATATGTCCATTTTTCATCCAGCCAAAGAATCCGTTCAAGAATAGGTTGTCCATCATCTATTTTAGTCTCAATAATAGAATTTACACTATACTTCACAGATTCACCACTCCTTCCTTTTTAAATTGAGGAAATATCAATGTGCTACTGTTGTTTTTAAGATTTATAGGTTTATCCATATCAATCTTTACTATTTTATTGGCTATCATATATTTGAATAATAGAAGTCCTGATCCTTTATCTATATCATAATCTTGCTCGTAGCCAAATATAATATCTCTTATAATCCCCTTACTCTCAACTAGTCTATATAACAAACCTTCTATGAGTCCCTCCACATCACTTTTACTAAAACCAAGATACTCACTACTATCTATAATCGAACGAATCCACTCTATATTTTTTGCTCTTACAATATTGATATCTTTATTAGTAACAATTCCCCAATCTATACCCTTCCCTTCTTGCCAGTATCTCCTTTCTATCTCAAGTTTCTCTTGTGTAATACTTTTAGAAAGTTCGGATGCATATTTTATCGACCTTGCAATGCTCCTTGTATTTCCATCCTTATCTAGTAATGTGATTAAAAAAGAAGTTGCAAATATATATGAAGTTCCATTCTCCTTGTTTTGAAATTTATTGAGTTTCAAATCTGATGTATCTTTTAGAACTTCTTCTAAATCCAGTAGTGGATAATGCTCTCGTATGTCTAACACTGCATCTTCCCACTCTAGTAAATAAAAGTAGTGTAGTTGAGTATTGGAAAAGAAATGATGCATACGGTTTGTTTTTTTACTAAATGTTCGGGTAGTCATACCCATAGACGGAAAGTCCTGCGTATTAAGCCAAGGTTTATAATTCTCCCCTTCTCCAGAGCCTCGTCCTTCTTTTATAAATTCTTTTATCTTATTTTCATTCCATACTAATTTTCTCTTAGCCATACCTACTCTACCTCCCGTTCCTGTTGGTATGTGCCTCATAGATTACATAAGCACCGTATGTTAACGAAATAATCCAGTTTAAATAAGGTAGAAGCAGCAGTAATATAACTGCAATTAACAATAATGTATTCTGAATTGGATCTGACAAGTCTACTTCTATATTAATCATTGGTTTTTTATTCTCATCTTCCTCAAACATTTCTGGAAACTTATTTTGTACAACTACACAAAGTATGAATAATGTAATACTTAAAAGCGTTGTACTTGCATATAACTCCTCACTCATTTATTTCCTCCTATTCGTCCTTAATTAAAAAACAAAATTTCCCCTATAGTATGTTTTAAACTGTAGGGGAAATTGTTCTTAAATACATTAGATTATTAGGTATGTAGTGTCTAAATTACTGTTTGCTGTACTTTTCTTAGTTCTTTGTAATCCTCTTTTATCAAGTATCCTATTAGGATTGCTAGTGGAATCATGAAATATTGCTGTACCAATGGAATATCCATGGAAACTCCAAATTGATACATTAAATAAAATACCATTAATGCAACTGCATTGGATATAAAAAGTCTTATCATTGTTTTTCTCATTATTTATCCCTCCAGTTATCTATAAAAATTAATAAATGTTGTTTCATTTTTATAATAAAATTATATCATTTTCAGGGCTAAAAGTGTTGATATTGCTGTATTTTTAACACAAATGTAAAAATCTGTATACATAACTTTTCAACTTAACTTTCAAAATAATATCCTCCAAAATTTGACTTTACTTACTTTTCTAAATAAAATACTTGAAAATTTTAGAGGAGTGATGCTAATGAAAGAATTCGATATTTTAAGGTTAGAAATAAACTATTTTCTATGTATTGTAGATTCAACCCTTTCAGTAACAGATAGCAATTTAGCAAAGGATGCACTTAGTTCACTTATTATCTCATTTCTATTTGGCAACCTGCATAACTTTTATGAGTATCATATACAGGTCATTGAGGAATATATATCATTTATATCTAATCTTCCTGAAGAAGAATATTGCTATATAAAAACAAATGTTCCACATGTCATCAATTTACTAAACTTGATCAAGCAGGAAATAATAAAATAGCCCTGGGGGCTATTTTATTACCTTTAAGATATTCTTTTTATCTGTATATTCATATATTCTATTTCTACATCTATATACTTCCTTCGATATCTTATGTGGGTCTGGGTCTACATCAATAAGCATTTTTAATAAGTCAATGTATTTAGGGTGATATCTCGCAACAAGAAAAGAAGTAGAACTAGGTATGGCTAATAAATAATCCATTCCAACCTTTCTTTCTATTTGTTTCTTCATTGATTCTAACAAAATAAACGAAGGAGAATAATCATTTAAAAAGGCTAATGAATATATTTCAAGATCTTTATCTAACTTGGTTAAAGGGCTAAGTGTGCTTTCTAAATTCTTATAAGCACTTTCCTTTAACCTTTTATAATCAAATATATCATCAGTTAATATAAACCTCATGGTTTCTCCCATATCCGTAGCATATAAAATATCCAGATTTAGAAATAAATCATCTCTTATAAACTTTATTGGTTCCTCTATACCAAAATCCTTAGATTTTATTAAGGGGTATACCTTCTCATAGTCAATTTTGAACTTTCTTTTCACAAATTCTTCCTCAAGTGTTTTTTTAAACATTCCACTAATAAACTTGAAATCTCTAGCAAGTTTATATTCTTCATAAGCATCCTGTAATGAAATTGTAGCCTCCAATGTACCTGTTTGTATTATAAGATTGTCTTTGCTCAATAGAGTATCTCCATATTCCTTTATAAATTCGTTCAACATCTGTAATTTAAATTCCTCAAACTTAAACATTTTATGTCCTCCTTCTATTCTCAAATTCCAAATTTCTTTTCGTAGACTTTATATAGGAAGAAGGCTTGGCTTTTCAACTTTTTCCTTGAAATTATGATAAGAGATTCAGTATAACAAGTGAAGAAAATATTAGGAGGAGTTTAAATGATTGAATCATATATAGAAGGAATCTTCATTTCATTGATTGTTTATATTACCATTTTTAACATTTTAACAGGACACCTTCAAAGAAAATGGTCTATAGAATTTAAAAGAAACTTAAAGAGAATTTATTTTTCTGCATGGGTGCTCCCATATCTTATTTACCTTTACTGTGTGTGGACCACCCCTTCTACTAGGCCGTTTTTATTGCAACATATTTTATTCGGTATTATCTTGCATATGATTATGGCTGCGTTTGGCTATCGGGCAACTTTTCACTAAATATTAAATCCTAAGCAAACTTGCTTAGGATTTAATATTAATAAAGTATTTGTTTCAACAGCCTTATTTATATATGCTTTAAAAGAGTATTTCTAAACTCTCTAAAAGAATCTCCGGTATTTCCGTAATACATAAAGTGTCTACACACAAACACTTTACAATTATTATTTTCATTATAGTTGAATGTAGTGATTGGGCTAGTTCTTTCTAACTGATCAATTGGATCATCAATATCAATCTTAGTTTGTAAACTAAGATTCTTATCTTCTGCAATCTCCAAAAAATATTTCACTGTTTTTTTACCATATAAAATGATTGCTTCTGGTTTCATTTCGTTCAAAATATAGTAGAAATTATCCTTCCCTTTGCTAATAACTTCTTTTGGCTCTTTTTTCAATTCTTTTACTGAAGGCGTTGGATATGTAATGATATCTGTTTCTACTACTTCCATACCTATTTCACTGCTTACCCAGTTTACAAAGGAATTAATTCCTTGCCGTGTTCGGGATATCTCACTTTTATCGTTCTGGATTCTACTATTGGAATAAAACTCAATAAATTTTTGATAGTTACCCAATAGTTCTACATATTCCTCTATGCTCATCTGATTTGGATATATGGGCGTTGCAGGATTTATCCCTACTAAAAATATCTTTGCATTACTTATATCACCTTTGCAAATAAATGGTCTAAAATAAGCCTTACCAACACCAATAGGTCTACATAATTCTTTAAAACACACTTTATCAAGCATATAACTTACCCTCTATCATATTTTTTAACAAAGTATTTTCCGTCTTTCTCTTTAATTTCCCACAATCCATGTATATCAGGGTTATATTTTTCTAAGTGTCCATTTCCTTTGTCATAAAGAAAGTCATATCTACTATTTGAAATTCTCTCTTTTTTATTTACCTGCCAATTAACCCTAGACTCTCTATTTACAGTTCCAAGAATGGTTTGGCAATTAATTGTTCCTTCATTTATTTCTCCATATTTACTGAATATGTAGTCTTTTATATCCTTTTTTGTAAACTCTCCCTCCATATTGTCTACTGCCTCTATTACCATATCCAAAACTGATTTGGATTTAGACTTCTTTTCATCATCATTGATCTTTTTAGGAATTGATACTCTGCCTTTCTTATCTGCTTGTTTCATTTTCTTCCATTCCAAACTACATTGTTCTATTATTGAAAATTCTTCAGGCTGGAGTTCATTACTTGGGTCCAATGAATACCCCACTTGCCAGAAATACATATCAATGAGTTTCATTTGGCTGTATCTTAAACCATTGGCTTCTGTTATTTCCTGTAATTTATTAAATTCAAGACGGTACCTATCATAGAATTTACATAACTCTAGCAGCGAATCCTTGCTAAAGTTGGTATATCTAAATCCATGGTATTTTAAACCGTCTATAAAGTACCGGTCATAGGCAGGTACACACCCTAGTACCCCTAGTAATATCTTCGATACCAAAGTATCTGTAACATTAATATCTTTCTCTTTACCTTTTACAGTACTTATATTATCAGAGTAAGATTTTATTACTTCGTGCTTTAATTCTATAATTAAGTCAATATGTTCAATATAAGATTCCTCAAGTCTATTAGTCCATAGATTATCATATTTTTGCTTCCCTAGTACCTCTAGTGCATACTGGTGAACTTTATAGTCCTTTTGCAATAAAAAACTTGAACCTCTATACATGCCCCAACTTGCTAAATAAAACGCTAAGTGAAGTGCTGCTATATCCTTCTGTTCTACAGAATTAAATATCTCTCTATTTTTAAAGAATTTGTAGCAATGTTCCCATGACTTAAACCTGTGGTGTTTTTCATTATTTATTTCCAAATAATACTTCTCAATAATTTTAGTTATCACCTGATTATCCCCCACTATACTTAATCTCCTCTTATCTTTGCAATTGAGTTATTCTAGGCATCTCAATACCATTCTTAAATTTATAATATTTTGCAACTGCATTATATAAATTCCCCGGTGTACTTCCTTTATCTCCATAACTTTCATAGATCTTTTGTCGTACTTCTATCATATTTTGTTCACTTTGGATTACTACATCTAAATTCACATTAAATTCTCTTTCAACTCTATTAGCCCGTGTTAATCTTGAGTTAATTGCTTTATCAGTTAAGCCTTCACCCTCTAAAAAATCTCTAAATCCTCTATCGTCCATACTTTCCCTCCTAAAATTCTATTTAAATTTGTTCATCATAATATCAATGCTATATTGGCTCAATAATCCTAAGTTTTTTTGCGATAAATTTATTCCCCATTCTGGTTTACTTTTTAAACCCTCATAATCTTTACCTTTTAGTAAATTATTAGGACTTTTCCACTCTATAGCAGGGATAAGAAATACATCTGGCATCTTATTATCCTCAAATAACGCAAGTACAAGAATTAAACTTTCGTTATTAATATCAAATTTATCTTTTCTCATAAAGACATAATTTAAGTCCCTAGATGATTTAACCTGCATCTCATAGAATTTTCCTGATCCACTTTTAATGACAAAATCTACTCCTTTATCATCTACCTCCGTATTAAATACATCAAACCCATAGGATAAAAACTCCATCTTCATTAAATACTCTGCGTACTTGCCAAGTTGTAAGTGTGATAACTCACTCCATATCATTCTAGGCATAGGCACTCCCCCTTAAATTACAAATAATTTATTTTCCTATATATTACATCTATTATATCTTTTCTTTAAATTTCCTTCTAGGGAACATAATTATAAAGCATAAATTGAATTCTGTTTCCAATCTGTTAATTCTATAAAAAAGTTAGATTCTTATAATCCAGTAATATAGTCATTGTAAAATATTTCCTTCAATCTCTATCCCTAAAAAATTGGAACAAGAACTTTATATGGCCTGTTTTTATAGGATTTTATATATATAACTCAAAGATTTTCTTGAAACAAGATTTACTTTTTCTATATACTTCTACAAATATTTATATGGAGGTATTTAGACATGGTTAAAAGGGATAATTTTATAGATAAATATTACTTGAAAGAATACAAGACTTATTTGGAGAACTTAGATAAATCCGAATCTACAGTTAATACTTATTTAGATAATGTAATTACATTTATAGAATGGTTTAATGAGGCAAATTCAGATTCATTCCAACCCGGAACTTGCACCACAATAGATTTAAGAGATTTTCGTTCTCATTTACTAACAGTAAAAAATGCAAAAGCCAATACCATTAATCTAAAGATAATGAGTTTAAAAAGTTATTTTTACTTCTTGCATTCCTATGATTATATTAAGCAAGATATTGCTCGTAATTTAAAAAAGGTAAAGACACAAGGTCCACCTATCGTGAAGTCTATAGATGAGCAGACATTCCGAAAAATAAGGAGAGAAATATATAGAAGTGGCTATAAACACCATATTGCGTTAATAGCACTGCTTAACCACGCTTTGCGTCTCAATGAAATTATCACACTAAAAATCAATAATGTTCATCTCAAAGAAAAAGGTTCCTTTATAATGGTCTACGGAAAACAAGGAAAGTATAGGAAAGTTCCCATCAACTCTGACTGCCGTAATGCTATAAATGATTACTTGGAACTACGATTAAAAATTAAGAGTCCTCATGATAATCTATTTTTATCCGAACGAAAAGCACCTTACACTAGGTCTGGGCTTTGGAAAATAATAGATAAGTATTCTGCTAAGATCGGTACTCATATATCTCCCCACCAGTTTAGACATTACGCAATCAAAAAAATGGTTGATGAAGGTGTGCCTCTTACAGTCATAGCAAACTTGGTGGGTCATTCTTCCATTCAGTTACTGTCAGATGTATATGCAGTACCGCTAGAGGAAGATAAAGAAGCCGCAGTTGACCTGCTATAATCATACTTATATTTTTAAACTAAAGGGACTGTTTTTAAACAGCCCCTTTAAAGTTTAAAAGTATTTTTTATAAGTGTCCAAACTATTCCAATAAATCCTCTAAAAATCCTCTATATCTTTTTTCTTTTTCTTCTATAATCTCATAATTCTTATCCTCAAGAAGTGTTTTCTCTTTAGTGTCCAAATTTTCTAACCATATTTCTTTTTTACTTATGTCCTTAATATCCACCTTGTCTACTTTACTGTATAAAAACTCTAATAGAAATGAGGATTTATAATCTTCTATATGGAAAATATAAATATGTTTAAATCCAATTTCAGCAAGTTTCATGGCATTTTCTTTTACATATTCACTAGAATTCGGCTCTCCATCCTTCAAAGGTAAGTAAATTTTTAATTTGCCTCTTACATCCTTAAAGTGCTTGTACAGCAAGTATAACTGTCCCTTACTTAATACATCTTGCATAATACTCACGGCCTTCTCGTGATTAAACTCCTTAACCATTGAGATTACCTCATCTGGCGAATTCCATATAAACAGTCTATTCAACTCTGATTTAGCAGCCTTATCTATATTATATAAAGCAAAAGATTTATTAAAACCTATGTTGGTTTTGTATTCATTATAAGGTGTTGTACGATCTATAACCTGTAATTTTTGTTCATATGATACTCCCTCAATAAATTTTCGTTTGGTCAACTCATTTTTGTAATGCTCCTCTTTGCTAATTACATTTTTGCCCATTACTCCAACCACTTGTCCAGTTTCATCTTTTACAGGAAAGCATACTCTACCTCTTAAATAGTCATCAGCATTATCTCCTGCATACATAAGTTGAAATCTTTCAATATAATGATCAGATAACTTTGCATCTTTAAAAAACTTTGCTGTTGCTTTGCACTTTTCTAGCCCCAATGTACCTAAATCAGTAGGCTTCATTCCCTTATATTGCAGTAATATACAATCCCCTTTTTTATCGTTTGTTTCTTTAATGTCTAATATATCAGTTTCATCTAAATCTTTAACATCAGTATCTACACCTAAGTATTGGGCTAATTTATAAACTACTTCCTTTTTACTCATTTGTAAATAGTGGGATAAGAAACTTATAATACCTACATTGTATCCACAATCCTTACATTCAAAATATGCATTATTATCCTTGTCTCTTTTAATAATTCCCTGCCACCTATTATTCTTTGCTAATCCACAACTAGGACATTGCTCAAATATATTTATATTTAATATATCTTTAAAAACTGAATACACTGCAATTGCAATATCGTGAGAACTATTTTTATTAATTTCATGGGTAAGATAGGCTATTTTGCTATACGCAGCACTCATAAAATTTATAGAAGATCCTTCTGTTCTACAGTATTTTAAATAATATTCCGCAATTCTTTGTATATTGGGTTCCCTATCCTTATGATTTAAGAATTCCTCTATATAATATGGATCTATATCATCTATTTCTTTAATTGTTTTGCCTCTATATTTTTTTGAGAAACTAACAATATATTCTCCAGCATAATTTTTTAAGCAAAACTCTATCTCCTCTTTAATTGTGTCAGTAGCACTATTGTCTAACATCCAAAATAAGTAATCTAATCCCTTAATACCTTGATAAATATTATTAGCATTTAATACTTCAACCATATCCATTTTTCTTACTATCCCAAAAGTAAATGTTTTACTCATAAATATCACCCTTTCAACTTTTGTTTTAGCATTTTACACAATCCATTCATCAAATCAAATTATAGGTGAAAATTTTTAATTAAAAATTTGATTTTTCTCTCGGAATTGAGTAAAAAGTTAAAAATTTGCAAAGGAGTGATTTTAATGGGTAAGGTATTTTATGATTTTAGTACCATTAATTTTAAGCGGGAGCATGACATTAAGTATAATCTGGAGAACTACTTTAACAATGGAGATATGGATAGCCTACTAAATGTATATAATCTCATACAACATAAATTACGCTTAGTCCTGATAGATCCATTATATATATTTACAGAGAGTATTAAATCTAAGAAAAGGCACTTTCTAGTAAATAGGGTTCACAAATTACAAGATGAAGGCAAAATTCAAAATAATCTCCAAGATGATGGAGATACTCCAAAGTTTAATAATAAGATTTTCTTTGACTATGCTAGAGATCAATTTGTTTGGGAAACATTAGGCCTCACCAAATACACTATGCAAGAACTAAATTTATTTACACCTTTTTGGGAAAGCCTTCATCCTATAGTTAGAGGTGAGAAAATAAAAATTACTGCTGATACAGTAAAGTCCTACATTTTTAAGTATGAAACCACTTATGAAAAATACTTAATTACTAAATTTGCAGACCATTATTGGAAGTATCTTCAAAGTATTTTAAGAAAGCACTATGACCATGATTCTAAAGTAAGCACCGAGATATTTACTTTTTCACAAATTACTAGCAAAGATGATGAAAGTTTTGATTTTCTCGATTCATTGTTATATAAAAGTAACCATTTTAATGAAATACACCCTTTTAATGTGGATGATGAATTTTACAATTTGCTGAAAAAGATCCTTACTTTAAAACAGTATGAAATATTTTGCTTATGGCTCAACAATTATAATTTGAAAGAGATATCTACAATTACTAAAACTTCTTATAGTGCTGTAAAGACCCATTATCAAAGAAGTATTGCTTCTATAAAGAAATATTATTTAAATCAAAATGAATGTAGTAATAAAATTGAGGCTATCTGTTAATTAGATAACCTCTTTTAATTTTTGAATAGTATTTAGTTTGTTTTTTAAATTAAAGTTAAAATAGTCATCTTGCATGAGAAGCATTATATTTTTATTATTTATAGAAATCCACCTTACCTTTTAAGCAAATCATACTATTTGTGGATACTTAGTTAAATTATTTTCTCTCTAATAATACTATACTGTTAAATCTTATAGGAAAGACTACAAGACTTAAAAATTTTATTAAAAATTTTTATAAATATTAACTGTACTTATTCAACCCCCAAAGCCTTAAATACAGCATCTTCTACATTCTGATAGAAAGATATCTGAAACTTTGCAAATAACTCTGGTGGCACAGTTCCTATATCTGCTGCTGAAGCCATTGGAAGCAATATCTTCTTTGCTCCTGCGTCAAAGCACACTTGCAGGGTACTTGCTAATTCCTCTACTTTGGTAATTGTGCCTCCTATACTCATAGATCCTAATACAACCATTTGACTTTGTATAGGTTTCTTTAAAGCCCCAGAACACATGGCAATAAAGGCTGCAAGGGACAGTTGAGAAGTTACTCCTATGCCTTGTAGATCCTGAATATGCATTAAGTAATCAAAATTCTGAACAGAAATGGTTCCACTGATATTCTTTTTATTAGCCTTAAAGTAGTTAAATGCTGTATTTATACTCTCTTTGGCCTCTCTATTAGAGCCAAGTCCCGTTCTCTCAAACTTACCTGAACCGGGTACAACTTCTGTCTCAATTTTAAATACGCCAATCATACCTGTTTCTCCGTGACCAACAAGATAAATGTGTCCCGGTTTTCCCATTCCTTCAGGGATTAACTTTCCTCCTCCCTGTTCTGGAACAGATACAAATTCTTCTTCAAAATTTTCTTTGTGTATATAGGAGAAGTGAACATCATAGAACTCCATACCACCAATTTTCTTTAATTGCTCCTTGACACGCCTTCTGCCAACAAGAGCATATCTTAATATTTCTTCAATATCGTCCTTGCTATATTCCCCATTTGGATATAATAATTTAACAAGTCCTGAAACAGTCTTTCTTACAGCAATTACATCTCTTTGATTAAGGTTATTTCCAAGATTAAAGTATTTGTCAATTGAATCAGAGAACGACCTTTTTCTCATTTCACGGAAAAACTCTGCTATGTAATCCGTAATAAAACCGTATTCATTCGTAAAGAATTCTGGTCTATACTTCGGTATCTCCCATCCCGGTAGATAATAGTGCATACGATCAAAAAATGCTGAATCGTAAGCCATGGCTTCTGGAAAAGGGTCGAAAAGATGTGATGTTTTCAATAGTACATCTACACTTTGATTGATATTTCCTACAAAAACCATAGATGCTGAAGCATTCTTTTCTTCTCGTCCTCTAGCAAAAGAGCCTGAAGCCATGTAGTCCTTCATGATTTGTATGCCATCTTTATCCTTGAATGTAATACCCGCAACTTCGTCAAAAGCAACAGCATCCCATAATCCTACAAGACCAACTTTCTTACTGGCCATATTATAGAATAGGTTTGCTACAGTAGTCTGACCACCGGATACCAATATAGAGTTTGGCGATATCTCCTTATAAATATGGGATTTACCTGTACCCCTTGGCCCTAACTCACAAAGGTTATAATTGTTTTCCACTAATGGAATCATTCTTGCTAATAGATGCCACTTCACATTATTTTCCAGTTGGGTTGGTTCCATACCAATAGACCTTAGCAAAACATCTATCCATTCTTCTTTTGTAAACTGCCTTCTTCCATTAAATATTTCTTCCATATCCAAGTTTGGCATCTGAATAGGAGTTAAATTTGATATATTAAAAGGACTGGCATCTCTTACTTCTTCATCATAGAAATAGTTCATCTTCAATATACACCAAATTCCACCTGCTAAAAGTTTTTCAAACTCTTTTACATAGTGAGAAGATATTGCAACTCCTTTAAGCCCTAAATTAGAAAACTCTGCTTCGTAGAAATCTTTCTTTTCATTGAGTTTTACTGTGAGTTTGTCTATGACTGTATATTGTCCTAGTTCTCTAATCTTTGATTTTATTTTTTCTGCTTCGTCTGGTCTTACGAAGTTGTCAGAGAGGATTTTTTTTACCCTCTCAACACCTTCATTAATACTATCTTCATCATCTGTGGCACAGTACATCCCTAACAAATACTCCAGTACATATACTGGTACATTTGCACCTTCTTTTATTTTCTTCGTTAAGTCTTTTCTCACCACTCTACCTGCAAAGTGGGTATTTAACTTGGCATTTAGACTTATCTCTTTATCTATACTTTCCATGTAGTTCACCTACTTATCTTTACTAAAATCCAAAGTCATTTACAATTGCTAAATCAATCATAAATGGTACTCTGTCATAAATCTTTTCTACTGATTCTTCATCATCTTCCATTACTAGGTAATACTTCTGTCCTTTATCATAAGGCTGATCTTTTAATGTAAACTTCTCTCTAAATGTACGATCTTCAGGTTTTGATGATCTACTATCTGCAATAATAATATTTTCGTTGGAAATGCGATTGCCTTCATCATCTTCAAAGTAAAGTTTCAGCGTCATAGGAATCTTTTTATCCTCTACCTTTTCCGTCTGGAAGAACTCCAAATATGTAATTCTATTTGTAATCTTTCTGGATATATTGGTTAACTTCACTTCTACTTTGGAAGATTTAAATTCATCTTTTCTAATATTTTTAAACTTTACCACCGGTATTACAATTTCTTGCAGGGCTGCTCCACCATGCACATAGTTGGCTCCAGCACCCTGTACTTTAAACCTTGTAACTCCTTTAGGTATAATTGCATTAAGTTTTGCATCCTCTCCTAGTAAATAATTCATTGGTATTGTAAGGATTCCTTGTTCATCTTTCTTTTCTTCTGCTAAAATAAATCTTCTTCCTTCATCAATTGCTTTCACATCAGCCTTACTAATCTTATCGTACTCCTGTAGACTAGATCTTCTATAAATAAATCCATGGTCTGCTGTAATATAGATATTTGTCGCACTTACATTATTCACAAGGTTTTTAATCAAGGTGTTTAAATCCTCAAAAGTCTTTTCTACTGCTTCAAAAACATCTCTTTCTGTTGCAGCCTTATCTCCTATAGCATCAATAACATTGTGGTATATATATACCAGTTTCTTTCCATCAAAGTTTTCTTTGTATTCAGGTCTTTTCATATCTTTCATGTCATTGTATGATATAGCAACTACATCAGTGGAATACTTAGAAAGTATCTTTTGTCTATTCTCTGTTCCCATAGAGTTAATACCGTCAACGATAACCTCTGCCTTATCATTTATTTCGATTTTTTTATGAGGCAATAATGTTGCCATACCTAGTTTTGTATAGGAAGGGACTACCCCTTGCATAAAGGATAATTCTGCTTTGCCTCGTCTTTCTTTATTTAAAATATCCATAAACTCTTTAGCAGCCTCATATCTCAACGCATCAGATATAATAACAAAAACTCTTTCTTCATTTCGCATATGAGGGTAAATATATTGATTGTAAAACTCCTGTTGCTTAACGAGTCCATTGATCCTTATATCATCTATGAGTTCATCTTCTATCATACTGGACCACTTGATTGAAAGTTCTTCTAGGTACCAGTGCGTATATGTATTCTCAATGACTTCAACAAGTTTATAGAACACATCTTTATTATCAACTTTGTCATAAGATAAATAGAATTTTCTATAAAAGTAATCAAATAAATAATAATTCTTGGTATAGTTCTCCATGATTTCATAGGCACTGGAGCCTTTTATAGTTTTCTGTAACTCTTGCTCTAATCTCAAGATCTCCATAGCATAATAAATAGATTCATATTCATTATTTAATTTATTAAACCAATGGGTCGTTCTTCTTCTATTAATAACTTTTCTATACTTCTCAAACTCCCCTATGTTTCCAACTAGATTCGTTATAAGCCATGTTATAATTTCTTCATCAAAAGCCTTAAATGTATCGCATAGGATATAATCTTCTATATCCCACTTACTTAAATATTCCTTTAGGTTTAACTTTCTCTCTGTTTGATTTGCCAATACATCAAACATTTCATGGTCCACAGAATGGCTCATAAAGTGATTAGTAAATACTATTGCATCTGCCTTTTTAGGAGATATAAACTTCTCCCATGTATTAGGCATCTTTGCTTCAAGGTTGTAACTAAGATTCGTAATCAAAAACATTATGCTCAATTGTTCTAAACTCTTTTCCTCTAAATGGTATCCATATTTCTTCTCAACCAAATTCCAGAAAGTATCAATGTCCCCGAACTTTACGATTTCTTCAATATACTTGTTTTCACCCTTTGCTGCTTCCATGAGTATAGTTTTTACAACTAACTCAAAGTCTGCTACTGACAATTTACATAGTGTAGATAATATTGCGACATTCACCTTTTCTTCTGTAAACTCCCCCATACTGTAGGAAGCAAATTTCTTGTATCGTTCTTTATTACCAAAGAACCTGATATACTTCTTAAATACACCTCGTAGAGTTTCATCCTTAACACCTAAATCCCTCATAATAACCGTTGCTTTATCAGTTGAAAACTCCTGACTATATTTTTCAATGTCTAAAAGCCAGTTTTCTCTTGCCATAGGCTTAGAATTAGGTGAATAAATCAAATAGTTAGACTCTGTATCTTCTTTTTCTAGTAAATGCTTTATATAGAAACTATTGTTTCCATCAAGATGTAAAACCTTAGTATTTTCTAATTGTAAGTCATTAATATCCTCTGCAAATTCACATTCTTCATCATACCAAAAGATGATATTTCGTAGCCTACCATCTGAAGATTCTTTGTTTAAGTTTTCTTCTAGTATTTTTTTTATTTCTGCTAAGTTCATTTCTTCACCTACTTTTTATATCTTAGCCAATAAATTTGCCTTTAATGGCTTCTTTCCATCACCTTGAGGTATTTGTACGCCTTGGAATTTATCGTAATTAACTGCTACTCCATCATCTAAGTCTATATCAATCTTTTGGTTGGCAACATGGGCTATCACCTGATCATAAGCCAAACATTCTAATATTTGTTTATTGATACTGTCTTTTTTCTTCATTGCAGCAGCCTTTTCTCTTGCAGACAAATCAGATTCAAGAAGAATATCTAATCTTTTCACTTCTGCTTCATACTTCTTTTGTAATTTATGAAGATAATCAGTTCTAACCCTTGCCACTGTTGAAGAATCATATCGGTGCATGTAGATAAGAGCCTTGAAACCATTTTGTTTTCCACTATCAAATAGCCAGTAAATAGGTCTTTTACTGTAAGTTTTTACATGATCGGTATAGAAATCTTTTAAGAAGTATCTTCTTATAGTTTGCCTTGAAGTTTCACTAGCCTTTTTACCTAATGTTTCTGCAATATAATCAAGGTTTTCTTCTAATGTTTTTTCTCCAAAGGTTACTTTTACAAACTCTACAAACCTATTCACAATATCATCTTCAAAATAATCATCATCTGCTATAACAAGGACATTATCTTTTGTTGGAACTAATGTTTTATATCTATTGATATCAAATTGCCCACCTGCATAAATTAAGCCTTCTTCATCTAATGAGTATCGACCAAACATACAGCCAACTGCATAAGATATGAAAGATTTTATATCTGTTTGTCTATCTGCCTTTGTGATAGTTATATCATTTTCTTCTACCTCTGGAGTGAGTTCGTTTTGAAGTCCATAAATTTCAATAAACTTTTTATTTAATGTTTCTTCATTGGTCTTTAATTGTTCAAACTGGTTACTTGTAAATTCTAACCAACTCCTAAACGATTGTTCAACCATACTGTTATTGTGCTGATGCTCTAGTAAAGGATGTCTCTTAAAATTCCAAGATGTTTCATATGAGTCCCAATTAGTTTTTGATATCTCAATATTGTTTTTACACAACTTATTAATTACCATTTTTTCACTCACATCTATATTCTCTATTAATGGTAGACTAGCGACATTTCCTGCTTGAAAGTTTAGAGTAGGATTTTCAAGTAGTAAGAACTCAAATGCAATTTTAGAGCATAAAAATGCCGTTATAAAAAATATATTTTCAGTATTATTAGCAAAAACAGATGATCCTGCAATATCAAATATAAACCCCTTTGGATAGTATCTCACTCCAAACTTAGATGAACTTACAAAGGACCATGAGATACTCTCTCTAAAAAAATACTCTTGTCCGGGTAAAGAAAAGGATTGACCTCTATCTTTTCTATACTCTCTTACTTCTCTCCCGTCATTCATATAGTTAATGACATACTCGTGATTACCATACCATTTCCTGAATTCTCCACCCTTATTGTATGGATACCACTTTACATCATTGTTTATGGCTTCTTCAGTGTTTTTACATTGGAGATTAATTTTTTTTCTATTTACTTCATACCACATTTTTAAAAAGTAATTATTATTGCAAGTAAACATACCATTGGTCACAACACTAAAATTATCTATTGGCTTATATTTGTTGAATATATCTTTCACATCTCTACTCATAGAGTAAGCGATTGGCATATCTTCAATAACTTTATAATTATCTTGACAGTTATAGTATTGGTTTAAATTTTCAAAAAACCATTTTTCTTTCTGCTCTATAGTATCAACTGCACCTTGCTTCAAAAATAATTTTCTATATTGACCTAAATACTTATCAACATACTCCTTTTTAATAACAAATGATGTGGTCCCAAAATCAGATCCAAATATACCTCTTCCCAAGTGCAACATGTTTATAATAGTATTCTTATTAATAATATCTTCTCTTAATTTTTTATAAGTAGATAAGAACATCCAAGAAGGTATATTTATCATAGCCATTAACCCATTTGAACTACAAAGTCTTATACACATTTCCATAAATACTGTACTCATATCACCTTTTGTATCTGGAAAATTAATTTTTAAATACTTAGTTAATTTTTCATCCATTCCTCTATTACCCATATATGGAGGGTTGGTGCAAACTACATCATATTTATCACTCATAATCTTTGCCTGTTTGATAAGTGGGGGCATTTTTTCTAATATAACTTCTCTATGCTGAAACTCAAATAAATCAATTGTTTCTCCATCTTTAATTTCTTCTACCCTTTTATCAATTGCATCAAAGTCAATTTTCTTGATTTCTAATATAGAACCATACTCTTTGGCATCTTTAAAGATTTCAACTAAATATTCAATATCTTCTCTGCGGATAGTCTTTTCAATGGCAGTATCTTTTGGGCTAACTAAGTATTGAATTGCTTCCGTTGGAATCCCGTTACTTTCTTGGATTGAACAAACATTTAACTCTATTCTTTTTCTAAATATCCTTCTATTTTTACTCCTTGCTTTCATCATTAATGCAAAGGCTGCAAGTTGCCCTGCTCTATCATCTATATCCAAGCCGTATAGGTTATTCTCTAATATTAACTGTGGTATATCTCTTTCAGAGTAATTTGCTTTTAAATAGATATCATAAAGAACATCAAATGCATATACGAGAATATGGCCCGATCCCATGCTTGGATCTAGTACCTTAATATCTTCAGGATTTAAACTAGGATCTTTCAGTTCATCTAGTTTCTTTTGAACCTCCGGATCTTGCTCTGCTTCTTCTAAGTAATACTTCCACTGTGCCTTTAATTCATCATCCGGATGAGATTCCAGCCAAAGTCTACCTAGTGTATTTTCAACCATATATCTTACAATCCATTTCGGTGTAAACAACTGTGTTGCAGCAGGTATATTTTCTTTTGTAATCTTTTTATTTTTCTTTAGATCTGCAAATACTTCATCTTTCTTTTCAGATATATAGTATTGATATAACCATCCAATAATTTCAACTTGATCTTTATAGTCACCTTCTTCAATGGATTCTACTAAGTCCCTTATTACAGAGCCTTCTGCTAGTAAGTTATCAGGCAAGAGCAGTTCTGTGTAATCAGATATTTCTTCAAACACCATAGGCATGATCTCACCTAATTGATTGCATTGCTTAATAATTAGGTATTTATATAAATCCTCTGTATCATTTTCATCTATGAGTTTATAGACAAGTTCTTTATCAATATCTAAATCAATATTTAATGCTTCCTTTATAATGTCTGGTTCTGTTTTTCCTTCTTCTACAGAAGATAATACCCTAACACCGGTTGGAAGATATTCATTGACCTCCATAAAACGAAGGGCAATGAATCTATTGAACCATGTGTAGGCTACTTCCTCTATTACTTGTTCAAATCCCTTTTCTCTTATATTTGAGACTAATTTTTCTCTTTGTTTCGCTTCATATTTTTTATAGGTTTTGCTATTGTCTAAACCTTTTATCTTAAAACCGCCTTCAAAGGTTTCGATATCTTTTATCTCGTTCTTTGTTATACCTAGTTCGTAGGCTTTTTGAGTGATATCTTCGATAAGTCTATTTCTTGCTCTTACAGCAAAGTTTTTTATAGCAGATTTATTCACTTGTACTTCCTCCTAATTTTTAGATTAGTTTCAGTTTGGTATCTTCATTTAATTGTTCTTTTAATCTCTTTCTGATTTCCCCAACTACTTCTTCTATATCATTATCCGTTTCAATTACCTTCACCCCATGCAATATATTGGCTATACTAATATTTTTAACCGTCTTAACTTTATATCCCACTTCCGGCTTATCGTCATGGAATACTTCTGGTGTCTTTTCTTCAGGCTTAGGTTTTCTTTTTGCCTTTTCTTTTTCAAATTCATCAAAACAACGAATTTTTAATCTATCAGATTCTTCCTTCATGGCAATGGCTTCATAAAAGTTATTTGCACTGTCTAAACGATCAAGTAAGTTATCAAATCTTGTCTTAAATTTACTTCTTAGTTCTTCTCTAAAATCATATAACTCCAATTCATCCAATACTCTTTTAGCGTCACTTTCAATAACACTTCTGACCGGTTTACATTCTATCTCTAATAGTTGCCCGAATTTATCTATAAATTCTTCAATTAGATTTGGTAGCCTATGAATTTCAGAGTATGGTTGTTTGGACTTAACTATGCCCTGAATTTCTTCTACGATTTTAATGGTATCTCGGTCTACTACATAAGTCTTGTTTTTCTCATAAATCTCTAACTTGTGAACTGCCTTATCGAATTGTTCTTTTTGATTTTTAAAGAACTTTTTCACATCAAAGACATCTTCTTCATAATCTAACAGTTCATCCTGTAACTCATATATCTTCTCATAGAATTCTTTCGTATCCTTGATTTTTAATATTTCTTCAAATAGTTTCTGACCTCTCTCTAAAACTTCTTTTCCGGGATAGAATTTGTTATTCTTGTATTCTTCCAGTAGGAAGTATATACCATAGTCATTTGTATCTGTGCTTCTTCTATTTAATTCATGCTCACACAACTTCTTAAATCTATCCATCAATCCATCTTCATCACTTGGTACTGCCGTGAATCCGAATACTTCCTTGGCTAAATTCTTTACATTATTAATGTACTTTGCAGGTGTTTTCGTTCTCTTTTTTATAATCAATCTGTCTTGGTAATCTCTTTTGGTTAAATAGTTGATTAAATCTTTATCAGATGCAGTCAAATATTCATTCCCCAATTGTAATTTAATTTCTTGCACCTTAAATAATCTAAGTATGATTCCAGTTATATCTAAGTCCTTCCATCCATAAGGAGCCTTGCCGTATAGCGTAGTAATGGATTTTATAGTCATAGGTATATTTCTTTCTGTATTTCTCTCAATATAACCATCTATTTCATCCACCGCCAATTTATTTGGAACATCATCCGTCAATTTCACCTGCATATTATCTTCTAGCAAAATATCATTTAGATCTTTATTACTCTCTACAAAGGTTGTAATATAGTTTAATTTATTGTACATGCTCTCTATAAGGAGTTTAAACCCTTCATTGATTCTTTCTATAGGATTCTTAGATTTAATATCCAACTTTTGAGAATTGGCATAGATATCTGCCGACTTTAAGGCCTCAACTACTAGAGTTTTAACTCGTTCTTTTCTTTCCGCCACTTCTCTGGACTTTCTAATTTTTATTTCTTCGATTTCAGAAGTAGATGCTGATCCACCTTTTCTTAATAAGTAAGTCTGGATCTTTAATACTTCTTCCATTTCTTCTAAAAAGGTAGTATCCATAGGAAGTTTCAGTATTAAGTTATTTTCTCTTGTAGCCATCATTTTCAACTCTTGATCTGTTAGTTCTATCCCTGTATCATAGTAAGGAGTTATAACTTTAAGACCAATATCGTGTTTTTGCGGAGACAAGAATCTATCATCTATGATTTTATTAAAATCAAAATGATATCTAGCATTATATCTGTATTTCTTTTCATTATAAATTCCTTCAAAAATTTCCTCCCCAATTTTTAATATGGTCTCACCCATATCAATTGGAATATTTTGAATTTCTTTATTAACATCCTGTTCTTCATGGGTAAGAAAGATATACTCATTTCCATTCTTTTGAATGAGTGTTTCTTTTAGCAATCTTTTTAATGATTCTTCAATCTGCTTCTTGAGTTCTATTTTGTCATCATCAATATGGCTTACCATTAAAGTGGCTATATTTTCAATGTTTGAAGGTATTTCTTTAACATACTTAATCATGAATAATACCTTTAATACTTCTACATCTTCTTTAGTCAGACGATCATTATCCTCTGCTCTTATAATCACTGTTCTAATATTTGAGTCTAAGAATGCTTCTACAGTTTCATAAAAAGTTGCAAATGGTATTAAGGCTCCTGCTTCTTTATCAGCATAAATAATAGCCGACTCTTGGAATGCACTTAATAAGGATCTTTCTCCTTCAGATAAGTGTTTTCCACTAGCCCCGTGTAGTCTAATACCTGTAAACACAGATTGTAATAGATTAAATTGGTATGGTATAAATGGATAAACTGCCACAAAATCTTCTTCAGATTTATATGTTTTCATTTCTGCTGTATCAGCAGAAAAAGTAATTAAGTTTTTCAGAATTGCTTCTTTATCTTGATATAAAAGTTTTAATGTATCCTTTGCTACATCACTTTTACGCAAAATTCTTCTTTTGATTACTTCATCTACATTGGCAGATGATAGATTGAGTCTAGTATTAAATCTTCCTTGAATTTTGGAGAAGTCATTCCCCTTTACTTTAGTAATAGAGTCTATATCCTGTTGAGATGTTACAATAACCCATGCTCTACCTCCACAATAAGTACCCAAATCCTCTACTACTGTTTGAAGATTAAGCATAAGACCTACATCATCACCAATGTACTGGCCAATTTCATCTACAAGGAAAATAACATGATGATTGTTCCCTTTGGATTCTATGTATTCTTTCACCCTGTTAGCAAATTTCTCAATGCTTAGTGAGTAACTCTCCTCTGCCTTGTTATACCAACTTCTTGCAGCATCTTCACTCATTTTTGTGGTTGCTGCTAAGGCTTTTACTATGTTATCTTCCTCAAAGTAGAAATCCTCTCTAGCGTCAGTCCACTTATTCCCTGATAATTCTTCAAATTTTGATTTAAAGGCTTCATATGTACCGTCTTTAACTAACTGTCTTTCTAATTCCGCAACCCAAGGCAGGGCAGCACAAAAGCCTTGTATTTCGTTAAATACTTTCATAAATACTTTTACAATAGCATCCTTATTGGTTTTGGAATTGGAATCTGACTTTGAATCTATATTAAATAGAACAACATCAGCACTGGTATCTCCGGCCATCTTTATATCAGCCAACACCATAGAATCTTCTAATTTATCATCAAAATAAGAGATTGCTTTTTTGCCTTTAACTTCTTTGTTCTCTAATAGGTAAGATAGAATTTTCAAAAAGTGAGACTTACCAGAACCAAAGAATCCGGAAATCCATACTCCCATCTTATCTGTATAGTTGTTTATTCCTTTTTTATATGCTTCAAAGAATTCGCTAAAGTGTTTAGATAATTCTCTTGTAACTACATACTCCTCCAGTTCCTGATAAACATTGGTATCATCTTCTTGGCCAATTTTAATAACGCCTTTGATATCTCTATCAATTTCCTTATAAAACATTTTTCTTAATTGCATAATAATCTCTCCCTTCCCCTCTACCTTTCAATCATCTTAAATGCTCTATAGTAATTATCATCCTTTATCTCACCAAATAACTTCAATTCCAAGCCATCATATATTCCCGGAAAAAACATAACAAGGGGAACATGGTCAATGACCGCATGTAATGTATTTAAAATTGTATGAGATCTAATGATAGGCCACGCCTTACCTACTCCCGTTAAGAAAACTATATCATTGTCATTAACCCTGTTTCTTATATACTCTACGACTAAATCATTGTTATGGGTAAGTCTTAAAGTTTTCTTCACAGCATTGATAATATATTCAGTTCCTTTTTGTTTCTCCATTTCAAAGACTTTATTCAGATAGCCTTTTTCCTCTAATATTTCTAAGATAATCTCATACAGATCAAATTCTTTAATTTGAATCTCTGAATCTTCATTATTAATTTTCTGCTTCAAGAACTTAATATGTTCTCTAACTATGAGTTCATCTGATGGATCATAGTCAAAGATGTAAAAACCTATTTCATTTCCCAATCCTTTGTTTTCTCTAAATCGCTTTTCTTGCAATCTGGGAAGGATTTTATCTAGTCTTTCATAAATCTGCATCTATATCTCTCCTAACATCACTTCTAGGTAGGGCATATCCCCTATATTCTTTAAATGTTGAACTACTTCTTCCTCCATTATTTGAGGAATGATTTCAACTTCTTTCTTAGAATTCTTAATAAACCCGGCTTCAGATAAAACTCTCTTATAAACTTGCTTTAACTTATAGAAAGTATAATCCTTCCATTCCGCTATTTGATCACTCTGTTCTGCTTTTCTTCTAAAAAACACATTGAAGTCTTTATCTGTTATAATGAAATCCTTTAGTAATAACTTTTCTTTATAAACTTCCTTCATGAACTCGAAGAATAACCGATCTGTTTTGAGGATACTATATATTGCCAATTGCTTACTAGTTTGCAAACTTCCATTCACGATTTTATCTAATATATAATTATCTAAACCTTCAATTCTATTGATTACCGTTGAAGCAATTTCCCTTTTTCGGGCTTCTGTATTAACAGCAAAAATATTTTCTTCTATCGCTTTACTTCTTATAGTTTTTTCGTCCAACCCTTGATTTTTCAACTGCGAAGCCTTTTTAAGTTCCAGATATAAGTATGGTCTGGACTTTAATATTGAAGTATACTGTAGCATATTTTTCCATCACATCCTCTCAAATGGTCCACTTTAGGTTTTATTATATCACTAACAATTTTTTTTGTCTTTAAATTTCCAAATTATTTATTGACAAGCATATTTTTATATAGTAATATAGCATTTAATATAAAAGCATAGTATGTCAATTATTACATTGGCCTACTATGCTTTTTTGTTTTTAGTAGACCAATGTAATAATAAAATTTATGGAGGTCTATGATAATGAATTATTCTTTTGAGATTGTGTATAGTGGTGATATGGCTGAATTGCTTGAGGATGAAGGGATTACAACTTCTACATTGAAAAAGATTTTTGAAAATTTTGTACAAGAAAAACTGGAATTGATTGATAATGAGAATGTTAACTTTATACTTCCTTTTGTAAATCCTATATCTGACAAAGGGTACACACTTTACGGAAACTATCAATTCAAAAACTCTCATATAAAGTTCAAGGTTGAACTTCTTGGTATTAGCCTTAAAACAGTAAAAATTAAGCCCTGCTAGTTTCAGCAGGGCTATCTCATTTCTTCAAATTTTCAAATATATAAACTTCAGGTACTTTGGCTGTCTATATATATTTACTACACTTCTTCTGCATAAATAGTATACTCTACAAAAAGTTGCACTCTAAATTTTATAGATTTATCATCTAATTCAAAACAGACTGTTTCGTTAGGTACAATAAAAAGTGAATTAAGTATACTTATAGCCTCATGTAAATCAATAGATCTTACTTGTATTCTTTTATCATTATCATATTCTTCAGTTTTCTCTATATATTCTAGTCCTATTCTTTTTTTAATCTCCTCTTTGATTCTTAACCTTCCTTTAGATGATAATTCAACCAACTCCAATATTACTTCTTCTTTATATAGATATCTTTTTCTTTGAGGTTTAATTTCAACTATATGGTTGTTATTAGTAATTATTTTTATCGTATTCTTCTTCTTTACTGCCTCTCTTATCCCATTTTTTATTAAGAACATTTTAAGGGGTATCAATTTATGCACATATGATCCTAATCGGAAATGAGGCATTGGCTCCTCTTTTAAGACTCCATTTATGTAAACATCTATTATTCCTTCTGTTAGAATTATTTCCTTTTCAATCTCTTTTCCTTTTAGTAAAGTAATAGTTTCCATACTAACTCCTCCTACCATTGTAATTACTTGTTGTTTAAATTGAGTTTTGATATAGATATTGCATCCCTCATACAAACAGAAGGATGCAATAATAGTAAATAACTTTGCCAAACAAGGATTAATTGACCATGCTCAATTAACTTTCCTTACTCTTTTGGCTTTTGGCAATTTCTCTCTGTATACTCGTTTACATTCTGTAATTACTTCAAACCATTTACCTGCATCCAATTTATAATAATACTCGCAGTTTCTTCCCCATCCTGTACTTACTAAATAATATCCATCTTTAAATTCATATTCATTCTTAATAAAATACCGTGCATATTTTCTTTTACTGTCTATAAACTCGTAATCTGTAATTTTATTTGTTTCTTTTAGTTGCTCATCAACTTCTGCGATATAGCAATAATTATTAGTTTTACGAGTTTTTCCTTTATCCATGAATTCTCGCATTAGACTTGGAAAGTTGACTTCTTCAAATCTAACAATTTCTTCTATAAATTCACATTCACCGATATTCACTTTTATTCCAAGTTCTTTAGCCTTTTCACAATCAATATTTAGTGCGTAATCCAAATTGGGATCAGGACAATCTAACTGCAAAAGTTTTATGCTTCTTTTATATAGATCTCTGTCTACTTCTTTGGGATACTCCAGTATAAATGAATTAAAGGCATTATTTTCACTTGTATAAATTCCACCTATAGTTTTCAAATAATTGATAGCCTTGTTTCTTTCTTCCATAAGGACATTTTTTAAATATTGCTTATATGATTCTACATCTTCATTAATATCTGGAATCTTTATGTCATTAATATTAAATTTTACTAGAAAGTTAAGATACTCTCTTAATAACCCCATTATTCTATCTGATTGCTCTCTTTGTTTTAACCTTTCTTCTTCAACAGATGCCAAAATTGAAAGGTAATCTAGTTTGTTCAGAATCTCTATTAGTGACCTTTTATGTTCATCCTTAACCCATTTTATATAGTTGCTCATCCAAGTTCTATACTTAGTAATAAAAACTGTTACCCTTATTTTATGTTCTAGGTTTTCAACTCTATACTTCTTATCCGTTATATCCATATATTGAGATAAATCGTCTATAATCCCCCTAAGAGTCTTAAAGCCATCTTCATAATAATAATCTCTTTTATTGCAATACTCTAAATATCTTCTATACTTATCTAATTGCTTTTCTATATGTTGCTTTATTCGCTTATCCATTTTTTCCTGACTCATTTTTCATCATTCCTTTCCATGCTCTGCATTAAACTAACTTATAAGCCAATTATTCCAAATATCTGTTTCATTTTTTCTCTTTCATCTTTATCTGGAATTTCAATTTTTTTATTTATTTTAACTTTGATGATGTCCTGATCAAATCTAAGTCCAATGTTTCTATCATACTTGAATTTATGGATTTCATTGCAATACGGACAATACCAATAATCTGTTTTAGGATTAATAGGTACAGGAAACATTCTAATGAACCAATCACTATTTAGCGGTACCTTTAATGTGAAATAACTTTCCAAACAAGGAGTAAATACCTTGTTATCTAAGTTACACTTATAGTTATCATCTAAAATTAGCAGTACATATCCACTGCTCCCGCACTTATGACAAACCTGTCCATATCCGACATCATTAATGATGAAGTAGTTTGTTATTCCGGGACTAAAGATACTAGCAACTGTAGAAGAAGATAACCTACCACTATTAAGAATATCCATTACCCTTTGCCTCTCTCCTTTATTCTGCATCTCTTTATAAAACTGCTCTAAAGAATACTTCATTGTAATTCCATCTAAATCATTAATTTTTCCCCAAATTTCTTCTGCTCTTTGTTGATACAAATCTATACTAAACATATTAATCATCCTTTCTTATGTTTTTATAGTTTAATCACTCTTTTCATAGATGGATATATCCTTGTATTACTCTCCACCTTTTCCTTCATATGCAGCCATATTCCAAAGTTCATCCAATGTATATCTATAGAGACTGTTGATCCATTGAACATAAAGTCTACTACAGTCCTTCATATTTATCATAGAATTCCATGAACTTAGCCATTTTGTTCTTAATCTTTTGGGTGGCGTAATGACTCTTAACGCCCTGACATTCATATTTCTAGTGTCAATTCCCACTAAAGTTATAAGATTACTCTTTTCTAATGCAGCAATCTGGCCTCTTGCTCCTTTATATAATGTAGGGTCAAAAATGATTTCAAATTGTAGCCTACTGCTAATACCCACCAGTGTTAATAAAAAACCTGTTTCTCTTTCTTCAATGGTTTTGAATGTAATCTTACTACTTCTTAATGCTTCTACTTCCTTGTTAGTCATTCCATCCAAAAACACAAGCAATAAATAATTTCCATTGTCATGAACTTCCAATTTTGCACCGCTAAATCTTCTATACCTTTCTATATTCTTTATAATAGGTGGGCAAGGTTGCCCTACTTCTAAACAAGTAAATGTCATAGCGATCACACTCTCTTTCTTATTATTCATAATTTATTTACTGCGTTTAATATTTTATGTTACATTTAATTAAATTTATATTACTAACAGTAATGTTTGTGTTTATATTTTATTACTAGAAATAATAATTGTCAACATAATTTTTCAATATAACTTTACTATTTTTAATATATATTACTATCAGTATAAATATTACTTTATCTTACTTAATTTTATATTAATATTGTGCTATAATACTGATATAGATAATGGAAGGATTGATATTTATGTCTCTAGGGAAATTAATAAAAAGTGTTTTAGAAAAGAAAGGATTGCTGATCAAAGACCTTTGCCGTATGGCTAATATAAAACAGGCTTATGCCTCTAGGCTAATAAAGGATGACTTAAATCCAAGTCCAGATATATTAAAGGCAATTTCACAGGCGTTAGATATAAAATATGAAGTTCTTTTAGTTGCAGCAGGTATTTTAGAATCAAATAGTCTCCGACATATAATTGTTCCTGATACATTAAAATCCTTTCTAGCAGAAGCAATTAATCTTAATCCTGCAAATGATAAAAACTTAAAATTAATATTTGACTACATGAATGAAAAACAACAATTTTTAGAAGATAAGATGGACTTTGATACTTTAATGTCTACAATCTTAAATCTAAAAGATGATCTTATATTGCCTGTAGATTATAGTGAAATTGATTACTCTGACCAAAGAAAAATAGAAATTAACGATAATAATTTAGATTACTTACGAATAAAAAATGCCTTATATATTTCTTCTAAGGATGATAACAGGCCTATAGAACTTCCAGTTATATATGACTTCGATAACAATAATACACCTATTGATTCTGGGCTGAAATATCAAATAGATCCTATGTCTGTTGCTGCTTTTCGGCATAATAACAAGTATTGGTTTTCACCACAGACAAATTTAAGGCATCTTTATTTAGTTATTACGGATATTAAACCAACTGATTTTTCTATTGTATTGTTTAAACATGGACCTCTAATCTCTTTTGGACAATACAGAAGTAAAACTTTAGGGAAATCGAGTATTGTGACAATTGATATATGCGATTTCTTTAATGATATTAAAGAACTTAATTACTGTCCTACTTTATATAATGAAGAAATAAAAAGAAACTATGTTGAATTTTGTAAAGGTAATGACCAAGAATTAAAAGATAATATTCAATCATTAAAAGAACAACTTCAGGGTATAGATAATAAAAATATAAACCTTATTTTAGAATCACTATATAAGGATTTTGAGAAAAAATGCTCTTATATTCAATTTGACAATAGTAACCCCCCTAATGATCTTAAAATTTTAGGTACTATTGTTACTGCTGTCTCTAATTTCACATTTAAGTAGGTAAGGAGTCTCTTTCTATTGAGGCTCTTTTTTACTTATCACCTAATTTAATAATTCTAACCCCCTCTTTAATTTTGGATTATATATATAGATTTCCATACACTTCTCTAGTTTAGAAACGACTTCGTATATACCTTCTATATAAGGGTTTTGAAAGTAAAAGTCATTCTGTCCTATCCTTAACACGAACAGGAACCTATAAATTCAATTCCATCTTTGTTTGTAAACTTTTTAGTGCATAAATGACCTTTTTTCTTGACACTGTATCTGTAGATTTCTTATAATACTAAAAATTTTAAAGAGGTGATGTGATATGAATAAAATAACAGTAAATTTAGATCAGTTCTTAAATATATCATTGGAGGAGTGCTTAAATTATACGCCCTATTCTCAAATTGAAAGTATAGTAAAATCTAACACAGAATCTATTGTTAAGAGTATTAAAACAATTAAGTATAAAAACTTACCTGATAATGAAAAGTTGTTAGTTTTTCTAAAAAGTATCTTGTTAAAGATTACTATCCATAGGAATTGGATAGACATGCGGGATACCTATGATTTAGATCAACAATACCTTTACACAGTTATAAAAAGATATTTGTACATTAATTATCCTGAATTATTGGACAAATAAAGTAAAAATGAGTAGGATATCTTACAAAGATACTCCTACTCATTTTTTATAAATTTGTAATCATATTAAAAACATCATCGGGTATCTCATTACTTTCTTGTTTACAAGTATTTTTAGCAACCCCTAGGTTATAATCCATCTCTAAAAATGCTTCCTTTACGGCTTCCTTTATTATACTTTTATCAATAATCGTATTATCTTTATATGCTAAAACAGCATCTACTATAAATGCTGTTTTAGACATACTATTAAATATAATTTCATAGGCTTCTTTAGTTTTTGCATTATCTAAATTAAAGTATAGATTAAGCCTTTTTATATTAGACATAAAAATCACCTTCTTTTTAATGCTTGACTAACTAACATCTCATAGCCTAAAGCATTTGCTAACTGTGCTTGAGGAAGTAACTCATAATAAGAAATTTCACTACCATTTTGACTCGCATCTAAGGCTGTCTGTATTATACTGGCCCCTCCGCCCATAAATAAACTCATAGTGGCTTTAAACTCGAAAAAATTCTCACTCAATTCCCCAATCATCTCATGAACAAACTCTATTCTTGTAGTTTCAATAATTTTTTCAATATCATCCTCAAAGTATATAGACTTCTTCCCTTGAAGGCTAGATTCAATTTGCACTTCGCTTATCTCAATACCATTTTGTTTCCTGATATTCTCTTGTATTCTTTTCACCAGTTTTAACATTCCATAATTTAAACTTATAGCCGATTCTAATACTGGTTTACCATTATAGATTTTTACAGCATCAACTGTTACTTGTCCAATATCTATCAAATTTAAGAAATCAATATCTTTGTATTGTTGATAATATAGCATAAACCCTGATAAGGCTTGAGGGAAGCAGAAAACTTCTTTAATATTACAAAAATATTTTTTGTTTTTATATGCAAATGCTATCTCATCTCTCTTAAAATAAGTTATATACTTTTCCTTTAGTTGCAAATGTGAAAGTGGCAATCCAATACCTAAAATAATATCTGCTTCATTAACTCCTTCTTTTTCCATTCTTCTTGCTATAGCCGGTAAAGTCAGAATAAAATATGTATCATCAACAGTTTTATCATATTTGTACTTTGCTCTACCATCAATACAATAATATTTTCCATTATATTTTAAATACTCATCCACCCCCACCGGTGCATTGCGGTACACCATATAACCACAGGTATACATTCCATCTCCACTCTTTATCATCCTATTACCATGGTCAATACCAATTACTAAATTCTTATTCATATACATCACTCCTCACAAAATTAATATCAAATCCAATAGTCTTAGTCAAATATCCTTTGTTTTGATTCGGGTGCATTTTAGTAACTGTTGGATGATGATTGCAAGTATTTTTTTATAAAAAAATAAAAGCCTTTTATTTGGCTCCTACTTTTCTTAAATATAATATGTATATTAGTCAATCAACTTCAATTCTTTGTATTACAAGGCTTCAAGATTATTTTATAGTGACAAAATTTATAACATAGTCTTGAAAATAAAATACTTGAAACCAGAAATTATCTATATTTATCATGATATAAATTTTCTAGGAGGGATCTAAATGAATAATTATATGGTAATTCTGGAATCAAATGAATCTATGTTTATACAGACTAACACAGGAAAAGAAATTACTGCGAAGATATTAACTAGATACTTTTTATTAAAACAATTTAATGCAACCTGCAAAAGTGTTTCTCAATATTTTATCGAATATGGCTATATAGCCAATGAGTTTATTGAAGTTGGTATTAGCCTCTACAATACCCTTGCTTCTAAAAACTACAAAGTTATTGATTTATCTAAGATTAAGCAATGTATTCAAAATCAATTGCTATCAAACTAATTTGACATACTATTTACAACATACACTCCTTTAAAGCAACTGCCTTAATGAGCAGTTGTTTTTTTGTTTCCTTCCTTAAATTGCTACAAAAAAATCTTTCTAAGCCCCTGATTACTCACTCTCATGTGTTATGTTAATCCCATAAGGGAGATTGAGATATATTTAGTCTACATCATCTCCCCCACCAAATAATTCAGATATCGAAAGGATGGTCAACATGAATAACACTCAAACAACTCACATTAGGGATTTTACACAATTGAAAGTCTGGAACAGAGCCATTGATTTAAGCGATCATATTTACGGGGTGCTTGACAAATTCCCACAGTATGAAGAATATGCAACTAAGACACAAATTATTAAGTCTGCAAATTCAGTTTCCGCTAATATAGCAGAAGGAAATAGCCAGTGTTCTGTAAAGAGAGAACTATACCATATCAATATTGCAATTGGGTCTACAATGGAGACTAAAAGTTGGTTATTACTAAGTCTTAGACGAAACTATATTACTCAAGAGCAATTTGATCAAATTAATCTAGTGATAGAAGAAATAATAAAGATGCTTCATGGATACAGAAAAAAACTATTTATGTATATTGATAATGAAGAAGAATAGGGTGTATCCTATTCTTTCTTTATCGTAATAAAACTTAATTTTCATTTTGATACAACTATTCTTTCCCACTGTTTTTAGAAGTTTTAATTTAAAGTCATTTTTAGAAACAGAAAAAAAGGGCATGTTTTATCATTATGCAAATGAAGTTCTATCATAAAAATACTGTTTTTACCACTATTCTAATTACACTAACCCTACTCAAATCCAGTATTATAAAGGTACTTGACTCTTTCTTTCACTTTTCTTACTTTACAAGTAATACAACTTTATTTTGACTTTGATATAAGTTTTTAAGCCCCTCATTTCTTTTTTATCTTTTTCTTAAAACTTATGCCTTTATCGTTGATTCTATCTATGTATACACCAAATAAACATTTTTCACCCTGCAAATAAACATTTATCATAATTCTCCCCACAAGCCCCTACTCAAGCCAATCCCCATTTTTATCCATTTTATCATCCATTCTCAATTCCATTCACTTTTCCCTTAAATCTTAGGCCTTAATCCTGCTGAAATGCAAATAAAGTTGTTTCAGAATTAAGGGTTAAGGATCAAGGGTTAAGAGATGTTTTTATCCATTTTTCTTTTCCATTCTGTTTTCCATTTAGGGGCTTCAGGTCTTTATTTCAGGGCTTTTTAGGGACTAGGTTTAAGGTACAAGGGGGTAAGTCCTAAAAACGAAAAAACATGGTACAGGGAGGTTTTTACGCTTCCTGAAACCATGTTTATGATAGAACTTTCGTGTTGAATTTGATTTTTGATATAAGTTTATTTGGGTAATACATTTCACCGAAGGGTTTTATATCTCCCTCCTACCTTCTAATGCTTTAGACAAGGTTACTTCATCGGCATATTCTAGGTCTCCACCCACAGGAATGCCATAAGCAATTCTCGATACCTTGATACCCATGGGTTTTAACAGCTTTGCTATATACATAGCTGTGGCCTCTCCTTCGATGTTAGGATTCGTTGCCAAAACTACTTCTTTTACCTCATTACTCGCTAACCTAGCCAACAGCTCTTTAATCTTTATTTCTTCAGGACCAATCCCCTCCAACGGAGAAATAACACCATGCAGCACATGGTAATAACCATGATATTCCTTGGTTTTTTCCATTGCTACAACGTCTCTTGGGTCCTCAACAACACAAATAATAGAGGGATCTCTTTTTTTATCTATACAAATGCTGCAGACATCTTTATCGGTAATATTTGTACAAATATTACAATACTTTATACTTTTCTTGGCTTCAGTAATAGCTTGAGCCAGCATTTCTACCTCTTCATGAGAAGTGGAAATAACATGAAAAGCTAACCTTTGGGCTGTTTTTCTCCCTATACCTGGTAATTTTGTAAATTCATCAATTAGCTTAGCTATTGGCGTTGAATAATAGTTCATATTGTCACCTTCATTTTATAAATAATCATCTTTATAGATATAAAGACTCCCACCTTCAATCATTGGCACAGGTGGGATCTTAAACTTAAAATAATCCTGGGATATTCATATTTCCTGTTACTTTAGACATTTCCTTATTCACCATTTCTTCGGCAGAACGTATTGCCTCATTAACAGCAGCGATGATTAAGTCTTGCAGCATTTCTACATCATCAGGGTCTACTACTTCCGGTTTAATATCTATACTTATAATTTCTTTTTTTCCTGTTACTTTTACCACAACTGCGCCACCCCCAGCGCTGGCTTCAACCTCTTTTTTTTCTACTTCAGCCTGCATTTCTTGCATTTGTTTTTGCATTTTTTGTGCTTGTTTAATCATATTATTCATATTAGGCATTCCTCCCATACCTGGGAAACCTTTTTTACCCATGATTTTTCCTCCTTCTTTTTTTCTTTTTTTATTATATCATAAATCTTCTATTAATCATTATTCATCATAAATTTCTAAAATACCTTCTGGTACTGATTTTTTAAGTTTTTCAATAAAGTTTTCTTCTTCGCTTTCTCCTTTTCCTTGGAGTATCTCATCTTCCATTACCATAGAAAGTTTTAGTTTTTGTCCAGTAACTTTTTCAATAACCTCCGCAATGTATTCCCTGTTCTTTTCTCTGTCAAGGGTATCTCTATGAAATCCATAGCCCTCTTTAAAGCTAATAATTAAAGTGTTTTTCCTTATATCTACAAGTTCTCCCTCTTTTAACATTGCTTCTATTTGAGCTTTTTTATCTTTTCTTATAAAGTCCTTAATTTCATTCCACTTGTTTTTTATTTCTAAATAATTAACCTCTTTATAGGGTTCTATACCCTCTGATTGTGGTAATTGTTTTTCCTGAAGCTCTGCTTCTTTTTGAATTGGTTTGGTTTCTCTCCTGATTTCTACAGCTTTAGTTTCCTGTATTTGCTCTTTTACTATTCCTTTTTTTATCATATTTTCTAATTGATTTACTTTTTCTCTTAACTCTTTTAGCAAATCTTTCTCTCTATTTTCACATAAAGAAACAATCGCTACTTCTAATAAAATCCTAGGCTGGTGTGCATACTTTGCTTTAACCTCTACCTCTGACAAAATATGTATCGCTCTCGTCATATCTTCTACAGAAAAAAGGTTGCTTTGATCTTTAATTTTCTTTAAAACCTCACTAGATAAACTCAGCAAAGTCTCTAACGGGACTTCTATTTTCGCCATCATTAGATTTCTATAGTGATTGATTAAATCCTTTATAAGTTGGTGAACATCTTTCCCTTCACCTATAATATCTTGAACAAGCCCTATTGCCTGAGATATATTTTTATCAGCTATATACTGTACTAAGTTAAATAATATTTCATAATTGACAATACCCAGGGTATCTACGACATCTTCATAAGTAACTTTGCCTTCATTAAAAGCAATACATTGCTCTAAAATACTAAGGGCATCTCTTAAAGCACCTCCAGCATTATTGGCTATCGTTCTTAAAGCCTCTTCTTCTATTGTCACCTCTAACTCCGCACCTATTGTTTTTAATCGCTCCACCATATCCTCTGTAGTCACTGCCTTAAACTCAAATCTTTGGCATCGAGATAAAATAGTAGGTGGTAGTTTTTGAGGATCTGTGGTAGCTAGTATAAAAATAATATGATTCGGTGGCTCTTCTAGGGTCTTTAATAAAGCATTAAATGCCCCTGAGCTCAACATGTGTACCTCATCAATAATATATACTTTGTATCTTCCTTTAGAAGGAGGATATTTTACATTTTCTCTTAGTTCCCTTATATGATCTACACCATTGTTAGAGGCAGCGTCTATTTCAATAACATCCATTATATTTTCTGTTAAAATTCCTCTGCAAACCTCACACACATTGCAAGGATTAAAGTCCTGAGGGTTTAAACAATTTACTGCTCTAGCAAAAATTTTAGCTGTGGAAGTCTTCCCTGTCCCCCTTGTACCCGAGAATAGATAAGCATGAGAGATATTAGAGGACCTTATTTGATTCTTTAAAGTCGTCGTCACAGGGCCTTGGCCAACAACATCTTCAAAAATTTGAGGCCTAAATCTTCTATATAGTGCTTTGTATGCCATGGAATCACCTTCGTTAATATTTAAATATTAAATAAAATAAGACTTAATTCATACCTTTTTGAAATATTTATTATTATAACATACTTCTTTACCTGCAGCTATTTTAATATAGCATTGAAAAAAAGTCAGACAATATAGGAAGAAGTACAGATTCATTCATACCCTTTGCGATCGTTCCCTCTAAATTTATCATAGCCATCATCGTCATAACCAATACAATAACAACCATCAATATTCCTCCTTTAAGGGCACCTAAAAATCCTCCTCCTAATTTATTTACTGCTCCCAACACGGGAATTTGAAAAACACCATTTAGTAGATAACCTATTAACAAAACCAGCATTCTAATCAAAATGAATAAAGCAACAATACTAATGACATTGACAAAAAAGTTAACGAACATATCTTGAAAGTGCTCCTTTACTATTTCTGCTGTTTGTTGTGCATAGGTTTCTATGGATGCTTCCTTTAAAAGATAGTCTTGAATAAAACTGGGAAGTTCTACTTCTTCTATCAGTTTCTCACTTAAAGTTCCATGATTTAATCCTAATATTGTAGATAAACGCAGACCTACTTGACTTTCTACAAATGGTTGTATCCTATGAATAAACAAAGGAAAATTCTTTATCCAAGTTGCTAATTGTAAATAGTAGGTTTTTGTAACCAGTACTGCTACAATATAACTACCTAAACTAAACAGTGTTAGCACAAGTCCTCTTTTATACCCAATTATTGTATTCACTAGTAGTATGACTATTATCAGTGCATCAAACCACTTCATCTCCATACATCGCCCCTTATGCTTCTAATATTCTCAGAAACGATAATTTTCCTTTTGTTACTACTGCTACATGTCCTTTTGAAAAGACAAAGACTTCTTCTATATCGCTAGAATACTTATATTCTACTAATACATTTGCTTTTTTGTCTATTAAATAGATCGTTCTTAAAGAGTAAAGAAGAATCTCTCCATTATAAGTATCTATACCTAGTAAGGCTTCTTCTGTTTTAGTTTTTCCAGCAATTTTTCCGTCGTATTGAACAACTTTTACTCCTTCTCCTTCCTTCATATAAATTAATCTATTTCTACTTTCCTCTCCGCTATAAACTACCATGTGCTGTAACGGAGAATCTTTGAATAATTTTACTTTCTCTAGAAAGACATTCCACACCACTTTATTGTCCCTATTGATACCAATAATTTCCTTTTCCTTTACAGCAATTAAATTCCCTTTTGCATCATAGGAAAAATCCAATATAAATTCCTCTTCTAAATAATTAGAAGCTATAAGCTGCCCCTTTAAATCATAGGTTAAAAGATGACTCTCTAAGCTGTTTTTTGTCATAATCGTATTTATTGCTATTAAATCATGGGCTTTCGAGATAGACATATTTAAAACTTGACCTTCTCCCAACAGAATACTTCCATGCTTTCTCCCCTCATCATCTAAAATTATCAATTCTGTCATATTATTTTTTGTAGGATACTGAAGGAGAACATAGTTGTCTTCCTCTACTTTAAAATTACTTAAAGCGTCTTCCATAGTATATCGATAGACAACTTCGCCACCTTTACCTACCCTGATAAGCTGATTTTTGTTGTTATCTACTACATATATGTCTTTCATATGGGCTTTTAATATAGGATTAACAATACCTAAATGAAGGTTCCACTTTTGTACCCCCGCTGTGTCATAAAAATACAATATGCCATCCCAATACTGGACTACACCATCTTCTAGTTTTCCATAAACAATGTCACTACTATGGCTGGTTTCTATTTCCTCCATTAAATATACAACTTTTTCAGAAGAAGTCATTGCAGTTCTTATGTTTTTTATTATTTGAGGACTAAGCAGCACTAAAATCATTACAATTAATAAAGATAACTTTTTTCTTCTGTTTATCATAAACTACCTCCCCGTTTCACGCGAAACAAATATATTGCCCTTTGATCCCTTCTTAATCACCTATCTATATATTCCTCAAATAATTGAAAATTCCTTTTTCTATTTCCAAGGAAATGAGTACTTATCTGCCTCCTTTTAATAAAATTGCACCAATAAATAAAAAACCAATGTATCCAAAAAGTGGATAAAAGAGCATCACAAGATTTTTAAATCCTAAGGTTGCCAAAGGTATAGCAATGATACAAATAAAAATCGTTATCCACTTCTTTTTAATTCCTGTTATAAAAGAAAACCGCTGTATACTACCATATCCATTAGCAATAGATGTAGTAAACATTGCTAAAATTAAAATAATACTATAAATTTGCTTATGTATATTTCCCAACGAGTGTGCTACAGCAATCATAGGGATTTCTAATCCCAAAATATCTGTATATAAAGTTAACAAGCTAGTTAAAATCAATAATGCCATAAAGCACAAGCCCACACTTCCTAGTATAATTCCTTTTTTAGCTGCTTTTTCATCGTAAATAAAAGGTAACAAAGATGTTATTATAACAATAAGTGTTATACTGTTATAAGAAGCATAGACTACAGCTGACCAAATCCACCCTAGCTTCACCAAAAAAATTTCTTTTCTACTTACCTCTATCCCCATGACTTTTATTTCCGGTAAATTTAAAAATGTTTTTGTATGTAAACTACTAAATAAAAAGCCATTTTCTTTTATAACAAAAAAAGTCACAAAAAAGATAACGACAATCATTAAAGGAACAATAAAACTATTTGCTTTTGTAATTCCCTTCATCCCAAAAATAAAAACAATAAAGTTTAAAAAAGACATCAGTAATATTCCATAGATAGCTGAAATTTGAAAATGTTCTTCAACAACAGCGCCACTTCCCGCCAACATAACAATATACATAGCGATCAAAAAAAAAGCAAGCATTAGGTTGATCAAACCACAAGATTTTTTAGGAAAGTAATAAACCAAAAATTCTTCAAAGCTATAAATTTTTTTATAATATACACTTTTTAATACTTTAAAGGTAGTAAAGCCTAGTAAAGTTGTTGAAAAAACGATTCCTAAAATTCCAAATTTTCCATACTTACAAAAAAATTGTAATATTTCTTGCCCCGAAGCAAAGCCTGCTCCAATAATTGTTCCTATATATATATTTGCTAAGATACAGATGGATCTTCTTCTTTTCACCAAACCCCCTCCTTTAAAACATTATATTTGCATTTGTTAGGAAGATATTCTCAACAATATTGTATTGAATATGATTTTTTAGGGAAAACTTCTTTTAAAGTAAAATAAACTTACAGGAGGAGATGAGGTGTCTTTATTTCATCGTGAAACTTCTAGTTCTATCAATATAAATAATGCCATGGCTTCTATAGATTTTAGTAGTAGCTTTACAAATTATATAGAAAAACATTATCGCTACCCTTATAAAGAACTTGTTTTTTTATGTATAGGTACAGATCGCTCTACAGGAGATTCTCTAGGTCCTTTAATTGGTTATAAACTTGCAAAACCACTGGAAAGACATAACAATATCCATGTGTATGGAACATTGGAAGAACCTGTTCATGCAAAAAATCTACAAGACCAAATTGACTTTATTCATACCAATTTTTCTCATCCTTTTATTGTAGCTATCGATGCTTGTTTAGGCAAAGTAGATAGAGTAGGTTATATTACCATAGGATCAGGCCCTTTAAATCCTGGAGCAGGTGTAAATAAACAATTACCCTCTGTTGGGGACCTACATATCATGGGAATTGTAAATTTAGGTGGTTACATGGAGTATATGATTTTACAAAATACTAGACTTCAATTGGTAATGAAAATGGCAGACACGATTGCGGAAGGTATCAAGTTCTCCATTTGGAAACTTCAAAAACAAAAACTATTATCATAAATATACTCACGAAAGCCTCTCTGAGGTGTTTTACATCATAATGTAACATCACCTGTAAGCCTTCGTTTTAACCTACACAAAATATTTCCTAAATAACACAAAAGCAAAAGTAGCATAAGTAAATCACCGAAAAAAAGATTTTTGTCATTTTAAGCACTAGCAAAGGGCCTTTAAAATCTAAATACTTCACTGTGCTCAAAATGACAAAACATGATAGCATCATAATAATAAGACTTAATTCATAAGTAAATGGCCATAAGTAGATGACCAAAATCTATGATTTTGTGGCAGTCACTTAGTTTGCTTATCTAGGGGGAGTTTTTACTCCCCTTGAATTGTAGCCAAATTTACTTTGAGAATGTAGTGATCGCCCATTTTTTTAAGTAGGCATCTTAACAATACACCGAAGGATAAAGATCATGTGCTTCTAACTAAATAAACTGCCGTATCTTCTTGTCTCAATAATATAACGTATCTCTTCTACTGTTTTATTTTTTGCATTGATAAGTATAGCACCGTAAGTATTCGTTTCACCCATATCATTTAAGTTTTTAAATCCTCCATAATCGTCGGTATAGACAATAGCATCAATATGCCCTTTGTCCTGAAAATCAACTACTTCGTAACCATTATTTTCTAAATCAAATTTTAATTGCTCTAAACCATCTTGGATAGCAATTCTTTTCAAAAGCAAACACCTCCTTGGATTATTATGTCAAGAAGGTGTTTTTTTCATTCTTAATAAATTAAATTTAGTCAATATCTTTATTACTTCTACCGCCCTTGATATTTATTTTATCAAGATCATTAGATTTCGCTCTCTCTAAAGCCTGTAACTCCTCAACTGAAAGGTGATAATTAGATTTTCCATCCTTTATAGGTTTTGCGTAGGAAACTGTTTCTACCCTGCTGTGTATTCCTGTTAAAATAATTCCATTATTATTATCATCCAATAAAGCGATAGAATAGCTTAAATCACTTCCTACATCTTCAAAGGCATTGTACCGAACAATTCCTATTTTTTGTATAGAAAAACTAATACGATTTTCCAATACATCTATTTTAGAGTATAATTGTTTAAACTCCTCCTGTATTCCTTCTACCCTTTCTATGTGATCCATCAGTATACTTTCTATATTTTTACCACTGGACCCCTTTACTAGACGCTTATACTTTTCTCTTAAGCTATCGGTAAGATTGTAGTTAATAATCAATAAAATAAGCAGCACCAAATTCATTATTAAACTAGTAAAAATAAAGGTTAAAGAGTTGGCATCTATCATTGATAAAATTTGCTGCATAGCAATTCTCCCTTCTTCGTTTGATGTAGTAGTAGGTATGCCTTAACGCTTTTTGTATGTAAACCGAGTAGCTCAGATGTATTCCCAACACCATATGGTAGAGGGATCAAGGGAGTGCATCCTCCCGGTTGAGAATAAGAACTGTTTGGTATTTTATAGTTTATTATTATTCTACAACCATAACCTTTTTCCTGTCTAGATTTTAAATTAAAGTTTTGTAATTTTTCCCTAAAAAAAGCGACTAAGTCGCTTTTTTATCATCAACATATTCCTCAAAAGGAGTCATTGTTTCTATCCTACTTAAAGAAGTTCATCTATATCTGCTCACATATACTTTTTATTGCTTCAAGAGCCTTATCTATGTCCTCCTTAGTATTGAAGTAGCCGAAACTAAACCTTACAGTTCCTTGTTCGAAGGTGCCTATTGTTTTATGAGCCATTGGTGCACAGTGCAGACCTGGCCTTACGCCTATATCAAACACTTTGTCTAAAATATAGCCTATTTCTGAAGAGTCTTCTTCTTCTATATTGATAGATACAACTGATGCCTGTTTCTTTGCATCTTGTGGTCCATAAATTTTTACTTTTTTCATTTCTTTTAGACCTTCTAGAAAGTAGCTGGTAAGTTCTTCTTCATGTTTTCGAACTTTATCTAAACCTTCTGCTAATATAAATTCAATACCTGCAGCTAACCCTGCTATACCTGGCGTGTTGGGTGTACCACTTTCATATCGATCCGGCAGCATTAAGGGTTGAAACAATTCTTGGGACTTGCTTCCTGTTCCACCCTCTTTAAAATGTCTTACTTCAATGCCTTCCCTGATATATAGCACGCCTGTTCCTTGAGGGCCCATCAAACCCTTATGACCTGCCATAGCCAACAAATCAACATTCAATGCATTTACATCTATATCATAGATACCTGCAGTTTGAGCTGCATCTACTAAAAACAAAATACCGTGTTCTTTCGCTATTCTACCAATCTCCTCAATAGGCATAATCGTCCCTGTTACATTAGAGGCATGCGTTGTCACAATTAGCCTAGTATTCTTCTTGATAGCCTGCTGTATAAGCCTTGGGTCTAGTACGCCTCTTTCATCACATTGTATAAGCGTATTTTCTACACCGACTTTTTCTAAGGTTTTAATAGGTCTCAATATAGAATTATGCTCCATACTGGTAGTGATTACATGATCTCCTTGTTCTAATATTCCTTTAATAGCTAAGTTAAGGGCTTCTGTCGCATTGGAGGTAAATATTATTTGCATTGGGTCATCTATATTGAATAACTTACAAACCATTTCTCTTCCTCTAAATATGGTTCTTCCCGCTTCTAACGCCATCTTATGCCCAGAACGTCCTGGATTCGCACCGAAGTTTTTCATATTATGCATAACAGCTTCATATACTGCTTCTGGTTTTGGGAAGGAAGTAGCAGCGTTATCTAAATAAATCACAATAGATCTCTCCTTTATGTTGAGTTGTAAAATCTAACTTATCCTTCAGTGTATTGCTAAGACTCCCACTTCTAGATGAACAAACTAAGTGACTGCCACAAAAGTTAAAGTGCAAACTTGCACTCTGTATAAGTGACTGACACAAAATCATAGATTTTGGTCATCTACTTATGGCCATCTACTTATGAACGAAGTCTCTTTTTATATTATATCATACTCCTGTTGCTATATTATGTTATCTACTGATAAAAAGATTATTTTATTTTTGTTGTTTTTTGCTGTCGAAGTTTCACATGAAACATTATTCATTTGCTTCTAATAAACTTAGTATTCTTTCTAAGTCTCCCTCGTTATAGTACTCAATTTCAATTTTTCCTTTCTTTTTTCCATTTGTAATAGTAACTTTTGTTCCAAAAAAATTCTTTAAGTTTTCTTCTATTTCAAAGATTTGAAAATCTTTTTTCTTGGTGATTTCTTTGCTTTTTTTACTAGATTCAGTCATATTCCTCACCAATTCCTCTACTTGCCGAACATTAAAATCTTCTTTTTCTACTTTCAAAGCAACTTCATATTGTTTTTCTAAATCTTGTATACTTAAAAGAGCCCTTCCATGTCCCCCTGTAAGCTTCCCTTCTTTAATCATATCTATAATTCGAGGATCTAGCTGTAATAGTCTTAAGATATTGGCTATATAAGGTCTACTTTTACCTACAGCTTCTGCTAATTGATCTTGTGTAACTTGGTATCTATCAATTAAATACTTATAAGCCCTACCTTCATCAATAATATTAAGATCTTCTCTTTGAATATTTTCTATAATAGCCACTTCCATTAGCTGTTGCTCAGTGTATTTTTTTATAATACATGGAATTTCTTTTAAACCTGCAATCCTAGTAGCCCTCCATCGTCTTTCACCAGCAATAATCATAAATCCTTTTTCTTTTTCTGTAACAACGATAGGTTGTATTAATCCATATTTTTCTATAGACTCAGCCAGTTCTTGCAGCGCTTCTTGATGAAACTGCTTTCTGGGTTGGTTTTCATTAGGATAAATACTGTTGATATCTACTATTTGCACCCTATCCTCTTGAAGGGCTTCTTCTACAATATTCGTTGTGTTTATTTGAGGTATAAGAGCCTGCAGTCCTTTACCTAACCCTTTTCTTTTTACTGGTTTAGTCATTTAAATCACATCCTCTTCTAGTTCTATAAATTCTTCTGCTAATTCTGAATAAGCTTCTGCACCTTTAGATTTTTTATCATAGTAAATAACTGGCTTTCCGTGGCTAGGCGCCTCTGCAAGTCTTACATTTCGAGGTATGATGGTGGTATATACTTTTCCTTTAAAATAATTTTTTACTTCGTCAACCACCTGTATCGATAGATTTGTTCTTCCATCAAACATACTTAGTACTACCCCCTGGACCTCTAACTTAGGGTTTAAACTGGTTTTCACTAACTGTATTGTATTCATCAGCTGGCTTACCCCCTCCAGAGCATAGTATTCACATTGAATAGGTATAAGTACACTATCTACAGCGGATAAAGAGTTAATGGTTAATAAGCCTAGCGAAGGGGGACAGTCTACAAAAACATAATCATAATTATCTTTAATTGTAGCAACAGCTCTTTTCAGTATGGTTTCTCTTTTTTTTGTAGCAACCAATTCTATTTCTGCCCCTGCTAATTCACTGCTAGAAGGTATTAAATCTATATGATCATATTCGGTTTTTACAATAACTTTTTTTATATCTATTTGGTTTAACATAACATCATAGATACTATATTCCAACTGATCTTTGTCTACACCAAAACCACTGGTACTATTGCCTTGAGGATCAATGTCTATAACACATACTCTTTTCCCTTTGCTAGCTATACAAGCGCTAAGATTGACGTTTGTAGTCGTTTTCCCCACGCCCCCCTTTTGATTAAAAACTGCTATTACTTTAGCCATTCATCTTTACCCCCTTTAAACGATTATTCAAACATATTTCTATCCCATAGAAAATTATGTGTTTTACAAATAAATGAAACAACAACGCCATCTAAGTCCCTCCTATAAAACTTTAGATGGAAAAGTTTACTCTCTATTAAATTTCTAAAAAGTTTTGAATTTTCCTTTTAATAATGAAGAGTTTTTATATATTTTTTTGTTTTTTTATAATAAAACCTAGAACATTTCACTAATAATACAAATTTTAAAAGAATATAATGATTTATAACAATTATCCGTTCAGAAAAATAGAATGAAGTAAAAAGTCATTATTATAAGGCTATTTATTGAGGAGGCTTGCCCGATGCTGCGTATGATTATAACAACCTTTTTTATTGTATTTATTGCAGAATTAGGGGATAAAACCCAACTCCAGACCATGCTGCTGGTAACACAATGCAAATCTGTATGGCCGGTATTTATAGGGGCTTCTTTAGCACTAATATTTAGTTCTCTCATTGGTGTCTTTGCTGGAGCATTTTTAACAAAATATATTCCCACCTATTATTTGCAAACAGCTGCTGGTGTTGCTTTTGTTGTTATAGGTGTTCTTACCTTAACAGGAAAGATTTAGTTAAAAAACAGAATTTCTTTATGCAAAAAAGATTACTAAATATATTCTAGTAATCTTTTATCGTTAAATTATATTTTGCGTTAATACTAGCCTTTAGGTATCTTAACGGTTACCTCTATAAAATCTCCTTTATCTACCTGTTTAAACTCCGCTTTCTCCTGCTTATCTTTGATAGCATCGTAAGCCTGTTTAATGGTATTAATGTATATTTTATAGTTCATAAAACTTTTAATTTTTTGTTGTCTCTTAGGTTCTTCTTCTGCCGTTATTTCCTCTAGCATACTTTGTATAAGCTCTTCAGTTTTTTTAACATTATAGTCGTTTTTTATTACCTTTTCTAAAGCTAAAACCCTTAATTCATCATCAGGAAGCTTGAGTAAAGCTCTAGCATGTCTTTCTGTCAAATGACTTTCTAGTAGTTTTTGTTTAATATCTTCTCTCAATCGAAGAATTCTTAGCTTATTTGCAATGGTGGATTGGTTTTTTCCTATACGTATAGCTAATTCTTGTTGTGTTAGACCGTGATCCTCAATTAAATTGAAATAACCTTCTGCTTCTTCTATAAAATTCAAATCTTCCCTTTGAAGATTTTCTATAATCGCTAAAATAGCAGAATCCTTATCACTAATTTGATGATTAATAATAGCAGGTATTGTTTTGAGATTAGCTAATTTTGCTGCTTTTACTCTTCTTTCACCAGCGATTAACTCATATTTTCCTTCCCCGATCTGCCGCACGCTTATAGGTTGTAACACACCATATACTTTTATAGATTGACTCAGCTCTTGTAAACTTGCCTGAGAAAAAGTTTTTCTAGGTTGATAAGGGTTGGAAATAACAGAATCTATACATATTTCTAGAACTTTTCTTTCAGTAGCACTCATCCCGATCCCTCTTTTCTTTAAATAAGGAAATTTCATAATACTATTTTTATTCTATAAAAAGTCTTTGACTCCTTCTACTGCTACATAGAAAAATATTTTTTTGTTTTACAAAATATTTCTTTTTATCTTTTTTTATAGAGGGTTTTTTGTGGGTTTGCCTGCTTTTCTAGGATATTTTGTTGGAATTTGTTTTGTTTTTTCTATGACTAAAATACTGTGGGTGATATCGCTAAAGGGTAAGGTGATATGTTGTTGATCTACTACTTTACCTCCCAGTATCTCAATAGCTCTTTTTCCTTCATGTAGTTCTTCATCTAAAGCTTTACCCTTCTGACAAATAAAAAAACCTCCTACCTTTACAAAAGGCAAGCAATATTCCACCAAAATATTTAAAGGAGCTACTGCCCTAGCTACTGCATAATCATAAACTTCTCTATGCTTCTTATCTTGACCAAAATCCTCAGCTCTTCCATGAATAAATTCTACATCTTTAAGTTCTAGTTGAAGACATACTTCCTTTAAAAAATTAATTCTTTTATTTAAAGAATCTAATAAAGTTACCTTCAGTTCAGGAAAAATCACTTTTAAAGGAATGCCGGGAAAACCTGCTCCCGTACCTACATCGATCACTTTTCCTATTGGCTTTAACTGCTGAACCTTTCCACAGGATATGGAATCTAAAAAATGTTTTATAACAACTTCCTTCTCTTCTTCAATCGCTGTTAGATTCATTTTTTTGTTCCATTCCAATAATATATCTTTATAATTCAATAATTGGTTGATTTGTTTTTCATTGAGCTCTACTCCTAATGCATTGCTTCCTTCTTTTAACAGTGCTGTTAATGTCATTTTTTACTCTTTTCCCCCTTTTTGTCTTCTTTTTTGCTCTAGGTAAACCAGTAAAACAGAAATATCTGCTGGCGAAACACCAGAGATTCTAGAAGCCTGTCCTACGGAAAGAGGTTTAATATTATTCAGTTTTTGCCTTGCTTCTAACCGTAATCCTTCTATTTGATTATAATCAATTTCTTCATTTAGTTTCTTATTTTCTAATTTTTTAAACTGGTCAATTTGCTTTAGTTGTTTATCTATATAACCCTCGTATTTTATTACAACTTCACATTGTTTTACTGCATCCTTTAAGATTTCTTCAGGCCTATGAATATCAATTGCTGTTATTGTTTCATAAGAAACCTCTGGTCTTTTTAATAAATCATAAAGCGAAACCCCTGTTTTTATAAGAGAACTATTTAAAGTTTCCAATAGAGGATTTGCATTATCTGGAGAAACAACTGTTGTTTTTAATCTTTCCATTTCTCTCTCTATTTGCTCTTTCTTGTTTAAATACCTCTGATATCTTTCCTCTGTAACCAAACCTGTTTTATAACCCTTTGGCGTCAACCTTAAATCCGCATTATCTTGTCTTAATATCAGTCGATATTCTGCCCTAGAAGTCATCATACGATAGGGTTCATTGGTTCCTTTTGTAACCAAGTCATCAATCAGTACCCCAATATAAGCTTCTGACCTATCTAATATAAGAGGGTCTCTTTCTTGAATTTTCAGAACAGCATTGATCCCTGCCATCAAACCTTGAGCCGCTGCCTCTTCATAACCAGATGTACCATTAAATTGCCCTGCACTAAATAAATTTTGAATATGTTTTGTTTCTAACGAAGGTTTTAGTTGGGTAGGATCAATACAATCATACTCAATAGCATAGGCTGGCCGCATAATTTTTGCATTTTCTAAACCTATCACTGTTTTTATCATTTGTTCTTGAACTTCTTCTGGCAAGCTAGTGGACATACCCTGGAGATACATTTCCTTTGTATCCAGTCCCTCTGGCTCAATAAAAAGTTGATGAGAAGGTTTATCATGAAAGCGAACAATTTTATCTTCTATAGAGGGACAATACCTTGGACCTATACTCTCCATATCTCCTCTATACATGGCAGAACGATTAATATTTTCTGTAATAACTCTTTGGGTTTCTGCTGTCGTCCTAGTTAACCAACAAGGATGCTGTTGTATCTCTAATTTATCATTTAAGAAGGAAAAAGGTACGATCTCTTTATCTCCAGCATGTACATCCATTTTAGAAAAATCAATAGTATCTCTATGGATTCTAGCAGGCGTTCCTGTTTTAAACCGTCTCATATTACATCCTAAAGCCACTAATTTTTCTGAGAGATATTTCGCAGGAAATAATCCATTGGGTCCAGACTCATAATTTACCTCACCCATATATACCTTACTTCTAAGATAAACTCCTGTTGCTAATATAACAGCTTTACTATAATATACCGCACCTGTTCTAATAACAACTCCTTTTACCTGATCTTCTTCTACAAGCAAATCTACAACTTCTGCTTGCTTTAAATCTAGGTTATCTTGATCCTCTATGGTTTTCTTCATTTCTACATGATATTTTAATTTATCTGCTTGGGCTCTTAAGGAATGTACTGCTGGTCCCTTTGCAGTATTTAACATCTTGCTTTGAATAAAGGCTTTATCAATATTGATGCCCATTTCTCCTCCTAGCGCATCAATTTCTCTAACTAAATGACCTTTTCCTGTACCTCCAATAGACGGATTGCAGGGCATCATAGCAATAGCGTCTAAGGTTGTTGTTAATAGCAAAGTTTTTTGCCCCATTCTAGAAGCAGCAAGAGCCGCCTCGCAGCCAGCGTGACCTGCTCCTACCACAATAACATCATAGCTTCCCGCATTATATCGAATATTCATCTTTTATCCCTCCGCATAACTTATCTTTATTTTCCAATACAAAAATTCTTAAAAATATGATCAATGATATCTTCTGCCACTGTATCTCCTGTAATCTCTCCTAATCGTTCCCAAGTATTTTTTATATCTACTTCAATAAAATCTAGAGGCATTTTTTTCTTGATGGCTTCAATGCCATCTTCCATAGCTTCTAAAGCCTTTTCAAGAGAGTTTTTGTGTCTTACATTGGTTACTAAAAGTCGCTCCTTTGCTTTAATTTCTCCTTTATAGACTAATTCCTCAATAGCTTCTTCTACTTCCTCTAATCCTTTTTCTTCTATCAAAGATATTTTTATCACCTTTTTATTTTCCATTAAGTTTTTTATCTTCTCTAAATTTGCCCGCTGAGATAAATCTATTTTATTGATAAGAATAAGCGCTTTTTTATTTTGAATTAATTCCATAATTTCTATATCTTCTCTTGTTAATTCTGTTGAAATATCCAACATAAAAATAACCAAATCTGCTTTATTAAAAAATTCTTTAGATTTTTCAACACCTATTTTTTCAACAATATCTTCTGTTTCTCTTATACCAGCAGTATCCATAATTTTTAAAGGTATTCCTCTTATATTCAACTGTTCTTCAATAACATCCCTTGTGGTACCCGGCACTTCAGTAACAATGGCTCTTGATTCTTTTAATAGAGCATTTAATAAAGAAGACTTTCCTACGTTGGGCTTCCCTACAATAACAGTATTTAGCCCTTCCCTTAAGATTTTACCTGCATCTGCAGTTTTTAGTAGGTTTTCTATCTCCTTTTTAACCTCTACACCCTTATTCAATAAATAATCCAAGGTAACTTCATCAATATCTTCTTCTGCAAAGTCTATAGAAACCTCTATATGCGCTAACATATCTAAAAGTTTTTTTCTTGTATGATCTACCTTTTTTGACAAAGTCCCCTCTAACTGGTCTAACGCCACATCAAAACCTTTGTCTGTCTTAGCACTGATTAGATCCATTACTGCTTCTGCTTGTGCCAAATCTATTCTTCCATTAAGAAAAGCTCTTTTTGTAAATTCTCCGGCATCAGCTGCCCTAGCTCCCTTCCTTAACACCAACTGTAATATTTTTTTGACAGGAATTACACCGCCATGACAGTTGATTTCTACCACATCTTCCTTCGTATAAGTGTAGGGACCCTTTGTATAATAAGCCAATACCTCATCTATTTTTTCTCCTGTATCAGGATCAATAATATAACCATAAGTCATTCTTCTAACAGGAAAATCACTTAACTTTTTTCCTGGTTTTGATTGAAAAATCTTATCCACAATACTTAAAGCACGATCCCCACTAATTCTAACAATGCCTATACCCGCTTCTCCGGGAGCTGTAGCTATAGCAGCTATTGTATCATCTATGTACATATCTATTTCACCTCTGTGCCAATATATTTTATTCGCTTAGATTTTCATTAATTGTTATTATACCAAATTTTTCATGCTACAATACAGTAAAAAAATGAACCCAGTAAATAAACTGGGTTTTTCTTATAAGCTATTTGAATTCAACTGTGATAGGATGTCATCCGAATCCTCAATCTTCAGCTATGCTGATCTCACTTCCTAACGGTAATTGCTACCTTTCTATAGGGCTCTTCCCCTTCGCTATAGGTTTGCACAAAAGGATTTCCCTGTAGTGTAGAGTGAATAATTCTTCTTTCGTAGGGGTTCATAGGTTCAAGCGTAATGGTTCTTCCGATTTTTTTCACTTTTCTAGCCATTTTATTGGCTAATTTCACTAAAGTCTCTTCTCTTTTCCTTCTATAATCTTCTGTATCAATAAATACTTTCAAATAGTCTTCTCTATTCTTATTTACTACTAGGCTAGCTAAATACTGTACCGCATCTAATGTTTGTCCTCTTCTACCAATAACAACACCCATATTAGGACCCTCTAGATAAATATTTAAAGTATCTCCCTTAGCTTCAATTTGCATTTGTACTTCTAAGTCCATTCCCTTAAATAAGTCCTCTAAAAATATTTTAACATCATCTTCCGGACGATCAACAACCGTTAATCTTACTTTTGCTAATTTTGTACCAATGAGACCTAAAAACCCCTTAGATGGTATGTCTATAATTTTTACTTCTACCTGTTCCCTACTTTTTCCTAATTCATTAAGACCTTGCTGAACAGCTTCTTCAATTGTTTTTCCAGTTGATTCTATTGACTTCATAATTAATTGGAACCCTCCTTTATTTGAGAATAGGGTTTATTAATAATTACCTGCTGCACTACCTGGAACACGTTACTTACTACCCAATAAAGAGTAAGTCCAGATGGAAAACTTCTTCCCCATATGAAAATCATCACTGGAAAGAAATATTTCATCATATTTTGTGTTGGATCTTGCTTACCACCAGCTGAAGTCATTGTTACACTAGATAGATAGGTAGTAAATCCTGCCAACAAAGGTAGTATAAAAGGATCTGCTTGAGATAAACTTGGTAACCATAAAAAACCAGCCTCTACAACTTCTTGAGCAAAACCATGGTTTACAGGATTTCTTAGTACTGAAAACAAACCAATGATAATAGGAAACTGAATTAATAAAGGTAAGCACCCTCCAAAGGGGCTAACATTATATTCTTTATAGAGTTCCATCACTTTGGTATTCATTTTTTCTTTATCATTTTTATACTTTTCTTGAATTTCTTTTATTTTCGGTTGAACTTCCTGCATTTTTTTCATAGACTTTGTCTGTTTAATCGTTAGCGGAACCATGATTAACTTCACGACAACAGTAAAAAGTATAATCGATAAACCATAATCTCCTACTAACTGATAGATCAGTCTCAATAATGCACCTAACGGTTGTGCAATAATGTCCAAACGTAAAACCCCCTATATTTTATTTTTTTAAAGGGTCATATCCTCCTGGATGAAAAGGATGACACCTTAATATTCTTCTCAAAGTTAAATACGTTCCCTTAAAAAAACCATAGGCATTGTATGCCTCTATACTGTATTGAGAACAACTGGGATAAAACCTACAGGTTGGCGCTTTTAGAGGAGAAATCCATTTCCTATAAAAAGATATCACCCATATACAAAATTTTGTCATCATATACTCTCCAGATAAAATTAAATCGTTTTCTCTACCTTTTTCGCAATAATTTCTTCATTCCTATTAAATGAAGTAACGCACTCTGTATTTCCTGAAAAGAGGCTCCATTACATCCCTGTCTAGCAACAAAGACCAAATCATAACCTTGAATTATTTTCATGTCGTTTAGTCGATAACTTTCCCTCATCTGTCGTTTTACTGTGCTTCTTACAACACTTTTTCCTACTTTTTTCGAAACCGTGAAGCCTGCCCTATTATAAGTAAAACCATTTTTCTTTATATACAAAATAAGCAACTTATTCGCTATAGAGTTTCCCTCTTTATATACTTTGCGAAAATCTTCATTTTTTCTTAATCTATTGGCAGCCTTCATATTTCTCCTCCAATTCTATTTTCCTCACAAATGGCTGGAAAATAAACATAACTACAGAAAAAGGCCACATAGTGCGGCCTTATGCTGTCAATTTCTTTCTGCCTTTTAATCTACGACTTTTTAATACATTTCTACCATTTTTCGTCTTCATTCTCTTTCTGAATCCATGCTCTTTACTTCTTTGTCTCTTTTTTGGCTGATATGTTCTTTTCACAAGTACACCCCCTCTTTAAGTACTAATGAAGTACTTCTATATAATGAAATAAGCTAGTAGGCATATGCAATTTAGTACATGAAAAACCTATTTTTGAACATACTACAAATAGATTATAACGATATTGTTGAGATGTGTCAAGAAAAAGCTCTCTAATAAACTGTGAACAATCTTATTCACATTTTTTGATTATGTGGATAATTTTATAGTTTTTGTTGAACTTTTTTTCTATATTTGTTATTATAGTTTTGTTTGTGAATAACTTTGATAAGTTTATTCACTTTATTCTTTTTTATACACAGATTGTGGATAGTGTTGTGAATAACTTTAAGTTTTCCTTTAACTTTACTTCTCAAATATTTATTTTACTATTTTTTTGCCTATTAAAAATATATGTTGATATTGTTGATAACTCTTTATATAATATATAGGAACAACTTTTTACTTATTTATCCACATCTTTATTAATAACCATGTTAGCAAAATTTATTACTTATTTTTTTATAAATTTTTATTTTTTTTTGTTATTATTGTGGACAAGTCTTAGGATAACTTTTTTGTATTAAATTAATAAATAGGAGGACATTTGGGCTATGAAGGAAAATCTGCCTCAAATCTGGGAACACACCCTGAGGTTAATAAAAGCAGAATTAACAGAAGTAAGTTTTAATACCTGGATCAAGACAATTGAACCTATTTCTTTGCAAAGTAATCAAATTATTTTGGGCACACCTAATGATTTTATTAAAGACATCCTAAACAATCGTTACATTACCTTGATTAGTAATGCCTTAAAACAGGCTACCTCTAAGCAATTTGAAATTAAAATTATTGTACCAACAGAGGATACGATTAAAAGCTTAGAAAAAAACAATCGACAACATAATAGAGCACCTTTAGAAAGTTTATCTAATCTACAGTTAAACCCAAAATATACCTTTGATACTTTTGTTATAGGGAACAGCAATAGATTTGCTCATGCAGCCTGTGTAGCAGTAGCAGAGTCTCCTGCAAAAGCTTATAATCCTCTCTTTATCTACGGAGGTGTTGGTCTAGGTAAAACTCACTTAATGAATGCAATAGGTCACTATATATTGCAGCATAATCCCAATACAAAGGTAGCCTATGTCTCTTCTGAAACTTTTACAAATGAATTAATTAATTCTATAAGAGATGATAGAAATGTAGAATTCAGAAATAAGTATCGCAATGTTGATGTTCTTTTAATTGATGATATTCAATTCATTGCTGGTAAAGAAAGTACTCAAGAGGAATTTTTCCATACTTTTAATGCATTACATGAATCTAGTAAACAAATTATTATCTCTAGTGATAGACCCCCAAAGGACATACCTACCCTTGAAGATCGCCTTCGAACAAGATTTGAATGGGGCCTTATTACAGACATCCAAGCACCTGACTTTGAAACAAGAACAGCTATACTAAGAAAAAAGGCTCAAATGGAAAACATTGATGTTCCTGATGAGGTGATGCTCTATATCGCTAAAAAAATCCAATCAAACATACGAGAATTAGAGGGAGCCCTTATTCGTATTGTTGCTTATTCCTCCCTTACAAATAGTGATGTAACCATAGACTTAGCTAGTGAAGCATTAAAAGAAATTTTTTCTTCTAAAGCAAGACAGTTGAACACATCGCTTATTAAGGAGGTAATTTCTAATAAATTTCATATAAAATTAGAGGATTTGGATTCTAAAAAACGCACAAGAGCGATTGCCTATCCTCGTCAAATTGCTATGTATCTCACTAGAGAATTGACAGATCTATCTTTGCCGAAAATTGGAGAAGAATTTGGTGGAAGAGATCATACGACAGTCATGCATGCTCACGAAAAAATATCAAATGATATAAAAAATGACCCTGATTTAAAGGAGAAAATAGAGAAAATTATTAGTGATTTAAAAGGCAATTAGAAGGGACTTATTTATCAACAGGAGGTTGTTCACAGTTTTGAATAACTCTTAGTCATTTATTTTTTTACTGAATATGTGGACAACTCTCACCAGGTACTTAACATTTTATACACATGTGGATAAAAGAATTTTTAAACTGTTTTATCTACTTATCCACAAAAACACAGGCCCTACTACTATTACTACTATATTTTTTTATTTATTATATCTATTTTTAAAAGGGAGGATATCCACAGATGCGTTTTTTATGCGAAAAAAAAACACTAGTACATAGTATTAGTATTGTTCAAAAAGCTGTTTCTTCTAAAACAACTTTACCGATCCTAAAGGGGATTCATATAGAGGTTATAAAAGACTACTTAAAATTAGTAGCTACAGATTTAGAAATAGGGATAGAACATACAGTAGAGGTAAATACTTATGAAGAAGGATCTGTTGTAGTAGATGCAAGATTGTTTAGTGAAATTATTAGAAAGTTACCAGACGCAGAGGTAGAAATAATTTTAAAAGAAAATAATCAGCTTTACATCAAGTGTGAAAATAGTGAATTCAATATTATATGCTATGATCCCCAAGACTTTCCTGAGTTGCCTTCTATAGAAGAAGAATATTCTTATGAAATTCATCAAGATTTATTTAAAAATATGATTCGTCAAACAGTCTTTGCTGCATCACAGGATGAAACAAGGTTGGTTTTAACAGGTGCTTTGATGGAGATAGAGGAGAATACATTAAACATGGTGGCCTTGGATGGATACCGTTTGGCTTTAAGAAAAGGAAAAATAGATGCATCTATTGATAATAAAGTTATCTTGCCAGCGAAAGCTTTAAATGAAATCAATCGCATTCTTACAGATGAAGAAGAAACAATCCATATAACCTTGACAGAAAACCATGCTTTGTTTATTATCGGTAATACAAAACTGATTTCTAGGCTTCTTGAAGGAGAATTTATCAGTTATAAACAAATTATTCCAAAAGAATACAAATCTAAAGTTAGAGTAAAAACCAAGAGTCTATTAGATAGTATTGAAAGAGCTTCTTTATTAGCTAGAGAAGGAAAAAATAATTTGGTTAAATTTATGATCGATGATGATAAAATGACGATTAGCTCTAACTCCGAATTGGGGAAAGTTCAAGAGGAAGTTGCTATTTATCTAGAAGGAGAAAGTATAGAAATTGCTTTTAATTCAAAATATTTTATAGATGCCTTAAAAATAATAGAAGATGAGGAAGTTTATTTAGAATTTACTACAAATTTAAGTCCTGGTATATTAAAACCAGTCACCAATGATTATTATATTTATTTAGTTTTACCTGTAAGGTTATCTGCCAACTAATCTAACCCAGCATTCTATGCTGGGTTGCTGTTTTATAAAAAAACAAGGAGGTATAAGCATGTTAAGATCGTTTAAATTAGAGGGAGAATATATAAAATTAGATCAATTATTAAAATCTACAGATGTAGTAGGTAGTGGAGGACATGCTAAAATTATTATTTTAAACGAAGAAGTAAAGGTCAATGGAGAAGTTGTCACTCAAAGGGGAAAAAAGATTAGAGCTGGAGACCTTGTGGAGGTAGAAGGCATAAAGATTAAAGTTATTTAGCTTACATTGTGTGATTTTTTAATTTTCTCTGGAAATAGTTAGAGAGTTGCGCAAGATCAGTGTGCAAACTGCAAGTATTGTATAAATAAAAGGATGAAGTGATAGAACTAGGGTGAACATGGGAGGAAAAATTATGTTAGTAGAGGAAGTAAAGCTACTGGATTATAGAAATTATAAACAATTACAGCTACAGTTTCATCCTAAGTTAAATATATTCGTAGGGGAAAATGCTCAAGGTAAAACGAATATTCTAGAAGCCCTATATGTATGCGCTATTGGAAAATCCTTTAGAACCAATAAGGATCAAGAAATGGTGAGAATGTTAAAGGAACATGCTTATATAAAAACTAGCATTCTTAAATCGACAGACAAAGTAGAAATTGAGGTATTAATCAATAGAGAAAATAATAAAAGAATAAAAGTAAACAAGCTATCTTTGACAAAATATGGAGATTTACTTGGTAATTTAAATGTTGTTTTGTTTTCTCCAGAGGATTTAAAAATTATTAAAGAAGGTCCTAATGAAAGAAGAAGATTTATCAATAATGACATTTCTCAAATACTACCAAGGTATTATTATACCTTAGTTCAGTACAATAAAATTTTACAGCAGAGAAATAAAGTGCTGAAAAACTATAAAGGGAAAACCATTGACTTAGAGGTATGGGATGAACAATTAATTGATCATGGTGCATGGCTGATGATTTATAGAAGAAATTTCATTAAAAGAATAGCTATTTTAGCTAAATTAATGCACAAAAAAATAACAGACGGTTTAGAAATATTGGAAGTTCAGTACGATAGCAGCATAAAAATTAAGGAAGAAAACGAAATTAAGGATATTAAAGAAAAATTTAGAGAGGCGTTAAAAGAGGCACAACCTTTGGAAGAAAGAAGAGGTTTAACGCTAATAGGACCTCATCGAGATGATTTGATTTTTAAAGTCAATGGTTTAGAGATAAAAAAATATGGTTCTCAAGGGCAGCAAAGAACAGCAGTACTTTCCTTGAAATTAGCAGAATTAGAGTTAATGAAGGGAGAAGTAGGAGAGTATCCTATCTTATTGTTGGACGATGTTATGAGCGAATTAGATAAAAAAAGACAGAATTATTTAATTAAAAATCTAAAAAATGTTCAAACTTTTATTACTACCACGATGATAGAGCCTTTAAATATAAATAATCAGGAAGAATATAAGTTATTTCATGTATATGATGGAGAAATCCACAGGTTTTCCGCAAAATAATAGTATTCTCTTTTATTAAAGTTTAATAAAGGTTATAATAAATAAATGTAGCAAAGAAAACCATGAAAGGGAGAGGAAAAATGTTTCTTCATCTTGGAGGAGAGTTCGTTGTAAAGATAAAAGATATTATTGCAATTTTAGATATAGAGTCTGCTTTAAAATCAAAAGATAGCAAAGCGTTTTTAAAGGTTTGTGAAGAAGAAGAATTTATCCAAAATATATGTGAAGAGGAACCTAGATCGATTGTTATTGTAGAAAGAGTGGAAAATAAAAATAGGTGTCATAAAGGGGCCCATAAGACTGTCATATACAAGTCTCCTATTTCTGCATTGACACTACAAAAAAGAGCAGGATTTATTCATACACTTCCACTTTCCTAGTGGGAGTTTCATGTCTTATATATATTTTTTTGTTCCTTATAGGAGGTTAGAAATATGGAAAATGAAATACAAGATAAAATACAAGAATATAATGCAGAACAAATTCAAGTATTAGAAGGACTAGACCCTGTAAGAAAACGACCTGGAATGTACATAGGGAGTACTGGTTTAAGGGGTTTACATCATATTGTTTATGAAGTAGTAGATAATAGTATAGATGAGGCCTTGGCAGGTTACTGCGATGCAATTGAAGTCATCATCAATGAGGATAACTCTATAAAAGTAACGGATAATGGTAGAGGAATTCCAGTAGATATCCATCCACAGACAGGGAAGTCCACCTTAGAAACAGTACTAACAGTATTACATGCTGGTGGTAAATTTGGCGGAGGGGGCTATAAAGTTTCGGGAGGTTTACACGGGGTAGGTATTTCTGTTGTAAATGCTTTATCAGAGTTTTTAGAGATTGAAGTTAGAAGAAATGGGAAAACTTATTTTCAGAGATATGAAAGAGGAAATCCTTTAGATGATGTCAAAGAAGTAGGAGATGCAATGGATACGGGAACAACTGTATTATTTAAACCTGATGCAGAAATCTTTGACGAAATGATTTATCGTTATGATACATTGGAACACCGCTTAAGAGAATTGGCTTTTTTAAATAAAGGAATTAAAATAACCTTAATGGATAAAAGAGAAGGCCAGCAAAAAGAAAATATTTTTCATTATAGCGGTGGTATTCAAGAGTTCGTGAAACACTTAAATAAAAACAGAGAGCCGCTACATGATAAAATCATCTATTTCGATAAATCAAAGGATGGTAGTGTGGTAGAAGTAGCTATGCAATATACCGATGCTTATACTGAAAATATCTTTAGTTTTGCTAATAATATCAATACGCAAGAGGGTGGAACACATTTAAGTGGCTTTAAATCTGCCCTAACAAGAATCGTCAACGATTATGCAAGAAAGAATGGTTTTTTAAAGGAAAAAGACGTTAATCTACTGGGAGAAGATATCCGAGAAGGTCTAACAGCTGTTATTTCTGTAAAGTTATCAGATCCGCAATTTGAAGGACAAACGAAGACAAAACTAGGAAATAGCGAAATGAAAGGTTTAGCAGAGTCTATTACCGGAGAAAATCTAGAAGC